>NZ_AVOG02000045.1:0-279746 GCF_000465875.3 Alcaligenes sp. EGD-AK7 | reverse complement strand
TGTGGTGCTGGAAGGGGTGGCAGAAGGTCTGGGTCGCCGTATTACTGAAACCATCGCCATTCCGACCATCGGTATCGGTGCGTCCCCCGCATGTGATGGCCAGGTTCTGGTGACGGAAGACATTCTGGGTCTGACCAATGGCAAGATCCCCAAATTCGCCAAACCCTACGCGGATGTGGGTGCCTTGATCTCCCAGGCAGCCGGTCAATACGCGGCTGAAGTGCGTGATGGTTCTTTCCCCACGCTGGATCAATGTTTCGGTGTGAAACGCTAGTCCGGCTAACTATTCCGCATTAGAATATTCCGTGTTGATAAATGCGGCATTCACATAGAACGACATGGAAATTCGCCAATTAGAAGCCTTTGCAGCGGTGATGTCTGCTGGCAGTGTTACCGCTGCTGGCAGACTGCTGGACCGCTCTCAGCCAGTGGTTAGCCGCCAGATCCAGGAGCTGGAACAGGAACTGGGCTTCAGGCTTTTTACCCGCACCCGTCCGCAGGTCACCTTGACTGAACAAGGGCGCGAGTTCTATCTGGAAGCCCGGCCCGTGCTGATGAATCTGGAGGTGCTGCAAAGCCGCGCTCTGGAAATCGCCCGTGGGGGCCTGCGACCTCTGCGCATTGTGACTACTCACGCCTTGGCGATTGGCTTGGTGCCGCAAGCGCTGGGCATCATGGAGCAGCACGATCCGGCCTTCAAGCAAAAGCTGATTATTGATACGGTAAAGCCGGAAGAAGTGGTGCAAGCCATTGACGAAGGACGGGCCGATCTGGCGGTGACCAGTTTGCCGCTGGACATTGATGGCTGCACCTTGCATTGGTCAGGTCAAAGCCCCTGCCTGCTGGGCATGGCCGTCAATCATCCCCTGGCCAAACAGGAACTGGTGCGTCTCAGTGATATTCAGGGCACCCCCCTGATTTCCATCCAGAACCGCCACCGCTTGCGCCATACCCTGGCAACCGCCTTGCTGCGTGCCAGTCCGGAAGCCCCGGAAGATATCCGTCATATCGAGGTTGCCTCCTCGTTGGAGGGCCTGGTTCTGGCCAGCCAAGGGGTAGGCGTGTCCTTGATTGACCCCTTTACCGCCCACGGCCTGCCACTGCCCAACGTCGTGCTGCGCCCGATTGATATCCACGTGCCTTATATGGTCGGTGTGGTGTCCTTGCGATCCCGCGAACTGCGTCCGGATGCGCAGCGCCTGGTCGAAGCCATGCGGCAGTATGTGCTGCAGTTCATCCCACGATTTGTATTGGGAGATGATACGGGCTTGCCCAGCACTCAGGATCCGTTTGACTCGCTGTAATTACACTGCTCGGGTTGGTGTGTTGGGTCACTATTGTTTCTTATGTGCGCTTGGTTCCTCGCATTGTATTGCAAGGGCCAATGGTTACACTGAGCTGGCTGAATAACTGTACGTGGTTCCTGACCAGTGTTTTGTATCGTTCCTGCCTGTAGCCAAAGGGGGCCTTGATCTCTAGCAACAGCATTTTCGTCGAATTGTCCGGCTTAATGCTTTATGCAACATTGCTTGGCAGTAACGTATCGTTGGGAGTCCGAGTCATTCGTTCTTGCGTCTAGGTACTTTCACATGCCTGGACAACTCGCGTTGTTACATATTCTTGGGTTATTTTTACGGACTAAATGGTCATCCATGATTACATTGTTAACATTAACTTGGGGTGGGGAGACACTGTGGGCTAATCTGATAATTGTATAGACACCTATGTTTGCTTTTATGTTGAAATAATACTGCTGGTGTTCTCGGCTCGCTGCAGTTCTGGATTGCGTTTCTTGGCCTTGTTCTTGCTGGGGAAGGGCAACCGCCATTATCGTAGCGTCGACAATGGCGCACCAGTCTTTCTGTCCCATACGTACTTGCGTTGATAATCGCTCAATGCGTTTGCATGGTAACTATGTTGACGGACAGGGGATTATCTAGTCTATTTAAGTGATTTGCATGGTATCCAAATTGTCCTTGACGTTTTATCTCCAGAAATATCAATATTTTTAAAGCTATCAATTACTTTTTGATATTTTTTGGCGGTATAGAAGATACGGGTTAGTCATACTGGGGGCATGGGGGCATGGGGGCATGGGGGTTTGGGTAGCGTTTTTTTAAAAATAGAGCATATGGGCCTTAAAGAAATAGCGACTTAAGTGTTAGAAGTTAACTAAAGATTCCTGTAGTATGTACTTATTTAATCTATCTTCAAAAGGTAAGGAAAGCATGGTTTCAATGATGCTTCTCTGGTTAAATGGTACAACTGTAAAATGAGAAAGGTCGGACTCAGAATACCAGAGAGAGGCCCATTTTGCGTTTCTATGTTCCCAATAAAAAACATCATAAAAATCTAAAGGGCCTAATAAGCTAGATTTAAAGCTTGCATACTCGATATAGTTTTCAAAACTTTCTAAGACAATTGTGTTTTTTTTAATCTCGGAATTGCTAAATTTTTCAGCTAAAAGATCTACGGAAATATTTTTTTCCGGTCTGCTACTATAGAAGCATGTACCTGTTTCCGAGCAGGTTGACACCAAACTCAAAATATCATGAGGTAGCTCTTCATAGTAAGCTCTTGCTAAGCTCGGGAATCTGGCTCCATACCTAAATGACATTGAATACATCTGGTGGAAGTGTGAGCCTAGTTCAAGTGGTTTGAGGTCTACTATTTTATGGGGGATGTTGCTAGAAAAAGCTCTTTGCGAAGCCGCCATTACATCTTTTATGGCCGTACTTTGTACAGAGGTGGCATTGAAATAAGTAAATGCTTTAGCTTTTTTATCAAGGCCTCCCTTAATGATTGAGGAAAGGGCTACGCCACTATCCATTCCTCCTGTAAGCGATACGTAAAAATCTTGATCTTTTACAATTCCTTTAATGTTTGAATAGAGTAAATAATTGAACTTGGATACTAAATTTTTTTTTGAAAGGCTGCAAGAAAGTTCTAGGTCGGTAAAAGGATAAAATCTTTTGTTTGCGATAATTGATGATTGAAATTGATTTTCTAGCCGACAGTTAGGAAGTAATGTCAATGCTTCCTCATACGGAAGCATAAGGCCGGGGTAGTATTTTCCACCCGGTGCTTTATAATCAGTAGAATTTACTACGCTTCGCGCTGTCTCGTTAACGTTAAGTTCTTCTACTTTTCCTAAAAGATTAATGTGGGATGAAAATGCCCCTCCGTTTTTCTCGGTGTAATAACACGCATATGTTGCATGGCAGTCCGGGATTACAATAATATTTTCTGCATGTTTAATGGCAATCGCTATAAATCTACCTCCAAGATATGCAATGTATCTTTGGAATTTTTCAAAACCGTCGCTCTCTAATAGATTTGAAGATTTATTGACTATTTTTTCTGGCTTTGCGCTAAAATCTTCAAGATCTACAGGCAAGCCAATTATTACAACACTGCTTTCCCCCGACGAACTTTGAGCTATTTGAAAACTAGTCTTAGGGTGAAACTGAAAAACATATCCACCGACATGAAGGCAAGACCAGCCTTCAAGGCAGTTGTCTATCCTCCTTTTTTTAGAAAAGTAAAAACCTCTAGTAAAATAATTGTTATATTCCACACTAGCCACCAGTTGATTGTTTATAAATGAACAGAATTAGACTGAAGTGTTGTTCAGAAATCGATATATGGTTTTTCGGTTATTTTCTAGCCTAAAAAATTCAGGCATTTCTACTGAGTTCAGTAGTATAAATTGTCTGTCTGGTTACCTGAGCTTTATTAATAAAATAATGTCTACTTGGATGCAAACAATAAGAATAATTATATAATATATAACATTGCGCTCCATGCTAAGTAAAAGAATGGACAATTAGTTATAGCTTGCGGGGCACATGAGCAGTTCTTTCTTGCCCATCATGTCATAGTCATCAAGGATAATGCGAGTCAGCATATCATGGTCAAAATAGAAAGCGTCATCGGTAATGCCCCCGCAAAACCAGGGGAGTGAGAGGTGGAATTTTCTCTACAGAGGAGTTCTACAGATGAAGCGATCGAAATTCACGGACGCACAGATCATTGAAGCGATCAAGCGTGTCGAATCAGGGGTGACGGCACAGGAACTGTGCCGGGAGCTAGCGATCAGCCAGGCGACGTTCTACAAGTGGCGTTCGAAATATGGGGGGATGGACGCCAGCCTGATGACGCGCATGAAGGAGTTGGAGGCCGAGAACGCGCGGCTACGCAAGATGTACGTCGAAGAAAAGCTCAAGGCCGAAATCGCCTCGGAGTACTTGGCAAAAAAATTCTAAGGCCATCTCGCCGGCGTGAGATGGCCCAAGAAGTGGTCCTTGGCAAGCGGACCTGCATTCGTGTGGCATGTAAGATATTCAGCATCAGCGAGTCGTGCTATCGATACGCGGCTAAACACAAGGCCGAGAATGATGAGATCGCGAACTGGCTACTGCGTTTGACGGATAACCACCGGACGTGGGGTTTTATGTTGTGTTTTCTGTACCTGCGCAACGTGCGCGGCTTGGGATGGAATCACAAGCGGGTATACCGGATCTATCGCGAGCTCGAGCTAAACCTGCGGATTAAGCCGCGCAAACGGCTGGTTCGGCAGGCGCCGGAACCGTTGTCGCAACCGGCTCGCATTGACGAAGTCTGGTCGATGGATTTTATGCACGATCAGTTGGCCGATGGCCGCAGCATTCGCACGTTGAATGTGATTGACGATTTCAACCGCGAGGCGCTGGGTATCGAGGTGGACTTCTCGCTGCCTGCCGAGCGGGTGACCAGGGCGCTGTCCCAGATCATTGAGCAGCGCGGTCGGCCCCTGACAATACGCTGCGACAACGGCCCGGAGTATGTCGGTACGGTGCTAAGTACGTGGGCCGCCAAGCGAGGTATCAGTCTGGAACATATCCAGCCGGGCAAACCGCAGCAAAACGCCTATATCGAGCGATTCAACCGCACGGCGCGTCATGAGTGGCTGTCTCAGTACGAGTGGGAAGACCTCGCACACGTCCAGAATCATGCCACGCGTTGGATGTGGTCCTACAATCACGAACGCCCACACATGGCACTGGGCGGTATCACACCGATACAGCGGCTGGCCATGGCCGCTTAGTTTCTACTTCTCGCACCTTTGCAAAATGGGGGCATTACCGTTCGAAAGCTATTAAGTGCATGTTTCCAGTAATCTTCTGAGATTTCACCCACGATCCTAAGGACGTTGAAATCTATGGGGTTTTTAAGTTTTTTTCCAGTAATAGGGAGTAGTTGATTTGCTGCAGGGATTTTAGGCTTTGGGATTAATACTTGTTCACTGGCTTGCTCCTCGCTTGAACAACCGTTATTTGTATGGCAGCTTTATCGTCTTCTTTGAGCACTCGAACCACCGGCTTGGTACTAGGTGGTGTAACGGGCTACTACAGTGAAGAAAATAGCGCCTGCGTTGCATCGCCCAAGCGGGTGTTGGGACGAGCCTGGTCAAGAATGACATCGAAGTGGTTGCGTGCTGGCATTTCGATGGGGGGCAGATACCGGACACCCAATGCATCAAGCGCATCGGCAAAAGCCTGACTCTGGCGTTTGAACTCCGAGGTTTCGATTTCTCCCCAGCTGATGATGGTGGGCGGAAAGCCCGTCAGATCAAGCAGTTGGGGGCTGATCGCCTGTGCGCTCGCCGTGTCCAGAGACAGTGCCTCATTGATGCTGGTGCCAATCAGGGGCTGCAGGTCGTAAATGCCTGAAACCAGTACCGCCGCTGCGGGTGCCCCTACGGGTAAATCGGCATCATCTTTCCATCCACGCAAGCAGCACATGGCCGCCAGATGCGCGCCGGCAGAACTGCCGGACACGACGATACGTTGCGGGTCAAAGCCCAGTTCTTCGCCATGTTGATGCAGCCAGCGCAGAGCCTGGCGGCACTCCAGCACCATGTCGTGGACAGAGGCTTGCGGTGCCAAGGTGTAATCAATGGCGGCAAAGGCAATGCCGGCCTCGGTGCAGTCCGGGGCCGAGAATAAAGAGGAGGCTTTGGAAAGCTCCTGCCAGTAGCCGCCATGAATAAACAGCAGCAGCGGCGGGAGGGATTCCGAGTCGCGGGGTGCAGGTAAAAAGAGGTCAAGCTTATGCGCGGCGGCACTGCCATAGGCAAGCTCGGCATGCCGAGCTCCGCTTTGCAAAGCTGCTGCGCTAAGTGTGGCGTAGTCCTCGATATAGGGTGCGTAGTTCCCGCCTATGCAGGAGCTGGGCGAATATTCGCGTTCGCGCTCCTGCGCGGAGAGTAAGTCATGTGGGGCTTGCATTACAGCGCGGTCCGAACAGTCCAGATCTCAGGGAACAGCACCACATCGAGCATCTTGCGCAGGTAGCTGACGCCGCCTGTGCCGCCCGTGCCGCGTTTGAAGCCGATGACGCGCTCAACAGTCGTGACATGGCGGAAACGCCAAAGACGGAAGGCGTCCTCAATGTCGGTCAGCTTCTCGCCCAGCTGGTATAGATCCCAGTGTGCATGCGGGTCACGGTAGACCTCCAACCATGCAGCTTCCACCTCGGGGCTGGCTTCGTAGGGCTGTGTCCAGTCACGGTCCAGGTGATCGGCGGGAATGGCAAAGCCCTGGCGGGCCAGCAGGCGTAGCGACTCGTCATAGAGCGAAGGGGCACGGTACGCCTTGTCGACCATCTGGAGCAGGTCTGGCCTATGGGCATGGGGCTTGAGCATGGCCGCATTCTTGTTGCCCAGAGCAAATTCAATGCAGCGATACTGCGCGCTTTGAAAACCGCTGGAGCTGGCCAGATAAGGGCGCATCGCCGTGTATTCCGGCGGGGTCATGGTCGAGAGCACGGTCCAGGCACTGACCAGCTGCTCCATGATGCGCGAGACCCGCGCCATCATCTTGAAGGTGTCGGCGTAGCGGTCGGCTGCGATGGCTGCAGTGGCGGCGGTCACTTCATGCAGCATCAGTTTCATCCAGAGTTCGCTGGTCTGGTGCTGGATGATGAACAGCATTTCGTCGTGGGCAGGCGAGAGCGGGTGTTGAGCGCCCAGCACCTCGTCCAGGTGCAAGTAGTCGCCATAGCTCATGGATTGGCTGAAATCCAACTGCGCTTTTTCTTCCGAAACAATGCGCTCTGTCTCGCTGATTCCCTTGTCAGCCGATGCTTTGGAAGCATTCATTTGTTCTGTTCCCGGTACGTTAATAATGATCTGCGCGACCTGTGGAACAGGTCGCGTGGGTCGATAGAAAATCAAAGTCGCGTTGCGCGCCGAGGGGAGTTTGCAATGCATCTTGCCCGAAGGTCTCCATCAGCGGCAGGATGCGGTCACCTGAGTAGGCGGGCATAGGGGTAAAGCTGAAATGGGTCTGTGGTTTCATAATTTCATCCCACTTAAATTTATGCGTTGATCTTATGGATTTAAGGGTCTTGCGCCAAGCTGTTTTTTATAGAAGCATAACTTTTTCTGAAAAACTTAAAAAACGGGTTTTTTTATGCAAATAGAACTGGATCAGGTGGATGGCAGTTTGCTGGCCGAGCTGCAAGGAAACGCCCGGCTGACAACAAGCGAGCTGGCACAAAAAGTGGGCATATCGCAGTCGCCTTGCTGGCGCCGGATTCGACGCATGGAAGAAGCCGGGCTTATTTCAGGCTACCACGCCCGGCTGGATCGTCGTGGCCTGGGTTATGGCGTGGTGGCCTTTGTCAGCATCAGTGTGGACTTTCAAAATGAAGAGCGTTCGGTGCAATTTGTAGAGGCGGTGCGCGATATTCCGGAGGTGGTGATGTGCCACGGCATTGCCGGTCCGGCGGATTTTTTGCTGATGGTCGTGGCCAAGGATCTGGACAGCTATTCGGAATTGTTGCAACGAAAATTGCATCGTTTACCCGGTGTTCGGCAAGCGCAGACCAGTTTTTCCTTGCAGGAATTCAAGGGCCTTAACGCGCTGCCAATCCCAGCAATGGCCGGCTCTGCAGCCTGATCAAGTGCTCTGCAAAAGCTGATGCGCGGCTCGCTCACAAAGCGTGTCGAGTCGCTCATCACGAATCAGGTGGCTAAGGGTTAGCTCTGATTTGTTGTCGTAGAAGTCCGTCCTTAGAATTGATCAAAAATCACAAATCTTTGCTCGAATTCACGTTGTGACGGAATTTAATGAAACATTCAGATGCTGCAAGCACAAGCGCTCCGCTCGAAGCTTTTCAACCCATCGTTCGGCAATCCGTCAACGAAGCGGTCTATCAAGCCCTACGTAACAAGCTGATGCACGGTGAGTACCGTGCGGGCCAAGTGCTTGGCATTCAGTACCTGGCCGATGCGCTGGGCACCAGCACCATGCCCGTGCGCGAAGCATTGCGCCGTCTGGTGGCACAGCAGGGGCTGGAGCCTTTGCCTAACGGCACTACCCGTGTCCCTTTGATTACCAAAGCCTGCCTGAGCGATATTCGCCGCGCCCGTGTTTTGATCGAAGGCACCGTCACCGAATGGGCGGGACCTTTCCTGACTCCGTCCGTGCTGGATCAGCTGGAACAACTGGCGCAAGAAATCACCCAAGAGCGCCGCACGCCCAAAGGCGTGGCCAGCAGTCTGGAAAAAAACCGGATCTTTCATTTCACGATTTACGGAGCTGCTCAGTCTCCCGTCATGCTCGCCATGATCGAGAGCCTGTGGCTGCAGTCGGGCGCTTACTTGCGTGAAACCCGCGAGCAGCTACACAACGAAGACTCTGCCGATCACCTGCACGAATCCACCGTCAAAGCGCTGCGCGCGGGCAATTTTGCCCAGGCGCGCCAATACATTCAGGAAGATGTTTCCTGGATCTTCGACCGCTTGGACCTGGCCGATTAAGTCGATCTCTCAACTACTCATCACCACCAAAGACCATGCTAAAAAAACATAGATCAAAAGCAGTGACCGAGGGAGTGACTCGCACCCCACACCGAGCCTTTCTGCGTGCAACAGGCCTGGACGATGATGATCTGGACCGTTCGATGGTCGCCATCATTGGAACCGCCGGAGACAACACACCCTGTTCCAAATCGCTGGGCCCACAAGCAGACAGCGTTCGCCTGGGTGTAGCCCAAGGTGGTGGCGTACCCGTCATGATGAACACGATTTCCGTGTCCGATGGCACCTCCATGAACCACGCTGGCATGCGCATGAGCCTGGTCTCGCGCGAGATGATTGCCGACAGCATGGAAATAGCCGTGCGTGGCCATGCCTATGACGCTCTGGTTGGTTTGGGCGGTTGCGACAAGACGCTGCCCGGCACCCTGATGGCCATGGCGCGCCTCAATGTCCCTTCGGTTTTCATTTACGGTGGCTCCATGTTGCCAGGCTACTCGCCCGATGGCACTGAAAACACGGTGCTGACTGCCATTGAGGGTGTGGGTCGTTATCAGACTGGGGCGATTTCCCTGGAGCAACTGCACGGCATTGAGCGCACCTGTGCCATGACCGTGGGCTCCTGTCCGGGTCAGTTCACTGCCAATACCATGGGTATGGTGGCAGAGGCTTTGGGCATGTCCTTCCTGGGTTCGTCGACCACCCCGGCGGTTTACAGCCAACGACATGCGCTGGCTCGCCGAGCCGGTCGCCGCGTGATGGAGATTCTGGAAAACGGTGGTCCTTTACCGCGTGATCTCATCACCCGCAAGAGTCTGGAAAATGCCGCAGCGGCTGTTGCAGCGACTGGCGGCTCGACCAACGTGGCCTTGCATATCCCTGCCATTGCGCACGAAGTGGGCATTCGTTTCACCATGGACGATCTGGCCGAAGTGTTCAACCGCACGCCGCTGATTGCCGACCTGCAGCCCGGTGGCCGTTATCTGGCTCGCGATCTGGACGTGATTGGCGGGGTGCCTGTAGTGCTCAAGGCACTGCTGAAAAGCGGCCACCTACACGGCGATGTGTTGACCATTACCGGCGAAACCTTGGCCGAAGCCCTGGAGAGCTTCCCCGATGTGGATGGCCGTATCGTGCGTAGCAGCGATCAGCCCATCCATGCGTCGGGCGGTCTGGTCGTGCTCAAGGGCAATCTGTGCCCCGATGGCGCCTTGCTGAAAATTGCCGGCTTGAAGTCTCTGGTTTTTGAAGGCCGCGCTCGCGTCTTTGAAACCGAGGAAGACTGCATGGCCGTGGTGTCCAAGCAGGCCTACGAGACTGGCGACGTGCTGATCATCCGCAACGAAGGACCCAAAGGCGGCCCCGGCATGCGCGAGATGTTAAGCGTTACCGCCGCTATTTACGGCCATGGCAATGGCGAGAAAGTGGCACTGCTGACCGATGGCCGTTTCTCCGGTGCGACACGCGGCATGTGTATCGGCTATGCCAGCCCCGAAGCGGCAGCCGGTGGGAACATCGGCTTGGTGCGCGACGGCGACCGTATCACCATCGATGCCACGCAAAGCAGCATGCAGCTGCATGTGTCCGACGAGGAGCTGGCTGCACGCAGAGAGCAATGGAAACCCTTCGTACGAGATCGTTTGGCTGGCGCGCTGGAGAAGTACGCACGCCTGGTTGGACCGACCAATGAAGGGGCAGTGACTCATTCGGGTGCTGCCGAGTGGCCGCAAGAGCAGCTTGAGGACGTATAAGATGAAACTCGGTTTTTGCGGTTTGGGATTGATGGGTGCTGCCATGGTGCAGCGCCTGCTGAAAGCGGGTCACGAGGTCAAAGTCTGGAATCGCTCCAGGGAAAAGGCCGAGCCGCTGGCAGCGCTCGGCGCGCAGATTGTGGGCACGCCACGTGAAGCGGCTGAAGGCACCGACGGCGTCTTGTTATGCCTGTTTGATGCCAAGGCTGCCGAGGCTGTGGTGTTCGGTGCGGACGGGATTGCTCAGGCAACGGGCCTTAAATGGCTGGTGGATCACTCCAGTATCGACCCCGAGGCCACACGCAAATTGGCCGCCCGTTTGCTGGAAAGCTGCGGAGCGGACTGGATTGATGCCCCGGTGTCTGGCGGTATTCCCGGCGTGGAGGCCGGTACCCTGGCCATCATGACGGGCGGTAGTGAAACCCATATGGCTGAAGCCGAGGCCGCCATGCGCGCCTATGCCGGCAATATTACGCATATGGGGCCTTCCGGTACCGGGCAGGCGACCAAGCTGTGCAATCAGGCCATCGTGGCGACCTCGATTGCGGCGCTGGCCGAAGCCATTGGCTTTGCCCAGCGCAATAACATCAATGTGGACAAGCTGGCCCCGGCGCTGGCGGGCGGCTGGGCGGACTCCAAGCCCTTGCAGATCTTTGCCCCGCGCATGATAGAAGCCCAGGCGAAAAGCATCGGTGCGCTCTCGACCATGCTCAAGGATATCGACACCTTGATCGCCAATGCACAACACAGCGGTGCGCCTATGCCGGTTGCGGCCAGCGTGCAGCAAATGTTGCGCGTGGCAAGCGCCATGGGTTTGGGTCAGGCTGAAGTGTCTGCCTTGGTCAGCGTTGTGCTGCCCGAGCAGCGTGACGCCTTCCTTCGCCAGATAGACGCATAAGACAGGCGGCTCCCATGCAACTATCCGCTAATCTCAGCTGGTTGTATCGGCATCTGGACTGGAGCGAACGCTTCGAGGCTGCGGCGGCTGACGGTTTTCAGGGCGTCGAGATTTTACTGCCCTATGACTATGCACCCGACTGGTACGCCAGTCAGTTGAAAGCCGCCAAGCTGGAACTGACACTGATCAATACGCCGATAGGCGAGGGGCAGGGCCGTTTGGGCTGGGCGGCCATTCCCGGCGCACAAGCGCAGTTTCAGGAAGCCTTTGATCACGCCCGTGCTGTGACACAGGCTACCGGCTGCCGCCGTATTCATGTGATGGCGGGTGACGTCAGCCTTTTTGCACAGCAAGACTGTCGGGCCGCACTGCTCAGTAATCTGGAACAGGCTTTGGCCCTGGCTGAAGCGGATGATCTGGTGCTGACGCTGGAGGCGCTCAACCGGAGCGATATGGCCGGGTACTTCTATTATTTGCCCGAGCAGGTCATTGAGGTGCTCCAGCATTTCAACTCCCCGCGCCTGCGTCTGCAGTTTGATTACTACCACTGCGTCAAAGAAAGTCTGGATGTCCCGTCCAGCGTGGCAGTCTGTGCTCCCTGGATTGGCTATGTGCAGATCGCGGGTGCCGATGGTCGCTACGAGCCTGATCTTGCACAGCATGATTTGCTGGCAGGCGTAGCCGCTTTGCCCGCCTTGGCTTACGACAGCTGGCTGGGTTGCGAGTATCAGCCTCGCGGCTTGCCTTCAGAAGGTTTGGCTTGGTGCCAGCCCTTGCGTGATCGTGGTGTGCTGGCTGCGCCACGTCAGCGTGATGCTGCTTGCATGCAGGCTGCCGGGAGATAAGCCATGAAGCACGTCTTGATTACCGGCGCCAACGGCTACATCGGTCAAGCGCTTGCTCGTGCGGCGGCCAAACTGCTTGAAGCCAAAGAGATTCAAAGCCTGACGCTGACGGATCTGGATTTTGAAGAGCAAGGCTATCACCATCTGCCTGGGCTGCGCTGCATTAGTGGTGACTTGTCCGATAAAGCCGTGCTGGAGGCGGTGCTAACGCCAGCACCCGACACGGTTTTCCATCTGGCCTCGGTGACCAGTCGGCTGGCTGAAGAGAATTTTGCACTGGGTTTGCGCGTCAATATAGACGGCACGATAGGCTTGTTTGAGCATCTGCGACAGCAAGGCCAGTGTCCCGTTGTGGTGTATGCCAGCAGTATCGGTGTCTTTGGTACGCCACTGCCCCAGCATGTGGATGACAACACGCCCGTCGCACCCACTTTAAGTTACGGGACGCAGAAGCGGATGGTGGAACTGCTGCTTGCCGATTACAGCCGCCGGGGGTTTCTGGATGGCCGCTCGGTTCGCTTGCCTACTGTGGTTGCCCGCCCCATGACTGCTGAAACAGCCTTGTCTTCATTTGCCAGCTCTTTGATCCATGCCTTGGCTGCTGGAAGCACTTACGAGTGTCCCATCGGCCCCCAAGGCTGGATCTGGCTGCTTTCCTTGCCCGCCTGTGTGCAGCACCTTCTGACAACAGCGAGCCTGGAAGCCGCTCGCTTGCCCGCTGGTCGGGTGTGGAATCTTCCCGCCCAGCGTCTTCAGGTGGCAGACCTGGTACAGGCTGCCAAATTCCGCTATGGCCGGGGGGCCGATGCGGGATTGAGCTTTCAGTCCAACCCTCAGTTTGCCCAGCAGTTTGCCCAGTGGCCGCCTTTGACAACGGCAATCGCCACGCAGTTGGGTATGCACCATGACGGCGATGCCGAAACCTTGATTGAGCAGGCCCTTGTCTCCTGACGGGCCTGGCTAACTATACCTATAACGATCTACCACCAAAAAAGGATTTCCCCATGAAGAACCGATGGATTTCTCGCCTGTTGGGTATGGCCTTAACCAGCCTGGCAGTGGCAGCTGGTCCCGCAAAAGCGGACAAGCCTGTGGAGCTGACTTTCTCTGCCTGGATTCCGCAAACGCATGTGCTGGTGGCGAACTTCATGAAGCCCTGGGCCAAAGAGGTGGAGCAGGCCACTGAAGGGCGCGTCAAGATCAACTTTCTGACCAAGGCCGTGACCAACCCGGTTGGGCACCTGGATGCGGTACGCAATGGGATTGTGGATCTGGCCTTTATTTCCTACTCCTATTACCCCGGCAATTTTGATTTGATGAAGTTTGCCATGCTGCCGTTCTCGGGCAATAGCGCCGAGTCTACTTCGCTGGCGGCCTGGGACATCTATAGCAAGTACCTGCAAGATGCCAAAGAGCATCGCGGTATCAAATTGCTAGGCATTTATGGTCATGGCCCAGGCAGCGTCTACACCACTGACAAGCAGGTACAGAACATTGCCGACTTCGAGGGCCTGAAGCTGCGCATTGGTGGTGGCATGCAGGCCGACTTGTCCAAGGCCCTGAAGGTGAACGCGGTTGTGAAGCCCGCCTCCGAATCGTATGAGCTGCTGAGCACTGGCGTGGTGGACGGCGTGCTGTTCCCGCCCGAGTCTGTGGCCTCTTTCCGCCTGGATACGGTGGTCAAGCACGCCACGGTTTTTCCCGGTGGCCTCTATGCGGATCTGCACGGCATCATCATGAACCCGAGCGCCTTTGATCGTTTGTCTGAAAAAGACCGCGAGATTCTGATGAGCCTGTCCGGTGAGCATATTGCTCGCCTGGGCGGCAAGGCCTGGGGGGATGCAGACGTGGCCGCCATGAAGATCCTGGAAGAGCACAAGGTGCAGTTTCACCCTGCCAGCGATGAGCTGATTGCCGCCGTCAAAGAGCGCACGGCATCCTTCGAGCAGGCATGGCTGGATGCCGCCAAGGCCAAGGGCATAGACGGGCCTGCTGTACTGGCCGAGTTCCGTGCCGACCTGAAGCAGCGGGAAAGCGCGAATTGATCAGCACACGCAGACTGTCTTGAACCTGCTGTGCGCCTCGTGCGCCAGCAGTCCCGGAGCTACAAAGCATGAACTCCATTCTCTCTTTATTAAGAGCGGGTCTTCGACGTTTGACCGAGTTATGCATGGTCTCGCTGGCCTTGCTGACTCTGGCTGATGTATTAGGGCGCTACATTTTCAACGTATCGGTCATGGGGGCGGTAGAGCTGACCGAAATACTGATGGTAGGTGTCATTTTCTGCGGCATCGTGTTTGCCACCATGGAGCGTGAACACGTTGTTGTTGATTTAGTGCCTATTCTTGGTGGGGAGAAGGGTGTCCGTGTCGTCCATGTCACCAGCCACCTGCTGGCCGCTGGAATCAGTGCCTTGCTGGCCATGGTCAGCTGGACACAAGCCGAGTCGGCGGCCGAATACCTGGATCAGACCACTTTGCTGGGGCTGCCATTGGCTCCGGTTGTTTATTTCATGAGCATCATGCTGTTCGTCAACACCATCGTGGAGCTGGCTCAGCTTCGCCGGGATCTGAACGCAGACACCGCCCATCTGGAAGAAGAGGCACAGAATGACTGAAGCACTGATTGGCTTTGCAGCCATGCTCCTCTTGATCTTCCTGCGGGTACCGGTGGCGTTTTCCATGGCCCTGGTGGGCTTTATTGGCGTTGGCATCATGCGCAATTGGCCCTCTGCCTATGCCATGACCGGCTCGGTCGTGCGTGAAAGCGGTTTTCAGTACTTGCTGTCCGTACTGCCGCTGTTCATCTTGATGGGTAATTTCATTACTCAAGCCAAGTTGTCCAAAGAACTGTATGCCGCGGCGTATGCCTTCCTAGGCCATCGTAAAGGCGGTTTGGCCATGTCTACGGTGGTGGCCTGTGGTGGCTTTGGTGCGGTGTGTGGCTCCAGCCTGGCAACAGCGGCCACCATGTCCAAGGTGGCTTATCCGGAAATGCGCAGACTGGGCTATAGCCGTGCGCTGGCTTCCGGTTCCATCGCTGCCGGTGGCACGCTGGGCATTCTGATTCCGCCCTCTATTGTCATGGTGGTCTATGCCATCTTGACCGAGCAAAGCATAGGCAAGATGTTTGCTGCCGGTATTTTGCCAGGCCTGCTGGCCATTATTTTCTATCTTCTGGCGGTGCGCTGGACGATCTGGCGTGACCCCAATGCGGGCCCTCCCGGCGAGCGCATGAGCTGGAAAGAGCGTTTGCTTGCGTTGCGCGATGTCTGGGGCGTGCTGGTGCTGTTCATCATCGTCATGGGCGGTATTTACGGCGGGATCTTCAGTTCTACCGAAGCGGCGGGGATTGGTGCGTGTGGTGCCTTCCTGTTCGCGCTGTTGCGTGGCCGTTTGACCTGGCAAGTGCTTTCCAACGTGCTGGTCGAGTCGGCGCGTACCACGGGGATGCTGTTCATGGTGCTGATCGGAGCCTTGCTGTTTTCCAGCTTCATCAACTTCACCTCCATGCCTGGCGATTTGCAGGATTGGGTGCAACAGTTCGACATGAGCCCGATCGTGGTGATTCTGCTGATTTGCGCGATTTACATCGTGCTGGGCAGTGTGTTGGAAAGTATGTCCATGGTCTTGCTGACCGTGCCTATTTTCTACCCCTTGGTGCAGCACCTGGGCTTTGACCTGATCTGGTTCGGCATCATCGTGGTGGTGGTTACGGAAATCAGCTTCATCACCCCGCCCGTGGGCATGAACGTGATGGTCCTGAAAAGCCTGCTGCCCGACGTGAAGATGAGCACGCTGTATCGGGGTGTGACTCCCTTCGTGGTAGCCGATGTTTTCCGCCTGGCCGTGCTTTTGGCCTTCCCGGTCATCTCACTGCTTTTGCCCAAATACCTTGGATAAAAACGGAATCGCAATATGATTATCGACCAAAGAACCTACACCATTCCCACCGGCCTGCTGCGCGATTTCCTGTCCTTGTATGCGACGGAAGGACGTGCCGTACAGATTGAGCATCTGGGCCCTTGCCACGGTTACTACACCACGGAAGTGGGCGAGTTGAATCAGGTGGTGCACCTGTGGGCATACGAAGATATGGCTGACCGAGAGGCCCGTCGTAATGCCTTGGAGGCTGACCCCCGCTGGTTGGCCTATCGCCGTAAAGCCGCCGCTGCGGGGCATGTCATACGCCAGAGCAATGCACTGTTGAAACAAGTCGATTTCGACGTTTTTACGAGCGAATGATGACCATGAGCCAGAAAATTCTTCAAGCCTGCCCCTTGCCATCACCGCTGGCGGGCAAACTGCCCGCCTTGTGCCCGGTCGAAACCCTGAGCGATGCGCCTGATCAAGCGGCGTTCTTGCGTGAGCACGGAGCTGAATTCACGGTGCTGATCACCACCGGAACGCAGGGTGCAGACAAGGCACTGATTGATGCCTTGCCAAACCTGAAAGCGATTTGTAGCTTGGGCGTTGGCTACGATGCCATCGACCTGGATGCCGTCCGTGCGCGTGGGGTGATGCTGAGCAATACGCCGGATGTTCTCAACGATTGCGTGGCCGACTTGGCCATGGGCTTGCTAATCGATACGGTGCGGGGCATTTCTGCTTCTGACCGTCACGTTAGGCGTGGTGACTGGCCGCGTGTCGGCCCCACCATGCCAAGCACGCGGGTCAGCGGCAAGCGTCTGGGCATGGTGGGCATGGGCCGAGTCGGACAGGTGATTGCACGTCGCGCGATCGGCTTTGACATGGAGATCCGCTATCACACACGTAGCGCCAAACCCGAGTTGCCTTGGCAGCACGAGCCTTCGCTGCTGGCCTTGGCGCAATGGTGCGATTTCCTCATCGTGGCGTGCCCCGGCAGCCCGGAAACCTATCACCTGGTGTCTGCCGAGATCTTGAAAGCTCTTGGGCCTGATGGTTACCTCATCAACGTCGCCCGCGGCTCCGTCGTGGATGAAAAAGCACTGGTCGCCGCTCTTGAAAACGGCCAATTGGCAGGAGCAGGGCTCGATGTGTTCGAGAACGAACCTGAAGTGCCTGCCGAATTGCTGAGCAATGATCGGGTCGTGGTATTGCCTCATGTAGGGAGCGCAACCCGTGAAACCCGGGCGGCCATGTGTGAGCTGGTGTTGAAGAATGTGGAGCGCTTCGTCAAGGAAGGGGAGCTGGTGACGCCGGTGAGGCTATAAGGGGTCTAGGGTTCGTAAAGGACCACGCATTGGCAGGTTTGGAGCAACAACTCTGCTTTCAGATGATGACTCAATGCTGAGTCTGTAAATAGGGCGTCTGGTGCCAACCAGGGTGATGGCGTATTACTCTGGTCCCCTGGTCTTGGCACAAGCTTCCCCGTCAATTAGATGTATTTTCCTTGTATGGAGCGATGCGTTCAGTCATATACTTGATGCTTAAACAATTAAATTGAATCGGGCCTTGAATGCCCGGCATCAGGTGGGGAGACAGCTTGCATCATGCGGCTCAGCATTCAGGACTTTCAGTTAGCGGCTCAAAGCAGCCTGCCCCGTTTTGTCTATGACTATGTTGCAGGCGGGGCAGAAGACGAACTTTGTCTGACTCGTAATCAGGCAGATTTGCAGGCTCTGACTTTATCGCCGCGCAGTTTGCGTGACACTTCGGCACTTTCAACAGAGATAGAGGTCTTTGGGCGACGATGGTCAGCGCCTTTTGGCGTAGCCCCTGTTGGCCTGATCGATGTCGTGCGCCCTCGTGGGGATCTGCACGCTGCACGTGCCGCAGGCAAGGCTGGCTTGCCGTACATCTTGTCTACAGCCTCCAACAGCCCCTTGGAGCAAGTGCGTGAAGTCTGCGAAGGCCCATGCTGGATGCAGTTGTATGTGATGCAAGACAGGGGCATGGCCAATTCCATTCTGGATCGTGCCCGCCAGGCTGGATTCGAGGCCCTGGTTTTGACCGTCGATGTGCCCGTAGGTGGGTATAGAGAAAAGGACATACGCCATGGCTTCAAATTGCCGTTTCGTCCCGGTCCCCGCTTGTTGCTGGATATGGCGTCGCAGCCCCGCTGGTTGTGGCGTCAGGCCTTGGCCGGGCAACCCCAGTTCGTCAACCTGATGCCTACGGAAGGAGCCACATCTGCCCAGGCGCAGGCGGCACTGCTGGCTCGGAGCATGGACCGCCGCTTAGTGTGGGACGATGTCTCCTGGTTGCGTTCCAAATGGGATGGCCCCTTATTGATCAAGGGGGTGCTGCACCCTGAAGACGCGCGGCAGGCCCTGCGCTACGGAGTAGATGGGCTGATCGTTTCCAATCATGGAGGTCGACAACTGGACTGCGCACCTTCAACAATCAGTGTCCTCCCGCAAATCATGGATGTCGTCAAAACGCAGATGCCAGTGTTTATTGATAGTGGTTTTCGGCGAGGTTCGGATGTCGCCAAAGCCGTTGCTTGCGGAGCAAGTGGTGCATTCTTGGGGCGCGCCGTTGCCTATGGTTTGGCTCAAGGTGGCGAACAGGGTGTTGCACAGGTGCTTAGCTTGATCGCCCAGGAACTGGAGCGAACGATGATTCTGTTGGGGGCTGCATGTCCGGCAGATTTGGCCCAATGTCTTGTATCCTCTACCGACTAAGGTGTCAGATACTTGCTGAAATCAGCATCGAGAAGTTTACCTGGGGGGATTTGTGAAAGGAAGCTGTCTTTGCCAAGGCGTGGTCTTTGATATCACCGGCTCCATTACGGATCTGCTCTATTGCCATTGCCGTATGTGTCGCAAGTCTCATGGTTCTGCGTTCAGGGCGCGGGGCAAGGTAAAGACTAAAGACTTTCATTGGCTTCGCGGGCAGGAGCTGTTGCGCTTTTATGAGTCCTCGCCAGGGGAACACCGTGGCTTTTGCTCTCGGTGTGGATCAAATATTTTGACCAAGTTTGATCAGAAGCCGGGGGAGCTAGGCTTGGCGCTAGGTGTATTGGATGATGACCCTGGTGCGCGTCCCACGTGCCATGTGTTCGTAGGTTCGAAAGCATCTTGGCATGAGATTACTGATGATCTGTCTCAGTACGAAGCATTCCCGCCAGAGTAAAGGCAAGATCCCGACAGCAGAAAAACAAAACGCCAAGCTTTCAAAAGCTTGGCGTTTTGTTTTATTCGTGGTGCCGGCTAAAGGAGTTGAACCCTCGACCTTCGCATTACAAGTGCGCTGCTCTACCAACTGAGCTAAGCCGGCGAATTGACGATTATAGCCGGGTTTTTCGCCAAGAAGCAATCATCAGAAAAATATTGCTGTGGTGCACACCACGCCAGCCCAGCCAATAGATAGGTTCTGGTTATAAGAGCATGATGAAAATGTCGTTTTAAATGCCTTTTCCCCTACCCATAATCTGATCTATCCAAGCTGCGCTTATATAGATAGCACGCGATTGAACATCAGTGACGGGCTCCGAAGGCCGCGTCCGGGACCTTTGGGGAACACCATGAAATTGAAGTCTGTTGTTGGCTCTGCCTTGTTGTTGGCGTCTTTGCTGGGTGGCACGGTCAGTGCCCAGGTTTCTTTGCTGAACGCCTCGTTTGACGTGGCGCGAGAGACCTTTGCGGCGATCAACCCCAAGTTTGTTGAACACTGGAAAGCGACGACTGGTGAAGACATCAAGATTGACCAGTCGTTTGCTGGGACCTCTCGTCAAGCCCAGGACATTATCCAGGGCAAGAAAGTAGACACTGTCACCTTCAACCAGGTTACTGATATTGAATTCCTGGCCGAGCGCGGGGCGGTTGCCAAGGATTGGGCCAGCAAGTTCCCGAACAACAGCTCGCCTTACTACAGCACCATCGCTTTTCTGGTGCGCAAGGGCAATCCCAAGAACATCAAGTCCTGGGACGATCTTGTGCGTGACGATGTGAAGCTGGTGTTCCCGAACCCCAAGACCTCGGGTAATGCCCGCTACACCTATTTGGCGTCCTGGTTGTACGCCAATGAGGCTTTCGGCGGTGACGAAGCCAAGATCAAGGAGTTTGTCGGCAAGGTGCTGGGGAATGTAGAAAGCTTCCCCACAGGTGGTCGTGGTGCGACCGTGGCGTTTGCCCAGAATGGTCAGGGCGACGTTTTGCTGACCTTTGAATCCGAAGTGATCAATATTGCTGCCAGCGATGAGTTCAAGGGCAGCGAGCTGGAAGTGGTGGTGCCCCCTGTCAGCGTATTGGCCGAGTTCCCGGTAGCGGTGGTGGACCGTGTGGTCGACCAGAAAGGCACTCGCAAGGAAGCAACCGAATACCTGAAGTTCCAGTACACCCCCGAGATTCAGCGCCTGCTGGCTGGTTTCAACTACCGTGTGACGGATCCTGCCGTGGCCAAGGAGTTCGAGTCCAAGTACGCGCCGGTCAAGCTGATCAATCCTACTGATGTTCTGGGTTCCTGGACTGACATCCAGAGCCGCCATTTTGCTGCTAATGGGGTGTTGGACCAGTTGCTGGCCAAGTAATTCATGAGTCGTACTCTTGTGGGCGGGGCGCAGGATTCCGGGGCGAAGGCTGCGCTAAAGCCCATCTTCTTTCTGCGCCGCCCCGTCATGCCGGGTTTTGGACTGAGCTTTGGCTTTAGCGTCCTGTACCTGTCCATTATTGTGCTGCTGCCTTTGTCGGCCTTGTTCATGTACGTCAGTGACATGAGTCTGGCCGATTACTGGCGTGCGGTGACTGATAAACGCGTTGTCAGCAGTTATCAGGTCACGATCAGTGCCGCTTTTTACTCCACTGTGATTGCCAGTGTGGTGGGCTTCATCATTGCCTGGATTATCACGCGCTTTGAGTTTCCGGGGCGCCGTCTGATTGATGCTTTGGTGGACCTGCCGTTTGCCTTGCCAACGTCGGTAGCAGGTTTGACCTTGGCGACGCTATTTGTGCCTGGTGGCTGGTTTGGCCAGTTTCTGCCGGAGGGTTGGAAGGTTGCTTATCAATACCCCGGTATTGTTTTGGCCATGACGTTCACCAGTTTGCCCTTTGTGGTGCGTATCGTGCAGCCCGTGATTGAAGAGCTGGGTGCCGAGTATGAAGAGGTTGCCCACACCTTGGGTGCCAGTGGCTGGCAGACCTTTAGCAAGGTGGTGTTCCCACCGCTGATTCCTGCTCTGGTGACTGGAGCGTCTCAAGCTTTTATTCGTAGCCTGGGTGAGTTTGGCGCAGTCATCATGATTGCGGGCAATATTCCCTTCAAAACTGAAGTGTCGTCCCTGATGATTTTTGTGCGGCTGCAAGAGTTCAATTACCCGGCCGCTGCCGCGATTGCCTCGGTGATCTTGATCGCATCCTTGCTGCTCTTGTTCACCTTGCAGATGGTGCAGAATCGTCTATTAGGCTGGCAGCGGAGGGCACCATGAGAAAAACACCTAAAAGCACGGCAGACCGCCTGATTTTGGCCTTGGGCATTGTGTTGGTGCTGGGGCTGCTGGTAGTCCCCTTGGTACTGATTTTCTCCAAAGCCTTGGGCGATGGTTTGCCTGCCTTGTGGAGCAATCTGCAAGAGGACTATATGCTGCATGCCATCGGGTTGACTCTGTTTGTGGCGGTGCTGACGGTGCCCCTGAATATGGTCTTTGGCATCTTGCTGGCCTGGTGTCTGACGCATTACCAGTTCCGTGGTCGTCGTCTGCTAAGTACCTTGGTGGATTTGCCTTACGCGGTCTCTCCGGTGGTGGCGGGCCTGTGTTACCTGGTGGTCTACGGTGTGGAGTCGTCCCTGGGGCAATGGCTAAGCGCGCGTGATATTCAATTAATGTTTGCCTGGCCGGGTATCTTGATGGTCACTATCTTTGTGACGACGCCTTATGTGGCCCGCATCCTGATTCCCGTCATGCAGGCTCAGGGTTCGGATGCACAGGCGGCGGCTTTAAGTCTGGGTGCGAACGGTTGGCAGATCTTCTGGCATGTGACGCTGCCGGATATCAAATGGGCCTTGCTCTATGGAGTAGTGTTGACCAATGCCCGTGCGATTGGGGAGTTTGGGGCCGTGTCTGTGGTGTCGGGCACCATCATGAATCAGACTTTGACCTTGTCCTTGCTGGTGGATCAGCTGAACAACGATAACAAGGCTGCAGCGGCCTTTACAGCGGCTGCGCTGCTGGCGGTGTTCGCGATTGTGTCCGTGATGCTCAAGAGCCTGCTGGAGTGGCGTGTGGCGTCTGGGCGTCGCCGTAATCAAGCGGAGGCAGTACAAGGGTAGATGGTGGGCTGGAGGTTCGGGAAATATTTTCAGTGGCGTTAGGTAGCTGAGTATTCCCTGAGGTGGTTTAAGCAGCTGATACTGATCTGCCAAGCCAAGCCAAGCCAAGCCAAGCCAAGCCAAGCCAAGCCAAGCCAAGCCAAGCTAAAGCCAAAGCTAGGGTGAATGCCGAGCTTGGAACCCAAATAAATAGAGCCCCATGCGGGGCTCTATTTTTGTCTGCGTCGAACGCGCCTTATTTGACGATCTTCAGGTGCGAGACCTTGTCAGCGTCTTTCTTGGCAGCGGGAGCTTCCGGTGCAGCTTCAGGAGCGGCGTCCGGTGTGTCACCTTCTGCGTAAGGCTCGGACTCCACCACCTCAAAACCCATACCAGCGCCTGTTTCGCGTGCGTAAATGGCCGATACAGCTGCCACGGGTACGAAAATGTCTTCCGTGACGCCGCCAAAGCGGGCCTGGAATTCAATGTAGTCGTTGCCCAAGATCAGGCCATTGGTGGCCAGATGTCCGATATTCAGGGTGATTTGTCCATCCTGAATATGGCCGCGTGGAACAACCGTGTTGGCGTCTACCGTGACCACGATGTGTGGGGTGTATCCGTGGTCGGAACACCATTCATGTAGCGCGCGCAGCAGGTAAGGCTTGGTCGAGGTTTCTTGCATAGTGGATTAGCGACGCATGACTTTTTCGGAAGGAGTCAGTGCTTCAATGTAAGCAGGACGCGAGAACACGCGCTCGGCGTACTTTTGTACAGGAGCGGCGCTCTTGGGCAGTTCGATACCGTAGTGGTCCAGGCGCCAGAGCAGGGGAGCGATCGCCACGTCCAGCATGGAGAACTCTTCGCCCAGCATGTACTTGTTCTTCAGCAAGATGGGAGCCAGCTGCGACAAGTGGTTGCGGATTTGCTGACGGGCCAGTTCTTGTGCCTTGGCATCCGCGTTGCGGCGGTCTTCCAGGGCGGCCACGTGTACAAACAGTTCCTTTTCGAAGTTGTACAGGAACAGGCGTGTGCGGGCGCGCATGGTGGGGTCCGCAGGCATCAGCTGAGGATGCGGGAAACGCTCATCAATGTATTCATTGATGATGTTCGATTCGTACAAGATCAGGTCACGTTCTACCAGGATCGGCACCTGTCCGTAGGGGTTCATGACGGCGATATCTTCAGGCTTGTTGTACAAGTCGATGTCGCGGATCTCGAAATCCATGCCTTTTTCAAACAACACGAAACGGCAGCGCTGTGAGAATGGGCAAGTTGTTCCAGAGTAGAGCACCATCATGGTAGGAGATTCCAGTCGTAGAAATAAAAACAAGAGCCTCACGGCTCAGAATTTAAAACCCTGCAAGGGGTTTTAACAATAAAAAGCCGGGCAGGCTAGTTAGGCCTGCCCGTCTAGCATAGCGTTTTACTTGATGTCTTTCCAGAAAACGCTGTTCAGGCGCCATGCAACGGCAAAGAACAAGAGCAGGAACAGGATCACGCCCACGCCAATTTTCTTGCGCTCCAGCTGCACAGGCTCGGCCATCCAGTCCATGAAGTTGGCCAGGTCGGCCACGTCGCTGTCGTATTTGGCAGCAGCCTTGGCGTTAACAGGCTCAAGCTTGACGGTGTCAGTAGCGTGACCGGTGTAATCGGCCAATACTTCTTTCTTGACGTCGGAGAAACCGGCTGGATCGTAGGTGGCTGTGGTCTTGACCCATTCCTTGCTGCCATCGTCCTTGGCTTCCTGGGCCACGGTCGTGCGGTGCAAGGTGACGCCACCTTGGCGCTCCCACATGGCGTGAGGCATACCCACGCTTGGGAAGACCAGGTTATCCCAGCCGGTTGGGCGGGATGCATCACGGTAGAAAGTGCGCAAGTAGGTATAGATGTAGTCCGCGCCGCTAGGGCCCAGGTTGGTGGACTTGGCACGCGCAATCACGGACAGGTCCGGAGGAGCAGCGCCAAACCACTTCTTGCCCATTTCGGGGGTCATGGCGATCTTCATCAGATCACCCACCTTGTCCGAGGAGAACAGCAAGTTTTTCTTGATGTCCTCTTCGGTCAGGCCGATGTCTGTCAGCTTGTTGTAGCGCATGGAGTTGGCGCTATGACAGTTCAGGCAGTAGTTCACAAACAGTTTTGCGCCATTTTGCAACGCCGCCATGTCATTCATGCGGTCGGGCGCGCGCTCCAGGGCATAGCCACCTTCGGCGGCACCAGCCACCGTGCAGGTAAGGGACAAGGCCAGAGCGCCAAGCAGTTTCTTAATCATGGTCATTCCGTTTCGTGTTGGGGGCCTAGTGAGGGCGGAAAGTCACGCGATCAGGTTCGGGTTTGAACGTACCCATGCGGCTCCATACTGGCATCAGCAGGAAGAAGGCCAGGTAGATCACCGTACCGATCTGGCTCAGCAGGTTGAACAAGTCGTTCGGAGCCTGTGTGCCCAGGTAACCCAAGATCAGGAAGTTGATGATGAAAATCGCGTACAGCACTTTGTGCCAGGTAGGACGGTAGCGAATCGACTTCACAGGCGATTTATCCAGCCAAGGCAGGAAGAACAGGATCACGACCGTACCACCCATGGCCACCACGCCCCAGAACTTGGCGTCGATAACACGCAGCAGCACAGCAACAGCGATCAGGACAGCGGGTACGACCAGGCGCCAGATACCGGGCAGCTTGCCTTTGACGAACAGCACCAGAGCACCCAGCACGGAAGCACCGGCCAGAACCCAGGTAAAGTCGGCAGTCGTGGCACGCAGCATGGAGTAGAACGGCGTGAAGTACCAGACAGGAGCAATGTGCGGAGGAGTCTTCAGTGCATCGGCAGGGCTGAAGTTGTTGAACTCCAGGAAGTAGCCGCCCATTTCAGGGGCAAAGAACACAATCGCGGCAAACACAATCAGGAAGCCCGCCACACCCAGGATGTCATGCACGGTGTAGTAAGGGTGGAAGGGGATGCCATCCAAAGGACGACCTTGAGCGTCTTTGGGGCCTTTCTTGATTTCCACACCGTCGGGGTTGTTGGAACCCACTTCGTGCAGAGCGATCAGGTGAGCCACAACCAGACCCAGCAGGACCAGAGGCACCGCAATCACGTGCAGAGCAAAGAAGCGGTTCAGGGTGGCGTCGGACACCACGTAGTCACCACGGATGAAAATAGCCAGGTCAGGACCAATGAAAGGAATGGCCGAGAACAGGTTAACAATCACCTGGGCGCCCCAGTAGGACATCTGGCCCCATGGCAGCAGGTAGCCCATGAAGGCTTCAGCCATCAGACAGAGGAAAATGGCAACGCCAAAGATCCAGACCAGTTCACGTGGCTTGCGGTAAGAACCGTAGAACAAGCCGCGCAGCATGTGCAGGTACACCACCACGAAGAACATGGAAGCGCCTGTGGAGTGCATGTAGCGGATGATCCAGCCACCGGGCACTTCACGCATGATGTATTCAACCGACTCAAAGGCCAGCTTGGCATCTGGCTTGTAGTTCATGACCAGGAAAATACCAGTCACGATCTGGATAACCAGCACCAGCAGTGCCAGAGAGCCAAAGAAGTACCAGAAGTTGAAGTTCTTCGGCGCGTAATATTCTGACATGTGCTCTTTGTACATGGATGTCAGGGGGAAACGCCTGTCAATCCATCCCAAGAGTCCTGTCGTTTCGACGGTTTTCTCGCCAGCCATGAAACGGCTCCTTTATCTTTTTAAATAGTACGTATTGGGTTACAGCCGCCTTAGGCCTTGTTGTTTTCGTCTACGCCGATGGTAACCATCGTGCCGTCAGCCGAGAACTCGTAGGGCGGGATTTCCAGATTGTCTGGAGCAGGCTTGTTGCTGTAGACGCGGCCGGCCAGGTCGAACGTGGAGCCGTGGCAGGGGCACAGAAAGCCGCCTTCCCAACCACCGGGCAGACCAGCGCCAGCGCCAGCAGCCAGATGCGGGGTAGGGGAGCACCCCAGGTGGGTGCAGATACCGATACAGATAAAGATTTCAGGGCGACGCGAACGGTATTCGTTCTTGGCGTACGCAGGGGTGTAACCGGGGCGATCCGAGTCAGGGTCGGCCAGCTGGCTGTCCAGCTTGGGCAGTGCGTCCAGCTGCTCTTTGGTGCGGTGCAGAATCCAGACGGGTTTCCCGCGCCATTCCACGGTGCGCATCTGACCGGGGGCGATACTGGAAATATCGACCTCTACGGGAGCGCCGGCCGCTTTTGCTTTCTCGGAAGGAGCAAAGGAGCTGACAAAGGGAACAGCTGTCGCCACACCAGCGACACCACCTAATGCACAGGCGGTGGCGACCCAGGTGCGGCGCGAAGGATCGGGCGGAAGATTGAAATCAACCGCGCCTATGGCATCGGGCTGTGTCGTATTCTGACTCATTCTAGTATCCTTATTCCTGCCCGACTCGGGCAATACCACAATTTACGGATTTGGGCCTGGGTATATTATTCAACCGCACATTATACGCGTTACCCAGCGCAGCATAACTTGATCAAAGGTGAACATATGAACAAGGCTCGAGGTTTCCTGAACGAATTCCGGGAGTTCGCAGTTAAGGGCAACATGATGGACCTTGCGGTCGGTGTCATTATTGGCGCTGCTTTTGGCAAGATTATCGACTCGCTGGTAAAAGACATCGTCATGCCCGTCATCAGTTTCATCCTTGGCGGCGAAGTGGATTTTACCAACCAGTTCACGGTCTTGCGTACACCAGAGGGCTTTACCGGCCCAGAAACCCTGGAAGCTCTGAATGCGGCCGGTGCTGTTGTTTTGTCGTGGGGTAACTTCCTGACCATTTTCATCAACTTCATCTTGCTGGCCTTCGTGGTGTTTTGCATGGTCAAGATGATTAACCGTATGCGTGCCACCGTGGCCAAGGCTGAAGCTGCTGAGGCCGTACCCGAACCAACCCCTGAAGACGTCATCTTGCTGCGCGAGATCAGGGATTCGCTGAAAAAATAAAAGCCCGGACTTATCAAAGCTTTAAGGTGCCTTTCGGCACCTTTTTGTTTATGTAAACCCACCGGCAGGGTCAAGTTTGCCCGCGCCGGATGCCTGATTTTAGCCTTTCAGGGCCTGGGCTTGTCTAGCCTGTGGCGCTTTAAAGCTTGTTCAAGGTCATATGCGCGGGTTTTTGATGAAATCAGATCGGGTTATCCAGATCGATGAACTCCACTTCTATGCCAAACTGGCGAGCGATTTCTTCGCCCAAAGCCTTGGCCCCATAGCGTTCGGTTGCGTGATGGCCGGCTGCCATGAAGGCAATATTGTTTTCCTGCGCACTGTGAAATGTCTGTTCCGACGCCTCGCCGCTGATGTAGAGATCGGCCTGCGCAGCGATGGCGCTATCAATAAAGCCCTGTGCCCCTCCTGTGCACCAAGCTATTCGGCGGATTTTCCGTTGTAAATCGCCAACAACCAGTGGCTGCCGTTGTAAATTATTGCAAACTGTCAGGCTGAATGTTTCCAGTGAAACTGGGGTTGGCAGTTCACCCAGCCAGACCAGTCCATCCGGACCACAGGTTTGTGCCACGCCGTCTGCGTCGCGCAGCACCTCGATGCCTAACTGGCGAGCCAACTGGGCGTTATTGCCCAGGACAGGGTGAGCGTCCAGGGGCAGGTGATAGCCCAGGAGGTTAAGCTGATGCGTCAGGACGCGTTCGATACGAGTTTTTCGGGCGCCTACAATGCACGGGTTTTCGTTTTTCCAGAACCAGCCGTGGTGCACCAAAATTGCGTCCGCCTGGCGGGCAATAGCGGCATCAATCAGTGCCAGCGAGGCCGTCACGCCGGTGACGAGTTTGCCAATATAGGGCTTGCCTTCGACCTGAAGCCCATTGGGACAATAGTCCTTGAAACGGGCGACATCCAAGGTGCTATTGAGCCAGCTGGCCAGTTCGGCTGTTGAAACCTGAGTCATGGAAATCCTTATCTGAAAGAGTGCTATGCGTCGATTGTGGCTAGTGTTTGCTCAAGCGGTGACAATTTGTCTGGCGGGCTTTTTTATTGTAGTGACGCTGCGACCGCAGTGGGTGGGCGCGCCCGAGGCTCCCGTCCGTTCTACGAATACGGTGGTTTTGCCTGCACCGGTTCCGCCCCTGGTCCCCGCGGCTGCTATGGAGCAGGATGGCCCGCTGTCGTATGCCTCGGCTGTCACTAGCGCCGCGCCGGCGGTCGTTAATGTGTACACCAGCAAGCATTTGGAAGGCAATTCCCCCTTGCTGGAAGATCCTGATCTGCAGCGCCTGTTTCGCGAACTGCCCGACTTGATGGGTCGCCGCTCCACAATCAACCTGGGTTCGGGCGTGATCGTACACGAGCAGGGTTATATCCTGACCAATTACCACGTGATTGAAGCGGCTGATGCCATCGAGGTGGCATTATCGGATGGACGTCAGGCCAAGGCGCGTCTGATTGGCTCGGACCCTGAAAGCGATCTGGCCGTGCTGAAAGTGGATCTGCCCAAGCTGGCTGTGATCCAGACCCAGGAACAGGATCAGTTGCAGGTGGGCGATGTGGTGCTGGCCATTGGCAATCCTTTCGGAGTGGGTCAGACCACGACGATGGGCATTGTCTCCGGCTTGGGACGCAATCGCCTGGGCATCAATATTTACGAAAACTTCATTCAGACCGATGCCGCCATTAATCCCGGCAACTCGGGTGGGGCCCTGGTGGATGCGGTTGGCCGTCTGGTGGGAATCAATACCGCTATTTATTCCGAAACGGGCGGTTCGCTGGGTATCGGTTTTGCCATTCCGTCCTCGACTGCGCTGGCCATCATGAACGAAATTATCCGTAATGGTGAAGTGACGCGCGGCTGGCTGGGCCTGGAGCCACAGGACATTACCCCGGACCTGATCAAGTCTTTCAAACTAAAGAGTGATGCAGGTGTGATTATTGCCAGTGTGCAACGTCACGGTCCGGCTGCCGAGGCGCATTTGCAGGTGGGCGATATTGTGTTGCGCTTGAATGGTCAGCAGGTGGCCGATTCAATTGGCCTGCTCAATCAGATTGGCCCAGTGCAACCCGGGCAGACCGTGACATTAAGCGTGTTGCGCGATGGCAAGGAGCTGGACGTTCCCGTCAAGGTCGGTATGCGACCTCAGGTGCGCAAATAGGGCCGGCAGCTTCTCCTCTTCGCTGGAGTTCACTGAAAGGGCGTAACGGTGCGTTCAAGGCCTTGCAGGCCGTACAGGCTCTTGGGTAGTGTGTGATGCTTGCGTGGTCAGGCGATTTGCATTTGGCTACGCTGTTTTGCAGATCGTAGTGGCGCGAAGGCTTGGCAAGGTATCTAAAAAAATGGCTCTCTGGGCTACTCCTTTTGGAGCAAGGCAAGAGAGCCATTTTTGGGTCTGCACGCCATGTGACGCGTACAAACAGGTGTTGCTTTGATCGTTTTACAGATCCAGCTCGCGGCCTTCGCTGTTTTCCGCTTCCCGTTTCTTGATCAGGCTGGCGGCCAGAATCCCTAATTCATAAAGCAGGCATAGCGGGGCGGCCAACAAGATTTGGCTGACCACATCGGGCGGAGTCACGATAGCGGCGATCACAAACGCGCCCACGATTACATAACCACGGATTTCGCGCAGCTTGGCTACCGTTACAACGCCTGTTTTCACCAGCAAAATCACGGCGATAGGCACTTCAAAGGTAATGCCAAAGGCCAGGAACATGGTCATGACAAAGCCCAGATAGGCTTCGATGTCCGGTGCTGGTGTAATCGATTGCGGGGCAAACGAGGCGATGAAGTGAAACACGGTGCGGAACACCACGAAATAACAAAACGCCATGCCGGCAATGAACAGCAAGGTGCTGGTCATGATCAGCGGCAGAGCCAGCTTCTTTTCGTGGTTGTACAAACCTGGCGCAATAAAGGCCCATGCCTGGTAGAGCACGATAGGCAAGGCCAATACGAACGATGCCATCAAGGTGACTTTGACCGGCACCATGAAGGGGGTAATCACCCCGGTGGCAATCATGCGCGTACCCTCGGGCAGAGAGCTCATCATGGGCTGGGCCAGCACATCATAAATGGCCGAAGCGCCAGGATACGTAAACAGCACGATAAAAATCCCGACCACGGCAATGACCGCGCGCAGCAGGCGTGTACGCAGCTCGACCAGGTGGGAGATGAAGGTATCTTCTTGAGGCGCTTCGGTGCTCATGCCGTCGGTCCTTTAGAGGGTTGGGCGGGAGCATCCGTAGGACGGGGAGCGTCGTCACTGGCTGGCGCACTGGGCGCTGGCTGGGCGGCTGCATCCGTATCGGGCTGACTGGCAGCCGATTCTTTCGCGGGGATGGCGTCGGGGCTCGCCTTGGCGCTCTCGGCGGTATCCGAGAAGGCCTTGCGTGCGGACTCCGACGCGTTTTGCAGGGTGTCGCGGGCTTCTGTCAGAGGCTGGCTGATGCTTTTGCCCGTGTCCTCGACCGAACTGCGCACCGAGCGCGCGGCGTCCTCCATCTGGTCTTTGAGCTTGTTCACCTCATCCAGATTGATTTCGCGTTGAATATCGGTCTTGACCTCGTTAACGTAGCGCTGCGCGCGGCCAAGCAAATGGCCGACGGTGCGCGCTACTTTAGGAAGACGTTCGGGACCGATGACGATCAGGGCAACCACTCCAATCAGGAGCAGTTCGCTAAAGCTGACATCAAACATTCAGACTCACACAAGAAGGGGATCAGGCGCGATCGGACTTTTCCTTGGCCTGCACGTCGATCGTTTGAGGATCGGCAGCGCGTTGGCTGACGGTTTCGGGTGTTTTTTCTTCTTCACCCACGTCTTTCATGCCTTCTTTGAAACCTTTGACTGCACCGCCCAGATCCGAGCCGATATTACGCAGTTTCTTGGTGCCGAAAACCAGGGCAACGATGACCAGAACGATCAGCCAGTGCCAAATGCTAAAGCTACCCATAATGTATCTCCCTTAAGCAGCCATGGCTGCGCGTTGTTGCCATGGGCGCTCACCGCCCAAGATGTGCATGTGTAAATGGTTGATTTCCTGCCCGCCATCCAAACCGTTGTTGATGACAATGCGGAAACCGCCTTCAGGGCCGGGGCGACAACCAGCCTGTGCGGCCAGGGAAGGTGCCAAAGCCATCATTTTACCCAACCATTCACTATCCTGGCCTGAGACGTCCTGCATGGACACGACGTGTTTCTTGGGGATTACCAGGATATGGATAGGTGCAGCTGGGTTGATGTCGTGAAATGCCAGAAAGTCCTCGTCCTCGTACACTTTTTTGGACGGGATCTGATCGGCAGCAATTTTACAAAACAGACAGTTCTCGCTCATAGCAACCTCGGTAGCGAAGCACTTGCTGGGCAAGTGCAAAAAATCTAGGTATCAGGACAGTGTAGCGCGTCTAAATGACAGAATTACACCTGGTCCTTAGGGCGCGAAGCTTTTTCTTCCAGCCCAGATGTACCTTCGCGGCGCAGCAGTTCTGTCAGGACATCGCGGGGCTCCAGACCGTAGTAAGTCAGGGCCACCAGGCTATGAAACCACAGGTCTGCCGTTTCGTAGACGATGCGCTCGCGTTCTTCATCCTTGGCAGCCATGACCAGCTCGGTCGCTTCTTCCCCGATTTTCTTCAGGAATGCATCCGGTCCCTTGGCCAGCAGCTTGGCGGCGTAGGAAGAGGATGGGTCCCCGCCTTGTGCAGGCAGGCGGGACTTCAGGGTGCGGCCAAGATGATCAAGGATAGTCTCGACAGTAGGTTGTTCGCTCATCGGTAAATATGCTCCGGGTCTTTCAGGACGGGGTCAACCGCCACCCATTGTGCCTGATCGCTCTGGCCTTGCAGCTGGCGATAAAAGCAGCTTTCACGACCCGTATGACAGGCGATCTGGCCAACCTGCTCCACGCTAAGCAAAATAACGTCGCCATCACAGTCCAGGCGCAAGTCGCTGACGTGCTGCACGTGGCCGGATTCCTCGCCCTTGCGCCACAGGCGCTGGCGGGAACGCGACCAGTACACGGCGCGGCCGGTGCTGACGGTCTCTTGCAGGGACTCCTGGTTCATCCAGGCGACCATCAAGATTTTGCCCGTGGCCTGGTCCTGCGCAATCGCGGGGATCAAGCCTTGTTCATCAAAGCGGATTTCAGCCAGCCAGGCCGGTAAGTCAGCCATTAGCGTCGCACCTGAATACCTTGCGCAGCCATGAAATCCTTGGCTTCGGCAATAGTGTGTTGACCGTAGTGGAAGATGCTGGCGGCCAGTACGGCACTGGCGCCGCCCTTGATCACGCCATCGGCCAGGTCTTGCAGGCCGCCCACTCCACCAGAGGCGATAACGGGAATGGAGACCGCCTCGGACACGGCACGAGTCAGTTCCAGATCAAAGCCGGATTTGGTGCCGTCGCGGTCCATGCTGGTCAGCAGCAGTTCGCCGGCGCCGTATTCGGCCATGCGGGCTGCCCATTCCACCACGTCCAGGCCGGTTCCACGACGACCGCCGTGGGTAAAGACTTCCCAGCGTGGTGCTTCGTTTTCGGCGCTGACACGGCGTGCATCAATGGCGACGACCATGCATTGCTTGCCATGGTGATCGCTGGCGGCACGCACCAGGTCCGGGTTGCTGATGGCGGCGCTGTTAATGGACACCTTGTCCGCACCGGCATTGAGCAGGCGCTGGATGTCGGCCACTTCACGCACACCACCGCCCACTGTCAGGGGGATGAAAATCTGGCTGGCCACCTGTTCGATGATGGGCAAGATCAGATCACGGTTGTCCGAGGTGGCCGTAATGTCCAGGAGGGTCAGTTCGTCGGCACCCTGGTCGTTGTACTTGCGGGCGATCTCGACCGGGTCTCCGGCATCGACCAGATCCACAAAGTTGATGCCTTTGACCACACGGCCAGCGGTCACGTCCAGACAAGGAATGATGCGGCAGGCTAATTCGTTGGTGACGTCCTGGCTCATGCCTGGTACTCGTCAGCGAAGGTTTGCGCCTCGGCAAAATTCAGGGTGCCTTCGTAAATGCTGCGACCCAAAATCACACCTTCGATGCCTTCGTGCTCTACGGCACACAGGTCTTCGATGTCTTTCAGGTTGGTAACACCGCCGGAGGCGATGACGGGAATCTTCACGTGCTGGGACAGCTTGACGGTGGCTTCGATGTTCACGCCAGTCAGCATGCCGTCGCGGCCAATATCGGTGTAGATAATGGACTCGCAGCCGTAGTCTTCAAATTTCTTGGCCAGATCCAGTACGTCGTGGCGGGTCAGCTTGCTCCAGCCGTCGGTGGCGATTTTGCCGTCACGGGCATCCAGGCCAACAATGATGTTGCCAGGAAAGGCGCTGCAGGCGTCTTGCAGGAAACCAGGGCTTTTGACAGCGGCAGTGCCAATAATGACATAGCTCATGCCAGCGTCCAGGTAGCGCTCGATGGTATCCAGGTCGCGGATACCACCGCCGATCTGTACGGGAATTTCACCGTCGATGGCAGCAATAATGGATTTGATGGCTTCGCTGTTCTTGGGCTTACCGGCAAAAGCGCCGTTCAGGTCCACCAGATGCAGGCGCCGGGCCCCTTGTTCCAGCCATTGTGTTGCTATTTTGGCCGGATCATCCGAGAAAATAGTGGCATCGTCCAGGTCACCCTGGCGAAGGCGCACACAACGCCCGTCTTTGAGGTCGATGGCGGGAATCAAAAGCATGGTCTTTAGCCGTAAAAAACGTAAGAAATACTGGGTCGGAAAAAGTCAGAACAACGCCGGGAAGCTTGCTTGAAAAATCATGGCTTCCAGTTGGCGAAATTCCGGAACAGTTGCAGGCCGTTGTCTGCGCTTTTCTCAGGATGGCATTGCAACGCAAAAATATTAGCGTTTGCTATCGCCGAGGTAAAGCGTTGGCCATAGTGCGTCGAACCACAAGTTTGATCTATATGCAGCGGATCGACAAAGTAGCTATGAACAAAGTAAAAGAACGCGCCATCCTCAATGCCAGCCCATAAGGGATGATCCTGAGTCTGGTGTACGCGGTTCCAGCCAATATGGGGCACTTTCAGCCCGGGGCCGGAGGCGTGGTCGCTGCTTTTGTAGTTCGGGCCCTCAAAACGGCGCACTTGGCCGGGAATCAGACCTAAACAGGGGACATTGCCTTCCTGACTGGAATCGAACAGCATTTGTTCGCCTACGCAGATGCCCAATAGGGGCTTGTTGCGGGCGGCTGTCAGCAAGGCATCGCGCAAACCGGATTGGTCCAGGTGGGCCATGCAATCGGGCATGGCACCCTGGCCGGGTAAGACAACCCGGTCCGCATCCAGAATGGCTTGAGGGGTTTGAGCAAGAACGATGCGCGCATCAGGTGCGGCGGCATGCAGTGCTCGGGCAACCGAGAAAATGTTGCCCGAACCGTAATCGACAATAGCGATAGTGGTCACGATGTGTGTCCGAAGGACGTTTACAGAACCCCTTTGGTCGAAGGCACCACGCCTTCGCTACGTGGGTCCAGCTCCAGAGCCATACGCAATGCTCGGCCAAAGGCTTTGAACACGGTTTCGCACTGGTGGTGTGCGTTTTCGCCGCGCAGGTTATCGATGTGCATAGAAACCAGGGCGTGATTGACAAAACCCTGGAAAAACTCGCGTGCCAAGTCTACATCGAACTGGCCGATTCGTGCGCGGGTAAAGGGCACAAAATAAAACAGGCCGGGGCGACCGGAGAAGTCCACCACTACGCGCGAGAGCGACTCGTCCAATGGTACATAGGCATGGCCGTAGCGGCGCAGACCGGCTTTGCTGCCTACGGCCTTGGCAAAAGCCTGGCCCAGCGCAATGCCGATATCCTCGACAGTGTGGTGATCATCGATGTGGGTGTCGCCCTCACAGTGCACGTCCAGGTCAATCAGACCATGGCGGGCGATCTGGTCCAGCATGTGGTCCAGAAAGGGCACGCCGCTGTTGAGCGAGTGACGGCCGGTGCCGTCCAGGTTAACGGCCACGCGGATGCGGGTTTCATTGGTATTGCGGGTAATCTCGGCGGTACGCATATCAGTGCCGGCGGCAAGGCCGGTATCAGGATTGGTTCAATCGGAATTGCGCGCTGGCAGCGTGGGCGTACAGGCCCTCGCCTTGTGCCAGCGTAGCGGCTATGGGTCCCAGTGTTTGGGCGCCTGATTCTGAAACCTGAATAATGCTGCTGCGTTTCTGGAAATCGTAGACGCCCAAAGGTGACGAGAAACGCGCAGTGCGTGCCGTCGGCAGGACATGGTTAGGCCCGGCACAGTAATCGCCCAGCGATTCGGAACTGTAAGGGCCCAGGAAAATGGCGCCAGCATGGCGGATTTTGCTCAACAAGTCCTGGGCGTTACGGGTAGAGACTTCCAGGTGTTCCGGCGCGATATGGTTGCTGATCTTACAGGCCTCGTCCAGATCGCGGACGTGGATCAGGGCACCGCGACCAGACAGGCTGCGACGGATGATGTCCGCGCGTGGCATGGTGGGGAGCAGACGTTCGATGGCCGCTTCAACCTGGTCCAGGAAGTCCGCATCGGGACACAGCAAGATGGCCTGGGCCAGCTCGTCGTGTTCAGCCTGGGAGAACAGGTCCATCGCCACCCAGTCAGCAGGAGCACTGCCGTCGCTGATGATCAGGATTTCGGAGGGGCCGGCAATCATGTCGATGCCAACGACGCCAAAGACGCGGCGTTTGGCAGCGGCGACATAGGCGTTGCCGGGGCCGACAATCTTGTCTACCGGCGGGATGGTGTCCGTACCGTAAGCCAAAGCGCCTACAGCCTGCGCGCCACCAATAGTGAACACGCGATCGACACCGCCCAGGGCGGCAGCCGCCAGCACGATGGGGTTGCGCACGCCATCGGGTGTAGGCGTGACCATGATCAGCTCTGGAACACCCGCCACTTTGGCAGGAATGGCGTTCATCAGAACCGAGGAGGGGTAAGCGGCCTTGCCACCGGGGACATACAGACCCACACGGTCCAAGGGGGTAACTTGCTGACCCAGCACGGTGCCATCGGCTTCCGTGTAGGTCCAGGTTTCAGTGCGCTGATGCTCGTGGTAACGACGCACACGCTCGGCGGCCTGTTCCAGTGCCTTGCGCTGATCGGCAGGCAGGCTGTCCAGAGCCGCAAACAGTTCTTCTTTGGAGATTTCCAGTGCCGAGGCCTGTTCAACAGCCAGTCGGTCAAAGCGCTGGGTGTAATCCAGCAAGGCCGTGTCCCCCTCATGCTGGATACGATGCAGAATTTCGGCACAAGCGTGCTCGATAGACGCGTCTTCGGACGCTTCGTAAGCCAGTAGAGTGCGCAGTTCGGCATCGAACTGGGCGGATTGGGAGGTCAGGCGATGGATCAGTGACATGTCGCTATGGGAAAAAGCTAAGGTTCAAAGGCCAGTGTATAACATTTCGCTTAGGCAAAAGGCGGTCTGCGCCTTTTGCGCAAGCAGGATTGTCAGGCTGTTTATCCCCCGCCCGTGGCAGGGGAAGTTTTACTCGTCTACCGAAGCGCGAGAGAAAGCGTCGATCAGGGGTTGCAACTGGGCACCACGGTTCTTCATGGCAGCCTGATTGACGATCAAGCGCGAGGAAATGGGGGTGATGTCTTCCACTTCCACCAGCTTGTTGGCACGCAAGGTGCCGCCGCTGGAGACCAGGTCCACAATGGCGTCGGCCAGACCGACCAGCGGAGCCAGTTCCATGGAGCCATACAGCTTGATCAAGTCCACATATACGCCTTTGCTGGCGAAGTGCTCGCGGGCAGCGCGGGTGTATTTGGTGGCGATACGCAGGCGCGAACCTTGCTTGACGGCCGAATGGTAGTCAAAGCCTTCGGCCACGGCCACACACAGGCGGCAACGGGCAATGTTCAGGTCCACGGGCTGGTACAGACCGCCGGGGTGCTGTTCCATGTGCTCGTACAGCACGTCCTTGCCGGCAATCCCGATATGGGCGGCACCGTATTGCACGTAAGTTGGCACGTCGGTGGCACGCACAATAATCAGACGCAGGTCCGGGTTATTGGTGGGCAGGATCAGTTTGCGCGACGTTTCGGGGCTTTCCAGCACCTTGATGCCTGCCTCTTCCAGCAAGGGCAGGGTTTCGTCAAAAATCCGGCCTTTGGACAAGGCCAGCGTCAGAGGTTGATTTAAACCGGCGGGACTCATTAGGTTTCCTTGCTGCTGATTCGCTCGATGTTGGCGCCTACGGCTTGAAGCTTGGCTTCCATGCGGTCGTAGCCACGGTCCAGATGGTAGATGCGTTCGACGGTAGTGTCACCCCGAGCCGCCAGGCCTGCAATGACCAGGCTGGCTGACGCACGCAGGTCGGTTGCCATGACGGTGGCGCCAGTCAGGTAAGGAACGCCGGTAACGACGGCCATATGGCCTTCGATATCGATCTGTGCACCCAGTCGGTTCAGTTCCTGTACGTGCATGTAGCGATTTTCAAAGATGGTTTCCACGACCGAGGCGGTGCCGTCGGCAATGGTGTTCAGTGCCATCAATTGAGCCTGCATGTCCGTGGGGAAGCCGGGGTATTCGCTGGTACGGAAGCTGACCGCCTTGGGGCGACCATTCATGCTGGCCTTGATCCAGTCCGAGCCGGTTTCAATCTGCAGTCCGGCTTCGCGCAGCTTGTCCAGCGTGGCGCCCATGGCGTCAGCATCGGTATTGCGCAAGGTCAGTTCGCCACCGGTAGCGGCAACGGCGCACAGGAACGTACCGGCTTCAATACGGTCGGGGCAGATGGTGTGTTTGGCACCGTGCAGGCGCTCGACACCGTCAATGACGATACGGTCGGTACCGTGGCCCTGGATCTTGGCACCCATTTTGATCAGCAGCTCGGCCAGATCAATAATTTCCGGTTCGCGGGCTGCGTTTTCCAGAATGGTTTGGCCTTCAGCCAGAACGGCGGCCATCATCAGGTTTTCGGTGCCGGTGACTGTTACCATATCCGTGCGCACCACGGCACCGCGCAAGCGTTTGGCGCGGGCATTCACAAAGCCGTGCTCGACATGGATTTCTGCACCCATGGCCGCCAGACCCTTGATGTGCTGATCCACAGGGCGTTGGCCAATGGCACAACCACCGGGCAGGCTGACGCGTGCCTCGCCAAAGCGCGCCAGCAGGGGGCCCAGCACCAGAATGGAGGCGCGCATGGTTTTCACCAGTTCGTAGGGCGCTTCCAGATTGGTGATGTTGCCTGCATTCAGCTCCAGTGTGCCATTGCGCTTCTGGGTGACACCCAACTGTCCCAACAGCTTCAGAGTAGTGTCGATGTCACGCAGACGCGGGACATTGTCCAGGTACACCGTGTCAGCAGCCAGCAGACTGGCGCACAGAATGGGCAGGGCGGCGTTTTTGGCGCCAGAGACGGTGATCTCGCCATTCAGGCGTTGTCCGCCTGTGATGCGTAATTTATCCATTCGGATTGGCCTTGTATTCGTCGGGGGTAAGCGTGCGCATGGACAGGGCGTGGATTTCGGCTTTCATCCGGTCGCCCAGGGCTTTGTAAACCAGTTGGTGACGCGCAATCAGGCGTTTGCCTTCAAAGGCGGTGCTGACGATCAGGGCCTCAAAGTGCGAACCATCGCCTTGCACTTGCAAGTGTTCACAGGGCAGGTTGTCGGCAATGTATTGGTGAACTTGTTCGGGGGTCGGCAACATGAAATCAATTCCGTAATTTATAGCCTGAGGCAAGCAGGCGTAGCGAAATCAGACACAGCGCAACAAAGACGCTGGCGACAACGGTCAGGCTGAACCAGGGAGAAATATCCGAGGCGGCAAAAAAACCGTAGCGGAACCCGTCAATGGTATAGAGCAACGGGTTCCAGTGTGAAACAGTTTGCCAGAAGGGTGGCAGGCTATGGATGGAATAGAACACACCCGACAGAAAGGTAGCAGGCATGATCAGGAAGTTCTGGAATGCCGCCAACTGGTCGAATTTTTCAGACCACAAGCCGGCGATCAGACCCAAGGCTCCCATGATGCCGCAAGACATGACGGCAAACACCAATACCCATAAAGGCTTGGCCACAGGCAGGGTCACGAAGAACAGCGACACCAGCCACACACAGAGGCCCACACAGACACCGCGGGCGATGGACGCCAGCAGATAGGCGGCGAAAATCTCGCGGTGCGAGAGCGGTGGCAGCAGGATAAAGACCAGATTACCTGTAATGCGGCTTTGGATCAGTGATGAGGACGGGTTCGCAAAAGCGTTTTGCAACATGCTCATCATCATCAGGCCCGGAATCAGGAAGGCGGTGTAGGGCACGGAGTCGTATACCGTGACGCGGCCTTCAAGGACGTGGGCGAAAATCAGCAAATACATCAGCGCCGTCAAAACGGGCGCAGCAATGGTCTGAAAGCCCACTTTCCAGAAACGCATCAGCTCCTTGCGCAGCAGCGTAGGAAAGCCCGAGCCCATCTTGGGCTGAGGGGGCAGGCTCAGGGTGCCGATCTTGGCAGCGGGGGCGTCCGTGTTTTGAGGTACGCCCCAGTGTTTGGGAGAATTGTTCTGGTTCACAGTGCGACTCCCATTTTTCCTTCGTTGTGCATGATGCGCACAAATGCATCCTCCAGATCGTGGCCGCCTGCGCGCTCCATAATGGCTTGCGTGGTATCCAGGGCGACGATCTTGCCACTTTTAAGCATGGCCAGGCGACCACAGAGGGCCTGGGCTTCTTCCAGATAGTGGGTGGTCAGCAAGATGGTGTGGCCTTGTTGATTCAGGCGAATGATGAACTCCCACAGCGTGCGGCGCAGGTCCACGTCCACACCGGCAGTGGGCTCATCCAGAATAATGACAGGGGGGCGGTGCACCAGCGCCTGGGCGACCAGAACCCGGCGCTTCATGCCGCCGGACAAGGCGCGCATGTTCACATCGGCCTTGTCGCTCAGGGCCAGATTGGCCAGAATCTCGTCGATCCAGTCGTCATTGTTTTTCAGGCCAAAGTAGCCCGATTGCAGACGCAAGGTTTCACGGACGGTGAAAAAGGGATCGTAAACAATTTCCTGTGGCACCACGCCCAGCGATTGGCGGGCTTTTTGATACTGGGTGCGCACATCGTAACCACAGACACTGACCTGGCCGCTGGTGGGACGGGTCAGGCCGGCCAACATGGAAATCAGGGTTGTTTTGCCGGCGCCGTTAGGGCCGAGCAAGCCGAAAAATTCACCATGTTCGATAGTCAGGCTGACCTGATCGACGGCCAGAAAACCGGCATCGGAACGGGGAGGGGAAAACAGGCTTTTGAGTCCCCGGCTTTGGGGAGCGAAGCGTTTACTGACGTTATCGAGTTTGAAGGCGGACATGGCAGTTTGGGTTGGCCTGACGCGGGTGTGGCGGGGGAAGTCGTCGCTGTAGCGTCTTTGTTAACTAAACAGGCCTACGCATGGGCGTAGACCTGTTTGGGGGTGATCAGGCTCTTTATTATAGAGTACGACTCTGGTCTGCTTAAGAATGCCCGACCAAAGCGCCCGTGCTTGCCACGGCCTGCCTTAACTGTTTTGTTTGTTCAGCGCCTGAATCAGGCCATCAATACCACCTTGCTCAATTTGCTGGGCAAACTGGTTGCGGTAGTTTTGAATCAGCCAGATGCCTTCTACGTTCAAGTCGTAGATTTTCCAGCCTTCCGGTGTTTTTTCCAGGCGGTAATCCACACCGACCGGGCCACCGTTGGACTGAGTCAGCGAGGAGCGCACCACCACGTCGTCTGCATTGGAATCGCCACGGAAAGGCAGGATGGTCAGCTGTGTCTTGTCATCCACGCGGGACAAGGCGCCACTGTAGGTGCGAACCAAGGTGCCCTTGAACGCTTCGACCAGTTTCTGACGCTGTTCGGGGTTGGCTTGACGCCAGTAGCGGCCCGCGGACAGACGTGTCGTCTTTTCCAGGTTCACGTAGGGCATGATGTTTTCGTTCACGGCAGCCAGAATGGCAGCGCGGTCACCCTTGCGGATGGCGTCGCTTTCCTTGACCACTTGCAAGGCTTGATTGCCGACCGATTCAACAAACTTGTTGGGCTCCCCTTTGGGATCTGCAACTTGTGCCTGGGCTGCGATGGCGTGCAAACACAGAGCCAGGGCCGCACAGACGGTCAGGATCCAGGAAATCAGGCGAGAGGGGGAGGACTGCAAAGCAGTCCCGCCCAAGGCGGGACGGGAAATCATAAAAAACTCCAGAAGAATGTTCTGCGGGCAGCGCGTTTTTATTCGTCTGCGTCCGAGTAGTCAGGTAGGTCCTGGCTGGTGTCGCCACCGGTGCGGCGGGCTTGCACCATCGCATGGCGTCTTTGCAGGTAAGCGTCGCGTATGAAGCTGTAGCGGTCAAGGGCGATGTCGTTAACAAGTTTTTCTGCATCCAGCACGCCAGCACGGGCATCCAAGGCCCACAAACCCAGGATGCTGTTGCGTACCGGTACATCCTTGATCGCCATGATCGGACCCGTGGAGGAGAAGCCCTCCAGGAAGCTGGTGCCACGTGCCACACCGTCGCGAACGGTGCTGGGGCCAAAGAAGGGCAGAACCACGTAAGGGCCAGACTTGACGCCCCATACGCCCAGCGTCACACCAAAGTCGTTGGGGATGCGCTTGGAGCCATTCATGGTGGCAACGTCAATACAACCGCCCAGGCCCATGGTCGAGTTGAACAGGACTCGGCCCAGGGTGTTGAAGAAGTCAACGTGCTCGCCTTGCAGGAAGCTGTTGACGGCCGACCAGGCATCGCCCAGGTTGTTGAAAATGTTACTAATACATGTGCGTGCAGGCTGCGGCGTCAGGGCGTTGTAGCCTTCTGCAATCGGTTTGATCAGCGCGCCGTCCACGGTTTCGTTAAAGGCGTAGATGCCACGGTTCATGCCTTCCCAAGGGTCCTGGGGGTTGGGGTTGGGCACACTGGCGCAACCGGCCACAAGCGCAGCACTGGCACCGATCAGGCTCAAACGGACTCCACGAGGCAGGGAGTAAGAGCGGCGAGTTGTTGTATTCATGGTTGTGTCGTCTGTAATGAGCATGAACGGGCGGGTTTGCTTACTCCGATTTGGAGCCGCCGTCCTTGGAGGCCGTGTTGTAGAGGAACTTGCTGATCAGTTCTTCCAGCACAACCGCGCTTTGAGTATAGGTAATGGTGCTGCCACCTTGCAGGTCCTTGTCGTCGCCACCCGCAGTCAGGCCAATGTACTGTTCGCCCAGCAGGCCTGACGTCAGGATGGAGGCCGAGGTGTCGACAGGAAACTTGTAGTGCTCGTCCATATCCAGGGTGACCACGGCTTTGAAGTCCTGGTTGTCAAAACCAATGGAGCCAACCCGGCCAACGACCACACCGCTGGCCTTGATGGGAGCGCGTGGTTTCAGGCCACCCAGATTATCGAACTTGGCCGATACCTGGTAGGTCTTGGCAAAGGAAAAAGAACTGAGGTTACCCGCACGCAGGGCCAGGAATGCCAGTGCGACCAGCCCCAGCAAAACAAACAGGCCAACCCAGAAATCGGTTTTCTCGCGATTCATAGCTGAGCAATTCCTAAATAGTTAACTGAACATAAGGGCGGTGAGCAGGAAGTCCGTGCCCAATACCGCCAAAGCGCCGCTGACGACCGTGCGTGTGGTCGCGCGAGAAACGCCTTCGGGCGTGGCCTTGGCATGCCAGCCCATATACAGCGCAATCAAGGTCACGATCAGGCCAAATACCAGGCTTTTGATCACTCCGTTGAGTACGTCATCAATCACATCGACACCGTTTTGCATTTGCGACCAGAAGGCGCCTGCATCAATGCCGATCATCTGCACACCGACGACATAGCCGCCCAGGATGCCGACCATGGAGAACACGGCGGCCAGAATGGGCATGGCAATGATGCCGCCCCAAAAGCGCGGTACCAGCAGGCGGCGCAAGGGGTCCACCGCCATGACTTCCATGGCGGCAATCTGTTCACCGGCCTTCATCAAGCCGATTTCAGCGGTTAACGATGTACCGGCCCGGCCTGCAAACAGCAGGGCGGTGACGACCGGTCCCAGTTCACGTACCAGAGACAGGGCGACCAGCAGGCCCAAGGCCTCTTCGGAACCATAGCGGTTCAGTGTGTAATAACCTTGCAAGCCCAGCACAAAACCCACGAACAGCCCGGAAACGGCAATGATCAGCAGCGAATAGTTGCCAATAAAGTGGATTTGCTGGGAAACCAGACGGGGGCGACGCCACAGCAAGGAGGAACGGGCCAGCAAGGCCACGAACAAACGGCTGAAGGCACCCAGGCCGTAGATGCTATTGCGTATCGCAGCGCCTAGCGCGCTAATCGGGGCGGTGATGAAATTCATGAGCGCGTCGTCCGATTCTGGAGCCAGGCTTCAAAAGCCGGGGTGACGGGATAGTTAAAGGCAATAGGGCCATCGGGTTCACCACGCAGGAACTGCTGCACATAAGGATCCTTGGAAGCGCGCAGCTCGGTGGGCGTGCCCTGGGTCAGCAAACGTCCCTGGCCAACAATATAAACCTGGTCGGCAATCGCAAAGGATTCGGCCACATCGTGCGTAATCAGTACTGAAGCGCAGTTCAGGCGGTCGGTCAGGTCGCGAATCAGCTGCGCGGTAATGCCCATGGAAATAGGGTCCAGGCCGGCAAAGGGTTCGTCGTACAGAATCAGCTCGGGCTCCAGCACAATGGCACGGGCCAGGGCAACCCGGCGGGCCATACCGCCAGAAATTTCATTGATGCCCAAATGGGCAGCCGCGCGCAGGCCAACGGCGTCCAGCTTGTCCAGTACACGGTCCTGAATGGCGGCTTCGGAGTCGTTCGTCAGCTCCCGCAGGGGAAACGCCACGTTTTCAAACACGTTCAGGTCCGTAAACAGGGCACCCTGTTGAAACAGCACACCCATGCGTTGGCGCGTCTGGCGCAGAGCCTCGCCGTCCAGCTTGGCCAAGTCCTGGCCAAAAACCGTAACAGTCCCTTTCTGAGCACGAATTTGTCCGGTCGCAGCACGCAGAAGTGTTGTTTTTCCGGAACCTGACCCCCCCATCATGGCGACGACCTGACCTTTCTGAACGGTCATGGACACGTCCGCGAGCACGGTAAAGGCACCGTAGCCCAGCGAGGCGGAGTCCAGATTTAGTACGGCTCGGTCAGTATTTACAACCATGTCGCGGGCAAAAGGGGATAAAAGGACCTGCCATTGTACCGCTTGCAGCTCCGGCGTCTCAATGTCTTGCGCGCTATGGGGGCGGGATCGTGGCGCTTTTATGAGCCATTTTGTGGCTCTTGATACAGCCACTTACTTCAAACCGGCTTTGGTGGTGAAGTCGCCCTTTTTTGTGTCGAATTTGTTTTAGATAGCGGGTTGTATCAAGGCGAACAGCAATCCGCCGCCTGCCAGCAACCATAAAGGGTTGATGCGACTTAGCAGCAAAATGGCTGTACAGGCCAGAGCCGTACCCCAGGCCCACAGGCCGCCCTGGGCCGCTTTCAGAATTGTGCCGCTGGCGGCCAGGATCATGCCGGCGGCAATGGGCAGCAGACCAATTTCAATGGCGCGGATGATGCGTGTGCCCTCATAGCGCTTCCAGATTGTTGCCAGGTAATAGATCAGCAGGGCAGAGGGCAGGAAAATGGCGACGGATGCGGCCAGGGCACCGGCCCAGCCAGCCGCCTTCCAGCCCACCAGGGTGACAAGCAAGGATTTCGGGCCGGGTGTCAGGCGCGACAGGGCGAACAGATCCAGAAATTCCTGATTGCTGAGCCAGCCATGGATTTCTACCGATTGCCGGTGAATCTCCGGGATGATGCTTTGCCCGCCCCCTATAGTCAGAAAAGACAGGGGTGCAAAGACGCGCATGAGCTGGAGCAAAACCGTGATCATGGTTGCTCCACCGTTTTGTCTCCAAGTTGCAGCCAGGCGTACCAGACGGACAGCGGTGCACAGATCAGAATAACGGGGATCAGGCTCCATTCCATGACGAAAATGCCGGCAAAAACGGCCAACATGAGGGCAATGGGCACGATTCCGGTGGCTGCGCTGCGCGCCGAGCGTACGCCCATTTCAAGAGACAGGCCAATAGCGGCGGCGGCAATTCCGGCCATGACTTGAGGCACCAGGGTAGAGCCCGTCAGTTGTTCCAGACCAATCAGCATCAAAATGGCCAGCAGTAGCGGGGGAAGCACCATGCCCAGCGTGGCAACTAACGCCCCAGGCCCGGCCAGCAGACGATAACCAATCCATATAGAGAGGTTCACCACATTGATGCCGGGCAGTGCTTGGGACAGCGCCAGACCGCTAAGAAAATCTGCCTGGCTCATCAGGCGCCGCTGAACAACAAACTCACGCATTAACCAGCCACTCAAGCCCCCACCAAAGCTGGTCAGGCCAATGCGGGCAAAGATCAGAAATAGAGCGCTCAGGGATAAAGGGGCTGCTTCTTGAGACCGGGTCATAGAGCAATGAAGGCGGATAGAGCTTGTCAAAAGTGGAAGTTTGAACATTCTGGCATACAAATTAAGCCGTTCTTGCCCTCTTGTGCGCTCGGGTGGCCGCCTGATCCTTCTTGCTGGGGGTGCGGCGTGGCCTTTATTGGCAAGAAAACGGCTGTCGGGCAGCGGTCGTTCAAATTTTTTTCTACCCTCAAGCGCTGCTTTTTTGTTTGAAATATTTAAAGATAAAAATTAATTAAAATGGGTGCAAAAATTAAATAAAAAATGAATTGAAATAAATAAGAAAAGTATTAAAAAAATAACTTGAAACCATGTGTGATGCCCACTTGAGGGGACGGGTGCTTCCGGCGGCTAATGAAGGGTGTAATGAGCTTTTTATGGGTTCAATCTGTTGAAATAAAAGAGATTGAAACGATCGTTTGAATTTATGGTGGGTTGCTGGAGCGGCTGAGCAGCCCGATCCGGATCCAAACATGGACAGTTTCATGAAGATGGATTTGATCTATACCCATCTTTGATTGAAAATAAAAAAGACTTTATGGTCGTAAAAGCGGTTGTGCGTGTACGATTATTCGATTGCCTCGCATCGTAGAGCGTCCGTTTGGGACCTTATGCTGCGTGGGGTTTCAGTTTCCTGGAGACAAACCTATGACATCTAGTTCAGCCAGTGCAGTGACGGGCAGTGCCCGTACCTTGCGTCGGGTCGCCGTGTGCGGTGCCGGCGTCATGGGCGCGCAAATTGCCGCCCATTGCGTGAATGCAGGCATACCAGTAGTTCTGTTTGATCTGCCCGCCCGCGAGGGGCCCAAAAATGGCATCGCCCTGCGTGCCATTGCCAATCTGCGCAAAATGAATCCCGCTCCTTTGGGTACGCCAGACCTGGCCGACCTGATCGAGCCCGCCAACTACGACGACAACCTGGACCGTCTGGCCGATTGCGATCTGGTAATCGAAGCCATTGCCGAGCGTCTGGACTGGAAACAGGATCTTTACCGCAAGATCGGGCCAGCACTGAACCCTAATGCCATCATCGCCAGCAACACGTCCGGCCTGTCCATCACTTCCCTGGCAGATGTTTTGCCGGAAGCGCTGCGTCCACGCTTTTGCGGCGTGCACTTTTTCAATCCGCCACGCTACATGAGCCTGGTGGAGCTGATCCCCACGAAATACACCCAGCCAGAGCTGCTGGATGTTCTGGAAACCTTCCTGGTATCGCAACTGGGCAAGGGCGTGGTTCGCGCCAAAGATACCCCCAATTTCATCGGTAACCGCATCGGTGTTTTTGGCATTCTGTCCGTGTTCGAGCAGGCTCGTCGTTTCTCCCTGACTTACGAGCAGGTTGATGAATTGACGGGTACACGTCTGGGTCGCGCCAAATCGGGTACTTACCGTACCGCTGACGTGGTTGGCCTGGACACTCTGGCACACGTGATTCGCACCATGCAGGATCAGCTGCCCGATGACAGCTTCAAAGCACACTTTGGCCTGCCACCAGAAGTGCAGGGCCTGATTGATGCAGGTGCTTTGGGTCAAAAGACCGGTGCCGGTTTCTTCCGCAAGAAGGGCCGTGAAATCCAGCGTTTCGATGCTCAACAGCGCGATTACGTGGCTGCTGACCAGAAAATCGATCCTGATGTCGCCGCCATTCTGGCTGTACGTGACCCGGCTGAGCGCCTGCGCCAGCTGCGCGAGTCCGACAAGCCTCAGGCTCAATTCGTGTGGGCCGTGCTGCGCGACACCTTCCACTACAGTGCCATTCATCTGCAAGACATTGCCGACAACGCCCGTCAGCTGGATCTGGCCTTGAAATGGGGCTTTGGTCACAAGCAAGGCCCGTTCGAGATCTGGCAGGCTGCCGGATGGCGGCAGGTGGCCGACTGGATCAATCAGGACATTCAGGACGGCAAGACACTGAGCAGCCAGCCGCTGCCAGACTGGGCGACTCGTGGTCCTGTGTGGGAAGCGCAAGGCGTGCATACCGCTGCCGGTTCCTGGAATCCGTCGCAAAGCCGCTTTGAAGGCCGTAGCGATTTGCCTGTTTACCTGCGCCACATTGGCACACCTTTGCTGGTGGGCGAGGTCGAGTCTCTGGAAACCACCACGGTTTTCGAAGATGAGTCGGTTCGCTGCTGGACGCTGCCCGCACCGCACCCACAAGACGTGCTGATCGTGTCCTTCAAGACCAAGATGCACACGCTGAGCCCTGGTGTGGTCAATGGCATGTTCAAGGCGATTGAGCTGGCTGAAGCCTCGTATCAGGCTCTGGTGGTGGCCCAGGATGGTGATCCATTCTCCGCTGGCGCTGACCTGAAAGCCATTTTGCCCGTGTTCGAGAAAGAAGGCGTGGCCGGTGTTGAGCCGGTAGAGCGCGCCATGCAGGACATGGTTCTGCGTATCCGTTACGCCCAGGTGCCTGTGGTGGCTGCGGTTGCCGGTCTGGCTCTGGGTGGTGGTTGCGAACTGGCTGTGCATTGCGCGCACCGCGTCGCTCACTTCGAGTCCTACATTGGTCTGGTTGAAGTGGGTGTGGGTCTGGTTCCAGGCGCAGGTGGTCTGGCTTACTCGGCTCGTCGCTCGGCTGAACTGCAAGCCATGGGTGCACCTGATGCCCCGTTGCTGGCCTACCTGAAGCGTTTTGCTCTGGCTATCGCCAGTGCACAGGTGTCGCGCTCCGCTCTGGATGCGCGTCAGCTTGGCTTCCTGAAAGAGTCCGACACCATCGTCATGAACCGTCAGGAACTGGTTTATGTGGCCGTTCGTCAGGCACAGGCTCTGGCCAGCGCCGGTTGGCGTGCTCCATTGCCACGTCGCTTTCCGGTTGCCGGTCGCGATGGCATCGCCACGTTGAAAGCTCAACTGGTGAACATGAAAGAAGGTGGTTTCATCTCGGAATATGACTTCCATATTGCCGAGAAGGTCGTAACCGTGATCTGCGGGGGCGATGTGGATCCTGGCTCGCTGGTGGATGAAGCCTGGATGATGGCGCAAGAGCGGCAGGCCTTCCTGGAGCTGCTCAATTCCCCCAAGACCCAGGAACGTATTACTGGGATGCTGACCACTGGCAAGCCAGTGCGTAACTAGAGCGGATCAAGGAGTAGACATGACTGTACAACAAGCTTATATCGTCGCTGCCAAGCGTACGCCCATCGGAAAAGCGCCTCGCGGTGTGTTTTCGTCCTACCGTCCTGACGAGCTCTTGGCGGAAGCCATTCGCGGCATGCTGGCCGATGTGCCCAAACTGGACCCTGCCGCCATTGAAGAAGTGGTGGCCGGTTGCGCCCTGCCCGAAGGCCCGCAAGGTTTTAACGTTGCGCGTATTTCTGCCTTGCTGGCAGGCCTGCCGCATACCGTGGCCGGGATGACCGTCAACCGCTTCTGCGCCTCGGGTTTGAGCGCCATTGCGATTGCGGCCGACCGTATCCGTACGGGCCAGGCAGACATCATCGTGGCTTCGGGTGTGGAATCCATGAGTCAGGTGCCGGTGATGGGTGTGAATACCACGTTCAGCCCCGAGATTTTCACTTCGGACGAGAACTACGGGATCGCTTACGGCATGGGTCTGACCGCTGAAGAAGTAGCGCGTCAGTGGAAAGTCTCCCGTGAAGATCAGGACGCGTTTGCCCTGGCCTCACACCAGAAAGCCGTCAAGGCGTGGGAATCGGGCGAGTTCACGGGCGAAGTTCTGCCTGTGACGGTGACACGTCGTCAACCCAACCTGAGCACGCAGGAAATCTCCGTCAAAACTCAAGTGGTTGATCGTGACGAGGGTCCACGCCCTGATACCAGCCTGGAAGTGCTGGGCAAGCTGCGCCCCGTATTTGCGGCGCGTGGCTCGGTCACGGCCGGCAACAGTTCGCAGACTTCGGACGGGGCAGGTGCCTTGCTGGTTGTTTCCGAACGCGCCTTGCGCGAGCACAATCTGACTCCGCTGGCCCGTTTCGTGACTTTCTCGGTCCGTGGTGTGCCGCCAGCAATCATGGGTATCGGTCCTAAAGAAGCCGTGCCTCATGCGCTGGCCTTGGCTGGCCTGAAGCAAGACCAGATGGACTGGATCGAGCTGAACGAAGCCTTTGCTGCTCAATCTCTGGCGGTGATTCGTGATTTGGGCCTGGACCCCGAGCGCGTCAATCCGCTGGGTGGTGCTATTGCCATGGGTCACCCTCTGGGTGCGACTGGTGCCATGCGTGCCGCCACCGTGGTTCATGCCTTGCAGCGTCGTCAGCTGAAATACGGCATGCTCACCATGTGTATCGGTACAGGCATGGGAGCCGCCGGGATTTTCGAGCGGACATAATTTCCGATCTGCTGCTGTTTCTATCGTTGCTGGACAAAGCCGCCTTCGGGCGGCTTTTTTATTGGGGCGTCCCCTGCATCGGCGGGCAATAGCACAATACGTGTAAGCAAATTTGCTTAAAACCCCCTAAATGTCAAAAAAGTAAAGTTTTGTTGTTGTCATAGAGTAGACATGGGCTCGGGCCATAGTCCTTTTCATTGTGTTGAACAGCTCACACGGAGGATGTATGGGATTGCCCTCGCGCATGGTGTCCAGCCTGCATGTTCCCCCCATGTTCTGGCAGGGATGGGTCAAGGCTCGTCTGGAGTCGGGGCAGTTTGAAGTCGACTGCGGCGAGCGCTGCTGGATTGTGCCGCAGGCCGTCAGTTGCCTGGTGCAGCCGCAAGTGGGTGACAAGGTCTGGGTAGGCGGTGCCGATGGCGAGCAGGCCTATGTGTTCGCCGTGCTGGAGCGTCCCCAGGGTGGGGCTTTGCATCTGGTCGCCGACCAAGGCTTGCATGTGCAGGCGGCGCAGGGTGGGGTACATATCCAGTCCGAGGCGGACCTGACTTTGCAGGCAGGTGGCCATTTGCGCCAGTCTGGCCGGGAGATGAGCCTGACCGCAGGCACGCTGCGGATTTTGTCGCGCGTGCAGGAAACCGTGGCGGATCGCCTGTCCCAAGTGTGCAATCACGTATTTCGTCTGACTGAAAAAGAGGAGCGTTGGCGTGGGGGCCGCATGGACGTGCAGGCCCAGCATCAAATGCGTTTGCATGCCCGCCATACCTTGATGACTGCGCGCGAGCTGGTCAAAGTCGACGCTGACCAAATCCATATGGGGTAAGTATGCTGACAGAACGCCTTGTACAAGTGCATAGCCCGCTCGGGCCGGAAGTCTTGCTATTTCAGGCTCTGCAAGGTCGGGAAGCCTTGTCCCAGCCTTTTGAATTGCAGGTGGATGTGGTCTGCAATACCCCCTTGCTGGATTTGCGCAGCTTGCTGGGCGAGTCCCTGAGCCTGGAAATCAAAACGCCTTTTGCGGTGCCGCGCTTTCTGGATGGTCGTATCAGTGCATTTCGCCTGATGGGTAAAACCGGCCGCAGCGATCGCTTCTACACGTATCGGGCCACCTTGCGCCCCTGGCTCTGGTTCTTGAGCCAGAACATGGACAGCCGGATCTTTCAGGAAAAGACCGTGCCCGAGGTCTTGCAGGATGTGCTGGGCCGCTACCCCTTTGCCTGGGAGTCGCGCCTGACGCAGGACTATCCGCGTCAAACCTATTGCGTTCAGTATCAGGAAAGCGACTTTCAGTTTGTTAGCCGCTTGATGGAACGCGAGGGGATTTACTACTGGTTCGAGCACCGTAATGGCGCCCATACCCTGGTGATGGCCGACGATGTGGGTCAACATGCGGCTGCGCCCTGGCTTTCTGAGCTGCCCTTTGTTTCCCCCGATCGGGTAGCGCATCCCGATGTTGAGCATATCCATGCCTGGCACCCGTATGAGCAAGTCACGCCGGGCCGCTACGCGACCGCTGACTACGACTATTGCAAGCCGGGAGCCAGCCTGGACGCCACGCGCAGCAACCCGGCTGAACACGCCTTGGGTGATTTGGAAGTCTACGAATGGGCGGGTGGCTACACCGAGCCTCAACATGGTGAACATTACTCCCGCTTGCGGTTGGAAGCCTTGCAGGCGGTCCGCAGTCAGGCACAGGCCCAGACCAACGCGCGTGGTGTCGCGCCGGGTTATTTGCTGTCCGTGCGCAATCATCCGCGCCCCGAGGACAACCGCGACTATCTGGTGACTCAGGTCGATTACGACTTTCTGGATGTAGGCCATACCGGCGAGAGCGGCATGGCCAGCCACTACTTCATTGATTTTCTGGTGATCCCGTCCAGCCAGCCGTATCGCCCTTTGCGACGCACACCTATTCCGCGTACCTACGGCCCGCAAACCGCCAAGGTGGTGGGCAAGAGCGGCGAGCAACTGTGGACCGATCAATATGGTCGCATCAAGGTTCAGTTCCTGTGGGATCGTTATGGGCAGGCCAATGAAAACAGCTCCTGCTGGCTGCGAGTCTCCAGCCCGTGGGCAGGTGGCGGCTTTGGTGGCATTCAGCTGCCCCGAGTGGGCGACGAAGTGATTGTGGATTTTCTGGGGGGTGACCCGGACCGGCCCATTGCCGTCGGTCGTGTGTATAACGCCAGTAATATGCCGCCCTGGAACCTTCCGGACAATGCCACACAAAGCGGCTTTTTAAGTCGTTCCAAAGACGGTGATCCCAGCAACGCCAACGCCTTCATGTTCGAGGACAGAGCCGGGCAGGAGCGTATCTGGCTGCATGCCGAGCGCAATCTGGATACGGAAGTCGAGGGTGATGAAACCCATACCGTCGACGGTAACCGGACTACTGTGGTCACAGGCCATGACACCTTGAGTGTCACGGCAACCCGCACAACAACGGTGCAGGATCTGGAAACCGAGACATTCAATAGCGGCGTCGTACGTACGGTCATCGGGGATCTGGTTGAAACCATAGAAGGCGAGCAGACCCGAACTCATACCGGTGATGTGACGCGTACCGTGACGGGCAATGTCACCGACACCTTGACCGGCGATTTGACCCGAACCATCACCGGCGAGGTCACTCATACGGTCACGGGCGATGTCACGGATTCCATCACCGGCACTCGCAACTCCACCCAAACCGGCGATTACACCCGCACGATTACCGGCCCGGTGGATTACACCGTGACTGGCGATGTCAAAGAAACCATTACAGGTGATGTGGACCTGACCACCACCGGCAATATCACTGACACCTTGACTGGCAATCTGACCAAAAGCATTTCCGGTCCTGTGGACATTACCGCCGCAGCGGGCGTGAACATCACCACGCCTAGCTGGAAGGTGAATGTCACAGGTATTGAAAAATGGTGGATTCCGCATACCGAAAAAGTGACGGGGTTCCGCCTGAACGGCACGATTTCCTCGCTGGATGCCTGGGGTATTCGGGCGCAGGGCTATCTGGTCAATTTCCAGGCTGCCGTCATGAAGATGGACCACTCGGCCTTCAAGGACGAGAAAGCTTACGCGGCGATCAAGACCAGTGCGGTGTATCTGGGCAAGCAGGCGGTGCGCGTCGGCAGTTCGGCTCTGCGTTTGGCCAAGTCCGGCTTGCACATCTTTTTTTAAGGACGTCCGCGACGATGCTGGGACAGATTATATGGATGGCTTTCAGCGCTTTGATGGGAGCCATCATGATTTCGATTGGTATTGCCCTGGAATGGCGAGATTGGCTGCCTTATCTGGTCATCTTGCCCATGCTGATCGCAGTGGGCGGTTTTGTGGCGGGGTACAGGGGTTTTACGCGCTATTGGCGTGCTCGTCCTGAGGAACGCTTGTATCAGCGCCTGCATCGTGCCGAGGTCGTACCACAACAGGCAATGATCGTCTCTCAGGACGAGCTGCTGCCAGAAGTCTTCAAATCTGCTTATCCGCTAGTGCGCCTGGGCCTGGACGTGGATGGTCAGAAAACCCATGTGGATGTGCTGGTGCAGCCCGAACTGAGCAAGCGATTCAAGCCGGGTAATTGGGTCAGCGTACTGTGCGATCCGGCCAATGCTCAGCTGTGTGCTCTGAACCGTGAACAGGTGACCTTGCAGCTGAAACCCGCCGCCAACTCCTATGGGGATTGATTGATGGTGGCGCTGGCTTCGCAGTTGATCCGGGATGGCGCACACGCGGGTCCGGAGCAGTCAGGCAGTGCTCCTGCTCCAAGTCAGTCCTGCTCGTGCTCTCCCAAAGGACAAGTCCCATGCGCATCGTAAAGCCCTTGCGCTTGGGTGTTTTGGCACGTCCCTGGAGCTGGCGTGGACAACACGCGCTAAGCGTGTCGGTACAGGCCTGGTGCTCCATGGATGCCCCGCATGTCTTGAGCACCGATGCACGTATGTGGCAAAGCGTATCCGGCCTGATGCAGGACGACGATGTGCTGGATCTGGCCTTGCCCAAACCTTGTGCAGAGTTTCTGGTCTCTGGCCATGCCTGCGCTCCTGGTGGTGAGCCGGTATCCCAACTGGCAGTACAGGCACGTGTCGGCCCGATAGAAAAGCAGCTGGCTGTATTTGGGCAACGTCAGTGGCGGCAAGGCAGACCGGGGGAGGCAGAGCCTTTTACCCGCGTGCCTTTGGACGGAAGCCGTAGCTGGGGCGGGCCGCAGTATCCCGATAATCCCGCCGGCATGGGAATGGAAGCAGCCAGTCCGGGCGAACCGCTTTGCTTGCCGCAGGTAGAGCCTTGGGAAGGGCGCTTGCACCGTTCTGGCCAGCAGGGCCGTCCAGCGGGTTTGGGGCCGGTATCGCCTTTGCGACCACGTCGCTTTCGTTTGGCGGGCCGTTATGACCCCGCCTGGCAGCAAGGCGATCCAGGCATGATGCTGGACAGCCTGGACCCACATTTTTTCAATGCTGCTGAACCGGACCAGTGGTGGCGTGAGCAAGGTCATTGGCCCGCAGACAGTTCTTGGGAACTACACCATCTGCACGCCCAGCGACCCCGGTGGAGTGGCAGCTTGCCGCAGTGGGAGGCGATCTGCTGGTATCAGGATCGTCGTCTACCTGGTCTGCAAAAGCTGGACCTGCGGCACACCACCGTCTGGTTCTTTCCTGATTTGGGCCACATGCTCTTGCTGTACCAAGGGAGCGTGCCGCTTCAGGATGCGCAGGCGCAAGATGTGAACTTATTAATGCCTGCCCTGGAGCCCTTGGGGCAGCCGCGTGGTCAGGACCATTACGAGCAAGTGCTGCGCTTGCGTAGCGAAGGCGATCAGGCCGGATTATTTGCCTTGCGTGATCAGGATTTATTACCTGCTGACTGCTGCGGACCTTTGGATGATTCTCTGACTAACTCAGACGACCCCTTGTCCCTGACCATGCGGATGCGCCTGGAGCGCTGGGCGCAGGACGCGGCACAGGAACACCCGGCTTGGCAGAACGAGCTGTTTTCCTTGGCGCAGGCTGGGCCTCCCAAACCTATGGATGTGGACCGAACGGATTGGGTGCAGGAAGTGCGCCAAGCCAATCGCCAGCAATGGGAGGCGCGTCAGCAGATGGAAGAGGGCATGGCGAAAGTGCAGGACTTGCAGCGTGAATCTCCATTTCAGGATCAGGCCGGCACCCGTGTTACGGCGCGCGATACGCAGCAGATGTTGTATGAGCTGGATGCAGCGGCCAGCGACCAGGCGCCTGTGTCCGGCTTGCTATCCAAACCCATGGAGCAGGCCAGACGTGCGATGCAAACTTATGCCCCTGCACCGCCTGTTGCCTCTGATCTGCGTCAGCAGCGTTTGCGCAGGCGAGTGGAGTTGATTCTGGCCGGAACTCGCAATCTGTCTGGCCTGGACTTGAGCGGTTTGCATTTGCAGGACTTCGATTTCTCCGGGGTGCGCTGTGTTGGCACCTGCTTTAACGATGCGGTTCTACGGCAAGGCACGTTTGCAGGAGCTGATTGCTCGGGAGCCACATTTGTGCGGGCGCGATTGGAGCAGGTTCAATTCAATCAATCCCAATTGGATGATGTGGATTTCAGCGCGGCAGTACTGCAATCCGTACAGTTTCGTCAGGTGCAGGCGGCCCGATGGCAGCCGCGCGAGTCCAGCTGGCAGGATGTCTTGTTCCAGCAGTCGAACCTTCAGGAGCAGGAGTGGCTGGATGTGGACTTGCTGCGCTGCACCTTCGAGACCTCGCAGTTAAGTGGCGTGCAATATTTGATGCGCTCGCGCTTGTCCGAATTGTCTTATCTGGATTGCCAGTTACAGCAATGCGCATGGCTGGACTGTGATCTGCGGGACCTGTCCTTGAGGGGCTCCAGCCTGGAGGACACGTCCTGGCTGCTGGGTCTGTTGGACGGTGTGCTCGATTGCCGTAACAGCCGCTGGCGTCAAAGCGTGGTGTCCGGCGTGGACATGCCGGGGTCAGACTGGCGCGGTGCCCGCCTGGAAGAAAGCAATTTGCGTGGGCTGGATTTGTCGCAATCCTGTTTTGAACAGGCCCAACTGATTCGCTGTGATTTATCCGGTGCCAATCTCCAGGGGTCGCAATGGAGGCAGGCCCGCCTGAGCGACTGCATTCTGATCGAGACTGACTTTGGCCAAGCCATCATGAACAAGGTGGATATGAGCAATAGCCTGGTCGGGGGCGCGAATGTTCAAGGCACGATGCTGGACACCGTGAACTTCTTCCGCGCTGATTTGACGGGCTTGCAAACGGATGCGCGTACCCGCAGCCGCAATCTGTATTTACGCACGGCACGTCGCGATCTTGCCGGGGGGCAAGTCTGATGGACGCACATGCTTTGCGTTTGCGCATTCGGCAAGGCGAGCCTTTGCTGGGGCTGGACATCAGCGATCTGTATTTGCCACCGGGCGATTATTCAGGAGCGGTGTTCATCGCTTGCCGTCTGCCGCGTGTGCAAGCCTTGGGCGTCAATCTGGCGGGTAGCCGCTTTCATCAATGTGACTTGAGCGGAGCAGTACTGGACGCCAGTGTGCTGGATGGCTGCGCCTTTATGGAATGCGTGTTGATCGGCTTGTCCTGCAAGCATGTCCAGGCCAGGGAGGTGATGTGGCAGGACTGTGATTTACAGGGCGCTATCTGGCAAGGCGGAGCCTGGAGCGACAGTCACTGGGCGCAATGCATTTTGCAAACGGGCAACTTCGACCAAGCTCTTTTGCAGCGTTGCACTTGGACTGGCTGCCGCGCAGGGGGCTTGTCCTTGCAGTCGACCCGTCTGGAAGATGTGGTGGTCACCGAAATGGACTGGCGGGGCAGCACTCTGGCCGGTAGTCGCTGGCACAGGGTGACGGCCAAAACCTGCAATTTTCAGGGCATGGACCTGTCGGGGCTGGATTTCAGCGGCAGTGTCTTGATGGAGTCCGACTTTACTCAAGCGGATCTAAGCCACGCTCGTCTTTGCGGCACCAATTTCAAGTCTGCCATCTTGAATCAGGCCGTGCTGAACAAGGTCCAAGCCAAGCAGGCTTTATTTGTTCAGGCACAGGCCCAAGGACTGCAGATTCGGGAGGCGGATCTGACACAAAGTCTGTGGGCTCAAGCCCACGCTCCCGAGGCAGATTTTCGTGGCTCTTTTTTGCAGCAGGCCTACTTCGCGCAGGCAGTGTTGGAGCGGGCCCGTTTCGAGCATAGCCAACTGCGCTATGCGGATTTCTCGTATGCAGATTGCCGCCGTGCTCGCTGGGATGGCGCACATTTTGAGCGCACCCAGTTTCATCGTTGCTTGCTGGACAAGGCCGGACAAGAACAGGCCGCAGGCTGCCTGCCCAATGACCCGGCCTTGCATGAGTCTGAGAGCTGGACCGCGCGTCACATGAATCTTGAATAAGGAGCCCTGATGTTTGCCAATTGCCAACGGGGCGGCATGGATATTGCCTTCCCCGACATCTGCAAGACACCACCGGCTCTGTTGCCGATTCCTTACCCCAATTTCGCAACGGGCCTGATGGGTATTCCCAATGCCTGGAACATCCTGTTGCAGGGTGGGCCTGCCCATAACTTGCTCACAACGATACCCTTGAGTAATGGTGACAATCCGGGTGTGGCTTTGGGCTTGATCTCGCAAACCGTGATGTCGCGTTCGCGCTCCATTACCTGTGTGCCTAATGTGCTGTGGAAGGGAATCCCGGCGACCCGTCTGACTAGCTTGAGCATGCAGAACACGGTGAATACGGTGGGCATGCGGGTAGTGCCCAGCCAGTTCAAAGTGCTGTTGCTAGGTGGCGGTGGTGCCGGGGGCGGCGCCGGTAAAGGCGGCAAGGGTGTGTCGGGCAGTGGGCCGGATGCGGCACGCAAGGCAGCGGCACGCGAAGCCAAGCGGGCACAGCTGAAACGCAACCGGCGTCGGGGTGCGCAGCGAGAGCGCGAGGTCGAGGCCGAGCTGAAGCAGGAAGGCCACGAGGTCATGGGCACGCAGGTGTCTGCGAAAACACCATTGACTCGCCGTGTGATCGATATACTGATCAAGGACAAGAACACGGGCAAAATCCGGGCGGTCGAAGTCAAGAGCGGGGGAGCGCGCCGCTCCGCAACCCAGAAGGCCAAGGACAAGGCAATGGAGAGCAAGGGCGCAGAGTTGATTGGCAAGAATGCACCCAAGCAGCCACTTCCCAAGAACATACGCATACCTACGGAGGTTCGACATTGAAAACGCACACTGATCCCGTTAAATATGACGCTGTGGACTGGCATGTGGGCGGGGACTACCCCTCTGATCTGGGCCCGCAAGGTGGTCGCACGCACATCGGCATGTATCTGGCCTGGCTGGTGGAAAAAGGCCTGCTGGCCAATGCTTTTATGGACCGCTACCCCAACGAGGTGCGCCAGTGCCGTGATCACATGATCAAAGGCTCGCAACTGCTGCAAGAGTGTTGCGACGATGTGCTGGTCAGCGAAGACATGTCCGAGCAGGGCAAAGCCTTTAGCGATTTTTACTACGACGAGCTGTATCTGGATGATTACGTGGATACGCTGGACGACGAGGTTTTGCCATCCATCTATCACGTGCCTGACGATTGGGACAGCTACGAAACCTTGCGGCCGGTTCTGGAGCAGCGCTACCAGCACTGGCGACAGGAGCAGGGGCTGGACGACTAGCACCTAGCTGATCTCTATTTGCTTCCTTTGAAAAGCGCTGCCTGCGGGTGGCGCTTTTTCTTTATTTGCTTCAAAAAGAGCGTAAATACATCCATTTTGCAAAATAAGTAAGGAAAAATTTTCGTCAAAAAGGTGTCACCTTCAGTTCCTAGACTGGCTCCGTGATCAGTTATCCGAGACGACAGCTATGGTCGAAGGAATACAGGAGCAGTGGCAGCCAGCCTGGATTTTGGCTACCGGCAATGCCCATTACGGCGACAACCTGGAATACGAAGCCGACTTTCTGGCCTTGATGCAGGCCTTGCAAGTACAGGGCGAGCAGCAGTTTGGCCAAACTATTATCCCGGCTCAGGTTCCGGACTGGACGCGCATCGTGCGCCTGGTGCAGGACTTGCTGGACCGCTCGGCAGATATTCGCTTGCTGGTGGTACTGGCCCAGGCGAGATTGCAGACAGGTGGATTGCCCGCCTTGGGGGAGGTGTGCGACTGGCTGTTGAGCGCCCTGCAACAAGGCTGGGAGCACGTTCATCCGCGTCTGCACGACGATGGCGAGCTGGACCCCTTGCCGCGCGTCAATGCGCTGGCCGGGCTCTCGGCTATTGATGGTCTGGGTCGCCTGATGCGTGAGGCTCCCGTGGTCAGCCTGGGGCATCGTCAACTGAATTTACGTGAAGTCGGCTATGTGCTGGATGGCAGTCAGAAAGATAGCGGCCTGCCGGGTCGTGACCGTCTGGTTGAAGAGCTGCGCCGTGCCTTTGCCGCCGGCCAAAGCCAGACCGTGGCCTTGAGTCGTCTACGTCAGTTCCGCCATGAGCTGGAGGCCTTGGTGCATCGCCATCTGGATGCCGAGTGGTCCGTGCGTCTGGACGGAGCCTGGGACACCGTGGAAGCCGCCTGCGCAGTGCTGGACGCGGCAACCTCACTATCTGCTCCTTCCGCTCCCGAGCCTGTGCAGGCAAGCGACCCCACCATTCCTGTGCCCCCGCAACCTGCTCATCAGGTCGCTCCGGTGATGGGCTTGGCGAGTTGGCAAAACCTGCATGTTTCATCCCGTGAAGAGGTGGTGTTGTTGCTGGACAAACTGGTGGCGTATTTCGAGCAGCACGAACCCAGCCATCCTGCCCCTTTGCTGCTGCGTCGTGCCCAGCAACTGGTGCCCATGGGTTTTCACGAGCTGATTCGTGACCTGGCTCCCGGTGCCTGGGATCAGATCCAGGTTTTCATGCCTCGATCCGAAGTGGCGACAGCCGCTTCTTAATTCCATAAATCAACTGGAGAAGACCTGATGTCTGTGAAATCCAATTCTGGCAGCGGCCAGAAATTCCTTGGGCGCAATCGGGCTCCGCGTGTGCAAATTGAGTACGACGTTGAACTGTACGGCGCCGAGCATCGTGTGCAACTGCCATTCGTGATGGGTGTGCTGGCGGATCTGGCCGGACACAATACGGAGAACCAGCCGGAGCTGGGCGAGCGCAAGTTTATGGAAATCGACGTGGACAACTTCGATGACCGCATGAAGTCCATCGCACCCAAGCTGAACATGCAGGTTCCCAACAGCCTGAAGGGCGATGGCGTGCTGGGAGTGGAAGTGTCTTTTGACTCCATGGACAGCTTCTCCCCGGCTGAACTGGCCCGTCAGATCGAACCTTTGGCTCGCCTGCTGGAAGCTCGTACCCAGCTGGCGAATTTGCTGACTTATATGGATGGCAAAAGTGGGGCGGAAGAACTCTTGTCCCGTCTCCTGCAGCAGCCCGAACTCTTGCGCGCCCTGGCTGGTCGCCCGCCCCAGGCCCTGACGATGGACGAGTCCCAGCCCGATCAGGACAACGAGCCCAAAGCATAAGGAGCCCACCCCATGACTTCCACCCAGACATTGACCGCCACTCGCGACACGGCCCAGCTGGATGAACTGTCCAGCCTGTTGCAGCAAGAGTTTCGTCCCAAAACCGAGCAGGCTCAGCAGGCGGTTGAGTTTGCCGTCACCACGCTGGCCGAGCAGGCGTTGGACCAGTCCGTGACTTTGAGCGATGACGCCTATCAAACCATTCAGGCGGTGATTGCCCAGATCGATCAGAAGATGACCGAGCAGATCAATCACATCCTGCATCACCCCGAATTTCAGCGGCTGGAAGGGGCCTGGCGAGGTTTGCACCATCTGGTCAGCAACACCGAAACTGATGAGCTGCTGCGCATTCGGGTGATGCCCGCGACCAAGAAGGAATTGGCGCGCAACTTGAAGCGCTACAAAGGGGTGGCCTGGGATCAAAGCCCCTTGTTCAAGAAGGTGTATGAACAGGAATACGGCCAGTTTGGTGGCGAGCCCTTTGGCTGCCTGGTGGGGGATTATCACTTCGACCACAGTCCGCCGGATGTAGAGATGCTGGGGGAACTGGCCCGTATTGGCGCGGCGGCCCACAGCCCGTTCATCGCGGGAGCGGCGCCTTCCGTGATGCAGATGGAGTCCTGGCAGGAGCTGGCCAATCCGCGTGATCTGACCAAGATCTTCTCCAACACCGAGTACGCCGCCTGGCAAAGCCTGCGCGAATCCGACGATGCCCGTTATCTGGGCCTGGCCATGCCCCGCTTTCTGGCGCGTTTACCTTACGGTGCACGTACCAACCCGGTTGATGAGTTCGACTTCGAGGAAGACACCGACGGAGCCAGCCACGACCGCTACACCTGGGCCAACTCGGCCTATGCCATGGCGGTGAATATCAACCGATCCTTCAAGCATTTTGGCTGGTGCACGGCAATTCGCGGTGTGGAGTCGGGCGGTGCGGTCGAGAACCTGCCTTGCCATACCTTCCCCACGGACGATGGCGGTGTGGACATCAAATGCCCCACGGAAATTGCCATCAGTGATCGCCGCGAAGCCGAGCTGGCCAAGAACGGATTCATGCCCTTGGTACACCGCAAGAATTCCGATTTTGCGGCCTTTATCGGCGCCCAGTCCTTGCAGAAGCCCCAGGAATATTACGACGCAGACGCTACCGCCAATGCCCGTCTGGCCGCGCGCTTGCCCTATCTGTTTGCCTGCTGCCGTTTTGCGCATTACCTGAAATGCATTGTGCGCGACAAGATCGGTTCCTTTCGCGAGCGCGACGATATGGAGCGTTGGCTAAACAGCTGGATCATGAATTACGTGGACGGCGACCCGACCAACTCTTCGCAGGAAACCAAGGCACGCAAGCCGCTGGCCGCCGCCGAAGTCTCGGTGCAGGAAGTACCGGACAACCCCGGTTATTACGCTGCCAAGTTCTTCTTGCGCCCGCACTACCAGCTGGAAGGCCTGACGGTCTCCCTGCGCCTGGTGTCCCGTTTGCCTTCGCTCAAAGGCGAGCAGAACTGATTCCCACCCTGGCCTTTTGATGGCCTTATTCGACCTCCAAGGAGAAAAGCGTGTCTGTTGATATGTTCATGAAAATTGAAGGCGCCAATGGCGAGTCCAAAGATTCTAATCACAAGGATTGGACTGATATCCAGTCCTTTTCGTGGGGTGCCTCGCAACCGGGCAGCATGAGCTCGGGCGGTGGCGGTGGCCAGGGCAAGGCCAATTTCAACGATCTGCATGTGGTCGCTCGCATCGACAAGGCCGCGCCTGCCGTGATGAAGCACTGCGCCAGCGGCAAGCACCTGGGCAAGGTGGAGCTGTCGGTGTGCAAGGCCGGTGGCGAGCAGGTGGAATACACCAAAATCACCCTGGAAGAAGTGCTGGTGACTTCGGTTCAGCTCAATGCCGAGCGCGATGTGGAAAGCGTAATGGTCAATTACTCCTTCCAGGCCGCACGCGTCAAACAGCAGTACTGGGAACAGTCCGACCGCGGCAGCAAAGGTGCTGAAACGCTGGTGGCCTGGGACATCAAGCAAAACAAAGAAGCCTGATCGGGCTTGGGTTTTCAGGCAGGGCCGCTATGGACCGCTTTCGCTTACCGGGACGCCGCGGGGCCGCGCTGATGCGCGGTCAGGCGGATCGCTTGCAACCTTGTCTGCTGGACAGGCTGACCGACGAGCGGCCCGATCAAACCTGGGAACCTCCCCAGCCCATGAGCCAGTACCAGATGCGTCAGGCGGTATTGCGCGATCTGGGTCATTTGCTCAATACCCCCAATCAGGGCGCTACCCCCTTGATGCAGGCCTTGGCTCATGTGCGCCGCTCCTGCCTGAACTACGGCATGAGCCCGCTGGCGGGCAAGACCATGAGCGAAGTGGAATGGCTGGATGTGGAAGAAGCGCTGCGTACCGCCATCCTGCATTTCGAGCCGCGTATTCTGCCCGATACCTTGCAGGTGCATTGTCTGGATCACAGGGCTCAGCGCGATTTGCATAACGTCTTGAGCTTGCGTATTCAGGGCCATGTCTGGTGCGAGCCGTATCCGCAGGAATTCTTGCTGCGCACCAGTATTGATCTGGAAAGCGGGCAGTTGGACCTTGAAGAGAGTTACGCGTCGGGATGAATCCGGAGCTGCTGCATTACTACAACCGTGAATTGGCTTACCTGCGCGAGCTGGGAGCCGAATTTGCGCAAGCCTACCCCAAAGTGGCGGCCCGTCTGGGTGTGCACGATACGGCGGTGGCGGACCCCTATGTCGAGCGTCTGCTGGAAGGATTCAGCTTTCTGACGGCTCGCATTCAGATGAAGATGGACGCGGAATTTCCCCGTCTCAGCCAGCAGTTGCTGGATGTGATTCAGCCTTCCTGGTTGATGCCCACCCCCAGCATGGGACTGGTGCAGTTTCGTCCCAGCATGAGCGAAGGTGCTCTGGCCAAAGGCTTTACCATGCCGCGCCACACCGCCTTGCGCTCCCGTATTCCAGCCGGAGAACAAACCGCCTGCGAGTTTTCTACTTGCCATGCCGTGGACTTGTGGCCCATGAGCTTGTCGCAAGTCCGTTTGGGGGATGTGGCGGCTGATCTGCCTCTGGCGGCTTTAGGTAGCCGGCAGGCTGCACAAGCCCGTTCGGCTTTGAAACTGGACTTCACGGTGCATGGCGGTTTGACACTGGAGGAGCTGGCTCTGGATGAGCTTAGCCTGCATCTGGACGGCCCGGAATCTGACAGCAGCTTGCTGCTGGATGCCTTGCTGCGGCAGGCGTTGGGGGTGTTCATCCAAATGGAGGACGAGGCCCCACAATTCCTGGCTACGTCTGATTGTCTGACACACGATGGCCTGGAAGATGATCAAGCCATCTTGCCCATGGTGTCTCACGAGTTCTCCGGCCATCGCTTGCTGCGGGAGTATTTCGCCTTGCCGGGCCGTTTTGCTTTTGTACGGCTGCGTGGTCTGCAAGCAGCTATCGCCAGAGGACGTGCGCAGGAGCGAAAAAGCCGCCGCTGGAGCCTGCATATTGTCCTTAAGCAGGCTTGGCCCGATCTGGCGGCACGCGTTGGCCCTGGCCATGTGCGTTTGTATTGCACGCCTGTCGTGAATTTATTTCGTCGACGCAGTGAACGCATGGCCTTGCGCCCTCAGGCAACAGATCATCATGTGGTCATGGACAGAACGCGTCCCATGGACTTTGAAGTTTGCCTGATGGAGCAAGTGCAAGGACATGGCCGACAGGGCACGGACGATGTGCTGTTTCGCCCCTTGTATGCCAGCACGGCGCAGGATGCAGGACGCTATGGCAGTTACTACACTGTGCGACGCGAACCGCGTGTCGTGTCTGATACTCAGAAACGCTGGGGTGGCCGCAGCAGTTATGGCGGTAGCGAAGTGTATTTATCTCTGGTGAATCAGCACGAGCAGTCCGAGTTTTTCGGCATGAATCAGATCAGCGTCACGGCCTGGTGCAGCAACCGTGATTTGCCCTTGCTGCTACCGCGCTCGCCCGAGTCTGACTTCAGCCTGCAAGTTTCGGCCCCTGTGGCCGGTGTCAGTTTATTGGGTGGTTTGACCCGTCCTCGACCTGCATCAACCGGCGGCCGTCAGGCCTGGGATTTGATTTCACAGATGAGTCTGGCCCAGTTGGGTGTGGCCCAGTCCGACCCTAAGCAGGCTGCAGGTCGCTGGCGTGCCTTGCTGGCCCCGCATGTGGACAGCGCTGATGCCGGTGCCTTGCGTCAGTTGGCTTCCATTGTGGCGGTGCAGGCACGGCCTGTGCAGAGGGCCATGCCGGTGCCAGGACCCTTGGTGATGGCGCGTGGCGTGCATTTTGAGGTCACGCTGGACCAAAGTGGTTTTCCCGGTGGCCGTCCCTTTGTTCTGGCCGCCGTGCTCAGTCGTTATCTGGCCCGTCATGTCAGCCTGAACAGTTTTGTCTCTACCCAGTTTCGTTCCGAGACAGGGGTGGAACTGGGAGCGTGGGGGCCGCAAGCAGGTACGCGGGCGGTGCTGTGAACCGGGCCGAGCAGGAACAGCTAAAGCCCCAGGCTTCTTTGGAAGAGCTGGGCCGTATCATTCAGCAATGGCCTTATGGCCATGATCTGTTTCGGGTTTTGCGGGCCGTCGATGCCTTGCAAGCCGCCCAAGGCCAGCCTCGTTTGGGAACCGCGCCTACGCCTCGCCAAGAAGATGTGCGGGTAGGTCAGCCGCCTAGTTTGGCTTTTGCGGCCTCCAGTGTGCAAACCGCTCGTTGGGACGATGAACAACTGCATCTGGATGTGCAGGGTTTTGGTTTGTGGGGGCCCAACGGCCCTTTGCCGCTGCACATGACGGAGTACTTTTTTCAGCGTAGTCGCAACTTTGGTGACCGCGCTGGTGTGGCCTTTCTGGACCAGTTTCACCACCGTCTGTTTTTACTGTTTTTCAGAGCCTGGGCACAAGCGCAGGCAGTCTGTGACCTGGAACATGATCAGGATGGTTTTACACGCTGGCTGGCCAGCCTGGCCGGAGTCGGGAGCCAGAGCGAATCGGCTCCCATGAGCGACCATGCGGTCCATTTTCAGGCACCCGCGCTGGCGTCTCAAACCCGTAGCGCGCCTGCTCTGCAATCGCTTCTGGCCAGCTATTTCCAACTGCCCGTCAGCATTCAGCAGAACGTGCCGGCTTGGGTGCCGCTGGATGATCAAACTCAGGTCAGCCTGGGCCGCAGTTGTTCGGGGCTTGGGAAAAATACCGTTCTTGGCGCACGTATTCTGGATGTGCAGCAAACCATACGAATACGGATTGGCCCTTTGAGTCGGCAGGACTATGGACGCTTCTTGCCAGGTCGTCCGGCCTGGCGACAATTGCGCTATTGCCTGGCTTTGTATCTGGGCTTGGAGTGGTCGGTTCAGTTGCAACTGGTGTTACAAGCCAGCGAGCAGCCTGATCTGGGTTTGGGGGCGGGCTTGGGTCTGGGCCAGGAGACCTGGCTAGGTCAGCCCGGCACACAGGACAGAGCGGATCTGTGCCTGTTTCTGGACAGCCGTCCAGATTGGCAAGATCCGCGCAGCTAAGGCTTAGGCCTGACGCATTCCCTGCAAAAGATCGAACTCGTTTTCCTTGTCGGACAAGGTGCTGACCCACTCCGGGGCGCGACCCAAATCTGGCTGCCAACTGGCTGCCGGAATGGTGCTGTCGGTGCTGGGTGAACTGGCTGGTTTGGCTGCTGTATCGAAGGGGTGCTTGTCCGAGGGCGCAGGCATGGGACCACCGACCGGGACCATGCCGGGAACATGCAGATCTGCGAAAGGATCGGCCGCCGGCGCAGCTGCCAAAGGCGTTTCATCCTGTGTGACGGGGCTGACTCCCGATTCCACCCGGTAGTGCATTTCCCCCAAGGTCAGGCGATCCCCATTCTGCAAGGTCTTGACCTGTGCCAGTGCCAATTCGATGCCATTCACGGCGACCTGACCGTCTGCGCTAGCTCGTTGAATCGTCAGCACATCGTGCTGGCGACGCAGGTAAGACAGCACGGGCGGCGTTTGATTGTTATCGGGCAAAACCAGATCAGCCTGAGTCCAGGAACCGCAGACCAGACCGGGTTCAGGAACAGGGCGCGGGGCTCCACCGGACTCTGCTTGCAAACGCCAATCTACAGCTGTGCTCATGGCTGTGCTCCTGCCACTTTTTCATAAACCGGGCCCCAGGTGGGGTGACCGCGCTCGGCCTGGGCCAGGGTAAAGCCAGGGTCTACAGCCCGTGCCTGCTTGAAACGCTCTTCACACAAAAAAGTGTAGTCGCGCACGCAAAAGCTGAAGGCCTGCAGTTTCAAGGCTTCGCTGTATTGATTGGGTGCGGCAGCAGGCAGGGTGCTGGAGCGGCCCACTTGCCGGATCACGGTGCTGTAGTCACCTTCATTAAAGGCAGAGCGTAATTGCTCCAGTTCAGCTTCGGCAGCCGGGCTGAAAACAGCCACTGGCTTGTTCTGAGTTTGGGCGCAGGCTGTCAGTAAAAGGGCCAGAGCCGGAACGATCAGGCGGGCAGGTAAATACATGGCAGGAAAAAGAAAAGTTGTACTTGCCCTCAAGACTAGGAAAGGAAAAAGACAGCCACATGACATGACGCGGACGGTTTTGTAAGAGTTGTTGCGCAAGGGTAAGCACCGAAACACCCCGTGTCCTTAACAAAGTTGTCGTATTCATGCTTTTAGATGGGGCGCATTGCCATTCAAGGAGACATCGTGACCGTTCGCCGATTGCTTCGTTTGTGCGCGCTGCTGATGCTGGGGTTGCTGGCCTCGTGCGCGTCCACCTCCAGTCGCATGGCCGTGCCCTACGAGATTGTTCTGACTGCGGATGAACAGCTCAACCCGGATGCCACGGGTCGGCCTTCCCCGGTACAGGTGTTTGTGTTCGAGCTGCGCTCGGGCAGCACCTTTGAATCCAGGGACTTCTTCGCCCTGCAGTCCGACCCGCAACAAGCCTTGCAGGCGGATCTGCTCAATGTGGAGCAGATCGTGCTGCGCCCCGGCCAGACCCATACCTTCAAACGGCCGGGCGATTTGCAAGCCACCGCTGTTGGCGTGGTCGTAGGGTATCGCGAGCTGGATGCCAGTGTGTGGCGTGTCCTCTTGCCGCTGCCCGAGTCGCGCACCACCAATATCTACAAGTTCTGGCAGTCGGCCCCGGACGCCGTCCAGGTCAGTCTGCAATTACGCAAGAACGCCATTCATGTCGTTGATTGATGGGCGTGGAACGGAATATTTCAATGGATAAAGTCATTTGGACCGAAGGGCTGTTTTTACGGCCTCAGCATTTTCAGCAGATGGAGCGCTATCTGGAGCACTATGCCCACGCCGGAAGGCGGGCTGCGCAGCCGTTTTGCTGGGGCTTTGAAACCTTGAGTCTGGACGAACAGGCCCTGAGTATGGGCAGTGTCGCCTTACGCGAAGCGCGCGGTTTGTTGCCGGATGGCACGCCCTTTGATTGCAGGCCGGGAGCGATGCAGATTGTGGCCTGGACGGCCCCCGAAGTGGTGCGTCCCGAGCGTCTGATGCTGGTGCTGCCTCGTCGTCAGGCCGGGCGAGCAGAGATTCAGTTTGATGGGCACAGCTCGCGTCGTTCGCGTTATGTGGTCAGCGAGCAGGATTTGTATGACAGCAGTGGTTTGTCACCTGAACCCTGCCTGTCGCAGCTGGGGCGTTTGCAGCCTGTTTTGCTGCCCGAATCCGAGGTGTATGAAGACAGTGTAGCCATGCCCGTGGTCCGCATTATGGAGCGCAGACCCGACCGCTCGCTGGTGTTGGACCCGGATTTCATTCCCCCTATCTTGTCCATTCAGGCCCATGCCCGGCTAAGTGCTCTAAGCGCGGATGTACAGGCGTTATTGCAGGCCCGTGCCCAAGCTTTGGCGGAACGTCTGGGGCCGGGAGGGCGCGGGCAGGGCGATGTGGCCGACTTCATGATGCTGGAGCTGGTCAATCGCTATCGGGCTGCCTTGTGGGCCATGGAGCAGCGCGTACACGTACATCCTGGCGAGCTGTATCAGGCCTGGATGGAATTGCATGGTGCTTTAGCTACCTACACCCAGGACGGGCGTCAGCCGCTGATCTGGCCTTCCTATCAGCATGACGATCTAGCCCAGTCCTTTTTGCCGCTGGTGCTGGAGTTGCGCCGTGCTCTGTCCGTGGTCCTGGAGCAGCAGGCGGTGTCGATTGCGCTGGAGGACAAGGGGCAGGGCGTACGTCTGGCCCAGATTGCGGATCGTGCGCTCTTGCGGCAGGCGGGTTTTGTGTTGGCCGTGCAAGCCGATTTGCCCGCCCAAACCGTGCGGCAGCATTTTGCGGCACAGGTGAAATTGGGGCCGGTAGAACGCATCCGCGATCTGGTGCATCTGCAATTGCCGGGCATCGGTTTGCAGCCTTTGTCTGTCGCGCCACGAGCCTTGCCGTATCACGCAGGATTCACCTACTTCGAGCTGGAAAAAGGCGGCGAGCTGTGGCGTCAGCTGGAGCAGAACGGCGCATTGGCCCTGCATTTGGCCGGAGACTTCCCCGGCCTGCAACTTGAGTTTTGGGCAATACGCCGCTGACCCGGAGCATGGCTATGAACGAGACAGTTTCCTGGAATAACGGCCCGGTCCCGGACGAGCGCCGATCGCGGGCGGATGCACCGCGCTTTGTTCCGCAGGGGGCCAATCCCCTGTTGGAGGCCGCCAACCCTTTGCTGGTGATGGTGTCCGATATACGCCGCAGCGCCCGACATGCAGACCCGGCAGGTCTGCGTGCCAAGCTGGTGGCTGAAATCCGTCAATTTGAGTTGCGCGCACAGGCCGTGCCCGTGGCCAATGAAACCATTTTGGCGGCTCGTTATTGCCTGTGCACGACCTTGGATGAGGCGGCCGCGCTAACCCCTTGGGGGCAAGCCGGAGTCTGGTCCTCGCACACTTTGCTGGTCACTTTTCATAATGAAACCTGGGGCGGCGAGAAGTTCTTTCAGCTTCTGGATAAATTGATGCAAAGCCCGGCGGCGCATTTACAGCTGTTGGAGCTAATGTATTTCTGCCTGGCTTTGGGTTTTCAAGGCCGCTATCGCGTGCATGAGCAGGGCGCCAGCCAGCTGGAAACCGTGCGCCAACGGCTGTACATGAGCTTGCGCCAGTATGGGCAGACGGTACCAGCCGCTCTGTCCCCGCATTGGCGCGACAACCCGGCGCAGAAAGTTGGCAAGCCTTTGCCTGTGCCTATCTGGGTGGCCGTTTGTGTGGCCTTGCTGCTGTGCTTGTTGATGTATCTGGGTACCAGTCTGTTGCTGAACCGGCAGTCTGATCGGGCTTTCGAGGACATTGTGGCTTTGCGCCTGCCGGCCTTGCAGACACAGGGCCAACCACCGTCTAGTGGCGTCGCACCGCCAGCACCTTTGGCCTTGGCAGAGCTGCTGGCCCCCGAGGTGGCCGAGGGTCTGCTGACCGTGCGAGATCAGGCCGATCGCAGCGTCATTATCCTGCGCGGCGACGGCCTGTTCGATTCAGGAGCTGACCAGATCCGTGCGCCGTTGCTTCCCGTTATTGCACGTATCGCAGATGCAGTGGAAGCCGCGCCGGGCTTGGTGCTGGTAGATGGCTATACCGATAACGTCCCCATACGCAGTGTGCGCTTTCCTTCCAATTTTCATCTCTCGCAGGCTCGTGCCGATTCGGTCAAGGCCGTCTTGCAGGAGCGCTTGAGTCAGCCAGAACGTGTACGCGCACAAGGCCGGGCCGATGCTGCGCCTGTGGCAGACAATGGCACCGCTCAAGGTCGGGCACAGAACCGACGGGTGGAGATCACGATCGTGCCCTTGAGCAAGGAGGCCGGGCAATGACACGTCTTTTGAGTCTGGTCTTTAGCCGTAGCGTCTGGACCTTTGTGGGTGTGCTGATTCTGCTGGTGCTGATCTGGTTGCTGGGGCCTTTGTTGGCGATTGGCCAAACCCGGCCATTGGAAACCGAGCCGTCGCGCTGGATTGCGATGGCTGTGGTGGTGGTGTTCTGGTTGCTGCGCTTGTTGTGGCGCAGCTGGCGTGAAGGCCGCTTGAACGCGCAGTTGCTAGGCCAATTAAGCCGCCCGGCGCAGAAGGCATCAGCATCGAGCAATACGGCTACGCCGCATCCTTTGCAAAGCCAGTTTGATGAGGCCATCGAACTGCTCAAGCGGATTCGCTTCGGTTCGCATATGGGCGGACGCTTGCGCTCCTTGCTGTCGCGTCAGTACGTGTATCAGTTGCCCTGGTATGTGTTCATCGGTGCACCCGGAGCAGGTAAAACCACAGCGCTGGTCAATTCCGGCTTGCAGTTTCCCTTGTCGGAGCGCTACGGAAAAACGTCTCTGCGAGGTGTGGGGGGCACGCGCAATTGTGACTGGTGGTTTACCGACGAAGCCGTCCTGTTGGATACGGCAGGACGCTACACCACGCATGAAAGTGATCCGGTAGGAGATGAGCAGGAATGGCGTGGTTTCCTGGGCCTGCTCAAGCGCTATCGCCGCAGGCAGCCGATAAATGGCACTTTGCTGACTATCAGCGTGCCAGATTTGTTGTCCAGCACGGCCGCGCAACGTCACGATCATGCGCAGGTCTTGCGCCAGCGCCTGGCTGAATTGCGCGAGCGTTTGGGGATTCAGTTTCCTATCTATGTGCTGGTCACCAAAATGGATTTGCTCCAGGGCTTTCAGGAGTATTTCGACCATTGTGATCGTCAGGAACTGGAGCAGGTCTGGGGCTTCACCTTGCCTTATGAAAGCTCGCGCGAAGCGGGATTTTCCTTGTCGCATACCTATGGGCGCGAGTACGAAGCCTTGCATCAACGCCTGGAGCGTGGTCTGGCGGCCGTGATGGCCGAGCAGCCCAACGAAAGCGTGCGTGCCGAAGCCTATCTGCTGCCACAACAGTTTGCTCGCCTGGGGCCGGTGCTGGAGGAGTTTCTGGAACAGGTGTTTAGCCAGTCCCGCTTCGAGGCACCCCTGTTGCTGCGCGGCGTGTACTTCACCAGTGGTCGGCAAGGAGGTGTGCGTCTGGATCAGGTGCGGGACTCCATGCGCGAGTATCTGGAAGTGGATGTGCAGGCGGATCAAGCGCAGCCAGTGGCCGGTCAGGGCCGCAGCTATTTTCTGACCCAGCTGCTGAAAGAGCTGATCTTTCAGGAGGCCGGTGTTGCAGGCCGCGACGAGCGCTGGGAGCGCCGCGTGCGCTTGCGTCATTTTCTGGTCTACGGTCTGGTGGCGGTGGGTGTGTTGCTACTGGGGCTGGCCTGGAGTCGCAGCTTTCTGTTGAACCGCAGCTATGTGGAGCAGGTTGAAGGACGTGTTCCGCAGGCTCAGCAACAGGCGGACCAAACACAGGTGCTGGATACCACCCCGGCGGTCGGCTTGCTGCCTTTGCTGGATATGTTGTCGTTGCTGCCGCAAAGCGATCAGTTTCCCTTGAATGCGCCCGGTTTGGAGCGGCGCATGGGCCTGTATCAGGGTGACAAGATGAAGGCCGCTGCCGATACCGTCTACCAACGCGCTTTGGAGAAATTGCTGGCCCCCTTGCTGGCGCGTCGTATCGAAACCGTGTTGCGTAGCGAGCAGGCGCAGGACCTGGAGTACGGCTACGAGGCCCTGCGCGCCTATTTGATGCTATACGACACGCGGCGCTATGACGCTGCCCATTTGCAGACCTGGTTGCTGGGCAGTTTGAAGCAGGACTTGCCGGCTGGCTTTACCCAGTCGCAATACGACAGGCTGGAGAGCCATGTCCGTGCAGTGACGCAGGCGGGCTTGCTCTTGAATCCCTTCCCGCGCAATGAAGCCTTGATTGAACAAAGCCGGGAACGTCTGGCGCGTATCAGTCTGGAGCAGCGCACTTATAGCCGCATGCGCCGTATTCTGGCCGCCACACCCGGTTTGATACCTATGTCGGTCTCAGGCATGGCCGGGCCATACGCGGCCTCTGTATTCAAGCGCGAAAGTGGCAAACCGTTAACCGAAGGGATAGACGGTCTGTACACCTACGAGGGGTACTGGACCGTGGTTGAACCACGTATCGACAGCGAATTGCAGCAGATGCGCGAGGATGACCGCTGGATTCTGGGGCTGGATACGGGCGCAGGGCAGTCCGAGGCGGCGCGTCGTGCGGCAAGCCAGGAGCTGCGTCGTCTGTATCTGCTGGATTATGTGCGTGTGTGGGATGAGTATCTGGCTGATTTGCGCCTGCTGCAAGGCGGCAGCTTGCTGGAAAACATTCAGCTGGCCCGCACCTTGTCCATGGCCGATTCTCCCTTGAAGCAGTTGGTCCAGCAGGTGGCTTTGCAAACTCGTCTGTTGCGAGAGGATGCGCAGCAGGGGGCCTCTTTGGGGGCACAAGCCAAAGTGCGGCTGGACGATACCCGGCAGGCGTTGGAGCAGATGTTTGGCCCGGTCGGCTTGGAGGGTAGTCGTCGTAATGAGCCCCAGGCCAAGCAGGTAGAGGCGATTGTGGATCAGCACTTCGAGCCTTATCACCGTCTGGCCTCCAGTAGTGGCGGGGCACCAGCGCCTATTGATGGCACCCTGGAGTTGCTGGATGAGTTCTATGCTTTCTTGACCTCCTCGGATGCTGCTCTGCGCAGCGCGGGTACACCGCCGCAGTCCAATGTCTTGACCAAGTTGCAGGCAGAGGCAGGTCGGTTGCCTGGGCCTTTGCGTGATGCGCTGGATCAGTTTTCGGTAGGTGCTTCTGCCGAGATCGCGTCGCGGACTCAAGCCAGTTTGGGGCAGTTGGTAAATGCCACTATTGGTCAGTTTTGCCGTAGTGCGATTGCCGGTCGATATCCCTTCGCCGCTCAATCCAGGCAGGATGTCGCACCTAATGATTTTGCCCGCATGTTTGCGCCGGGTGGCTTGATGGATGCCTTTTTTCAAGAGCATCTGATGCATCAGGTGGATATGTCAGGTGGACGCTGGCGTTTCAAACCGGGCATAGATGGGCAGGCAGCGGCCAACTTCCGTTATCTGGATGCGTTTCAGCGTGCGGCTGTGATTCGGGATGTGTTCTTCCCGGCAGGCAGTAATCAACCGCGTATTGATATGGCGTTCACTCCGGTTCAGCTGGATGCAGAACTGTCGCAAGTGCTGCTGGATGTGGATGGCCAGGTGCTGCGTTATGCCCATGGCCCACAGGTTGCCATGGGGGTACAGTGGCCGGGGCCGCGCGGGGGCCGTCAGGTCAGTCTGGAGGCACAGCCACAGTCCGAAGGCTCGGGGATGAGGGCGACCGGTGCCTGGGCGTTGTTGCGATTGCTGGACAAGGCACAGCCTGTATCGGGTGCGTCTGCCGGGGCACAGCGCTTGTCTTTTGCTTTGGGGAGTCGTCAGTTTGTGGTGGATGTGGTGGCCAATAGCTCCAGGAATCCGTGGCGTTTGGCGGAGATGAGAGGGTTTAGCTGCCCGGGGAGCCATTGAGATGCGCCAGGATGATTTCGACTCCAGCCCGGAGGTGATGTGGTACGGCAAGATTCCGGCCATGGGGGACTTTGTACGTCGACGTATGCCCGAGCCGATTTTGTTGCCGTGGGAGCGCTGGTTCAGCAGTGGTGTCAGCCAGATTCGTTCGCCCAGCAAGACTGCTGGAGCCAATATGCCCAGCTCGCCTGTCCAGGCCTGGGGATTTCTGATGTCCTTGCCGCAAGGGGGCGTGCAAGCAGGAGCGGTCATGCCCAGTCAGGACCGGGTTGGGCGCGAGTATCTGGTGTGCGCTTTGGTGCCTTTGAATGCCGAGCAATGTCAGCGTGTCCGTCTGCCTGTACTGGCCAATATGGTTGAGCAATTGGGCCTGTCCTTGCAGCAAGGGGTGCGGTTTTGCTGGGCGGCAACCCAGTTGGATCAAACTTTGTGTAGTGCCGTGCCTTATGCCGGTTTGCTGGCGGAGAGTGTTGCCGCCCAGTCCGAGCAGCGTGATGCCGGGCAGGACATTCTGGATGTTTTGTACGGCTCTCGTGCGCCGTCTGTGCCACAAGACCCGTGGGCTGTCCTGCAGCCTTGTCTGGAGCCCGGCTCCCACCGTAGTTACTGGTGGTGCCTGGGCATGAACAATCCTGGCTGGCGCAGCGTGACGCACAGCGGCGAGCTAAGTCTGGCCCTGTTTCGGCGCTTGTTCGTGTCAGCAACAGCGGCAGATGCAGCAAGCCGCGCCTATCAACCATGGTGAGACCTTTCATGAAACGTACAAACTCTGCCAAGGATGTCCAGGGTCGCCCTTTGGGGCAGATTCTGGACTCTTTGCTGCTGGACCAACGGCTGGTGATTCTGGATCAATTGGCCTTGCAACTGGCCGAGCTGCATGAGCACCAGGAATGGTATGGCGTGCTGGGGCTGGATACGGTGGTTTTGAGTGATGAAGGTCTGGTTCAGTTATTGCCGCTGGAGCAGAACATGCACAAGCGCAGTCTGGCACAGGCGCGTGCTCAGGGTATGGCCTTTGATGAGCCTTGCGCGGCCCCCGAGCAATATGTGGATGATCCTGTGCGGCCTGCTGGCCCCTGGACGGATGTTTACGCTTATGCGGCCTTGCGCTGGCAACTGACGACGGGCTTTCCTCTGATGGCCGCCCCTTGGCGGCAGTTGAAAGATCCTGTGGTGATGGACGAGGACGCGGACGGTCCGACGCAGGCCATGTTGCAGGGGCTGGCCCTTGACTGGGTGCAGCGGCCTCAATCCATGGCTTCTTACCGAAGGCTGGAACGATTGGGGCAAGTGCCAGAGCCTGTGCCCGCACATGCTCCCGCTGCGCAAACTGTGCTGCCGATTACGCCTGAACGCCGGTCTTCCTTGCCATTGTGGCTGGCGGGTTTGGCAGTAGTCGTTCTGGCAGGGCTGGGGGCGGCGTATTGGAGCGGTGATGGCGATACTTCCGGGCCCGCTGTTGCAGCGTCTGATGCCAATCGTCCGGCGGTGGTGGGCGCCACGCCTGAGGAGTCCACATCAAGGTCGGGACCGGGATCAATCACGTCGGAGTTGCAGGGCGGGCTGGTGGCGGCTGGGGAGTCCAAGCCGAATGATGTGGCTGCTTTGGGGGCAGGGGGGGCGTCTGCACCTCAATCGGGGCAGCCTTTGGAGGCAGGATCAGATCAGCTTGGGTCGCAGTCGACAGATACACAAAATGACTCGGTGGCAGGGCAGCAATTAGCCCAGGCTTCGGGCTCGCAAGCCGCGACAACACCGGAGTTGAAACTGCTGGCCGAGTCGGGAGCTTTGCAGCCTGCTTTGCCAGTTCAAACACAAAACACATCGGATGATGCAGCGCGTCTGGCTTTGGCTGATCATGCTGCCGGAACAGCCGAAACAGCCGGAACAGCCGGAACAGCCGGAACAATGGGAACTACCGGGACTGCCTCGGCCGATGCTTCAGGACTTGCCACAAGCACACAAACCGAATCCTCTGAGCCTACCGCGCAAGTCGATCATGTGGAGCAATTGGAGCCGGTCGCCGCCAAGCCCGCGCCACCTGCCAAGGGCACAATCGCCCTGGATATACGGCCTTGGGGGGAGGTCTATGTGAATGGCCGAAAGCAAGGTGTCAGCCCGCCTTTGAAGTCCTTGTCACTGGTTCCAGGCTCGCACCGTATCGTCATCAAAAATGCGGGCTTGCCAGAGTTCAGCACAACAATTCGAGTGCGCTCAGGAAAGACGGCCAGCGTCAGTCACGAGTTCAAATAGGCTGCGAGAACCGAGAACCGAGAACCGAGAACCGAGAACCGAGAACCGAGAACCGAGAACCGAGAACCGAGAACCGAGAACCGAGAACCGAGAACCGAGAACGAAGACGCTCGAAGGCGGCGTAGCTGACTTACGTCGTCTTGCGCTTTCCGATCAGCCCTGTAGCCAGCAATGTCCCGAACAGAACGGTACTCATACCGATCAGCATCTGTGCGGTCAGGGCCTCGTCCAGCAGCAAGGCACCCCACAACACCCCAAAAGGCGGCACCAAAAAGGTCACCGTAATGGTTTTGGAGGGGCCGACATTGGACAGCAGGCGGTAAAAAATCAGGTAAGCGACTGCTGTACACAGCAAGGATAAGGACAGCGCAGCCCCCCAGGCATGCAGGCCCGGAAACTGTGCGGGCCACCAGTAAATGGCTGCGGGCAATAGAACCAATGTTGCGCTGACCATGCTGCCTGCTGCTACTGCCTGTGGCTGCACGCCGCGCAGATAGCGGGCGGTAAAGTTGGCGGCAATACCGTAAAACACTGTGGCCAGCAAAGATGCCAGCACAGCCCAGCCTTCGGCGCCTTTATTGAAGCTGAGCTTGTCGTACACCAGAATCAGAATGCCCAGGAAGCCCAGACACAGGCCCAGAATCCGGCTGGGTGTCAGGCGCTCTTTCAACCAGACTCGTGCCACCAGTGCGCCGAACAAGGGAGCCATGGCATTCAAGACGGCCAGCAAGCCAGACTCCAGTCGCAAGGCTGCGAAGGCGTATAAGGAGAAGGGCACGGCGGCATTCAGAATGCCCAGCGCAAAGATGGGTTTCCAGTTCGCCAGAAAGATGGGCAAGCGTCCGGTGACGGTGATGTAGCTCATCAAGGCCAGGGCGCTGACACCGACCCGTATGGCGGTCAGGGGAAAGGGGCCAAAGTCGGGGACCGCTTGCAGCGTAAATAAAAACGAGCCGCCCCAGATGGCGGCCAGCAGGAATAAATCGCGTAAGTCTTTGGGGGACATGGGAGTCAGATTGGTGGCGGCGGTCCGCATGGGCCGCATAACAGAGCCGATTGTAATCCTCTGGCCGCGACCAGGACATCGATGCGGAACGTTCAAGTGGAAGGATCTGAAATCCCTTGATGCTTTAAACAGACAGCTCGTTGTTCAGGGCCCGTTTCAGGACGTTGAAGACGCGTTTGTCCCCGCATTGAGCGACGTTGAAACGCAGAAACTGGGCAGCATCAGGAGCTTGGCTGAAAACAGGGCCAGGGGCCAGCACGATGCCATGGGGCAGGCAGGCGCGTGTCAGGCTCAAGGCATCATTTCCGGCCGGCAGACGGACCCAGAGAAACATGCCCTCGCGTGGGCGCAGCCATGGCGTCAGGCCAAGTTGCTCCAGCTGTGTCACGGCGTGATCCATGGCTTTGGAGAGCCGGTATCGAACTCGTTCCAGATGTTTGCGATAGCCGCTGTCGCCAAGCGCGCTGTTCAGAATATGCGAGGCCAGGCGGTTGCTGCTGAAACTGGTGGCGGTACGCAAGTCGACCAGGCTCTCGATCCACGGAGTCTGGGCTGCGATATAACCGCAGCGCAAGGCGGCCGACAGTGTTTTGGAAAAACTGCCTATCTGTACTACGCGGGACAGCCCATCCAGCGCGGCCAGTCGGGTAGCGGGCCGGGTTTCCAGGTCCCCGAAAATATCGTCCTCAATAATGTAGAGGTCGGCACGTTGTGCCATGGCCAGCACGCTATGGGCGGTCATGGCCGAAAGACGTGCGCCGGTTGGATTGTGTATGCCTGAATTGGTGATGTACAGGCGGGGTTTGTGTTCTTTAAGGGCAGCCTCAAAGGCCGCCAGATCAGGGCCCTGATGGGTGTAGGGCACGCTGGCGATTTTGGCCCGATGCGCTCGCAGCAGCGCATGGAAATTGAAGTAGCAGGGGTCGTCCACCAGGACCGTATCGCCTGGCTCCAGAAAGAAGCGACAAAGCAGGTCAATAGCTTGAGTGCCCGAGTCGGTCAGCATGATGTGATGCGGGGCAGCATCTATTTCGGACTGCACGAGACGACGGGCCAGCATTTGTCGCAAGGGCTCTAGGCCCAGAGGCGAGCCGTAGTCCGTCAAGTCCGCGCTGGGGCTACGGGCGGCCTTACGTAAACCGCGGCGCACTCCTTGGTCATACATCCAGTCCGAGGGCAGCCACCCGCAGCCGGGCATCAGGACATCGGCCTCGGCTTCCAGAGATTGGCGCGAGATCCATAAAGGATCGATATCCTTTTCCAGAGCTGGTTCCAGGGCGGCCAAGCTGAGTGGAGCCAAAGGAGCCGTCACATAAAAGCCGGAACCCGCGCGAGCCTCGATCAGACCTTCAGCGGCCAGCCTGCCATAGGCTTCGACAATCGTGGATACCGACACGCCTGCCGATTTTGCTTGTGCGCGTACGGATGGCAGGCGGGTACCGGGCGGGTAGGTCCGTGCCGCGATGCGATCACGTACGGATTGCATGATGTAGTCGATACGGGTCAAAGCAGACATGAGGCTGGCTCGGGTACGGTGTATGGGTCCGGTGAGCAGTACAGTTTTTTAAAACTGTACTGGACTGTGCCTGTGTATGCTGGCATAGCTGTGTTGTACTGACAAGCATCTTTGTTGGAGAGTGAATGATGGATAGCAAGGCAGTCAGCTGGCTAAATGGCTTTATAGGCGTAGCAATCTTTGCCGGATCTCTGCCGGCCACACGTGTTGCTGTGCTGGGTATGGATCCTTTTTTCCTGACTGGCGCGCGAGCGGTAGTCGCCGCCTTGTTGGCAGCGGTCTGGTTGCTGATCGGGCGTGTGGCACGGCCAAAGCGATCAGACGTGTTACCCCTGGCCGTGGTTGGTTTTGGTGTCGTGCTGGGGTTTCCCTTGTTGACGGCGCTGGCCTTGCAGTACATCACTTCGGCGCATTCTATTGTGTATGTCGCCTTGTTGCCTTTGTGCACAGCCCTCTTCGGGGTAGTCTTGGCCGGAGAGCGGCATAAGCCCGTGTTCTGGCTGTGCTCTGTTTTGGGCTGCTTGCTGGTGATGGCCTATGCTGCGCGAGAAGGTCTGGATGCGGCCTGGCAAGGGGACCTGTATATGCTGGCCGCCGTGGTGGTGTGTGGCTTGGGTTATGCCGAAGGTGGACGCCTGTCGCGTCGTTTGGGTGGCTGGCAAGTTATTTGCTGGGCCCTGGTGCTCTCCTCGCCTTTCATGTTCGTCATGATGCTGTGGTTCTGGCCGCAAACATTCAGCAATGTGAATACAGCAGCCTGGTTAGGTTTCGGCTATGTGTCAGTGTTCAGCATGTTCCTGGGATTTGTGTTCTGGTATCGGGGGTTGGCGCAGGGAGGGATTGCCGCAGTGGGGCAACTGCAGTTGTTGCAGCCTTTTATGGGCCTGGGACTGGCTGCCGCCTTGCTGGGTGAGTCCGTCAATGCCAGCATGATCTGGGTGACTTTAGGCGCTGCCTTGTGCGTGGCGGGGGCGCGGCGCTTTGCTTCGTGATGGCAGAAGCCGGACGATAAAAAACCGGCCTGTCCATGAATGGGACAGGCCGGTTTCAAGACAAGCTGAGCAAGCGTTTTAGGCTTCCGCGTGCTTGGCTGCTTCTACCGCTGCATGCGTATCTTCTTTAGCACCATTAAAGAACAAGTTCAGCAGAACGGCAGCAATCGAGGTCAGCAGGATGCCCGATTCGATCAGCGGGTGAATGGCGTGAGGCATCCACTGCATGTAGTTGGGCGCAACCAGAGGAATCATGCCCACGCCAATGGAGATAGCCACAATCATGGAGTTGTTGCGGTTGGTCTTGTAATCCACGCCGGACAGAATGCGGATACCAGTAGCCGTCACCATACCGAACATCACAATCCCGGCACCGCCCAGAACCACGGTGGGCAGGGACTCAACCAGGGCAGCCATTTTGGGCAGCAGGCCCAGAATGATCAAAATCACACCCCCGGCCACGCAGACAAAGCGGCTGCGCACGCCTGTCACGGCAACCAGGCCCACGTTTTGCGAAAAGCTGGAGTAGGGGAAGGTGTTGAAGATACCGCCCAGCAAGGTGCCCAGACCGTCTGTGCGCAGGCCGCGTGCCAGATCTTTCTGATCCACTTTCTTGCCTGTCATGTCGCTAAGAGCCAGGAACATGCCGGTAGACTCAATCAGCACCACAATCATGACCAGTGTCATGGTCGCAATGTGCAGGATATTGAACTTGGGCATCCCGAAGTGGAAGGGCAGAACCAGATCAACCCAAGCTGCATTGGCGACTTTCTCGTAGGTCATGATGCCCATGGTCGAGGCCACAACGGCGCCAATAACAATACCCAGCAAGACGGCCACGTTAGCCAGAAAGCCTTTGGCAAATTTGGCGATCAGCAGAATCGAGGTCAGCACGATGGCGGCAATACCCAGGCCAGTCAGGTTGGCGTAGCGCGGGTTCGGTACCGTTGCTTTCAGGGCCAGACCTTCTGGAGGTGGGGGCAAGGCCGAGCCGGGCATGGCCGCGGCCGATTGTGCGTGCTGAATCCAGGCCAGGTGGTCGGGGTTGATGACCGTGGGGGCGGTAGGGCCAACAGGGTTACCGAAAATCCAGTTGATCCCCACTCGCATCAGCGTAATGCCGATCATGGCAATAATGGTGCCGGTGACCACAGGCGGGAAAAAGCGCAGCATGCGGCTGACGGCAGGGGCGATGATCATGGTGATGATCCCTGCCCCGATGACCGTGCCAAAGAGCAACTGGGCTCCTTCCTGGCCGGGGTTGGCCTGTGCCATGGAGACCATGGGGCCGACAGCGGCAAAGGTCACACCCATCATGACGGGCAGCTTGATACCAAAATACTGCGTAAAGCCCATCGATTGGATGATGGACACGATGCCGCAGACAAACAGGTCAGCAGCAATCAGGATCGATACTTCTTCAGACGTCAGGTTTAATGCCCGGCCCACAATTAGTGGAACCGCGACGGCACCGGCGTACATTACCAGAACGTGCTGCAAGCCCAGCGCAGCAAGCCTGCCGTTCGGTAATCGTTCGTCGACGGGTGCGGTGGTCGCGTTCGTACCCATGAAATGTCTCCAGAGTGGATTAATTATTAGATGAAGCCATTTCAATGTAACGGCGTGCGACAGCCCTGTCATAAGACAATTCGTATAGAGCCTAGGTGGACCTAGCTATAGATGAGGGATAACCCCCAAAAAAAACGCCCTGATTTGGGCGTTTTTGATGCGGCTAAGGGAAAACACTGCTTTGGTGACACATGGTCAGGTCATGGGGGAAGGTCGTTGTATACCGGCACCAGTAACGGGTTCGCGCTCGTCGCGCGTATGTCGTGTTTGTATCAAAAATGAGTTTTTCACTACGACTTGATGGTTGTGTCAGGCCTATTGGAACGTCAGCAAGTGTAAGTTATGACTGCCTTGTAAGCTGCCTGATAGTCCTGAAAAAGCTCGTCTGGCGGCTTTAGCACAGCATCGGATTGTTACAGTGCGGCCCTGCCCAATTTCAATTCTTTATAGATTAGAACAACTGCGTAATGGTAACATTCGCAGCTGCTAATCTTTTTGCAGTGCAGCAGGCTACCGCCAAGTAGGCAGGATTTTTTGGCGAAGAACAGTCTTTGCTTAATGTCGAATTGAAGTTTTTATTTCGCTAAAGGTGGCGACGAAATAAAAAAATCTTTGATATTTTGCCTAGTGTCTTGATTAGACAGCCTTGGTAAATATACCCAAGGCTTTGTTATTTTTCAAACACTCGTTTTTTTTGGTTAACAATAAATAGAATAATATCGTCAGGGAATATTTTATTTGAATATTTTATTTTTAGCATTATTGCTTAAATAAAATTCGAAAATAAATATCATCGAATTGCATAGAGTTTATATATATTCCATGTAATTGGGGTTTGTAAATCATAGTAACGGGATGTAAGTTTCGCCATTGTTTACTGGTGTGCTGCCTGCGACACGGCTATGTCAGAAGTCGTTGTCCGAAATAGCGTTTTATCAAATATGACTATTCCGTGCTCCGCGGTGACAGGGCAAGTCAGTAAAGATCGAAAGGGTAGGGTGCGTGTCTCAAAATACAGGCAAGGGTGCTAAGGAGTTAGAAGCATCCCGTACGGATATTAATAAAAGCAATACTGCGTCTGGAGCAATCGCCATTATTGGTATGGCGTTTCGCTTTCCGGGTGACCTGTCGCAGCCCGACCAGTTCTGGAATGCCTTAATTGAAAAACGCGACCTGGTTACGGAAATCCCGGCGGATCGCTGGGCGACGGCCGAGTTGCAACACGATAAAAGGTCCGAGCCGGGGCGTAGCATTACTTTTTCGGCTGGTGTCTTGTCGCGCATCGACGAGTTCGATGCGGACTTTTTCGGCATTTCCCCTCGCGAAGCCGCCTGGCTGGACCCCCAACAACGCTTGTTACTGGAGCTGTCCTGGGAAGCCATGGAGAATGCGGGCGTCTTGCCCTCCAGCATGGCCGGTAGTGACTGTGCGGTTTATGTTGGTATTTCCGGCCTGGATTACGGCATGCGCGGCTTGGATGATTTGTCCAGCCTGACAGCCCATATGATGACCGGCAATACCATGAGTATCGCCGCCAACCGTCTGTCCTATATCTACGACCTGCACGGTCCGTCCATGGCGGTGGATACCGCCTGCTCGTCTTCTTTGGTCGCTTTGCATCAAGCCTGCTCAAGTTTGCGCAATGGCGAGGCTTCAACCGCCTTGGTCGGTGGCGTCAATCTGTTGCTGCACCCTTATCCCTTTGTTGGATTTACCAAAGCGTCGATGCTGTCGGCAGATGGCCGTTGCAAGGCGTTTGATGAGGCTGGTAATGGTTACGTGCGGTCCGAAGGTGGCGCGGTACTGATGCTCAAGCCCCTGGAGCAGGCGCTGGCCGATGGCGACCAGATACAGGCCGTCATTTTGGCAACAGGCGTGAATGCCGATGGGGCTCGCAAGACCGGCATTACTATTCCTAGCTGCCAGGGACAAATTGAGTTGATGCGCTCCGTGCTGGAGCGCAGTGGCCTGACAGCGGCTGATGTTGACTTTGTAGAAGCCCACGGTACCGGTACAGCCGTAGGCGATCCTGTTGAAACCACCGCCATCAGCGCGGTGTATGGCAAATCGCGCGAGCAGCGTTTGCCTATTGGTTCAGTCAAAGCGAACTTGGGCCATATGGAGTCGGCCTCCGGCATGGCTGGCCTGGTCAAGACAGTGCTGGCATTGCAGCACCAAGCCTTGCCGCCTGCTTTGCATTTGAATACCCCCAATCCCGCCATTGATTTTGATGGTTTGAATCTGGAGCTGCTGCCCCAGGGCCGCGAATTGCAGCGCACCGATGGCAAGCCTTTGGTCGCAGGACTTAACTCGTTTGGCTTTGGTGGTGCCAACGCCCACGTCTTGTTGCAGGCTCCTGTAGCGACAACTGCCCAATCGGCAACGGTGCCGAACTCGGGTTTGCCGCCTTTGGTCTTGTCGGCCAAGACAGAAGCCGCTCTGCGTGAGCAAGCGGGTAATTATGCGGACTTGCTGGACGGCAAGACGGCGCAAGATTTTTACGATGTCAGCTACGCGGTCACTCACCGTCGTCAGACTTTGGCTCGTTGTTTGATCATTCAGCCCGAAACGGTTGAAGAAGGCGTGGCGCAATTGCGTGCTTACGCGCAAGGCCAAGCCCCACAAGGTTTGCAAACCGTAGACGCCCTGAGCAAAGAAGGCCAATTGGCCTTTGTCTACGCCGGTAACGGAGCGCAGTGGCTGGGCATGGGCGTGACCTTGTTGCGCGAGTCCCCTCGTTTTGCGGCTTTGCTGTCCGAACTGGACGCCATGATGCAGCCCTTGGCGGGCTTTTCGCTGCTGGAGCAATTGCAGGCCGAACCTGCCGCTTCCCGCATGGACGACACGACAGTCGCCCAGCCTTTGTTGTTTGCTGTACAGGTTATTGTGACGCGCATGCTGCGCGAAGATGGCATTGAACCTGATGCCGTGGCTGGCCACAGTGTGGGCGAAATCGCTGCTGCCTGGGCCGCTGGTGCCTTGGATCTGGAACAAGCCATACGCGTTATTTGTGCCCGTAGTCAGGCTCAAGGTCTGACTCGTGGCCAAGGCCGGATGGCCGTTATCGGTCTGTCCCAGGAAGCGGTGAACACCTTGCTGGAAGGCTTGGGTGCGGACTTGGGCGTGAATGTGGCGGGGGTAAACAGCCCTTCCAATATCACTCTGTCCGGCAGTCTGGACGGCTTGCTGCGCATTCAATCTGCCTTGGAAGGCCAAAGCGTTTTCTTCCGCCTGCTGGATTTGGATTACGCCTTTCACAGTCCCTATATGGATGGCTTGCTGCCGCATCTGGAAAAGAGCCTGGGCGATTTGCAGCCCGGTCAGCAGGCTCCACAAGCCCGTTTTGTCTCGACCGTTACGGGCGACGAACTGTCCCCGCAAGAGCTGGGCGTGGATTATTGGTGGCGCAATATTCGCGAACCCGTGCAGTTTGAGCAGGCTATTGCCTGTCTGGCGAACCAGGGCTGCCGCGTATTTCTGGAAATTGGCCCGCACGCCATTTTGCAGCGCTACATTCGTGAAACCCTGACTCAGTGTGAGGTTCAGGGTGTGGTGTTGTCCAGCTTGCGCAAGCATGACGATGGCCCGCAGCGGCTGACTGATACGGCCTTGCATACCCTGGCTTTATTGCCGACCCAGTTGAAAGCCCGTTTTCCCGTTGCTGGCAATCCAGTGGAGCTGCCCGTTTACCCATGGCAGCGCGAGCGTCATTGGTACAAGAACAGCACAGAAGGGATGCGCTCCATCGAGCGTCGTCGTGTGCATGATTTGCTGGGTTGGCGTTTGCCGGATAGCGATATCAGCTGGGAAAACGTGCTGGACCCGGTGGTTTTGCCTTGGCTGGCGGATCACAAAGTGGGTGGTGCCATGGTGTACCCAGGTGCCGCTTATCTGGAAATGGCTTTGGCTGCAGCCCGCGAGTGGCTGGGCGAAGCACTGATCCTGGTGGACGAGCTGGATATTCTGGCTCCGCTGGTTTTTGATGGTGAACATGCCCGCAGCCTGCGTTTTGTGCTGAGCCCGCGTGATGGCAGCTTCCATATCAAGAGTCGCCAACGCTTGAGCCAGGACGAGTGGGTGGTACACGCCAGCGGTCGTATTCTGGCTTCGGATGAACGCATGCCCGTGGCGGAGCTCTCGCCCCTGGCCTCGGCTGAACTGCAGATTGATCGCGATCGACACTATCGCTTGGCGCATTCCCTGGGTCTGGATTACGGTCCGGCCTTCCAGGGTTTGAAAGCCTCGCAGGTTCAAGGTACTTACCTGAATGCCGAACTGGAGATGCCCGTCAGCCTGGAGCAAAACGGCTATCTGCTGCACCCGGCCTTGATGGACGTGTGCTACCAGTCCCTGGTGGATTTCTTCGCACAAGATATTGAAGCAGGCCAAGGTGTGGCCTTGCTGCCTGTGAAAGTAGGCCGTTTCACCCTGTCTACGAAAGGGCAGGTAACGCATTTTCGTGCACACCTGCGTCGTAGCAGTGCCCGTTCGGTACTGGCGGATTTCGAGTTGTATGGTGCTGATGGCCGTTTGTTGGCCAGCGCCCAGGCCTGCCGTTTCCGTGCTGCGTATTTCTTGCGCCAGGATCGTCACGCGGTGTCCAACTGGCAAATTACCCCTTATCTGCGTCCTCATCCTCGCGATGAGCGAGTTGCCGTTACGCTCTCGCCTGAGCAACTGGCCCAAAGCGGCTGGGCAGCACTGGCTGACCAGCAGCAAGAGCGAGAAACCTGGTTCCAGCAGACTTTGCCTTTGCTGGATGCCTTGAGCCTGTCCTTTATTTATGAAGCCTTCCAGAACGTAAAGCCTTCCGAACTCAGCACCGAAGTATTGAATAGCCCGTATGGCCGCTGGCTAAGCGAGCTGTTGCGCGCTGAAGAGCTGCTGCAAGATGACGAAGGCTATCGTGTGGTGGAGCAGGCCGATATGCCTGCCGCCCAGGACTTGTGGCGCACAATTTTGCAGGATTCGCCTAGCAGCTTGCCGCAACTGACCCAGATTGGTTCGGTCGGACGCCAATTGCCGGCCTTGTTGCGTGGCGATATTTCAGGCGAAAAACTGCTGGCTTCCTTGCGCCGTTCCCCCGTGGTTGAAGTGCTGTATGACGATGACCCCATGTATCTGGGTGTGCGTCTGGCACTGGAAACCCAGTTGCGAGAACTGGCTGCGAACTTGCCCGCCTCCCAGCGGCTGCGCGTACTGGAAGTCGCCGTAGGCCCAAGCGATTTGCCCAAGACTCTGGCTGCTTGCCTGTCCGAAGACCAGTTTGAATACGTATTGGCTTTGCCAGATGCTGATTTGCAGGCTCGTCAGGCAACGCAGCACCATGCTTTGGCCAACGTGCAGGTGCTCGGTTTTGATCTGCAAGACTGGCAACTGGAGCAGGTCGATAAGCCCCAGTTCGATGTCGTGATTTTGCGCCACAGCCTGCACCGTACCGTGCATGTGCCTCCCGCCCTGATGCGGAGCAAGCAATGGCTGGCGACGGGTGGGGTCTTGCTGGTGGCCGAGTGTCACCCTGACTGGCATGCAGACTTCTTGTCCGGTCTGGACCAAAGCTGGTGGCACGCCGCCGGTGAGTCGCAATCCTCCTCCTTGTTGTCGCCCGAAGGCTGGCACACGGCGTTGGAGCAAGCAGGTTTTGAGCAGGTGCAAACTGCGCAAGAGCCTGCCGCACAGGAATTGAGTGAAGGTGCCTATTTGTTGCTGGCCAAGGCCGCCACAACGCAGGCGATTCCAAACCAGGAAGCCGTCGCTGCAGCGAAATGGGTCTTGTTGTTTGATGAGGCTTCTCAAGTTCAAGCCCATTCGTTGCAAGCCCGTTTGGAAGCAGCTGGCCAAACAGTTAACGCTCAAATCTGGCCGCTCAGTGCAGACATTCTGGCTGATGAGAGTCCTCTGAATGTAGTGCAGATGCTGGGTTGGGCCGATACTGCTGCTGCGGTCAGCCAGACCAGCGCGCAACTGCTGAGCCTGACGCAGGACTTGTCCGCCCGTACCGTTGCAAGTCGCCTGTTCCTGGTGACGCAAGGCGGCGCCTTGCCGGCGATGGCAGAGGAATTGGATTGGACGGTGAATCCCGCCCAGTCGGCCTTGTGGGGCTTTGGTCGCGTCGTGATGAACGAGCTGCCCGCCTTGTCCTGCACATTGATTGATCTGGCCGGTGATGTGAATGCCAGCGATGTCGCTCAGCGTCTGGAACTGGAGTTGCTGTGGCCGGATGAAGCAACAGAAATTGTCTTGTCTCAAGACGCACGCCATACCTTGGTACTGGAAGAGGCTACTGCGGCAGCGACCGCCCAGCTAAGCCAGGATGCCCATTTCAAGCTGGACTTTCAGGTGCCCGGACAACTGCGCAATCTGGAATGGCAAGCTGTTCAAGCGCCGAGCCTGGCTGCAGATCAGGTTGAAGTCCGTACCATGGCCGCGGGCCTGAACTTCCGTGACGTGATGTATTTGATGGGCTTGTTGCCGGACGAAGCCGTCGAAAACGGTTTTGCCGGTGCCAGCCTGGGTCTGGAGTTCTCGGGTGTGGTTACACGCGTTGGTGCTGATGTCACCAATTTGATGGTAGGCCAGCCGGTGATGGGCTTTGGTTCCTCCTGCTTTGCCAGCCATGTGGTGACACGTGCGGATGCTATCGCTCCCATGCCTGAAGGCTGGGATTTTGAAGCTGCCGCCACCGTTCCAACGGTGTTCTTCACGGTCTACTACGCCCTGACGCATCTGGCTCATATCCAGCCCGGTGAAAAAGTGTTGATACACGGTGCCGCAGGTGGTGTGGGGATTGCTGCAATCCAGCTGGCCCGTCATTTGGGCGCAGAGATTTATGCCACTGCTGGCACGGACGAGAAACGCGTATTCGCCTCCTTGCTGGGCGCTGACCATGTGTTCGATTCGCGCAGCCTGAGCTTTGCTCAGGACGTGATGGACGCCACTGGCGGTGAAGGTGTGGACGTAGTGCTGAACTCGCTGGCGGGTGAGGCCATGCGCCGCAGTTTGGACGTCCTGAGTCCTTTTGGCCGTTTCCTGGAGTTGGGCAAGCGTGACTTCTTCGAGAACACGCCGATTGGTCTACGTCCCTTCAAGAGCAATATCAGCTACTTCGGTATTGATGCCGACCAACTGCTGACGGGACGCCCAGCTTTGGCGGGACGTTTGTTCAAGGAAGTCATGGAGCTTTTCCATGATGGCGCGCTGTTCCCACTGCCTTACCGCAGCTTCGGTGCCGAGCATGTGGTTGATGCATTCCGCGCCATGCAGCAGGCTCGTCACATCGGCAAGCTGGTGGTCTCCCTGAAGGATGCCCAACCCCGTTTGCCTGCAAAACAAATCGCTGCTCCTCTCGACTTGTCCGAACAGGGCACGTGGTTGGTTACGGGTGGCTTGTCTGGCTTCGGTTTGGCTTCCGCCCAATGGCTGGTCAAGCGTGGCGTGCGCTCTCTGGTCCTGGCTGGTCGCCGCGGTGCCGAGACCCCTGGTGCACAAGAGCTGCTGAAGCAGTTCCAGGCACAAGGCTGTCGCGTGCAATTCGTGGCGTGTGACGTTACGGATTCCGCAGCAGTACAAGCTGTTGTCGCGCAGATTCAGACGGGTGATAGCCCACTGACTGGCGTGCTGCATGCTGCCGCCGTGTTTGATGATCGCCTGATCGCCAATATGGATCAGGATAGCTTGAACAAGGTACTGCAAACCAAGTTGGTGGGTGCATGGAATCTGCACCTGGCTACTCAGGATTTGAAGCTGTCCCACTTCGTGCTGTATTCGTCTGTGACGACCTCTATTGGTAACCCCGGACAGGCGAACTATGTGGCCGCCAACGCGGGCCTGGAAGGTTTGACGCGCTTGCGCCAGAACCTGGGTCTGGCGGCGTCCTGCATTGCCTGGGGACCGATTGGCGACGCAGGTTACCTGACCCGCAATGAAACTGTGAAGGACAGCTTGGGCAAACGTCTGGGCAAGGCACCGTTGCAGTCGGATCAGGCACTGGATCAACTGGATCGCGTCCTGGCCGTCAATGGCGAAGTGTCCATTGTGGCCAACTTCGACTGGAATGCCTTGGCACGCTTGTTGGCCTCGGCCCAAAGTGAACGCTTTGCTATCTTGAACCGTGCCCGCAAGGATCACGACTCAGGCAGCGATGGCCAGGATATTCACACCTTGATCGCGGGTAAAACTCCCGAGCAAATTCACGCTTTGGTGGCCGAGTGGGTGGCGCAGGAAGTTGCCAACATTCTGCGCACCGAAGTAGACCGTATTGAAACCCAGCGCTCTTTACATGATCTGGGCATGGACTCCTTGATGGCTGTGGAACTGGCCCTGGGGTTGGAGCAACGCTTTGGCGTGCAGTTGCCCGCCATGGTGCTGAACGATTCTCCCACCGTCTGGAACGTCGCGGCCCGCATTGTGGACAAGCTGACGGCCGGTGGCGAGGACTCGGCAGAGCAGGACGCTGGGCACTTGGTAGCCGATGTCGTACGTCAGCACGGGGACGATATGTCCGAGGCTGACTTGCAAGGCTTGGCAAAAGATGTACAGCGATTGGCAGAAACAGGAACATCACTGATCAATGAGTAAGAACGATCTAGCGCCAGGCAGTAAAGCACAACTGATACAGCGCATTCTGGGACGTAAAACCGGGCAAGCGGCCAGCAATGGCCGCATGGCCGAGCAGTCCGCCACCCATCAGGGGGCGGCCAGCCATATCCCGGAGTCCTACACCCGCTTTGACCGTCATCCCGGTTACGAAAAAATGCTGGTGCCCAAGGCCATGGCTGATCGTATGGGCGTGCGTAACCCCTTTTTCCGCAGCCACGATGGTGTGGCCGCTGCGCGCACCCGTATCGACGGGCGCGACTATCTGAACTTTGCCAATTACAACTATCTGGGTCTTTCTGCACACCCGGAAGTGAATGCGGCCGCCAAAGCTGCGATGGACCAGTACGGCACATCGGCTTCGGCCAGCCGTTTGGTAGCAGGCGAGCGCCGCGTCCAGCGTGAATTGGAAGAAGAGCTGGCGCAGAACTATGAGGTGGATGATTGCGTGGTTTTTGTCAGTGGACATGCCACCAACGTCAGCACCATTGGTTACTTGTTCGGTCCCAAGGATCTGGTGATTCACGATAGCCTGATCCACAACAGTATTTTGCAAGGCATCCAGTTATCGGGTGCCGCCCGCCGTTCCTTCCCTCACAACGACAGCGCCGCTCTGGAGCGCATTCTGGCCGAGATTCGTGGCCAGTTTGAACGTGTGCTGATTGTGATCGAAGGCTTGTACAGCATGGATGGCGACATTCCGAACCTGCCTGCATTTATTGACATAAAGCGGCGGTATAAAGCGTTTTTGATGGTCGATGAAGCCCACGCCCTGGGCGTGCTGGGCAAGACAGGCCGCGGCTCGCATGAGCATTTTGGTGTGGCAGGCCGCGATGTCGATATCTGGATGGGCACCTTGAGCAAGACCCTGGCAAGCTGCGGCGGCTATATCGCTGGCGACCGAGCGCTGGTGGAGCTGCTCAAATACGCCGCCTCCGGCTTTGTGTACAGCGTGGGGATTTCTCCCGTGCTGGCGGCTGCTTCGCTTAAAGCCTTGCAGATCATGCGCCGGGAACCCGAGCGTGTGCATACCCTGCAAGAGCGTGGCAGCCAGTTTCTGAATTCGATGCGCTCGATGGGAATCAATACCGGCTTTGCCGAAGGCTACGCCGTGATTCCCGCGATTACAGGCAGTTCTCTTAAAGCAGTCAAACTGTCCGGCCAGTTGTTTGATGCCGGTCTGAATGTGCAACCCATTATCCATCCTGCGGTGGAAGAAAAAGCAGCGCGTTTGCGCTTTTTCCTGTCTTCCACGCATAGCCAGGATGACATAGACCTGGCGTGTGAAACCGTTCACACGCTCATGAAGAAATAAGCATGGCTCAATTACTACACACAGCAGTTAGCAAGATTGCAGCATTAGGACGCCCCGTACTTGCCAGCACCCTGGTTGCTGTACTGGCCGGATGCGCCACGATGCCGGATTGGATGCCAGCCGATGGCCCCAGCCGCCAGCAAGTACAAGAACGACGTGAAGGCCGTATTGAAGGCATCACCCTGGTCAATGTGACAGACGAGTTGACCAAGAAGTTGGCCGCTAAAAAGCGCATGGGTGATTTCGCCGCTCAGTTCCCTAGCACGGCCTCGAACAACTACCTGATTGGTCCTGGTGATGTGTTGGAAGTGTCGGTTTGGGAAGCGCCGCCTGCCATGCTGTTTGGCACGATCTCGCTGGATCCCAAAGCAACGGCAGCAACCACCAATGCGGTCGCCTTCCCTCAGCAAATGGTCACTCCCGATGGCATGATCAGTATGCCTTTTGCGGGGCGTATTGCCGTCAAAGGCCGCAACACCCAACAGATTGAAGAAAGCATTGCCAAGCGCTTGCAAGGCAAGGCCAATAATCCGCAGGTTCTGGTGCGCGTCATTCAGAACAACACCTCCAACGTGACGGTGGTGGGTGAGGTCAATCAAAGCGTCTTGATGCCCTTGACGCCTAAAGGTGAGCGTTTGCTGGATGCTCTGGCCGCAGGTGGTGGCGTCAAGCAAGCAGTCAACCGCATCGCCATCCAGCTCTCGCGAGAGCTGAACACATCTACGATGGCGCTGGATACGATTATTCGTAATCCAAACCAGAACATCATGCTGAAACCGGGCGATGTGATTACGGCGCTGTATCAGAACCAAAGCTTCTCCATTTTGGGTGCCACAGGCAAGAACGAAGAAATTCCGTTTGAAGCTCAGGGCATTTCCCTGGTACAGGCTCTGGCGCGTTCGGGGGGCCTGGATACGTCTCGAGCTGATGCCCGCGGTGTGTTTGTCTTCCGCTTTGAGGATGTTGCGCTGGTGGACGGTGCGCCTGAATCGACTCTGCTGGACAAGAAGGGCGTCGTGCCCGTGGTGTATGAAATCGACCTGCGTGATCCGGCTTCTTTCTTTGTCACACAGAACTTCCCGGTGCAGGATAAGGACGTGATCTATGTCTCGAACTCGCCAGCGGCGGAGTTCCAGAAATTCCTGCGTTTAGTGGTGTCGGTGGCTGTGCCTAGTACGACCTTGAACAACATGATGAAGTGATCGTGCGCATGTTTAAGAACAACTCCTTCAACAGAGGCCGAGATGAATAAGCAGGTGCGCAGCCCCATGGCCGTCACCTGGGCAGTCTGGCGGGCGCTGGTTTTGCGTGAAGCGCTAGATCGTCTGTTTGATATGCGTGCAGCGTGGTTCTGGTTGTTGATGGAACCGGTGCTGCATATCAGCTTCATCACGTTCATCTTCACCGTGATCCGTTTGCGTACAGTCGGTGGCATTGATGTCACTGTCTGGATTATGGTGGGAATGCTGGCGTTTTTCATGTTTCGCCGTACAGCGATGCAGGTGATGTACGCGGTCGATAGCAATAAGCCTTTATTTGCATACAGACAGGTGCAACCTTTTGATACCTCTATAGCTCGTGGAGTCTTGGAAGCATTTCTAATGACCTTAGTGTCCGCAATTATTTTGACGGGCGCGGCACTGCTCGGGCATGACGTGCGGCCTGACGATCCTTTGCAGGTTGTGGTGACGATGTTTGGGTTATGGCTCTTTGGCGTGGGCTATGGCTTAGTCGCCTCTGTATTGATGGCCTTGGTGCGCGAAACTGAGCACATACTGAAAATCATGATGATGCCTTTGTATTTGATCTCCGGGGTCATCATGCCGATTTCTGCTGTTCCCCAGCCTTATCGGGATCTGCTTTTGTTCAATCCTTTGGTGCATGGACTGGAGTTGGTGCGCAAAGGGTTTGCGAATTACTACCACATGGTGCCTGGCGTCAGCATGGGATACCTGTATCTGTGGGGGATCGTCAGTCTATTTCTGGGCCTGGTTTTGTATAGACGCTTTACACAGCAGTTGGTGATGAAATGATCGTCGTCAATGATGTTTACAAGCGCTACAAAACCGCCCATGGCGTGGGCCGTTGGGTGCTGGAAGGGGTCAATCTGACAATCCCATCCAAGGTCAATGTGGGTCTGATCGGTTCTAACGGTGCCGGGAAATCTACCTTGCTACGCTTGATCGGCGGGGTGGATCATCCCAATAAGGGGACTGTGCAGCGGTTGTGCAGGGTTTCTTGGCCTATGGGAAATGGGGGGCTGGAGGGCACCTTAACGGGCCGTCAAAACGCGAAGTTTGTGTGCCGGGTTCATGGGCATCAGGAAGACTTGGCAGATCGGCTCGCTTTTATTAAAGATTTTTCTGAGCTGGGTCGCGCTTTTGAGGAACCTGTCTACACCTATTCCTCTGGAATGCGGTCCCGTCTCCAGTTTGCGCTGTCGTTTGCTTTTAATTTCGATGTGTACATCTCGGACGAGGTGACGGCAGCGGGTGATGCCGCATTCCGTAAAAAAGCCGCGGACGCATTTAAAACTATGACCAATCGCGCGGGCCTTATTATGGTGGCCCACGACAATAACACCTTAAGACAATTTTGCCAGGCTGGGGTCTGGCTGCATCAAGGGCGAGCGCACTGGTTTGACCAGATTGACGATGCGCTCAACGCCTACAAGGATTCACTTCCAAAATGACAGATACACCTCAAGTCACTACGCAGGCTGCTAGTGCCGTTCCCGATAAGGCTGTTTCAAAGAAACCTTCTTTCGGGGTCCGCCTCCGCTCATGGTTTTCATTGCGCTTATTTGATCATGCCGTACGTGTGGTTCTGATCTTGGCGGTTTTGACGTCGGCGTACTGGTTGATCTTTGCCTCGAACCGCTACGTGTCCGAGGCTAACGTCATTATCCGAAAGACCGATTCGGTAGGAGCCCCCTCCTTTGACTTAGGAATGTTGGTGTCAGGTGTGGCTACTGTGGATCGTGCGAACCAGTTGTTATTGCGTGATTATTTGCTGTCCGTGGACATGCTCAAGAAGCTTGATGAGTCTTTGGACTTGCGTACGCATTACAGCTCCTCGGACCATGATTTGGTGTCGCGCATGTGGTTCCAGGATGCTTCGTTAGAGTGGTTCCATCGTCATTATTTGCGTCGTGTAGAAGTGGAGTTTGATGACTTCTCTGGTGTGTTACGCATCAAGGTCCAAGCTTACAACCCCGAGATGGCTCAGGCTATTACTGAGCTGCTGGTTAAGGAAGGCGAGCGTTATATGAACGTCTTGGGGCATGAAATGGCCCAAGTTCAGGTCGATTTTTTGGTTACCCAGGTTGACGAGGCTCAGGAGCGTTTTCAAAAGGCCAGCCAGGATCTGCTGAACTATCAGAATGCAGCCGGTTTATTGTCCCCCCAGGCTACAGCAGAAAGTATTAATGCGATTGTGGCTGCCTTGGAAGGGCAGAGGGCTCAGTTGCAAACCCAATTGGCCTCTTTGCCCAAGTCATTGGATCGGGACCACCCCAATATCCTGATGCTTAAACAGTCTTTGAAAGCAGTAGACGAGCAGATCAAGCAAGAAAAGCTGAAGTTGGCGACGCCGTCAGGTGGAACTCTGAATGCCTATGTAGAAGAGTTTTATCGCTTGGATATGAATGTGAAGTTCACACAAGAGCTCTACAAGTCGTCTTTGACTGCTTTGGAGAAAGGCAGGATTGACGCCACCCGCATGTTGGAGAAAGTGTCTGTGCTGCAGTCCGCCACCTTGCCCGAGTATCCGATGGAACCACGCCGCCTCTACAACACCTTGGTGACCTTGCTGTTGGCACTGATTCTGGCCGGAATTCTGAAGCTGCTCAAGAGCATTGTTCTGGATCACGTAGATTAAAAATAATTGTAGGAGAGCACTTATGACAGTCTCGACTGCCGCTCAGCCAGATCTACTTACTAATAAGCAAAAAAATATGAGTTCGCGCAATTTGCAGGAAGAGAATCGTTTGTTGTTTGATCAGTTACAGCTCGTGCAGGAGGAGCTGGAGCGCCGACATTATCAGACATCGACGCTGTCTGCCGTTGCAGCTGAACAGGCGATGTCGACTACGGTTATTCAGTTGGCGCCAGTTGATGAGCGGCTGATCGACGCGTACGCAGAAAATCTGCGTTGCCAAGCCTTGTTAGCCGCGCAAAGTGACGTGTATGCGCTGCAGTCCACGTATGCATTGGCGGGGCAGTTGGGCGCAATTTTGATTGATGGCAGTCGCTCTGCGGGTGCAATGCTTTCTGTGCCTAAGCGTCTGCATAAAGCCTGGCGTCAGAATCGCCAAGCGGTGGTGCCAGCCTCATTGGGGGGGGAAACCTTTGATAGGGTCATTGCAGCCTTCAAAGAAGGGGGCGAGTCTGCCGTCGAGTCTTTGTTGAGCAGAGCTGCCGTTTCTGTGACCCTGCAGGCTAGTGCTTGGACAGCATTGGCTCGTACCCAGATGACGATTGCGCCTGAGCTTGCGGCCGCGATGGCACGGCGGGCATTCGGATTGGAGCCCAAGCCATTTCGGCAAAAATGGTTGGCGTTTCGTTTGCATGAGGCAGGTGCCTTACTGGAGGCCGAGGCCTTGCTGACTTTACTGCCAGCAGATATCAAGTTCAGTGACTCCGAAGCTCGTCAGGCAGATCGTCTAAAGATTGAATCAAAGCGTGCTCGCTTCAACCAGGCACGAGAGTTTTATCCCCACACTGAACAGCAAGAGAAGCTTCAGCATCAATGGCAGGAGTTGGCGAGGTCGCGGGACACGCTAAGTACTCAGCTTGTCCAGCTCCAGTCGCAGTTAGCGTTGACGCAAAATGAGATTGCAACATTAAAGACAGAGCATGACACCGGGAACACGGTGGCTGCCGAGTTGCGCACACGCTGTGAGGCGTTACAGGCAGAGCTTTTGCGTGCTCATAAAGAGCGAGATCAACGCGATGCTCTTATCAACCAAGAGCGAGTACGTAATGAAACTTTGGAGTCCTCACTGCGTGACCTCAAGCAGTTGCATCAGGAGCAGAAGGACTTGGCAACGCAGTGGTTTGAGCAATCTGTTTCCTTGCAGGCAGGTATTGCCGAGTTGACCCAACAACGCGATGAGTTGACTACGCTTGTTTCACGGAAGAAGGAAGAATGCGCTGCGTTTGCGTCCAAGCTTGCAGCACAGGAGGAAACAGCGCAAAAGCAGGCAGTGCAGATGTATGAGCAATATTCTGCATTGCAGGCCACACTTCATTCCACTCAGCAGGCGTATGAAGTAGTGGACGCTTTGGCGAGGGAGCGGCTGGAGCATGGCGAGTCATTACAAGCTGCGCTTGATGCGCTTGAACAAGAGCATGATGGATTGAAGCAAGAGTTGGCTTTAGAGAGTAGTGCTTTGCAGGCACGTATTGCCGAGATGGCTCAATTGGGTGAGGAGCTGGAAGCCCGGGTCAAGCAAGAGCAACTTAAACGCGATAGCTTGCAGGAGGAGTTGCGTGAGCTAGGACGTTTGCGGGATGAGCAGGCCGGTCTGGCGGCACAAAGGCAAGGCGAGCTTTTGCAGCAGGCACGAGATTTCCACTCTCTTGAAAAATCCAAGTTGGACTTGGAGGCTCGTCAACGAGAATTGGAGTGTTTGCTGGCTGTTCAGGCGGCACGCGATACAGAGCATATGCGAAGTCTTAAAGATCAGGTTCAGGCCCTGCTCGCTCAACAACCCGCTCTGGAGGGAAAGGTAGCGAATTTGTTGAAACAACAAGCAAAAAAACAGGAAGAGGAATTGCTGCGCGTGCACTCTGAGCAGATGCAAAGTATCAAGGATCAAGCGCAAGTGCTGGCCGCTCAACAACCCTCTCTTGAAACTGCGCTCGCTGCTTTGCTGAAGCAGCAAGCGGAGCAGCAATCCAAACAGCAGACTGACGAGTTGTTGCGAGTGCGCCGCTATCTTGAAAATTTGATTAAAAGCAATAGTGCCAATACAACTCGTCAAGTTCAGTCTTTTATTGGCATGCAGGAGTATTTGGCTACGGGTAGCCTACCTGCCTTTAATAGCCAAAGCCATAGTTGGCCTGTCTCTTCGGACTTTGCCTTGTTTTTGATGCAACGAGTTGTGCTCGAACAATATGATCTGATTGTGGAGTTTGGTTCTGGCATGTCTACGGTTCTGCTGGCAAAAACCTTGGCTACAGCAGCAGAGCGGACAGGAAACAAGCCTCCTCGTTTTGTGTCTTTTGACCATCTGGAGCGCTATTACAACCAAACTAAAAATCATTTGGATCAAGCGGGGCTTGGTGAGTCTGTCGATTTGGTTTTAGCTCCGTTGGCGGAATGGAAGGGGCTGGACGGCGCGGCACAGGATTATTACGACTGCCGCAAAAAGTTAAACGAACTTGCGCGTAGCAAGAGTCCGGTCTTCAAACGCATTTTGGTTATTGTCGATGGCCCGCCTGCTTCGACGGGGCCGCAGGCGCGCTATCCAGCTGGACCGATCATCGCCGATAGCTTTCCCAAAGCCCATATTGATTTTGTTCTGGATGACTACATCCGTGAGGATGAAAAAGAAACGGCGCAGCGTTGGCTCTCTGAGTTGAAACTGACCGAAGTGCCCGGAGCTCTGACAGAGTACAAGTTTGAGAAAGATGCCTGTTTGATAACAGTTCACCCTAAAGATACAAAGTAATTTTATGAAGATTTTGACCGTATTTGGCACACGACCGGAAGCCATCAAAATGGCACCAGTCGTTAAGGCATTGGCTGCCGACTCAGCGTTTGATGCGCGCGTTTGCGTTACTGGCCAGCACCGTCAGATGCTGGATCAGGTTCTGGATATTTTTTCCATCAAACCTGATTTTGACTTGAACCTGATGAAGCCAGGTCAGGACCTGTATGACATCACCAGTAACGTGCTGTTGGGCATGCGTGATGTCTACAAGCAATGGCAACCAGACATGATCCTGGTGCATGGTGATACGACTACCACCATGGCCGCAGCTTTGTCGGCCTATTACGCCAAGATCAAGGTTGGCCACGTCGAGGCTGGATTGCGCACTCACAATAAGTACTCGCCATGGCCAGAGGAAATGAATCGTCGCCAAGCAGGCGTGCTGGCTGATGTGCACTTTGCCCCAACCGAGCAATCACAATCGCATTTGTTGCGTGAGGGTGTTGATCCCAAGACGGTACACATCACGGGTAATACCGTAATTGATGCGCTGCTGGATGTAGCAGCACGCGTACGTCAGGACTCGGAACTACGTAGCCGTTTTGAGGCTCAGTTCTCTTTTATCAACCCAGCCAAACGCTTAGTTTTAGTGACGGGGCATCGTCGCGAGAACTTTGGTTCTGGTTTTGAAAACATCTGCCTGGCCTTGCGCCAGATTGCCTCCCGTGGCGATGTGCAGGTGGTGTACCCAGTGCACTTGAATCCAAATGTTCAGGAACCAGTACGTCGTATCCTATCCGACGTTTCCGATGTTCATTTGATTGAACCACTGGATTATTTGCCCTTTGTTTACCTGATGGATCGTTGTGACCTTTTGGTTACTGACTCCGGGGGCATTCAGGAAGAAGCGCCTTCCTTGGGGAAACCGGTATTGGTGATGCGAGACACGACCGAGCGCCCTGAAGCCGTGGATGCAGGAACTGTGCGTTTGGTGGGAACAGAAACACAAGCCATTGTCAGCGCTGCCACGCAACTGCTGGATGACGCTGCAGAATATGAGCGTATGGCACGGGCGCACAATCCTTATGGGGACGGCAAGGCCGCTACCCGCATTAGTGAAATTTTAAAAACCTTGATCTCTTGATTCGGAAGACCAGCATGTTTGAAACTCTCTCCATGATCGGCTTGGGCTATATTGGCCTGCCTACTGCAACATTATTTGCCTCACGCCGCAAGAAGGTCATTGGCGTTGATGTGAACGCTTACGCGGTCGACACGATCAATCAAGGCCGGATTCATATTGTTGAACCTGAACTGGATATGCTGGTGCAGGCCGCCGTGCACGGTGGCTACTTGCGCGCTACGCTGACCCCGGAACCTGCTGACGCGTTTCTGATCGCCGTCCCGACCCCCTTTCTGGAAGGCAACAAGCCTGACCTGAGCTATATCGCCGACGCCGCTAAAACCATTGCGCCAGTGCTGGCCAAAGGCAATCTGGTTATTCTGGAGTCGACGTCTCCTGTTGGTACGACCGAGCAATTGGCGCAGTGGCTGGCTGAAGCTCGTCCTGATCTGAGCTTTCCTCAGCAAGCAGGCGAGGAGGCTGATATTCAGGTGGCCTACTGCCCAGAGCGTGTTTTGCCCGGTCGCGTAGTGCATGAGCTGGTTAGCAACGACCGTGTTATTGGTGGCATGACTCAAAAAGCGACCGAGATGGCAATTGAGCTGTACCGAATTTTTGTGGAAGGCGCTTTGGTGCCAACCAATGCACGCACCGCTGAAATGTGCAAACTGACAGAGAACAGCTTTCGCGACGTGAATATCGCGTTTGCTAACGAACTCTCCCTGATTTGCGATCGCTTGAATATTAATGTGTGGGAACTGATCAGCCTAGCTAACCGTCACCCACGCGTTAATATTTTGCAGCCCGGTGCTGGGGTTGGTGGTCACTGCATCGCCGTGGATCCTTGGTTCATTGTTGACACGACTCCAGAGGAAGCACGCATTATTCGGATGGCGCGTGAGGTCAATGATTACAAGCCTGAATGGGTTGTTGAGAAAGTGAAGGCTGCAATGGCCGGGGTCTTGGCTGTACGTTCTGACGCTCGTATGGCGGATGTTAAGGTGGCTTGCCTCGGTTTGGCGTTCAAACCTGATATCGATGACTTGCGAGAAAGTCCTGCTGCGTTGATTGCTCGGCAATTAAGCAATTTTGGATGTCAGATTTTGGCTGTAGAGCCTAATGTGGATGCCTTGCCAGGAAAGCTAGCCGCGGATAATGTCTCCTTGGTGTCGCTAGACTTTGCTCTGGATAATGCCGATGTGGTTTGCGTTCTGGTTAAGCATCAGCCTTTCATTGCTGCGGCTGAGAAGATTGCCAAGCACCCAGTAAAAATTGATGTCGTAGGAATGATTTTCTAAGAATATCTAGAAATAGATGGAATACATTGATCTTAATTCATTGCTGACTAATGAAACTGGAAGTGGAAGTTTAAAATCATGGCGCAAACCGGCGTAAAGAAAGCTGCAGATGCTTTTCGGAATGGGGATTATTCAACTGCTATTGCTCTTTATAGAGAGTTAAGTGCAAGGTTGGGCTCCGAGTTTTTTAAAGTTAATGTAGATCTGTGCTATGAAAGATTGCATGGATCGGACAAGGCTGCGGGGGCAGCCTTGCTAAGTCAAACTGGAAAGCATGCATCCTTGAAAAATAAAGGAAAGCTGAACGGTAGATTGAGGGCAATATCTATTTTGGATGAGATATCAGAAGAGTGCTGGCGGCATGAAATGAAATGCTATCCAATTAATAGAACTAACTACAAAAAACAGGTTGTGGAATCCTCGTCGGATTTTTGCTTTCTGGAAAGTTGCTGGAAGGGGAATAAAGGGACATGGGAGTATGCTTTTACTTCTCCTGGTCTCAAGCATGCGAATGCACAGGCATTGTTGGATCTGATCGATAATGTGAAAAATAAAATGCCTTTGGTTTTCTGGAATAAAGAAGACCCTATGCATTATGATCGATATCTTCCGATTGCAAAATCTGCTGACATTATCTTTACTACCGACTCCAATAAGGTTAAAGACTATATTCGTGATGTGCCAGGGGCGGAGGTTTATGCCGTTCCATTTGCTGCGCAAGAAAAAATATGCAATCCGTCGGATCGATTTCGGCTACCTTCTGAGTCCGTGTGTTTTGCTGGCTCATATTATGGTGTGGGGCATGATGAGCGTAAGCGACAAATGGATGCGTTGCTTCCATCTATTATTGATTTTAATGGTGCGATTTACGATCGTATGTCAAAAATTGAAGGTGATCGCTATAAGTTCCCCCCTCAATATCAGCCTTTCATCAGGGACGCTGTACCGTTCACAGAAATCGTGAAGCTGTACAAAAAATTCAAGGTGTTTTTGAACGTCAATACGATTATTGATTCCCCCACAATGATGTCCAGACGGGTGTATGAGCTATTGGCATGTGGTACACCGGTTGTTTCAACCCCATCAAAAGCGATTGATGAGCAATTTCCTGGAGTCGTACACGTGGCTAACGACTCCAAGGAAGCAAGTATTATTATTAATAAGCTCTTGTCTGATGAGTTTTATTGGGAAAAATCGTCACATTTGGGTTACCGTGAGGTCATGACTAAGCATACTTACCACGATAGGGCTCGATTAATTGAAAGGGCCTTAGGGTATGAGGTTAATGATATTAAACCGCTGGTGAGTATCGTTACATGTACATGTCGGCCTCATATGATAGACCGGATTGTTTTGAATATGACGAGGCAGGCATATTCAAATTGTGAACTATTACTAGTTGTGCAAGGTTTTACAGCTGAACAGGTGTATGAGCTTAATAATAAATTAAAATCCGTAAAGTCAAATTTAAAAAGAATAGAGATAGTTGTGAATAATAGCGATGATTCTTTGGGGGAAAGGTTTAATTCGGCTGTTGCTATTTCCCGTGGGGAGTTTATTGCAAAAATGGATGATGATGATTTCTATTTTTCTAACTATTTGTCTGATATGCTGCTTCCGTTTCAGTATGGGGATTATGGTATGGTTGGTAAAACGGAAACATATGTTTATCTTTCTGGGTCTAATAAATTAATAAAAAGATTTCCGGGCATGAAACATCGAGATGTTGATTTTGTGGCTGGACCAACATTCGTTTTGAAGGCGGAGGTGTTTAAAAAATATAAATTTTCTCCTGTAAATAGGGGGGAGGATTCGGATTTGATCTCTAGAATGAAAAGGGATGGGGTGCGAATTTATGCGACTGATCCTTTTAATTTTATTCAATGGCGTAGCAGTGATAGTTCAGCTCACACTTGGGGTGTAGAAGACGATTTTTTCTTGACTGGTAAGCAAACTGAGATAGTAGCTAGTTATTTAGATACTAGTTTTTGCGATTTTTAAAGCTGGGTGTAGCTGCATTCTGGTTCGAATGCAATGCGGTGGACGGTGTTTTATGGTGGTGGGGCTCCATTGTTTTTGATAGATCGGTCTTCTATTGCAGAATTGGGTGTTTGATGTTGAATGGGCGTTATGCACTGCTGACAGTTGACACAGAGGCTTTAACCGGTCGAGCTATGAGTAGCTATGTTGACCGCCTGGTTTGGGGAAGGCATGCGGCCGGGACTGCTGGGATTCGCGAAATATGTGAGCTGGGCGCGGAATTTAATGCTCCTCACGTTTTTTTTGCGGATATGTGTGGATGTTATGCAGAATTGGAGCATATGAAGAAAGCTATTCGGTGGCTGAGTACCCACGGCCATGATGTGCAGTTACATACCCATCCTGAAGCATTGCCCAAAGTGTTTTGGGATCAACAAGGCTTACCGGCTATTCCGCGGTTTATGAACCAGTATCGGGATGTAGCGCGAACTCGGTTTGTTGTGCAGCACTTTGCTAAGTTGCTCGTTGAGCAAACTGGTAAGCCAATTCTTGCCCACCGCGCAGGCTCATTCCGTTGGAATGCCTTAACGATTCGGGCATTGCAAGAACTCAATATTCCCTTGTCATTCAACCAATCCATGCGAGCCATGGAAAGTGGTCGAGGCGTACACGGTGAGCCTGACTGTCTTCCTTACATCTGGTCCAACGGTGTCATCGAAGTCCCTGTTACTGAGCGCTGGGTACCCGGCGTTCCTGGTTTTCGCCCGGATCGTTGGGTCAGCCTGACTTACCCCGAGTCTCCATACTTCAAATTCGGCTCACGCCCCATCCCTGCTTGGAAACATCCTTTTGCACCTAAGCCAGCACCAGTCACGGTGGTGCTCTTACACTCATGGTCTTTGCTTGAGCGCGATGAAGCAGGACACGCGGTATATCGAGATGATCGATTGCTGGAGGGTTACCGCAAATTTTTGCGCCGCCTTGTCAAGGATTGTGAGGTCATCACGACCGCAGAATTCTTGGAGCTACATGCGCAGGGTAAAATCGACATTTCACGAACAGTTAATTTAGAGCAGGTAGAAGCACAGGTATGAGGGAGCGCTACGCAATGATTACGGTGGATACGGAGGCGCTGCCCAAGCGCGCGTCTACGGACCACGTCAATCGTCTGATCTGGGGGCGATTTCCGAAGGGCACAGCTGGTGTTGCCGAGATGTGCAAGATCGGTGATGAGTTCGGTGCCAAGCATGTATTTTTTACAGACTTGTGTGGGGCCTACTCCTACCTGGACGAGCTGAAGGACGTCGTACGATGGCTGGATGAGCAGGGCCAGGACGTGCAGCTGCATACGCATCCTGAGTATTTGCCTGACAGCTTCTGGGAAGAGCATGGCCTGTCCAACCGTCCGCAGTACATGAACCAGTACACGGACCAGGCTCGGGCCGAGTTTGTTTTTCGGCACTTTGCAGATTTGTTGACTGAGCAGACGGGGAAACCGGTTCTGGCGCATCGTGCAGGTTCATTTCGCTGGAATGCCGATACGATCCGGGCATTGAAGGAAGTGGGAATTCCACTGTCTTTTAATAATTCGATATGTGCTGTGCACAATGGCCAATGCGTATACAGTGAGGCCACCAATGACCCTTATGTTTGGTCCAATGGCGTCATTGAGGTTCCCACGACCGAGAAGCGGATTCTGGGTAAGTTAGGTAAGCCAGATTGGTGGGTTCGCCTGACTTACCCAGAGTCCCGCTATTTCCGGTTCCGGCCATGGTGGGGAAATTTGTTGCTAAATGCTGTTAGCGGTAGCCCGTCTTTTGCCGTGTTCTTGTTGCACTCCTGGTCTCTTTTGTATTGGGACGAGAACGGTTTGGGCGAGTACCGGGACGATAGCCGTCTGGAAGGGTATCGCAAGATGTTGTCGCGCCTGACCAAGGATTACGATGTGATAACGACAGCAGAGTTTTTGGATTTACATGCTCGAGGCAAGATATCCACGCCGCAGTCCGTGGATTTATCGTTAGCGCAGTACACGCCTCCACCGAAAAAAAACAAGAAGGCGAAGGCAAAGGCTTAAGGCGATGGCGCTGAAATTCTTACAAAGGCTACTGGGTGAACCCTGGTTAGCCTTTAATCGGTTTTTGACCGTACGCATGTTGCGTCGCAGGACGCAGCAGCGTGGCGCGGTGCAAACCCCTTATGAACCGATACAAGGTCGCATGCTGTACGTGGCGGCCAGTGCCTTGCCGTATCACATCAGTGGCTATACCACTCGTACACATGCTATCGCTCAGGCTTTGCAGGAGGCCGGTGGCGATGTGTGTGTCTTGACTCGCCCTGGCTATCCGTGGGATCGCAAGGATAGATTGGCTGATGCTTCAGCGCAGACAACAGCGGTGGATCAAGTCCGGTACGTTCATGTGCAACGTCCGGCTAATAACCGCCCCGTCATGCAGTTCGCCATAGAAGCTGCCGCCTCCATTGCTCAAGAAGCCATCAAACAGCGTGTCGCCGTCATTCATGCTGCCTCTAACCACGTCAATGCCTTGCCAGCCTTGATCGCCGCGCGCCAGTTAGGTATTCCGTTCCAATATGAAATGCGTGGTTTGTGGGAGCTGAGCCGAGCCTCCCGCATGCCGGAGTTCCGTGACTCGCAGGGCTTCAAGCAGGGTCTGGAGCTGGAAGGTCTGGTTGCTAGTCAGGCAGACCGGCTGTTTGTGATTTCCGAGCAGTTGGGGCAGTACGCTCGCGAGCACTGGAATGTTGACCCGGCACGCATGGGCCTGATGCCCAATTGCGTCGACCCCTCGCGCTTTACCCCTGGCGCTGCCCAGGATGTGCAGCCCAACACGATTGTCTATGCTGGCTCCCTGATTGTTTATGAAGGGCTGGATGTCTTGATCGACGCCGTGGCGGATCTGGCTGGCCGTGGCAAGGATGTGACCCTGACCATTATTGGGGATGGGGAGGCGCGCGCTCAGTTGCAGGCTCAGGTGCAAAGCCTGGGTATGGAAAAGCATGTGCTGTTTGCTGGTCGGGTCTCGCCTGAGGAGGCTCGCGCCTTGCAGGCCAAGGCCGCGCTGGTATGTATTCCTCGCCGTCCCTTTGAGGTGTGCCGTATTGTCCCCCCCATCAAGCTGGTTGAGGCGATGGCGATGGGCAAGCCTGTTCTGGTGCCGGATTTGCCGGTGTTTCAAGACGAAGTTGGGCCATGTCGTTCGGTGCGTTTTTTTAAAGCAGGTGATGTGCAGGACTTGGCTCGTGTGCTGGATGAAACCTTTCAGGCAGGTCCGGAAGTGTTGGCCCAGGATGGTGCCTTGGCACGTGAAGAGGCCACGCAGCGTCGCAGTTGGGCTGACTTTGTGGTGCATGCTTTGCCGGCCGGGGCTAATTCATGATCGGTCGCGCAATCCGGGCTTTGGGGGCGCGCATCTATACGCACCCAACCGTCAGCGAAGACGGCAAGCCCGCGGGGCAGTTTGGGCAATTGAAAGTAGCCTTGGTGTCGGACTATTTCACGGCAGACTGCCTGTCAGCCGAATGCTCTATCCGTATTCTGAACCCGCGCAATTACGAGGAGGTCATCTCCTCCTGGAAGCCTGATCTGCTTTTTGTGGAGTCCGTGTTCCATGGGCTGGGTGGCGCGTGGCGCTACGAGCTGGCCAAGCAGTCGCGACTGATCCGTTTGCGTACGCCTCGCACGATTTACAAGCTGGTGCAGTTCGCTAAGGATCAGGGTGTGCCCACGGTGTTCTGGAACAAGGACGACGGGGCGTATTTCGAGCACTTCATTGATGTGGCCAAGGCCTTTGATTATGTGTTCACCACGGACAGTGATTGCCTGCCGCGCTATCGTGCTCGCTTGAATCCTGATGTGCCTGTGAACACCCTGAGCATGCCGTATCAGCCTGCGTTTCATAACTTCACGGGCTTTGATTTCACACGCAAGGAAGGGTGCTTTACGGGCAGTTATTACCGCCGCATCCTGAGTGAACGTAGGCGCTTTCTGGACATGATTTTCGGGGCCTGTGAAGATGCGCAGATGCAGCTTAATGCCTACGACAGAAATCACGACAGATTGTCCCGGCATATCGAATTCCGCTTTCCGCGCTCGACGCATGTGCAGGTTCATGGTCAGGTTCCGCACCGCGAGACGGGGCGTATCTACAAAGAACATGTGATGTGCCTGAACGTGAACTCGGTCACGGATTCTGACACCATGTGCTCGCGCCGCTTGCTGGAGATTCTGGCCAGTGGGGGCATTGCGGTGACTAATCCCGGTCGTGCGGTGGATCGTTATTTCCGCGATTTCTGCCACGTGGTGCATTCCCGTGAGCAGGCCACTGAGTTGTTTGCACGTCTGCGCCAGGGCCCCACCGCGCAGGATTGCGAGCGTGCGGCGGCGGGGGCGGCGTATGTGCGTCAGTTCCACACCTGGGAGCATCGCCTCCAGGAGCTGGCTGATGTGGTCGGCTTCTAGGGTGCGCTTGTTTTCATGATTGTGAGCATTTTTGCGTACCTGATTCAGGCGCTGTTCTTGTTGGTTGTGGGGGCCTTTGCCCTGTACGTGGTTCTGGAACTGCGGGTACTGCTGATCTCGCGACGGGTGGAGCGTCGTAAGCTAAGCGAGCTGGTGCAGACGTCCGCCTCCTTGCAGCAGGATTGGTATCCCAAGGTCAGCGTTTTATTACCGATTTATAACGAGGCTGCTGTTGTCGAGCGTTTGATCGATGCGGCTTGTCGTCTGGATTATCCGGTGTCCGCGCTGGAAATTCTGGTGCTGGACGACTCAACAGACAAGACTGCGCTGTTGGCCCAGAACAAGGTGGATCAGTGTGCTCGGCAAGGTGTGCCCATTCGCCGCATTCAGCGTGCTGATCGTGCGGGCTACAAGGCCGGGAATCTGGTGCATGGCATTCAGCATTCCCAGGGCGAGTTTTTTGCGATCTTTGATGCGGACTTTTTACCGCCAGCCGACTTCCTGCAGAAAACCATTCCGCCTTTCAAGGACGCGAAGCTGGGTTTTTTGCAGACGGGTATTGGCTATGAAAACCGTGACCACTCTTTTCTGACCCGTTTTCAGGCCATGGAAATGGGCCACCAGCAATATGTGACGGTGGGGCTGAGCGAAGACGGGGATATGGCTTCCTTAAGTGGCAGTTCCTGTGTCTGGCGACGCGCTTGCGTGGAAGCCCTGGGTGGCTGGAATGCCTCCACCATTACCGAGGATGTGGACCTGGGTTATCGGGCCCAGTTTGGTGACTGGAAGTACGCTTATTTGCGCGATGTGGTGTCCATGTCCACCTTGCCCGAGAACATCAGCGCCTTCCGTGTGCAGCGGGAACGCTGGGGGCGGGGGCTGATTCATAGTGCCTTCAAGCACCTGGGGCAGATGTGGCAGCAGGACATGCCCTTGATGAGGCGCATGCATGCGTTTTCCATGATGTTTTCATCGGTCATGCTGGCGTCGATTTATGCCCTGATCTTGCTAAGCCTGCCGCTGAATTATTTGCTGAATTTTGATCATGTCGTCTTGCAGTGGGGCGCGCCGCTATTCTTTTTGCTGGTCGCTGTCTGGGCGTTGAATAATGCTTTCGGTGCCCGCAAGGGAGCACGTTTTGATGACAGGCCGGGCGTGTTGGGCACCTTGTGGCATACCTACTTGTATGTCGCCATGTTCCCACCCATGGCTTGGTATTATTTTGTCGGTGGTGTGCGAGCCGCCTTCAAGGTCTACGGGGAATTTAATCGTACCCCCAAAGGGGAGGGAGAGAAGGTGGCTAGACAGCCCCGCATCAATCTGTATTTGCTAATTGGTGAAGTGTTCACTTTCCTGTATTCAGCATTGGCCCTGTATGTGGCCATACGCATGGGCAACTACTTGTTGATTCCTCTGAATGCGACGGTTTGTGTAGGCTTTGGCATGGTTTTGTACTGGTCCTTCCAAGAAAGGAGAGCGCGTGGGCGTAGCTGAACCAGCAGAGCAGGAACGGGTTCTGATTACCGGTGCCACCAGTGCCATTGGTGGCGAGCTGGCGCTTTACTACGCCAAACCCGGCACAGAGCTGACTTTGCATGGTCGCAATGCCGCGATTCTGGAGCCTTTGGCCGAGCGCTGCCGACAGGCGGGTGCGCAGGTACAGACGTATCAGCTGGATTTGCGTGATCTGGATGCCTTGCATGACTGGTTGTCGCGATGCGCTGCGTTTGATCTGGTCATTGTGAATGCAGGCATGAATATCCATGTTGGCCCCAATGGCGAGCCCGAGGTTTGGGAAGATACCGAGCTGCTGCTGGATATCAACGTGAAGGCCTCGCTGCGAGTTGTGCAATCTGTGCTGCCTGCCATGCGGGCGAAAGGGCGCGGTCAGATCGCCTTGATGAGCTCCTTGGCCGCTTACTTTGGTCTGCCCACTACGCCGTCCTATAGCGCCAGCAAGGCGGCGGTCAAAGCTTATGGTGAAGGTTTGCGCGGCTGGTTGGCCCCGGAGGGGATCAAGGTCAATGTGGTGATGCCAGGCTACGTTAGCTCGCCCATGTGTGATGCCATGCCAGGCCCCAAACCATTCCTGTGGACCCCGCAAAGAGCAGCCAAGCGTATTGCCCGTGGCCTGAAAGCCAATAAAGCGCGTATCAGTTTTCCGTTCCCTTTGAACCTGGGTTGCTGGTTTCTCGCCGTGCTGCCCGCCCGGGTGTCTGTCTTTATTCTGAGCAAGATCGGTTATGACGCTTGAGCCGGGATTCTGGACTGCTATCCTGGCGGCCTTGTCGGGGCTGGCCCTGACAGTCGGGCTGGAGCGTTTCTTGCAAACAGCAGCCAGCTTGCGTCGTCACGCAGCGGCCTGTGCTTTGCATGCTGGCCTGTATGGCCTAGCGTATGTTGTACTGGTTTTTGTGTTGGGACGGCCTATTTTTGCCACGGCCTTGCTGAGTGCCTTTTTTCTGCTGCTGGTCGTGGTTAGCAATGCCAAGTTCAAGGCGTTGCGTGAAGCTTTTGTGTTTCAGGACTATGAGTATTTTACGGATGCGATCCGTCATCCTCGGCTCTACATTCCTTTTCTGGGGTGGGGAAAGTTCTTTCTGGCCGCAGCGGGCTTTATTGCTGCTCTGACGATTGGTTTATGGCTGGAAGCTGTGCCCGTCGTGCGGGCTGCCTGGAGCGGGCAATGGGGAGCCTTGGCTCTGCTTGCTGTGTTGAGTCTGGGCTTGCTGCTTTGGGGTAATAGCGCGCGTTTGATGGTGCAGATTGCACCGGAGCAGGACGTACAGGCCTTGGGGCTATTAGCCAGCTTCTGGCGATACTGGCAACAAGGCCGAGAGCGTCCAAGTTTATCTTCCCCTTTTGAGAATTCGGCTCCGAAGACCACGTCTGTTCTGGCCAGTGCTGATGCTTTGGCTGATCTGCCTCATCTGGTTTCCGTGCAAAGTGAGTCCTTCTTTGATGCCCGGCGAATTTCTGATGGAATTCGGCCAGAGATTCTGGCGGAGTTTGACCGCTTCAAATCCGAAGCGGTTGCCAGCGGATATTTGCAGGTTCCCGCTTGGGGAGCCAACACGGTGCGTTCGGAGTTTTCTTTCTTAAGCGGTATTGAAAACAGCGCGCTGGGTGTGCACCGCTTCAACCCCTATCGCGCAGTATGCGCGGGATGGTCGGTGGGGACCTTGGCTTCCTGGTTGAAGCAGCAGGGTTACCGCACGATCTGCATTCATCCTTATCCCGCTAGCTTTTACCAGCGTAATCGCGTATTCCCACTGTTTGGGTTTGACGAGTTTCTGGACATCAAGGCGTTTGCTGATGTGGAACGTACCGGCCCTTATATTGGCGATCTGGCGGTGGCAGATAAAGTCGCCAGTGTGCTGGAGCAGGCTACAGGGCCGGTATTCATACACGTGATCACGATGGAGAATCACGGGCCTTTGCATCTGGAAAAGGTCGCTGCGGGTGATGTCGATGCCTTGTATCATCAGCCCCCTCCGCAAGGTTGTGAAGACCTGACGATTTACTTGCGCCATATTCGCAATGCCGATGCCATGCTGACACGTTTGCGCGGAGCCTTGAGTGCATCGGATCGGCCCGCCAGCCTGTGCTGGTATGGCGACCACGTTCCCATCATGCCCTCGGTCTACGTAGCTCTGGGGACTCCGTGTGGGGATGTGGATTACTTTATCTGGAATTCTACCCAGAGGCAGAAAAGAACGCCGCATCGGGATGCGGCGATTCATGACTTGGCGCGGAAGTGGTTATCCTTGACTGGATTGATTACTGAGTAGACGCTGTGTTTGCACTAATCTGAGTGCTTGCTGCTGTTTTAGTGCCAGTTCATAGGCTGGCTTGTCAGAGCCTGATGCATTCTCGCGTTGCTGGGCACCCAGATGACTCCTGTTGAATGGACATAAGCGTTGAGCGGAGATGACGGTTGAATTTAGGTAATTGAAAGAGTTCGAGGACTGGGGAGTGATGATGGGCTGGTCGCTTCAGATTGCCGTGGAGACAGAGTTAGTGAGGGCTTGACGATTAACCGCCTTGGGAGGGGCATTTCAGGCTAATAGCGTCGAGTCAGAGCTCCCTAGTTATTGTCCCAGGGCATCTGTTTTCTGGGAGTTCTCTATGATGTACATCCGCCCCGCCACTGACGATGGTTTTCGCGCCCGCATAGACAAAATGATAGACCTGCGCCATCTGCGGGCGGTTTGGCTTGGTGCATGCCTGGCTGTGTGTTGTGGGATATAACCTCAACTGGCTGCTATTCAGGATCGCTCGAAAGGGCATGGGCTTGTTGTAGTGAATTTTTTGCACCTGGAAAAAGGAAGGCGCTCACGACTACCAAAGTCCGATTTTGGCGAATTGCGTAACGAATGAGCTGGTTGATTTTTTTTGCGAAGAGTCTATACGCGTGAGTTGTATGGTAAAGATGAGTGCTGATTGATCGCTTGCTATGGAAAATTAAAAAATGGATACTAATAAATTTTTTAATCGATGCTCTTTTGTCGATGGTGATGGGAACTTGTCCAGTGATTTCGTTGAGTTGGCGGGACTGCAAAAGAAGCTTACTTTCAATAAAAAATATCTTGATAAGAGTTTCAAAGATTGGATGGAAACACCTTTTGAGGAGATAAAATTGGCTGATCCGAAGAGTGTTCCTTCTAATTCTAATTTTACTCAGCCAAATATTTTTCAAGGTGAGTATGATGAATATTTAGATATGTTGATAGAAAAGCTAAAAGGTGTTCTTCTTCAGCTTGATCCAAAAGAAAAATATTTATTTTCTCATTCCTCAGGGTCGGATAGCCGAATAATATCAGGGGTTATGAGTCAGATAAAAAAATCCGGGTTAATGGATTTTGACAATGTGGTGTTTTACTGTTGGGGAAAGCCTGAGGAAGCATCCTTCAGAGAAATAATGAAGGCGGGTGGTTGGGAAAATTTTATTATTAATGATGATTCAGGGCCTAATGCTTTCGACGTTGGTGTGCAAGAATTTTCAGTAGGCGGCTGGAATCCATATGCTTCACAGATGAAGTTTTGGAAGGAGGTTGATCCATTCGAATTTACTTTATTGGCAGGAGCGGAAGGGGAGACATTTTTTCTGCCTTATGAAAAATGGATCCATGCTCGAAGTTTTTTTGTCGAACGTGGAGAAAGTATCCATAGACTATGCAAGATATTCAAAGGAGGATTTTTTCCTTTCCTAAGCTATGAAATGCTGGAATTGACCATGGCAATGCCTGATGCATGGAGAAATATCAAAGATGTCCGAATAAATAGAGATAAAGTAAGAACAGATTTGGTTGAAAAATTAGGATTGCTAAATATTCCGGTGAACAATGCTTATTATAATTTAAATATAACTAAGGATAGAAGAATGCAGATGATAGATCTTTATAATAAGAGTAAGTTTAAAATTGAATATGGTGTTGAGCTCGACTTTGAGGATCTCTTTAAAAATGCAAATGGATGGAATTCTAGGGCGTGGTCTTTTGCTGTCACCGTTTATGAAAAAGTGATGTGATTTTTCTATTTGCGTACGTTTGTCTCCAGTATCTATGTGTGAATTATTTTTTAGGACTTAACAAAGCAGAGATGTAAAAGTTATGAGAAATAATTAATTGCTCCTGGTTTATTTATTTTGGCCATTGTCAGCCGTTCATACCACCTTTTACGTTGGTCAGTGCCTAGCCATCCAGCTTGGCAGTGATCATCGAGTGGGGTGCCACCTAGGGCATCAAACTTGAATATGTCCAGCTGGGCAAGCCACAGCACAGTGTCGACATTGAGCGTTTCAACCGAACGGTACGCTACGAGTGGTTATCCCAATACCACTGGGCAGATTAGGTCCATCGCGTAGCGACGCAATAGATGTAGTCTTACAATCGTGAACACTCAAATGTGGCTTTGGGCGGCATTACATCAATTAAAAAATGGCCTTGGCCGCTTAGCCTCTACTTTTAACAACCGTTAAAAATAGGGGGATTACCGCGTGATGGTTAAGTAGACGCTTTTTCTTTTGCTGTTTTAATGTTTATTGCCAGGTTTAGTACCAGTCAACAACATTGTCCGCCAGGGCGTTATGCATTCCCGCATCGCTCGACACCAAGATGGCTCCTATTGAATGGGCATGGGCTGCAATCAGCATGTCCATATAGGACAGTGAGCGACCTTTGGCTTCTATTCCTACACGGAAAGCTGGATAAACATCAGAAACGGAGTCATCCCAATCCAGCACAGTCATCGTGCTTAGCAGGGCTTCTGCTGTTGCTTGCAAGGTAGGTCTGGACTTTTTGGCAAACCCATACATTAGTTCAGCAAGCACAATATTAGAGACAAAAATATTGCTGGGACTGTGTCCCAGCATGGTTTCTCTTACCTTGCCCCTGTTCATGGCAGCGTTCGAAACTGCATTGGTATCTAGCATGTAGATCATTCTTCCCACCCTGCAAAGTGATCTTTTTCGGGAACCGGCTCTTTGTCTCTGTTCAGGTCTTCCAGGAAGCCTTCGAATTCAGCAGGGTCAGTATTAGCGGCAACATTAAGGAAGTGATCCCAGCCTCTTGGTTTTGAGGACAGAATGACATCGCCAGACTCTTGATCTCGTCGTATGAAGACTCTTTTCCCCTCGAAGCGAAAACCTTCTGGTAAACGCACAGCCTGACTATTTCCGCTCATGAATACGCTTGTTGTCTTGCTGGTAGGGTGAGCTTTCTTGGCGGGTAGTTTTATGTTTGTACGCATAGTTGCCTCCATATCCTGTATATACGAATAGTATACACACAAAGACTAGCGAGAAAAATGGAACCGTATGACTTTGATATAAAAAGAAATTAGTTGGATGAAGCTCAGAGGATGACTTTAGTTCTTGAAAGTCTCTATCCAATGCCGAGTAGACGCATCATGCTCAGCAGAGATTTCTTTCTCTCCCGACAGTTCCTGCAAAATCCCGTTCGCCAATACTTTCCCGTATTCCACCCCCCATTGATCGAAGGGATTGATCCCCCAGATCAAGGCCTGCACAAAAATCTTGTGCTCGTACAAGGCCAGCAAGGCGCCTAGCGAGAAGGGGTTCAGGCGAGGTAACACAATCAGGGTGTTAGGGCGTCCGCCCGAGTGCACGCGATGGTGCGCCAGTTCGGCAGCCTGCTCGTCCAGACCTTGCTGTTCGCATTCGGCCAAGGCCTGTTCGTAGGTCTTGCCGCGCATCAGAGCTTCGCGCTGTGCCAGGCAGTTCGCCAACAGCAGGTTATGGTGCTCTGCCTGATTGTGATCCGCCTGCTGGCACACAATAAAATCCACAGGAGCGCCATCGCTGCCCTGGTGTAGCCATTGATAGAAGGTATGTTGTGCATCTGTTCCAGCCAATCCCCAGACAGCTGCGCCGGTAGCGATTCCAACCGGTTCACCGCTGGTGGTGACGGACTTGCCCAGCGACTCCATATCCAGTTGCTGAATGTAGGGCACCAGATTGTCCAGGCGGAAGTCGTAGGGGGAAATGTTCAGTGAGCCATAACCCAGCACACTACGGTTGACTACGCCTGCCAGTGCCATCTGCACAGGTACGTTAGATGCAACAGGAGCCTCCTGAAAATGCTGGTCCATGGCTGCAGCGCCTGACAACATCCCGGCCACCACGTCACTGCTAACTGCTAAGGCAGTGGTTAGGCTGACTGCCGACCACAGGGAGAAACGACCTCCTACCCAATCCCAGAACTGGAAGGTGTTTTTTTGTGGAACCCCCCAATGTGAGGCGGTTTCAGGGCGGGCGGTGACGGCAACGATTTGCTCGTAGGGATTCGCAACGCCAGCGGCTTGCAGCCATTCCAGGGCGCGCTGGCCGTTCTTCAGGGTTTCGGTTGTGGTGAAGGATTTGGAGGCGATCACGATCAGGGTGTCGTGAGGGTCCATACCCGACAAGGCATGCTCCAGCGCATGGCCGTCGATATTGGCCAGGAAGCGTACATTGCGCCAGCTGTGGCGATAACCAAAGGCCGCCAGGGACAGGCGTACGCCCCAGTCGCTGCCACCAATACCGATATGAATGATGTTGCGCCAGCGGCGTTCGGAGTCGGCGACACGTACAAAGTGGTTCATCCGTTCGCGCTCTTTCGCGACATCAGCGATGGGGGCAGGGGCACGCAGAGCGCTATGCCAGGCAGCACGTTGTTCTGTGCGGTTGACTAGGCCCCCCTCTAGCAGCTGTTTACGTGATTCGTCAAAATTACGTGCCATCAACAGCGCTTCACCTGCCTGCTGTAATTCAAGTGAGTGACGTTGGCCACTGAGGTCTACTTGCAGCCCAGCTGTTTTCAAGCAATGCAAATCCAGCGTATATCGATCGGCACTTAGTGCTGCCTCACAGAAGCGAGTCCATTCTGGTAGGCCTGTCAGGGGAGACGCAAGAGGCAGAGAGTGGGAACTGGTGGACATAGGGAGTGCTCAACATACAGTAGACTAGGGCGCCATTGTACGAGTCTTTAGACACACTTGAGCAGACTGGTCCGTAACTGATTCTGTCTTTGCCCTTATGAATGTATTGGGATCAGATTGTGTTCACCATAAGGCAGCACCCATGCTTGCAAACTGGGATCGCTAGCTAGCACCCGCGTAATCTCTTGTGGCGACATCCAGGAGAAGGCTGTGGACAGAGCGTCGGCTATCGTGGCGTTTCCAGCCACGACAGAGACACTGCGATACAAAGGCCGAGCCTGACCATTAGCGGGATTGAACAAATGGGTAATTGAACCGTCCCGACTAAGCACAGTTCCTGCGCCTGATGACGTACTGATGGCCTGGTTATGGACATTTAGATTCAGCAGGCTGGTGGTGTGGCTGGGATCGCCTGCCAGACCGACACGCCAGGGGCGGTTGCCCGGAGCCACGCCTAGACTGCGTATTTCTCCCATGTCGACTAGGGCGTGCTCCAGCCCAGCTTGTTTCAGCTGTTCGGTAATGCGATCGGTGATGTAGCCTTGGGCAATCCCGTTCAGGGTCAGGGCCATACCGGGATGCTGTAGCTGGATCGTGTCGTCCTGAATGTGGATGGCTTGGTACCCGACTTGTTTCAGCGCCTGCTTGATCTCGGCAGCATCAGGAATGGACGTTTTAGCGCTGCGTTGGGCTGCCTGGCTACACAGCTCCCAGAGTACCTGCACGGTTGGATCAAAGGCCCCGTTCGTTAATTCACTCAGGCGCTGTGATTCCAGCAGCAGCCGCGTCAGATCGCCGGGGGCTTGCTTCAGATAGCCATCGCGATTCAGGCGGCGCAAGGCGCTGTCTTGTTCATACAGACTGAATATTCGCTCCAGCCGTCGCACTTCGGACAGGGCCTGATCGATCAGGGTTTGTGCGAAAACCGGGTCGGGATGGTGGATATGCAGTTGTGCGTCCGCACCTAAAGCCACCCCTTGCCAGGAGCTGAGCGGGGTAGTGGCTGCTTGCATCGCTTTGACGGCCCAGGGCACGCAAGTCAGGGCGCTGGTCGCGGCCACGATACCGATAAAACGACGGCGGGAAACAGGAGTAGAAGTCATGGCAAATACCTGGGATCAGGAAGATAAGCGTTTCAAGGCAGCGCGACCGCACCAAAGATGTAGTTCTCCGGCATCTCGGCAAAGCGAACCACTTGGCCGCCATGCTGCTGCTGGAAGTCCTTGGCGGCCTGCTCCTGGCTAAAGGGCAGGGCATCGATGGTGCCCATGCCACCGGTGTAGCGGCTGTAGATCAGATACCAGGCATCTTGTGCCGGTATCCAGGCTTGGTCGGGGAACTGGCCGTCCTGATTGCGTTGGGCCATGTCTTGCACATAGGTGGCGGCAATGGCCTTGGATTCTTCAGGCAGCATGGTGTAGGCAAAGACCTCGCGTATGGTGGTGAACCAGAGCGGCGCTTCGCGTTCGCGCAGAAGGATTTGCCCTTTGGGGCCTTGATGCTCGAACAGGTACATGCCGCAGTAGTGGCCTACAGCCGTTTGCGGGATCTGGACGACGGGAGGCGGCGGGGCTTGCACCTGTTCCGGTTGGCCGCAGGCAGCCAGTATCAGACCCAGGCACAGCAACAGAAAAGTGCGCAGTTTTTTCATAGTGCTTTTCTTTTGAATACCAGGCTTGCCAGACCAAAAGGCACGGCGATCCACAGCAGCAGAACGCTCATCAACACACTGGCGGGCAGACGAGCCTGTTCGCTTAAACCGGCCATACCAGCAAACATGGCGACATTCTCGTAGCCGGTCAGATTCAGCAGGCGGTACACGTCGGTGGGGTTGAACAGCAGGATGATGTTCAGCCAGGAAGCGGTGATCATGGCACCTTGGTCAGCGACCAGAATACCCAGCAGAGCCATGTCATAAATCACCACGAAAAACAGCCAGATACCGATGGCCAGTCCGGCCGCAGTGGCACGCTCTCTGACCAGGGTGCTGATGAAATAGCCCATGGACAGGAAGCTGGCGCCGAGCAGAACGCTGGCACCCATCATGGCCAGAAAGGGCGTCCAGACGCTGAAGTCCAGGCCGCCATGTGCCACTTGCAAGGTAACGCCTGCCAAACCGTAGCCCACCACGGTAGATAAGCTCAGGATCAGGGCATGGCCCAGGAATTTACCAACCAGAACTTGCCAGCGATGGACGGGGTAACTGAGCAGCAAGGACATGGTGCCGCGCTCTATTTCACCCACAATGGCGTCGTAGGACAGCAGCATGGCTATTAGCGGGATCAAAAAAATAGACAGGCTGGACAGGCTGACAACCGTGACTGTCAAAGGATCTACCTTGACGCTGCCGGTGGGGGCGCTGCCCAGAAAACCCAAAGACAAAGCCAGTGCGGCCAGCAAGAGGGTGACGGCCAGTACCCAACGATTGCGCAATCCGTCGCGCACTTCCTTTTGAATGATGATCAGGACAGGGTTCATGGCTTAGTAATCCTCGCGCTTCAAAAAGTGCGCATACAACTCGTCCAGACCGGGGGATTCCAGCTCCAGGTCGGTTAATCCTGAAATGGCGTGCGCTTCGCGCAGAATCTGGATTTTTTCGGCTTCGGTGCAATGACGTTCCAGGCGATTGGCACCGATGACATTCCAGTGCTGTGGAACAGAGTCGGGGATTTGCTCTACGGTCAGGCGAATACGTACCGGCAAGCCAGCGTTTTGTCGCAGTTCGGATAAGGTGCCATCGGCAATCTTGCGCCCTTGCTGCATCACGATGATGCGGTCCGCCAGACGTTCCATCTCCGCCAGAGCGTGGGTACTGAGCAGGATGGTGGCCCCGGCATCGCGCAGTTCTTGGACGATCTCGTAGAACAGCAGACGGGAGGCCGGGTCCAGTCCAGTGGTGGGCTCATCCAGTAACAGCACACGAGGTTTGCCCAACAGGGTTTGAGCCAGTGCCAAGCGTTGGCGCATGCCTTTGGAATAGGTGCCCACGCGCTTGTGAGCCGCTTGTGCAATGCCGACACGTGCCAGCAAGGCTTGGTTGTCTTTAAGTGGCAGCCCTTTTAATCGAGCATAAAAGGCCAGCGTTTCCGTGCCTGTCAGTGCCGGGTGCAGGGCGACCGTTTCGGGCAAATAGCCGATGTGGGCGCGCAGGCGGGCAGCCTGGGGCGAACCGGCGTCATGGTCCAGCAACATGACCTTGCCTTCGTCGGCGCGGATCAGGCCCAGAATCAGTTTGATGACAGTACTTTTGCCTGCGCCATTGTGGCCAGCCAGTACCGTGCATTGACCAGGGTAAAGCTCGAAGTTCACCGCGTTGGCGGCACGCTGCTGGCCATACAGCTTGCTGACATTGGCCAGCGCGACAGGGGCCGTGCAGTTATTGGATGGAGTCATGATTGGCCTTGTAGCGCTCCCAGACGGGATTGTCGGGCGCACGCATCAGCGGTGCGCTATCGATGATGCCGCCGGGCAAAATGGCGGGAAATTGGGTTTGCGCCCAGCGCACAATGGAAACGGCGGGGCTGTTCAAGAGCACGCGGGCCGAAGGGGCTCGCCACACCAGTTGTTCAATCAGGCCATTGGGGCGATAAGCGGTGTCGCCAATGCCGTCACCGTTCAGGTCAAAGGCGCTGTGATCGCTCCAGTAATTGCCCCGGTCCTTGCTGGACCACTCCAGGTAGCGGGTACCCACATACTTCACCTGATTCTGGTTCTGGATGAAGGCGTTTTTCGTGATCTCATTGCCTTCGGAGCCGGCGGTGTAGTGCACCCCGATCTGGGTGTTCTGAATCAGGTTGCCGGAGATCTTGTTGAAGTTGGCGTTGTAGAGAAAGACGCCTTTTTCGGCACCGTCCACGATATTGTCGGTAATGGTCGATTGTTGGGCGGCGTTGAGCATCAAGCCTTGATGCGTGCTGTTGATGCTGATGTTTTCACGTACTGTCAGGAACTGCGAAAACATCAAGGCATAGGCAATGTCATTGCCTATGGATACATTGCTGCTGACTTCGCTGTTATTGGTGTACATGTAGTGCACCGCATAGCGCAGCTGGGTAAAGCGGTTGTGGCTGAAAACATTGTCGCGGCTGGTATTGGAAAAAATGCCGTCGCGACCCCAGGAAATATCGTTGTACAAGATGCGTGAGCCGGGGGAGTTCCAGACGGTCACGCCATTGCCGCGCTCATTCAGACGCAGCTCTTTATTGCCTACGATGGTGTTGTGTTGCACCAGCGCGTTGTGGGGCCCCCAGACATATACCCCCACCAGATTGTCGAGGATGTCGTTGTTTTCAATCAGGGCGTTATGGGCGGGTTTATCCAGGAATATGCCTGCATCCATGTCGGGCAGGCTCAAGCCGGAATTACGCACGGTAATCTGACGTATCTGCACATCTTCCGCCTGCACCCACACCGTGCGGCCTTCACGTTCTCCCATCAATACGGCTTGCCGATTGTTGGGGCCTTGAAGCGTCAAGGGCTTGTTCACGATGATATTGCCCTGATACGTGCCGGGAGCCAGCATCAGGATGTCGCCGGGCAGGGCGGCATCGATAACGGCTTGCAGCGATGTATCGGCAGGCACTTCAATGGTGGCCGCTTGCGCCATCAGGCCACTGGCCGCCAGGGCCAGGACCGTAAGCGGCTTGAGGGCCAGCCTCAGCACCAGGGTTGGGCTGAGGCAGCGTGCACGGGCGGGGAGCAGGCAGAAAGGCGTCATGTCACCGTCAGGCTTTGGGTTTCACATTCATCTGACCGGACATTTCCATGTGCAAGGCGTGGCAGAACCACTGGCAGTAGTACCAATGCACACCGGGACGAGAGGCCGTGAAGGTGACCGAGCTGGTTTGCTGCGGTCCAATTTCCATGGCCACGCCGTAGCCGGACAAGGTAAAGCCGTGGGTCAAGTCCTCGATCATCTCCATATTGGTGACGACGACGGTGACCTCATCGCCCTGGTTGACCTCGAAGCTGGGCACGGAGAACACGGGTGCCACAGCGGTCATGTAGACCCGCACCTTGTTGCCATCCCGAATGACTTTGGACGCACCCTCCAGGGTGACGCCATCTTTCTCGGCCATTTTCCGTGCGCCGTCCCACCATGGGTCGTCACGAGTCCAGACGCGCTTGGGTCGTACTTTGTCAGCTGCAACCAGCAGCATGTCGTGTGGTTCGGCAAAGCTTGGGCCATCGTGAACCAGCTTCATGACGTCGCCCGAAATGTCGATCAGCTGATCGTTTTCTGGTTTGAGCGGGCCTACGTTCAGGAAACGGTCTTTGGAGAACTTGTTCAGCGACACCAGCCATTTACCATCGGCCTCTTTGGTCTCGCCCATGGTGGTGTGGTTGTGGCCGGGCTGGTAGTGCACGTCCAGTTTCTGGATGATGGGGTCTACGTCCTTGCCCTGGTAAGCCTCAATGGCTTTGGCCATGTTCCACTTCACGATCTGGCTGTCGATAAACAGCGTGGTGTAGGCGTTGCCGCGGCCGTCATAGGCCGTGTGCAGTGGGCCCAGGCCCAGTTGAGGTTCTGCCACTACGCAGTCGCGCGGTTTGATTTTGTCGGCGAACAAGTCGTCCAGGCGGCGCACGTCAATCATGGTGACGGTGGGCGAGAGCTTGCCGTTAAACACCACGTGGATGCCATCGGGGCTGGCATTGCAACCGTGCGGGGAGTTGGGCACAGGAATGTAGCGGGTGTAGCGCGACCCTTTGCGGCCATCCAGAACTTTGACGCCCTGCATCTCTTTGAAGTCGCCTTTCTTGACGCCGTCTTCAATGGCCTTCAGGTTGAACACCACGGCCCAGTCCTGCTCGTTGGCGCTCATCTCGCCGACGTCCAGCCCCTTTTCGGAGTTGTAGCAGGTGGAGAAGGCGTACTTGCCCTGATAGTCGGCGTCGCAGTTGTCCAGGTTGCCGTCCACGATCACCTGCCAGGCAATTTCCATGGTGTCGCCATCAATGGCGGTAAAGACAGAGAAGTAGTTCTCTTTGGGGTTGCCGAAGATGGTGCCGTTATTGGGCAGGGGAACGATGTGTTCGCCGTTGCAGAACACATAGCCGGTGCGGGGGTAACGTTGGGGGCGCAGGCCGTGGATGCCGTCGGCATTGGGGATCTCGATGATCTTGTCGCACTTCATGACATCGCAACGCACGCGAGCCACGCGGTTATTGGCCTTGTCGTTGATGTAGATGAAGCGCCCGTCGTAAGTCCCGTCGGTAAAGGACATATGGGGGTGGTGAGCATCGCCGTTAGGCAGGATGCCGCCCAAGGAGTCAGCAAAGGCCAGGGTTTCAGGCGTCAGGTTGGCGCGCATGATCTGGCGACTTTCGTTGGTAATGCCCCAGCCCGTCGCGCTGCAAATGTTGAAAATCGGGATGCGCATCAGCTCGCGCATGGAGGGCAGGCCCATGATGCGGATTTCGCCGGATTGACCGCCGGAGTTGAAGGCGTAGTACTGGTCCAGTTCACCCGGCTCAATGTGGGCGTTTTGCCCGTCCGGTGCTTTTTTCGTATCGGCCAGAGCATTGCCAATATGGGTGGCGCTGACGACTGCGGCACCTGACAAGGCGGCGGTGCCCAGAAAGGCGCGGCGACTCAAGCCGTGTTTATCCTGTGTGTTCTCGGACATGGTGTGATCTTCCTTTTGTGTGATGACGTGACCGACTTGGCGCTGGGGCGCGCCCAGCCGTCTCACGGCGTGGCGGGCGTGGAATCGGTACTGTCTACGCTGCGTGGACGCACGGTAGGGCGGGCAGCAGCATCGTCTTGCAGCGAGCTGGCAACGGCGACGGGGGCCGGTTTATCTCGCTTGCGCTTGGCGATCTTTTGAATCAGGTGCGGGCATTTTTTCTCGTGGTGATACAGCATCTGGCAGTTCAGGCACTGGATGCACTCGTTGGGGTTGATCGGGCCTTCTGGCTCGATGGCTTGGACGGGGCAGTCGGTTGCACAGCGCTGACAGGGGTTGCCACACATGGGGTAGCGACGCAGCCAGTCAAAGATGCGCAAGCGGGCGGGGATAGCCAGGGCAGCACCCAGGGCACAGAGGTAGCGGCAGTAAAAACGCTCGATAAACAGGCTGGCAATCAGCAGCAAGACAGCAAAGATGGTGAAGGGCCAGTCGCGGATGAATTTCAGAATAATGGCGGTCTTGAAGGGTTCGACTTCGGCCATCTTTTCCGCCACGGCCATGTCGTACAGGGCAAAGCCAAACAGCAGAATGAAGATCACGTATTTGATGGACACCAGGCGCTTATGGGCGCTGTAGGCTACCTTGATTTGCGGAATGCGCAGGAAGCGGGCCAGTTTGTTGGCCAGCTCTTGCAGCGCCCCAAAGGGACAGAGCCAGCCACAGAAGGCACCCCGGTTCCAGAAGATCAGGGAGATGGCGGTGGCGATCCACAGAATGAAGACCAGCGGATCCATCAGGAAGTATTCCCAGCGGAAATCGGTGCGCAGTGCGTGCGAGAAAGTCAGTACGTTCACCACGGACAACTGGGCCGAGGCGTACCAGCCAATCCAGACCAGGGAGAACAGCAGAAAGCCGATGCGAAAGCGCTGGTAGAACACTTCGTGCTTGGTTAGCGTGTCCTGAAAGAAGAAGACTCCACCCAAGATCAGCAAGGACAGCAGCAGCACGGCAATCTGCACTTTCTTGCCCGCCCAGATTTGCTTGTACAAAGGCTCGCCGGCGGTGTCCAGGTCATGGTGCTCTGCGGTATCGGGGGCCGCTGCAACTGCTGCTGAAGGGGGCGCTGTCAAATAGGCATCAGGAAGCTGGTAATTCAGGTTCAGCGTGACAAAGGCTTTATCCTTGACGCTCAGCACGCGCTGAACCAGCAGTTGCAGCCGCCAGGGCTGGACCGGATCAAAGGTGGCGGTAGCCGGAATCTTGAACAGGGCGGCTTCTTTGAAGTCAGGGGCATTGGCGGCTTTCACGCCGGGCAGACGCTGGTGGTCCAGATCGGTGAAGTGAAAGCTGTCCAGATCCTGGACGATCTCGATACGGTCAAAAATCCCGCCGCGTACATAGCCTGATCCTTTGAAGGAATACAGCCCGTTCCCGACGACCAGCATGGCTTGCTGACCGGGTTTCAGCTCTTGTTGCAGGTACGTGTAGTCAGATTCGCCCAGCAGGCTTTTTCCAATGCTGGGCACGCTGACCAGGGCGGCGTACAGATCAATAAAAGTGTCTTGTGGGTCGCCTTCCTGCGGATGGGCGGCGGCTTCCGTGCGACCACTGTCGATGAAAGCCTGGTTGATGTCGGCCACGCTGACGTGCAGGCGTTGGATGGCACCGCTTTGGAGCAACTCATCCCAGCTGGCAATGGTTTGATTGCTGCTGTCTATGCTGCGTTTGACTGCCGCCGGTGCTGTGGCGGGGGCGGCAGGCTGGCCTATGCCTTCTTGCCGGGCCACCAGTTGGGAAGAGCGCATGATGCTGTCACCGACCACCATCAAGGTCACGGTGGCACCACTGATAATGTCGACAGGTGGTGGTGCGCCGGGTTTGGGACGGTTCTTGATGTAATTCTGGCCCACATAGCCCTGAATGAAGGCTTCTACCCGCGATTCGGGGATGCCGATCAAGACAATGGGTTCATGGTGTTCCAGCAGCTTGGCAGCGACGATGCTGCCATCCATGCTCATGGCGACCAGGGTGTCGATGGGGAAGCTGGAGTAACCACGGGTGTTAACGATGTCGGTCGTCACATACACATATCCTAGCTGTTCCTGATCCTTAAAGACCTTGGCAACAGGTAAGGTGCCCGCGGGCTCGCTGGTGTGGGTGGCGGTGGGAAAGATCTCGTTAAGGGCAATGTCCGGCAAGAAATGGGCAATGCGCGAACTGGAGTGTGCCGGAGGACTGCTCAGACAGGCTGCCAGTACAAAAAGCAGGAGCCAGATAATACGGAACTGAACATGCCGGGCAACGCGATTGAGGGACGTCATTTCTTACCACCTGCAACAAGATTCTTGCGAGATGGTAGGGGTTACCCTTTGTTTACTCTTTGTGTCAGAGCAAGGACAGATTCTGACAAGAGTGGATGTGGGTCGGCGTCAGTCTGTCCTTGATCTGTGAGGAATGGTGGCAGGCTTTGCTGGCCGGGCTTTAGATGAGGGTCAGCCTTGCTGACGCAAATAATTCAGGACCGCGTCGGCATCACCCTGAAAAATGATCCGTTCCGCTTTTTGTTCGCGTTGATAGGCGTACATGGGGTCGTAGTATTGCGTCAGCAAACCGCCGATCCACTCCCGGTGACCCTCCAGCGCGCCGCTGCGCTCCTGCTCCTGCAAGGCCTCATCCATGATGGCGGCCAACTGCTGGTAGCGTTGATGGCCCAGGCGCTTGGTAATGCGGGCCAGGCTTTGACGCAGTTGTTCGGCAAAGAGCGCAAAGCCTGTTTGTGGCTCGTGTTGGGCTGTGTATTCCGCGTGCAGGTTCTGGACGTAATCGCGCACGATGCGCGTAATGCGGTTTTCCAGGCTATCTTCCAGCCAGATGATGGGCCACTGCTGCATCCCTCGGTACAGGCCCAGTGGCAGGCTGCAACGGCCTATGGTTTGGCTTTCATCTTCCAGGACGAAGCGCTGGTGCCCTTGGGCCGTTTTTTTGAGCATGGCGATCGATAGCCTGTGCTCGAAGTCGATCTGGCTGGGTTGGCTGGTGGCGTGTTTGCCAAAGCTGGAACCACGATGATGTGCGTAGCCTTCCAGGTCCAGACTGTTATCAAGCTGCTGCAGGACATCGGTTTTGCCCGTGCCTGTCATGCCGCCCAGAACCTGAAAACGGGCGCTGCTGACGGTTTGTTCCAGATTATTCAGCAAAAAGCCACGCATAGCCTTGTAGCCGCCCACTACGCGGGGATAGGGAATGCCTGCCTCTTCGCGCAGCCAGGTTTGTGTGATCTGGCTGCGCAGGCCACCTCGAAAGCAATACAGGTAGCCGTCGGGATGGTCTTGCGTAAATTGTGCCCAGGCCTGCAGGCGAGCTTGCTTGAGCTGGCCACTGACCAGCTTGTTACCCAAGGCAATGGCGGCATCCTGGCCATGTTGCTTGTAGCAGATCCCCACCAGGTGACGCTCCTCGTCGTTCATCAGTGGCAGGTTCAATGCGCCGGGAAAGGCGCCTTTACTGAATTCGATGGGAGCGCGAGCGTCCATCAAAGGCACATCGTTCAGGAACAGCTCGCGGTAGTGGTGGGTATCAGGACGCATCAAGCGATTTCGACGGCGTGGGTTTTGGCGGGGATGAATTCCCCGATGGCTTCCAGGGTCAGGCCCAGTTCTTGTGCTGTTGCCAGAAACTCGGCAGAGGCAGCAGGCTCTACGGCGATCAGCAAACCGCCGCTGGTTTGTGGGTCGCACAGAATGTTGATCTGATCCTGGCTGATAGGAGCGATGCGATGGCCATAGCTGTCGAAGTTGCGTTGCGTGCCGCCGGGCACACAGCCTTCTTGCAGGTAGTATTCAATGCCGGGCAACAGGGGCACACGATCCAGATTCAGACGGGCGGTCAGGCCGCTGCCATCAGCCATTTCGATCAGGTGTCCCAGCAGACCAAAGCCAGTCACATCGGTCATGGCTTTAACACCGGGCAGTTGTGCAAAGCGGTTGCCGGGCTTGTTGAGCGTGCACATCCAGTCGCGGGCCAGGTTTTGATCTTCAGGACGAAGCTTGGCTTTTTTCTCGGCCGTGGTCAGCACGCCAATACCCAAAGGCTTGGTCAGATAGAGCTGGCAGCCTTCGGTTGCGGTGTCGTTGCGTTTTAACTGGCCTTTATCAACTACGCCAGTTACAGCCAGACCAAAAATAGGCTCGGGGGCATCAATGGAGTGACCACCGGCCAGGGTGATGCCAGCGGCATCGCAAGCCGCACGCCCACCACGCACGACCTCGCGGGCGACTTCAGGGGACAGGACATTGATGGGCCAGCCCAAAATGGCGATGGCCATGATCGGTTTACCACCCATGGCGTAGATATCGCTGATGGCGTTGGTCGCAGCAATGCGCCCAAAGTCATACGGATCGTCCACGATGGGCATGAAAAAATCGGTGGTCGAGACGACGCCTGTTTCCTCATTCAAGCCGTACACAGCCGCATCATCACGTGATGTATTGCCTACCCACAGGTTCGGGTCCACGTTCTGGGCTCCGCTTCCCGCCAGGATTATGTCCAATACTTTGGGGGAAATCTTGCAGCCGCAACCGGCTCCATGACTGTATTGGGTCAGACGAATGGGAGTATCCATGAGCGCGTACCAAGAAAGAGGTTGAAGATGAAATGATACTAAATTGCCCCTATGCCCTGCAGGCTTTTGCTACGGAAAGGGCAGAGGTCGAACACGCTGGGCCAGTTGGTCGGCGGCCACCCACTGTGCAAATTGCTCGCCCAGTCGCTGGCTTTGTTCGACGGAGTTTTGCCAGGCAATACGCCGGTCTGCGTCGGGCAGACGCTTGTAGTCGGAACGATCGGGGATTTTGCGGTCTTTTAGACGCCGATAGAAACGTTCGGTCGGGCACAGCAAAATCAGATTGTCCAGGTTGTGACGGCGGCGAGCCTTTTGCCAACGGGGCAGGTATTTGTCGAACCAGCTGGCGCTGATCTTTTGAGTGAAATGCGGAAACAAGGTCAAGCCTGGGCTATCCAGATCCAGAGCGCAGAAGTTGTAGTCGACTAGGCCTCCATCCCGGTATAGACCGGCAGGCCAGTTATGGGCGGCATTCACACCGTCAATCACGAGTGGAATAGCGGTGCTGGCGGCCAGGGTCTCGAACAGATTGTGCTGATCCAGTGCGGCGTAGCGAGCCAGGTCTTGATGTCTGCCGTGAATGGGCAAGGGGCTGCGGGTGTCGTGCACAATAACCCGTTCGAAGAACCAATGCGGGATAGCAGGGTGCACATAATTGCCGACCATGCAGCTGAGCAGGGCTGCACCAAGCTGTTTGGGGTTGCGGGAACCCGCCCAGCCCTTGCTGCGTGCCACGGTAATGGCGAAGCGATAGCGTGGATGGTTCAGGATCGCAGCCTGTGAGTCGGCGTCCCCCAGCAAGGTTTTCAGCATGGTCTGGGTAGACCGGGTAATGTCAGCTACCGTGGATTTGGGAAGAAAGGGGCTGTGTATATAAAGCTGCGCAAAGTCCGCAAAGGCTTTGTGCGGATCGCTCTGGGCCGCACAGGCAAAGCGCCAGGAAGCGATGGAGCTGCCAAACAACCATAGCGGCTCATCATGCGTGTTGAGCCAGTCGCCAAACAAATACTGATCCAGCCCGGTTAGCGCCAAAGCCTTGGGCCCACCCGCGCTGCCAATCAGTGTGCTGATGTCCTTGGCATGCAAACCATTGCTTTGAATATGACGATAAGCACGAGGCCCGGCGTAGATCGCGAGATCAGACTCGGTGGACGACAAGATCAGCTCCCGAATGAGGTGATTCTGTAGCCAGAAAGCTGGCTAACCAGGCTTTAGTCTAGCGCTGTTATGGCTGAAGGAAGAGCTTATCGGTCAGGTGAGGTGGACGAATGCAGTGGAGAAATAAAAATGGCCGGCTCTAGATGCGCCGGCCATTTGAAGGGACTATAGGTGTTTAGAAACGCAAACCTACACCCAGCCAGTAGCGACGACCATCTTCGACGTAGCCGTAATCATCGTAGCGGATTTGCTTATCCAAAATATTGTAGATACCCGCGTACAGGTCTACGTTTTTGTTCAGTTTGTAGGTGCCACCCAGATCTACAAAGGTGTAGGACGGAGCTCGTGTTGTCGAGGAAGAGGCAGAGGTGACTGGTTCACTTTCTTTGCCACGGTAGTTCACGCGAGCCCATGTGTTGATTTTTTCTGTAGGGTGCCAATCCAGACTGACATTTGCCATGTGCTTGGGCATTTGATTCAGAGGCTGACCCTCGTTAGGACCGCTCTTTTGCTTGGAATGGGTGTAGGTGTAATTGGCCTTCAAGGTCCAGTCTTGAGCCAGATCCCAGCTGAAGTTGGTTTCAATACCACGGGTTACCGCCTTGTCCACGTTCTCGTAAGTAGTGGGGTCGGAACCAAACTGGTTAGGGCCGTCGGTACATTTGCTGGCCGGACATGCAACGCGAGTGATCTTGTCCTTGAAGTCGTTATTAAACAAAGTCACGCCAGCGGAGAAGCCCTCCAGACTGTCATACATGACGCCGAGTTCTTGCGACAGCGATTTTTCTGGCTTCAGGTCAGGGTTACCGTACATATTGCCACCACGGCTGACTTGGCCCCAACCAGGGATGGTTTGACGCAGGTCAGGTGCACGGAAGCCGGTGGATACACCGCCTTTGATAGTCCAGTTGTCTGTGGCAGACCACACGCCATAGATACGTGGACTGAAGTGTTTGCCGAAGTTCTCGTCGTGGTCGTAGCGCAGGCCGCCGGTCAGGGCGAAGCTGTTGGTCAGGCTCCACTCGTCTTCCATGAATAGCGACCATTGGGTGCGTTTGATACGGTTGATTCCAGTTGTGAGCTGGTTACCAGTTTCGTCGTTCAGTTTTTGATGCTGGTAGGAGGCACCCAGCGTCAGCAGATGATCGCCCAGGGGGGCAACCCATGCAGTACGTGCATCGGTATTTTTGATACGCATGTCACGCGACTTGTTGTTGAAGTCTTCCTGTTGCACGTAGGTGTCAGAGGTTGCAAATCCCCAGTTGCCACTGTGAGTCAAAGAGACCTTTTCACCGCGGTAATCTGTCTCGGAACTGGCAGGGCAACCGGAGCGTCCGCAAGCAGTGCCGGGAGCAATTGGCTCAACGGTCTTGCCCAAGGTGGAATTGTATTTTTGACGCTTTGTGCTGCCTTCGAGCACAAAGCTGTGGTTTTCCGAAGGGGTCAGGCTCAGCTTGGCACCGACTTCAAAGGACTCACGCTTGCGATAACCGTTGTAGATATCGTCTTCTTTGCGATTGGTTTGTTGTCCATAGACTTGCAAGCCCAGCACGCCATCCTTGATCGGGCCACCCAGCATGAAATTGCCCTGGAAAATATCGCCCGAGCGGCTGTGCGATTGCAAGGTGCTATCCAGGCGAATGGAACCGCCCCATTCCTTGGGCACTTTGCGGGTAATGATGTTGATCACACCGCCCATGGCGTCGGAGCCATACAGCGAGGACATGGGGCCGCGCACCACTTCGATACGTTCAATTTCGGACAGGGGAGGGGTCCAGCCGCCTTCCACACCGGAGGAGTCCGAGTTGGTGCGGGTTTCTGTCGAGCTTTGGCGTTTGCCGTCGATCAGGATCAGTGTGTATTTGGAGCTCATGCCGCGAATGGTGATGTCGCGACGGTCACCACCGCCAGTCACAATGACGCCAGGCACATCTTGCAGAGCGTCGTAGGCATCACGGTAGAACTTGTTTTCCAGGTCTTCGCGGGTAATGACGGTAATCGACGCAGGAGCTTCTTTAATGTCTTGCTCAAAGCCCGAGGCGGTAACAACCACTGGGCTGAGTTGGACGGGTGTGCTTTCTTGAGCAACGGCACCACTAGCAGCAAAAGCGCCTGCCAGAACGAGCGGCAAGCGCTTTACGGTAAATAGAGATTTCATTGACGACTTCCAATTTGTGTCTGTTTTTAGCGTGTGCTGCGGTTGCGTTGCTCTTGGCGGCAGTATTTTCCTTACAGCGGAAATAATGATACCGATTCTCATTATCGGTTCAAGCGTGAAACCTTATAACTCGAATAGAAATGAGAGTAATTATTATATTGGTTGTGAAAAAGCGACGTTATTGCGTGCCAGACCTCCAGACTTCGGAGCAAGCCCGGAGGTCGGCAAGATGCATTAGAAGCTGGCAGTCAACGTTGCGTAGTATTGGCGACCAGGTTCGTTATAGGTGTTAGCACCTTGGCCGCTACCCGAGTCTTCGCGGTACAAGCGTTTGTCGAACAGGTTGTTCACGCCAAGACGGATGTTGGTGGACTTGGTGACCTGGTAAGCGCCGCTCAGACCGAAGATGGCATATGAACCACGTTCACGCAGACCATCACCTTTCACTTCCGAGTTATTGGACAGGTTGTGCGAGCGTGGCTTTTGTTTGCCATACAGCGTGGCGGTAGCCAGCAAGGACAGCTTGTCGTTGACGCGCCAGTCCAGCGTACTGTTCAGGGTGTAGCGGGGGATGACAGTCAAAGGCTGATTGGTTTCCTTGGACTTGTTGGTGATCATGTAAGTCAGGTTGTTGCTCAGGCTCAGCGTGTCGCCGTTCTCGCCCAGGATCGGGATAGTCAGGTTGCCTTCCAGACCACGGATCACGGCCTTGCCGGAGTTCACCCACTGGAATGGGCGTACCAGCGAGCCTCCAATGTTTACTGCATCCGGAATGGTCTGGTCGCCCATATCGGCCACAATCTTGTTGCTGTAGTCGTTCTGGAAGTAAGTCAAACCGGCTGCCCAGCCCGCATTGTCGTAAGCCAGACCGATTTCCTTGTTGATGCTGCGCTCGGGCGACAGATTGTCGTTACCGAAGATGTAGCAAGGACCGCTTACGCGTTGACCAGTTACCGGGTCGTACGGGCAACCGTTGCCGCGTGTCTGATACAGGTAGTTGGGGTTGGACTGATACAGGTTAGGTGCTTTGAAAGCGCGGGCGATACCGCCTTTCAGGGTGATGCTGTCGGTGATGAAGTAGGAGGCGTTCAGGCTGGGGCTCCAGTTGTCACCGAACTTGCTGTGATGGTCGAACCGCACTCCTGGTGTCACGGTCAAGGCGTCGGTCAGCTCGATATTGCCTTCCACATAGGCGGCTGTTGTACGGGCCTTGCTTTTGGAATCCGTGTTTTTGTTGATGGTTTGGCCAGAGCGAGTGGCGTAGTCATCATCCAGGCTTTGATCGCGGTGCTCGAACCCGACCGTCATCAAGACGTGCTTGCTGGCGATCTGCAGGGGTGTGTTGTATTCGCCCGAGATGTTCAGGGAACGCAGTTCGGAAACCGAGCCAGCACCGGGGTTGGAGATGCTGCCCTCAACGGCACCGGCCAGGCCCTCATTCAAACGTGAGTTGGTCGTGCCTTCATATGCAAAGGTCAGGCGGGAGCGGCGGCCCTGGCCATAATCTCCATAGTGGCTGAGCGAGCCGGCGCGACGATACATGATGTTCGTTTCAGCCCCATCTTCGGCAAGTGATGCAATGGTTTGCGTGCTGCGGCTAAACAGACGCTCTCCTGAGTAGATATTGCCTTGGCGGCTGAATGAGCCTTCCAGCTCCAGACGGTGGTCCCGGTTGATATCCAGGCGCAGCAAGCCGTTAACGTCTTTATTGCGTACCCCCTCGCGGCCCGCGGGTGGCACGGTGGTCTCGTTCACCTCCATGCCGGAAGCCTTGGCGTTCAACGCGGGTTTGTCGGCATCTGTCTTGGCGATATTGCCGTAGACGCGGAAAGACAGCTTGTCGGCAATGGGGCCGGACAGGTTAAAGCCGGTACGACGTGTGGAGCCGTAGTCGCTGTCCTCAGGAATCAGACCGTAGGCGGTTACCGAGCCGGAGAAAGTATCGGTAGGCGCTTTTGTGATGATGTTCACGACACCACCGGCAGCACCGGAGCCATAGCGAGCAGCAGCCGGGCCACGCAGCACTTCAATGCGTTCGATGGCGTTGACGGGCACCCAGTTGCTGTCACCACGGGTATTACGTTCACCGTCGCGCCCCATGCGAATGGAGTCGCGCGAGCTGACAGGTTTGCCGTCAATCAGGATCAAGGTGTTTTCAGGGCCCATGCCGCGCAAGTCGATCTGGCGGCTATTGCCGTAGGAACCGGACGGGCTGTTACCGGTCAGGTTCACGCCGGGCATGGTGCGGATCAGTTCGGACAGATCGTTGGCGGGAGGGCGTTTTTCAATATCCTCGGCAGTAATCGTGGACACGCCTGGAGCCTGTTTGACGGCTTCTTCTGCCGAAGGCAAGACACGAATTTCTTCCAGCGAGGTGACCCCACCACGGACGTTGGAAGTTTGTGCCTGAGCACTGAAACTGGCTGCCAAAGCCGTGGCGAGCAGGCCCAATGCAAAGATCGGGCGGCGAGCCGGAGGCGCCAATAAGTTCATAATCACTTTCCTAATAAACGATAAGCAGAATGAGAATTGTTCGCAGTCAGGATTGTGTTTAAAAATGTGACGCCTGTCGAGAAAGCTGACGAATGTGTGGTTTTTGAAACACGGGCAGAGAAGAGGGGCATTGAAAATGATCTGGACAGGATTTGTTCTATAGGAAAAGTTATTGAGTTCTCCTATGAAAATCAGAGGAGAAAAATAGTCTGAACCTTGTAGATGTTCGTCTTGATGTATTCATTCAGCGCCGCAAATAAAACTTTTAGGACAATAATTTCTTTATTTGACACGATGGGTCATTTTTGATGAGAATGTGTCCTGAACAATTCAAACTTAAAAAGTTCAGGAGACATCCAGTGAAAAAGACGCTTGGTTTGATGATGGCCGGGTGGGCGGCCTTGACGATGATGGCGGGTCCGGTACAGGCAACAACGTTCCCGGCACAGCCCGTACGTTTGATCGTGCCCTTTGGTGCAGGGGGGATTACCGATCTGGTGGCGCGCCTCCTTGCCCAGCAGTTGGGCAAGGAGTTGGGCCAGACTGTCATTGTTGAAAACAAGGCAGGAGCCGGGGGCATGATCGCCGCTCAGGCTGCACAAAATGCGAAAGCGGACGGTTACACCGTGTTCATGGGGACAGTAGGCACACAGGTGGTCAACCCGCTGATTCTTTCCAAAATCAACTACGACCCGCAGGCCTTTGTGCCCATCGGCATGGTGACGGGGTCTCCGTATGTTCTGGCGGTTCGTTCGGATTTGGGTACGGAGAACTATGCCCAACTGGTTGCCCATGCCCGTCAGGAGCCAGGGCTCCTTAACTTCGGATCGGCAGGGATAGGGAGTGCTCCGCACTTGGGGGTAGAGCTTTTCAAGTTGACCGAGAAACTTGATGTGCGACATATCCCTTTCAAGAGTGGAGGGGAGGCTGTCAGTGCCGTTGTGGGCCGTCATGCCGACATGGTGATGGATGCCATTCCCGTGATCATGCCGCAGGTGAAGGCAGGCAAGCTTCAGGCCCTGGTTCTGGCTGATAGCCAACGCTCCCCAGCTGCTCCCGACGTGCCTTCCAGCGCAGAGCTGGGGGCTGCTGAGCTACGCATCAGTTCCTGGAACGTGCTGTTGGCCCCGCCGGGCACTCCACAGGTGGTGACTGCGGTATTGGAGACGGCATTGCAAAAGACACTGGCCAACCCGGAGTTCAAAACCCATCTGGAGCAGCAGGGCAGCCAGGTATTCACCGGCACCCAGGATGAGTATCAAAGCTTCATCGCGGCTGAGCGCAGCAAGTGGCAGCGTATTGTTCAGACCGCAGAAATCAGCCTTGAGTGAGGTAACGATAATGAACCACGCCGCTCTGGAGCTTATCGACACGGTGCATACCGGCAATGGCTGGAAGGTACGATTGTTGTGCGGTTATTTGGGTATAGCGCTACAGCGGCGCAGCCTGTCTATTGTGGAGGGGGATCTGGATACCGAGGTGTTCCGGCAAATCAACCCCTGGGGACAGGTTCCGGTATTGCGAACCCGGGAAGGGCCCTGGCTGGCAGAGTCGGCCGCTATTTTGTGGTACCTGGCGCAGGGCACAGACTTTCTGCCCGCGGACCCGCTTGCGCAGGCTCAAGTGCTGCAGTGGCTGTCTTTTGAGCAGACTCAGCATATGACCAATCTTGCGCAGCCCAGACTGTGGGTGGCGTTGCGGGGGACGATGACGGTGGATGATCCTGCGGTGCTGGCGTGGCGCGAACAGGGCGATAAAGCTCTGGCCCAGATGGAGGTGCATTTGCAGTTGCATCGCTATTTCGTTGGGGGCAGACCCAGCATCGCCGATGTGGCCTTGTTTCCCTATACCTGCATGGCAGAGCAGGGAGGGTACGACCTGCGCCCCTATCCATCAGTACGACATTGGCTCGAGTGTATGCAGGCCCTGGCGGGCTATGTCCCGCTGTTGTGAGCAGGATATTAATTTACAAAAGGAGTTGTTATGAGTGACACCATGAGCTTGTCCAAGTCCGTGCTGATTGAACAGGCGCAAAGCCAGATGCAGGCCCTCTTCGAAATCCCTGAGCGCAGTGTTCCCGAGAAGCTCGCACTGACTTGCCGTATTCTTTTTGATGGCGGCCATGACTCTGGTTTGGCTGGCCAGATCACAGCACGCGGCGAACAGGAAGGCACGTATTTTACGCAGCAGCTGGGGCTTGGGTTTGATGAAATTACGTCGACCAACGTCTTGCTGGTAGATGAAGATTTAACGGTTTTGAAGGGATATGGGATGCCTAATCCAGCAAACCGTTTTCATTCCTGGGTGTATCGTGCCCGGCCGGATGTGAACTGCATCATTCATACACATCCCTTGCACGTGGCCGCCCTGTCCATGCTGGAGGTGCCCTTGATCGTATCCCATATGGACAACTGCCCCTTGTATGAGGACTGCGCGTTCCTGAAAGATTGGCCGGGTGTCCCTGTGGGCAATGAAGAGGGACAGATCATTTCTGAGGCCTTGGGTGACAAGCGCGCTATTCTTTTATCGCACCATGGAATGTTGGTGGCGGCGGCCTCAGTAGAAGAAGCCTGCGTATTGGCGTTGCAATTTGAGCGCACAGCGCGCATGCAATTGTTGGCGATGTCAGCCGGAACGATCGAGCCTATTGCGCCGGAACTGGGCCGGGAGGCACATGACTGGATTCTGAGACCTCGCCGCTCCCAGATCGGCTTTGAATACTATGCCCGCAAAGCGCTGAAACGCCATACGGATGTTTTTGAGTAGAATAAGAGGCCGCTTTTTTATATGCGCTCCGAGGCTGACCTCGGGCGCTACACCTCTTGTTTAACCCATGACCCATCTTCCCTTTCGCTTGCGCGCCCTGCGTCGCCAACATGGCTTGTCGCTGGAGCAGTTGGCCCAGCGCACCGGTCTGACTAAAAGTTATCTGTCCAAGCTGGAGCGGGCAGTCAGTGCGCCGTCCATCTCTACCGTGGTCAAGCTGGCCCAGGCTTATGGCATGGGGGTGTCGCAGTTGATTGGAGAGGGGGAACTGGATCAAGACGAAAGTGTGTGTGTCGTGCGTCGACACGAACGCATGCCCTTGCCCAGTGTGGCAGGTCATAGCGCCTACCGTTACGAGAGCATGGCCGGGCGGCGGCGCTTTCGTTTGATGGACCCCTTTGTTATCTACCCTCCACACGAACAACAGCAGCCAGCGCCAACTTTCCCGCATGGGGGAGAAGAGTTCTTGTTTGTGATCCAAGGGCAAGTGCAAGTCACCATTGCAGAGCACAGCATGACCTTGGAGACGGGTGATTCCGTGTATTTTGATTCGGAGCTACCCCACAGCGTGCTTAGCCTGGGGGATCAACAGGCGCAGGTATTGGCGGTGACTTGCTCTGACTCGGGGCCAACAGCAGGGCGTCCAACGTCCGATACGCCGGTTTAGTCAGTGAATACGTGCCTCTGGCATGTGTGTGGGGAGATTTTCTGCCAGCAAAGTGGCGGAAAGCAGCAGGAGTCGAACCTACCTGGGAACGTCTGACGCCCCCAACCGGGTTTGAAGCCCGGCCGTGCCACCGGGCACGGATGCTTTCCTTCAAGAGGCCCTATCATACGTTAGGGCCGGTGACGCTTCAACGATCAGGGCGTTGCCTGTTCTGGTTCCCGCATGAAGCTCCGGGTTCAATCCGCCGCTGCCCAGGCTTCACCTCGTAATACATGGCGATCACGCACACGTCGTGTATAGCCGACGCGATCAAAGAACTCCAGAATCTGAATGGCCCGTTTGCGGCCCAGTCCCGTTGCGTCCCGGAACTGCGCGGCGCTGACGCCTTGGCCGCTGTGCAGCTCCTTGACGATATTGGCTAGCACCGCGATTTGGCGGCGGTGATAGAACAGGTCATGCACGATCTGAAACAGCTCGCCCTGGCGCACCAGTCTGCGCAGTACGTTGCGGGTCTGCTCTTCCGGGGCTTCGGTTTCTTTGGCCAGATCACGTGTCCATGGAGGATCGAAGCGGCCTGCCTCGATCAGGGGCAGCAGGGCGGTGGCCAGAGCTTGGTCTTCGGGGCTCAGGGTAACGCGGTGGCCTGGCGTATGCAGCCAGGCTCCTTGTTGGGCCAGGCGCTGTTCTGACAGCAGATATTCGGTCAGGAGCTGCCAGATTGCGTCGGGCATGGTGGGGGCGGCCATGCGTCGCAAGCGGCTGATGGACAGGCCCGGCTCGTCCGGATTGCGCTCGTGGAACTGCAGCATCACGCTTTCTATGTGCTGACACAGCGCTTCCAGGCGTGCATCGCTCAACAAGATAGGCTGACTTTGTGGGCGAGATCCGGTGTGCCAGCGGGCATTGGCGGGGGCGCTCAAGCCTTGTTGAGATCCTCCTGACAGACGCAGCAGTGTTGCTTCGTCCAGACCGTAAGGTGCTTGGGCCAGCAGGCCCTCCAACGGTCCGCCGCGCGTCCATTGTGCCAAGGCATCCAACCAGGCAAGGCGTGTCGTAGAGCGTCGTTTGCGGTCCGGCGCATTTGGGTCCAGCACAATCCCGCCGCCGACGGTCTCGCTGGCCTGGGCGTTGCGCAAGATAAAGCGCTCGCCCGTCATGGAGCAGATCGGGCGGTCAAAGACCAACTGGACCTTGCCGGTCTGGCCGGGCTGCAAGGACTCGCCATCCAAAGGTACGGCATGGGCCGTCAGGTGCGCGGCACCCATGTGGATATGCCAGGGCGACCAGGTGCGTAGGGCGGGAATATCTTTGTCCAGCAGGCTCAGTTCCACATCGATACGAGTGGAGGGGATGAAGCAGCGGGCATCGGCCAGCCAGTCGCCACGCTCTATATCCTGCACATCAATCCCGCCCAGGTTCAGGGCACAACGCTGCCCGGCGCGGGCCTGGCGTGATGCCTGATTCTGGGCGTGAATGCTGCGCACTCGTACGGGTGTACCGCGTGGCATCAGGCGCAAGTCCATCGCCGGGCCATCAAGATCCAACACGCCATCGTGCACGGTGCCGGTCACGAGGGTGCCGTGACCTTGCAAGGTGAAAACGCGGTCAATGGCCAGGCGGAAATAGCCGTTGCCATCCTGCTTGGTGGATTGCATGGCCTGTGCGTGCAGATGTTGGCGCAGTGCTTCCAGGCCGGGTTTGTCGGCGGACAGGGCATCAACAACGAAGATGGGGGCATTGTCCAGAAAGCTTCCTTGGACAAGTGCTTGCAGCTCGGCTTTGACGGATTCAATTCTGGCAGCATCAGCGCGATCCGCCTTGCTCAGGACGATGGCTCCCGCCTGCAAACCGAGCAATTGCAGTACGGCCAGATGCTCGCGGGTTTGCGGCATGACGCCGTCATCTGCGGCCACGATCAGCAGGCCAAAATCAATGCCGGTCGCACCCGCGACCATGGTGTGCACCAGACGTTCGTGACCGGGCACATCAATAAAGCCCAGGATCTGTCCGTCGGGCAAAGGCGTATAGGCATAGCCCAGCTGGATGGAGATGCCGCGCTTTTTTTCCTCTTCCAGACGATCGGTATCCACGCCGGTCAAGGCGCGGATCAAGGTGGTTTTGCCGTGATCGATATGTCCTGCGGTGCCAACAATCATGCTTGCTCGGGAATCAGTTGTGCGCTGAAGGCGGCCTCAAAGGGCTCTTCCAGGCAGCGCAAGTCCAGCCAAAAGGCATCTTGCGCAATGCGCCCGATGACGGGCTGGGGCAAAGTGCGCAGGCGTTTTTCCAGTTGAGTCAGATGGCGGCCCGGACGGCCTGTGCCTTGGTAGGCAAAGCGCAGTCCAAAGCTGGGCAGTACGTCTTCGGGCAACGCACCGCTGCCGATCTGGCTCAGCATGGCAGTGGGTTCTACAGCAAATTGTGTCCCCACCCATTGCTGCAAGACATGGGCCAAACGTAGTGCTTGGGCACGCATTTCAGCCGAAGGTCGAGTCAGCAGACGCAGGGTGGTCAGGTGCTCGGGCAGGCGCTCTGGCGAACGGTACAAGGCCAGCACAGGCTCCAGTGCGGCCAAGGTGATTTTACCCACTCGCAGAGCACGTTTGAGCGGGTTTTTCTTGATCTTGGCGATCAGGTCTGCACGGCCTACGATCAGACCGGCCTGGGGGCCACCCAGCAGCTTGTCGCCGCTGAAGGTCACGATATCGGCACCGGCTTCGATGGTCTCGCGCACGGTGGGCTCAGGCGGCAGGCCCCATTGGCTCAGGTCCACCAAGGTGCCGCTGCCCAGATCCACGCTGGTGGGCAGGCCGTGTTTTTTGGCTATCTGTGCAACTTCTTCGACTGAAACGCTTTTGGTGAAGCCTTTGACGGCGTAGTTGCTGCAATGCACCTTCATCAACATGGCGCTGCGTTCGTTGATGGCGTTCTCGTAATCAGCTGCGTGGGTACGGTTGGTCGTGCCTACCTCATGCAGACGAGCACCGGCACGCTTCATGATGTCGGGAATACGAAAGGCCCCGCCAATTTCAACCAGCTCGCCGCGTGACACCACGGTCTCACGGCGGGGGCTCAGGGTGCTGAGCATCAGCAGCACGGCAGCCGCATTATTGTTGACGACTGTAGCGGCTTCAGCGCCGGTCAGCTCGCAGAGCAAAGGGTTGATCAAGTCATCGCGGTCGCCTCGGCCACCGGTTTCCAGATCAAATTCCAGATTGGCGGGCGAGCGCATGGCCTGGACAACAGCCTGTATGGCTTCATCCGGCAGCATCGCACGCCCAAGATTGGTGTGCAGTACGGTGCCGGTCAGGTTAAAGACCGGGCGTAGCTGCAAGCGGGATTCTTCCTGCAGTTGTGCTTGCAGTGCTTTGGCAAGCTGAGCGGGCTCCAGATCCTGAGGGCTTAGTGCTCCCTTCAGCACGGCCTCCCGCAGTGCCTGCAAATGGGCACGAGTGCGTTGACTCAGGCGCGTGTGGCCGAACTGGCTTAGCAAGGGCTGGAACTCTGGCGAGCGCAGCAAGCGATCCAGGGAAGGGATGTGGGCGGGGGAGAGTTCAGGCGTTGGGCTCATCATTCAAAGGCAGGCGTTTGAGTCTATGGGCAAGGTCCGTCAGCTACGCCTTGTGCTCGGGGCAACAAGGCGTAGGGGAATCTTAGCTTAAGACTGGTGCCAAAGAAGCGGATTGCCGCTGGCGCGGGAATAGCCTTCTTCGCCCATCAGAACGTCCAGAGCCAGACTGGCCAGGTCGTCTGCAACTGGATCAAGACCCAGCTGCTTTTCCTGATAGAAGATTTTGCGGTAGGTGTGGCAGTTGTCGCAGGACTCGGCCTTGATCCCTTCCGGGCCATCTTCAATGGCGTGATACGCTACGCTTTTGGTGCTCTCGCAGTGCGAGCAGGTGACGCGCACCAGATGCCATTCCACGCTACAACGCGGGCAGCACATGTAGCGGCAACCATCTTCACGACCACCCACACGCACCACACTGGATACGGGCAGGCTGCCGCAGGATGGGCATACGCCAAAGGGGCTGGTCACAGACAATTGGCCTTCGGTCAGCGAGCAGGCCAGATGTGTCCAGTAAACCTGCAAGGCGGCCATGACAAAAGGTGCCGCGGCACCGTCTTGCTCAGGCAATTGCTCGGCCAGAATCGCGTCAGCCAGATCTTCCAGTTTTTGTGGGTCAGACTCGGCTTTCTTGAGCAGGTCCTGACAGACTTCTTGGGCGGCTGCAGGCACGTCCGAAGTGTTGATCATGTGATTGAGCAGGCTGCTCAAAATGCTGAGCCACTGTGGATCGCGCTTCCAGCCCGATGCCAGCAGGGGCGGCATACCGTGTCTTTGCGCTGTTTCCAGCACCTCGGCGGGCAGTTCGGTCGGGGGCAGGGCATTGAGTTGTTTGTGCTGCCCATCTACCAGATGTGCCAGCAAGAGCAGGTAGGCACCAACGGGATTGCCGTCAGCCAATTGACGCAGACGTGCTGCCCGGTCAGCAAAGACGCTGGCTCGCACAGGCAGGCGCAGTCGGGGGATGGAGGTGTGGTCCAGACTTTCGATTTCGCCGCGCGGAAGGATGCGTTGCAAGACAGACTCCTGAAAACAAGGCTGCCATGCCCGAAATGGTGCATGGCAGCCGGGTTGCTTATGTACCAGAGCCCCGCTTATTCGGCAGGACGGCTGGGACCTTTTTCCATTTCTTCACGGAACCAGGCGCGGTGGTGCTTCCAGGCCCAGGCACGGGTAACCGTACCGCGGGTCATGGCTTTGACTGAACCTTTTACCCAGATACCGGCGTAGATGTGCACGATAATCGCGCAAATCATCAGCAGGGCGCAGACCGCGTGCAGCACGGAGGCCAGACGGATAGCCCAGATGGGGAAGAAGGCGGAAAAGTATTCGCGCCACATCACCACACCGGTTGCCAGCAGGCCGATCATGAAGATCACCAAAGCAAAAAACAGGATTTTTTGCCCGGCGTTGTAGCGGCCTACTTCGGGAATGCGCTCGTCCTTGGCATTGAGCACGTCCTTGAAGTGACGCAGCCAGGCCGCGTCACCCTTGGAGAACATATTGTGCCGTACCATGCGGGCCGCAAACAGGAAAAAGCACACAAACATCACCACACCAATGAACGGGTGCAGAATGCGTGTCCACGGACCGCCGCCAAACAGATTGGTCAGCCAGAACATTGACGGATGAAACAGCGCCAGCCCGGACAAGGCCAGGAGCACAAAGCTCATGGCAATGATCCAGTGATTAATGCGCTGACTGGTGGTGTAGCGCTGAATCAAGCCCTTGCGGTTGTGATCAGTCATGGTGAGCCTCCTGGATCTTGCGTGCGTCCTCGTCGGCGCGGCGCTCGTCTTCCTCGTCAGTCTCGTTAGGACCGGTTCGGATGTAGTGGAAGAAACCAATCAGGGCGGTCAGTGCCATGGCAGCAACCCCCAGCGGCTTGGCCACTCCCTTCCAGAGCGAGACCATCGGACTGATTTGCGGGTCCTTGGGCAGGTCGCTGTACAGCTCGGGCTTGTCGGCGTGGTGCAGCACGTACATGACGTGGGTGCCACCCACTCCAGCCGGGTCGTACAAACCTGCGTTTTCAAAGCCGCGCGATTTCAGGTCTTCGATACGCTCTGCAGCGTGGTGCTGCATGTCTTCTTTGGTACCGAACACAATCGCGCCGGTAGGACAGGTCTTGGCACAGGCCGGTTCCTGTCCGACCGCCACACGGTCCGAACACAAGGTGCACTTGTAGGCTTTCTTGTCCTTTTCCGAAATGCGGGGCACATCGAAAGGACAGCCGGTAACGCAGTAGCCGCAGCCAATGCAGTTTTCCTCGTGAAAATCCACAATGCCGTTGGTGTACTGCACGATGGCGCCTGGCGAGGGACAGGCCTTCAGGCAGCCCGGGTCCTCGCAGTGCATGCAGCCGTCTTTGCGAATCAGCCATTCCAGATCGCCAGCGGGGTTTTCATACTCCGCAAAACGCATGATGGTCCAGGACTTGTCGGTCAGGTCGGCCGGGTTGTCATACACCCCGACGTTGTGACCGATTTCGTCGCGCGTATCGTTCCATTCCATGCAGGCGACCTGACAGGCCTTACAGCCAATGCACTTACTGGTGTCGATCAGCTTGGCCACTTCCCCGCCCACGGGCTCGCGCACGCTGGGCGATGGGGTGGTGGTTGCGGAGCGCCGTTTGATATCAAGTGATTGCAAGGCCATGGCTTACTCCTTAACCTTTTCAAGTTGAACCAGGAAGGCCTTGGTCTCCGGCGTTTGCGAGTTGCCATCGCCTACCGGCGGGGTCAGCGCATTGATCAGGAAACCAGGTCGGGCCAGACCCACAAATCCCCAGTGCAGCGGGATACCCACTTGGTGGACAACTTTGCCATCCACGTTCAGGGCTTTGATGCGCTTGGTCACCACCGCCACGGCCTTGATATAGCCACGGTTGGAGGACACCTTGACGCGGTCACCTTGCACAATGCCCACTTCCTTGGCCAGCTCCTCGCCAATTTCCACAAACTGTTCGGGCTGCACGATGGCGTTCAACTTCACGTGCTTGGTCCAGTAGTGGAAGTGCTCGGTCAGGCGGTAGGTGGTGCCCACATAGGGGAACTTGTCTACCGTACCCATGGCTGCCAGGTCGTCCTTGAAGATACGGGCTGCCGGGTTGGTCATGGCACGTGGTTCGTCAGGACTGAGCGGGTTGTAGCTCAGAGGGCTTTCAAAAGGCTCGTAGTGCTCGGGGAAGGGGCCTTCTGCCATGCCTTTACGGGCAAAGAAGCGGGCGACACCTTCAGGGTTCATGATGAACGGGCCCATGCCATCAGCCGGATTTTCATCGGCCTTGTAGTCAGGGATATCCGCACCACCCCAGCGCTTGCCATCCCAGTGAACCAGGCTGCGACGTGGGTCAAAGGGTTTGCCGGTCAGGTCACAGGAAGCACGGTTGTAGAGCACGCGGCGGTTTGCTGGCCAGGCCCAGGCCCAGTTCAGCGTCTGGCCGATTCCGGTTGGATCGCTATTGTCGCGGCGAGCCATCAGGTTGCCTTGCTGCGTCCAGGCACCGGCATAGATCCAGCAACCGCTTAGCGTGGTGCCGTCGTCGCGCAATTCGGCAAAGCCATCCAGCTGCTCGCCTGCCTTACGCGTGATCTTCGTCGGATCCTTGGGATCATGCAGATCCACCAGTGCGCGGCCCGAGTATTCCTTGGCCAGTTCAGCGGCGGTTGGATCATCCGGGTTGGAGTAGGGCCAGGACAGGTTCAGGATCGGATCAGGGAAGGCACCGCCTTCTTTCTGGTACAGCGAGCGGATACGCGTGAACAGCGTGCTCATGATCTCAATGTCGCTCTTGGCCTCGCCCGGAGGGTTGGCGGCCTTCCAGTGCCATTGCAACCAGCGACCCGAGTTCACCAGTGCGCCTTCTTCCTCGGCGAAACAGGTGGTGGGCAGACGGAAGACTTCGGTCTGGATGGAAGCGGAATCGACATCATTGTGCTCGCCATAGTTCTTCCAGAACTCTGACGTTTCCGTAACCAGCGGGTCCATGATGACCATGTACTTGAGCTTGGAGAAACCACGCAGCAGCTTGGCCTTGTACGGTGCCGCCGCCAGGGGGTTGAAGCCCTGACAGATGTAGCCCGTCATCTTGCCTTCGTCCATCAGCTCGAACACTTGCAGCATGTCGTAGAGCTTGTCCAGCTTGGGCAGATAGTCGTAGGCCCAGTTGTTCTCGGCCTGGGCGGCATCACCAAACCAGGCTTTCATCAGGCTGACGTGGAACTTCTTGTAGTTGCGCCAGTAGCTGAGCTGGTTGGGGCGTAGCGGCTGTTGGGCACGTGCGCCGATGTAGCCGTCAAACTCTTTCTCGGCCTGGTTGGGCAAAGTCAGATAGCCGGGCAGCAGGTTGGACATCAAACCCAGGTCAGTCAGACCCTGAATGTTGGAGTGTCCGCGCAGCGCGTTCATGCCACCGCCGGCAATACCAATATTGCCCAGCAGCAGCTGGACCATGGCGCCGGTACGGATGATCTGCGAACCAATACTGTGTTGCGTCCAGCCCAGCGCATACAGGATGGTGCCCGCGCGACCCGGTTCAGCGGTCGAGGCCAGCATTTCACAGACTTTCAGGAACTTGTCCTTGGGCGTGCCACAGACGCGTTCCACCATCTCGGGCGTGTAGCGCTCGTAGTGCTTGCGCAGCAGTTGGTAGACCGAGCGTGGGTGTTGCAAGGTGGGGTCCGTCTTGACGTAGCCGTCCTCGCCCAGCTCGTAGTCCCAGGAGGACTTGTCGTAGCTGCGTTTTTCTTCGTTGTAGCCCGAATACAGCCCCTGCTCGAAGTCAAAGTCTTCGCGCACGATAAAGGGCATATCGGTGTAGTTGCGCACGTATTCGTGCTGGATCTTGTCGTTGTCCAGCAGGTATTTGATGACGCCACCCAGGAAGGTGATGTCACTACCGGTACGTATAGGCGCGTAAAAGTCCGCTACGGATGCCGAACGCGTAAAGCGTGGATCCACAACGATCAGTTTTGCATTGTTGTGTGCTTTGGCCTCGGTCACCCATTTGAAACCACAGGGGTGCGCCTCGGCTGCGTTGCCGCCCATAATCAGCACAATATCCGCGTTCTTGATGTCGACCCAATGGTTCGTCATCGCTCCACGGCCAAACGTCGGGGCAAGACCTGCCACCGTCGGGCCGTGTCAGACACGTGCTTGGTTATCGAATGCCAGTACACCCATGCTGCGGATGACTTTATGGGTGACATAGCCCACTTCGTTACTACTTGCCGAAGCAGCCAGCATGCCGGTGGTCAGCCAACGGTTGACGACGGTGCCGTCTTCAGCGGTGGTCTGGAAGTTGGCGTCGCGGTCTTCTTTCATCAGCTTGGCAATACGCGTGAAAGCGTCTTCCCAGGAGATGCGTTCCCACTTGTCCGAGCCAGCGGCACGGTATTCAGGGTATTTGAGTCGGTTGGGGCTCTTGATGAAATCCACCAAGCCTGCGCCCTTGGGACAGAGTGTGCCGCGGTTCACGGGGTGGTCGGCATCGCCTTCAATGTGAACCACGCTGGGCTCGGCATTCATGGCGCCGTCACCACGGGAGTACAGCAGCACCCCACAGGCTACGGAACAGTAAGGACAGGTATTGCGCGTCTCTGTCATGCGGGTCAGTTTGTACTGCCTGACTTCCGCCATGGCGGGGGTGGGCGCAGCGCCCAGCAAGACCATGCTGGAACTGGCCAGCGAGGCCCCCGTCACTTTGAAGAACTGACGCCGATTCATGTTCACCATGCGGCTCTCCAATAGGATTGTGTTTTCGTGTTTGAAATCGTCAGGGGAGGCGCCTTGTGAGCTCTGCCCCTGTTTTATAGTTGAACAGTATAAGCGTTGAACTTATGGGCTACTGCCAAGAGGGCGTGTCTAATTGATCAAGGACAATCTTGATTCTATTGAGGTTTTCACGCCGGAGCCGCAAGTGTAGTCGGTGATGCGGGTATTCACCTACTATTTGCAAGGGATTTTTTCAATTTAGCGGGCTTGTTTGAAGTATTCGATCTGAAAGCTGCCGGGCAGTTCGAACTCCACGTGATGCAAAATTTGGGGTTCACAAAGTATTCATGCGTGAGTTCTAGTCGCAGATACGAATGTAAATATGCCCAATGCTGTGTTTTGAAAGCGCGCCTCTGACGTGTTCAGGGGCTTTTTTTATGGTCTGTTTGGATGTGTGTCTTGATCAGGATCAGCCGATAGGGCGGTCAGGGAGCACTTTCAGAATTATCTGACAGACCGGGATGGAACGGGACGGTAAGTTCAGGGTTCTCCGTTCTCTTACATCCTTAGGTTTGTCAGCCATGATGAATACATACTTGTTGACCACTGAAGATACTGATCCTCGTACCTTGCCCGAGCAGGCCGTGCTGTATGCCCATCTGTTGACACGAGATGCCATGAATGATGAGTGCGTGCGCAAGTTGATGGCCGCACCGCGTTTTGTGCGTTCGGACAAGGGGATTCCGTATGTGGTGCTCAAGGATATGCGAACGCATCGTTGGACCCTGATTCGTGCCTGGCGCGAGTATCTGGAAATCAAGCGCGAGCGTTTGGCCAGTCGCTTGGGAATCAGTGTGGCGGAATACAACGTGATTGAGAAAGGTCTTGTTCCATTGAGCCTGACGATGTTGGCTCTGTTGGCGCAGGGAATGGGTCTGGACGAGACGCAGTTGCAGATGTCTCCGTATCAGCCCGTGCTGGAACCTTTGGCTTTGAGCTAGTGCCAAGGGATCAAAAACAAAGCTACGACAGGAAAGAGCAGGTGCAGGCAGCAGCTTGTGCCAGGCTCGAAAGCAGTTCCGGCCCCATCACGTTTATCGCGTGATGGGGCTGGTTTTTTAAGTGCAGGATTTGGCTGGTTTTACTCGGCCGAGTCTTCGGTTTGCAGTTTCACTACCTGCTTGGCTCGGGTGTCGACATGCAGAGAGAAGATGTCGGGGCGCGAGTAGTGGCCGTAGACGTCAAAGTCCAGATTGGCCTGTTTGAGCAGGTCCATATCCAGTTCGGCGTACAGCTCGGTTTCTTCATCAAACACCGGGCCGGCCAGCACTTCGCCGGTGGGGCTGACGATCATGCTGCCGCCGTGCATCACGTAGCTGTCCGGAGCAAATTCGCCGGGCAGAGCAAATTCTTTCTGGAAGGACTCGGGGTAATTGTTCAGGCGGATGGCCTGGCAGGCGGACAGCACGAACACACGGCCTTCAACGGCGATGTGAATCATGGACGAGGCCCAGGTGGGGCGGTCGTCTGCCGTGGGGGCGCAGTACAGTTCGGTGCCTTGGGCATACATGGTCTGACGCAGGGTGGGCATGTAGTTTTCCCAGCAGATCACGTTGCCGATACGACCCATGGGAGTATCGACAGTGCCCATGGTGGAGCCATCGCCAAAGCCCCAGACCAGACGTTCCTGGCCGGTAGGCATCAGCTTGCGGTGGATGCCCACCACGCCTTTGCCGGGAGCCAGTGTCAGAGCGGTGCAGTACAGGGTGCGACCCATTTTTTCGATTACGCCCATGACGGTGTACACACCGGTTTGGGTGACTGCATCGGCCAGTGCTTCCAGTTCAGGGCCACCCAGGGTGACAGCGCCTTCCACATACATCTGGTACAGGGCACGGCCTTCGGGGCGGCGGTTGCCGATGACGCTGCCAAAGCTGATGCCTTTGGGATACCCGCCCAGAAAGGCTTCGGGAAAGACAGCCAGGGTGGCGCCATTGGCAGCCACACGCTGCAAGATGGCGGCGGCTTTTTCTACACTGCTGGCAGAGTCAAACGGGATGGATGCCGCTTGTATAACTGCAACTTTGCTCATAACTAGGTCTCCTTTAAAGGTCAGCCTGCGGACAAGTCCACGTTTTTGGTTTCAGGCAGGCGGGTATACAGGATCAGGAAGCACACCAGGGATACCGCAGCCAGGTACCAGGCCGGTACGTTGGGGTTACCTGTGTACTGGATCAGGGCAGCAGCAATGAAGGGGCCAGGGCCAGCCAGCAGTGCTGACGAGACGTTGTGGCCCAGTGCGGCGCCGGTCGAGCGAATCGAGGCGGGGAACACTTCCACCAGCAGCACCACGTTCATGACGGCAGAGATGGCTACCAGGAAAGCCATGATGATCAGGCCCAGCAGGATCAGCGCGGGTTTGCCGGAGTTCATCATGATGAAGATCGGGTAGGCCATGATGGTCAGACCCGCAGCGGCAAACAGCGCCAGTTTGCGACGACCGTAGTGGTCCGAGAAGCGGCCAACCAGCGGGTGCAAGATGCAATACACCACCAACGAGGCACTGCACAGCCACAGGGCCGAGGTCTTGCTCATGCCCAGGATGGAAACCAGGTGGTTATTGGCGTAGGTGATGAAGTAGTACAGCGACACCAGGAACAGGGCGGAGAACGCAAAGGACAGAACAAAGGCGTTGAACTTGTCCTTGGACGAGACGCGCTCCAGCGTGTTGTTGGCTTTCTTTTCCTGCAGCTCGTGGTAGACGGGGGTGTCGTTCAGTTTGCGGCGGATAAAGACCGCAATGAAGGTCATCACAATCGACAGCACGAAGGGCACACGCCAGCCCCAGCTGTAGACCTGGGCTTCGGTCAGCGTGGCGTTGATGGCGGCAGCCGTGGCCGTACCCATCAGGAAAGCGATACCGGCGGTAAAGGTCACCACGCTGGCGGCCGAGGCACGACGGTTGGAGGGGGCGCTTTCCACCAGGAAAATACCGGCAGCGGACCACTCGCCACCCACCATCATGCCTTGCAGGAAGCGCAGCACAACCAGCAAGATAGGAGCCGTAATGCCGATGGTGTCATAGCCAGGCAGCAGGCCAATCAGAGTAGTGAACACACCCATGCCAAAGACGGTAATCATCAGCACGGTCTTGCGGCCAAAGCGGTCGCCAATGGGGCCCAGAATCAGGGCGCCAAAGGGGCGCGAAACAAAGCCCACGGCAAACACGGCCAGGGACGAGAGCAGGGAAACGCCAGCGGCGTCGGATGGAAAGTAGATGCTGCCGATAATGGCTGCAAAGTAGCCATAAATCGCGAAGTCAAACCATTCCATAAAGTTGCCAATACCAACGGCAACAACTTGTTTTTTACTTAAGCCCGGCTGGCCTGGGGGGGCCGATTTGGCATGCGAAGGGGCGACGGTAGCAGTGCCCATAAAGATCTCCTCGAGCAGGGCAGGTGAATACCTGACCCTTATTGTGGTTGTGGCTGATTTTTAGTCTAATCAAGCCAAATAATTATTCAAACTAATTAGAAAAATGGCTTCCATTAATATTGCTAATATCAGGCGGATGGATCTGAACTTGCTGCTGGTGTTCCAGTGCTTGATGAACGAGCGCAGCGTGACCAAGGCCGCCAATGCCCTATTTCTGACCCAGGGCGCGGTCAGCGCGTCCTTGCGCAAGTTGCGGGTGGTATTCAATGACGAGCTGTTTACCCGTGGTTCGCACGGAATGACGCCTACGCATCGGGCCTTGGAGATTGCCCCGCAGATATCCGAGGCCCTGAAAAGCATCTCGGCGCTGGTCACATCCGAGCAGGAGTTCGATCCAGCTCGCTCCAGCCGGGTTTTTCGCATCGCTTTGTCCGACGATCTGGAAAATATGCTGGCCAAACGCATGATTCGCATGGCTGACGAGCAGGGCTGGACGATCAGTTTTTCCTTCTACCAAACCAATAGCTATTTGTGGCCGCAAAGCATGGTGGAGCATGGGGCGGATCTGGCGATTTGCTCCAGCCCTAAATTTCTGAGCACCATGCACAAGTCGCAAGTGCTGTTTTCCGCTTCCTATATCTGCATTTACGATAAGCAGTCCATTGCGTTTTCAACCCCCATCAGCAAGCAGGAGTATCTGCATGCTCATCATGGGCGGGTGTCCTTTGACGGCTTGCGCGGCTTTGTCGATGAACTCTTTGATGCCGAGCGACTGCAGCGCAAGGTCAAGGCCTCATTCACGCATTTTTCCGGGGCAATCAACGCCATTATTGGCAGCCCTTTGGTGCTGACCATGCCCGATTACGCCGCCCGCTCCTTTGTGGAATGCAATAGTCGATTAGCCGTCTCGCCGGTGCCATTGCGGGTGCCGTCTTTTGTGGTGTCCATGATTTGGGACATCAACAAGGAACATGATGAAGAAAGCCGCTGGTTGCGGCGTTTTGTGCTGGAGCTGACCGAGTCTGTCAGCCAGTGACGTGCTGCTGATACGATCCGGCGGCGTACTATTGCCCCTGTTCTGTTTTCTTTTCTACTATCCGCCATGCGAATTTTATTGATTGAAGACGAGCCTGATTTGGCCCTGTGGCTGACACGCAGCATGCAAAAGAAAGGGTTTGCAGTCGAGTGGTCCAACGACGGGATGGTGGCCTACCATCGTTTGCAGATCGAGGAATTTGATGCGCTCGTCCTGGACCTGGGCTTGCCGGGCATGGACGGACGTGCCTTGCTGGCACGTCTGCGTTCGGAGGATAACCGGACTCCCGTGTTGATCTTGACGGCTCGCGACTCCTTGCAGGAGCGAGTGGAAGCCCTGGAGTGTGGGGCGGACGATTTTTTGCCCAAACCTTTTCGTATTGAAGAGCTGGTGGCGCGCGTTAATGCCCTGATTCGTCGTAGCCGGGGCAAGGACAAACCGCGTATGGCGTGTGGCAGCCTGATCTATGACTTGGCCACACAGCGCTTTACGCTGGATTCGGCGCTTCTGTCCGTGTCACCGCGTGAGGCTGAGGTACTGCGCATTCTGGTGCAGCGTAGCGGAGAGCCAGTAAACAAGCAGTTCATCCTGGATCGGCTCAATGACAAGGATGACGATGAAATCAATATCGAAGCTATCGAAGTATTGGTGCATCGCTTGCGCAAGAAACTGCAGTCCTCGGATGTCCATATCGTCACTTTGCGCGGCGTAGGTTATTGCCTGGAGCCTGTGGGCGATGATGAGCCTTAGCGTATTGCCTTATTGGGGGCAAATATGGCCTTAAGCAGTTTGCGTCGTACTTTGTTGTTCATGCTGATTCCTGCGGCCTTGCTGACCTCGGGCGTGTCCCTGTTTGTTTCCAGCATGACCTTGAAAGATCAGGTCAACGCCGCGTTTGACCGGGCTTTGGCCGGTGCCTTGAAATCCATGTCGTCCAATGTCTTGACCATCAGTGGCGGGCTGGCGATGGAGCAGTCTTACTACATGATGGAGTTCATGGAGTACACCATCAGCAGTCAGGTGTATTTCAGAGTGGCCACTGAAGACGGTTTGTCGGAAATTGGCTTTACCGGTATGCCGCTTCCAGCGCGGCGTCTGCTCAGTAATCAGCCCGTTTTTTATGACGCTGAATATTTGGGAGAGCCCTTGCGCATCGCGGCAGTGGCGCTGGAATCGGATGGGCGCCTGCAGACTTATCAAGACAGCCGAATCCTGATTCAGGCAGGTGAAAACCTGAGCGAGCGCCATGCTTTCATACGCAAAGTCATTATCCAGAATCTGATTCAGGACGTGGCGGTGCTCAGCCTTTTCATTATTCTGATTCTGGTTGGCACCTTGCTGGCGCTACGCCCTTTGCGCAAGTTGAGCGCCGAGGTACGGCATCGTTCCCCCGACAACCTGGAGCCGATCAGCGAGGCCAGCCTGCCGCGAGAGGTCCGGCCTTTGGTACAGACCATCAATTTGCATATGGATCGTTATGCACGCAAATCACGCGAGCAACAGCAGTTTCTGGACGATGCCTCGCACCAGTTGAAAACCCCCTTGGCTGTTTTGCTGACCCAGGTGGATTTTGCCCTGTCTCTGGCCAAGACCGATGAGATGAAGGAGGTGCTGGAGGCAATTCAATTACGCTTGAACAACACGGCTCAGATGACGCATCAAATGGTGGCCTTGTCCAGGGTTCGCGATGCTGCTGACCAGCTACGCACCCGCGCGGCCTTGGGCACAGTCGACTTGTGCCAGCAAGCCGGGCTGGTGGTGGATGAGCTATGGAGCCTGGCGAGGTCCAAGCGTCAGGACCTGGGCCTGGACGCGCCCTCCACCCCTGTTCGGGTAGCCGGGGAGGCTTGGCTCTTGCAACAGGCTTTAAGCAATATGGTCAGCAATGCCATCAAGTACTGCCCACGTGCTGCATGCATTACGGTAACGGTGCGCAAGGAAGGGCCGGTGTGCAGCATTCAGGTTGAAGACGATGGTCCGGGTATGAGTGCTGATGATATGGCCAAGGCAGGCCATCGTTTCAGGCGCGGCGAGGCGGGGAAGGCCTTGCAGGGCTCCGGTTTGGGGCTGGCGATCGTACAGGCTATTGCACAGATTCATGGCGCCCGCATGAGCTTGCGGACAGGACCGCAGCAGCGTGGTTTGATCGTGCGTTTGGAGTTTGATTCGCTTGAACACTGATTGGATTTTCAGGGTATACCCTTGAAAATCGTGTTTTTTGGCGAAATTGAAAGGTAGGCGAAAGCTTCGCTCCGGTAAGGTCGCATCCATTACAACGACTAAGATCCTCCTGGAGGCGAATCAATGACTATCCACATGAAACTACGGGTGCTACTGGCCAGCAGTATTCTGGGCTTGAGCAGCCTGAGTGGCGTACAGGCCCAGCAACCCTCCAAGCCTGAGTGTATTGCTCCAGCACAGCCAGGCGGCGGGTTTGACCTGACCTGTCGTGTGGCCGTGAACGGTTTTCTGGAAACCAAGCTGCTGGAAAATCCCATGCGCACCGTCTATATGCCCGGCGGTGTAGGGGCGGTGGCCTATAACCATATCGTGGCGCAGCGTCCGGGCGACGGCAATGCGATTGCTGCTTTCTCGGGTGGCTCCCTGCTGAATCTGGCACAGGGCAAATTTGGCAAATATTCGGTAGAGGACGTGCGCTGGCTGGCGTCGATTGGCAGTGATTATGGCGTGACCATTGTGCGTGCGGACTCGCCTTATCAGGACCTGAAATCCCTGATGGAGGCCTTCAAGGCCGACCCGACCAAGATTGTTCTGGGCGCGGGTGGTTCCGTGGGTGGGCAGGACTGGATGAAGGCTGCGCTGACAGCCCGTGCTGCAGATGTGGATTTCCGCAAAATGCGCTTTGTTGCCTTTGAGGGCGGTGGCGAGGCGATGACGGCCCTGCGCGGTGGTCATATTCAGGCCTATATGGGCGATGCAGCCGAAGCTCACACCATGCTGGAGGGTGGGGCGCCTATTCGTATTCTGGCTGTCTTTAACGACAAGCGACTGGACGGTGCACTGGCCGAGATTCCCACGGCCAAAGAGCAGGGCTTTGATATTGAGTGGCCTATTATTCGCGGCTTTTATGTGGGCCCCAAAGTCTCTGACGAACAATATCAGTGGTGGGTTCAGGCGTTCGAGCAGCTGATGAAAACGCCCGAGTTTGCTCGCATGCAAACTCAGCAGGGCCTGTTTCCCTTCAATATGAGCGGCCAGGAACTGGATGCTTACGTAAAACAACAAGTACTTCAGTATCGAGAATTGGCTGACTCGTTTGGCCTGATCAAGAAGTAAGTTTTTACGCTACTCCCGGCCAGTTTGTGCCGGGAGTGCCGCCTGTCTGCCCCGTCGTCCATGGCGGGTGAATCCGGAGATTCCAATCATGACGCTGAATGATCGCGTACTAGGCGTGGGCGCGCTGGTGCTCGCTGCCTTGATCACCGCTTTTGGCTACGACCTAGAGCCCCCATTTTCCTATGAACCTGTTGGGCCCAAGGCCTTTCCCTTATTGCTGGCCTTGATCATTGCTTTATGCGGGCTGCGCCTGACTATCAAAGGTGGTGGTACTGTGCCTGCCAACCCCAATGGAGCCAATGGCCGCATCTTGATGATGGTGGCTTATCTGGCGGCCTATGCCTGGCTGTTTCAGTGGCTGGGTTTCATCATTGCCACCACGCTGATGGCTACTTTGGTAGGCCGTCTGTTTGGCGGTAGCTGGAAGCAGGCCCTGATTGGCGGGCTGGCGATGGGAGTGGGGCTGTTTCTGCTATTTGATTTGGGCCTGGATGTGGTTCTGCCCTACGGCATCCTGGGAGAGTGGTTATGAGCTCGATTCTTGATTATTTGAGCGTAGGCTTTGGTGTTGCTTTTTCTGCCCAGAATCTGCTGGTCGCCGCGATTGGCGCTTTTATCGGCACCATTGTGGGCGTGTTGCCTGGGCTGGGGCCGATTAATGGTGTAGCCATGCTTGTGCCCATTGCCTTTGCCATGAAGCTGCCCCCGGAGTCTGCTCTGATCCTGCTGGCCGCTGTGTATGTGGGTGCGGAGTATGGTGGTCGTATTACCTCCATTCTGATCAATGTGCCCGGTGAAGCGGCAGCGGTCATGACGACGCTGGATGGTTATCCGCTGGCGCGCAAAGGTTTGGCCAGCGTGGCTTTGTCCTTGTCGGCTTTTTCCTCGTTCATCGGGTCCACCATTGCCATCTGCGGCATTGTGCTGTTGGCTCCCATGCTGGCGGGTTGGGCGGTTGCCTTTGGCCCGGCCGAGTATTTTGTGCTGATGGTGTTTGCCTTTTGTGCGCTGACCAGTTTGTTGGGGGATGAGCCAGTCAAAGGTATCCTGGCCGCCATGCTGGGCCTGTTCATTTCTACGGTGGGAGTGGACGCCAACTCGGGGGTATATCGGTACAGCTTTGATATTCCGAACCTGGCTGATGGCATTGATTTTGTTGTTGTCGTGATTGGTTTGTTTGCTGTGGCAGAGATGTTGCAGATGCTGGAAAACCTGTTGGGTGGCGTGTCGATCGAAGTACCTAAAAGCAAGCGCAAGCTCTTTAACCTGAAAGAGCTGGGCATGACCTGGTGGAGCACCGTGCGTGGTGGCGTGATGGGTTTTTTCATCGGTATCCTGCCCGGTGCCGGGGCCAGTGTGGCCTCTGCAGTAGCATACGCCAATGAGAAAAAATATATCGAAGGCAAAGATCCCAATGCCATGTTTGGCCAGGGCGATATGCGTGGCCTGGCTGCGCCAGAGGCGGCCAATAACAGTGCTGCAACCGGCTCCTTTATTCCCATGCTGACACTGGGCGTGCCAGGCTCTGGAACAACGGCGGTCATGATGGGTGCCCTGACGCTGTACAACATCACGCCGGGGCCGGTACTGTTTGAGTCGCAGCCACAGATTGTGTGGGGCTTGATCGCCTCCTTGATGGTCGCCAACGTCATGCTGTTCTTGATGAACGTGCCCATGGTGCGGGTCTTTGCCTCCATGCTGGCTATTCCTCCGCGCCTGTTGGTGCCTGGTATTTTGGCGATCAGCTATATCGGGGTCTATGCCATCAATGGCACGAGCTTTGATCTGCTGCTGGTCGTTGGTATCGGCGTTCTGGGCTACTTCCTGCGCAAGATGAACGTGCCCATGGCACCGATGGTGCTGGGAGTGGTTCTGGGCAATATGATGGAGCAGAATCTGCGTCGCGCGCTGTCCATCACGAACGGTGAAATCGGTATTCTGTTCGAGAGCAAAGTTTCAATTGCCTTGTGGATCGCGGCCGTTTTGGTTAGTGTAGGTCCGATCGTGCTGCGTCGTATTGCAGGGCGCAAGCAACTGCACGACGAGACATAAATAGGGGGACCCCACCGCTTCGGTGGGGCTTTTATCCGGAGAAAGTGCCAGGCTGCGGCCTGGCCTTGTTGTTTTTGTTATGGCTATCTGGTTTCGAATTGCCCTGGGTTTTGGGGTAGCCCTGCTTGGTGCTCTGGTGGCCAGTTGGCTAAGTATGCCTTTGCCCTGGATGTTGGGTGCCCTGATCTTGACGGCAGCTACCAAAATGGCAGGCAGTCCGGGGGCCTGCATGCCGCTGGCGCGCAACGCAGGTCAATGGGTTATTGGGACATCCCTGGGGCTGTATTTCACTCCGGCCATGGTGCATCTGATTGGCAGTAATGCTCTGTTTATAGTGATGGGCATGGTGTTTGCGCTGGTCTTGTGCTGCATAGGTACATTCATGCTGACCCGTTATGCCGGTACGGATCTGCGTACTGCCTGGTTTGCCAGTGCAGTAGGAGGAGCCAGCGAGATGACGGGGCTGGCGGAGCGTTATGGCGCACGTCCGGATCTGGTCGCCTCTGCACATGGTTTGCGGGTGCTGATGGTCGTAGTGATTATTCCCTTCGCGTTCGAGGCTTTGGGCTTTTCGGGGGAGCAGGCGGGAGCTGTCGTACGGCCTGATTTTTTGAACCTTCCTGGCCTGGCTCTGCTGGTGCTGTTAAGCAGTGTGGCCGGCTTCCTCTTTCAAATCTTGCGTTTGCCCAACCCTTGGGTGCTAGGCCCTTTGTTGGTGGTGGCCATTCTTACGTATAACGACATTATTTTGTCGGGCCTGCCGATACAAATTTCCAACTTGGGGCAGCTGTGCATTGGCTGGGCTCTGGGCGACAAGTTCGGGCCGGACTTTTTCCGTCGTGCTCCCAGGTATTTGGGGGTAGCTGCCATCAGTAACCTGATCAATCTGTGCTTGGCGTTTGCCTTCGCCTATGGCCTGTATAGGCTTTCCGATATTGCCTATCCCACGTTGGTGCTTGGCGTCAGCCCAGGCGGCATTGCAGAGATGGCGATTACCGCCAAAGTGCTGCAACTGGGAGCGCCGATGGTGACCTCCTTTCAGGTGGCGCGCATGGTTTGCGTGTTGGTGTTGACCGGACCTTTATATACCCGTCTTGCCCGCCACTTGAAACTGAGTTGAGGGCTGTTCGTATCAGCCTGATGAAAAAAGCCCGGTGTCTGACCGGGCTTTTTTTGCATCAAGAAAGGGTGGCTTGCGGCAGAGGGTTAGCGGCCTGGCGTGACTTTGCCATGCTCGCCGATCTCGGTCAGGCGCTCGCCCATCAGGGTGGCTTTCAGCATTTTTCCGGCTTGTGCCAGCTTGCCTTCGCGCACGCTCCAGTACTCCGCACTCTCAATATGCACGCACACCAGCGCCAGATCGGGGTCGGTAATACCCTCGGCAAACCAGGCTTCAGTCATGGTGTTCCAGAAGCGTTCTTTCTGGTTCATGGAGTCGACCACGCGGGCCATACCGGACACCGACACATAGGTGTCGCTTTTAGGATCGGCATAGCTGACGTTCACATGCGGATTGGCGGTCAGATTACTGACCGGGTCACTGCTGCGCGACATGAAGAACCATAGCTTGTCATGCTCATAGTCCTCTTGGGTTGACCCCATTTTTGCCTTCTGGGTTGTCATGGGCCAGGCATGAAGTTCGCCATTGGCCGCATGGGTGACGAACATCGCAAAGCGGATGTCCTTGATAATCTCTTGCAGATGTTCAAAGGAAGATTCAATTGTTTCGTTCATGGCATCTCCTTGAGAAGGTTGAAGAGTTAAGACTGCTTACTTAATCACCCCGCAAGCAAAGCGTCCGCCACCGCCGCCCAGGGGCGCGGGGTGGTCGGAGTGGTTGTCACCGCCTTCGTGAATCATCAGGGAGCGGCCCTTGATCTGATCCAAGGACTTCAGGCGTGGGGCCAGAACGGGTGTGCTGGCGGTACCGTCAGCCTGTACATACAGGGCGGGCAGGTCGCCCAAGTGGCCGTTGCCCCATGGGAAGCCGTGCTTGCCGGTTTTTGCAGGATCCAGGTGGCCGCCCGCTGCTCCGGCAGGCGTTACCTTGCCGTCTTTTTCGCTGGGGGCGCAGCTGGCGTTCTCATGCACATGGAAGCCATGTACACCGGGTTTCAGGTTTTTCAGGTCTGGCGTGAAAACCAAACCATGTTCTGTCTGACGGACGCTAACCTGGCCGATCTGTTCGCCAGCACCGCTTTCGGTAGCCATATTCATGGGAATGATGACATCGGCCAGCGAGGGGGCGGATAAAGCAAGGGTGGCGCCTGCGGTGGCCAAGACCATTGCGCATCGCGCTTTGAAGGAAGAAAAACGCATAAGGCTGATTCCTTTGCTGAAATAAAACAGAAGGTTAGATCAGCCTAGCATTGCAGCCGCGCCATACAGTTAAGAGACGTTTCTCTTTGTCAGTAAAGTCGGCTCGGAAAAGAGATCAACCGTGGGCGGTACGCTGGTGGTTCCGAACGTGTCGACAAGCTGTGTCTTGGATTCCGTCATGCTGAAAAATATTTTGACGATTAGATGCCAGTTCCAAGCCGTTGCCCTGACTTCGTGCCAAAGCGATACAGTATGAAGAAAAAGGCCAGCCGGAATCAGTCCTCTGCTTCCACCTCTTCCACGGACAGCAGTTCCTGGTGGTCGAAGTACAGATGGGAGCTGATTACGGGCGAGGATTCGTCGGCCTGCGCACTTAGTTCCAGGCAATCGCCGGACAGATAAAGATCAGTCAGCCGAGCGGGCTTGCCATTCATCCAGATTTTCCCGCTGACATCCTGATATCGCTGCTTGAGCTGCAAGCGATAGTCCGTCCCGTCCAGACCTTCCCATTCCCATTCGCCTGCCACCTGCGCGGGCACAATCCATTTGTAGATTTTGATGCCGCCTACATGCAGGATTTCGTCGGCTTCCCAGTCTCCCATATCAAAGGCGTGCGACACAATGCGCGCACCGGGTCGCAGCTCCTGCAACAAGCGCGGGCGCAGGATGGCATTGATGGTGTCCATCAAGTACAGCGTCACGATGGTGGCCTGGCTGAAGTCTGCGGTAAACAGATCCTCTTCCACAAAGTCCACCAGATACTCCACGCCGGCATGGCCGGCTTGCTCCATGGCATCGGCAACGCGCAGCGGGTCCAGTTCGACGCCTATGCTGGTGCAGTGGTATTTTTTGGCGGCCGCAATGACAATGCGCCCATCGCCACAGCCCAGGTCATACAAGACGTCCTTGCGCCCGGTTTGAGCCAGTTGCAGCATGGTGTCGATGACGCGGTCGTCGCTGGGGACGAAGGGTACGTCCAGAAAAATGTCAGGTTCCACGATGGAATGGTCGTCAAGGTCTTTAATCAGGTCTTTGAACAATAGCGGTCCTTATCAATGGTGTTGGGCGAAAATTCGTTTAAATTCGGCTAACTATAGTTTAAACCACAGCAAAGTAAGCCAAAATTCGCTTTTTGTGTGGATATGGACGATCATCAGTCTATGTCAGACTTATATGGCTCGACCTCATCCACGCCCGCCAAGTTAAAAACCCGTCTCCAGCATATACGAATCTCGCCCAGAGAATCGTTACGTATTCGTTCCTTGGCCGATCACATGCAATATGCTGACCCGTTGGGACATGCACAGTCTCTGGGCATAGGCCCGGCTGTCTGGCCCTTGTTTGGCCTGGTATGGCCGTCCAGCATTCAACTGGCGCGCAAATTGAAAAATCGTCCCATTCGGGCGGATGAAAGCATTCTGGAACTGGGCTGCGGATTGGGCCTGACCAGTCTGGTGATGCATAAACGTGGCGCGCAAATCCACGCCAGCGATTGCCATCCCATGGTGCCGCATTTCCTGAAGCTGAATCAGGCATTGAATGGCTTGTCCGATCTGCCGTATGTCCATGCCCAGTGGGGGGAGCAATCTTGCCCTGATTTATTGGCTTCTTTGGGGCTGAAACCCGCCCGGCAGCGTTATGACCTGATCGTGGGCAGTGACCTGTTGTATGAAGGGAATACGCCCGCCCAATTAGCCCAACTGGTAGACCAGCGCGCGAAGAAACAGGCCGAAGTCTGGGTGGTAGACCCGGACCGGGGGCATCGCAACAAATTTACTCAGGAAATGTCGCGCTACGGTTTTGAGCTGGTACGACAGGTCTGCTTGCGCGATCGTCCCATTTTGATGCCCGAAGGCAAGGAGGTGTCTTACAAGGGGCGCTGCTTGCAGTATCAGCGCAGTTAGAAAAAACACATCACCCCAAGTGTTTTTACCTGAGGGGCTGGAGTCGGTAAGCGCTGGCAAAAGCCCCACACAAATCGGTCCCGTGTCCGATTTGTGTGGGGCTTTTCTATATTCAAACAGGTTTGCTTGAGGCCGGCTGCTTTCTCAGGGATTCGGCGGCGCAAAAGGCGAGGGCGCTGATGGCCGTGGCGGTCGTTGCGGATAAGCCGAGGTCCCGAAGTTCGAGCCCATGCGATTGCTGCTTGTTGCCGGATTGACCAAACCCATTGCATTCGGGCCTTTCTGGATGATGGCTTCAGACCCTATTCCTGGCGCCCCGGGTGTTGGGCCTGCTTTGGGCTGCATTTGCTGGCTCAAGCAATCGTAGGACAGGGCCGCCTGTCCATCCACTACTACACTGACACAGCCGGGAGACACATCGGACGGGGGCCTTTTTGCGCCTTCAATCTGCGCGTTTTCCTGTGCCATGCTGCCTGCCTGAACCAAAAACAATAAGAAGAAAAGGAGAGGGCGCATAGGGTGGTGCCAATAAAAAGAAGTCACACCATAACGGCGTTCGGGTTCCACACACCCTAGCGCAAGCTTTCTCTTTTCTGGGTGAAGTTTTCATGACAAAGGCGGCGTATTTTGCCGCTGTCATGGGGGCAGGCACATCGCGCCGTTGGGGACGAGTCCGCTTGGTTGGCCCCCGCCGCCCAGAAAGAATTATGAAGTTTTTGTTACAAACGAAAGTTTTCGATTTCTGCTGCGTCTAGATGTCAACGAGTCGCGCGGCGTGTCGTCCCAGCAGGGGTACACCGACACAGCGCTCATCAGATTGAGGATCGGAAGCATCGTGATGCCAGCAGAAATTTCAGGGCGCAACGTCCGTTTGTCCGGGTGGAGGGGCCACCCCTTTTGTGCTGCGCCAGTGATGGCGCTGGCTTTGTTGCTGCCTCATAGTGCCTTTGCGCAGGCTCAGGGCAAGGTCAACATCAATGAATACATTGTGCGTGGCAATACCGTGCTGGATGCCCGCAGCATTGAAAAAGCGGTCTACCCCTTTTTAGGCCCCGAACGCAGCCTTGAGGATATTGAAAAAGCGCGCGACGCCTTGCAGGAAGTCTATAACGCGCAGGGCTATCAGTCGGTTTACGTGGACCTGCCCGAGCAGGCGGTGGCCGATGGCGTGGTGTTTTTCCAGGTCACGGAAACCAAGGTAGGCCGTGTGCGCGTGGTCGGTGCTGAACACTATTCGCCGCTGGCCATTCGTGACGGCGTGCCGTCCTTGCAAGAAGGTCAGGTGCCGGATTTCAGCAAGGCGCAGGCGGAACTGGCGGAGCTCAATCGCGGCGCCAGTCGTCAGGTCATGCCGATGGTGAAAGAGGGGCGTGTGCCCGGCACCATGGACGTGGATCTGCGCGTTGACGACAAAAGCCCCTGGAGTGCCAGTGTGGGCTTGAACAATGATTACAGCGCCGACACCAGCAAGCTGCGCGGCATGGTCACTCTTGGCCACGACAATCTTTGGCAAAGCGGCCATACCTTCTCCCTGACCTACTTCACAGCTCCGCGTGATATGCAGGATGCCAAGGTCTGGTCGGCGGCCTACACCATGCCTTTGTCCCCGCGCTGGAGCCTGGCGTTCTCTGGCTACAAGTCTGACAGCGACGTCTCGACTGTTGGCGGTACCAATGTGCTGGGCAAGGGCCAGTCTTACGGCATTCATGCCACCTATACCTTCCCGCAGTCCGGCTCCTGGTATCACACCGCCTCGATCGGCATGGACTACAAGGATTTTGAAGAACAAACCCGCTTTGGGGAGACCAGCGACCGCGTGCCGCTGACCTATCTGCCCTTCACGCTGGCCTATAACGGCTACCGCTACACCGAAGATTCGCAAACCAGTGTCGGCCTGACCTTGACGGGCGCCAGCCGCAGCCTGTTTGGCCTGAACAGCGAATGGGAAGAGTTCGACTACAAGCGCTGGATGGCCAGCCCCAGTTTCATGGTGTTCAAGGGCGATCTGAACCACACCGAAACTTTTGCCAAAGACTGGCAGGCCTATGGCCGAGTGGGCTTTCAGATTGGTTCAGGTGCTCTGGTTTCCAACGAACAGTTTTCGGCCGGTGGCGCGACCAGCGTGCGCGGTTATCTGGCCGCTGAGCGCAGTGCAGACGATGGCTGGATGGCCAGCGTCGAACTGCGCACCCCCTCGCTGGCCCGCTGGATTGGCCCCTCGGTTAACGAGTGGCGCTTCTACGCCTTCAGCGACGTTGCGCGTTTGCGCTTGCGTGACCCCTTGCCTGAGCAGGAGTCCAGCTTTCATCTGGCCAGTGTGGGCATCGGTACGCGTCTGCAAATGTTTGACTGGCTGTCCCTGCATGCCGACTGGGCTTATCCCCTGACGCAAGGCGTCAACACCGAACGACACGATCCGCGTGTGCACTTCAGCCTGCGCGCCTCCTTCTGACCCCCTTAGCCAGAACAATCTGCCTGATTTTGTTCCCGGAGTAATTCGATCATGAAACGCCTTCTTCTTTTGATGCTTGCCATGATGGTGGGCTGGCTGCCCGCCGTGGCGCAGGCCTGGTGGCAGCCTGACTGGCAGTACCGCAAGCAAATCTCTGTTGATACTACGCCTGAAGGCGCGGCCATCAGCGAAAACGTAGGTCGCACCCCCTTGCTGGTGCGTCTGCATACTGGCAATTTTTCCTTTGATGGCACCAATGAAAATGGCTCGGACCTGCGCTTTGTGTCCGGTGATGATCAGACCGTGCTGAACCACCAGATCGAGAGCTTTGACCCCTTGATGGGCATGGCGCTGATCTGGGTGGATATTCCTGAGGTGATGGCCAGCCAGAAGCAGGATATCTGGATGTACTACGGCAACGAGAAAGCCCCGGTGGCTTCCAATGGCCAGATTACCTTCGATCCCAACTACACCCTGGTCTATCATTTTGATGGCGCTGCTGGTGCACCTTCGCGTGACAGTACGGCGTACACCAACCACGCTCAAACAGCCCCAGCGGGCGTGATTGACGGCGTGTCCGGACGTGCCGCCCAGTTTGTGGGTACAGCGCCCTTGATGCTGCCTGCCAGTCCTTCCCTGGCCGTGCCAGCAACCGGTGCTTTTTCGTTCAGCGCCTGGGTGCGTGCAGATCAGCCCCAAGGCCAGCAATTGGTCTATGCCCGTCGTGATGGTGCCAACAGCTTTCTGATCGGTCTGGACCAGGGCGTGCCCTTTGTTGAGATCAATGGCCAACGCAGTCCTGCCGGTGCCCCCTTGTCGCCCAGCACCTGGCAGCACCTGGCCGTGACAGCCGATGGCAGCCAAGTGATTCTGTACGTCCAGGGCCGTGCCACGGCTTCCCTGAATGCCAGCCTGCCACCACTGAACACGGTTGCCGCTTTGGGTGGTGATGTCCCCGGCACCTTGCTGGCCGCGCCTGCTCCTGTGGCGGCTGAAGTAGTTGGCGCTGAAGGTGCCACGCCCGGTGCAACTGCCTCTGCCGGTGCCGAGGCCACAGCGCCTGTCACCGCTCCAGTCGCTAACTATGCGCCCTTTGTTGGCGCGATCGACGAGCTGCGCTTGTCCAAAACTGCCCGACCTGCTGCCCTGATTTACGCCGATGCACTGGCACAAGGAGCCGAGTCTCGCCTGATTGTGTACGGTGCGGATGAAGAGCAGTCCGGCTTCGGTTTCGGTGCTCTGGGCTTTCTGCTGAAAGCCGTCCCGATGGACGCCTGGATTGTGATCGCCGTGCTGGTCTTCATGATGTTCCAGTCCTGGGTCATCATGTACCGCAAGAGCCGTCAGGTGGGCCGTGTGCAAGAAGCCAACCGTCAGTTCCGTGCTGCATTTGGTGAGTCCGGCGGCAAGCTGGATGCGGTACAGACCGACGCCAAGGCCGAACAGAACTTTGCCCATTCCTCTTTGTGGCGTCTGTACCGCATGGGGGTGAAAGAGCTGCACAACCGTCAGGCCCAGGGCATGAAGGCCTTGTCTCCCAACACCATCGAAGCCATCCGCGCTTCCATGGACGGTGTTCGCACACAAGAAAATCAGGCACTGGGTGCACGTCTGGGCATTTTGTCCAACGCGATTGCCGGTGGCCCTTACATCGGTCTGCTTGGCACGGTGTTGGGGATCATGGTGGTGTTCCTGGGAACCGCGATGGCGGGTGATGTGAACATCAATGCAATTGCTCCCGGTATGGCTGCTGCCTTGCTGGCGACTGCAATGGGTCTGTTCGTCGCGATTCCGGCCCTGTTTGGCTACAACCGCCTGATTGGCCGCAATAAAGATGTCAGCGCGGATATGCGTGTGTTTGTGGACGAGTTTGTGACTCGCCTGGCTGAAATTCATGGCCAGAACAGTGCGCCCGGCAAAACCAAACACGACAAGCATGAGGCGGCATTGGCTCAAGGCGCTGACCTTGATCTGGCCAATACCCAGGCTGCTGGCTCGGCATAAGGAACGGACATGGCAGCCCTACGAGACGACGATGATGACGGCGCAGCCGTTGACGGCATCAACATTACCCCGCTGGTTGATGTGCTGATGGTGGTGCTGGTCATGTTCATCCTGACCGCCACCGCACAAATTTCCGGCATTCAGGTGAATTTGCCCAAGGCCAGTTCCACCGTGTCCCTGGTTCAACCCAAAACCAAAGCCATCTCCGTGAACGAAGCGGGCCAGGTGTTTCTGGATGCCTATCCGGTGACCCTGCCCGAGCTGGAAGACCGCTTGCGTACCGAGAAAGCCCTGAACCCGGATTTCCCGGTCATTGTGCGCGGCGACAGCATTGTGCAGTACCAGAAAGTGGTGGAAGTGCTGGATGTGTTGCGGCGCTTGGAACTGTCCCAGGTCGGTCTGGTGACCGGCAAACCTCAGTAAGTTAATTGGTGTTCTAACGATGTTGCCAAACTCATCCAAACCGCAAGCCAACCAACGCGCACGCTGGCGTCGGCTGGCCATCAGGGGGCTGGTTGTGGTGCTGGTGGCGCTGCTGGGCTGGTGGGTCTGGAAATGGGCCAACGACATGGCAGGGATCAAGCGCCAGGTGCCCAAAGAGCCCATGTTGATTCCTTTGCCGCCACCGCCTCCTCCGCCGCCCGAACCCGAGCCGCCACCGGAGCCTGAAGAGCCCAAAGAAGAGGAAGTGGTCGAGCCGGAGCCTGAACCCGAGCCTACGCCGGTTGAAGAGCCCCAACCGCAGGATGAAGCGCCACCTACGCCATCGGACGATTTGTCAGACCCGATGCAGATGGACAGCGACGCCCAGGCCGGTACTGACAGTTTCAACATCAGTGCCGGACAGGGACGAGGCATGGGCGGCAGTGGCGGTGGCCGTGCAGGCAATGCCACCTATAGCCAGTACCTGGCCTATGCGCTGCAAAAAATCCTGCGTGAGGACAGCCGCACCCGCAACTTGGTCTACCGCGTTCAGGTGCAGTTGTGGTTGACCGAAGACGGGTCCATTACCCGTGTCGCCCTGGCGCAGTCCTCGGGCGATACCGAGATTGATGAGGCCTTGGTAGCTGCCTTGCGTGAAGTCGGGCGCTTGAGCGAGCGGCCACCGGCGTCGGTAAGCATGCCTATCCGAGCCCAGGTAACGGGTCGTAGGCCCAGTTGATTGTCTGCCTTTTTTGACCGAATGATTTGGAGTGCGCTTTTCATGAAAACCCATCCTAGTCGGCTGGCTTGCGCGGTGGCGCTGGCCTTGACCTGCACCGCTGGCCCTGTGCTGGCTCAGGCGCCATCCCAGAACGCCACCGTTAACCTGATTCGTCTGCTGGTGCAGCAAGGCGTCTTGCCCCAGGCTCAGGCCGATGCCCTGGTGGCTCAGGCCGAGGCGGAAGCGGCCCAGGCTCGTAAAGCCGATATTGGTGCAGCAGGTGCCGCCCAGGCCCGGCCAGGTGATGTGCGTGTCACGTACATCCCGGAGACGGTGCGTGAGCAGATCCGCGAAGAAGTGAAGAATGAAGTGATGTCGCAAGCCAAGGCCGAGAACTGGGCCCAGCCCAACACCTTCCCGGACTGGGTGTCGCGCATCACGGTTGAAGGCGATGTACGCGTGCGTAACGAGTCGCGCCTGATGGATGGCGCGAACAGTAACGAGTTGATCAACTTTGCGAAGTGGAACGACAACGGCCCCATTCCTACCGTGGTCGAAAACAAGCCCTATGGTTTGAAGATTCCTTATCTGAACAGTCGCCAGGACCGCCGCAACCTGTGGCGTATCCGTGCTCGTCTGGGTGTGAAAGCGACGCTGTCCGAGCGTTGGGAGGCCGGTATCCGCCTGGCTACGGGCAGCGATGACAATCCGGTGTCCACTTCCGATACGTTGGGCAACGGCATGGGCAAGAAGCACCTGTGGCTGGATCAGGCCTACTTGTCTTACCGTCCTGCCGATTGGGCCACCATTGTGGCGGGCCGTGCCTCCAGCCCCTTTGATTCCACGGATCTGCTGTGGTCGTCTGACTTGAATGTCGATGGGATTTCTGCTGCCTTCAAGCACGCGATGTCGGATCGTCCAGTGACCGTCTTTGGCAATCTGGGTGCTTACGCGCTGGAGTACGCCAACACGCCATGGGATCGCAACAGCCTGTCCGAAGGCTCCAGCGAAAACAAGTGGCTGCTGGGTGCGCAGATCGGTGCTGAATGGAAGATCAACCAGCGCAACAATCTGCGCGGCAGCGTAGCGTACTACCACTTTGACAATATCGCCGGCCAGCGCTCCAGCGCGTGTACTTTGTACTCGTCCAGCGATGTGTGTGACACAGACTGGTCGCGTCCGGCCTTCATGCAAAAGGGCAATACCGTCTTCCTCTTGCGTGACATCCGTCAGTGGTCGGCAGATCCCAAGAACTGGAACGAATGGCAATACGTGGGCCTGGCCTCCAAGTTCAACTTGCTGGACGTGAACATGCGCTGGGATACCGAAGTCATGAATGGCTTGAACCTGCGTTTGGCCGGTAATTACGTGCGTAACCTGGCTTACGACAGCAACAAGATGGCGGATCGTGCCGGTGGTTTGTACAACATTGCCTCCAACGGTACTTACGATGCCTCCGGTAACCCGACCGGTATCGAAAGCGGCGGCAATGCCTGGATGGTTCAAGCGACCTTGGGCAGCAGCCTGGGCTTGAAGGACAAGGGCGATTGGCTGGCTTTTGCGGGCTACAAGTACATCGAACCGGATGCCATGCCCGATGGCTATAACGATTCTTCCTTCCACTTGGGTGGCACCAATGCACGTGGCTACTTCCTGGGTGCAGGTTATGCCTTCGAGAAAAACGTAACCGGCCATCTGCGCTGGAGCAGCTCCAAGGAAGTCTATGGCGCACCGCTGTCTATCGACATCATCCAGCTTGAACTTAACGCCAGGTTCTAAGCCATGAAGATATTGAACTCATCCTGGAAGCCGTGTGTGCAGCCAAGTGGGCGCAAGCCTTTTCTCATGACGCTGGGCGCGCTGCTGCTGGCGGGCCTGGGCCAATGGGCTGGCCCAGCCATGGCACAAAAATCGGATATGGAGGAGCGGCTGCGCACGCAGTTGCGCTCCAGCACGCAGCAATTGCAGCAGTTGCAAAGCCAGCAAGCGCAGTTGACGGCCGCTAAGACGGCTGCAGAAACCGAACGTGATGCGGCCCGCAAGGAGGTCGAGCAACTGAAGGCCCGTTTGGACAAGGCCAGCAAGCAGGCGCAAAGCTTGCAAGACGAGCAGGAGGGCATCAAGACCTCTGCGCGTCAGCAAGTGGCGGCAGCGCAATCGCAATTAGGCCGTGCGCGTAACGAGTTTGAAACCTTGCAGGTGCAAGCTCGTGCCACTGAAACGCAGCGTGCCAGCCTGGCGTCCAGTCTGGCCCAGCGCGAAGAGGAACTGGGACTGTGCACGGCAAAAAACAAGGAATTGTATGCAGCCGGGAAAGAAATCCTGGCGGCGTATGAGCAGTTCAGCACGGGCGACTTGCTCAAGATCCGACAACCGCTGGCCGGCTCTGCACGCGTGAAGTTCGACGAGCACGCGCAGGCGCTGGGCGACAAGCTTTACGACGGCCTGTACACGCCCGGTGCCACGTCGTCGGAACAGCCGCCTGTCGCGCCCTGAGCCTTATTGATTGATACCCACAAGGAATATGTATGACTGACTCCCAAACCATCCAATCCGTCTCCTTGAAGCAATTGCAGGAGTTGTTGCAACAGATGGGCTATCGCGTGACCGAGTCCGAGCAGGCTGGGAATCGCCAGCTTTTGTCGGCTTCGCAAGGCATTGGTTTTGCGCTGCGCCTGGGTAATCCTGCGCATGAGGCGGACCAGGCACTGGATTACACCTTGAGCTGCGCTTTGCGCGTTCAAGGCGAGATGCCTGCCGGTATCGAATCGGCCTGGAATATTGGCAAGCGTTTTGCTCGCTTGGCGGTACAAGGCGAGTTTCTGGTGCTGGAAATGGACGTGATCGTGGCCGGTGGCGTTGCACCAAGCTACCTGCAAGCTACCGCTGAGCTGTGGGACCGCTTGTTGCAGGAATTCCTGCTGTTTTTGCGTCAGCATGCGGCGGCCAATAATGAAGCCCAGAGTGCCGACAAGGGTGAAGCGGTTACTGTTCAGCCAGAAGTAGCCCAAGAGACTACTGCGCCTGTCGACGCTGAACAAACTGAAGCGGCACAAGCTTGAATCAGGTGAGCACGATGACACACCCCAAATTTCTGCTGCAAAGTGTGCTGGCTCTGAGCCTGTCGGCCCTGTTGGTGGGTTGTGGGAAAAATGGCGATGCTCAAGCCCAGCAGCCGCAAGCTGCCGGGCAACAAAGCAGCGCTCCGGCATCGACGGCAAAAAGCAGTGCTGCGACGCCGGCGGTCGCCACGCTGGGACAGGTGGTGGTCAGCCAGGACGAGCTACAGCAGTTCCTGCAGGTTTTGCCCGCAGCCCAGCGTGAAGCCATGCGTAATGATCGCGTGGTGCTGGAGCAGTGGCTACGCAGCCGCCTGGCCGAGAAAGCCGTGGTAGAGCAGGCCAAGGCTCAGGAATGGGACAAGAAGGCCGAGATACGCAGTGCCATTGAAGAAGCGCAGAATCAGGTGATCCTGCGCAGCTATCTGCAATCCGTGTCTGAACCTGCAGCGGATTACCCGTCCGAGCAGGATCTGCAAACGGCTTATCAGGCCAATCAGGATCAGTTCCAGTTGCCGGCCATGTATCGCTTGAGCCAGATCTTTTTAAGCGTGCCGGACAAGGACGAACAGGCTTTGGCGCAAGCGAAGAAACGGGCCGATGCCTGGGTCAAGCAAATGCGCGAAGGCAAGGCGGATTTTGCGGCGCTGGCCAAAGAGCATTCGGACGAGAAAATCAGTGCCGAGCGGGGTGGCGACAATGGCTTTTTACCGATGAGCCAGCTAGTGCCTGCCATGCGTGCCACGGTTGCCAAGCTGGAACCGGGCCAGCTGAGTGATCCGATTGTGCAGGCCGATGGTGTGCATATTCTGCAATTGACTGATCTGCGCCCGGCCAGCGTGCGTTCGCTGGAGGAAGTGAAGCCGGCGCTACGCGATGCCTTGCGTCGTCAGCGACAGCAGGAAGCAACGCAGGCCTATGTGGCTGGCATGCTGGATGCCGATACGGTAAGCGTGGATGGCAAGGTGTTGAGTCAGTTGTTGCAGCAGACCCCATAGTCTTGAACCCTGGGGGTGATGCTGGCTGTTTGTACCGGGAAAAATGTTGCAGGCAGCAGGCAGCAGGCAGCAGGCAGCAGGCAGCAGGCAGCAGGCAGCAGGCAGCAGGCAGCAGGCAGCAGGCCCAGGGGCAGGGCGGGTGAAGGAGAATGGCATGCGATTGTGGCGGATCAGCAGTACGCATTGGGAAAAGCAGCATGAAGCCACGCCGTGGTTCAGTGCCAAAACTTCTTCCATCGCCATCTACCATGCCTCCCCTCTGGCGGCAGTGTGCGCGTATTTATTGCGCCACTGCCTGCCTCATCCAGACCTGATCCCCAGCCACCAGGCCCTGCACTCAGTCGGTGTCAGCCAGAATTTGATACGCCGTGCGCAGGTCTCGCGCCACTGGCATTTCAACCTGAAAGAAACGCGCGACCTGACCTTGCGCTGGCGCTTGCTGGCCGACCGGCCTGTGCTGTGTGTGCCCGCCTTGAACGGGGCGAATCAATATTTGATTGATACCCGCTCGCCGCTGTTTTCCCTGATTCATCTTTATCGCCAGGATGCTCAGGCGCTGGAGCGCAGCCTGGAACAGATGCGTGAACACCTGCAGGGCGCTACGCCCTGGCTGGTGCTGCGCTAAGGTGGCTTGGCACGTAAAGCGGGCGGGAACTGTCACTATGTTGTCATTGGGGACTTCTACAATCGCCTCGCCTCACCCCTTTTCGTTTCACTGTCCGACGCCGCGGCTAGACCTATTAACGTGCGCATGACCATGACTCAGGTGGCGATCAGTGTGGCGGTGTTACTCGGCGCTTTCTTGTTATTTGCCTGTGCAAGTCTCGCAGTTGCCCGGTCTGATGCTGACACCCTGCTAAATTCTTCCGAACGTTTGTCTTTCGACATTGCGGCTCAGCCTTTGGCTCAGGCCTTGAAAGCGTATGGTCAACGTTCTGATCTCTCTGTGCTGCTGGACGGTGCCGATCCGCAGCGACCCATGCCAGCTGTGCGCGGCGAAATGACGCGCAAGCAAGCCCTGTCCTCCTTGCTGCATGGTTCGGGCTTGCAAGCCTATTACGTGGATAACCGCTCTATTGTGATCCGCTTGCCCGATAGCAGGCCGGGCAAAGCGGCCACCGGCCAGCGCCCCTTGAATCTGAATCACATCTCGGGCGTGCGTGATGGTGCCCATGATTACAGTGCCTATGTCACCCGAGTCCAGCAGACCGTGCGTAATGCCTTGTGCCTATCGTCTCAGACCCGTCCCGGCGCGTACCGGCTGGCCATGCAGCTGTGGCTGAACCCACAGGGGCAAGTGGAGCGCGTGCACCTGTTGGGCTCGACCGGGCAGGCCAGCCGCGATCAGGCGATCAGTCAGGTGCTGGACTCACTGGCAATGGGCGTGGCCCCGGATGCCAGTCTGCCGCAACCCTTGGTCCTGTTGCTGGCTCCCGTTTCGGGCCATGTGCGTGACGACTGCCCTGTGCAGGCCGGGAAGTAGATCATGTCCGAAGCTCTGCGTAGTCGTTTGCGCCAAAGTCTGATTGCCCGTTACACGCATTTGCGTCGGCGGCTGGAGCGCACGATAGGTTCGCGTGAAGATGCGGCGGATGCCTTGCAGGAAACCTGGATACGGATAGGGGGAGTAGGCAACGGAGTATCGGTGAACAATGACGAAGCCTACTTGCTGCGCATGGCCACCCATATCGCCATTGATTCCTACAAACAGCGCAACAGCTTGCTGACTGCCATGGATCTGGACGCCTTGAGCCATATTGCCGATGACACCTACGATACCCAGCGTTGTGCCTGGGCGCGCATCACGACGGCGCAATTGCTGGCTGTGCTGCAGGACATGCCGATTCGTCAGCGCACGATTTTGATGGCTTCGCGGGTGGATGGTCTGACCTATGCCCAGATCGCCAAACAGTACAATATTTCGGTTTCCCTGGTGAACAAGGAAATGATGCGCGCGTTGGACTATTTGCGACTGCGTTGCGCGGAACAATTCAATGATGCTGTGGGTGTCAGCGTCTCCGACAGCCTTACCGACGCTTAAGTTTTGCCCCATGAGTCCTTCTTCCTCCTTCCCGTCTGACGCCGTGCGTACCCAAGCCAATCAATGGTGGGTGCGGCTGCATTCGGGCAGTGCCCGGCAGTCCGATGCGCAGAGCTTTCAGCAATGGCTGGAGCAAAGTCCCGAACATCGTGTGGCCTGGCAGGAGCTGACGGTAACGATGGACACGGTAACGCCGGGTTTGCAGGCCGCCAGAGACTTGTTGCCGGAATGGAAAGCTCCCGCTGCCCCACCTGTATTTACGGCCCGGCGCGCCTTCATGGGGGGAGCTTTTGCAGTCTCGGCCCTGGCGGTGGTGGGAGTGGTACATCCGCCCTGGGGCTTGTGGCCATCGTTCACGGAACTGACAGCGGATTTTCGAACAGGGGTGGGCGAGCAGCGTGAGATTCAACTGGGGCAGGCCGTTGCCATTCAGATGAACACGCAAACTTGCATCAACCGTCGTGATACTGCCCAGGGGGCAGGCATTGAGCTTGTTGAAGGTGAAGTCGAAATCCGGGTGCTGGATGGAGCGGCCAGCCACCTCCACGTTCAGGCTGGGCCAGGGCGCATGCAAGCGCAACAGGCGCAGTTCAACGTGCGCTACACGGGGAAGAACGTAACGGTGACGTGCCTGCAAGGGCAGGTCCAGGTGCAGGCGAATCAAACCGTCACTTTGCAGGCGGGCCAGCAAACGGTTTACGACTATGAGCGCATCCACGCGGTGCAGCGCCCTAACCTGGACCAGGTCAGTTCCTGGCGACGTGGTTATCTGGCTTTTGAAGGTCAGCCTCTGGCCGATGTAGTGGAAGAATTGAACCGCTATCGGCCCGGAAAAATCGTGATTTACAGCGATAGTTTGAAGAGCCGCCCGGTGTACTTGAGCTTGTCCATCAGCGATATGGATTTGGCCCTGGATATGCTGCGCGCCATGTCCGGCATACGGGTGCAAGAGTTGGCGGGTGGTATTGCTCTGGTAAGGCAGGCGTAGTTACATAAAGTAACAAAATAGGCATGATTGATTTCTCGCCAGAACCAGTCTTGTAGATATGGATACGAAATCCCTCCAGTCTTAAGCCGGGAAACTCAAGCAATGTCGCCACGCCTACGCAGTTTGTCTTCCAAGTCATCTGATCCTAGAAACCCTGTCGATAGAGCTTCTCGCGACAAGACCCGAAATCGCCTGACGCCGGTGGCCCGAGCCATAGCGACCTTGCTGCTTACAGGGGGGGTAAGTGCGCAGGCTTATGCGCAAACCCAGCCCGTATCAGGCGCGTGGTTCGCGTCGCGGGGAGCGGTAGAGCGCAATGTCTCCGGCGCACAAGGTGGAATGGTTGATCCGGGCAATGGCCTTTTGAACTCGGCGGCACGCCAACATGCCGAAGCACGTCAGCAATTGGCCCGTTCGGTCGAGAACCTGGGTCGTACCGCCAGTGCGATTGCTGCTCAGCAAGCTGCACAAAAAGCCGCGCGCGAGGCTGCTGCCAAAGAAGCCGGTGTGCCGGACGGTTATGTGCAAGGCGGGGTGTGGGATCGTGATGCTGCAGGCAATCTGCACGTCTGGACCGGCGCAGAGCGTCCGGTGCACACACAAGACAATGGTCAGCACACCGTTGCCATCAAGCAGACCGAAAGCAAAGCCGTACTGAATTGGGAAAGCTTTAACGTGGGCCGCAACACCACGGTGCAGTTCCAGCAAAAAGCGTCCGATGCGGTGTTGAACCGTGTTGTGGGGGCAGAGACGGCCCCGAGCCAGATTCAAGGCGCCATCAAGGGTGATGGCACCGTGATGGTGGTGAACCAGAACGGGGTGGTGTTCAGTGGCACGTCTCAAGTGAACGTGCGCAATCTGGTGACAGCCGCCGCCAAGATCACGGACCAGCAATTCAAGGAAGGTTTGTATGGCAAGGATGCCAACACGGCGTCCTTCACTAATGCGCAAGGCAAGATCGAGATACACGCCGGTGCACGTATCGGCACACACGCATCCGAGACCGTGAACCAGGGCGGGGGCTATGTGCTCTTGCTGGGGCAGGAAGTGCACAATGCAGGCAGTATCTCGACCCCGGGCGGGCAGGCTGCCTTGGCCGCTGGCGAGAACTTCATCATCCGCAAGGGGATGGGGACAGAGGAAAACGTCAATTCCACCACCCGTGGCAACACGGTGGTAGCTCAGGCAGGGGCATCCGACAAGGCGGGCCTGGTTCGCAATACGGGCGTGATTCAAGCCGCAACGGGCGACATCACCTTGGCCGGGCGCACGATCAGCCAGGACGGCGTGCTGGTGGCCAGCACCTCGGTTCACAACCGAGGCACGATTCATCTGCAGAACAACAAGACGGATGCTCAATCCAGCGTGACCTTGGGCAAGGATAGCGTCACAGCGATTGTGCTGGACGAAAGCGCTGCTACCGCCCTGGATGTACAACGCGAAGCCTTGATCAAGGAGTCGGACAAGGAAGGCGACGGCCTGCGTCATCGCCGTGATCAGTCGCTGGTACAGATTGCCAGCGGTGGCGATGTGGTTTTTGACGCCGACAGCCTTACGCTGGCGACGGGTGGTCAGGTCTTTGTGGACGCGGCCAGGAACAGCGAGGTACGTCAGGACGCCGTGATTGATGTGTCCGGCCATGTGGGTGTTCGCGTGGCGATGGAAGCCAACAACCTGATGATCAACATTCAGGGTAATGAGCAACGCGATGCTCCGGTCAACCGCGAGGGCGACAATCTGCGCAGCAGCGATGTCTGGCTGGATCGCCGCAACCTGGTGTTTGTTCCTGCTGGCACCAATGGCTATGAAAAGGACCGTTGGTACACCGCGGGCGGGCTACTGGAGGTGGGTGGTTATCTGGGGGTCGCCAGCCACGGTATCGGCGAGTGGGCCGCCCAGGGCGGCACCGTGCAGTTCAGCGGTGCCAGCGTGGTGACGCGTCCCGGTTCCTTGATCAACTTGTCGGGCGGCACGCTGGATGTACAAAGCGGTTATCTGCGCCAAAGCTGGCTGCGGGGTGTGGATGGCCGTCTATACACGGTCGATAGTGCACCGGGCGATTTGCTCTACACCGGCTTGTACAAGGGTTACGAGCAGACCAGTGCGCGCTGGGGTCAAACCCGCAGCTTCTATAACCCGATTCTGGCTCCTACCCAGCGTTACGAAGAAGGCTATACGGTAGGACGTGATGCGGGCCGCCTGGTTATTTCGACCAAGGCGGCGGACCTGCAAGGGCATATCGAATCCGAGGTTTACCAGGGCCCGCGCCAGATTCAGGCACCGGCTCCCAAGCTGGATGGCTATCAGCAGTCACAAACGGCTGTAGCGCGTCGGGCCGAGCTGATTCTGGGTGGCTGGACGCCGGTTTATGACAAGGACACGCAGAATCTGAGCTATAGCCCCAGTGCAGTGGTTGAGCAGATTGTGATTGGCAAGGCTCAGGCGCAGGAGGGGGGGGAGCAGTCCAACGCGACGTCCGGCCCTTCTCGCATCAGCCTGGATTCCGATTGGTTGACGCAAATGGGTCTGGGGGCTCTACGTGCCTATGCCAGCCAAAGTGTGGAAGTCAACGACGCGCTGGAGCTTGCTCTGGGTGGCGAGATCGCGCTGCATGCCAATCAGGTCGATGTGAAGGCTGACCTGACGGCGCGCGGTGGCCGTATTTTGCTGGGTGATATGGTGGATAAATGGACCAGCGCCAGTTTGGGCTGGCAATCCAGCAAGATTGCCGATGTGGCAGCCGGCGCTATTGCTGCCACACGAATTGACTCAGGTGTCACCCTGGATACCAGAGGCTTCTGGAGCAATCAGGAGATGGATAGCCGCGCGATGCGCTATCTGCCGTGGCGTAATGGTGGTGAAATCATTTTGCGCAGCAGCGGTGATGTGACTGTGGCCGAACACGCGCTGCTGGACGTCTCTTCGGCGGCGGCCTATATGGCCGATGGCTCGGTGCTAGGTGGCAAGGGTGGCAATATCACTCTGGCCGCTGATGCGTATATATCCGGCGTATCCGGCATAGGTGGACGACTGGTCTTCGAAGGTGAAATCCGTGGTCATGGTGTGGCTGGTGGTGGCACCTTGCGCTTGCAGACCGGGGAGACTGTCGTGTTGGGTGGCACGGTGCAGGGCAGTGATGGCGTCCTGCAGGCGGGTCAAAGCTCTCTGGCCGATTTGCTGACGACCGAGGCCTTTACCATTGCTGCTGGTGCGATTTTGCCGGTGGATTTCCACTACATGCGTACCCATGCCGCCGCTGGCGAGGTTATTGGCGGGGCGCCCAAGGTTGAGCAGGCCAATCAGTCCAGCTGGATTCATTTGACGACCCCCTGGACCTTGCCCAAGCCAAGCAACGAGAACTCCAGTTATTCGGTTTGGCTGTCCAATGGCCAGCAGTTGCGGGTAGACGGTTATAGCTGGAGCGTGGCGCCAACCTTACCAGCGGGAACGGTGATCATGGAGATCATGAATCCCGCCGGCTTCCCGACCAACTATGTGGTGCCGGCAGATATCCTGCCTGATGGCATTGCCATTGCGCCATCCCCCGGTGTTTACAAGGCTGGCACGGTCGCTCATGCCGATTTGAGCTATAGCGCAGGCACCTTGCTGCGTGCCGGAACGCGCTTGACGCAGGATGTGGCCGTGGGGACCATGCTGCATCTGGACAGCAGCCTGTTCCAGAAAGGGTTTGCGAATTATGACGTGATAGGCGGTTACGGCGTGGCCGTGGCAGAAGGGGCCAATCTGGCGCTGAACATGCCCGTCATGCAGCTGGATCTGCCCGCTGCACGTCAACTGGCCAATGGTGGGGATCTGAGCCAGGTTGCCTCCCTGTGGTTGCCACCCGAGTTCAGCGAATCGCCCGAAAAAGGCTCGATCAGCCAGCGCGGCGGTGCCGATCTGAGCTTGACGGCAGGTTTTGAGTACAAGCAGCAAGATGTGGACCCCAGTGGCCCCACCCTGTCCGTGGGCAAGGCGGCGCATATTAGCGTAGATGATGGTCGCAACATTATCTTGCAAGGCAGCGGTCAGATTACGGTGGATGGCTCCTTGCGAGCCTCGGGTGGCAAGATCGGTATCTATGGCCTGAGTGCTGGTAGCGAGGACGTGCGCCACCTCAAAGGACACGACGGTTCAATCTGGTTGGGCAGCAATGCCGTGCTGGATGTGTCGGGCAAGGCCATGACGGCTGTCGATACCCAGGGTCAACGCTACGGCAAGGTGCTCAATGGTGGCCGTATCGAAATTGGTAGCAAGTACCAGCAGGCTGCGACGCAGGTCAAGGCTATCGACAGCTTTGTCATTGTGCGCGAAGGCGCGCGCCTGCTGGCATCCGGAGCCGCAGCGACTTTGGACATGCCTGGTCAGGGCGCGCAAACCATCGCTTCCAATGGCGGTGTCATTCATCTGGCCAGCTTCAACGGACTGTATCTGGATGGCGATATGCAGGCCTGGGCCGGTGGTGCCAATGCGGCAGGCGGAACCTTGTCGGTCGCCCTGGAGTCGCCGAACTATGAAATGTCAGGTGGGCCGGGTGATCGCGTGCTGGCACACCGTGAAATGACCTTGGTGCAAGAGCAGCAACTGGAGAATCTGCCGCTTGATCTGCAAGCTGGTCGTGCTGATGCGGGTTTGGTCTACGGCCATGCTCGTTTGGGTGTGGACCGCATTCAGGCGGGGGGCTTTGATAATCTGGCCCTGCTGTCCAACGGCATTTTGTCGATTGAAAACGGTGTGGATTTGCAGATGGGCCAAAGCCTGCATCTGGCCACCCCCAAGATTGCCTTGGCCCCTGGCTCAATGCCCGGTGCTACGATCAAGCTGGCCGCGCCTCATGTCCGTTTGGCAGGGGCAACGCATCCCACCCGCGACAAGTATGTGACTCCGCTGATTCAGGCTCTGAACAGTAATGAAGGCCGATTGCCCGAGCTGCTGCCAGACTCCTATCTGCGTATCGACGCCAATGTGCTGGACATAGCCAACCAGATCGCCTTCGGTGCATTGGGCCGGTCCTTGCAAAGTGGCAAGGCCGAGGTATCGCGTGCCGGTTTTGATACGGTGGATCTGCGCGCGCAGCACGACCTTCGTTTCTTGAAGCATGCGGTCGGTGATCGTACACAGCTGCTGACCGAAGGGGATCTGGTGCTGGCGGCTGGCCGCATCTATCCGGGAACTGGCGTGACGGCGGAGGTGATTTCCGGCCGTTATATCCAGCGCGATCAGTGGAATAACCCGCTGACACAGTATGACCCGCAGCGCAGCTTGCGTATCGAGCGCATTGGCAGTGGCCCTGTCGCCCAGCCTTATTCTGCCTTGGGTGTCTTGCGCCTGATGTCGGGCAATATTGATCAGGGCGGTGTGTTGCTGGCTCCCTTGGGGCAGTTGGAGTTGGGTGTGGGTGTAGGTGGTGCCTCGCAAGCCCCAACCTCCATGGTGATGCGCCCTGGCAGCATTACCTCGGTCAGTGCCGCGGGTTTGATCATGCCCTACGGCGGGACGGTGGATGGGCTGACCTATAACTATGCAGGTAGCGATGCGCCTTATGTGGGCCTGGGCGGTCTGCTGGGTAATCTCAGCCTGAAAGCCACCAGCGTGGACGTGCAAGAAGGTGCCTTGCTGGATCTGTCGGGTGGTGGAGAACTGACAGGAGCAGGTTTCCTGCCTGGGCGGGGTGGTTCTACGGATGCCCGTCTGCACCCCCTGATTCAGAGCACCAATAACGGCTTCATGCTGCCCGAGCTTTCTGGCAACCCGGTCTATGCCGTCGTGCCAGGTGTACAGCAAGTGGTGGCGCCATTGGCGGCCGACAATGGTGCAGGCGATCCTATGGTGGGACGCCAGATTCATATCGGAGAGGGCGTGCCGGGCCTGGCCGCAGGTACGTATACCTTGCTGCCCTCTACCTACGCCTTGTTGCCTGGTGCTTACCGCGTTGAAATCAGTGGTTCGGGCAGTGCCAGTGCGGCTATGGGTGGCACCATTGCAATGCGTAATGGTTCCTACAATGTGGCCGCCCGTTTGGGGATCGCCAATACCCATGTCATGGATGCCATGCCCTCGCGCGTGGTGCTGACCTCGGCAGACACCCTGCGCCAGTATTCCCAGTACAACGAAACGTCTTACTCGCAGTTTGGGCTGGACTGGGCCATGCGTGATAGCGTCCCGCGCCCTCAACTGGAGCGAGATGCCCGCCAACTGCAGCTGGAGGCGAACCGTTTGCAGGTGGCGTCCGGTGTTGCCAAGTTTGAACCGGCCCAGAATGGCCGTGGGGGCAATGTGGTGCTGACTGGTCAGCGCATTGAAGTGCTGGCTGATGGGGCAGCGCCGACCGCAGGCTTTGATGGTATGTCGGTAGAGTCCGGTGTGCTCAATCGCCTGGGGGCGGCAGGCATCAGTATCGGGGGTTCACCTACCTCTACGTTTGCCTTGCAAGGTTATGGTTCGACCCGCGATGCCTGGCGTGTCAGTCTGGGCAACACGCGCACAGATGAAATCTATATTCGCGGCGGCGCCGTGCTGGAAGCTGCGCAGGTATTTCTGGTGGTGGGTAATCGTGAAAAGGGCCTGACAGTTGAGCAGGGCGCCACGATCAACACCTTGGGCAAAGGCGCCGCGCCCTGGGACTCCAGCGAAGGCTATGTGCTGCAGCCCGGTCAGAAAGGGGTTCTGGCCTTGAGCAATGGCTGGCTGGATGTCACTGCACCCAGCAACGACGATAGTTGGGGCACGGTAGGGGCGGGCTTTCTGCATATAGGGACTTGTGCCGTCGGTAGCAGTTGTTCGGGTGAAACCCGCTTGTATTCTGAAGGCACGATTACTGCTGCCACCAATAAAACCTTTGAGCTGGATGAGTCGGTGCGCTATGGCACACGCAATCTGGTGCTGGCCATGGGTGGCATCAATGTGGGCGGAGCGCAGGCCCTGTCCGACGCGTCTGCTGCGGGTATCTTGCCCTCCGGTCTGACGCTGAATCAAAGTGTGCTGGAGCGCTTGCTGCGCGGCGATACCCAGATGGGGGCGCCTGCATTGGAGAACCTGGTGTTGACGGCGCGTGACTCCGTCAACTTCTATGGTGATGTCAATTTGAGCACGCTGGACCCGGTGACAGGCAAGTCGGCACTGGAGCGCCTGGTGTTAAGCGCAGCTGCCATTTATGGCTATGGCGACGCAAATAGTGAAGCACGTATCGAAACCGGAATTCTGGTCTGGAACGGAGCCACGACACCGGCGGGCAGCATCGTGGAAGGCGGCGCGGGCACGGGGAATGGCCGTCTGGTATTTGATGCTCAGCAGATTGAGTTTGGTTACGGCCCGAAAAGCCAGCCCGATACCGTGGGTATGCACGACCGTCTGGCCTTGGGCTTTAGCAGCGTGAACCTGAATGCTTCCGAGCGCATCACAGCCAATCACAAGGGCAGCTTGTCCGTGTACCACAGTCGTGGTGCCTGGGATGCAGCCAGCAATGGCTGGACCTATCAGGGCGGCAATCTGAACTTCAGCACCCCCTTGTTTACCGGACAGGCCGGTTCGGTCAACAACATCCGTGCAGGTGGCAACATTGCGGTGACTCGTCCGCAGGGGAGCAGCACGGTGCAGCCTGATCTGGCCACAGCGGTGCACGCCTTGGGAGCCGAGTTGAGCCTGGATGCTGCCAGGTCCTTGGTCTGGAACAGTGCGGCCTTGCTGCCTAGCGGCAAGCTGAAGCTGTCTGCTCAGGACGATGTGGTTCTGCAAGAGGGTGCGCAACTGGATCTGGCAGGGCGTCCGATCAGCTTCTTTGATGTGAACAAGTACAGCTGGGGTGGCGAGGTTGTGCTGGAGAGTCGCGGCGGCAATGTGATCCAAGCGGCGGAGTCCCTGATTGATGTATCGGCCCAGCACAATCGTGCAGGCAAACTGACGGCCCTGGCCTTGAACGGCTTGGTGGACTTGCGTGGCCGTATGTCGGGAGCTGGAACAGGGCATTACGATGCGGGCGGTACCTTGGTGCCTTTTGCCTCCGGCTTTATTGAGCTGCGTGGACAGCAGATTGCGGACTTTGCGGGACTTAACGCCCGTCTGAATGAAGGATCGGTGTGGGGTGGTCGCAGCTTCCAGCTGCGCCAGGGGGATCTGCTCATTGGCAACGAGCTTAAAGCGCGTGAAATCAATGTCTCCGTGGACAATGGCAGCCTGACGGTCAACGGCACCATTGATGCCAGCGGTGAGCAGGCGGGCAGCATTCGCCTGGCTGCCAAGCGAGGGGTGACCCTGACTGGCAGCGCCGTGCTGGATGCCAGTGCCAGTGTGCTGCGTCGGGACAGTTACGGCCAAGTGATTGAAGCACCTAACCGGGCCATCATTGAAATTGATTCGGGCCAGGGTCGTCTGGTTCTGGCCGATGGCATGCGCATGAATCTGAGTGTGGCTGGTTCCCATGCGAATTACGGCACTGTCGCTCTGAACGCACCGCGCCTGGGTGGCGCGACGGGCAACGATGTCGATATTGATGCACGCGGTGCACTCAACATTACCGGGGCGAGGTCGATTGCCGTCAATGCTTTCCAGCAATACGACGATGCGCAGCTTGGCCTCGATGAAACGGTAGATGGTCGCAGCTACCAGCGTATCGATCAGGACTACTTGCGTCAGAAGCATCTGGATAGTGAAACCTTCATCAACAAGGCTCTGGCGAATCAGGCCTTGATGCAAGGCAAGCTGGCCGGGCTGCGTGCTTATGGTGATCAATTCCACCTGCGCCCTGGTGTGGAGATTGTCAGCAATGCCGCCACGAATCCAGATGGTGATCTGCATGTAGATGGGGATATTGATCTGTCGGGCTACCGCTATGCCAGCGTAAATCCTCATGCTCAGAAAAGCTCGGTATATGGCTCGGGCGAGGCCGGGGCCCTGGTATTGCGCGCCGCTGGAGATCTGACGATTTTTGGCAGTTTGACGGATGGCTTCAATACCTCCGTGCTGGGTGTCACGGCTGATGATGGTGGCTGGGTTCTGCCCGCAGGTCGTATGCCTTTTGGCGGTGATCTCATCATCCCCCATGGCGGCATGGCCACGCTGGACGTGGGGACCCAGTTCGCGGCCGGTCGTACCGTTAACTATGACCTGCCCGTGGAGGGCATGAGCTTGCCACGCGGCACCGTAATCCCCAGCCTGATGAGTCTGGCGCAAGGCCTGTCCTTGCAGGCAGGAACGGTGCTGTCAGCGGCCGTGCTGGATGCGTCCGGGCAAGTGGTTTATGCCGCTGGCACGGTCTTGAAAGAGGCAGTGACACTACAAGCCAATATGCAGTTGGCCGCGGGCTTCCGTTTGCCGGAGGATGCGCAAATGGCGGCTACTCTGTGGCCCAAAGGCGTGCCCTTGCCGGTGCTTATGAAATTGAACCAGCAGGTTGCCTTGAAGAAAGGGGCGCTGGTGCCTTCCGAGACGGACGTGGTATTGCCGGGCGGGGCCGTGATGGTCGATCTTCGTCCTCGAGATGGGGATGACGCGCAAGGTCGCATGCTGGCTCTGGCCCCCATGTTGGCCGCTGGCTCGCAGTCCTGGGATTTGCGTCTGGTTGCCGGGGCGGATACCTCGGCAGCGGATAATCGCTTGACGTTGATTGATACCGAGCGTCGCTTGATGCTGGCGGATACGCACTTTGGCCTTGGCGTGAAATCAACCGAAATTCCAGGAACGGGTAAACCAGCGGTGTATGGCTGGGGAGAGGTCAGCCGCTTTGAAGAGCTGATTGAGTTGCTGGCGGGGGGCTATTGGTTGAGCTTTGTGCCTGTCTCTGGTGAGCAGGTGACACAGGCGCAGATCGAAGAGCTGCAAGCGTACGGCATTATCGGCACCGATATCACTGAACTGAATATTTTTGGCATGGGCGATATGGCCGCCGAGCTCTCGCCCGCTACACCGCCCGAGATGCAAGACGTGAAACAGCCCGCCCGTGAACAACTGTTCAGTGTCCTGCGTACGGGCGTGGGTGATCTGGATCTGGTGTCTGGTGGCGACATCGAGATGAACTCGCTGTATGGGGTCTACACCGCAGGCACGCCGTCGGCATCGATGGGGGCGGCCTATAACCAGGCGCGTGGCAAGTTGTTCGATGGCACGATCTTGCGCGCGGAAGGCAAGCGTTTCGAGTCGCTGGTCGACGGTGGTGCGGACAGCCTGTATCAGGCCTGGTATCCCGAAAAGGGCGGCAATGTGTTGCTGCGTGCTCAAGGCAGTGTGAAGGGGGATCTGGTCGGCAATAACGACGGCAAGAATGATCAGAGCTACACCTTCTACAACACGCGTCAGCAGATTGCTTCTACGGCAGTGGGTAACTGGTTGTGGCGCCAGGGAACGGGTAGTGCAGTGTCAGCCTCGGAAGGGACTCCCAGTGCCTGGTGGGTCAACTTCGGGACATATGTGGCGGGTACCGCAAATGGCGGGTATAGCGAGTACGACACCTGGTTGTTTGCCAACGATCCTTTCCTGGCCGGCTTTACCGGTGTGGGTACTTTGGGTGGTGGCAACTTGACCGTGGAGGCCGGGGCGGATGCCGGCATGTTGAACCAGCGCGGTATTCGCAGCAGCTGGAATCAGCAGACGCATACGCCGCGCAGCCAGGGCTTGCATCTGGTGGTGGGCAGCACAGGCCGAATCACCTCGGGGGGCGAACTGGTACAGACAGGTGGCGGGGACCTGGTCCTGCGCCTGGGTGGCACACTGAACCCGAACCCCGATGTGCGCTTGAACGAGCATGACCTGAACAGCACTTTGGTGAATTTGCGAGGAGCGATTGCTCTGGATGCCGGCGCGGTTGGTGGGGTAAAGCTGGGCTTTGGTGGAACAGATCAAATGGATACGCGTCCTGGCAATATTTATGCCAGCGGCGGAGGGACCGCAACAGGTGGTCCGATTCTGGTCTTGGGTGACTCCGCAGTACGCATGCAAACGCGGGGCGATCTGGTGCTGGGCAGTACGGTAGACCCAGGGCGTACCTTGTCCTTAAGCTCAACGCCTTTCTCCGTAGATGGCCAGCACTATGACGGCAATGGTTGGTCCTGGTTCTCCTTGTGGACACCGGCGACGGCAATTGATTTGTTGAGTGTGGGGGGCAACCTGACGCCCACCACGTCCTGGGATGAGCGCAATGCGTATGAGGATACGCGTTGGGGCGACCCAGGCCGCAACCAGTCCCATAACGCAGATGGTCATTTCTATCCTTCTATCCTGCGTGCGGCGGCCGCTAACGGCAATATTCAGTATGGAGCCAGTGCCAGCGATGCCACTGTACCCAGCAATTCAATATTGCGTTATGGCTTTGGTACGGTACTGGCCCCTTCGCCAATGGGCGAGCAGTTTGTCAACGCAACAGGGCGTGGTGAACTGCAGTTCCTGGCGGGGGGCTCCATTCAGGCGGCCGGCTACGTTTTCTCGGCCTCGGCGGCAGACGCAGCGGCCATGTCCAGCCCCTTCCGTCCTGCCTTTGTAGGCTTGCTATCGCAGACAGGGGGCGGCGAGTACGGCTATAACCCCCGCATAATTCATAACGTGGATGGCGAGGCCGTCAAGCTCAACGACTGGTTCACCGTCAGCAGCAAGGCGATCACTTCGCTGTACGGAGGCCGTCAAAATACAGGTTCCTTGTTTGTGTTTGGTACGCCGGTCAATATCGGTACTGCCGCAGCTCAACGTCAGCCCGCTCGTTACTACGCCGTCAACGGCGACATTGTTGGCTTGCGCGTCGGTCAGGAAGTGTTGTTGGGATACCCACCGGGCTCGCAGGGCTCACGTATGGAAGGCTCGGTTCCTGTGGCGATTCGGGCCGGGCGTGACATTACCGACTCGGGCACACGCCTGGGGCAGAAAGATGCCGTGGCAGGGGCCAAGAGTGCCACTGCGACGACACGCGGTAATTTGATTACCCATGCCTGGGCAGACGATATTTCCATTGTTGAAGCGGGTCGGGACGTGCGTAACAGCAGCTTCTATATCTTGGGGCCAGGTTTGCTGGACGTGTCGGCCGGGCGTCATGTGTATCTGGCTGACAAGGGCGAGATCAAGAGTCTGGGGCCCTTGAGCAGTGCCTTGTCCGATAGTCGTGGTGGCGGCGCCAGTATTTCGGTCTCGGCCGGAATGGGCGAAGGAGCGCATTGGAACGACTTTGCGGCGCGCTATCTGAACCCCGAGAATCAGGCTGATCTGGAGCTGCCGTTTGCAGATCAACAGGGCAAGGCGCTGTACATCTATAGCGGTGGCCTGACGCTGGGGCAATGGCTGCAACGCGAGTTTGGCTACACAGGCGATGAAGCCGGCGCACAAGCCTTCCTGCACGAGAAGCAGGGAGAGCTGGACCAAGTACGCGATCAGGCCAGGGCTGAAGGCCGCAATGCCTCCAGTCGTCCCTTGGCGCGAGAGTACAAGCTGGAGAGCCAGCTGCACTTGGTCAATTGGTTGAGCACCCGCTTTGGCGACAAGAACGGCCTGGGCCTGCATTTTGATGCGGCCAGTATGGACGCCCGCAGCTTCTTCGAGGCCTTGCCGCCCGAGCAGCAACGCAGCTATCTGCGTAATGTGTACTACGCAGAGCTGAAGGCATCGGGCCGTGAGTACAACGATAGTGACAGCAAGCGCGCAGGCAGCTATTTGCGTGGTCGTGAAGCGATTGCCACCTTGTTCCCCGAACAGGATGCTCAAGGCAAGGCCTTGAGCTACACGGGTGATTTGACGATGTACAGCAGTGCGCTGTATTACGACGCGGATTACGTGAACAACACGACGGGCAAGAGTCGACCCACTCCCAAGCTGGATTACATCACCAAGACCGAGTGGGAGGCCTTGGGCAGTCCGGGTTACAACGTGTCGTTCTACGACGTGCTGGATGCGGGTATTCACACCAACTTTGGTGGTGATATCAGCATCCTGACTCCCGGCGGGCGTGCCCTGGTGGGGATTGATGGTGGCTTTAACCCTGGTCCGGGATCGGGTGTGATCACGCAAGGGGAAGGGGACATCAACTTCTTCTCGCAAAGCGACATTCTGATGGGACAGAGCCGGGTCTTTACGACCTTTGGCGGCAATATTCTGGCCTGGTCGGCAGCAGGGGACATTAACGCGGGTCGGGGTAGCAAGACCACGGTGGTCTACACGCCGCAACGTCGTGTTTACGATCTGTTTGGCAATGTGGCCTTGTCACCATCAACGCCTAATACCGGTGCAGGTATCGCTACCTTGAACCCGGTTCCCGAGGTCCCGCCAGGTTATATCGATCTGATTGCGCCATTGGGAACGGTGGACGCGGGCGAGGCAGGGATTCGCGTGTCGGGCGACATCAATATCGCCGCCTTGCGTGTGGTCAATGCAGACAATATTCAGGTACAGGGCGAGTCCAAGGGAATTCCGGTGGTGGCGACCGTCAACACAGGCGCCTTGAGTAACGCCAGCGCGACAGCATCGTCGGCCGCATCGGCGGCGCAGGATACGGTCAACCGCGCTCGTGCACAGGCTCGTCAGAATCTGCCTTCGGTCATTACTGTGCAGATTCTGGGATTTGGGGATGCAGGGCAGTCAGGGGGCGGGGCCACATCATCAGGAGCAGGCCCAGCGACTTCCAGGATAGATGCCTCTGCGTATCGCCAAGACAGTACGGTGCAGGTCCTGGGACTGGGCGCCAATCCGCAATCCGCTCTGGATCGGTTGACGCCCGAGGAGCGGCGGCGGATGACACTGTAGCTTGAGCCTGGGAGATCTGATCATGCTGTCCACTTGCCTGCCCTTGCCTACACGCAAGCGTAATGAAGAGTGTGTGACGCCGCAGTATTCACTGTGCTTGTATCTGAAGGTGCACTACGAAGAGCTGCTGCGTCAATTGACCATCCGCCTGCGCTGCCGCGACCGCGCAGCGGATGCCTTGCACGACACCTGGCTGCGTCTGCATGGCAGCCGGGAGATCGGGCCGGTCGCCAACCCCCGCCTGTATTTACTGCGTATGGCCAGCAATCTGGCGATCGATGAATGGCGAGCCGAGTCCGGCAGAGGGACGCTGGTGCCCCTGGAGGAACTGGAAGAGCATCAGCAGATTTCCCCCATGCCGGGGCCAGAGTCCAGCCTGATCGGCCGATCTTTGCTGTCCGTCCTGATCTACGCCATCGAGCTGCTGCCCCGCCAACGTCGCGCCATCTTTCTGGCGGCCCGGCTGGAAGAACAGAGCCTGAGTGTGGTGGCCGAACGCTTCGGCGTCACCACCAGCAAGGCACGCAACGAGCTGCGCCGGGCAGAGGCGCATTGCGAACAGGCCTTGCTTGGAAACTGGACAGAACTGCGGCAGGGGCGCAATTCCTGTCTGAAACCACCACCGACCATGACGGCCGGGTTTGGCTGGATGGCGGAGCCGGTGGGGTTTTGAGGGCGACGGGGGGCTGGAACAGCAAGTATCGAGATTATCGATACTTCCGTTATATCGAGAATCTCGATATTGGCCCAGCAAAGAGGTGTTCGCTTGAGCCATGCGCATATGGGTAATCCAGTTGCTCTGGCTGTTTGATGCGCATCTGGCAAGTAGAAAAACAAAAAGCCCAGTCGTTTGACTGGGCTTTTTGCTTGAATTCTTGGTGGCCTGGGGCGGAATCGAACCACCGACACAAGGATTTTCAATCCTCTGCTCTACCGACTGAGCTACCAGGCCAACGTGTACTGCTCGGTAAAAATAGAACTATACCACGTTTTTTAATTTGTGCGCATAGTACAACAAAAAATTTATGCATCTTTTCGACTTCAAATTTGCCGTACCCCTAGGGGGAGGCCCTTTTCAGCGAAAAGAGGGCTGCATAAAGGAGTGCAATTGTAATCACAAAAGGGCAATTCAAGTAACATTTTTGGCAAAATTGCGGCTTGCGGCGTAAAATCACTTAAATTTCATGCGTTTTGCCTTTGCAAAATTGCCAGTCTTGGTCTTTTCAGGGCTATAGCCTGTACTGCTCATGTCTGTAGATGTTCTAACCTTCGGTCTGAATCATGTGTCCGCGCCCGTTGCCGTGCGCGAGCGCGTTGCGTTTCCGATCGATGTGTTAAAGCCTGCGCTTGATACCTTGCGTGCCACGTTCGGCACCGGTGTCCGTGAAGCAGCCATTCTGTCTACCTGTAATCGTACCGAGATCTACTGTGCGGCCGAGCCCCATGTGGCTGAGCGTCTGCCCGAATGGATGGCAGACTTCAACAGTCTGCGCTCTGCCGAGCTGACCCCCCATCTGTACCGCTACAACCAGAACGAGGCCGTGCGCCATGCGTTCCGTGTTGCCAGCGGTCTGGACTCCATGGTCTTGGGTGAGCCCCAGATTCTGGGTCAGATGAAAGATGCCGTGCGTGCCGCCAACGAGGCCGGCTCGCTGGGCACCTTGTTGCATCAATTGTTCCAGCGCACCTTCTCGGTGGCCAAGGAAGTCCGTACGCAAACCGCTATTGGCGCCCATTCGGTGTCCATGGCTGCCGCGGCTGTCCGTTTGGCCGAGCGTGTGTTTGGTGACCTGAGCCAGGCCAAAGTGCTGTTTATTGGTGCTGGGGAAATGATCGAGCTGTGTGCCACGCACTTTGCGGCAGTGAACCCCTGTAGCATCGTGGTCGCCAACCGTACTCAGGAACGGGCTGAAAGCCTGGCCTCGCGCTTCATGGCCAGCACCATGAAGCTGGCTGATGTGCCTGATCGTCTGGCAGATTTTGACGTGGTGGTGTCCTGTACGGCCAGTACCTTGCCCATTCTGGGTCTGGGTATGGTGGAACGAGCTGTGCGTTCGCGTCGTCACCGCCCTGTGGTCATGGTTGATCTGGCCGTGCCACGCGATATTGAAACCGAAGTAGGTCGCCTGGACGACGTGTACCTGTATACCGTCGATGATCTGGGCCGCTTTGTACAACGGGGTGCCGATGCCCGTCAGGCCGCTGTGGTGCAGGCTGAAGCCATTATTGACACCCAGGTGCAGCATTACATGCACTGGCTGAGTACCCGTGCGATTGTGCCGGCCATTCTGGATGTGCAGCAGTCGGTCGAAAAAGTACGTCAACACGAGCTGGAGCGCGCGCGCCGCATGTTGGCCCGTGGCGATGATCCAGCAGAAGTCATCGAAATGCTGGCGCATGGCCTGACTCAAAAGTACATGCACGGCCCGATGGCTGAATTGACGCGCAGTGAGGGTTCCGAGCGCGAGCAATTGTTGAATCTGCTGCCTCGTCTGTTGCCCTCGACCACCCGTCGACGTTAGCGTTTGGGCTGTTGTCTGTTCACCGACTCTCCTGCGGTGCAGCCCGATAGCTTTGAACTGCGCCCAGACCCTCTGATTTTCCCTTTAGGCTGTTCCCTATGAAAGACTCTATGCGCAGTCGGCTTGAGCAATTGGCTCGCCGTCTGCATGAAGTTGATGCCATGCTTGCCGAGCCTGAAATTGCCAGCAATATGGACGAGTTTCGCAAACTGTCGCGCGAGCGCTCCGAGCTGGACCCTGTTGTAGCAGCCTTCAAAAGCTATGAGGCTGCCGAAGGGGATCTGCAAGCGGCCCAGGACATGATGTCCGACCCTGAATTGAAGGAAATGGGCGAAGAAGAATACAAGTTGGGCAAGGAACGTATCGCTCAACTGGAGGATGAACTGCAAATCCTGCTCCTGCCGCGCGACCCGGACGACACCCGTAACGTGTTCATTGAAATCCGCGCCGGTGCCGGTGGGGACGAAAGCGCTTTGTTTGCCGGGGATTTGCTGCGCATGTACATGCGCTATGCTGAAAACTGCGGCTGGCGTACGGAGATCATGTCTGCCAGCGATTCGGAAGTGGGTGGTTACAAGGAAGTGATCGTTCGAATTGAAGGCCAGGATGTGTACGGGCGTCTGAAGTTCGAGTCCGGTGCGCACCGTGTGCAGCGTGTGCCTGAGACTGAAGCCCAGGGTCGCATCCATACCTCTACGTGTACCGTGGCCGTGTTGCCCGAAGCCGAAGGCCTGGCTGAAATCACCATCAATCCTGCTGATTTGCGTGTGGACACCTTCCGCGCCAGTGGTGCCGGGGGTCAGCACGTGAACAAGACGGACTCTGCCGTTCGTCTGACTCACTTGCCTACAGGTTTGGTGGTGGAGTGTCAGGACGACCGTTCCCAGCACCGTAACCGCGAAAAGGCCTTGCAGGTGCTGGCCGCTCGTCTGAAAGACAAGCAGCAGCGTGAGCAATCTGACAAAGAAGCCGCCGAGCGTAAAAGCCTGGTCGGTACGGGAGACCGCTCCGAGCGCATCCGTACCTACAACTTCCCGCAAGGCCGCATGACGGATCACCGTATCAATCTGACCTTGTACAAGCTGGGCTACATCATGGACGGCGATCTGGACGAGCTGATCAAGGCCTTGCTGTCCGAGCATCAGGCCGGTTTGCTGGCTGATCTGGCGCAGGCGTGAGCATGAACCTATCCGGTGAGCAGGCCGTGTCCTCAATGGCCACGCCTGCCGACTATCCCCGTACCTTGCGAGCCTTGCAGCCGTTAAGTCCCTTGCCGCGCCTGGAGCGCGACATGCTGTGGATGCAGGTGCTGGGCGTCGGTCGTTCCTGGCTGATTGCGCACGACACGGACGAGTTGCCGCTGGACAAGATCCAAGCCTATCAAGCTCTGGAAGCCCGCCGTGTGGCGGGCGAGCCCATGGCGTATATCGTCGGTGTGCGGGAATTCATGGGCCATGAGTTTCTGGTGTCGCCCTCGGTGCTGATTCCTCGCCCGGATACCGAAACCCTGGTTGAGCGTGCCTTGGAGCGTGTGCAGAACATCCAATCTCCCCGCATTCTGGATATGGGCTGTGGCAGCGGCGCCATTGCGGTTTCTCTGGCGCTGGCACGTCCTGATGCCCATGTGGTCGCCAGTGACATCAGCACACTGGTATTGGCGCAGGCGGGCTTAAATGCTCAGCGTTTGTGTGGGAAAGTCGAGTTTTGCCTGGGGAGTTGGTACGATGCCGTGGCAGGCCAGGAACCTTTTGACCTGATCGTGTCCAACCCTCCATACATTGCAGTGGATGATGAACATCTGGCGCAGGGCGATGTGCGGTTCGAGCCGCGTCAGGCACTGACCGATGGCTCTGACGGCTTGACGGATTTGCGTACAATAGTTCAGGGAGCCGGGCCGTATCTGCGTCCTGGTGCTAGTCTTCTCATGGAGCACGGCTGGGATCAGGCCGACCATGTGCAAAATATGCTGCGGCAGGCAGGGTTCAAACAGGTCATCAGTTATGAGGATCTGGCAGGAATCCGGCGGGTCACAGGTGGACAGTGTTAATTCTTTTCTTAAGAGAACATCATGAGTGAAGTTCAAGATTTCATCCGCGAAACCGTAACGGAAAACCCCGTTGTGCTGTTTATGAAGGGCACAGCTCAAGCTCCTCAGTGTGGTTTCTCCGCACGCACCGTGCAGATTCTGCGCGCTGTTGGCCTGAGCCAGGTGGTTGTGGTCAACGTGCTGGACGACGCCGAAGTGCGTCAGGGCATCAAGGACTTCTCCAACTGGCCCACCATCCCCCAGCTGTACATCAAGGGCGAATTCGTCGGCGGTTCGGACATCGTGTCTGAAATGTACGAAAACGGCGAACTGGAAACCATGCTGCGCGAGGCTGGGGCTCTGGAGTGAGCACCAAGCGACGCCTGGTCATCGGCATGACCGGGGCCACCGGGGCGGTCTACACCGTGCGCCTGCTGCAAGTGCTGCAGTCCTGTCCGGATGTGGAAACTCATTTGGTGATCTCGCCCTCCGGGGTGCTGAACATCAAATATGAGCTGGATATCGGCAGGCACGAGATTCAGGCTCTGGCCGATCAGGTGCACAGCTTCCGCGATGTGGGTGCAACCTTGGCCAGTGGCAGTTTTCCTACGGCGGGCATGGTGATTGTGCCGTGCTCGATGCGTACGCTGGCCGCCGTGGCGCATGGTTTGTCTGACAACCTGATTACCCGGGCTGCCGACGTTACCTTGAAAGAGCGTCGTCGTTTGGTGATGATGGTGCGTGAAACGCCATTCAATCTGGCGCATTTGCGCAATATGACGGCCGTGACGGAGATGGGCGGGATCATCTTCCCGCCTATGCCCGCGTTTTACCTGCGACCCAAAAACATCGATGATATTGTCGATCACACGGTGATGCGGGTGTTGGAATTGTTCGATATTCAGGTGTCCGGTGAACGCTGGGATGGTTCGCAAAAACCGAGCTAAGGCCTGATAGTCGTTCAGCGGGCGCAAAAAAAGCCCCGATATAAACCTCCACAATCTGGATATCATTCCAGACACTAGCGGTTTATATCGGGGCTTTTTATTGTCTGTCGCTTGTGTATTTGCAGGCGGCAAGCGCTACGCTAAGCCGCGTGTCATGTTTATTGGCCGGAACGACGCTTGCTCATGAACACAATCTGCTGTTCACCGGAAGCGGCAGGCTGAGCAGGTGTGAAGGCATCCTGACGCACGCCCGGAGTAGCGTCGTCGTTATCTTCCTCAAAGCCTGCGGCCAGCAAGCTTTCGGGCAGGTGATCGTCAAAATAATCCTGATCAAAGCCTTTATCGCCTTCCGGATCGGCCTGGCCTGTGACCTTCAGGTCTGCAAAGTTATGCAGCTTGGGGTCCATCAGGTGCGAAGGCACCACGCGTGTCAGAGCTCCAAACACGTTCCAGGAACGGTGCGGGAATTTCTTGTCCCATTCCGCAATCATGCGGTTGATCTCCTGGCGCTTCAGGTTTTCCTGCGAACCGCACAAGTTACAGGGGATGATGGGGAATTCTTTCAGCTTGGCGTAGGCGATCAGGTCCTTCTCGGGTACATAGGCCAGAGGGCGGATCACGATGTGTTCGCCATTGTCCGACATCAGCTTGGGTGGCATGCCTTTCATGCGGCCACCGTAAAACAGGTTCAGGAAGAAGGTAGCCAGAATGTCATCTCGATGATGGCCTAGGGCGATCTTGGTGGCACCCAGTTCCTTGGCGACACGGTACAAGATGCCGCGACGCAAACGCGAGCACAGCGAGCACATGGTCTTGCCTTCGGCAATCACGCGCGTCACCACCGAGTACGTGTCCTGAGTTTCGATGTGATAGGGCACGCCCAGCTTTTCCAGATACTCGGGCAGGATGTGGTCAGGGAAACCGGGCTGTTTCTGGTCCAGGTTCACGGCCACGATGTCGAACTTGATCGGAGCGCGCTTTTGCAAAGTCATCAGCACGTCCAGCAGGCCGTAGGAATCCTTGCCGCCAGACAGGCAGACCATGATCTTGTCGCCTTCCTCGATCATGTTGAAGTCACCGATGGCGCGGCCCACCTCACGCATGATGCGTTTGCTCAGCTTGTTGTCATTGACGCGCTGCTTGCGTTCAGCTTTGCTGGCAAACACGGGAGTCTCGGTTTCGGAAGGAGGGAGGGTGCTGGTGTCTTGGGACATAAGGAAAAGCGGAAAGAAGTGTCGTCGTAGCCCCAGCCAGAGGCGGGGCAGGGGGCTTTAGCGGCTGCGTTCAATCTCGATGCCGACGGCATCACAGTCGGCAAAGGCCTCGGGTTTGCTGGCGCGGATTTTAACGCGTTCCACGGTCGGGAAATCATTCTGGATGCGCTCAGCCAAGCGCTCTACCAGTGTTTCCAGCAGATTCGTGTGTTCCGTGGTGCTGACGTCGATCAGTGCCTCGCGCAGCTGACGGTAGTCCAACACGGTCCCGATGTCCTCGTCCTGAACGTCCTGCGTAATGGTGGTGTCGAATTCGGCATCAATATGCAGGGGCTGGCGGTGAACCAGTTCGTGGTCCAGCATGCCGATAGAGGCTTGCACCACCAGATTGTTGATGAATATACGGCGTGTAGTCATGGCAAAAACAAAGTAGCAGGCCCGCCATGGTTGGCGGGCCTGGAAAGAAGATCAGGACAGGCGGCTCAGGACGCATTCGTCCAGAGCAGGGCGTGCCAGTTGTAGCGTGAAGCAGTGTAGTTCATCGCGGCGGAAGGCGTGAACTTGTACGGTCTGGCCGGGCTCATAGGCTGCCAGCAGGCGCTCCAGGCTGGCGGTGTCACTGACACGCAAGCCGTCAATAGCGACCAGGGCATCACCGGCAGACAGCCCGGCTTGATGCGCTGCACCATCAGTAAATACCGTGGCCAGTTGGCATTGGCCTGCGCTTTGGCGCAAGCGGGCGTTCAGACTGGGCAGCTTGGAGGAGGCTTGCCATGCCAGCTTCAGGCCTTGTTCGGCCAGCCAGGGCTTCAGGGGCAGGTCCTCGCAGCCTTCCACATAGCGGGCAATGAAGTCTGTGGCGTCATAGCCAGTTGCCTCCAGAATCAGCGCTGGCATGGCGTCCTCTGGGATGCCGCGAGGCTTGCCTTGATAGAAGTCGCGCCCATAGCGTTCCCACATCAAGAGCATCACATCGTCCAACCCCTTGGCCTGCTGGGTATGGCTGCGAATGCACAGGTCCAGACCCAGTGCGATCAGGGCGCCCTTGCTGTAGTAGCTGACCAGTGCATTGGGCGAGTTCTCGTCCTGCTTGTAGTAACGAGTCCAGGCGTCAAAAGAGCTTTGTGCGGCGGACTGCTTGAAGCGGCCAGGGCCTCGTTCAACCGCATTGATATTCTTGGCCAGCAACTTGAGGTAATCGGCCTCGCTCAGCACGCCAGAGCGTAGCAGCATCAAATCGTCGTAGTACGAGGTGAAGCCTTCAAACACCCATAGCAAGCGGGTGTGGTTTTCACGGCTCAGGTCATAGGGTGCGAAGACGGCGGGCTTGATGCGTTTGACGTTCCAGGTATGGAAGTACTCATGGCTGACCAGGCCCAAAAAGGTCTGGTAGCCCGCGCTTTTCACCGATTTGTCCTGGCCCTGGGTAGGCAGGTCTCGACGCGAAGCCATCAGGGCGGTCGAGGCGCGATGCTCCAGTCCGCCGTAACCGTCATCGGTCACCATGGTCATGAACACGTAGCGCGAGCTGCAATCCAGGAAGGGCGCGCGACGGGTTTCAGGTTCGAAAAAGGCGATTTGCTCGGCACAGATTTTCTCTATGTCACGGGCAATGCGGGGCAGGTCCAGGTTCGGGATGACGCCAGTAAAGACCAGTTCGTGTTCAGCGCCGTGGGCAAAGAAGCTGATGACCTGGGGAGTGCCCATTTCAATGGGGTGGTCGATCAGCTCGTCGTAATTGCTGGCGCGGTACAGGCCAAAACCATAGCGCTCTGCCGCGCCTGGAATGCCGGTGGCCTCGGGCAGGCTGGTGTAAACCTGCCAGTCTTCCATGTCCTCGTTGGACACCAGTTCCAGCAGGCAAGGCTGTTCAGTCTGGCCCTCAACGGCCAGCAGGGCGCTGGTGCCATTAAAGAAAGCATGGGTCTGATCAATATGCGCGCCTCGTACGGACAGGTCCCAGGCATAGACCTGGTACTGAATGCTCAAGGGGCCCTCGCAGGGTTCGCACTGCCAGCGATGGTTGTCCAGCTTGCGGATGGAAACCGGCTTTTCGCCGGAGAAGGCGGCTATGCTTTCGATCTGACGCGAGAAGTCGCGGATCAGGTAGCTGCCAGGGATCCAGGCCGGAAGGCTCAAGATCTGGCCATCTGTTTGGGGGGAAGTGATCTGTATCTGGACAGTCAGGCGGTGGCCGGCGAGATCTGTCGGCTCGGCACGGTAAAGTACGGGTGTAGGTTCCATTCCCCTATTCTATTTAATTTTTCTGGGAGTCAGCATGAACGAACCCTTAGTCAAAGCAGAGGTGCATGGTCGTGTTGCTTTATTGACATTAAATCGGCCCAAGGCTTTGAATGCGCTCAATAACGAGCTGATCGCCGAGTTGTATGCCCTGTTAAAGAAATACGATGCCGACAACGAAATCGGTTGTATCGTGCTGACCGGTAACGAAAAAGCCTTTGCTGCCGGTGCCGATATCGGCGCCATGAAAGACTGGAATTACCACGATGTCAGCTCCCAGGACTATCTGGGTGGCCAGTGGGAAGAACTGCGCCGTTTCCGCAAGCCCATTATTGCCGCCGTCGCTGGCTATGCCTTGGGCGGTGGCTGCGAACTGGCCATGCTGTGCGACTTCATCATTGCCGCTGATTCGGCTCGTTTCGGTCAGCCAGAAATCAAGCTGGGCGTCATCCCCGGTTTCGGTGGTACGCAGCGTCTGCCCCGCGCCGTGGGCAAGGCCAAGGCCATGGATCTGATCCTGACTTCGCGCATGATGAATGCCGAAGAGGCCGAGCGCTCTGGTCTGGTGTCGCGCGTGGTGCCTGCCGACAAGCTGATTGAAGAGGCATTGGACGCCGCCACGGTTATTTCCAGCATGTCCCTGCCGTCTGTCCTGATGGCCAAGGAGTGCGTGAACCGTGCTTTTGAATCGTCGCTGGAAGAAGGTCTGCTGTTCGAGCGCCGCAACTTCCATGGCTTGTTTGCCACAGAGGATCAGAAGGAAGGCATGCGTGCCTTTGTCGAGAAGCGCAAGCCCGAGTTCAAGCACCGCTAAGTTTCTCAATCGCTGATAAAACAAGGGGTGTGTTGTAAAATTGCTGCACTGCAATGTTACAAAATAAGCTTACCCCTTGATGCCATTGAGATTGCGTAAATCAGCCTTGCATTAAGTATCAAACAAGCAAGGCTGAATTTGCTTACAACAAAAAAAAGACGCTATACTTTATGGGTTTGACGACACCGGCTTTTGAAAGGGGCCGATAATATTGCGCGGATGGATTGGCCAAGGCCTTTGCAGTACATCCACCCACACAACGTTATCTGATTGTTTCCTACTATGAATCAGCCGATTTATCAGCAGACAGGCACCACAGCCACGGTGCAGGCAGCAGGGGACAAGCCACCATTTCCGGAACCCGTAGTACTTACGCCCGAGCAACGTAGCCGCATGGCTCGCCGGGCAGGGCAAGGAATTGTGCGCGCACTTGTTGCCCAGGCTTTTATGGGTCTGGTGGCAATTGGCCTGTCGGCATGGATTTCCGGCGCATATGCAGCAGCCTCAGCACTGATTGGTGCGGCTGCTTATTTTGTGCCTAACGCATTGTTCGCATTGCGTCTTTTGCTGGGTTTGATGGGCGGCGGCAACGCCGGGGCGCTTTCCTTCTTCTGGGGGGAGGCGTTCAAACTCGGTTTTGCGGTATTGACACTGGCAACGGCTGCCATGGCAAACACGGGCTGGTTAGTTTGGCCTGCCTTGCTCTTTGGCCTGCTGTGTGTCTTGAAGGGATATGTGCTGCTGCTGTTTTTCCGCAAGCTGCCATAACGAATTTTTGTTTCACGGGCTCGTCCCATAACGTATACATCACAGGGTAAATACAGATGGCTGCTGCTAGTGATATTTCGCCTCAGTCAGGGTACATCCAGCATCACTTGGTTCACTTGAACAACTTGGGTGAAAAACAGGATGTTCTGGCCAACTTCGGTGTCATTAACTACGACTCCATGTTCTGGTCCCTGCTGATGGGTCTGGTTGTGGTTTTCTTTCTGTGGCGCGCCGCTTCGGCCGCAACAGCCGGCGTACCAGGCCGCTTGCAGTCTTTTGTAGAAATGCTGGTCGATTGGGTTGAAGACCAGGCCAAATCCATCGTTCCTAACGCTGAGTCCCGGAAGTTCGTCTCGCCCCTGGCGTTGACCGTGTTCCTGTGGATCGTCATGATGAACGTGCTGGACTTGCTGCCCGTTGATGGTCTGGGCTGGATCTTCATCCAGACCGGTCTGGCCGCCGAACATGGCGACCCTCTGTACTACCACCGTATTTTGCCAACCGCTGACTTGAACGTGCCTATGGGCATGTCCATGGGCGTGCTGCTGCTGATGTTCTACTACGGCATCAAGATCAAGCACCCCGGCGGCTTCGTCAAAGAGCTGTTTACTGCACCGTTCACTGCCACAGGCCTGATGGCTGTTGTGCTGGCACCTTTCAACTTCTTGCTGAACTGCATCGAATACGCGGCCAAGTCCGTGTCCTTGGGCATGCGGTTGTTCGGCAATATGTTTGCCGGTGAACTGGTTTTCATGTTGATCGCTCTGCTGGGTGGCGCATGGACAGGGTTTAATGGCGCCAGCCTGGGACTGGGTATCGGTCACATTCTGGCCGGTTCTGTGTGGGCAATCTTCCACATTCTGATTGTGTTGCTCCAGGCGTTCATCTTCATGATGCTCACCCTTGTCTATATTGGACAAGCACACGAAGGCCATTAATCCGATTCCGACTGGACAATGGTGTCTGGTTGGGGGGAGCAGGCCTGGCCTGCTAACGCTTTGATTTTTTTGAATTACACCTGATTTTTAACCAAGGAGTTGTCATGACCAACGTAGCTCTCGTTGCTCTTGCTTGCGGTATCATCATCGGTCTGGGCGCTTTTGGCGCTTGCATTGGTATCGCCCTGATGGGTGGTAAATATCTGGAAGCATCGGCTCGTCAGCCTGAACTGATGAACGCTCTGCAAACCAAGATGTTCCTGTTGGCCGGTCTGATCGATGCTGCTTTCCTGATCGGTGTCGGTATCGCCATGTTGTTTGCATTCGCCAACCCATTCGTTGGGTAATAAGGCGAGTCCGTTGCCGCTTTTGGCAGACGGGCAGGCAGTCGTCGTTAGCGGTGTGTTGCTCGGTTTGATCATGCACCGCTTGTCGACTTGAACATACATGTGTCAGGACGCATACCGCTTCCTACACACGTGGTATTGAAGGGATACGACCGTGAATTTAAACGCGACTCTCTTTTTTCAGATGATCGTGTTTTTCGTTTTGGCCTGGTTTACGATGAAATTCGTATGGCCGCCACTGACGAAAGCAATCGATGATCGTCGTCAGAAAATCGCTGATGGTTTGGCTGCTGCCGATAAAGGCAAGGCCGATCTGGCACAGGCCCAAGCGCGTATCAGCCTGATGGACGCTTCGGCCAAGTCCGAAAACCATCAACGCATTGTCGACGCTGAAAAACAAGCGACTGCTCTTTTGGAGCAAGCTCGTCGTGAAGCCGAAGCCGAAAAAGCCCGCATTATTGCGCAGGCCCAGCAAGACGCTAACCAGGAAGTGCAACGCGTACGTGAAGGTCTGCGTAGCGAAGTGGCTGCCTTGGCTGTCAAGGGTGCCGAGCAAATCTTGCGACGCGAAGTTGACGCGAATGCGCACGCCCAGCTGCTCGAGCAGCTCAAGGCAGAACTTTAACATCAAGGCAGGCCATGGCTGAACTATCGACTATTGCCAGACCTTACGCCGAAGCCCTGTTCGCCGCCGTACGCGACGACAGCCAGGGCCTCGAATCGTGGTCGGCCCTGTTGTCCGAAATGGCTCAGGTGGCCGGTCTCCACGATGTGCGCGAGGCACTGAACGATCCGCGCCTGAATAACGGGCAGCGACTCGAACTCTTTACGGGCCTGGTTAAGTCACAGGTCACCGAAAAGGCTCGCAACTTTCTTCAATTGTTGGTGGATAACCAGCGCATCTTGCTGTTGCCACAAATTGCAGAACAGTTTGATCTATTGAAACACCAACTCGAAGGCACGGCGCAGGCACAGATTATCAGTGCTTTCCCGATGGCTGAGGCTCAGGTTGCTGAGCTGACCGCTGGGCTGGAGAAAAAGTTTGGCCTGAAGCTAAAACCGACTGTGACCGTCGACGCTGACCTTATCGGCGGTATTCGGGTGATTGTTGGTGACCAGGTGCTCGACACTTCCGTGCAGGCCCGGCTGGCCAGCATGCGCGATACGCTGACCGCATAGCGCGAGTCAGTAAACAGGATTTCAGGAGTCTGAACATGCAACTTAATCCGTCCGAGATCAGCGAACTGCTCAAGAGCCGCATCGAAGGCCTGGGTGCGTCGACTGACGTTCGTACACAAGGCACGGTCGTATCCGTGACCGACGGTATTACGCGCATCCACGGTTTGTCCGATGTGATGCAGGGCGAAATGCTCGAATTTCCGAACAACACGTTCGGTCTGGCCCTTAACCTCGAGCGCGACTCTGTCGGCGCCGTGATTCTGGGTGAATACACAGGTGTTTCCGAAGGCGACGCAGTTAAAACAACTGGCCGTATTCTGGAAGTACCCGTTGGCCCCGAACTGCTGGGTCGTGTGGTTGATACTCTGGGTATGCCTATCGACGGCAAGGGCCCGATCAACGCCAAGATGACTGACGTCATCGAGAAAGTGGCTCCTGGCGTTATCGCCCGTGAGTCCGTCTCCCAGCCCATGCAGACCGGCACGAAAGCCGTGGACTCCATGGTGCCAATCGGCCGTGGTCAGCGCGAACTGATCATTGGTGACCGTCAGACCGGTAAAACTGCCGTGGCTGTGGACACCATCATTGCTCAAAAGGGCAATGGCGTTAAATGTATCTACGTTGCCGTGGGCCAAAAAGCCTCCACGATCAACAACGTGGTGCGCAAGCTCGAAGAGCACGGTGCTCTGGAGTACACGATTGTTGTGGCCGCCTCGGCTTCCGAGTCCGCCGCCATGCAATACCTGGCTCCTTACTCCGGTTGCACCATGGGTGAATACTTCCGTGATCGTGGCGAAGACGCCCTGATCATTTATGACGACTTGACCAAGCAAGCTTGGGCCTACCGTCAAGTATCCCTGTTGCTGCGTCGCCCACCAGGCCGTGAAGCCTACCCCGGTGACGTGTTCTACCTGCACTCCCGTCTGCTCGAGCGCGCTGCTCGTGTGAACGCCGAGTACGTAGAAAAATTCACTAACGGTGAAGTGAAAGGCAAGACCGGTTCGTTGACCGCACTGCCTATCATTGAAACGCAAGCCGGTGACGTTTCTGCTTTCGTTCCAACCAACGTGATTTCGATTACTGACGGTCAGATCTTCCTGGAGTCCGACCTGTTCAACGCTGGTGTTCGTCCCGCTATTAACGCCGGTATTTCGGTGTCCCGCGTGGGTGGCGCTGCTCAAACCAAGGTCATCAAGAAGCTGTCCGGCGGTATTCGTACCGACTTGGCTCAGTACCGTGAATTGGCTGCGTTTGCTCAGTTCGCTTCCGACCTGGATGACGCAACCCGTCGCCAGCTGGAACGTGGTAAGCGGGTGGTCGAACTGCTCAAGCAACCCCAGTACCAGCCTCTGGCTGTGTGGGAACTGGCCGTGAGCCTGTACGCTGTGAACAACGGTTACTTCGACGATCTGGAAGTCGCTCAGGTTCTGCCTTTCGAGAAAGGCCTGAAAGACCACCTGCGCAGCAAGTTCGCTGCCCTGGTTGAGCGTATCGAAAGCAAGAAGGAACTGGTTAAAGAAGACGAGGCTGAGTTGGTTACAGCCATCCAGGACTTCAAAAAGCACGGCGCTTTCTAATCATTGTTGGCAGGCGCCGGAAACCCCGGCGTCATGATTAGCGGGAGTCGACAGCCTAGTCTGGCTCCCGATAATGCCCTTACAGGAAAGTGTGATGGCCGGAATCAAGGAAATTCGTACTAAGATCAAGAGCGTGCAAAACACGTCCAAGATCACCAAAGCCATGGAGATGGTGGCGGCATCCAAGATGCGCAAGGCGCAAGAGCGGATGCGTGCTGGCCGTCCCTATGCAGACAAGGTGCGCGAGATTGCTTCGCATCTGATGCAGGCGCACCCCGACTACACTCACCCCTACATGGTTGAGCCTGCCGAAGTCAAATCGGTAGGCATCGTGGTTGTCAGCACGGACAAAGGTCTGTGTGGCGGCCTGAACACCAATATTCTGCGTCTGGTACTTGCGCGTGTTCGCGAGTTTGAGGACAAGGGTATTAAGGTTCAGACGACGGCTCTGGGTGGTAAAGCTGCTGGAACATTGGCGCGTGTTGGTGCCAATCTGGTTTCTCAGGAAGTGGGTTTGGGCGACGCGCCTAACCTGGAACGTCTGATTGGCGCCATCAAGGTGCAGATCGACGACTTCGTGGAAGGCCGCATTGATGCTGTTTATCTGGCGACCAGCCGCTTTGTCAATACGATGAAGCAGGACCCAACATTTATTCGCTTGCTGCCTCTGCCTTCCGGTCTGAAAGATCCTTTCCAGGCTGGTGATCAGGTAGTCGCGCAAGAAAGCGTCAACTCTTCCGAATACGGTTGGGATTACATCTACGAACCCGATGCCAAGTCGGTTATTGATGACTTGTTGCTGCGTTACGTAGAGGGTCTGGTGTATCAGGCCGTTGCCGAGAACATGGCCTCCGAGCAGTCTGCTCGTATGGTGGCGATGAAAGCCGCTTCGGACAACGCCAAGACCGTTATTGCCGATCTTCAGCTGGTCTATAACAAGACCCGCCAGGCAGCGATTACGAAAGAAATCTCTGAAATCGTGGGGGGTGCCGCCGCTGTGTAATCACGGCAAGGCACACCATCAAAGTTATATTGCAAGGACTCAACATGAGCAACGGTACCATCGTTCAGTGCATCGGCGCCGTGGTGGATATTCAGTTCCCCCGCGACAGCATCCCTAAAGTCTACGAAGCATTGACGCTCGTTGACGAAAGTTCGGCTTTCGCAGAAAAAGGCCTGACTTTTGAAGTACAGCAACAATTGGGTGACGGTGTAGTTCGCACCATCGCCATGGGTTCCAGCGACGGCCTGCGCCGCGGTATGGAAGTGGCCGGTTCGGGCGCTCCCATCTCCGTACCTGTGGGTGTCGGCACCCTGGGTCGCATTATGGACGTTCTAGGTCGCCCCATTGACGAAGTCGGTCCTATTCAGTCTGACGAGCGTCGCGCCATTCACCAGCCTGCGCCTACTTTCGACGAACTGTCGCCTTCCGTAGAGCTGCTGGAAACCGGCATTAAAGTGATTGACCTGGTTTGCCCGTTCGCCAAGGGTGGTAAGGTTGGTCTGTTCGGTGGTGCCGGTGTGGGCAAGACCGTGAACATGCTGGAGCTGATCAACAACATCGCCAAGGCACACAGCGGTCTGTCCGTGTTTGCCGGTGTGGGTGAGCGTACCCGTGAAGGTAACGACTTCTACCACGAAATGGCCGATGCTGGCGTTATCCAGATGGATAACCTGAGCGAGTCCAAAGTGGCCATGGTGTTCGGTCAGATGAACGAACCTCCAGGCAACCGTCTGCGTGTGGCACTGTCCGGTCTGACCATGGCCGAGAAGTTCCGTGACGAAGGCCGTGACATCCTGTTCTTTGTGGACAACATTTACCGCTACACGTTAGCCGGTACCGAAGTGTCCGCTTTGCTGGGTCGTATGCCTTCCGCAGTGGGTTACCAGCCTACGCTGGCCGAGGAAATGGGTAAGCTGCAAGAGCGTATTACCTCCACCAAGACCGGTTCGATTACGTCCATCCAGGCCGTTTACGTTCCAGCCGATGACTTGACTGACCCATCGCCTGCTACGACCTTCTTGCACTTGGACTCCACCGTTGTGTTGTCGCGTGACATTGCTGCTCTGGGTATTTACCCCGCTGTGGACCCTCTGGACTCCACCAGCCGTCAGCTGGATCCACAAATTGTGGGCGAAGAGCACTACGCAGTGGCTCGCGGTGTTCAGCAAACGCTGCAGCGCTACAAGGAATTGCGTGACATTATCGCGATTCTGGGTATGGACGAGCTGTCTCCAGAAGACAAGCAGGCTGTTGCCCGCGCTCGTAAGATCCAGCGCTTCCTGTCTCAGCCTTTCCACGTGGCAGAAGTGTTTACCGGCTCGCCTGGTAAGTACGTTCCACTGGCTGAAACCCTGCGCGGCTTCAAGATGATCGTCGACGGCGAGTGTGATGCACTGCCAGAACAGGCGTTCTACATGGTCGGTTCGATCGACGAGGCTTTCGAAAAAGCCAAGACTATTCAGTAATAAGGATTACTCATGGCTAAGCTTCATGTTGACGTGGTTAGTGCTGAAGAATCGATCTTTGCTGGTGAAGCAAAGTTCGTGGCACTGCCCGGCGAGGCTGGGGAGCTGGGTATTTTGCCCGGTCACACTCCACTGATCTCGCGGATTCGTCCCGGCACGCTGAAGATCGTTATGGACGATGGCAGCGAAGAGCATATCTTTGTCGCTGGCGGCATACTCGAGGTTCAGCCTGGGAAAGTCACTGTATTGTCGGATACCGCGATTCGCGCACAAGACCTGGATGAAGCAAAGGCGCTGGAAGCCCGCAAGCATGCGGAAGAAGCCCTGCGTAACACCAAGGACAAGGCCGATATCGCTGTTGTGGAAGCCGAGCTGGCCATGCTGGCCGCTCAAGCTGCCGCAGCACGTCGCTTGAGCAACGCGCGCAAGCACTAAGCTCAAGAGTCGGTAGCATCCGTGAAAAAGCCACCCTTAGGGGTGGCTTTTTTGCGTCTGAAGCAGCTGGACGGATGGGCTAGAAATTCTAATTTTCTGGTAGCAACAGCAACAGCAACAGCAACAGCAACAGCAACAGCAACAGCAACAGTAACCAACCACCTGAGTTGCGACTGTGTCAGAGGTATAGGTAGAGACTCCTAGTGGCGGTCGGTGTACCTGATTGACCGAACTCGGCTACTGCAGCGCAGACTAAACGCATCATCAGCTTTGTTTGCAGCACCGATGCGGCTTGGTTCACTACATCTGTTTCAGGGCAAGCAGACTTTGCTCGATACCGTGTTGCCAGTTTCTTTCTATATGTTCTGTACCGAGCAAAGCATCCAGCCTGTCTTGCTGCAGGCTGGAGTGCGCCGGCCGCTTGGCAGGTGTTGGGTACTGGCTGGTAGAGATGGCGGTCAGCCGTGGTGCTTGAGTCAGCAGGTCAAGTCTGACGGCCTGATCAAAGATTTCCTGAGCGAAGCCATACCAGCTTACAGAGGGCTGGCCGGCAAAATGGTAGATGCCTGATGGAGACAGTAGCTTGTCGCCGCCCTTCTGTTTGGATTGGCAAAGCCGTTCTGCCAGCTGGAGTAATACGTGAGCAATATGCGGCGCGTAGCTGGGGCCACCAACCTGATCATCCACAATGCTCAGTTCGGTGCGTTCATTACCCAAGCGAAGCATGGTCTTCAAAAAGTTGTTTCCGAACTGACTGAACACCCAGCTGGTGCGTAAAATGACGGCCGAGGGCAGGGCAGCCAGGACTGCTTGTTCACCTGCCAATTTGCTTTGTCCATAGATACTGGCAGGCTGCGTAGGGGCATCTTCGGTATAGGGCTGCTTTGCCAGACCGTCAAAAACATAGTCTGTAGACACGTGTATCAGCCCTATGCCACGTTCGGCGCAGACAGATGCTAGAAGGCCGGTGGCTATACCGTTGATCAGATGTGCTGGCTCTGGCTCGGACTCAGCCTTGTCGACTGCGGTGTAGGCAGCCGTGTTGATGACGACATTGGGACGATGTTGTTCCAATGCTAAAGCAATGGAGTCGGCTTGAGTAATGTCCAGCTCAGCACGTCCAAGCATGACAAGCTCGACTCTTGGGTCAGGGGCCACGCTTAAGCATCCGAAGGACTGACCTAGTTGACCGTGAGCCCCTGTAATCAGGATGGTAGGACGTGTCATGGACTCAGGCCTGGCCTTGGGCGACGAGCTGGCTCAGCACAGGATAGTGTTTGTCCTTCTCGGATAATTGAGGGTTCTGAATGGGCCAATCTATTGCTATCTCAGGGCAGTCCCAAGCCAGCCCGCCTTCGTCCTGTGGGAAGTAAAAGTCGGTACATTTGTAGCTGAAGTCGGCAAAGTCTGATAGCACACAAAAACCGTGAGCATAGCCTGGGGGGATCCACAGCTGCTTGTGATTCGATTCGCTCAGTTCAACACCGACATACTGGCCAAAAGTGGATGAGTCTGGCTGTATATCTACGACCACATCGTATACTGCTCCCCGACTGACGCTAACCAGCTTGCCTTGAGGCCGGGTTTTCTGAAAATGCAGCCCCCGTAGCACCCCCTTTTCAGAACGTGAAAAGTTGTCTTGCACAAAGGGAAGGCTGATCCCCGCTTGCTCTTGATAGCGTTGCTGATGATAGGTTTCTTTGAAGAATCCTCGTTCGTCACCAAAAACAGTAGGTTCAATAATCAGAACGCCCGCCAGGCGAGTGGGATATATGGTCATGTCGATGTGGGGGTGAGGTGCTTGAGTTGCCGCGTCAATCCAAAGTCGGGCAAAGGTGCGCAGCGCCAGTGCTTCTAAGACCAGCATGAGATTGTAAATCGCTGGTAGCGAGTATGCGCCGCTGATGGAAATTGTATCTATTTGGGTTTTTTTTAGCTATTGTGGATAGCTTGGTAAAACACTGGACGACAGCAGGATGGTGGTTTTTATTCGCTCGTACTTACGCCACGTGGATGGCAAACTCGCCAAGTATTTGAAGGTCCTGGATGAGGCCCAAATTCCTTATCACTTTGTGGGGTGGGAGCGTGGTACGGTTCCGGCACAAAAAAACAGCAACGATACCTATTATTCGCGCCCGGCCGCCTTAGGTGCCGGGTGGCGCAGCCTGATTGGTATTTTTTTCTGGAACCTGTTTGTATTGCGTTGGTTGCTCAAGAACAACCGTAACGTAGATCTGGTCCATGCGATGGATCTGGATACGGCTATGGCTGTAAAGGTATATGCTGCTTTATGCCGCAAGCCATGGATTTTTGATGTCTACGACAAGTACAGCTCGCTGCGTTATTTTCCTGGGGCGTTGGGCAGTTGGGTCGATAAGTTGGAGAACTACCTGTTGAAGACTGCCAATGCAGGGATTTTGGCTGATCCCTGCAGGTTTGAGCAACACGGGCTGAGCCCCGGGGCGCTGCCTTCTGTCATGGTGCTGGAGAACGTACCTCAGAAATCAGAGGTGCAGGAGTACGCGCCTGTGTCGGACCAACAGCCTCTCAAAATTGCTTATTTTGGTGTGCTGGAGGCCAAAAATCGAGGCCTGGAAGATTTGTTGGCTGTCTGTGAACAATTTCCGGCCTGTGAGTTGCATGTGGCTGGCTATGGCCCGCTGGCTGACTTGTTTATGCGGTCGGCTCAACAATATTCACATATCCATTACTACGGGGCTCAAAGTTCGGTGCAAGGGCTACAGATAATGCAGTCCTGCCAGATTGTGGTGGGGATGTACTACAAACGAGTGCCTAATCATTTATTTGCAGCACCGAATAAGTACTACGAGCATCTGATGCTGGGGCGGGCCATGCTCACTACAGCGGGAATTCCAACGGCAGATAAAGTCCGTGCTCATCAGACGGGCTGGGCTGTTGAGGAAGGTCAGTCGGCGATTGCAGAGTGGTTGCAGGGGCTGGATATGCAGCAGATTCAGGCTGCGGCCGCACGTGCCCGCCAGGTATGGCAGGACCAGTACGCAGATTATCTTGACCAGCATTATGCTGGTCAGTATTTGCAAACGGTCCGAGCCTTGCGACGGGTTTAATTACTATAGGTTTAAGCTGTTTTTTCCGACTCGGGCTCATCTTGCAACAGCTTGTACAAGTATTGACCATATTCGGTTTTCGCTAGGGCTTGTGCTTGTTGCTTCAGTTCTGTGCGACTTAGCCACCCTTGCCTGAAACCGATCTCTTCCAGGCAAGCGACTTTCAAGCCTTGGCGATGTTCGATAGTACGAACAAAACTTCCCGCCTCTTGCAGGCTTTCGTGCGTGCCTGTGTCCAGCCAGGCAAAGCCTCGGCCCAGCAGGCTGACATGCAAGCTGTTCTGTTGCAGGTAGGCGTTGTTGACATCCGTAATTTCCAGTTCGCCCCGCGCCGAAGGGCGTACCTGCCGTGCAATATCAACGACCGAGTTATCGTAAAAGTACAAGCCTGTTACCGCGAAGTTTGACTTCGGCTGCTGGGGCTTCTCTTCAATAGAAATTGCTTTGCCTTGTGGATCGAACTCCACCACACCAAACCGCTCGGGATCACTGACTTGATAGCCAAAAATAGTGGCACCCTGCTCACGCTGGGCTGCTTCTTTCAGCATCTGGCTGAAACCGTAGCCGTAAAAAATATTGTCGCCCAGGATCAGGCTGACGCGATCAGACCCAATAAAGTTGGCGCCAATCAGAAAAGCTTGCGCCAGACCGTCGGGGGAGGGTTGCTCCGCGTAACTAAGCTGGATACCGAATTTGCCGCCATCACCTAGCAAGGTGCGAAAGCTGGGCAGGTCGGTAGGGGTAGAAATAATCAGGATTTCCCGTATGCCCGCCAACATCAGCACGGACAAGGGGTAGTAGATCATGGGCTTGTCATAGATAGGCAATAGCTGTTTGGAAACACCCAGGGTAATAGGGTGCAAGCGGGTTCCAGACCCACCGGCGAGAATAATGCCTTTCATGATTCTGTTTGACCTAAGCGATGGAGCTGATAACGGCCGTTCAGGATGCGCTCCCACCAGCCGGAATTCTCTAAATACCATTGGACGGTTTTGCGTAGGCCCGTCTCAAAGGTCTCCTGCGGTTTCCAGCCGAGTTCCCGCTCGATTTTACCGGCGTCGATCGCGTAGCGTTGATCATGCCCAGGTCGGTCCTGGACGAAGGTGATCAGGTCGGCGTAGTGTTGCAGGCCCTTGGGCTTTTCCGGGGCCAACTCTTCAAGCAAGGTGCAGATTTGCTGCACCACGTGAATGTTTTGTTGCTCGTTATGGCCACCGATATTGTAGGTTTCTCCTACCTGGCCTTTTTCCAGCACCGTTAGCAGAGCGCGGACATGGTCTTCCACGTATAGCCAATCCCGGATCTGTTTGCCTTCTCCGTAGACGGGCAGAGCCTGTGCTTTAAGGGCATTCAGGATCATGTGTGGAATCAGTTTTTCGGGGAAGTGATAGGGCCCGTAGTTGTTGGAGCAGTTGCTGATCAGGGTTGGCAGGCCATAACTACGTTGCCAAGCTCTGACCAGGTGGTCCGAGCTGGCTTTGCTGGCGGAGTAAGGTGAGCTGGGAGCGTAGGGTGTCGTTTCTACAAACAGATCGTCTGTATTGTGCAGGTCGCCATAGACCTCGTCAGTCGAGATGTGGTGAAAGCGGAAGCGCGATTTTTTGGGCTCCGGCAGTTCATTCCAATAGCGGCGGGCGCACTCCAAAAGGGTGCTTGTGCCAACGATATTGGTTTGTATAAATGCGGCGGGGCCATCCAGAGAGCGATCAACATGGGACTCAGCGGCCAGATGCATGATGGCGTCTGGTTGAAATTTCTGCAGGAGGGTTTGAATAGCTGCAGCATCTTGAATATCGTGCTGAGCGAATTGATACCGTGGGTCGTTCTGAACGGCTACCAGGGACTCCAGATTGCCTGCGTAAGTCAGCTTGTCGACATTAAGGACGTGGTGTTCTGTGGCCTGGATCAGGTGACGGACCAATGCTGAGCCAATAAAGCCGGCGCCACCGGTAACGAGAATATGCATGACGATAAAGTAGCGTTCCGTAAGGCTTAGCGATAACGATTAGCCAGAATTAAAAGGGCAAGGCAGTCTACGATAACCCGGCTGGTCCAGGCAATTGCGGCACCTAGCAAGCCTAAGTGGGAAATCAAGACATAGAGCAAAGCTATATATGGCAGGATCTCGGCCAAGTGCACATAGGCGGTAATGTGAGCGTGTCCCTTGGCTTGAATAACCGTGTAAGGGATCTGGGCGATGGCATTGAAAAAGAAGCCCACCAGCAAAATCTGTAGCAGGGGTACCGATTGTTCAACGTAGGCCTCACCCAGCCAAAGCAGGATAAGCCACTTTGCTCCAACGATGCCTGCCAAGCTGATCAGTCCACAGACTCCCAGTAGCAAGAGATACGTCAGACGAGTTTCTTGGCGAGTGTCCTTCTGTGCGCTGATCAAAGGGAAAATTACTCGGACCACGGCGCCTGGAATGTTCAATAAGCGTGTAATGGCTTCTGCGGGCGCTGTATAAAAGCTGACTGTGGTGGCGCCGTTCAGGTTGGACAGCAAGAAGCGATCAAAGTACACCATTAAAGGGCTGATCACGTTGCTGACTGTCAGCCAGCCGCCAAAACGTAGCAAACCATGAGCTTGTTGCCTGTCCCAGTGCCACAAGCCTTTGCGAAGAGAAGTGGGTAGAGCCCAGAAATAGGCCAATACGCAGGTAAACAGACGTCCGACGAACAGGCCCAATACAGCAAAGCTCAGGCTGGCCTGATACAGGATGGCCAGCAACGGCAGTATCGCGAGCAGCAGGCCGCTGAGGGTGCGCTGAATATTGACCTGCTTGAAGTCGGACAAGCCTTCGAGATATGACAGCCAGACTGCTTGCAAAAGCAGGAATGGCAAGCTGAGCGCCATCAGTCGAAAGGCGAACAGGCTGTCGGCGCGAAGGCCTGGGCTGATATTGAGCCATTGCACCAGCAAGGGGCTGAAAAGGAAAACCAGCGCTGCAGCGACACCGCTACTGAACAGGATCAGCAAGGTAGCAGTGCCCAGAATGGACTGGATCTGTTGAGTTTGCTTGTCTGCCATGGCAATGGCTCGGATCAAGGCGCGGCTGATCCCCAAGTCAAACATGCTGGCATAGCCAATTAAGGCAAAGAGCAGGGTGTAAATACCAAAAGGTTCCAGGCCCAAAATGCGCGCCATCATACCCATAGAGGGCAAGAAGGCGAACATGAGCACCATATAGGAGCTCAGATTCCAGAACGAATTACCTAATAGTTTTTTGGCAGACATAGCCTAAGGCTCAGACCGCAATTTGGCTTGATTGGGGTAAATCTGGCTCCAGAACAAGGCGATGCTGATCAGGAGGAACAGGAGCGTATTGTTGCGCTCCATCATGTTCTGAGTCAGGTTTGCCAGCGTGTAGATGGCGATAACAATGCTGCCACAGACAGCATAAGCGCGAGTATGTGGCTCAGAAGCATGCACACGCCGAATGAAACCATAAAAGCAGTACAGCAGAAGCAGTATCTGTAATAACAGCCCTGACAGCCCCAAATCCACCCAGGTTTCAATGTAGTTGTTATGCGAATTGGCCAAGTTCAGGACCACTGCATCAGCTTGTCCGGTTCTGACCAGCTCGGTGAGGGCCTGTTCGTGTTGTTGATAGGACCAGCCCGACAGGGGGCGTTCCTGGATCAGCTTCCAGTTGGCTTGCCAGATCGCAAACCTGGCTCCAATGGAGGTGTTGGAGTTGCCAGCCTCAAATTGTTCAATATCGTGTTGTGCCAGAGCGATACGCGATTGGATCGTATCGGTTTGCCAGAGAATGCTGGCGCTTAGGGCGGCGGCCAGCGAAAGAATCATCATGCCGCGTCGGAAATGCTGCTTGGGCAAGTAGACGTAGGAAAGGATCAAGAATACGACGGGCAGAGCAATCCAGCCGCCACGGCTACCGGCCAATAATGACAGCAAGAAACCGGCCAGGCAGCCCAGGAGTGAAACAAGAAGAATAGGGGTAGAACGCTGTGCCTGGCTAAGTTGGCTTAAGAAGGCCACCAGACAAAAGCAAGCCAAGCTTAGGGCAATATTGCCGAACTGGATGGCTCCGGTATAACCGTAGATCCGACCATCATGCAGCGGGCCGCCATACTGGGCGGGAATGATCCATAGGGCAGACAGGCTGGCCAGTGCAAAGCAAACCCAGATCACCCCGTTATGTAAACGCAGAGAGCTGAGCATGTAAAAGATGGGGACCAGTAATAGATAGCGGCTAAGCAGATCCAGCTGATTGCCCGGGTTTTGGTGCAAGAACCAAACCAGCAGCCCATTGGCAAAGACCAGTGCCAGTATCGTGTACAGGCCGCGGCTAATGCGTTGACTTCGCAAAGACTGGCAGGAGCGCAAAGAGTTCAGATACCAGCACAGAGTCGTGACCAGCAGCAGAATCACCCCTGCAGAATAAACATTACGGGTAGAGAGCAGGCTGATGAAAAACAGGCTTACGCCCAGGTGAGCAGCCGCATTAAATGAAAAAAGAGACTTGGATACGGGCTCGGACATAAGAGGGGGGAATGCCAAAATTTGCGGAAACAATAGCGGATCAACAGGCTTCGCCAGCAAGGCGAGTTTATATATTCAGCACGTCAAGTAAATCTATCAGGGTTTGGTTGGACGCAGACGGGAGCGACGTATAATTGGCGCGTAAATGGTCTATTTTAGGTTATTAGTGCTTCGATGAATCAAATAAAAATCAGGCGGTTTAAGCGTTTGCACGAGATACTCCTATTATCCGGGCCAAGCTCGTGGTTGATTGGATTCGCCGTGGTGGTGCTTGTCCCTGTTTTGTTGCTGTGGGGGTGGGGACCTTTGTGGAACCTGGATAATGGGCAGCGTACTGCACTGGTTCTGGTGATCGTGGCCTTCGTAGCTTGCAAGCTGCTGATCGATAAAAGCCAACAAGGCTATCCGGGAGCGCGTAGTGCCTGGTTGATTATTCCTACGGTAGGAGTGACCTATGCCCTTATTTACATCACCAGCTTTGTATTTCGTTACGACGCTTCGCGAGCCTTATTGTTAAGCAGCAGTTTTCTGGCATTGGCATGGTTCTTGTTGGAGAGTTTGTTTACCAGCCGTTATCGAGTACTGAAATTGGCGATTGTTCCTGGGGGAGAGGCCGAAACCTTGCTGGACCTGCCAGGCCTGGATGGTCGCTTGCTGAAAGACTATGATCTTGTCGGGTATCGCTACGATGGGGTAGTGGCGGACTTTTCCTGTATACAGCCTGATGCAGAACGTTTCTTGACACGGTGTGCGCTGGATCGAGTAGCGGTCTATAACTCCAGGCAGGTCTTTGAATCGCTGACTGGGCGCGTCAAGATTGACCGCATGTCGGAAAATACAATTGGCTCTTTGCTTCCATCACGAGGCTACGAGATTTTGAAATTGATTTTTGACTATGCCATGGTCATTCTCAGTTCCGTGGTAGTGGTGCCGGTGTGCTTGCTGGCAATGCTGGCGATTCGCCTGGAAAGTCCTGGCAAGGTCATTTACTCCCAGCAGCGGATTGGTTTGGGAAATCGTGAGTTCACTATTTACAAGCTGCGCAGCATGCGTTTTGACCAGGATTGTGTGGTCGAGCAGTTCGCTGGGGAGGATGATCCTCGAATTACTCGTGTGGGCAAAATCATTCGCAAGTTACGTATTGATGAGCTGCCGCAGTTCTATAACGTGCTGCGAGGCGAGATGAGCTTGATCGGCCCTCGCCCAGAGCAACCTTCTTTTGTGCGGGAGTTCGACGAGAAGATTCCGTTCTATAGCTACCGTCACGTGGTGAAACCTGGTATTACCGGGTGGGCGCAAGTTCGTCAGGGGTATGTGGCCAATGAGGACGAGACACGCGTCAAGATCGAGCACGATTTTTACTACATCAAACACTGCTCGGTGATGTTGGATATTTATATCGTATTTTTGACGGTGAAGACCATGCTTACTGGCTTTGGGGCGCGTTAGTGCTTGCCCGCCAAAAGGCGTTTAACGGCATCGCGAGCAGGGTGAGTGATGCGGGTCAATCCACTATAAGCGGTAAATATAAGGTAGCCGGCTTTACCATAACGCTTGCGTAGATAGGTGCGCAAGCCGTTGCTATAGCATCGGCTACGGAAAGACGAGTCGCTGAAGGTGCCTCCAGCTTCATGAAAATAGCGTGCTGCTGGAATATGGTAGGACATAATACCGATCTCCCGCGCGCGGAATTGCAGATCAGTTTCTTCAAAATATAAAAAAAATTGTTCATCAAAGCCACCCAAGGCGGCGTATTGCTCTCGGCCTATCAGTAGCAAGCTTCCTGATACGTGATCGACTTGTGTGGGGTTGGTGTATGCATCTCGGCTTTGCAATAAACGCCCCAAACCCAAAGCTTTCAAGAACAAGGTGTAGCAGCTTGGAAAACGTTCGAAGGAAAATTCTGGACGCCCTTTTGCGTCTAGTGCTAATCCGCCAAGAATAGGCAAGGGTCTGTTAGGGTATGCATTCAGGAACTGTTCAAAGATGTTCAGTACGTTGGTCTGCAGGCGAGCATCTGGGTTGATTAGCAGGATGTAGGGGGCCTGAGTTTGAGCAACACCGAGGTTGCAGGCTTTGCCAAAGCCGTGGTTCTGGTCTGCTTGAATGATCTGGGCGTCAGGATGTTGCTCGGCAATCAGGCGGCAACTTTGGTCAGTAGACGCATTATCAACGATGGTGATGGAATAAAGGTGTGAAGCGCAGTGCTGCTTGATACTGTCAATAGTCTCGACAATTTTTTTGCTGCCGTTGTAATTCACTAGGATGAAGTCGACCCACGGTAGTGGCTGCTCGACATGGCTCATGGTGTCTAGGCTCGTTTTAAAGCTGCTTTCACTACGTAGTGAAACATTAAGTAGATAGACTGTACAAAAGGTAGCTTTAGATGACGACGATAAATTTGCCAAGTCCATTGTATGGATTTGAACTTGTTGCCCGACAAGCTGCCAGTACTGACACGATAGGCTGCCAGAACTTCCTGTAGTCCAAGTGCTCTGCCTGCTTTACGGACCACCTCCAGCCACATTAAGTAGTCTTCATGGCGTACAGATCGTTGATATACCTTTCCTATTGCATGGCAATCATACATGCCAGTCAGGTTGCCTATCGCATTTCCTTTCAGAAGGCTTGTATAGCTTAACCAATTAGGTGGGGTGGTTGTGCTTTGCCATTCCGGAGCCTTATTGAAACGGTAATAGGCAGTCATGGAAACGGTAGCGCGATTCTCCCGCATAGCACTGATTTGTCGGCTGAGCTTGTCTGGCAGCCAGAGATCATCAGCATCTAAAAAAGCAATGTATTTGCCTTGTGCAGCAGCAATGCCTGCGTTGCGTGCAGCTGCGACCCCTTGGTTTTTGACTTGCCGGATGAGCTTGATTCTAGGGTCTTTCCGTGCCTGCTCTGCTGTGTAGCCCGCCGTATTGTCACTGGATCCATCGTCAATGACCAACAACTCCCAATATGGGTAATTTTGTTGGCGTACAGACGCCAGGGAATGGGGGAGGGTATGGGTAGCATTAAAGGCTGGCATGATAATGCTGACCGTAGCTGGCTGGATGGCGCTCATGGAGAGAGTGGCGCTAGTGACGCGTATGAAAGAAATCGCTTGGTAGCTGTTTGTCAGGCAAGTTGCAAGGGAGGCGCTTGGCCCAGAGGCTTGGGTCTTAGCTTCATGCACGCTTGATTTGGCTCGGTACGGAGCCCAATGAGCAGCAAGGAAAGGGCTAGTTATTATAGTGGTTAACAACCTAAATTGTATGAATTTGAACTCAGCTACCAAGAGGCCTGGAGCTTTGAGAGAACACTCGTTTGACGCATAGTGGCTGTTCGCGAATCCAGGAAATCTATATGATTTCGAGAGTGGGGGTTGTGAAAAAGGTCTTGTGACTTGTTCGCCTGAGTGAGAAAATGGCTACGTCGTTTATTTTGAGTTTTCGAAAAAAATTTATCACTGTCTGTAGTGATAATTTGATCATGTTTTTTTTATTTAGTTAATCACCTCTTTTACAACCGCTCGGTTTTATCCTGTTCGAAAACACAGACTCAGGGTAAATGGCATCTGCTTTATGGCTTGTTGATTAAAAAACATTAATTAATACGAGCTTTTTTACTCCAGTGCATTGATTTTATTGTTTTATTTTAGAAAATTTTTTCTGGATTTGGCTATCGAGACGCTTTTTCTTTGTTAAAAGAGAGGCTGTTTTTGGTATGGTGTTCGTTCCGCACTTCAAGAAGTGCGGTTTTTGGGGTGAGTGCTACCTTTCGCTTAAGTAATGTTACAAGTTGCTTTATATGGTCGGCTTAATGTTGTTTTAATAGATGATTAAATAGCGCAGCTGATTAACTCTTTAATGATAATTATTTAGATTTAGTGTTGACGACCATACACTCTCGCCTTTTATGTCCACATTGTTTAGCTTGTTGATGTCCACCTACGACGGGGACGAACCAGAGCATTGTCGATTGGCCCTGGAGAGTATCTGCCAGGGTAGTGTGCTGCCTGACGAGTTGGTGCTCGTGTTGGACGGTCCCGTATCTGAACCTCTGTTGATGGTTATAAGATCCTTCCAAGGGCGGCTGCCCCTGAAAATTGTGCCACTACCGAAAAACCGTGGTCTGGGCCTCGCTTTGGCCGAGGGTTTGTTGCACTGTCGTCATGAATGGGTAGCACGATTTGATACTGATGATTTATGCATGCCCGATCGCTTTGAGCGCCAGCTCGCTTTTATTCAGGCTCATCCTGGTATTGATGCTTTCAGCTCTTCGATTTTGGAGTTTGAGCATAGCTATCAGGAGCCGAATCTGCTGTTGAAATCCGTACCCTGCGGAGAGCGCGAGCTGATTCGCTATGCACGGTGGCGCAATCCGTTCAACCATATGGCAGTCATGTTCCGTAAACAACGTGTTCTGGAGGCTGGTAACTATCAGAATGATCAATGTTTTGAGGACTATGCGCTGTGGGTGCGTTTGCTGTTGCAAGGTGCCCGGCTGGACAATATGAATGAGCCAACGGTCTGGGTACGCGCTGGGCGTAACATGATTGCTCGCCGCGGCGGACAACGATATGCGCGCCTTGAGTACGATATCCAGCGTAAGTTCCTGAGGTGGGGCTTCACCAACATTTTTGAGTTCACCCGAAATTTAAGTATTAGAATTCCGGTGCGTTTACTCTCTGACTCCTTGCGTGGAGCTATCTACGCTGGCCAACTGCGGCGCCGGACCTGACGGCAGACGACAGGCCAGTTTTTTCTAGGTTGTGGAATGAAACGATTTTTCAGCATTGGTTATCAGGATATGGCGCAGAGCTTGCGGTCCAGTAGTCTCTGGCTATTATTGGGATGGGTTGAGATCCGCCAACGCTACGCGCGCTCGAAGATAGGCCCCTTTTGGCTGACAATCAGCATGGCGATTCTTGTCACCGCACTGGGATTGGTGTATGGCACCTTGTTTAAGGCGGAGTTAAGTGAGTATCTACCTTTGTTGGCCATTGGTTTTGTGTTTTGGGCTTTTATCTCTACCACAATTAACGATGGCTGTAATGCGTACATCAGTGCGAGCCCCTATCTGAAGCAAGTGCCACTGCCGCGTGGGCTTTTTGTGTTTCAGACCTTATGGCGCAATATGATTGTGCTGGCGCACAACTTTGTGATCGTCATCTTGGTGCTGTTGATCTTTAAGATTGATTTCATTCATCAACTCCACTTTTTTGTGCTGGGGTTTGCGCTGGTTGTTTGGAATCTGATGTGGGCAGTTACGCTTTTGGCGTTGCTCTGTGCCCGTTTTCGGGACTTGCCCCAGATCGTAGCCAGTTTTATCCAGGTGATCTTTTACATTACCCCGATTCTGTTCAAGCGTGACATGCTGCAGAAATATCCTTTGTTGATTGATTTGAATCCTTTTGCGCATTTGATTGAAGTGGTTCGTGGTCCCCTGTTGGGCACTGCTGTACCTATGTTGAGCTGGATGGTTTGTCTGGGATTGGCTGTCCTTGGAACCTTGCTGAGTATTTTTATGCACGGAAAATATCGTGCGCGTATTCCGTACTGGGTCTAGGAGTAGCTGAATGTCTTATATCAAAGCACAGAATCTGGTTGTGGAGATGCCGGTCTACGAACTGAGCGGCCGTTCCATGAAAATGCGTATGCTTAACAAGCTGGCCTCTGGTCGCATTGGAGCCAGTGGCAACGGGATCACAGTGGTGCGTGCACTGCAGGACATCAGTTTCGAGTTTGGTGATGGCGACCGAGTCGGGCTGATAGGTTCTAACGGTTCGGGCAAGTCAACCTTGCTGCGGGTGCTCGCCGGTATTTACGAGCCATCCGCCGGACACCTGGAGATTCAGGGCAAGGCAGTGGCCCTTCTTGAAATGGGCCTGGGCATGGACGACTCCATGACTGGCTACCAGAATATCAAGCTGCGTGGCATGCTGCTGGGCATGACACCTGATGAAATCGAGGCCAAGACGGCTGAGATCGCCGAGTTCACCAATTTGGGTGATTACCTGAACCTGCCCATTCGCGCTTATTCGTCTGGCATGCGCATTCGCCTGGCTTTCGCTATTTCGACGGCAGTCGAGGCTGAGCTGCTGTTGCTCGACGAAGTAATCGGTGTGGGTGATGCTGCCTTTCTGGAAAAAGCCAATGCCCGCTTGAAGGCCTTCCAGGACAAGGCCAATATCGTGTTTATTGCTTCGCATTCGGCTGAGGTCATCATCGATATGTGCAACAAAGTCATGTGGCTGGAAGGAGGCAAGCTGCGTTTTGTAGGTGATGTCATGGAGGGCTTGCAGGCCTATTGGGCCTATCTGGCCGAGCCCAAGTCTTGAAGGGGGCGCCCATGCAGCCTATCAAGTCCAGGCACATTGCTTTCATCGTCGATATCCGCAATTGGGCATTTGACAACGTTGCCCGATCGCTTTGCACCAAGCTGCAGGCGCATACTCAATGCGCCATCCTTTACTGGGAGGATTTTTCCAACCCCGCTTTGCTGCTCAAGCATTTATCTGAACAGCAGTTTGATCATGTCCATTTCTTTTTTCGCGAACACCTGAAACTGCTGCTCTCGGTCGTGGATGGCGCTTCGTCGCACTATCGCAGGTTCGTGGGCATGGCTGTTTCCACACACGTGCCGGACTATCTGTATTCCAACCATCTGGAATTGTTGGATCGGGCGGCCTTGTTCAAGTTCGTGGACGGCTATTTCACCACGTGCCGTGATCTGCATGAGCTGTATTGTGCCGATCCTGTTGTGGCCGATCCCGACGATGTTATCTTCGATTGGCCTGACGTGCCGGTAGTGGACACACCTGTCGATTCTGGCACCCGCCCGTTTACCATTGTCTGGTCGGGAAATTCCAAGTGGGGAGAGAGCGCCGGATTCTCGGATTACAAGGGGTTAAACGCCATTATCGAGCCGGCAGTTCAGGCTTTGCGTCGGCGGCATCCCGGCATCAAATTCGTTTGTTGTGATTCAGCGGTGAGTTCCACGCCCAGGGAGCAGCTTCTTGATATCCTGCAGGAAGCGGACGTGCTTTTGATCGCCTCCGTGCAGGAGGGTACGCCCTTGACGCTGATCGAGGCGATGGGCTGCGGTTGCGCGGTTGTGACAACGGACGTGGGTATCGCGCGTGAAGTCCTGCCGGCCTCCCAGCAGTTTTTGATCATCGACCGCGATCCGCAGGCTTTCGAACAAGCGCTGGAAACGCTGATTTCCGATCAGAATCTACTCCGTCGGATGCAGCGCGACAATGTTCAGGCCTATACGGTGCATTTCGGTCCGAACAGCCCCTTGTTGGCCAAATGGGTAAGCTTTTTGAATCTAGCTTATCAGCGCAGTCAGCAAGACGGCCGTGTGCGCAAGGAGGCTGCAGGCGCACGGCGCATGGGCTGGTTCACCCGTAACTTGATTACAGGGTTTCGCTCGGCAGCGCGCCTAGCCCAGAAACTGAACTTGATCAAGCCGATCGGGCGCTACGTCCCGGGTGCCGCGGTGCTGTATAACCGCGTCATTCATGGAGGCACGGGCAGTTCAGTAGACTACGAGCGGCTGGCTCAGTATTACGAGCGGCAATTGGAGCGATCCGAGCAGGCGGGCTTGCTAGTTGTGTACGCGCCTATGTGGCGCGGCGTGGCGGCATCCACGGAAGCATTGTTCGAGCAGGAGAGTCTACGCTTTCCCTATTCAGATCAGGAGTTTCCTGAGGTGCGCAAGCATGTGTATCTGGAGGCTCTGATTGAGCAATTGAGGAATTGGCGCCACCCCATCGTCTATAGCGGCGGTTCGGTCTTGCATATCGAATTGTCGGAGCGCCTGCGCAGGGTCAATCCGCAGCTGCGACAGTTCTTTGCCTGGCATGGTTCGCCGGCCCAGTGGGTGGAACCCTCGCATCGTGCTCATTTTGACCTGTGGCGCAAGCAATACGACAGCGGTGTCATTGACGGCATCATAACCATCAAGCCGGGGCTTAACCGCATCCTCGAGCGGCTGGGAATCAACAGTTGGGACATGTTCAATCCCATTCCTGACATCAGCAGTGTGCTAGGGCAGGCGCCTCGCCAATCGGATAAGGTACAAGTCGGTCTTTTTTCGGCGATCAGTTCTTGGTACAAGAATCCCCATGTACAGGCGCTGGCCCTGGCTGGCCGTGATAATGTCGTGTTGAAAACCAACCTCGATCAGGAACAGTTGACCAACCTGGAGCTGGGCGTTCGAGGAGTCGAATTCTATCCGATGCTGCCGCGCACCGAGTTCCTGCGTCTGCTCGACGGTTTGGATGTGAATCTGTATGTGACCAATACCGAATGCAGTCCGATGTCAGCGCTGGAGAGCTGGGCTTTGTCCGTGCCTTGCATCGTTGGACCGGCCGGAGATGTCTATTCCGCCGTCAGCCCGCGGCTTGGGGAATTACTGGTCGAGCAGCGAGTCGACGACCCCGACGCCATTAGCCGCCGCTTGGATTTGGTATTGACGCACCGGGAAGAAATCGTGGCCTTGCTGCAGTCGTACCGGACTGTGTATATGCAGAGGTATGAGGAAAAAAGAGTACAGCTCGTCGCAGCGCTGCAGGCATACCAAAAGTAAAATGGCAGCCAATTAGCCGGCTGGGCTGGCGGAAATTTCGGGGAGTTAAGGAATGGAAAGGCTGGACATGGTGGCATCGCCACAGTACCCCAACATCGAGGCCGCGATCCATTTGGCTCGCTATTCGGCCGTGCTGCCTTATGTTAAGGGTAAGGTTGTGCTCGACCTGGCTTGTGGGGAAGGGTATGGGGCGGCCTTGCTAAAAATGGCTGGTGCCAGCCGGGTGGTCGCGGCCGACGTATCCTCCGAGGCCGTAGATAAATCGCGTGCCTTGTTTGGAGGGCTGGGCGTGGAATACCTGCAGGCTGATGCGCAGACTCTGTGCGATCGGTTCGGCGCCGGATTCTTCGATGTGGTCGTCTCCATTGAAACCATCGAACACGTTCCCGATGATCGTGAGTTCTTGACGCTACTCAAGCAGATGGCCAAGCCGGATGCGGTGTTCTACATCACCTGCCCGAACGACCATTGGTATTTCGAGCCTGAACAGTCCAACCCTTATCACTTGCGCAAGTACACCTTCGGTGAATTTGAAAACCTGGCCACCGATGTCCTGGGAGAGAGTGTGCAGTGGTCGCTGGGCACTGCGGTGTTCGGTTTCGGTGCTGTGCCCAAAGACCAGGATAGGGACTATGACACGGTGGGTCAGTCCTGGATGCAGGTGCGTACCGCCGACAAGGGTTTCGCCATTCCCAACAAGCAGGCGGCTGTGGTGACTGTAGAGAATTGTAGCTATTACGCCGGCATCTGGAACTTGTCGGAGAAAGCTAGCGCCGCAGCCAGCTATTTCGCCGTGGATATGGACGCGTATTTGCGCATGTTCGACGCGTGGTGTAATTTTCCCGGCCAGCAGACTCAGCAGATCCAACAGATGTCGGATCATGTGGTGCGTCTGCAAGGCCGGCTGGCGGATCTGTCTCAGGAAAACCGTCACATGGCCTTACTGATGGCGGCGCTTCGGGCCGAGAACGAGGCCTTGCGCAGCGCCGACAATTCGGGCTTTCGCGATCGCATTGCTCACTTGGAAGGCGTCGTCGCCACCATGGAAACCGGTTATTGGCGATACACGCGCATGGCCCGTTTGGTGCCAGCGCCGCTCAAGCGAGTCATCATGGGCGTAAAGCGCGTCATCAGGGGGTGAAGTCATGTCTTCAGTTCAAGACGCGGATCAGGCCGAAATGGCCGGCTTGGAAGGCGGCAAAGACACCGCTGCTTTTACGCATTTCAACCAACCTATGTTGGGTCATAATGGCGAGGACCTGACTCTTGTTGTGAGGATGGAGCAGGGGCTGCAGGGGGCGCTGGCCGGTTTCATGGCTTCGCTCTGGCAGGCCATGCCGGAGTTTGCAGGCGAGATAATCCTGGTTCATGGGGTTGGTGCGCAAGAAGCCATGGATGGTGTGAGCGCCGAGTACGCGGCGCGGTACCGGATCCGTAGCAGGGAAGTCGAGGATCCTGGCACCATGGCAGCTGTTCAAGACGCTATCGAACTGGTCCACACTCGTTGGGTTTTTCTGCTGACCGATCACGTTGTGTTCGTGCGCAATCCATTGGATATGGCCATTGCAGAAATGTCTTCCACTGGGAGCCATTTTCTGAGCTTTCATGCTAGCGTGCGCGGAGTCGCCGATGTTGTTGTGGCGCCGCGCTTCATCGAGATGCTTTTCCTAAACGGCCGTAGTCTGGCGTTCCTGAACAGCACGCGGGAGAGCGTGTTCAATGCAGTGGACACCCGTCATTTCCGGCGCCCTTACCTGAGCTTGGATGCTTGCCTGATGTTCGTGCCTAGCTGGAAAAGGCTAGGACGGTTCGATTCGGGCCTGATGGGGCAGTACGCCGATTTTGATTTTTCCCTGCGGGTGTTTCGCGATGGTCTCAAAGCGGTTTTCGTACCCGACGGCGGACTTGAGGAGCAGTTCGTGCCGGACCTCGGTAATAATCCGCTGGTGGAGGCTCCGTGCGTGGATGCTCGCTTCGCGGAGTTAATGAAGCGTGAATATGGCATTGACGTTTGCGGGGCACTGGATCCCCGCGAGATCGACCAGCAATTGGAGTCATATCGTCAGGAGTACCTGCGGGACTGGATGGGACCGCTCTATCCGGAGTCGATCCCATCCGCCGTTTCCTCCAGGCCGCGCATAGCGCTGATTATTGACTCGGAATATTGGGCTTTTGCCAATATTGCGCGTCAGATAGTCCGCTACCTGAGCCATAAATATGAATTCGTCGTCATTCCGTCTGGGGTGGTAAATAATTTGTCGCAAATCCTGCTCATGTGTCAAGGCTGCGATATCGCCCACTTCTTCTGGCGTGAATATCTGACCTTGATCGATTCGCAGTATTTCAAAGATTACAATTATGGAATAGGCTATTCCGAGGCGGATTTCTATGCGCGCTACATTGCACCGTTGAAGTTGACGGGTGCGGTCTATGATCATCTTTTTCTAACCGAGCCCGAGATCCAGGCCCGCAGGCGCCTGTTCATGGAACTCATGTGCGGCTATACCGTCAGCTCCCGGCGGCTGCAGACTATTTATACACAAATCGACGGCTATCCGGAGCCGACGCAGGAGACTGCCGATGGCGTCGACTTGACCCTGTTCAGACCCAAAAATCTGGAGCGTTTTGATTCCATCGGATTGCGGCCGTTGGTCGTGGGCTGGGCGGGTAATTCGAAATGGGCGAGTGAGCAGGAAGATTTCAAGGGGTTTCATTCGGTTTTCATGCCTGCCATCGAACAGCTGCGCGCTGAGGGGCTGGAGATCGAGTTGCATCTTGCGGATCGTCAGCTAGGGTTCATTAGCCACCACGACATGCCTGATTACTATGCCCGGATCGATCTTTATATCTGCCCGTCTAAGATCGAAGGTACGCCCAATCCGGTGCTTGAGTCCATGGCCTGCGGCGTTCCGGTCCTGTCCACGGACGTGGGCATCGTTCCCGAGGCGTTCGGCCCGCGGCAGATGGATTTCATTTTCGAGCGCAGCATTGAAGGACTGGTTGAAAAATTGCGCTATTTTTATATAAATCGGCAAGAGTTGGCTCCCGTGTTGTCGCGGGAAAATCTGGAAAGCATCAAGAATTGGGACTGGTCGGAGAAGACGAAAAACTTCGAACTGTTTTTCGACAAGATTCTGGCTTCGTGATCATGCCTTTGGCGCATGCGGATTTTTTGAGAGAGTCGGATATGTTGAAGCGAGGTTGTCTGGACAATGCATTGCTGCTTGTTCCGGTGCTGGGCGTGGTCTGGATGTACTTGGTCTTTTTCCCCGGCATCAAGACACCTGATTCTTTACATCAGCTTTTGCAAGCCAATCTGAACGAGTATGTGGATTGGCATCCTCCTTTGATGGCGTGGCTGTGGGGCAAGCTCAATCATATCTTTCCAGAGACGTCGGGCATCATGTGGCTTCACATCTTTCTGTTGTGGACTGCGCTGATCGCTTATGCGCGCCTCATACCGGATCGCCGTTCAGCACTGATCTACCTGTTCGGCTTCATGCCCATGGTGGTTGGACTGACGGGGATTGTCTGGAAAGACATCACCACGACCTATATGTTGTTGTGGTGTCTGGTTTTCTTTTTGCTGCCTCGCACTCGCTGGTATGTGGCGGCGTTTCTCGTTTGTGTGTGGCTAGCGGTTGCCTTGCGGTATAACACTCTGTTTTCCGCCTTGCCCATCGTGTTTTTCTATTTTCTGGGGCTTTTCCAGGAACACCATCGCTCCAGGTCTATTCTATTTGCTGTCACTACGACGGTCGCCGTCATGGCAGCCGTTTTCCTGAGTGCACGTGCCTTTACGTATGATTTCATCAAGGCCAAGGAGTCTTATCCTCAGATCGTTATTCTGGTGGACGATCTCAGCTATTTTTCCTTGCAGGAGCAGCGCTCCCTGGTGCCCGGCGTGGACTATTCGGCGGTCGAGCATAGTGCGCGACAGTGGACGTATGATAATTTCTTTCGCCTGAAGCTACCCAATACCAAAGAATATTATGATGAGGTGAAGGCGGCCTGGGAGGATGCTGTGCTGGCGGATCCAGCCCGGTATCTGAAGTTCCGCCTGTCCGTATTTGTCCGTTTCCTCGGTATTTCGCTGGATCCACCTTTTGCCACTGATGCGCCCAGCATCGATTATGGATTGCAACTCTACCACGTCCGTGATGAACCCAATGCCTGGAAAGAAAGCACAGGCCAGTACATTATTTACGTAGCTGATCGTCTTCCCTTTCTTTTTGCAGGTTATTTCTGGCTGGCGTTCGACGCGTTGCTGTTCTTATTTTTGCTGTTCTACCGGAATATCGCTTATCGGCATGTTTTGCTGGCCTTAGGGGCTTCGGGAACGCTCAATGCCATGTCGTACCTGCTGGTGGCCAATTCGAACTTTTATCGGTACATTTACTGGACCGTACTAGCAGGATTGCTGGCCTTGTTTTTTATCTATTTTGGCTGGAGATCGCGGACCAAGGACTAATTGCGCCTGTTTGTCTGGTTGGATTGAGCTTGTGACGCAAAGCCTGGTGCCCCCAGGCTTTTCTTCTTGGCGGATGCCAAGTCTGTAGTAGCCGCTCTGAGCCTGCCCCAACTGGGGCAGAGAGTCGGATGTAAGTAAGCCGAGATAGAAGGGAAGGGCGCGGAGAAAAGAAGGTGGCTGATCAGAAAAGTCTGGGAAGCTGGAGAAGATGACGCCAAAGCTTCCGATTTTTGCATAGTATCTATTCCTGTTTATCATTAGGCACAGGCTTGGCTTTGAAGAGCAGGAATTTCATCTGGGCGTAGTTGATCACCATGCCCGCCAGGCTGCCCAGGGCTACGCCGATGATGGGATGCTCACGTACGGTCGAATTTGCGTAGACGCTCAGGACATAGATGGCGTAGTTGGCCGCTCCGCCCAACAGCATCATGGCCAGATATTTTGCGAATTCTTTATGCAGGGGCAGATTGGAAGATCTGTGGCGAAAAGTCAGCCGCCGGTTTATCAGCCACGTGCCAATTACGGCGCACAGGAAAGAAGTAGCCCGCGCGCCATACAGACCCAGCGTTTCTTTCAACAGGTACAGAACGGCACTGTCGATCAGAAAGCCTGCCGTGCCTGCGACGCCGAACAGCGCGAGCTCTTTGAGTTTAGGCATCGCGTGGCGTATCGTTTTTCTTCAACGGGACGGCCAAGTAGGCGAAACGCCGCATTTCTCTGCGTGCCCGGGTGAGCGAGTCGAGAATGATGCCGGTGACGAACATGAGCAAGCTGACGATGGATAGGCCGGTTACCAGCACGGCGGTAGGAAGCCGAGGCACCAGACCATTGTGGTAATAATCGATGAATAGTGGGGTCGCCAAGATCAGAGCCAGCAGGGCGAACAAGCCGCTGATGATGGAGAAGCAGGCCAGCGGACGCTCGAACATGTACAGGCGGCCTATGGTGCGCAGGATGCGGATGCCATCGCGGTAGGTGGAGAGCTTGCTTGTCGATCCTTCTGGCCGGGCGCCATAGCGGGTGTCCATCTCCCCGTAAGGCATGGCCATTTCCAGCGCGTGCACGGTCAGCTCGGTTTCGATTTCGAACCCGGAAGAAAGACTCGGAAATGACTTGACGTAGCGGCGAGAAAATACTCGGTAGCCGGACAGCATGTCGGTGAACTGGCCGCCAAAGATGTTTTTCACTGAGCCGGTCAATAAGCGATTCCCTAAGCGGTGGCCGCGCCGGTAATTGGCTTTTTCACCCTCGTCGACCCGGCAGCCCACCAGCATGTCGAGGTTTTCGTCGATGAGACGCAGCACCATCTCTTCTGCACACGAGGCATCATAAGTGGCATCACCATCCACCATAATGTAGTAGTCAGCATCGATGTCCGCGAACATGCGGCGCACCACATTGCCCTTGCCTTTGTTCTGAACACGAAAGACTTCTGCACCCGCCGCCTGCGCCACTTCACAGGTTCGGTCTGTAGAGTTATTGTCGAAGACGCATATCCGGATGGTCGGAATGGCCTTGCGGAACTCCTCGACGACGGCGGCGATGGCGGCTTCTTCGTTATAGCAGGGAACGACCAGAGCGATTTGGTATTGGGACAGATCGGTATTGGACATAGGTGTTTTTGAAGGGTGCGACCTTGCAAAAGGGTTGTGTGATGAGTCTTTCCAACAGCAAAGTATAGCCAGTCGCTGTGCGGGGATGAGAAAAAGTTATGGACAGGGGCGTGCTTACGGCCTGTTGTTGTGCAGGTCTTTCGGCGTGGATGACGCTGGTACAGCGGTTTTCTATATATCACGTGATTATAAGCAAATGAAGATACATCTCCTCAACAGGTTTAAGCTTCAGTTTTCGCCTGTTTCACGAGATCGTTATGTTTTCCCGTTATTTAGCCCCTGGCCTTCTTGCTCTATCCGTCTCCTTCTCCGCACAGGCTGCCGAGCAAGCGCTGGAGATCGGCTATTTGCCCATCATGCCTGCCGCTCAATTGTTCGTGGGCTTAGGGTCTGGCGACTTATTGCCAGAGGGACAAGCGGAACCCAAGCTGGTTCAGTTTCAAAGCGGTCCAGCGCTGACTCAGGCCTTGATCGCCGGTCAGCTGGATGTTGCCTATGTAGGTATTGGCCCCGCTTTGGTGGCCAAGGCTAAAGAGGCCGACGTTAAAGTTGTTGCCTCCAATATTGTGGAACAGGTCAGTGTGGTCGCTATTGGTGATCTGGCTGCTTATCTTGATGCCGACCAGCCTGATTTCGCAGCGGCTGTGGCCAAGTTCACTCAAGAGAAAGGTCACAAGCCCAAGGTTGCCAGCTATCCCAAAGGCGCTGTGCCAGAGGCTGCCTTGCAATACTGGCTGCGCAATATGCTGAAAGTAGACCCGAATGTGGTCGAGGTGATCTACCAGGGCGAGGCCCAGATTCAACAGGCCTTGAGCAATCACGCTGTTGATGCCGCCGCCATTCTGGAACCTACGGTTAGCCAAATTCTGCAGCGCCAGCCCGATGCCAAGATTGTGGCTCACGGTGGGGAGTTGTTCCCCAATGAGCCCGGCTCGGTACTGCTGGTGCGTGAAGGCTTGATCAAATCCAATCCTGATCTGGTTCAGCATTTGGTGAATGCTCACCTGCGTGCCACTGCCATGTTGCGCGACGAGCCAGCCAAGGCAACGCCTTATGTGCAGAAGTATGTAGGCGGTGGTCGCTTGCCTAAAGAGATTGTGCAAGCCGCTATCGAGCGCTCGCGTGATCAGTTCCAGCCTGACCCTCACAAGATTATTGATGGCACGGTTCAGCTGCAGGATTTCCAGGTTTCTTTAGGCACGCTGGCGACCAAGCTGGATGATGTTCAAAGCCTGTTTGACGTTCGCTTTTATGAAAAGGCAGCACCGTAATGAGCGTTGCGAAACAAGCAAGTTTGCCCGCCGCAGCACCCGCAACTGGGGGGGGCCTGGTTGATGCCTTGTGGTGTCGCGGTCTGGAGCGGATTGTTTACGGCGTAGCCGGTCTGGCCTTGTTTATCCTGGTGTGGCGCCTGGCTTATGTCTATGGCTGGGCTCCGCGCGGTACGCTGCCTGATCCATTGAGCTTGCCCTCGGCTTTGTTCCAGGAGATTGAAGCCGGTCGTCTTTGGCCTGCTGCTCAGTCCAGTCTGGTGCATTATTTCTGGGGCTTGGGCATCGGCACTTTCCTGGGTATTGCTTTTGGTCTGGCGGCGGCAACGATCCATCGCTTTGATTTGCTGCAAGCTTACTTGGTTCGCTTGCTGCGTCCTATCCCGCCCTTGGCGTGGGTGGTGTTTGCCATTGCCTGGTTCAAGGTCAGCCACACTGGTGCAGCCTTTGTGATTGCAATCGGTGTGTTCTGGCTGAATTACTTTGCCACTTACAGTGCGGTGCGTTCGGTCGATCCCCGCTATTACGAATTGGCTGCGGCTTTCGGGCATAACTCCTATTTCGCTCGCGCCTGGACGGTAGTGTTGCCAGCGATCAGCCCCGGCTTGTTGAGTGGTGTGCGTGCCGGTATCGGTCAAGCCTGGATGACGCTGATTGCGGCCGAGTTGCTGGGTGTGCCTGGCATGGGTCAGGAAATGAATGCCGCGGCGGGTGTGGGTGCTTACGATGCAGTTGTGGTCTATATGTTGATCATCTCGGTGGTCTACACCTTGTGCGACATGCTCTTTCTGACTTTCAACAAATGGGTACTTCAGTGGCAGCCTTGATTCAGTTCCAGGGGTTTGGTTTTCAGTACCCCGGTGCGTCTGCACCTGTTATCCGCGATGTGAATCTGGAAGTGCAGGCAGGGCATTTTGTGGCGATTGTAGGTGGTTCGGGTGTAGGCAAGAGCACCTTGTTGCGTGCGGCAGCCGGTTTGAGCCAGCCCAGCTTCGGACATCTGCGTTCCAACCTGCAAGATAGTCCTGGCCGTCGTGCCAATGCCTTCGTGTTTCAGGACAGTCGTCTGTTACCTTGGCGACGTATTGCTTCCAACGTGGCTTATGGTCTGGAAGGGTTGGGCTTATCGCGTGAAGAGCGTGATCAGCGTGTGGATGCCGCCTTGAATCAGGTGGGTTTGGCGCATCTGAAAGACCGCTGGCCGCATCAACTGTCGGGTGGTCAGGTACAGCGTGTTGGCATTGCCCGCGCCTTGGCTGTGCAGCCGGATTTGTTGTTGATGGATGAACCTTTTTCTGCCGTGGATGCCTTGACTCGTCAGGCCTTGCAGGATGAGCTGGTTCAAGTGTGGCAGCGTAGTTCAGCAGCAGTTCTGTTTGTGACGCACGACATTGATGAAGCGGTCTTTTTGGCCGATACCATTATCGTTCTGGGTGGCAGCCCGGCTGGTGTCAGCGCCCGGATAGAGGTAGACCTGCCACGTCCGCGAGATCGCACTACACCCCGCTTTGGGGAGTTGGTGAAAGAGGTTGGTCAGGCCTTGTAATTACGTCTGCCATTGCATCAAGAAGAACGGCCCATTGAGTGGGCCGTTTCTGTTGCCTACTCTTGTCTGCTGGTTCTGCATGGGTATGCTCAGAGACAAAACAATCAGGCCCTGTGCTCACTTCTACCTTGTGCGCTTTACACTACTTGTTTGATGCCTAAGCACATGACAAGGAGAGGACATGAAGCACCCGGTAAATGCATTCAAGCAGGCTTTGCGGCAGGGCAAGTCCCAGATTGGTTTGTGGCATGGCTTGGCCAGCCCGTATGTGGCGGACCTCTGTGCAGGCCTGGGCTATGACTGGATCTTGCTGGATGGCGAGCATGTTCCCAATACGGTACAGACTTTGTTGGCGCAGTTGCAGGCCGTATCGGCCCATCCTATTGCGCCGATTGTGCGTCCCAGCTGGAATGACCCTGTGCAGATCAAGCTGCTGCTGGATATGGGGGCTCAGAACCTTTTAATTCCCATGGTGCAAAACGCGGAGCAGGCCAAAGCGGCTGTTGCCGCGACACGGTATCCTCCGCATGGCATTCGAGGGGTGGGTGCAGCCTTGGCGCGTGCTGCTCGCTGGGGGGCGACCACGGACTATGTAGCGTGGGCCAATCAGGAAATGTGTGTAATTTGTCAGGTGGAAACTCGCGAGGCGCTGGATAATCTGGACGAGATTCTGGCGGTAGAGGGCGTGGACGGTATTTTCATCGGCCCGGCGGATTTGGCGGCCAGTATGGGGTATTTGACCGAACCCGGGCATCCAGACGTTTTGTCAGCGATTGAGGACGCGATCGTGCGTATCAGCAAGGCGGGCAAGGCTCCCGGAATCTTGCAGGCCAATGTCGAGGCAGCGCATCACTATTTGTCCTTGGGGGCCTTGTTTGTGGCCGTAGGCGTGGACGCGGTGTTATTGCGGCAGGCGGCAACGGCTTTGTTGGGTCAATTCAAGGACGAGGTTGAGGTGCCCGTTGCTCAGCCCGGCGCAGCTTACTAACGCTTGTTTGATCGCCAGGCGTCTTGCGGATAGCTGCTCTGTCTCAGTTATTTTGTAAAGGCCGGGTCTGTTTATAAGGCGATATGACCTTGGCCGCTGCTATGGCCAAGGTCTGCTTTCTCAAGCGCCGCTCTCGAGCAGGAAGCTCAGCAAGCTTTCTGCGCTCGGTTGCAGGTCACTGCGGCGGCGCACACCGATCAGAATTTCTCGCTGACTCCATTCTTCGTCCAGCTCAATCACACGAGTATTGGGGATCTGATAAATGCTGGCGCTCTTGCGCGGCAAGATGCCAATACCCATGCCTGCATTGATCAATAAGCACATGGCGTCGTAGCCAGAAACCTCGGTGCGGATACGCACCGAGCGGTTGGCTTCCATGGCGATTTTGGTGATCTGGTAATGCAGCTGCGTGCCCGTTAGCAGCGTGATCTGCTCATGCTCCAGCGTTTGCTCGAAACGGACTTTGTCATGCTGAGCCAAGGGGTGATTGATAGGCACCAGCACGACCAGCTTGTCACTGCGAAATGGGTAAGCTTCGATATCGGCTGCGTAAGGCAGGCGGGTAAAGACACCCAGGTCGGCTTTGCCCTCTGCCAGAGCCCGAATAATGTCCAGGCTGGTCTGTTCTTCCAGTTGCAGGGGAATAGCGGGGTGCAGACGTCCAAATTCGCCCAGTGGCTCGGCCAGAAACTGAGAGATGGCCGATGTATTGGCCAGGATATGTACCAGCCCTTGTTGGCCTTGCGAAAACGCTTGAAGGCGCGTCTCGATCTCTTGCGCACTGTTGAGCAAGGCACGTGAGCGGTACAGCAGTTCCAGGCCCGCTGCCGTTGGGCTGACACCTTTGTTCGTACGCAGCAGCAAGGTGGTGTTCAGAGACTGTTCCAGATCCGCAATCCGGCGGCTGACCGCGGCGGCAGCAATATGCTCACGCTCTGCCGCTTGGCTGATCGTGCCTTCTTCCAGGATGCGGACAAACAGTTTGAGGGTTAGAAGGTCCAGTTTCATGCAGGCATCATATCGCTTTTTTTTGCTTATCTGCATCTGAGCTGACTGTGGCCGCGGAGAGAATCATCGCCCTAAGCTCTATGGCTATTTCGCGTCGTGTCTACGCCATAGATCCATACGGATGTAGTAGTAGAGAGTGTTATCAGCCTGTATCGAGGGCGCACGACCGTCCATGGCTTGGCGTTTGTTTATGAGCCGCCACAACTGCGGTTTTTACGGCGCGCATTGAGGACTTCTAAGCATAAAAAAAGCCCCGCCGACTGTATGTCGGCAGGGCTTTGTACAGCTAAACCTGTTCGATCAGGCTTGTGGCTTGGCGCCAGACAGGATGTGGCCAGCGTTAGGAACGCGGGTTTCCAGACCCAGGGTCTTGAGCATTTGGTACACGGTGCAAACAGCGGCGGACAGAACGGGCTTGCCGATCTGGTCTTGAGCGCGCTGGATAGCAGGCAGGGAAGGCATCTGCACGCAAGCGGACAGAATAACTGCGTCCACGCCGTCGTGGTTCAGGCGCTTGACGTGCTCCAGCAGGTTCTCTGGATTCAACAGGCCCACTTCCAGGTTGTCCGACACTTCCAGGCTGATGGAGTCTTGAACTTCGATGCCTTCAGCTTCGATGTAGTCAGCCACGCGCTTGGTCAGCGGCTTCATGTAAGGGGTGATGATGGAGACTTTCTTGTAGCCGAATTCTTTCAGCGTATCGACCAGGGCACCGGCCGAGCTCAGCACGGGAATTTCCACGCCGTTGTCTTTTACGGTGTTTTGCAGACGCTCTTGCGAGACGCGGTGGTAGCCGTCGCCTTGGGCCATGATGGCGACCAGGCAAGCGTAGGCCATCACGCTCATGCGGGCGTCGCTCAGCTCAACAGCGCAGCGATCGCTGGCGATGTCCATGGCTTTCAGCTCTTCGGGATTCACGTGCATCATGCGCATGCGCGAGGAGTGGAATGTGAAACGCTCTTCAGGAAACTCGGCGTAACGAGCCTGCAACATGGCAGGAATCTCGGTTTCCATGGTGGTGTTGGAGCTGGGAACGATCTGACCAATGCGGTAGGTTTTCATAGGGATCTGTCTCTGAAGTTGGTTTTTAGATTGACGCCTTCATTCTAGGACCCGTTTTCTTCCTTGCAAATCAATCATCTGTCAACGTGCCATCGCCAACGGCGATGGCAGGAGGGCAGAGATCAGGACTGGCCGGATTGCCAGCGCCAAGCGTCGTCGCACATTTCCTGGATACCTTTTTTGGCTTCCCAACCCAGTGTTTCGCGGGCTTTTTGGGTGTCGGCCCAGCAAGCAGCGATGTCGCCCGGGCGACGAGGGACCAGTTTGTAGGGAATAGGGCGTCCGGAGCTGCGGGTGAAGGCGGCGATCATGTCCAGCACGGAATAGCCCTGGCCGGTTCCCAGATTGACTGTCAGCAGTTCGCTGTCTTTGGTGTTTAGATAGTCCATTGCAGCAACGTGGCCTTTGGCCAGATCGCAGATATGTATGTAGTCGCGTACGCCCGTGCCATCCGGCGTGTCGTAGTCATTACCAAAGATCTGTACATGCTCGCGTTTACCCGCTGCAACCTGGGCGACATAAGGCATCAGGTTATTGGGAACACCTTGGGGTGTTTCGCCAATCAGGCCAGATTCATGGGCGCCGACGGGATTGAAGTAGCGCAGCACGGCAATTCGCCATCCAGCCTCGCTTTGATAAAGGTTGCCCAAAGCCTGTTCAAGCACTAGTTTGGTGTGGCCGTAGGTATTGGTTGTGGACAGCGGGTGAGTCTCTGGAATGGGTAGCTGTTGAGGGTCACCGTATACGGTTGCGGACGAGGAAAATACCAGGCTGCGCACATTGGCCTGTTGCATGGCCTGCAACAGCGTCAGCGTGCCGGTGATGTTGTTGTCGTAGTACTTGAGCGGTTGGGCTACTGATTCGCCAACCGCTTTCAAACCTGCAAAATGAATGACTGCTGCAATTGTGTGTTGCTGAAAAATCGTGTCGAGCAAGGCTCGATCCCGGATATCGCCTTCGATGAAACCGGTTTGAGTACCCGTAATTTTCTCGATGGCATCCAAGACGCTTTTTTGGCTATTGCTCAAGTTGTCCAGGATCAGAACCTGATAACCGTGTGCAATCAACTCCACACAGGTGTGAGAGCCGATAAAGCCGGTACCGCCAGTGACAAGAATGGTTTTGCCCATGGGTCTTTCCAGTTAAATGCAAGTTGAAAAGAAGTGCTTAGTCTATGCGTTTCAAGGCCGTTTTGTAGTGGCCACCGCGTTGGGCGTAAACACTGGCGTTTTGACGTAGCTTGGCAATGTCCTCATCGCTCAGGGTACGTACGGCTTTGGCAGGCGATCCGATGATCAGGCTGCGTTCCGGGAAGACTTTGCCTTCCGTGACCAATGCTCCAGCACCAACCAGGCTATCGCGACCGATGACGGCACCGTTCAGCACGACCGCCTGGATGCCGATCAGCGCGCCTTCACCGATGGTACAGCCGTGCAGCATGGCTTGGTGGCCGATGGTGACATGGTCGCCAATATCCAGCGGGTAGCCTGGATCGGTGTGCAGTACTGCGCCTTCTTGCACGTTGGAGCCTACACCCACGGTAATGGTTTCGTTGTCGCCACGGATAACGGCACCGGGCCAGACACTGCTTTGCTCTTTCAAAACGACCTTGCCAATCAGGGTGGCCTCTGCGGCAACAAAGCTGCTGTCGTCGATTTGTGGGGCGTGTTGATCTAACTGGTAGACAGGCATGAAAGATCCTTGGGTAATGTGCCGGGCCGCCTATGCCTGAATGAGAAGGGATAGGCAGCAGAGCAGGTGAGCAGGGAAGTTAATGAGGGGCTTGCGTATAAAAGCCAGTGTGATCATTGTGACCCCACTGGCTCGATCAGGCTATCAGGACTAGCCAGTGCTTAAATCTGTTCACCAAACAAGTCATATTCACTGGAATCCGTTATACGCACGCGCACCATCTGGCCGGGTTCCAGTTTTTGTTCGCTGGTGATGAAGACGTTGCCGTCAATTTCGGGGGCGTCGGCGCTGGAGCGGCCAACGGCATCGCCGTCTTCGTCGATCTCATCAATCAGCACGTCCATTTCGCGGCCCACTTTGGCAGCCAGGCGAGCGGTGGAGATGGCTTGTTGATGTTCCATGAAGCGTTCCCAGCGCTCTTGCTTGACTTCGTCAGGGACGATGCCGTCGAGCTTGTTGGCGGGGGCGCCTTCCACGGGGGAGTATTGGAAACAGCCGACGCGATCCAGTTGGGCTTCGGTCATCCAGTCCAGCAGGTATTGGAAGTCTTCCTCGGTCTCGCCGGGGAAGCCCACGATGAAGGTGGAGCGGATGGTCAGATCTGGGCAGTCCTGACGCCATTGCTTGATACGCGACAGGGTGCGATCTTCAAAAGCTGGGCGCTTCATGGAACGCAGCACCGAAGGGCTGGCGTGCTGGAAGGGAATATCCAGGTACGGCAGCACTTTGCCTTCAGCCATCAGCGGGATGATGTTGTCCACGTGCGGGTAGGGGTAGACGTAATGCAGACGCACCCAGGCCCCCAGTTTGGACAGGGCGGCGCTCAGATCCAGCATGCTGCTCTTGACGGGGCGGCCATTCCAGAAGCCGGTGCGTTGACGGATGTCCACGCCATAGGCGCTGGTGTCCTGCGAGATCACCAATAGTTCTTTGACGCCGGCCTTGACCAGACGCTCGGCTTCGCCCAGTACATCACCGACAGGACGGCTGACGAGCTTGCCGCGCATGGACGGGATAATACAGAAGCTGCAGCTGTGGTTACAGCCTTCGGAAATCTTCAGGTAGGCGTAGTGACGCGGGGTCAGCTTGATGCCTTGTGGCGGTACCAGATCAATGTAGGGATTGTGGTCCAGCGAGGGTGGGGCGGCTTCACGCACGGCGCGCAGTACCTGCTCGTATTGCTGGGGGCCGCTGACGGACAGCACCGAGGGGTGTACGTCGCGAATCAATCCTTCGTCCACACCCATACAACCGGTGACAATGACGCGGCCGTTCTCAGCCAGTGCCTCGCCGATCGCTTCCAGCGATTCAGCCTTGGCGCTGTCGATAAAGCCACAGGTATTGACCACCACCACATCCGCATTGTCGTAGCTGGGGGTGATCTGATAGCCGTCGGTACGCAGCTGGGTAAGAATTCGTTCGGAATCGACCAGGGCCTTGGGACAACCCAGGCTCACGAATCCGACTTTGGGGGCGCTCATAGAGGGTCCTTCTGGAGCTTGAGGGCTCGAAATTGGGAAATAGGCTTGATTTTACCGTCCCATGCCCGGATGCGTGCGGATCTTGTGCGTTTGAGCCCGGTTTATGCGGCAAATAGTGCTACAGTCGCAGTCATATTTTTCTTTTCTAGCGGTTGTTCTGTGTCCGACACCCATCTTTCCCCCTCTTTGCCCCTGTCCGAAGTCATGCTGCTGAGCGCGCGCAATATTGAAGGCGTGCTGGCAGGCAAGTCCCTGACTGAAAGCCTGGCTGCAACGCCAGCGCCAGCCCGGGCGGCGGTGCAGTCTGTCAGCTTCCATGTTTTGCGCCGTCTGGGCCATGCCCGTCAGATTCGTATCACGCTGGTGCCGCGCCAGCCCAGCAATACCTGGCTGGATGCCTTGCTGATGGTGTCGCTGGCCTTGCTGGATACAGCCATGCGTGTGCAAGAGGATGCCAAGGCTTTTGAGGATCGCCCGGATGTGCCGGTCTATGCCGTGCATACGGTGGTGGATCAGGCTGTGCGTGCGGCTGATAGCCAGGCTGCGCTGCGTCTGTCCAAGGGCTTGGTGAACGGGGTGCTGCGTCGCTTTACACGCGAGCGCAAGATGATCCTGTCTCAGGTGGAGAGCCGTCCCGAAGCACGCTGGAATCATCCTGGCTGGTGGGTCAAGGAATTGCGTCGTGCTTACCCACGTGATTGGGAAGCGTTGTTGCAAGCGGCCAATCGCCCCGGTCCTTTGACCTTGCGCGTGAATCAGCGTCGTTGCTCGGTGGAGCGCTTGCAGGCAGTGCTGACAGAAGCCGGGATTGCATCCAGCAGCCCCGGTACGGGTGCCGTTACCTTGGACAAGGCCATGCCGGTTCAGGCGATTCCGGGTTTTGATCTGGGCTGGTGGTCGGTGCAGGACTGGTCGGCTCAGCAAGCCGGTCTGCTTTTGCCGGTCAAGGATGGCATGCGCGTGCTGGATGCGTGCGCGGCCCCGGGTGGCAAGACCGCTCATTTGCTGGAGCAGGCGGATGTTTCCTTGTTGGCCCTGGATTCGGACGGCGAGCGTCTGGAGCGCGTAGGTCATAACCTGCGTCGTCTGGGCCTGGCCAGCGACAAAGTTCAATTGAAACGGGGCGATGCGGCTCGTCCTGCCCAGTGGTGGGATGGTCAGCCCTTTGATGCCATCCTGGCTGACGTGCCTTGTACCGCTTCGGGTATTGTGCGTCGTCACCCCGATATTCGCTGGTTGCGCCGCGAGTCGGACATTGCCGATACCGCGCGTTTGCAAAGCTCTATACTGGATGCCTTGTGGTCCACATTGCGGCCCGGCGGGCATTTCCTGTATTCGACCTGCTCGATTTTCCCGGCTGAAGGGGAGCAACAGGTCGAGGCATTTCTGGCCCGTCACCCCGAGGCGCAGCTTTTGGACTCTCCTGGCCAGATTTTGCCCGGCGTTGCGGGACGATCGCTGGCAGATGGCGACGGTTTTTTCTACGCCTTATTTACGCGCCCGGTTTGACTTGTCACAATTAGGGCTCTGACTTTGTCCTTTTTGCGGTTAATCACGATGTGGCGCGTTTTTCTGTCTTTTCTGCTGATTTTCAACTGCGCGCTAAGCTCGGCCAATACCATTGTGCCGGTCGCTACGTCGGGAGAGCGGGTCGTCAAGGTCGAGCCCCATATTCGGGACGAAAAACTGTATATCGACGCGGATGTCGAATTCGAGTTAAGCCCGGAATTGCGTACCGCTGCCGAGAAAGGGGTGCCGCTGTATTTCACGGTTGACGTGGAATTGGCCAAACCCCGCTGGTACTGGTTTGACAAAAATGTTGTTAAAGAACAACAAACTTGGCGGGTCGTGTATAACGCCCTGACCCGACAGTGGCGCGTGGGCACCGGGGACCTTTCTCTGCCCGAATCCTCCATGAACGACGCATTGGCCATGCTGCGGCATATTCGCGGCTGGGCCGTGGCCTATGTGGCTGATCTGGACCGCGACCAGGAATACCAGGGTCGTGTGCGTTTGCGCCTGGATACCTCTTTGCTGGCCCGTCCGTTTCAAGTGGACGCCATCAATAGTTCTGCCTGGACATTGGCTACTCCATGGAAAACCTTTTCCTTTTCCGTCTCCGTCGACGAGCCCCAACCTTGATACGTTGGATCTTGCGCACCGCTCTGTTCGGAGCGGGTGTCAGCGCGTTGGCGCTGTTTTCTCTTCTTGTCTGGTCTACGGGTAATGCTTCGCGCTATGCGCAGCAGTATGACTTGCTGCTGGTGCTTAACGGTGTACTGGCCGCCACGCTGATTTCCTGGGTGCTGTTGCTGACGATTCGCCTGTTCAGACAAATACGCCGGCGTCAGTTTGGTGCCCGCATGACGGCGCGCTTTGCCTTTTACTTCACCCTGATCGGCATTATTCCGGGGGCATTGATTTATCTGCTTTCGGTGCAGTTCATGTCACGATCGATCGAGTCCTGGTTCAACGTGCGGGTAGATACGGCGCTGGAATCAGGCTTGAGTCTGGGACGTGCCGCCCTGGATTCGCAGCTCAATGAGCTGGAAGGTCGTGCCAATGAAATGGTGTCGGCACTGAACAAGGCGGATAGTGCGCAGTACAGCAGCTTGCTGATCTCCTTGCGTGAGAACAGCGGGGTGACGGAGGCAATGGTGTTCTCCGGCAATGGCCGTTTGATTGCCTTTTCCTCAGCACGGTATGACACCTTGCTGCCGGATATGCCGCCCTCCAGCGTGATGAATCAGCTGCGTATTGCAGGCCGCTATTCGGCTGCCGAGGTGGATGATGATGCGCCTGTTCACGACAACGGCCTGGACGAAGGCGGGGTTCCCGCAGAGTCCACGGGCTTGCGTCTGCGCACGGTTCTACCATTGGCCGATCCCAATCGCTTTGCGGCAACCTTGAGTGGCACGGCAGACTCGCGCTGGCTGCAGGTCATTCAGCCTGTGCCGGACAAGATTGCACGCAATGCCAACCAGGTGCAGCAAGGTTTCCGGGATTATCAGGAGCTGGCTTTATCTCGTCAGGGCTTGCGCAAGCTCTACGGAATAACGTTGACGCTGGCCTTGATTCTGGCGGTGTTTACGGCTGTGGCGGCTGCCTTGGCCTTGTCGCGCCGCCTGACGCGTCCTTTGCTGACATTGGCTGCCGGGACGCAGGCGGTAGGGGTAGGGGATTACCGGGCTTTGCCTGAGCCACCTGCCAAAGATGAAGTAGGCCAGTTGACCCGCTCTTTCAATGCCATGACTCGGCAACTGGATGAGGCGCGCCGCATGGTCGAGAAAAATCGTCTGCAGCTGGAACGCTCCAATATGTACCTGGAGTCCGTGCTCAGTAATCTGTCCAGTGGTGTACTGGCGTTTGACGAGATGTTCCGCGTCACCATGTTCAACCAGGGGGCGCAGCGTATCTTGCAGGTGGACTTGCGCTCCATTAAGGGTCGTCCGCTGGAAACGCTGGAAGGGGCCATGACCTTTGCCTCGGTGATACGTGAAGCCTTTTCCACGCATCAGGCCATGGGCTCGGATCATCCTTACTGGCAGCAGCAGTTTGAATTGGAAATGCAAGAAGGTAATGAAGCGCGTGATACTATCGTCACCGTTTTGGCTCGTGGTACCTTGCTGCGTGTAGATGGTCAGCCAACCGGGTATCTGGTGGTGTTTGACGATATTACCGACGTGATTTCCGCCAGCCGTCTGGTGGCCTGGAGCGAGGTGGCTCGACGCCTGGCACACGAGATCAAGAACCCGTTGACGCCTATTCAGTTGTCGGCCGAACGACTGGCCATGAAACTGGAGTCGCAGCTGGATGAAGTCCATGCTGCCATGTTGCTGCGCTATACCAATACCATCGTCAATCAGGTCAGTTCGCTGAAAAAGATGGTGGAAGATTTCCGAGAGTATGCTCGTAAACCGGCGACTCAGATGCAAGCTCTGAATCTGAACGAGCTGATTACCGAAGTGCTGACTTTATATGGTTGGGACCCGGAAGAAGGCATGGTCCGGGACGATGGTTATAGTGTGGCAATTGATGTGGAGCTGGACCCTGATTTGCCCATGGTTCAAGGCGACCCCACGCAGCTGCGCCAGGTTATCCATAATCTGCTGGCCAATGCTCGTGAAGCGGCTGCCCAGGATCAATCACTTGACCAGGCGCATGTATTTGTTAAAACCATGATTGCGGGCGTAGAAGGTTCCGACTCTTCTGATGCGGTCAGTTTTGTGGTGTCAGATAACGGGCCTGGTTTTGATCCCCAGATGCTGGTGCGCGTTTTTGAACCTTACGTAACCACCAAGCCCACCGGCACGGGTCTGGGACTTGCTATAGTTAAGAAAATCATCGAGGAGCACGGCGGCAGAATCGATGTTTCCAATCGTCGTGAGGGGGGGGCTCGCATTTCCATCCTCTTTACCCGGCTTGCTGGCCAGCATATTCGTCTGGACTCTGGGCGGCGAGCAAACGATAATGCGTAAAAATCACGTAGGTGACGTTTTATGGCCAGAATTCTGGTAGTTGATGACGAAATCGGCATTCGGGAACTTTTGTCGGAAATTCTTTACGACGAAGGGCACACCGTGCAATTGGCAGAGAATGCCGCCCAGGCTCGCGAGGCACGCTTGCGGGGCCGCCCCGATCTGGTCTTGCTGGATATCTGGATGCCAGACACTGACGGTGTCAGCCTGCTCAAGGAGTGGGCTTCTCAAGGTTTGCTGGATATGCCAGTGGTCATGATGAGTGGTCACGCCACGGTGGATACCGCGGTGGAAGCAACCCGTATTGGTGCGGTGGACTTCCTGGAAAAACCCATTACCATGCAGCGCCTGCTCAAGACTGTTGCTTCAGGTCTGGAGCGTACTGTTGCACCCAAGGCGCTGTCAGCCGCTGCCCGCCCGGTGGTTCAAGGTGGTGATCGCCGCCCTGAAACCGCCACCATGGCTCCCGGTATGGCACCTGCCATGGCCGTCCCTGAAGTCGAGCAGGATGAGTCCCAGCTGGGCAGCATTTCTTTGGATCTGCCTTTGCGCGAAGCGCGTGACGAGTTCGAGCGCATTTATTTTGAATATCATCTGCGCCGCGAAAATCACAGCATGACGCGTGTGTCGGAGCGTACTGGTCTGGAACGCACCCACTTGTACCGCAAGCTTAAACAGCTGGGTATAGACTCGTCGCGCAAGCGTAACCAGTCTTGATACAGTAGTTACCAAATGCATGGCCGGTAAAGTTCCGGCTAGCCCTGTAGCTGCGGGTAAAAGCCGCTCCAGGAGTCGAGAGTATGGCGGCCTTTTCAGGCCGCCTAGTCGTTTAAAGAGCGGCGACGGTTGCCGCAACAGGCAGTGCCTGCAATTTGCTCACGGTATCCAGGCATGTACGGGCCGCTTCCTGGCCCTTGATCACAAAGTGACGGTGGAAGTAATCGTGGTGCTCTTTGCCATCATGGAAATGGTGAGGAGTCAGCACGACTGAAAACACCGGCACGTTGGTGCTGAGCTGGACTTGCATCAAGCCTTGAATCACTGCGGTAGCCACAAAGTCGTGGCGATAAATACCGCCATCAACCACCAGACCGGCAGCCACAACAGCGGCATATTGACCCGATTGGGCCAGACGTTGAGCATGCAGTGGGATTTCAAAGGCGCCGCCCACTTCAAAGAAGTCGATCAGGCTGCTATCGTGGCCCAGAGCTTTGACTTCGTCGATAAAACCCAGTCGGGCCTGATCCACAATGTCCTTGTGCCAGCAAGCTTGAATAAAGGCGATACGGGGAGCCAGAAGATTGGCTGAGGTAATACTGTTCATGTTGATTTCCTGTTTTATGACAACAAAAACAGGGCATGCAGGAAGCAGGATAGCTCAAGCCCATAGCAGGATGACTCCTGTACAGGTTATGAGGGTATCCCGTTCTCTCTTTATCCGGACTATACCGTCGGCCCCGGAATCACACCGGGTCTGCTGTCCCTGACCACAGGTCAGGCGCTCGCGGGCTAGGCTAGTGCCATTACCGCCGGTGGGGACTTGCACCCCGCCCTGAGAACGTAGTTGGCCGGGGAGGCCAACCGGACGAGTTTACCGCTAAACCGTTTTTTTGTCAGAGGCGGGAGCCGCTAGTGGCAGCAAGAGCCTCAGAGTGCAGGGTGCGCCGGGCAGGAACAGGGCCTGGCCACTGTGGCGCAGCATAATCTGGCGCACAATCGTCAGCCCCAGGCCCGCTCCTTTGCTGGCGCTGTCTTGCTTGTGAAAACGCTCAAAGGCCAGATGAGCTGTTTGCGCGTCCAAGGCTGCACCTTGATCGCTGATATCGATCGCGCATTGGTCTGGCTGTGGGTTATGCAAATGCAAGCTGACCGTGCCTTTGCCATGCGTCAGGGCATTGTCCAGTGCGTTGACAATGGCTTCGGACAGATCGGCCTCGCAGGCTTGAACAGTATCGAGCGAACTATCATCGTGAAATTGGATCTCTCGATTGGCCTGCTCGAAAAGCGGCCATAAGTCTCCCATCACACGGCGGCACAACGGTGCCAAGGCTGTGTGGTCTGTTAGCTCCGTAGCCTGCTCCTGCTTGCGGGCCAGGCTGAGCCATTGGCTGACCAGACGCTGCAAGTGGGTAATATCCTCGCGCAGCAAATCCCAGTCCTGCTCGCTATGGTGTTCAGCCGTTTGCAGACGCAAGGACATCACAGCTAATGGGGTGCGCAGTTGGTGCGCGGCATCTGCGACCAGTTGTTGTTCATGGTGATAGGCCTGCATCAGGCGGTCCAGACTTTGATTGACGGCCTGTGCCAAGGGGCGAATTTCTTTGGGCAGTTCAGTGACCGGCAAGCGCAGCTCGGGTTGAGCAGGGCCCAGCGTCGCAGCCAGATTTGCCGCTTGTCGTACCGGGCGCAAGGTCCAATGGATCAGCCAGGTGATCAACAACAGACCCACCGCACACACTGGCAGCCACAAAAGCAGTGAGCGCCACATGCGGGTTTGCAGCAAGGCTCCGATCAGCTCTCTTTCGCGCTGGTCTCGTTTGGCGACCATCAGGATTTCGCCACTGGGTAGCGTGACCGAAACCGAAACTACATAGCCACTGCGATGCTTCAGTCTGAACAAGGCCAGCTCGTCTTCAGGCTGAGCAGGGCGCAGGCGTCGTGGACTTGCCAGATTGGATGAGGCCTGGAGCAGCTCACCCTCGGCGCTGTACAGCGAATAGGACATTTCGCCACCGGCGTACTGACGCGGCAAGCTGTCCAATGATTCCGAGGGTTTAAAGTCGCGGGCGATTTCTTCGGCCTGCAAAAACAGGCTGATGCGGCGCAGCTCGTCTCGTGTATCGAACAAGGACAGGGCCAAAGTGCAAAAGCCCAAGGCCAGCATCAGCAAAAGGCTGATCAGTAATCGCCCGCGCAGACTGAAGGCGCGTCTGCTCACAGAGCGCGCAAGCGGTAGCCCACACCGCGCACCGTGTCGATGCAAACCAGGGCATTTTGCTCGCGCAGCTTGCGGCGTAGTTTGGAGATCAACGCTTCGATGGCATTCAGACTGATGTCGGTCTGGTTTTGATAGAGCTGCTCCAGCAAATAATCCTTGACCAGCAAACGGGGGCTGGCCTGCATCAGCTCCAGCAAGAGCAGGCTTTCCCGCCGTGGCAACATCAAGGCTTGGTCATTGACCCAGGCTTGTCGCACTTCAGGCTCGAATCGTAGATTCGCGATCACCAGTTGCTGGTAACGATGGGGCGCAGCCCGCCGCAGGATTGCGCTAAGGCGGGCCTCCAGCTCAAGCAGATCAAAGGGTTTGAGCAGATAGTCGTCCGCACCGCCACGCAGCCCTTGAATGCGATTGTGGACGGCATCGCGCGCACTCAAGATCAGGCAGGGCAGGCGCTGGCTGCGATCTGGGCGATGCAGCTGCGCCAGAACTTCCATGCCGTCCATATCGGGCAATCCCAGATCCAGAATCAGGGCATCAAAGCTATGTTCTTGCAGCAGGGCAAGACCAATCCGCCCCGTCGTAGCGGTGCGAATTGCATATCCCTGCCCTTGCAGATGGCTTGCCAACAGGCTCAACAAAGGCCGGTGGTCTTCAATAATCAGAATAGTTTTCATCAGACTACGGTCAGAAACCGGGCTCATGATAGTAGCAAATAGAAATGAGTTTGGTTCGTATTATAAATAATGGAAGAAGTCTGATGAAAATGAGAACGGGCCTGCGTTGGCCCTTGGCCGCCTTATCCTTGGCGTGCATGTCCGCCTGGGCTCAGGAACGCAATGAAGTTGAGCAGTTAAGTGCAATCTCGGTGACCGCCTCGGGATTCGCTCAGGAAGTGGTGAGCGCACCGGCCTCTATTACCGTGATTCCGCGCGAGGAGCTGGAGGGGAAACGCTTCGAGTCTTTGGCCGATGCCTTGCGCCAGGTGCCGGGCGTCAGCATTTTAGGTGGCGACAAAGGGGCTATCTCGATCCGCGGCATGGAGTCCGAGCATGTGCTGGTCTTGATTGATGGTCGCCGCCAGGACATGCGTCAGATCACTATGAAGGGTGGGGTGTCTGAGGCTCTGGACATGAACTGGATTCCCCCGCTGGAAGCCATTGAGCGTATCGAAGTGGTGCGTGGCCCCATGTCGACCTTGTACGGCTCTGAGGCTTTGGGCGGAGTCATCAATATTGTGACGCGCAAAGTGGCCGACAAATGGCACGGCTCCTTGACCGGTGGCTATACCTTGCAGGACAGTGGTTCGGCTGGAAATAGCGGCTCGGCTGATTTGTACTTGTCTGGCCCCATCGTGCCGGGGCGCTTGGGCTTGCAGTTCTGGGGCTACCACAAGCAACGTCAGGAAGATCAGGTGTTGAATGGCTTTGCGCGTGCCAAACGTCAAAACGGTACGGTGCGTTTGTGGGCAACCCCCAATAACAATCATGAGTTCATGTTTGAAGCTGGCCGCACGACCCAGCATTTCTGGACCACCCCCGGCAAGTCATTGGCTTTGACGGGCAAGGCCAATGAAAACGAGTACGTGCGCGACAGCTATACGCTGGCCCATACGGGGCGTTGGAGCCGCTTTGATACGGAGCTAAGCCTGAACCGTGAACAAGCCTATCGCGATGGCCCCACTCAAAGCGCCCGCCCTGATCTTCGCAATACCGTGATTGATGGCAAGCTCACTTTGCCTTTGGCCGATCACATGCTGGTGGGTGGTTTTCAGTGGCGCAAAAGCGAGTTGAAGGCCGATGGCTACTACGCCAATCCGAATGGCGCAGGTGTGGATACTTCCGTGCGTGAATACTCCCTGTTCCTGGAAGATGAATGGAGCTTGAGCCCATCCTTCGCCCTGACCGGCGGCGTGCGCATGGACGACAACGAGTTCTATGGCCGTCACTGGACTCCCCGTTTGTACGGTGTCTGGAGTGCGACGGATGCCTGGACGCTGAAAGGCGGGATCGCCAAGGGTTTCAAGTCTCCGACCATCATGCAAAGCAATCCGCAAATCGGTTTGCCGCAGCGTGGCGGTGCTTATACCTGGGGCAATCCGGATCTGGAACCTGAGGTCAGCACCAACGTAGAACTGGGCTTGTACTTTGACGATGGCGGACCGTTGAGCGCCAACGCTACTTTGTTCCACACCCGCTACAAAAACAAGATCGCCAATACCGGCTCGCGTCAGCTGTACTACCCCGATGGCCGTCCTGTGCCACCGGACCCGTATACCAACAGCATGTATAGCACCTACTTCAATATCACTGAAGCACGGGTTCAGGGTCTGGAACTGGGCTTGGCCTATCGCTTTAACGAGCAATGGAAAGTGCGCGGCAGCTATACCTTTACGGACTCCAAGGTGCGTAATGGCAGCGCCACTATCCTGGGCTTTGGCTACCCGCAGTCTGAAGGACAGCCCTTGGTGGCGACCCCACGCAATATGGGCAGCCTGACCGTGGACTGGACGCCGAATGAAGCCGTGTCAGCCTTCTCGACCTTGAACGTGCGTGGTCGGGAAACCAATATTTCCTGGGGACAGGGCGGTGCTGTCAGCGAAAGCATGGGGACGATTGCTACGGTGGATCTGGGAGCTAGCTGGCGTGCCAGAAAAGATCTGAGCTTGAGCGCGGCCGTCTATAACCTGACCGATCGTCGTCGCGACTCGGGTACCAGCGGAGCCTATTCCTATGCGGAAGATGGCCGCCGCTTCTGGTTGCAGGCCGAATACCGCTTCTAAATGCGGTTTATTCCTGGGGTTTGGGGCGGCGGCTGATTGTGGAGATCGGCACGCTGACCTCGCCCTGGGTGCTGCGACGGCTACGAGCGCGCCAGGCGTGCCCGTACGCAATTTCCAGGCTCAGATGCAAGGTGCCGTCCATATGGCGCTGTTTCTCCAGCGCATTGAGCAGGCGTTGACGCCAGGGCAGGGTGCTCAGGCTGGCCTTGCGTTGTGGGTGCGGATTGCCGCCCAGTAGACGCAAATCATCCAGCAGTTTTTCAGCGCTGCGGTAGGTTAGCGTCACGACCTCCTGATCCATCACGGGATCAGCAAAACCGTTTTCCAGCAACAGATCGCCAAAGTCGTGCATGTCCACGAATTCCAGCGTTTGGGTGCCCAGATCCGCTTGCTCCATGGCACTGCGCAGCTCGGCAAAAGAGCCGGGACCCAAGCAGGAGAACATGACCAGCGTCTCGGGTTTCAGCAGGCGGTTCCATTCAGCCAGGACTCGATGCGGTTCCGGGTGCCAGTGCAGGGCCATGTTCGACCAGACCAGCTCCTGGCTTTCTGCGGGCAGGCCGCTATTGGCCATATCGGCCTGAACCCAGTTGGCAGCAGGGGTAGGTTGGTTGCGTAGTTTTTGCCACAGGCTGGGTTTGGATTGGTAGCGCTCGCGGGCAACCTCCAACAGCTTGGCGCTGCGGTCCAGGCCGGTGTAGTTCATATCCGGGTAGCGGGAACGCAAAGGTTCCAGCGCGTGGCTGGCACCACAGCCGGCATCCAGAATATGAGTGGGTTGCAAGCGCACCAAAGCCAGCCGGGACAACATCCGTTGCGCGACTTCACCATAAAGAAACTGAGCGTGATCCAGGGGAGCGCGGCGATTGAATTGCTGCTCGACGTGGGCGGAGTTGATTGGTAAAGAAGGTAACTGGGACATAGTTGCGCGGACGTTGCTGGCCTGGATCAGTGGCATGTGCTGTGATCGGATTAGCCTGGCTCTGAAAGGTAATGATCTATTATGGCGCATCCCCTGTTTCGGCGCGAGCCGACCCACCGTCTTGTAGGGATTCCACTGCTGGCACGGCCTTGTGTGCTGTGCGGATTACGTTCGCAAAGTGGCGCACTGTGCCGCTTTTGCCGACACGCGCTGGCAACACCCGCCCAGGATTTGCGCTGCCCTCGTTGTGCTCTGGCCTTGCCGCCCTTGGCTTTACTGGCCTGCCCGGATTGCGGAGCAGGGCAATTGTCCCTGCAAGCGACGGTTGCCGGATTCGATTATGAACATCCTGGCGATATGTTGATACATGCGTTTAAAATTTCCCGTCGGCTGGAAATGGCAGCGGTGTTGGCGGAACTGATGGTGCAGCAATGGCGTAGGCATGGGCCTGTGCTGAACGCCGCTTGCCGGGTCATTCCAGTGCCTTCGCAGCGTAAAGCCGTGCACCGGCGGGGCTTCAATCCGGCAGCGGTACTGGCCAGGCGCGTGGCGCATTCATTGGGATTGTCAGCTCGTTTGCATATCGTCGTGGCGCAAGTACGGCATGAGCAGGCACAGAAGAACTTGGGGCGTCAGGCTCGCAGGCAGGCCATGCGGGGTGCTTTTAACCTACGGGAGTCGCTACAAGGGTGTGATGTGCTGTTGGTCGATGATGTGCTGACCACAGGGGCCACTTTGGACGCCTTGGCCCGGGCCTGCCGTTTGGAGGGTGCACAGTCTGTTTATGCCTTGGTCGCTGCACGAGCTCCCTGGAAATTGAAGGCATCCTAGCCCTGTATACTTCGTCGCTTGTTCGCGGCTTTTTCTGCACTTTTTAGGTTTTTCATGTTTCATATCGTCCTGGTTTCGCCCGAGATTCCCCCCAACACGGGTAACGTCATTCGACTGGCGGCCAATACAGGCTGTGTCTTGCACTTGGTGCGGCCCCTGGGCTTTGAGCTTGAAGACAGCAAGCTGCGTCGTGCCGGGCTGGATTATCACGAGTGGGCGCAAGTGAAGGTGCACGACAGTCTGGAAGAAGCCCTCCAGGCCACGGGCTCCGCGCCTGATCGCGCGTTTGCCCTGACTACACGTGGCAGCCATTTGCTGGCTGAGCAAGGCTTTCAGCCGGGTGATGTATTTGTATTTGGCCGCGAAACCGCAGGCTTGTCTGCAGAACAACTGGCCTTGTTTCCCAATGAGCAGCGGATTCGTCTGCCCATGTTGGCGGGGCAACGCAGCTTGAACCTGTCCAATGCCGTGGCGATTTGTGTTTTTGATGCCTGGCGGCAAGCGGGTTACGAAGGTGGTGTTTAAGCTCGTGCAGAGGCAGGCCGCAAGGGCGTAGTCGTGGGCAACGCCACATTTGTCATTGAACGGCGCGTATTTATTTTTTTGGGTAATGGCTGCAAAGAAAACGGCCCTGCAAATCTTGAATTTGCAGGGCCGTTTTTTTCGATCTTGTCCTTACTCCAGCGACAGATTCAGGCGTTCAATCACTTCATCCCAACGAGCCTTGTCGGCAATGATCTTGTCCGTCATCTCCTGCGGGGTGGAAGGCTCGGACGAGAAGTAAAAGGCGTTGAGCTTGGCCTTGATGTCGTCGCGTTGCAGGATGGTGGTGATTTCCTGGTTCAGGCGTTTGACCACATCGTCCGAGGTATTGTGGGGCACAAAGAAGGCGTCCCAGGAAATCGCCTCGAAGTTTTCCAGACCGGCCTGTGCCATGGTGTCCAGACCGGGCAGCAATTCGCTGGGCTGCAGGGAGGTTACGGCCAGAGCTTTCACCTTGCCCGCTTCAACCTGGGGCATGGCAATGCCGGGCACCATGAAGGCGGCGTCAATGTCGCCACCAATAATGGCGGTCAGGATTTGTGGAAAGCCCGAGTAGGGGATTTGTTCCAGTTTGATATCAACCGCATGTTCCAGCATGGCCATGGCCAGGTGGGCTGAGCTGCCGGGGCCAACTGAGCCGTAGTTCAATTCGCCAGGACGAGATTTCGCCAGGGCAATGAACTCTTCTACCGTGTTGGCGGGCGAGTTGGCCGGCACGACCAGCACGTTGGGGCTGGTGCCAATCATGGAGATGGCCTGCAAGTCTTTCAGCGGGTCATAGCCCAGCGAGGTCTTGTACAGGGTGGGGGCGGTCACCATGGGACCATTGATGGTCAGCAGCAGGGTGTAGCCGTCGGGTTTGGCATGCGCTACGAAGCGGGTGCCGATATTGCCACCAGCACCGGGGCGGTTATCAACAATGATAGTCTGGCCCAAAGCTTGGGACAGGGGCTCGGAAATGGCACGGGCCAGGGCGTCAGGCGAGGAGCCTGCCGGGAACGGCACGACCATTTGAATCGGGCGCTCTGGCCAGCTGGATTGGGCCAGAGCCGATTGAGCCAGCAAACCAGTGCAGGCCAGCCCCAGGACGGAGCGGATCAGAAGATCACGAGAACGAGCAAGCAATGACATTGTTTTATTCTGAGTAAGAGACGGTTGACTGCAGTTCTGGCAGCGCGGGTGAAGTGCCAGATCGGGCAGACGAAGGTATTAGTGGCCTTCCTGCTTTGCCTCGCGGGTAAGCAAGGCGTGGACAGCTTCGCGCGGGGCCAGTTGTTCAAACAGGATTTGGCAGACCGCGGCGGTAATCGGTAATTCAATCTGGTGTGCTCGGCCCATTTCCAGAACCGAACGGGCACAGCGTACACCTTCAGCGGTAATGCCGGTGGCCAGGATGCTGTCCAGGCTTTCACCAGCACCCAGCGCCAGGCCTACTTGGCGATTGCGGGACAATTCGCCCGTAGCCGTCAGGACCAGATCCCCCAGGCCCGCCAGGCCGTAGAAGGTTTCGGATTGACCACCCAGCGCAACACCCAGGCGCTGCATTTCAGCCAGGCCTCGGGTAATCAGGGCGGCACGGGCGTTATGGCCCAGGCCCAGAGCGTCGGCAATGCCACAGGCAATGGCCATGATGTTTTTGACAGCGCCGCCCACTTCCACGCCGATCATGTCGGTGCTGGTGTACAGGCGCGCTTGCTTGCCATGCAAAGCCTCCAGGGCAATGCCGGCCATATCAGCAGGTTCGCAGGCCAGTGTCAGCGCAACAGGCAGGCCTTTAGCCACTTCCAGGGCGAACGAGGGACCAGAGAGCACGGCACGGCCTAACCAGGGATGGTCGGGCAGGCTTTCACGCACAATCTGGTGGGGTAACAAGCCGCTTTCCTGATGGAAGCCTTTACAGGTCCAGACCAGCAGGACGGGATGGCGGCGTGTGGCAGGCAGGTACTGCGCCAGATCCACACAGGTTTGCGCCAGGCCACGCACAGGCACGCCCAGAATCAGCAGGGCAGGGCCGGTGTCATCAGCCAGGGCAAACTCCATGACTTGCTGCAGGCTGTCGCTGGCCTGTAGCGAGTCGGGCAGCACGACATCGGGCAGGTAGGCTGGATTGCGATGATCCTGCCCGATGGCTTGTGCGGTTGATGCTTTGCGCGCCCATACCATCGTGGGAGCCTGGGTGCTGGCCAGAGCGGCCAAGGCCGTTCCCCAGCTGCCTGCGCCCAGGACTGCAACACGAACAGGAGTGTGCGCGTTTGACATCATCAGGCCTGCAAGGGCTGGCCGTCAGCGGGGGCGGCTTGCTGGGCCAGACGCTGCTCGTACAGGGACTGGAAGTTCACTTCAGTCAGGTGCAGGGCAGGCAGGGACGTGCGGTTGATGGCGTCGGCCACGGCAGCGCGCAAGTAGGGGTACAGCATGGTGGGGCACACAATGCCCAGCAGGGGTTCGAGCTGCTCTTCAGGAATGTTGGCAGCTTCAAAGATACCGGCTTGGGTAGCTTCCACCAGGTACATGACCTTGTCGCCAATGCGTGTGGTCACAGTAGCGGTGACGGTGCTTTCGTAGACGGTGTCAGCCAGGCGTTGGCCGCCCACATTGATCGACACTTCCACGGAAGGGGCCTCTTGCTCCAGAAAGATCTGGGGAGCGTTGGGCATTTCGATGGACAGGTCTTTGATGTAGGTGCGCTGCAGGCTGAAGCTGGGTTGTTGAGCTTCTTGGTCAGCGGCTGGGGTGTTCTGGTCGGCCATGGGTGATCCTATGGGATAAAAAAATTGTTAGAAAAAAAATCAGGCAGCCAGCAGCGGCAGCAGGCCACCTTCGCGGTCCAAAGCGGCCAGATCATCGTAGCCACCTACATGGGTGTCGCCAATGTAGATTTGGGGAACGGTACGCCGACCGGTGCGCTCCATCATGAGAGCGCGCTGTTCGGGTTCGCGATCAATCATGATTTTATTGATTTCAGTTACGCCGCGTTGCTTGAGCAGCATTTCAGCGCGCACACAATAAGGGCACACCATTGTGGAGTACATCGTGACTTTTGCCATGAGAGCCTCGTAGAAGGGGGAGCTTACGATTTTTTGACGGGCAGACTGGACTGCAGCCAGCCTTGAATACCGCCTTGCAATGTGTAGGCTTCGTTGATGCCGTGCTTGCGCAGGACGGCCACGCTGCGCGGAGCGCTGCGACCGGTATCGCACACCAGAATGACAGGCTTGTCTTTGGGCAGTGTGCTGGCCTTGGCGTCAAGGTCGGCAGCAGGAATGTTGCGAGATTGTGCAATTGCCCCGGCCTTGAACTGATCGGCGCTGCGCAGATCAATCAAAATAGCGTCTTTCTGGTTTACCATCTGTACCGCTTCCGAGCTTGAAACTGCGCGTCCCGCACGGCCTTTGAAAAAGCTGGGTATTAACAGCATAATGCCGGCAAGCACCGCAATTGCTAAAATTAGAAGATTGTTCTGACTTAAGATGAAGTCCACGTTAAATCCTGTTGATTACCAAGAAAAGCAAGAAAAAAGGGCAAGATCACACGATTATAGAGTGGCGCCAATTTTTCAACCTCGAGGCTGTTTTTACCATGTATAAACTTGTACTGATGCGGCACGGCGAAAGCCAGTGGAACCTGGAGAACCGGTTTACTGGCTGGACCGATGTCGATCTTACCGAAACCGGGCGTCAACAGGCAAAGCAGGCCGGTGATCTGCTTAAAGAAAACGGTTTTGAGTTCGACCTGGCTTTCGCGTCGGTCCTCAAGCGCGCTATCCGTACCTTGTGGATCGCCCTGGATTCGATGGACGCCATGCACACCCCCATAGGTTTGAGCTGGCGCCTGAACGAACGCCATTATGGTGCTTTACAGGGCTTAAATAAAGCCGAAACCGCACAAAAGTACGGTGAGGATCAAGTCCTGGTCTGGCGTCGTGCCTACGCAATCGCTCCCGAGCCCGTCGCTGAAGACGATCCACGCAATCCGCGTTTTGATGCTCGCTACGCGCGTGTGCCAGCTGATCAGCTGCCTCGCACCGAGTGCTTGCAAGACACCGTAGCCCGCGTGGTTCCTTTCTGGGACGAGTCCATTGCTCCTGCAATCCGCTCCGGCCGTCGCGTTCTGGTGACGGCTCACGGCAACAGCTTGCGCGCGCTGATCAAGCACCTGGACGGCATCTCTGACGAGGACATCGTTCACCTGAATATTCCTACCGGCCAGCCTTTGGTGTACGAGCTGGACGAAAACCTGCGTCCTATCCGTCATTACTACCTGGGCGACCAGGAAGCGATTGCGGCTCAGATGCAAGCCGTGGCCAATCAGGGCAAGGCGCAGTAAATAATGTGGCGCTACAGCGTTTGCCTGTTGCTGGCAGCCTGGACCTTACCGGCCCTGGCTGCTGATCCGGACTTGGCCGCCCGCCAGGCCCAGGCTCAAAAGCAGCAGGCAGAGCTGCGCCAGAAGATCGAATCGCTGCGCAAAACCATCGACACTAGCGAAAGCTCGCGTCGTGACGCCGCCAATGCCTTGCGCGAATCCGAGCAGGCTATTTCCGATATCGATCGCACGCTGGCTCAGATTGAGCAGCGGCAGGAACAATTGCACCAGCAGCTAGGTACGCTGGGCAAACAGATCAGCGAACAGCAAGTGATCAAAGCGCAACGTCAGCAGGAGCTGGCCGAGCAATTACGAGCGCAATATGCCAATGGTGTGTCGCCCTGGTCTGCCCTCTTGTCGGGTGATGATCCCAACGCCATTAACCGCGAATTGCATTACCTGGGCTATGTCTCGCGTCAGCAGACCGAGCAGGTTCATAAAGTACGTCGCACCGTAGAGCGTCTGGATCGCTTGCAGACCCAGGTTGCCGCGCGTGAGAAAGAGCAGGAGCAACTGGCCAAGGAGGCCGCGGCTCAGAAGGAAGCTCTGGAAGAACAAAAAGAAAAACGAGCCAAGGTGGTGGCTGACATCAGCGCCGAGCTGGAACGCCAGCGCGGTCAGGCTGCCAACCTGCAAAGTAATGACAAACGGCTGGGAGATTTGATCTCCGGCCTGGAAACTGAAATTGCCCGACAGGCCGAGCTGGCCCGTCGCGCCGAAGAACAACGCCGACGGGAAGCGGCGCGCCGTGCAGAGGAAGCGCGCAAAGCCGAGCTGGCTCGTCAGCAAGAGTTGCAGCGTAAAGCCAAACAAGAGCAGGCCGCCCGTGAACAGGCACGTCTGGAGCGCGAGCGGGAGTTGCTGGAGCGGGCTCGTGCCACGCAACCGCCTTTGCCTGCGGCCTTGCCACCTGGCAAGCCGGAACCTGCTGCGCCACAGAAGCCAGATCCGGAACCCATGATTCCGCGTCCACCGCTGACCTACACGCCGCCGACCGCGAACGAGCGTCTCTTGTCAGACAGCCTGGAAGCGTCGTCCGAGCCTAGCGAGCCGATCAGCAAACCGGCCACTCCCAAAGTGCGCGAGGTTCAGGTCGTTGAGGAGCCCGTTGAGCAGGCATCTGCTCCCGCCTTGGAACCAGAAGGTGGTTTCCAGGGTCTGAAACGTGGCTTGCCTTATCCGGTACGCGGCGAAATGCAAGGCAAGTTCGGGGCTGAACGTCCTGATGGCGGCATTTGGCGCGGTATTGTGTTGCGAGCACAGGCCGGCACCACGGTTCGCGCGGTAGCTCCAGGCCGAGTGGTTTTTGCCAGCTGGATGACCGGTTTTGGCAATTTGCTGATTATTGATCATGGCCGCGACTACTTGAGTGTCTATGCCTATAACCAGAGCACCCTCAAGCAAGTAGGCGATATTGTTGGGCGTGGGGATGCGGTTGCGCGGGTGGGAGCCACCGGGGGCCAGGTGGAACCCGGCCTGTACTTTGAGTTGCGCCATCAAGGCAAGCCAATCAATCCGCAGGTCTGGTTAGGTTCCTAAGCCACTTTTGCCTGCGGTGCTTACGTTTGCTCGCATTTGTTGCGCGGGGTAGCGACTCCAGCCTAGTTCACGCTGGTCGACGCTTTACGCTACTCTTATAATGCATGGTCGGGTCAGCTCCGGGAGGTGGCCCCGTCTTGAATCTGAAAATAATGGGAATGTGCATGAGCACTCGAAGGATTGGCAGCATTGGTCTAGTGGCAGCAGGTGCTGTGGGCGGTATCTTGATCAGCCTGGGCATTACTGCGGTCGCTCAACGCGGCGAGCCATTGCCTTTGCGCGAACTGCAGCAGTTCGCCAATGTGTTCGCTGCCATCAAGAACACGTATGTGGAGCCCCTGACGGATCAGGCCCTGGTCAATAACGCGATCAAGGGTTTGTTTACCGATCTGGATCCGCACTCGGCCTATCTGGATGCCGACGCTTTCAAGGAAATGGAAGCCATGACCCAAGGTGGGTTCGGCGGTCTGGGCATAGAGATTGGTAGCGAAGACGGGATGCCTAAAGTTATCTCGCCTATCGAGGATACGCCTGCGGCGCGCGCCGGTATTCTGGCGGGCGACATCATCACGCACATCAATGGCAAACCCACCAAGGATTTGAGCCTGAATGATGCCGTCAAGCAAATGCGTGGCGAGCCCAAAACCTCCATCAAGCTGACGATCCGTCGTGCTGGCCGCGACAAGCCGCTGGAGTTCAACCTGGTGCGTGATGTCATCAAGGTACGCAGTGTGCGCTCCAAGATGCTGGCTGACGATGTGGCCTATGTACGCATTGCCCAGTTCCAGGAACGCACCGCTGCTGATCTGGTCAAGCAGTTGTCCGAAGTTCATAAAGGCCCAGGCGCACCAAAAGGCTTGGTGATTGACCTGCGTAACGACCCTGGTGGCTTGCTGGAAAGCGCTATCGGCGTGACTTCCGCCTTCCTGGATTCGGGTGATCTGGTGGTTTCCACCAAGGGCCGTATTCCTTCCTCCAACCGCGAGTACTACGTCAAATCCATGCAGTCCGTTCTGGGCGAGCTGGATACGGACGCGGATGTTCTGAAGAAACTGGATTGGCTCAAGAACGTGCCTATCGTGGTGCTGGTAAACGTGGGTTCGGCCTCGGCGTCGGAAATTGTGGCCGGTGCTTTGCAAGACCACAAACGCGCCACCATTATCGGTAACCGCACCTTCGGCAAGGGCTCGGTGCAAAGTGTGGTCCCTCTGTCCGAGGAATCGGGCCTGAAACTGACGACTGCCTTGTACTACACACCTAACGGTACTTCCATTCAGGTGACGGGCGTACAGCCGGACGTGGTCGTGGATGACACCGCCCAGGGCAATCTGTTCCGCCTGCCGCGTGAAGTGGACTTGAAGCGCCACCTGGTCAACAGCAAGGTGGATGAAACTACCGAAGAAGAACAGCCTGATCTGGGCATGAGCCCGGAATTCAAGATGTTTGAATTCGGTGGTGACGACGACTTCCAGTTGCAGCAAGCGCTGAACCATCTGGCTGGCCGTCCTGTGATCAAGAATGATCCAGCCAAAGTAGCTGCGGCCAAGGAAGCGGCTGCCAAGCGCGAAAAGGAAGTGGAGTCCGAGTCGCCGGAAAAAAAAAGTCCCCTGAGTCAGCAACCCAGCGTTGAGCGGTTCCGAATCACCCCCAAGGGGCTCGAACCGGTAAAGCCGTAAACACAGGTTCCTGACGTGGAAGATCAGCAATTACTGCGCTATGCGCGGCATATTCTGCTCGATGAATTCGGGGTAGAAGCGCAGGAGCGGATTCTGGCTTCCCGCATCCTGGTCGTTGGAGCCGGGGGACTGGGTTCCCCCGTGGTGGCTTATCTGGCGGCCTCGGGTGTGGGCTCCATCATTCTGGTGGATGATGACCAGGTGGAATTGAGCAATCTGCAGCGTCAGATTGCTCACACCACCGATCGTCTGGGCTGGGACAAGGTTGAATCTGCCAAGCTGCACATCGAGCAGCTCAATCCCGAAGTGAAGGTGACACCCGTCGTTCAGCGTCTGGACGAAGCGGGCTTGATGCATTGGGTTCAGCAAGTGGATCTGGTTCTGGATTGCTGCGACAACTTCGCAACCCGCCATGCTATCAACCGTGTCTGCGTGGCACTACGCAAACCGTTGGTGTCCGGTGCAGCGATTCGCTTTTCGGGTCAGGTCAGTACTTACGACTTGCGTCAGCCCGAAGCTCCTTGCTATCACTGTCTGTTCCCTGAAGCGGACGACGTCGAGGAGCTGCGTTGCGCCACCACAGGCGTTCTGTCGCCTTTGTTGGGTATGGTGGGTAGCGCACAGGCGGTTGAAGCCTTGAAGCTGTTAGGCGGCTTCGGAGAGCCTTTGGTGGGCCGTTTGCTAAGTGTGGATGCCTTCAATATGAATTGGCATACCGTACGTTTCCGCAAAGATCTCGCTTGCCCGGTATGCGGTTCAGCGGCTGAACATGCCGATCACACTTGATCTGTTTCTGATCTCTGCTTCACGACTTCAGGCCATGAGCATGAAAATGGCCTGGCGTGATGCCAAAGCGCCGTCTAAATTGGCGGTGAAAGTAGGACAGATCTGAAAATCCCACTGAATAGGCTATTTGCGCCACCGTGTTGGACGATGTCTGGCGCAGCAGCTGTGCGGCTGCATCAAGCCGCAGCTGCATTAACTGGGCTGTAAAAGTACTTCCCTGTGCTTTGAACAGTTCCTGGACGGTACGCGGTGCCATACCCAGGTGCTCGGACAGGGCTGCAATATTCAAGGCGGGATCACCTAGTCGATCAGACAGATAGCCCAGTGCATCTTCGTACCGAGCCGCGCTTGGAGCAGGCGAGGCAGAGCGCCGCTCGTTAATGCTCATGGCCAACAGGTCGCGCAGACAACGCCAGGCCTGATCGTGCTGATTGGCCCGCAGGCCATCGGCAGACAGCAGCAAGCCTTGTAGATAGTGTTCCAGCAAGTGCAGGCTGGCACCTTGCGCCAGAGGCTGGGCGACCACGTCATTCAAAGGGCCGGTATAGGGTAGCAGCCCCTCCAGCGGCAAGCGCAGCGTGGTCATGATGACCTCGTCCACAAAATCCAGTGTGAAGGGGCTGGTGCCTATATTCAGGCTCAGGCTCCCGGCGGGGAGCCATTGCTCACGCCCGTTCTGAATCAGGCGGCAGTGGCCTTGTTGATGCACATTCAAGAACAACCAGGGCTGATCCGTTTGCGGCCTGCTTGTGCTGACCCGATAGGGCTGAGCGGTCAGCCGGTTGATCGCTACCTCCCCCAGACGTTGCGAGCGCAAGGTGCCATGAAAGTTTTGTCCGTGGCACTGCGTTTGCACATGCTGAAAGGACAGTGAAATGGCTTGAGTCCAGAGCTTGGCGCCTTGTCCGGGTGGCAAAGCCTGCGTATCCCAGTGGTAGTTCGTGCTCATGCGTTTTTTTTCGTCTTCTGCGCCATTGTCCAGATTGGGCTGCGCCCCAGTCCACGACACAGAGAGGCATTCGGCTCAAGAATAGTATCTAAGACAGTACTGCATGGTGAGCTATGGCGCACCTCGGTGGCTATCGGGTTTAACCATGAAGGGTGCCCAAAGCGCACCTGGAGACAACACAGGAAAGGAGCAGTCATGACAGAGCAGCTAAAGCAGGTCTACCCCTACATCAACGGACAGGCCTGGAAATCAGAAGGTCAGTTGCATAAGGACCTGGTCAATCCCTATACGGGCAAACCGCTGGCTCGCGTTTTTCTGGCGACCAAACAGGACATTGAAGAAGCGCTAGCCAGTGCAGAACGTGCACAGCGCATCTGGGGCAAGATGCTGGCCCGTGAACGTGAAGCGATTTTGTGCCGTGCGGCTGACATTGTGGAACGCCGTCGCGACGACATCGTGCGTGTGCTGGTTGAAGAGGGCGGTAACGTCTTTGGCAAGGCCATGTTCGAGTGCGATTACATCGTCAGCACCTTCCGTATTGCCGCCGGTCAGACCCGCGATATTCGGGGTGAAACCATGCCGTCGGACCTGCCAGGGCGTATTTCCATGAGCATTCGTCGTCCTTTGGGCGTGGTGGCTGGGATCGGGCCTTTCAATGCACCTTTGCTGCTCAATGGCAAGAAGTTGGCCCCGGCACTGGCGGCGGGTAACAGTTTCATCCTGAAGCCTTCGCCGCATACGCCTATGGCTGCCTTGATGTTTGCCGAGATTCTGGAAGAAGCCGGTCTGCCTCCCGGTGTGTTGACCGTTCTGCTGACCACCGACGAAGCTCTGGGCGATACCTTGTTCTCTGATCCGCGCGTCAAACTGGTGACTTTCACGGGCTCGGCTCGAGTGGGTCGTATCCTGGCGGATCTGGCTGGTCGCCATCAAAAGCGCATTGTGCTGGAGTTGGGTGGTAAAAGCCCGGTCGTGGTGCTGGATGATGCCACGCTGGATTACGCTGTGCGCTCCGCCGCTTTCGGCATCTATTTCAATCAGGGCCAGGTGTGCATGGCCAACTCGCGCATCATTGTGGAGCAGGGCATTTACGATGCGTTCTGCGAGGCCTTTGCCAAGCAGGTGGCTCGTATTCCTACTGGTGATCCTGCTTTGCCACAAACCGCGGTTGGTCCGCTGATCAGTTCCGAACAGGCTGATTTTGTGCAGGCCCACATTCAGGACGCCGTCTCCAAGGGGGCCACCTTGCTGGCAGGTGGCGGCCGCGAAGGCAATGTGATCCAGCCTACGGCCTTGTGCGATGTGACCCCGGACATGCATCTGTACCACGAAGAGACTTTTGGTCCTGTGGCTGCCATCTACAAGGCGCGCGACTACGAGCACGCCCTGGAAATGGCTAATGATACTTCCTACGGCTTATCCTCTGCCATTCTGACCAACGATCTGCAAAAGGCCATGGATTTTGCCGAGCGTATCGAGGCAGGTTCGGTCCACATCAACGACAACTCCTTTGATGATGATCCGAATGCGCCTTTCGGTGGCTTCAAGGACAGTGGCTACGGCAAGGAAAATGGCCGCTACTCGATTGCGGACATGACCGAATTGAAGTGGGTCACCATTCAGCAAGGGGAGCGCCAGCTGGCGTTCTAAGCAGGCCTAGGGACGTGGCCAGTTCTTGACCAGTTGCGCGATGCGGTTGATGCGATGGTCAACATACGGGCTGCGTCCATGATACAGAGCGCTAAATGGAGTGCCTGCGTTATAGATATGGATGGTTTGCATCCCTAACTGGTGGGCACTTTTCAAATTGCGCAGGGTGTCTTCGACCAGAACAATGTCGCGGGCCTGGGATTTCAGCACGGCCAGAGCCTGCTTCATCAATGCCTGAGAGGGCTTGGGGCGATAACGGCCTTGCAGCTGCATATGCTCGATGGCCCATAGCCCGTCAAAGACAGGCAGCAGATTCAGGGCTTTCAAGACGCGCTGTGCGTACTCCAGCGGTGCATTGGTCAGCAGCAGTTTGTAGCCAGGCAGACGGCGCAATTGGTAGGCCAGGCCTGGTTCGGCGCTGATCAGGGAAGGCACGTCAAAGTCGTGAGCGTGTCTCAGGAATGTCGCCGGGTCTGCTCCATGGTGGCGTTGCAGGCCGATCATGGTGGCGCCGTAACGTTTCCAGTATTCCAGACGCAGCCGGTCGGCCTCGTCCATATCCACGCCCAGCGTTTGCGCCACGCCGATGCGCATGCGTCCATCAATCGCCTGGAAAATGCCTTTGGAGGCATTGTGCAGGGTGTTATCCAGATCAAACAGCCAGATGGTTTCATCTGGCTGACAGGCTGACAAAGGCCGTGCCCAGGCATGGGCACGGATAGGAGCGCGCACGGATTAGTGCGAGCTGATCATGGTGCCCACACCACGGTCAGTCAGGATTTCCAGCAACAGGCAGTGAGGGACACGGCCATCAATGACATGTACGGAGTTGACGCCATTGCGCGCTGCGTCCAGGGCCGAAGAGATCTTGGGCAGCATACCGCCGGAGATGGTGCCATCAGCGAACAGTTCGTCGATGGTCTGAGCTGACAGGCGACGCAACAGTTGACCTGCCTTGTCCAGCACACCGGGAGTGTTGGTCAGCATGACCAGTTTTTCAGCGCTAAGCACTTCGGCCATCTTGCCGGCAACGACGTCGGCATTGATGTTGTAGGCCTGACCGTCTTCACCGTATCCAATTGAGGAGATCACGGGGATGAACTGATCGTCCTGCAGGGCTTTGACCACTTCAGGCTGGATGCTTTCAATATCACCCACAAAACCAATATCCAGCAGCTCGCCAGGGTGTTCGGCATCCGGCAGCATTTTCTTGGTGACGCGAATCATGCCACCGTCTTTACCGGTCAGGCCCACGGCCTTGCCACCGGCTTCATTAATCATCATCACGATGTCTTGCTGCACCTGCCCGCCCAGCACCCACTCCACCACTTCCATGGTTTCTGCATCGGTGACACGCATGCCCTGAATAAAGGTGCCTTCTTTGCCCACTCGCTTGAGCGCGTCATTGATCTGGGGGCCGCCACCGTGCACCACAACGGGGTTCAGGCCAACCAGCTTGAGCAAGACGACGTCATGGGCAAAGCTGCGCTGCAACGCTTCTTCAGTCATGGCGTTGCCACCGTATTTGATGACGACGGTCTTGCCGTGGAAACGGCGAATATAGGGCAGGGCCTCGGACAAAACTTCTGCTTTGACGGTCGAGGAGTAATTCTGCGAATCTGTGGTGCTCATTGATGCGCTCACTTGAAGAAAACCCGGGTCCACTGCTGGTACCCGGGGTTATGTGGCTGGGGGCAGAAACAGGCTTTTAGCTGCTGGCCAGGGCTTTTTCGACGGTGGCAATGAATTCCTGCTTGTCGTAGTTACCCAGGTAGCGCTTGATGATGTGGCCCTGTTTGTCGAGTAAAAAGGCAGTGGGCGTCAAACGGACGTCCCCAAAAGCCTTGGCGATTTCGCCCTTGTCGTCATGGACAACCGTGAACGGCAGTTGGCGGGATTGGGTGAAGTTGCGCACGTAGTTGATGGGGTCGTGCTTCATGGCCACGGCCACAATATCAAACCCTTTGCCGGACATGGCATTGAAGTTCTCAATGTTGTCAGGCATTTGCGCCACGCAAGTGGTGCAGTCCGTGGCCCAGAATTTCACCAGGACGACCTTGCCTTGCAAGTCTTTGGTTTCAAAGTGCTTGCCATTCAGATCGGTAAAGGCGACATCGGGGGCGCTGGCCTTGGTGCTGCCGGACATGGTCCAGACGCCCAGACCCACGGCAATGGCAACAGCAAGGGCAATGATGACTACTTTTTTCATTGGACGGGCATAACTTCTACAGAGGAGGCGGGCGCAGGCTCAGTTGCAGGGGCCGCTGTGCCAGAACTATTGCTTGGCTGATTATTGGTGCTCAAAGGCTGTGCCAGGCTTTCGGCGCTGACGTATTCAAAGAGCTTGGCCACCTTGTTCACGCCAGGGACGCTGGAGGCAGCAATCGCTGCGCGTTCGCCTTCTTCACGGGTAACGCGGCCCAGCAGATAGACCACGCCACGCTCGGTGGTGGTGGAGATCGTGCGGCTGGGAACGTCTTTGGCGTTCAGCAAGGCGGTGCTGACGCGGGTGGTGATCCAGGAGTCGTTCGAGCGTACGCTCAAGGGGGTAGGTTCACCCACACGCAGTTCGTTGACCACGCGAGTTACCTTATCAACCTTGGAAACCAGGCGAGCAGCTTCCTCCTTGTCGGCCTGGGTAGGCACATCACCCGTCAGCAGGGCAACCCCGGCGTAAGACGTGGTATTGATGCGGCCTTCCTTGTTTTCCAGCAGGCGACGTGTTTCCGCACCGGCTTTCATGACAATGGTTTTGTCCTCGACCTGCTCGCCCGTAGTGCGGCGGTCGGTAGCGACAACGGCGGTTGTGGCTGCAGCGCCGCCAACTACCAGCAGACCGCAACCGGTCAGCGTAGTGCTGGCCAGCAAGGCGGCCAGAATCAAACGGTGTTTCATAGTGGATCTCCGAGCAGCAGCGCATCAATGCCATCGCACATGGCGTGCAACAGAACAATGTGTACTTCCTGAATACGCATGGTTCGATCGTGCGGGACGCACAGATGGATGTCGGTATCCGAGAGCAGGTCGGCGATTTGTCCGCCGCCCTTGCCGGTCAGGGCAATAATGACCATATCGCGCTCGCGAGCCGCTTCGATGGCGCGGATCACGTTTGGCGAATTGCCGCTGGTGGAGATGGCCACCAGAATATCGCCAGTCTGGCCCAAGGCACTGACCTGGCGTTCAAAGATGCTGTCAAAGCCATAGTCATTACCCACCGCCGTCATGATGGAGGTGTCGGTATTCAAGGCAATGCCAGCCAGGGGCAAACGGTCGCGCTCAAAGCGGCCCACCAGCTCAGCAATAAAGTGCTGAGCGTCGGCTGCTGATCCGCCGTTTCCGCAGGCCAGAATCTTGCCGTCGTTGGCCAGGGTGGCAAACAACAGCTCGACAGCGGCGGCCAAAGGTTCGGCCAGTTCGCGTGTGCTGGCTTTGAGAGTATCGACGGAATCGTCGAAATGCGAAGTCATTAAGGCGATAAGGTCCATAGCGCGCATTATCGCACGGAGAATTTCCCCGTGGGGCAGGCAGATCGTGTCATGTTGAAAAAAACGCCACGGTATTGAAACCAGATGCTGTAACAGGGCCGAAATACGGCGCGGCGGTTGAGATTTTTGTATAGGACAGCGTTCTTGTCTGAAAATTCCCAGGGTAGCTTTGCTGCTTTTTATTTTTCAGCGCTGCTCGAAGGCGTTCTGGATCCAGATCAGGGTGTCGTCTTCAATGGCGATAACGTCAAATCGGCAGGCGGGCAGCCTGCCCTGGAAATGGCGCTGGCATAGCGTCGGCAGCCATTGTTGGGCTGTCAGGATCAAGCGCCGTTGCTTGTCCCGGTTTACACTGGCAAGCGCCCCGCCGTAGCCCTTGTGATTGCGCTGGCGCACTTCCAGAAAGACAAGATAATCTTGATGCCACAGAACCAGGTCAATCTCCCCAAAGCGAGTACCCAGTTGACGGGCCAGAATACGGGCACCCTGCGCGGTGACATGATCGCAGGCGCGCTGTTCAGCCTGGTCGCCGCATTGCTGGCTGGGAGAGCGCCGTGGCCTGTCCTTTCTGGCTGCAGGACGACTACGTTGTTTGCGCCGCAGTTGCCGGTTTTGAGCCTGGCGAGCGTATTCAAAGGGATTCATAGGGATACACGATGATCAATAAGCAGGATCAAGCATGAGCGATACCGAAAACCGAACAGGGAATGCCGGCGTCTGGCAAAACATGATGGACAAGGTGCAAGGCCAGGTCTGGCCACAGTCTTGCCTGTATGTGGTGGCCACGCCCATTGGCAATATGGGAGACCTTAGCCTGCGCGGCTGGCAGGCGCTGGAACTGTGCGACATTATTGCGGCAGAGGATACGCGGGCAACCCGCCCTTTTCTGCAGGCTTGGGGCATACAAACGCCTTCGATGGCGGCGCATCGCCATAACGAGGCCCAAGCCGCTCAGGCAATTATCGAGCGTCTGGAGCAGGGACAGCGAGTGGCCTTGGTATCGGATGCGGGTGCGCCTGCTGTCAGTGACCCCGGTGCTCGTGTCGTACGTTCAGTGCGGGAGGCGGGCTTTCAGGTGATTCCTTTGCCCGGTGCCTCGGCAGTCATTACCGCCCTGATGGGTAGTGGTGCAACCAGTGACGAGAACCCCGCTTTTGCTTTTGCCGGTTTCATGCCGCCCAAAACTGTGGCGCGCCGTAAGTGGCTGCAGCATTGGTCCAGCCTGGGTATGCCGGTATTGATGTTTGAGTCTCCTCACCGTTTGCGTGCGGCCTTGCGCGATATGGAAGAGGTGTGTGGCCCGGAGCGCGAACTGACTTTTGCACGTGAGTTGAGCAAGCGTTTCGAGCAGATTCATACCGTACCTTTGGGGCAGGCCTTGGCCTGGCTGGATGAAGACAGCCACCGCGAGCAGGGTGAATTTGTCCTGATTCTGCATGACGCTGTGCGCGAAGTGGACGAGGATGCGCCGGCGCTGGATGCCACGACAGCGCGCTGGATGAAAGCCTTGCTGGAGCAGGTCTCGCTGCGTGATGCAGCCCGGATTGCCAGCCAGGCGACCGGAATTTCTCGCGATGTTCTGTATGCCTGGGGTCTGGCGAACTCGCCCAAGGACTAGGGCGCCTGGGTTTAGCGAACGGCAACCGAAGGGCTCAAGCCAGTTTGCTGCTGGATACGGTAAGCCGCGTTAATTGCTTCGGTCCGATTCTGATACGGGCCAATTTGTACCCGGTACAGATCGTTGTGCATCTGTACTTGGGCATCGCGATACTCTATCTGCGCAATCTGGCGATTCAACTGCTGTGCCAGGGCAGCCGCATTTTCACGGGCAGAAAAAGCGCCAAATTGCAGGTAGACCCGGCTCTGGCCGGACGGGGCCTGCGGCTTGCTGGTGGCGGCGGGCGAGGACTGCACAATCAACTGCTGATCGCTGGCGTCGCTGCTCCAGCTAGGCGAATCGTCCAGCTCTATCTCTATGTCTTGCTCAGACAAGGCGGCCAGGGCGTCCGGCGTGGGCTCCAGTTTTTCGGTAATCACCAGGCTGGATTTGGGAGCCGGAGCGGCGGGAGTCGGCTTGGGAGCCGGAGCCTCGGCAAGTTCAATGTCGCCCCGGCCAAAACTGCCACTGCGTATTTCTTCCTGTGTGATGGATTCAACTATCACGGTGCCGCTGCCGGGTGCAATCAAGTCCAGCTTGGCGGCGGCAACGTAGGACAAGTCGATGATGCGTGAGCTATGAAATGGTCCACGATCGTTAATGCGCACAATGACGGATTTGCCTGTTTTGGGCCGGGTCACGCGAGCATAGCTGGGAATAGGCAAGGTGGGATGTGCCGCCGTCATGGCGTACATATCGTAGGTTTCGCCATTGGCTGTTTTCTTGCCGTGAAACTTGCGTCCGTACCAGGAGGCGGTGCCGGTCTGGGTAAAGGCTTTGTGTGAAGTGTGGGGAACAAAGCTTTTGCCGAGCACGGTATAGGGGCGGGTATTGCTGCGGGCGATGGGTTCTATTCGGGGAACTGCGTCGGGGGTGGCTTGAAGATTGGCGGGGATGCGGGCGTCGGGGCCATCGTCTTTGTAGTAGCCCCCGCCTCGGGGCGCTGAAACGGTGGCCCCTGATTTGGCTTTGGGCTTGGCGCGTTTGGGGCTGGATGCGCATCCGGCCAATAAGGCCAGGATGCTCAGGATGGCGCCTAGTTTGCGTACAGTTGGGCTCATGGGACGGGATTAATGGGCGGTTGATTGCGATGGCGCACCAGCAAGGGGGCGTAATCGGCAAAGCGCAGCGCCAGTTGTTCGGTAACGTACACAGAACGGTGCTGGCCGCCGGTGCAACCAATGGCGACCGTCAGGTAGTTGCGGGTGTCCTGCATATACAAAGGTAACCAGCGACGTACAAAGCCGGCGATGTCATCTACCATGGTCTCGACGGAACCGAACTGGGCCAGCCATTTGGCTACTGGTTCGTCGCGGCCTGTCATGGGGCGCAGCTCCGGGTCGTAGTGGGGGTTGGGCAGGCAGCGAACGTCGAACACCAGATCTGCATCGCCGGGCACGCCACGCTTGTAGGCAAAGGATTCGAAAGTCAGCACCACGCTGGCGCGGTCGGCTTGCACCAGATCTCTAATCCAGGCACGCAATTGGCCAGGGGTCAAGTCGGTAGTGTCGATAATGTGACCCAGCTCGCGCAAGGGGGCCGTCATTTCACGCTCAACGGCAATACATTCTTCCAGGGAAGGCGAGCGGCCATCCTGACGCAAGCGGTCTGTCAACGGATGACGACGGCGTGATTCCGAGTAACGCTGCATCAGCGTGTGATCGCTGGCGTTCAGGAACAGGACACGCAGGGAGTAGCCTTCTTCATTCAGTTTGCTGATGACACCGGGAAGGATGTCCAGATCACCGGCGCCGCGCACGTCAATGGCAACGGCCAGCCGCTCCAGTCCTTGTTCGGCAGAGCGCTCGACAAATTCGGCCAGAAATCGGGGTGGCAGGTTGTCGATGCACAGGTAGCCGGTATCTTCCAGCAAGCGCAAGGCAACTGATTTTCCCGAACCGGATATGCCGGTAATCAATACAACTTTCAGCATCGTGGCAAAGGGCTCCGAGTCGCCGCCCGGCGGGCAGCGTTTAGGTGAAACAGGACAAAGCTGTCAGGGCCGTTAAGTGCCAACCGGCCCTTGAGCGCCTAGTCGTCGCGACTATTCATGATAGCCAATGCCTGGCGCTCGATGAAGTCGCCCATGGTATCAATGCCGCGAAAGGCCAGAATGGTGTTGCGCACGGCGGCTTCCACCAGCACGGCCAAGTTCCGGCCTGCGGCCACTTGAAGCATCACGCGTTTGATGTCCACCCCCAGCACTTCCTGGGTCTGATCCTGCGTAGGCAGACGCTCGAAGCTGTCGGGGTTGGAACGAACCAGGTGCACAATTAGTTTAAGCTTCATTCTACGACGAACGGAGGTTTCGCCGAAAATGGTGCGAATGTCCAGCAGTCCCAGCCCGCGTACTTCCAGCAGGTTCTGCAGCAGAGGCGGGCATTGGCCGTCAATCATGTTGGGAGCCGTGCGGGACAGCTCAACCGCATCGTCTGCAACCAGCCCGTGTCCACGGGAGATCAGCTCCAGCGCCAGTTCACTTTTACCCAGACCGGATTCGCCGGTAATTAACACGCCCAGACCCAGCACATCCATGAACACGCCATGCATGGTGGTTTTGGGGGCCAGACGTTTGCCCAGGTAGATGCGCAGCAAATCGATAAGCTGGGCCGCATCGATAGGGGTGTAGAGCAGCGGCACCCCTTGGGTTTCGCAAAACTGGATCAGATCGTCGGGCGCAACGGCGTCGTTGGCAATGAACAGGGCAGGAACACCGCCTTGCCTGAGATCATCCAGATGATGCAGGCGACGTTTGACGTCAAAGCGGTTGTAAAAAGAGAGTTCTTCAGGGCCGAAAACCTGAATGCGGCCAGGGTGGATCAGGTTCAGGTGGCCGACCAAATCCGCGGCAGAGGCGCCAAGATCGGGGATGGGGCGTTGGGCAGCTTGTTTTCCGGCTGCCCAGCTTACCTCGAGCTTGTCATGATTATCATTGACCAGTTCTTGAACTGTCAGCATCGGGATGTTCCGCGTTGAGATCAGGGGTCTGGGTCAGGAGTTGGTGGATTTGAACAGGGTCCGTTTCCTGGGCCAGCGCCTGGCGGATGTCCTGATCGGCCATCAAACGGGCGATCTCGGCCAACAAGTCCAGGTGAATTTGAGTAGCCGTTTCGGGAACCAGCAAAAAGAACAGCAAGCTGGCGGTACGACCGTCGCTGGCATCAAAACGCACCGGTTCGGCCAAACGCATGAAAACGGCACAAGGCTCCTTCAAGTCCTTGATGCGGCCATGCGGGACGGCTACGTCGTGGCCAAGAGCAGTGGAGCCCAGACGCTCGCGAGCGATCAGGCTATGGAAAACGGCTGTCCGGGCAATGCCGTGATGGTTCTCGAAAATCAGTCCGGCTTGTTCAAAAGCGCGCTTCTTGCTGGTAACAGCAAGATCCAGAACCACGTTGGACAAAGGCAAAATACGCGACAAGAGATTCATGACGGCCATTATAGGGGGGAATGTTTTTTAGCTAAACATTTTTTGGATGGCTAACAACAGGCGGACACTGTGCCAAGAAACACAAAACCCCGAACTTCTGAAAGAACGGGGTTTGTCGGCAGGCGGCTATGCCTGCTGTAACAGTTCGGCGTGATCAGGCTGCCGGAACTTCGAGCCGCTTGGCGGGCTCATGCGCATGGCTGTTTGCCTTTTCCTTGTATTTCAGAATCTGGCGGTCGATCTTGTCGGCTAGCAGATCGATGGCGGCATACAAGTTTTCGTCTGAAGAGGCGCAGTGTATATCTTTGCCGGGGACACGGACGGTCACTTCGGCATTGTGCTTCAGGCGTTCAATGGAAAGCATAACCTGCGAGTCAACCACGTTGTCGAAGTGCTTTTCAATTCGACCAATTTTGCTTTTGACGTAGTCGCGAATGGCAGGAGTTATGTCAAGATTACGGCCAGTGATGTTAAGGCTCATATAGGCTCTCCGTAGTAGTCAAACAACATGTTTCAGAGGGGGGGATATCTTCGTGTTTAGCCTCCTTACTACTGATCTTGGATATTCCAGTATACCTATATGTTGGTCAGATAACATGACCTGGATCAATCTGCGGTGTGCAGGAAAACCCTTGCTCCGACAGGCCCCGTTACAGGGCCACAAGTCGGCTTACATTCGGAAGTTCGAGCCCAGGTAAACCTTGCGCACGGCTTCGTTATCGATGATCTCGGACGGGTGCCCGCTGGTCAGTACCGTGCCTTCGCTTATGATGTAGGCGCGGTCACAGATGCCCAGGGTTTCACGCACGTTGTGATCGGTAATCAGCACGCCAATATTGCGGCCTTTCAGAAATTGCACAATGCGCTGGATTTCAATCACGGCGATCGGGTCCACCCCAGCAAAGGGTTCGTCCAGCAGAATGAAACGAGGGTTGCTGGCGAGCGCGCGGGCAATTTCTACGCGGCGGCGCTCGCCACCAGACAGGGATAGGGCGGTATTTTGACGAATGTGCGCAATTTGCAGCTCGCTGATCAGGGTTTCCAGGCGCTCGTTGATGTCGTTCTTGCTAATGCTGCGGCCGTTATCGTCCAGCTGCAGTTCCAGCACGGCGCGGATGTTTTCTTCAACCGTCAGGCGGCGAAAGACGGAAGCATCCTGGGGCAGATAGGACAGGCCCAGCCGTGCCCGCTTGTGCATGGGCATGGCGGTAATGGGCGTGCCATCAATTTCAATACGGCCTGCATCGGCGGGCACAATGCCCACAATCATATAGAAGCTGGTGGTTTTACCAGCCCCGTTCGGGCCTAGCAGGCCCACCACTTCGCCGCTTTCCACATTCAAAGAAACATCCTGCACGACCGTACGTTTGCCGTAGGTCTTGCGCAGTCCCTGGGCAATCAGACTGCCTTTGGTCGAGTGGCTGGCGCGAGTAGGGGTAGACGGGTTGTTAGAAGCAACCATGATTCAAGGGGGTCCGGGCTATTTGCGGGGGGAGGACTTGCGTTGGCATTCGGCCAGAGCAGCATCGGCATTGGCGCGTGGGCGGGCCACAGAGCGGACCCGGCCATCACGTGTGGCGGAGTCCGAACCACCAAAGGCCTGGTACGTGCCATCTTTTTGGCGGTAGATAATGCGCTGGCCCTGGACAGAGTCCTGCAGCTTGCCGCAAACATAGCGATTGACGACTGCCTTGCCAATCAGCTCGACCTCTTCGGTTTTGCCGTTGTAGATGGCTCGGACACCTTCAGCGACCATCAGTTCAAACTTGGCCGGGTCTTCCTGACGAATAGTGACACGGGCGCGCTCGGTCACCGTTGCGGTGCCATGCTGGAAACCTTCCGCGTCCTGCTCGATGGCCAATTGGTCAGCCATCAAGGTCATGGCGCCACGGGTCAGGATGATGTTGCCTTTGTAAATGGTCTGCTTGGCAATATCGTCGTAAGTCAGGGTATCGGACAGCACGGAGGTGTCCGGTTCGGCGGCAGCAGAGGCAGCCGCTTGGGCCAGAGCAGGGGCCGTAGGCAGCAAAGCCAGGCTGGCAGTGCTCAGGCACAGGGCCAAGGCACCACGCAAAAGGCTAAGAGAGAGCTTGGGCTTGTGGCCCAGGCGGGCGCTGTCAGGCGTGGTCATGGAGGGGAATCCTTAGAGCTATTGGAAGAACGCGCTTTTTGTGTTTGTTGGCCGGAGATTTTAACGTCGGATTCCGACATGACGTTCAATTGGCGAACGCGATTATCGTAACGCATCCCGGTACCGCGCATGGTGGATTGGCCGTTGACGACCAGGGCCGGTTCGTTGGTGTACACCACGTCCTCTTCGGGCAGGATGATCAGCACTTCGCTGCGCACGTCCATCGCCTCGTCATCAGGTGTGGCCTGGCGGTGAATATGGGCATTGCCTTTCATGGTGATGGTGTCCCCGCCTGCATTCATGTGTGCCGTATCGGAAGTGGCAATGGTCAGGGGCGAATCGGCCCTGTTGCTGACCGCGCGTGGGGAAGTAATGTCGTGCGAGTCGTCATCCGGGTAGTGATAGGCAATCTTGCCATCCAGGCGGCTGATGGCCATCCCGGTCTGGTCGGAGCTGATCATGGTGAAGTCGCGCGCCCAGGAGTCGGGTTCGTGGGTAATGCGGCGTGGCGGGTCAATGGCGACCGAGCTTTGGGTGTAATCGACCGCCCACAGCGTTGCCAGCACCAGCAAGGTCAGCAACAACAGGGAAATGACGGTGGGTAGACGGTCACGCATGATTACTGAATGACTCCCGTGGTCTTCAAAGGACCACCTGTAATAAAGGGCGCAAGGCGACCCTGGGAGGCCAGGATGGCATCACAGCATTCGCGCACTGCGCCGTGGCCGGCCGGCTGTGTGGCTACCCAGCTGGCAATTTGACTGATATAGAAGGGGGCACCAGGCACGCTGGCGGAAAAACCGACGCGCTGCATGGCGGGCAGGTCGATCAGATCGTCGCCCATATAACCCACTTCACTTAGGGACAGGCCGTTTTCCTGAGCCAGGTGGGTCAGGATGGCAATTTTGTCGCGTACGCCCTGGTAAACAAAAGGAATGCCCAGTTCGGCAGCGCGACGCGATACGATGCCGCTTTCGCGTCCGGTAATCAGGGCGACATTAATGCCGCTTTCGCCCAGCATGCGTAAACCGTGGCCGTCCAGAGCGTGAAAGCTCTTGAACTCCTCGCCGTTCGCGCTGTACCACAGGCGTCCGTCGGTCAGCACGCCGTCCACGTCAAACACCATCATGCGCAACTGACGTAATTGGGTGCGCACGTTCTCGGGCAGCTTGGCCAGAATTTGAGCTTCAGCGGGATGGAGCGGGATGGTGGGCGTATTCATCATGATCAGATTACCTTTGCAGCCAACAGGTCGTGCATGTGCAGAGCTCCCAATAGTAGCCCGTTTGTGTCCAATACCAGCATTTGGCTGATACGCAGGGCATCCATTTGCTCGGCTGCTTCAATGGCCAGGGCTTCGGCGGCAATGCTGCGCGGTTCGCGCGACATGCCTTCAGATACTGGCAGATTGCGTATATCGCCGGCACGAGCAATCAGGCGGCGCAGGTCGCCATCGGTGAACATTCCAACGGGGTGGCCTTGTGCGTCCGTGACAATAGTCATGCCCATGCCTTTGCTGGACATTTCTATCAGGGCATCGGGAATCAGGGTCTCGGGGGAGACGATAGGCAGTTGTTCGCCGCTGCGCATGATGTCGCGCACAAACGTCAGTAGTTGACGGCCCAGCGCACCACCGGGGTGGGAGCGGGCGAAGTCTTCGCGGCTAAAGCCTCGTGCTTCCAGGCAGGCAACGGCCAGTGCATCGCCTAATACCAAGGCGGCTGTGGTACTGGCCGTGGGAGCCAGGTTGAGTGGGCAGGCTTCATGTTCTACATGGGCATCCAGATGCAGGTCGGCATTTTGGGCCAGTTCGGACTGGGCATTGCCGGTGATCGCAATCAGTTTGGCACCCATGCGGCGCAGCACAGTCAGCACCGTGACCAGTTCCTGGGCCTGCCCAGAGTAGGAAATGGCAATGACCACGTCCTGCTTGGTAATCATGCCCAGGTCGCCGTGCAAGGCTTCGGCAGCGTGCATGAAAAAAGCGGGAGTGCCGGTCGAGGCCAAGGTAGCCGCGATCTTGCGCGCTACGTGGCCGGACTTGCCTATGCCGGTCACCACCACACGGCCCTGACAGTGCACGAGCAGTTTGGTGGCTTCTACAAAACTTTGGTCCAGACGCCCGCCCAGCGCTTGTAACGCGTCAACTTCAATGGCGAAGGTGCGTTGTGCCGAGGACAGGATATGTGCGGGGTCTAAAAGTGCCGGTGTATTCATGGCGAAATTGTAAACGTGAAGTGTCTGCTTGGCATGTAGATTTGCAGGAGGCAAATTGTAAGGTCAGATGGCCTTGGACCAGTGGCAAGCCGAATAGTTTAGGGTTAAGATACGTCTTGTTTTGTAATTTCAGTAATTACTGAAAATTCAGGAAGCCATGAATCTAGGACCACAGGCAGAGCGTTTTATTCTGCACTTTGGGGAGATGGGCGGGCGCTGGGGGGTCAACCGGACGGTGGGCCAGATCTATGCGCTGCTGTTCATTGCCCCCGAAGCCCTCCACGCCGACGAGATCGCTGAAACGCTAGGCATCTCCCGCTCCAATGTCAGCATGAGCTTGCGCGAGTTGCAGTCCTGGCGACTGGTCAACATGACGCACAAGATTGGCGAGCGCCGCGAATACTTTGAATCCCCCAAGGATGTATGGGATATTTTCCGTACTTTGGTGGAGGAAAAGCGTAAGCGCGAGATTGATCCCACATTGACCTTATTGCGAAGTATCCTAATGGAAGCGCCCGTCAATGACGAAGAGGAATATGGGCAGCAGCGCATTAACGAAATGCTGGAATTGATCGAGTTGGCTTGTGGTTGGTTTGACGAGGTTCATCACTTACCGCCCGAAACCCTGCAAAATCTGATGCGTTTAGGTAGCAAAGTTCAGAAAGTGCTGGGGTTCGCCGGGAAGATTCGCAAAGCTGATCAAACTGGGGGTCGTCATGATTGATCTGGATGTCGTTACCTTGTCGCGGTTGCAATTTGCTTCCACCGCGATGTTCCACTTTTTATTTGTTCCCTTGACGCTGGGCCTGTCTTTTTTGCTGGCCATTATGGAAAGCGTCTACGTCATGACGGGCAAGGCCATCTGGCGCCGCATGACCAAGTTCTGGGGCGTACTCTTTGGCATTAACTTTGCCCTGGGTGTCGCAACCGGGATTGTGATGGAGTTTCAGTTCGGTATGAACTGGGCCTATTACAGTCACTATGTAGGCGATATTTTCGGCGCACCGCTAGCCATTGAAGGTTTGATGGCTTTTTTCCTGGAAGCAACCTTTGTCGGCCTGTTCTTTTTCGGCTGGGATCGCCTCTCCAAGCTGGGACACCTGATTGTTACCTGGCTGGTTGCCATCGGTACCAACCTGTCGGCCCTATGGATTCTGGTCGCTAACGGCTGGATGCAAAACCCGGTCGGTGCCATCTTCAACCCCCACACCATGCGTATGGAAATGACCGACTTTGCCGAGGTCATTCTCAATCCCGTTGCGCAAGCCAAAGTTGTTCATACCGTCAGTGCCGGCTATGTCCTGGGTGCCATGTTCGTGATGGGTATCAGTGCCTGGTACTTGCTGCGTGGTCGCCATATTGATCTGGCCAAGCGCTCGATGACGGTAGCGGCCAGTTTCGGCTTGGCAGCGTCCCTGTCCGTGGTGGTGCTGGGTGATGAAAGTGGTTACCTGACTACTGAACACCAGCAAATGAAGATCGCAGCCATGGAATCCATGTGGGAAACCGAGGAAGCCCCTGCCAGTTTCAATCTCTTGGCCTGGCCTGATCAGGAGGCCCGTGAAAACCGCTTTGCCGTGGAAATTCCATGGGTGATGGGTTTGATCGGTACACGCTCAGTCAGTACCCCCATGCTGGGCATTAATGAACTGGTCGAACATGCCAAGATTCGTATTGCCAATGGCTTGCGTGCTTACGAGGCACTGCAGCTGGTGCGCGCTGATGACAGCAATATCGAGGCCCGCCGCGTCTTTGACAATAACTGGAAAGACCTGGGCTATGCCTTGCTGCTCAAGCGTTATACGGACGACATTACCAAAGCCGATACCGAGACCATCGCCCAGGCTGCCTGGGATACGGTGCCACAGGTTGCGCCCCTGTTCTGGAGCTTCCGTGTGATGGTGGCGCTGGGGCTGTACTTCATCCTGTTCTTTGGCGTGGCTTTTGTGCTGGCATCGCGTGACCGTCTGCAACGTCACCCGCGCTTGCTTAAAGCAGCGGTCTGGAGCATTCCCCTGCCTTGGATTGCGATCGAATGTGGCTGGTTTGTGGCCGAGTTCGGACGTCAGCCCTGGGCGATTGAAGGTGTCTTGCCTACCTACTATGCGGCCTCTGGTCTGTCCTTTGTGGACTTGATGATCAGTATGACCATTTTCCTGTTGCTCTATACCACTTTGGCGGTGATTGGCATCAAGGTCATGCTGCACTCGGTGCGTAAAGGTCCGGACGAGGCTGGCGAGACCGCCACACCTTCCGCTTTGTCTTATGGTTCGCGCAACGCTCCGTTGCTGCGCGGTTAAGGAGGGGGAACCATCATGGAAAATTTGATTCTTCTCGATTACGACACCTTGCGCATCATCTGGTGGTTGCTGCTGGGCGTTTTGTTGGCGGCATTTGCCATCATGGACGGGGCCGACCTGGGTGTGGCTATGGTGTTGCCGCTGGTTGCTCGCACTGATGATGAGCGGCGTACGTTGTACAACGTGATTGGCCCGGTCTGGGAAGGTAACCAGGTTTGGTTGATCGTGGCCGGTGGTGTGGCCTTTGCAGCCTGGCCCTTGCTGTATGCCATGGCTTTCTCGGGCTTTTACCTGGCCATGATGCTGCTTTTGGTCGCCTTGATTGTTCGCCCGGTGGCCATCAAGTATCGCAGCAAGCTCAGCTCGTCGCGCTGGCGTCGTAACTGGGACGCGATCTGGACCGCCTCCGGCCTGGTTTGTGCTCTGGTGTTTGGTGTGGCCATTGGGAACGTCATGCTGGGCGTACCTTTCGGCTTTGACGAGACAACGCTGCGCCCCATGTACCAAGGCAACTTCTTCGGTCTATTCCAGCCCTTTGCCGTTCTGTGTGGCTTGCTCAGCGTCCTGATGCTGGCTTTCCAAGGTGCGGTGGTGGTTGCCTGGAAGGGCAGTGATCATGTGGCTCGTCGTGCGCGTGCCTGGGCCCTGCCGTTGGGCCTGCTGTCCATTGTGGCTTTTGCTGCCGGCGGCTGGTGGATCAGTGCCATGAATGGCTATAGCATGCCTTGGCCCGAGGCGGCCCACGCCATGTCCAACCCGATTGGCAAGACGGTCGATATGGTTGAAGGTGCCTGGTTGGCTAACTATCGTACCTGGCCTGCCTTGTGGGCAGCCCCCATTGTCGGTTTTGCGGGCTTGCTGTTCGGTGCCTTGCTGGCTGGTCGTGGTCGCGGCTTGTTGGCTCTGCTGTTCTCGTCCTTGGCACTGGCTGGCATCATCCTGACTTTTGGTTTTGCCGTCTTCCCATTCCTGCTGCCTTCGTCCTTGAACCCCGGTTCCAGCCTGACCCTGTTTGATGCCTCAGCCAGTCATCTGACCTTGTGGATCATGCTTTTGGTGACACTGGTGTTCCTGCCCATCATCGTGCTCTATACCTCCTGGGTATATAGCGTAATGCGTGGCAAGGTGTCGGTTGCCAGCATGAAAGATTCTTCTCATTCTTACTAAGGAGGCCAGCGCATATGTGGTACTTCTCTTGGGTTCTAGGTTTGGGTCTGGCCTGCGCATTCTCCATCCTGAATGCGATGTGGTTCGAGCTTCGTGAAAACACCGCTTTGCAGAGCGCAGCCGCCTCCAAGGCTAAAGCAGATATCGAGGTCTGATTGACACCGCAAAGTCCAACGGCGCAACAATGGCTGGGGCAATTCTCCAGCCGCGCCCGCACGGCTTTGCGGGCTTCCATGCTGGCCCCCGTGCTGGCCGGCGCTTTACTGATTCCCCAGGCCTGGTTGCTGGCAAAGATTGTGCAAGCAATTGTGGTCGATGGCTTGCCCTGGACAGGGCAGCTTTTCTCTATCCTGATGGTGGCCGCACTTTTGTTGCTGCGTGCCGCTATTTCCGCTTTTGGCGAGCGCCGTGCGCAAAAGGTTTCAGAACATCTGAAACAAGGACTGCGCTCCGAGCTGTTTGCCCGACTCTTCCGCAGTACGATGCCGCGTTTGCGGGCCAGCAATAGCGGCGAACTGTCCACCAGCTTGATCACGCAAATTGAAGCCCTGGATGGCTTTGTGACTCGCTATATCCCTTGCATGGCAGCGGCAGCCCTGGTTCCTTTGGCGCTAGTGCTGGCGGTCTTGCCGGTGGATGGCATTGTTTCCTTGATTCTCTTGTTGAGCACACCTTTAATTCCCCTGTTTATGGCCTTGGTGGGCTGGGGGGCGGAAGCGGCCAGCCGTGAACAACAACAAACAACGCTGCGACTGTCCGGCTTTTTCGCCGACCGGCTGCGCGGCATTTTTACCCTGAGCCTGATGGGGCGTGGGCAGGACGAGTTGCAGCGTGTGGAATTGGCCAGTCAGGAGCTGCGCACACGTACCATGAAAGTGCTGCGAATCGCATTTTTATCGTCGGCTGTGCTGGAGTTCTTCGCGGCATTGGGTGTGGCCGGGATAGCCGTCTACATTGGCTTGGGTTACCTGGGCTATCTGGGCGAGTCCTTCTCGGGCATTAGCCTGCAACAAGGCTTGTTCTGTTTGCTCCTGGCCCCCGAGGCCTACCAGCCCTTGCGCCAATTGGCCGCTAATTATCATGATCGGGCAGCGGCGCGTGCGGCTGCGGTGGAAGTCGACAGACTGTGGGCAAACTTGGGCCAGGATTTGATTCCTGCGGCTCCCACCAGCGCCGACAATGAAGCGGTTTTTCCCAACTTACCGGTACTGGTATTGCGTCATCTGCATTTGCCGCAGTTGGGCGGGCAGGGGACCTTGCTGGAAGTGCCCGGCCTGCAACTTTATATAGATCAGTCATACGCCTTGCTGGGGGCCAGCGGCTCCGGCAAGACCAGTCTGCTGGAAAGCCTGATTGGTTTGCGCCCCTTGGCGCAGGGTGAAATTTTGCTGCGCAACAGCGATACTGCCGGGCGTTTGCTGACGCGCCATGATGGCGTCGTACTGATTTCCCAGCAGGCCTTTTTAGCCATGGGGACCATTGCCGATGGCTTGCGTCTGGCAGCCCCACAAGCCAGTGATGAACAGCTGTGGCAAGCCTTGGAACAAGCCTGTGCAGCCGAATTTGTACGGGCCTTGCCCGATGGTTTGCAAACGGCGCTGGGCGAGGGTGGTTTTGGGCTTTCCGGTGGCCAGATTCAGCGTTTGGCACTGGCCCGCCTGTTTTTGACAGACCCGCATGTGGTCTTGCTGGACGAACCCAGCTCCCGCCTGGATGCGGCGACCCGGAATCGTGTCATGCGCAATATTCTTCGCTTCTGTCAGGGGCGTTGTCTGGTCGTGGCCACGCATGACCAGGAGCTGGCGGCCATGTGCTCGAACCAACTGCACATTGCCCAAGGAGTTCTGACGGCATGAAAGCGTGGTTTCGTCTTTTAGGTTCCAGCCTGCGCGCACGACGTGGGGCCGTATTGTTTACGGTTCTGCTGGCGATCAGCACGGTGGCCGCCGGTGTCGGCCTTTTGGGTGTGGCTGGTTGGTTTCTAAGTAGTGCTTTCCTGGCTACTTTGGGCATCGTGTTCAATCTGTTTGGCCCTTCGGCCATGATTCGTGGCCTGTCTTTTTGGCGTATCGCCTCCCGGTATCTGGAACGCGTCGTCGGCCATGCCCTGACGCTGGATCTGCAAGTACGTATTCGCAGCCTGGTTTTCGGACGCTTGAGCCGATTCAGTCAGTCTCGCTTGGCCCAGTTCCGAGATGGGGAGCTGGCTTCCAGTCTGACCTCTGACGTGGCTGTGCTGGATTTGGTGCTTTTGCTGATTTTGGTGCCGCTGACTACGGCTGTGGTGGCTGGTCTGGTGTTTAGCGCTGTGCTGCAAACCTGGCTGTCCTGGTGGGCCTGGCTGATTCTGGCTTGTTTGCTGATTGCCGCTTGTCTGATTCCGTATATTTGCGCCCGTGGCGCCAGCCGTGCAGCCCAGCAAGTCCATCAACTGGAAAACCGCCAGCGTGTTCTGGTGCATCAGGCCATCCGCGCCTATGCTGATATTCAGGTGTTTGCCGCTGCGGATGCCGTGCAGGAACAAGTGGACAAGCTGGGTCTGGAACTGGGGAAAGCCCGTTTGCGCAGTAATGGCTGGGGCATTGTCGGGCAGTTTTCCCAGCAGGTCTTGATGGGCGTGGCCTTGATGACCTGCCTGCTGGTTGGAGCGCAACAGGTCAATCTGCAAGCCATGAGCGGCCCCTTGTGGGTGGGGCTGGTGTTGGCTTTGCTGGGCTTGTTCGAGATCATGGCACCCATGATGCGCGGTGCGTCCCGCCTGGGAGAGGTTCAGGCCGCCAGTAATCGTTTGCTGACCATTCTGGACGAGCCCGAGGAAACCGCTCAGGCGCAAGGGCAGGCGATTGCGTTGGGCAAGCCAGCCTCCCTCGAAATCACAGATCTTAATTTTGCCTACGGTTCACAGCCCGTATTGGAGCAGTTGTCGCTGCAAGTCCAAGCTGGCGAGCACATTGCTATTTTTGGCCCTAGTGGCTCCGGCAAGTCCACCTTGCTGGGTGTGCTGATGCGCTTGTTGCCTGTTTCGGGAAAGCAGTATCTGGTTGAGGGTAAAGCAGCCCAGCATTGGAGCCGCGCCAGCTGGTTTGATCATTGCGCCTTGCTGGCACAGGACTCGCCGCTGTTTCTGGGTTCGGTGCGAGATAACCTTTTGCTGGCAGAACCGACAGCTTCAGAGCAACAAATCTGGCAGGCTCTTCACGATGCCCAGCTGGACAGTGTGGTACGCGATTTGCCCCAAGGGCTGGATACCTGGCTGGGCGAGGGCGGGCAGCAATTGTCCCTGGGGCAGCAGCGTCGCCTGTGTCTGGCGCGTGTACTGTTGTCGTCTGCCCATATCTGGTTTCTGGACGAACCTACGGCCAGTCTGGATGGCCCGACCAGTCAGGCCTTGATGCAGGATATTCTGGCCGCAGCGCGGGGGAAAACTGTGATTATGGCGACACACGATACCCGTTTGCTGCCTTTGGTCGATAGCGTTTATCAGTTTGAGGCGGGGCGTTTGCAGTGCAAATCCGGCGCAGCAATGGATACTTTAGGACCAAACTAAAAGGACACTTTGGGTCAAGTCTGTAGCGTTTTTTACCCAGCCGCGTCGTATTAGTACAACTTACGGGCACAAGCCGGGCGAGCCCTTGTTGCTGCTGCCCAATTGTGTACACTTGCAACGTATCCAAGTGCGCCCTTCGCGCCCGGATTTTCTGTTGTAGAAGCTTTGACATGCAAATTGATCCCACCCAGTACATCCGTCAAATCATTCGCAATGTGCCGGACTGGCCCAAGCCAGGGGTGACTTTCCGCGATATCACCACCGTCTTGCAGGACCCACGCTCCTTCCGCGTTCTGATTGACCTTTTTGTCTACCGTTACATGGGACAAAAGCTGGATCTGGTGGCGGGTGTGGATGCGCGTGGCTTTATCGTGGGCTCGGTTCTGGCTTACGAGCTGAACCTGGGTTTTGTGCCTGTGCGCAAGAAAGGCAAGCTGCCTTTCAATACCGTGGCCGAAGAGTACTCCCTGGAATATGGCAATGCCAGCGTCGAGATGCACACGGACTCCGTGCGCCCCGGCCAGCGTGTCCTGCTGATTGACGACCTGATCGCTACTGGCGGTACTTTGCTGGCGGCGGCTCGTTTGCTGCAGCGTCTGGGTGCCAACGTGGTGGAAGCCGCCGCGATTATTGATCTGCCTGAACTGGGTGGATCCAAGGCCGTGACAGATTCCGGCTTGTCGGTTTACACCGTATGTAGCTTTAACGAATCTGACCGCTAATTGCCAGAACCGGCGTATTGCCGGTTTGGCTTTGTAGCCTGAATCCCTGCCATGCCCGGAGCATCGCAGGGATTTTTCATGTCTGTCTGCTGGAGAGCGGGACTGGGGTACTGCCAGCCCCGCGCGTGGTCGTAGTGCTTAGAAACGGACCTTCATGAACAGGGAGCCAGCATGGTCCTGATTACGACCAAACTGACCCTGGTAGTTCAAGCCAAAGGAGGTGCTTTTGCCGGCTTTCAGTTCAGCGCCCAATTCGGCGACAGCAGCATTTTTGGCGATAGGCGCGCCGCTGATGCGGAAGCTGCTGCCGGGCAGGGCGGCAAAGGCCAGTTCACGCTCGGGTGTGGTGTCACCCAGGGCATGACGCCAGCCTAAACCGGCGCTCAAGGACAGCGTGGTTTTGGACAAGTCCAGTTCCGTGGTGCCGCGCAGACCTAGCGTGACGGTGCTCAGATTCTGGCGCTGCGAGTCTCCGCGCAAGGCTGCCTGACCACCCGATTCGCTAAAGGAGCCGTGACGCAACTGATGCCAGTTCACGCTGGCATAGGGTTCCACGCTGGAGCGAGGGCTGACGGGCATGCGGTAGCCCAACTGGGCAAAGGCCTGGATGCTGTGTGCTTTGTAATCAGCCTTCAGTGTTTCGTATTGGTGAACAGAGATGGAACGCTCGCTGTCCAGGCTGTGGCGGGTATAAGCACCACCTGCCAGCAGACTCAGACTACCCGAACCCATTTCCCAGGCTTGCGTTCCGTACAGGGCGGCGCTGTAGCTGTTGCTGCGTGAGGTCTGACGGCGGTCGTCCAGCTTGATACGGTTTTCCAGATAGCCCAGAGAGGTACCCATGCGCCAGCCTTGTTCGCCGATGGCGGTATCGCCACCCAGGAACAGGCCGCCCACCTTATGGCGTACATCCTGGCTGTTATCGTCACCGTCCAGATCACGTTGTTGGTGAATCACTTCGGCCCATAAAACGGTGTCTTTGCCGTTTTTATTACGTGCGCCTGAGGCTTGTTTACCCAGGGTGCGGGGCAGCAGGTCGCTGTTGCTCAGCAGAGCCGAGGTGGTTCCTGCATGGATCTGACCTTGTAGCTGTTCCATATAGCCTGCCACGCTGCCAGACTGGGCATTGAGCATCGTGTCATATAGTTCAGCCATCGCGGCTGGTGGCTGGTCCGAGCCGGTATCCAGAGCGTTGGCCACGGCTTTCTGGTTGCCGGTACTGGCAAATGTGGCAAACGGCGTGTCATTGCGCTTGATCATCAAGGACAGGCTGGGGCCATAAAGCAGTGTGGGCGACAGGAAAGCCATGTCATAAGTGATGTGACTGTATTGACCAGTCACACCATTAGCC
>NZ_AVOG02000046.1:0-609 GCF_000465875.3 Alcaligenes sp. EGD-AK7 | reverse complement strand
CGTGTGACTTCCCGTTCGTCGCCATCGTATCGAGGAGCTTCGGATTGAATCTGGAAACCAAGTGGCTGGAAGACTTCGTCGCCCTCGCGGCAACCCGCAGCTTCTCCCAGGCGGCGCAGCGCCGCTTCGTCACCCAACCGGCGTTCAGTCGGCGCATCCGTTCGCTGGAAGAGGCCCTGGGCCTGCAACTGATCAACCGTTCGCGCACGCCCATCGAACTGACCGAGGCCGGCCAGCTGTTTCTGGTCAGTGCGCGCAACATGGTCGAGCAGCTCGGCGAGGTGGTGCGTCACCTGCACCATGTCGATGGCCAGCAGGGCGAGGTACTGCAGATTTCCGCGGCGCACTCGCTGGCGCTGGGCTTCTTCCCGGCGTGGATCGCCGGGCTGCGCCACGAGGGCCTGAACCTGGCCACCCGGCTCATCGCCACCAACGTCGGCGAGGCGGTGCATGTGCTGCGCGAGGGAGGTTGCGACCTGATCCTGGCCTACTACGATCCGGATGCCGCGCTGCAGCTCGACCCGGAACTGTTTCCCTCGCTGCACCTGGGGCGCACCGAGATGCTGCCGGTCTGCGCGGGGGGGCCGGACGGCACGCCACCGTATGACG
>NZ_AVOG02000047.1:0-596 GCF_000465875.3 Alcaligenes sp. EGD-AK7 | reverse complement strand
GAGCCGTCACCGCCGACCAGGTGCGCGCCCGCCTGGCCGCCGAGCATGCGAAGGCGCAATGAGCTACGCGGTCGTCTTCTCGCCCGAGGCCGAAGAGCAGCTTGCCGAGCTGTACCGCTACATCGCGGCGGCGGCGTCGCCTGACGTTGCCGCTCGCTACACCGAGGCAATCGTCACCTATTGCGAAAGCCTGCGCACGTTTCCACTGCGCGGCACCATGCGCGACGATGTGCGGCCCGGCCTGCGCATCACGAACTACCGCAAGCGCGCCGTGATCGCCTTCGATGTGGCCGGCGATCTGGTTTCCATCATCGGCGTGTTCTACGGCGGGCAGGACTACGAGTCGATCCTGCACGACGACGCGGACGACTGAATTCCCCCGCTTCTTGACACTTGAGGGGCGCAATCACGCCCTGGGCCTGGCAGGCCGACCCCTCCCTTGGCGTTCAACCTTGCGGCCTTCGAGCTGGAGCCATCTTCCGACTTGGCGACGGCGCAGGAGTCACCGCGGCCTTGACAGTTGGGGAGTCCAGAGGGGGCCTTGGCCCCCTTTGGAAGAGCACGAACTTCTGCCAGGCGCTTGCGCCTGGCTATGG
>NZ_AVOG02000048.1:0-594 GCF_000465875.3 Alcaligenes sp. EGD-AK7 | reverse complement strand
TCTCCACCGTTTTGGCGTTGGCCTGATAGTTGCGCTGGGCGACGATCAGGTTGACCAGCTGCGCCGTAAGATCGACGTTCGAGTCCTCCAGAGCACCGGACTGCAGAGAGCCCAGTGTTCCAGATCCTGGCGTTCCGATAGCGGGTTCCCCGGAGGCCAGCGTTTGCGCCCAAGCCGTGCCACCTACCGAAGCAAGCCCTTGCGAGTTCGTGAAATTCGCCAACACCACTTGCCCGATGACCTTCGACTGACCATTGGTGTAGGTGGCGAACATCATGCCAGTGTCATCGATGGAGAGCCCCGACAACTGACCCGTGGTGTAGCCGTCCTGGACCGGACTGCTCAATACCGCGAAGCTGGTATTCGTCTGGCTGATGTTGCGCAGATCGATGGAAATACCACTCGCGCTGGCGGCTGCGCCATTGCTTCCCCAGGTGACCGGCGAGGTAGTCGAATCGGTCACTGTCGCCGGCACCCAGGTATTCAAGGTCAGGGTGCCATCGGCGTTCACATCGAAATCGGTGGATGCCAGGGAGGTCAGATCCAGCGCTCCAGACGCCGTGAAGCCGATGCTCACCTCATACGCCTCCGTGG
>NZ_AVOG02000049.1:0-572 GCF_000465875.3 Alcaligenes sp. EGD-AK7 | reverse complement strand
GGCCAATGCACCACCAGGGCCCACCAGCAGGGACACCATCTGCTTGCCATCCAACTTGTAAGTGATCGGTGGCGCGGAGATACCGAGGCCGACGTCATAGGACCAGAGTTCTTCACCGGTGCGTGCGTCATAAGCTTTGAACAGGCCATCGGGCTCGCCCTGGAAAACCAGGTTGCCGGCCGTGGTCAAGGTACCGCCGCCCCAAGGACTCTTCTGGTTTACCTGCCACACGCGCTTGTTCTTGACCGGGTCCCAGGCCTGCAACGAGCCCCGTGACTCGTGCGGGTCCTTGGTCAATTCCCAACCGGTCAGCCCCAGATAGAGTTTGTGGCTCGCCATCTTATGGCCAGGCTTCGTATTTTTACCGTCGTCCTTGAAGGTGTTGCCTAGATGGTTGGTAGGGATAAAGGCAAGATTCAGCTCGGGGTTATAGGACATCGCGTGCCATGAGTGCGCACCGAATGCCGATGGGTAGATATTCTTCTCGCCGTCGGGATACCTGGCGTCGTCGGCAACGATATGGCGCTGCTCTTTCAGGTCGTACCTGGTTGACCAGTTGGCATCGGCGAATT
>NZ_AVOG02000050.1:0-566 GCF_000465875.3 Alcaligenes sp. EGD-AK7 | reverse complement strand
ACCCGCGCATGCGGCATGTGCATCTCACCGAGCCCTTCCAGGGCGATGGTGATCAGCACCATCGCGGCACCGAACAGCACGAAACCCAGGGTATCGAAACGCACCCGCTCCGGCCCCTTGAGATCCGGCATGAAGCGCAGCGCGGCGATGCAACCGATCACGCCCACCGGCAGGTTGATCAGGAAGATCCAGTGCCAGGAGGCGTACTCCACCAGCCAGCCGCCCAGGGTCGGCCCGAGCAGCGGCCCGACCAGCCCCGGCAACGCGATGAAGGCCATGATCCGCACGAATTCGCTGCGCGGAAAGGCGCGCAGCACCACCAGCCGCCCCACCGGCAGCATCAGCGCCCCGCCCAGCGCCTGCAGCACGCGGGATGCGACGAGCTGGTTGAAGCTGGTGGACAGCGCGCAGAGCAGCGAACCCAGGGAGAACAGCACGATGGCCGCGACAAAGATTCGCCGACTGCCAAAGCGATCGGCAATCCAGCCCGATGCCGGAATCAACAAGGCGACCGTTAGCATGTAGGCGATCACCACACCCTGCATGCGCAGCGGGTTCTCGGCCAG
>NZ_AVOG02000051.1:0-564 GCF_000465875.3 Alcaligenes sp. EGD-AK7 | reverse complement strand
GGGGCGGTCCGATTTGGCATCTTCTGACATGATGAGCATGGAGACCACCAAACGGGTGTGGCAAGCCCGGCTTGATCCTCGGCGCAACACACCTTCCATTGGAATCTACTCCCATGTAAAAGACCGGTGGGGCATCTTCCATGCGCAGCCCTTTGTGCTCAATGAGCGCCAGGCGGGCGTGGCCATTGAAGGTGTCATCCGCCAAGAAAAGCTGGAGACCAGCCAGCTTGCTGTGGATACCCATGGCTACACCGACTTTGCCATGTCACATGCCCGTTTGCTTGGTTTTGATCTTTGCCCGCGGTTGAAGGAACTCAAACAGCGCCACCTCTTTGTGCCACGCGGCACCAAAGTGCCCGCAGAAATCGCTGCGGTGTGCGAAGCCAATGTCGACGTCGCTTTGATCGAAAAGCATTGGGATAGTCTGGTGCACCTGGCAGCCTCGGTCATGAGCGGACATGCCAGTGCGGTGGCAGCTCTTGCGCGGTTCGGTTCTGCCGCCCAGGGCGATCCAATCTATGAGGCTGGCGTGCAATTGGGGCGGTTGCTGCGTACGGCGTTTTT
>NZ_AVOG02000052.1:0-561 GCF_000465875.3 Alcaligenes sp. EGD-AK7 | reverse complement strand
CCAGGACCAGATCATGGACCTGGTGGAGAAGAAGGCGCGCGAAGGCAAGCTGGAAGCCGTGGGCGGGCCGGAAGAGGCGGTGGATCGCCGCTCGGCGGATGTCATCGACCTCACCGAGCTGCTCAAGCGCAGCCTGGCTGCCAAGCCGGGCAAGGCGCGCGCCGCCGAGGCGGACGAAGAGGACGATGCGCCGGAAAAGGCGCCAGCCAAATCCAAGCCTGCGAGCAAGGCCAAGACCAGCAAGTCGTCCAGCTCGTCACGCACACGCAAGGCACCGGCGGCGAGCAGCAAATCCAGCAAGAAGGCCAGCTGAGGCATGGCCGCGCGAAAGGACAGCGCTCGCCCATTGGTAGGCGGTGTGGGCATCAGCAGCCATCAGCGGGTGATCGACGAGGCCAGCGGCACCACCAAGCTGGCGCTGGCAGAGTATTACCTGGCGGTGGCGGACTGGCTGGTGCCACAGCTCGCCGGGCGACCGCTTTCCATCGTCCGCGCGCCGGAAGGTATTGGCGGCGAGAGCTTCTTCCAGCGTCATTGCGGCCGGTTGAAGATGCCGCACAT
>NZ_AVOG02000053.1:0-559 GCF_000465875.3 Alcaligenes sp. EGD-AK7 | reverse complement strand
GTGGTCGCGGTCGCTTCAGAGGCTTGGCATCGCTTGAGGGAACGACTTGTCCGCGCACAGGTGCGGCAGAGCAGGGGGGGATGCAGAGGGTTTCCACGCTTAGGGCGTGGGCGCCGGCTGCTGACATTGGCAGGTCGCACGCGCCCAGGCGGAGCATGCGGACAATAGGCGGGGCGGGTGAATCGTTGCCGGCCGCCGTTAGCGGCCTGGACGATGGCGACCGCGGCTCCTGGATTCTCCGTTCGTGGGAGCGGACCGGGCCGCGAAGAAGGGCTGACGCCGAACCTAGTCGGCGATCTCCAGATGCACCTTGTACCGTGCCAGCAGTTCGGCGAACACGTCGTCCGGCTGGGTATCGGTGAACAGGCAGTCGATCTGCTCCAGGGAGCCGAGCCGGGTCATGGCGCTGCGGCCGAACTTGCTGGAGTCCGCCGCGAGGAAGACCTTGCGCGCGTTATGGATGATCGCCTGGGAGACGCGGACTTCCTGGTAGTCGAAGTCGAGCAGGGTGCCGTCCTCGTCGATGCCGCTGATGCCGATCAGGGCGAAATCGACCTTG
>NZ_AVOG02000054.1:0-548 GCF_000465875.3 Alcaligenes sp. EGD-AK7 | reverse complement strand
GGGGCGTGGGGGTTCGGAGGTGCTGCTTAAATCGCGTCGGTATCGGTTTCGCCGGTACGGATGCGGATGGCCTGTTCCAGGTTGACCACGAAGATCTTGCCGTCACCGATCTTGCCGGTGTTGGCCGCCTTGGTGATGGCCTCGATCACGCGATCGAGCTGATCGTCGGCGATGGCCACGTCGATCTTCACCTTTGGCAGGAAGTCGACGACGTATTCGGCGCCGCGGTACAGCTCGGTGTGGCCCTTCTGCCGGCCGAAGCCCTTGACTTCGGTGACGGTGATGCCCTGTACGCCAATCTCCGACAGCGACTCGCGCACGTCGTCCAGCTTGAACGGCTTGATGATGGCAGTGACTAGTTTCATGAAAACTTCTCCCGTTTAGGTGGACTTGCCCCAGAAGTACGAACCCGGCTCAAGTCTAAGCTCAGTGTCTGGCTCTTGTAACGCTCCGGCTTCAGCCGGGCCGCGGACCGACACCACCAATCTCGCCGACGAAGCGTCGCGAATCGCCCATGCACCGCAACGAACCGGTGCGTGCGTCAACGG
>NZ_AVOG02000055.1:0-552 GCF_000465875.3 Alcaligenes sp. EGD-AK7 | reverse complement strand
CCTCGACAAGGTAGTGCCAGCCGGTGAGCTGCTGGCGGTGGCTAAGGCGGCTGCCGAGCAGCTGAAAAAGATCAACATGGTGGCGCACAAGAACACCAAGCTGAAAGTGCGCAAGGCGCTGCTGGAGACGCTGGACCAGGCGATCGCCCTGGATCAGCAGCACTTCGGCTGACCCGGCAGGCCCACTGCGCGAGAGAATTTCCGTTCGAGTGCGCACGAGGGCCGGCCCTGCGTTTACACTGCGCAAGTGACGCCCCGCCGATGGCGGGGCGTTTTCATTTCTCATTCAGTGTCGCCTCGCAGGAGAGCCCCGATGTCCGCCCCGCACACCCCGGTAGAACGCGCCGATTTCGACCAGGTCATTGTTCCCACTTTCGCCCCCGCCGCCTTCGTGCCGGTGCGTGGTCTGGGCTCGCGAGTATGGGATCAGAGCGGTCGAGAACTGGTGGACTTCGCTGGCGGCATCGCGGTCAACGCCCTGGGCCATGCCCATCCGGCCATGATCGCGGCACTGACGGAGCAGGCTGGCAAGCTCTGGCACATCTCCAACAT
>NZ_AVOG02000056.1:0-270145 GCF_000465875.3 Alcaligenes sp. EGD-AK7 | reverse complement strand
AAACGACGAAAACAGTCGTCGTCCCCGAGGTAATCATGTCCTGACCAATCCGAACGCTGATTCCTGTCCCACGACGAATCCCCCTTCTGCTTTTTGCTGCCGCAGTCAGGGTAATCGTGAGAATGGGCCAATGCCAATGGCATCACCGCCGTCAAAACGGCGGCCAAACTCATCAGCAAGGCGGATTGTTTAATGGACGTCATAAGAATCGGTACGTGCAGAAAAATAGAGGGATCAAACGATCACTCCCCCTTATATAGCAAGCTGCGGATGAACATAACATGAACAGCAGCTTCAGTTTAGATTCAGAGCCACCTGTCCATAATGGGCACCAGGCTGACAGGACAAACAAACCTTCCCACCTCAAAAGGAAGCTACCCAGGAATCTGACAGCACCACTTTTTGATTACATGAAGGAGCTATACATGAAACGCACTTCCCTCTTTTCTGCCCTGGTATTGAGCGCAAGTCTGTTGGGTGGCACCGCTGCCATTGCACAGGAAGCCACAAGCGCAGCCCAAACACAGAGCACGCAGCAACAAGCCCGTCAGGCCCGCGACCACAAACCGCTGACCGCTGATCAAGTCACCGATATCGGTCCCGCCTACCAGCGCCTGAAAGATGCCGGCTACACCAAAGTGGGCAGCCTGCATCAGCGAGGCGACAACATCATGGCCATGGTGGTCGATAAGGACGGCAAGGTTGTACGTGTCCGTTCCGAAGGTGCCAATGGCGAGTTCACGGTTGTAGAGCGCAAGAACGACGGTCAGCATCGTCGCGGCCACCGCTCCGGTCACGATCAACAACGTGACAGCGCCACGAAAGAGGCCACCAAGTCCTGATCATCACATCACTTTCCCCTAAGCAGTTGATGTTCGCAAGCAGTAGAAGTGACAACACGCAGTTGTTTTAGCAGTAGAAGTCGGTAGCAGGACGAAAAACGGCGCCCCCCCAGCGCCGTTTTTCTTTTCTACTGATTAGCCCGGATAGGGTCATCCCGCTCAAGGCGTTAGGATGGGAGTCTGTTTCACCTTTGGGAAAAGTGCCTCTCATGCTGTCTGCTGATTCGGTTTACTCACAAAGCTACTCGGAATTTCACTGGTCCATCCCCGAGCACTACAACATCGCTCACGACACCTGCGACAAATGGGCTGACGGGTCCGGGCGTCTGGCCCTGATCCAGCAATTGCCCGATGGTCAGATCAAACGCTACACCTTCGATCAGCTCAAAGCCTGGTCCGATTCTTTAGCGGCTGCCTGGCAAGCCCAGGGTATTCAGGCTGGCGACCGTATCGCCATCTTTCTGGCTCAAGGACTGGAAACGGCGCTGGCGCATTTGGCGACCTACAAGATTGGCGCCATTGCCATGCCCTTGTTCACCCTGTTTGGCACGGACGCGCTGCGCTACAGGCTGAATGATTCCGGCGCCAGCACCTTGATTACCGATCAACAAGGCCTGGAGACGGTGTTGCCCTTGCGCGAGCACCTGCCACAGCTCAAACATCTTTACCAAAGTGACAGCCAGCAGGATCAGGGCGATGCACTTTCCTTATGGCAAGCCATTGCCGCCCACCCCGAACCGGCACCGCGCACATTGAATACCCGCGCAGACGACCCTGCCGTGCTGATCTATACCTCCGGCACCACAGGTTCGGCCAAAGGTGCTCTACATGCCCACCGCGTGCTGCTGGGGCATCTGCCGGGCGTAGAGATGTCGCACAACTTCCTGCCCACAGGCGAAGGCCTGATGTGGACACCCGCCGACTGGGCCTGGATTGGCGGCCTGCTGGATGTGCTGCTACCCGCCTGGCATCACGGCATACCCGTGCTGGCCTACCGTTTCCCCAAATTCGATGCCGAGGCCACCTGGAAACTGATGTCCGAGCATGGTGTCACGCATACTTTCCTGCCCCCTACTGCCCTGAAAATGCTGCGTCGCAGCCAATGGTCACGCGAGCAATGGCCTTTGAAGCTGCAATCCATTGCCAGTGGCGGGGAGTCACTAGGCGCACAGTTGCTGGATTGGGCGAAGCAGGAACTGGGCATCACGATCAACGAGTTCTACGGACAAACCGAGTGCAATATGATCGTATCCTCTTGCTCGGCCTGGTTTCCAGGACAGGCGGGCAAGATCGGCAAGGCCGTGCCTGGTCACAAGGTCGCGATTGTGGATGACCAGGGGCAAATTCAGAAACCCGGTATCGAAGGCCATATTGCCGTGCAGTCCCCCGATCCGGTTATGTTCCTGGGTTACTGGCAACGGCCTGAAGCCACTCGCGAGAAATTTGTGGGTGACTGGCTGCTGACTGGCGACAAAGGCATGCAGGACGAGGATGGCTATATCCAGTTCGTAGGCCGCGATGATGATGTCATCACCAGCTCCGGCTACCGCATTGGGCCCGGCCCGATTGAGGATGGCCTGATGGGGCATCCCGCTGTCGCCATGGCGGCAGTGATCGGTGTCCCCGACCCCGAACGCACCGAAGTCGTGAAAGCTTTTGTGGTGCTGAAGGAGGATATCGAACCGTCCCAGGAACTGGTCAAGGAGATTCAGGAGCACATCAAACGCCGGGTGGCTGCACATGAGTACCCACGGCTGATTGAGTTTGTCGATGCCCTGCCCATGACAACCACCGGCAAAGTCATACGTCATGCTTTACGCAAATTGAGCCAGTAAAGGCACTAGCTGCAGGCGGCACCCGCACAACACAAGGCCGTCGCTACTCCCTTTACTGGAGCCAACACCGCATCGCCGCCCCAATGGACAAAAAAACACCCCAACCCTTGGACGTAAATCCAGCGATTGGGGTGGTTGCCACACAGGAACAACTGTCCCGATGTGGGGGTATGGCTTTATTCAAACTCCAGGCAAAGCGCCGCAAGGCCGCTCTGCCCGCATCCGTCTGATTAACCGAAACGACCCGTGATGTAGTCTTCGGTTTCCTTGCGAGCGGGCTTCACGAAGATCTGGTCAGTTTCACCAAATTCCATCAACTCGCCCAGATACATATAGGCAGTGTAATCCGAGCAACGAGCAGCTTGCTGCATGTTGTGGGTCACGATAACCACGGTGTAATCCGCTTTCAGTTCAGCAATCAGCTCTTCAATCTTGGCCGTGGAAATCGGGTCCAGTGCCGAGCAAGGCTCGTCCAGCAGCAGAACTTCGGGTTTGATCGCCACACCACGGGCAATACACAGACGCTGTTGCTGACCACCGGACAGGCCGTTACCGCTTTGGTGCAGCTTGTCTTTCACTTCGTTCCACAGCGCAGCTTTGGACAAGGCCCATTCCACACGCTCGTCCATTTCGCCTTTGCTCAGGCGCTCGAACAAACGCACGCCAAAGGCCACGTTGTCGTAAATGCTCATGGGAAATGGTGTCGGCTTCTGGAACACCATGCCCACTTTGGCGCGGATCAGGGAAATATCCTGCTTGGACGTCAGCAGGTTTTCATTGTCCAGCAGGATTTCACCTTCAGCGCGCTGGCCGGGGTACAGCTCGTACATGCGGTTCAGCGTGCGCAGCAAGGTGGATTTACCGCAACCGGATGGTCCGATAAAGGCCGTGACCTTCTTTTCCTTGATAGACATGTTCACATTGCGCAGGGCATGGAATTTGCCATAGAAGAAATTCAGGTTGCGGATTTCAATCTTGGTCGATTCGTCGGAGGTAATAATTTGACTCATAGCGTTGGCCGACTAGGGCGCTCCGTGAAAACGTTATTTTTGGCGGAAAAGGCTGCGAGCCAGGATATTGATACCCAAGACCAGCAAGGTAATCAGCACCGCACCTGCCCAGGCCAGACGGTTCCAGTCCTCAAAGGGGCTGGCAGCATATTGGAAAATCACCACCGGCAAGTTGGCCAGCGGTGCGTTCATGTTCAGGGACATGAACTGGTTGTTCAAGGCGGTGAACAACAAGGGAGCCGTTTCACCCGCAATACGAGCCACAGCCAGCAGAACGCCCGTCACAATACCGGGCAAGGCAGCACGGTAGGAGATGGACATCACAATCTTCCACTTGGGGCAGCCCAGAGCCGCCGCGGCTTCGCGCAGACCGTTGGGAACCAGCATCAACATATTGTCTGTGGAACGTACCACCACGGGGATCACCAAAATAGCCAAAGCCAAGGAACCGGCCCAACCCGAGTAGTGCCCCACCTGTGCCACGTATACGGCATAGATGAACAGACCAATAATGATGGACGGTGCCGACAACAGCACGTCGTTCAAAAAGCGGGTGGCCGGAGCCAGCCAGCCGCGCTGACCGTATTCGGCCAGATAGGTGCCGGCCAGAATGCCGATAGGTGTGCCTATCAGAGTACCGACGCCAGCCATCATGACACTGCCGACAATGGCGTTCAGCAAACCACCCTCACCACCAGGAGGCGGGGTGCTTTCAAACAACAGGGACCAGGCCATGGCACTGCTGCCCTTTTCAATCAGGGTCCAGATGATCCAGAACAGCCAGAACAGGCCGAAGATCAAGGCAGTAAAAGACACACCCAGCATCAGGCGGTTAAACACCTGCCTGCGTTTGTAAATCGGGTTGCTCAGACTAATTGCGGATTTTTTATCAAACATGGTAGGTGATCCTTAGCGCGACGTGCCTTCGTTCTTGGCCAGACGCAACAAGAGCAACTTGGAGATCGCCAATACAACCGTGGTGATCAGGAACAGGATCAGACCCAGCTCCAGCAAGGCGGATTTCTGCATGCCACCGGCTTCGTTAAACTCGTTGGCCAGTGCAGACGCAATCGAGTTCGAGGGCGAAAACAGCGAGCTTGGCAAGTTAAAGGAGTTACCAATCACAAAGGTGACAGCCATGGTTTCACCCAGCGCGCGTCCCAGACCCAACATGATCCCGCCAATCACCCCGTTCTTGGTGAAAGGCAGCACCACACGCCACATCACTTCCCAGGTCGTGCTACCCAGACCATAAGCGGACTCCTTGAGCATGGGAGGCACCAACTCGAACACGTCGCGCATCACGGCGGTAATGAAGGGGATCACCATAATGGACAGAATCAGACCGGCGGTAAAGACACCAATCCCGAAGGGGGGGCCCGCAAAGATCTGACCCAGCACTGGCACCCCGTCAAAAAAGGAGATCAGGCCAGGCTGTACATAGCGCTGGAACAGGGGCACAAAGACAAACAGGCCCCACATACCGTAAATAATGGAGGGAATCGCAGCCAGCATTTCAATGGCCGTACCCAGAGGGCGACGCAACCAGGCTGGCGAGAGCTCTGTCAGGAACATCGCAATGCCAAACGAGACCGGCACGGCAATACAGAGTGCGATGAAAGAAGTCAGCAAGGTACCGGCAATGGGCACCAATGCGCCATATTCGTTATTGACCGGATCCCAGTTATTCGTCCAGAGAAAAGAGAAACCGTATTCGGCAATGGATTCCCGGCTTCCATAGATCAGGGAAATAGAGATGGCAGCCAGCAATATGAACACGAGAAACGCAAACGAGCGTGTCATGTTCTTGAAAATGCCGTCCATAAAGGCGTTCTGATTTGATTTCATGTAGACAGATGAAGGGACAGGCCGGAATAGGACGAACGCACTGCAACCGATTCACAGATTCTGTAACAGCCAAGGCTGCTCCAGCCCAACAAACCGGATAACGCTACGCGCTGTGCGTTCAAGACAAAACCGTAATTTTTACATAATAAAGACGGCACCACCTAGAGGTGGGCCGTCTCGCAGGATCAATTTACAACTGACCTGTATTTGAACACGAATCTTACTTCCAGACCGCAGCGCCGTCTTTGGTCTTGATCTCCGATGCCCAGGCCGCCTTGATCTGGTCGGTTACGTCCTTAGGCAACGCAACGTAATCCAGCTCTTCAGCAGATTTGGCACCGTTCTCGAAGGCCCAGTTAAAGAAGTTCAGCACCTCTTTACCGTTCTCGGGCTTGTCCTGCACCTTGTGCATCAGGATGAAGGTAGCCGAAGTGATAGGCCAGGATTTTGCGCCAGGCTCTTCGGTCAGAATCACACCCATGCCAGGCGTACCGGCCCAGTCTGCATTGGCAGCGGCGGCTGCAAAGCTTTCCTGACCAGGCTGGACAAATTGGCCGTCCTTGTTCTGCAACTGGGTCCAGGACAGTTTGTTTTGCTTGGCGTAAGCGTATTCAACGTAGCCGATCGAGTTCTGCAGCTGGCGTACGTAAGCAGCCACGCCTTCGTTACCCTTACCACCTTGACCGGTAGGCCACTTCACAGCCTTGCCTTCACCAACCTGGGACTTCCAGTCCGGGGACACTTTGGACAGGTAGTTGGTCCAACCGAAAGTGGTGCCCGAACCGTCGGAGCGGTGAACCACCACGATGTCCTTGTTAGGCAAGGTCAAATCGGGATTCAGTTCCTTGATGGCTGCATCGTCCCACTTGGTGATCTTGGCCAGGTAGATGTCGCCCAGTACTTTACCGGACAGTTTCAGCTTGCCAGGCTCAATGCCTTCGACGTTGATCACAGGCACCACACCACCGATCACGGCGGGGAACTGCAACAGGTTTTCTTTTTCCAGTGTTTCGACCTTCATTGGGTCGTCCGAAGCACCGAAATCCACGGTCTTGGCAATAATCTGCTGCTGACCACCACCCGAACCAATCGACTGGTAGTTGACGCGGTTATTCGTTTGTTTGGCGTATTCAGCCGCCCATTTGGCATAGATTGGGTAAGGGAACGACGCACCAGCACCGGTTACGTCTGCAGCTGTGGCAGTAGCCGCAAAAGCGCTGAACGCCAGAGCAATACTTACCTTGTTGAATACACGTTTTAACATCGAGAAATCCTCTTGATGATAGTCAGATCACAGGCCCACCCTGTATGTGTCGTCATAGTAAACAGACTATATGACACGTTCATGACAGTCTGTATTTCACACACCGCCCAAGCGCTGCATCATGCTCAGATGCAGATTGAACGGGGCACCGCGACTGCGGATGCGGTTATAAGTGCCATCCGGATTGGCCTTCCAGGACAACTGGTTGTCACGCAAGGCATAAGTGAAGGCTTCGGCAATAACCCGCTTTTTCAGGCTGCGGTCCAGCACTGGCACACCCAGCTCCACGCGGCGGAAGAAGTTGCGGTCCATCCAGTCGGCCGAGGAAATAAAGACCTCTTCCTGACCGCCATTGTAGAAATAGAAAACACGCGAGTGCTCCAGAAAGCGTCCGATGATTGAACGCACCTGGATGTTCTCCGACAAACCCTTGACCCCCGGACGCAAGGCGCAAGCACCACGCACGATCAGGTCTACCCTGACTCCGGCCTGGCTGGCATCGTAAAGCGCCTGAATGATCTTGGGCTCCAGCAGGGAGTTCATCTTGGCCATGATGCGGGCTTTCTTGCCTGCCAGTGCGCGCTCGGTTTCCGCCTGGATGCGATCCATCATGCTGTCATGCAAGGTGAACGGCGACTGCAGCAAGCGCTTCAGGGGCCGCCAAGCACCCAGCCCGGTCAGCATGGAAAACACCTTGTCCATGTCCTCGCAAATTTCCTGATTAGCGGTAATCAGGCCAAAGTCCGTGTACAGGCGAGCAGTGCGCGGGTGATAGTTACCCGTACCCAAATGGCCATAACGCCGGATCGAACCCCCTTCACGACGCAGCACCAGGGCCATCTTGGCGTGGGTCTTGTGCCCCACCACCCCGTAACTGACGTGTGCTCCCACCTCTTCCAGCTTGGCGGCCCAATTGATATTGGTCTGCTCATCAAAACGAGCCATCAGCTCCACCACCACCGTTACCTCTTTGCCAGCACGCGCCGCCGACAGGAGGATATTCATCAACTCCGAATCTTCACCAGTACGGTAAATCGTCTGCTTGATACCGACGACGGCCGGGTCCGCCGCTGCGGCACGCAAGAAGCTCAAGACGGGCTGGAAGGACTGATACGGATGGTGCAGCAGTTGGTCTTTGCGGGAAATCGCCTCAAAAAACTGTGCGGGGGATTCAAATGAAGAATCAAACGGCGCCGGAATAGGCGCACGGTAATCCGGGAACAGAAGATCCGGACGGTCAGGCACATTACACAGCTGCATCAGGCGCGTCAGATTGACCGGGCCGCTGACGCGATAAGTATCTGGCACATCCAGCGAAAACTCGCTTTGCAAAAAGCGCTCCAGGCGCTCGGGCATGGAACGGTCAATTTCCAGGCGTACGGCCGCACCAAAGTTACGTTGCGACAGCTCGCCCTGCAAGGCGGCGCGCAAGTTGGTGACTTCTTCCTCGTCCACAAACAGATCACTGTTGCGGGTAACGCGCCACTGATAGCAGCCCTTTACGTCCATGCCGGGAAAAAGCTCGCCCACAAAAACGCTGATCAGGGAAGTCAGCAGCATATAGCCCTGGGGAATGCCGGCGATATCGTCTGGCACACGAATCACGCGTGGCAAGGCACGGGGTGCCTGCACAATGGCAATCGTGCCGGTGCGGGCGAAGGCATCTTCACCGCTCAACTCCACAATGTAGTTCAGGCTTTTGTTGTAGACGCGCGGAAAGGGATGCGCCGGGTCCAGACCAATAGGCGTGAGCAAAGGCATAACGTCACGCAAAAAGGTTTGATACGCCCACTCACGCTGAGCAGGTGTCCATAGCGCGGTCAGCAGCAACCCTATGCCTTCATCCATCAAGGTCGGCAAGACCTCGTCCATCAGCAAGTCGTTTTGTTTCTCGACCAACTGGTGAGCCGCAGCCTGCACCTTGTCAAACGCTTGTTGAGGCAAAAACCCGTCATCCCCCACTTGATGAGGATTTTGCAAGATCTGTTCTTTCAGACTGGAAATACGAATTTCAAAGAATTCATCCAGGTTAGAACTCACGATACAGATGTAGCGCAAGCGCTCCAGCAAAGGCGTGGTCGAATTTTCGGCCATGGCCAGCACTCGCTCATTGAACTTGAGCAAGGACAACTCACGGTTTAGCAAGGTTGAATCTGGAGAAGGCAGCATGGTGAGGTCGTTAAAAAGCCAAAGAAAATGGGATCGTGAGACTTTTACTACATGAATGTTACAGCTCTATGACCCGTAGCAATTCAAGTCTAAAACAGCTCTGCCTGGCAGGAGCGCAAATATCCCGTAGCCGTTCCCAAGATGCTTTCGTCTAACTTTTCTTAATTTTCCGGTTTATGTAACAAAACCCATGATTAATGTCCTTATAATCGCACAGTAATCATCCCGAGCGATGCCTCATGGAACAACTTCTTGCCGCTGTGGACCTGGGCTCCAACAGCTTTCGTTTATCCATTGGACGAGTGGTTCAGCACAACGGTCATGCCCAGATCTACACCATTGACCGCCTGAATGAATCCGTCCGACTCGCCGCTGGCATGGGTCCCGACAAATACATCAGTCCCGATGCCATTGAACGCGCCGTAGTCATTCTGAAACGCTTCAACGAACGTCTGGCCGGTTTTCACCCCAATCGCGTTCGCGCTGTAGCCACCAATACCTTTCGGGTGGCACGCAATTTAAGCGAGGTTCTGCCGGCTGCCGAGGCAGCCTTTGGCTTTCCTATCGAGGTCATCTCCGGCCACGAGGAAGCCCGCCTGATTTTCTCCGGAATCAGCAACGAGCTGCCCCCCTCCCCCAATCGCCGTCTGATGATCGACATCGGCGGCGGTTCGACCGAAGTCATTATTGGCAAGGGCCTCAAACCTCTGCTGCTGTCCTCGCTCTACATGGGCTGTGTCAGCTATACCGACAAATTCTTCTCCGATGGCGTGATCACCGAAGAGCGCATGAGCAATGCGATCCTGACGGCTCGTCGCGAACTGGAAGGAATTACGCGCCAATACCGCAAAACGGGCTGGCAGGAAGCGTATGGCTCCTCCGGAACCGCCAAGGGCCTGATCGCCATCCTGCAAGAGAACGGCATGTCCAAAAAGGGGATTACCCTGGAAGGCATGGAGTTGCTGCGCAAACGCCTGGTGCACGATGGCAAGGTGGACACACGCAATCTGAGCGGCATCAAACCACACCGCGCGCCCGTGCTGGCGGCAGGTCTGGCCATTATGATGGCCGCCTTCCAGGAGCTGAAGATTCGCCAGATGCTGCCTGGTGAAGGCGCACTGCGTGTGGGTGTGCTCTACGACATGCTGGGGCGCGAATCGGAACACGATCAGCGTGACCAGACCGTTCAGCAAATGATGAAGCGCTATCAGGTCGACACACGCCAGGCCCATCGTGTGCACGAGGCGGCGATGAAGTTCTTCGCACAACTGAAGCTGCCCGACACCCCTGAAGTGCAGGAACTGCAGCGTCAATTGGGCTGGGCTGCCGATCTTCATGAAGTGGGCCTGAGCATTGCACACGCGGATTACCACAAGCACACGGCCTACGTGCTGGAACATGCCGATATGCCCGGCTTTTCCAACGACGACCAAGCCTTGTTGAGCTTCCTGAGCCTGGGTCACCAGGGCAAGCTGGGTAAACTCAAGCGCTTTGAGTCCAATAACGCCTGGTGGCTGACATTGCTGAGCCTGCGTCTGGCCGTCATGCTGATGCGCCGTCGCGAGGACAGGGAAACCCTTCCGCTGAGCCTGCAAGCGCGTGGCAAGACCGTCATGATTCATCTGGATCACGAATGGATGGCCAGCCATCCCCTGTCCCAGGCCTCCTTGCTGGCTGAAGTACAGGCTTGGCAAAGCGATATCAATGATCTGAGCCTGGAGCTGGTCTGACGAGGCCTGCTGGACCTGTAGCGGCTAGGTGGTGGGCCAAGCCAAGCAGATAATCAGAACCTAAAAAACCCCCGAAAGTTGGATTGCCATCCAACTTTCGGGGGTTCTTTTTATTCGCAGGCCCTATTCAGGCCCGACTTGTTCAGGCCTGAGCAGTACGCAATCAGACCAGGCCAAAGTGACGTTTATAGCGCTCGTCCATGGCTTCCAGATCCAGCAGGACAGGAAAGTCTGCCGTATTGAAGTCCGGATCCCAGGCAGGCTCCCCACAAATCGTGGCCCCCAGCTTCAGGTAGCCTTTGATCAGCGGTGGAATGCGCGCTGGCAAATCGCTGTTCAGTCGTTCAACCGGATAGCGATTCAAGGGCTGCACATGCGGAATGTGCTTGTTGTCCTGCATGGATTTTTGGGCCACACGCCAGACTTCGGCGGCGGTGACGCCATCATCACGCAAACTGACACTGGCACAACCCAGAAGGTAACGGTAACCACCTACACGCGTCAGGGCAGCAATACCACCCCACAGCATCATGATGGCCGAGCCATTACGGTAGTCGGGATGGATGCAGGAGCGCCCAACCTCAACCAGGCTGGGGCGCAGCGCATCCAGGGCACTGATATCGAATTCGGACTCTGAATAATAGCCGCCCGCTTTATTGGCATTTTCAGGGGTCAGCAAGCGGTAGGTTCCTACAACCCGGTTTTCTTCGGGTTCGGTAACCATGAAATGCTCGCACCAGGGGTCGAAGCGGTCTATATCCAGACCATTGTGCTGGTCTGGAAAGACGGCGTTCATTTCCTGGGTGAAAACCTGAAAACGCAAGCGCTGAAGACATTCAAGCTCAGCCTGGGTACGAGCCAGGCGCAAGGCCAGGCCTCCAACGGTATGACCTGCCCAAGTATTCGCCCAATCCACTTCAGTACGTTCGCGCTCAAGATTTAGCATCGTGATGACTCCAAACACTTTCGTGCATCATGCACAAACAATGTTTCAGGTATTTGATAGCCACATTACTATTTCATTAAATCCACTGCAAGCAAGGTATCGATGCCTGCTTGAGCCAGATCGGCTTGTTCTGCTTCCACCATCAAGCGCAGCTTGGGTTCTGTACCTGATGCACGAATAAGCACTCGCCCACGGTCACCCAACATTTGCTCCACTTCACGGGTTGCCTGTTGCAAACCCGCATGGTTTTTCCAGTCCTGGCCCGCTTGCAATGGCACGTTAACCATAATTTGCGGGTACATCTTCAGGCCTTCCATCAGTTCTGGCAGGCTCTTGCCGCTATGGCACAGGGCGGTCAGCACTTGCAGGGCGGCAATAATACCATCGCCTGTGGTGTGCCAGTCCAGGCACAGTAGGTGACCGGAGCTTTCGCCACCGAACACCCAGCCGTTTTGCTGCATCAATTCCAGCACGTAGCGGTCGCCCACTTTGGCTCGAGCAAACTCCACGCCCAATTCCTGCATTTTCTTCTCGAAACCCAGGTTGGTCATCAGCGTGCCAACCACGCCTTTTACAGGCTGGGTCTGCAGATGATCAGCAACAATTAGATACAATAGTTCGTCGCCATTGTAGATGCGTCCCTGGGAATCGACCATTTGCAGACGGTCTGCGTCACCATCCAACGCAATACCCAAATCTGCGCCGTGCTTGCGTACTTCTTCGGCCAGCTTCTCGGGATAAGTCGCGCCCACTTCCTGATTGATGTTGAACCCATCAGGTTGAACACCCACGGCAACCACTTCGGCACCCAACTCGCGGAACACGTGCGGAGCGATGTTGTAAGCCGCGCCATGAGCGGCATCCACAACAATCTTGAGCCCGTTCAGGTTCAAGTCGTTCGGGAAGGCACTCTTGCAAAATTCAATATAACGGCCAGCCGAGTCAGCCAGACGACGGGCGCGGCCCAGGGACTCGGACTTCACCCAGTGCATGGGCTGGTCAATGGCTTGCTCGATTTTCAGCTCGATCTCGTCAGGCAGCTTGGTGCCCTGTGCGGAAAAGAACTTGATACCGTTGTCGTAATACGGGTTGTGCGAGGCAGAGATCACGATACCGGCCGTCAGGCGCAGCGTACGCGTCAAATAGGCCACAGCGGGCGTAGGCACAGGGCCAGCCAGCAATACATCGATCCCGGCGGCCGACAAACCGGCTTCCAGCGCCGATTCCAGCATGTAGCCAGAAATTCGGGTGTCCTTGCCAATCACCACGGTGGGGCGGCCTGTACCTTCATACTGGGCAGCCAGAACCTGCCCGGCAGCGTAACCCAGGCGCAAAGCGAACTCGGGGTTAATCGTTGGGCCACCTACTTCACCGCGGACACCATCGGTGCCGAAATACTTACGATCGCTCATTCAGAGACTCCACATTCAACCGCGTTCCACACATCCAGCGCTTCGCGCGTGGCGGCTACATCATGGACACGGACAATTTTTGCGCCCCGTGCCACGCAGGCAAGGGCTGCCGATAGACTACCAATCAAACGCTCACTGGCGGGTTTCCCCGTGACATGGCCAATCATGGATTTGCGCGACAAGCCGATCAACCAGGGGTAACCAGGCACTGCCGCCTGCTGCAAATCCCGTAGCAACTGATAATTATGTGCCGCTGTTTTACCGAAGCCAAAGCCGGGATCCAGCATGATACGCTCGGATTGAATGCCTGCGCTCACTATGGCGTCACATCGTTGTTGCAAAAAATGACGCACATCAACGACCACATCATCGTAGTGAACCTGCTCTTGCATGGTCCTGGGCTCACCTTGCATGTGCATGATGCACAGTCCGCAATTGGAGTCCTTGACGGCCTCGATGGCACCGGGCATGCGCAAGGCATAGATGTCATTGATCATGTCTGCACCGGCCGCCAGGCTGGCGCGCATGACCTCAGGCTTGAACGTATCCACCGACAAGGCCACACCGCTGTCGCGCAAGCCCTCGATCAGGGGAATGACACGCTCAAGCTCTTGTTCCAGGGAAACGGGTTCGGCACCGGGACGAGTCGACTCGCCACCAATATCCAGAATGTCTGCGCCTTCGGCGATTAATTGACGGGCGTGGTCCAGCGCCCGAGGCAAATCATTGTGTGCATTGCCGTCATAAAAGGAGTCTGGGGTGACATTCACAATCCCCATAACCAAAGGGCGCTCCAGCCCAAACTGGAAGCGCCCACAAGACCACTCAGGGTAATTCATGAAATAGGCATGGCCTATGTTGTAAGTTAAGCAACCGGCGTTGTCGCCGCGGCACCCTTGTCATCAGCTGGGCGAGGACCAGCGGCTGGTGGCGTGGAGCCATCGGAGGGTGTGTTGTCATTGCTGTTGGGCACGTGTGGAGCCCGTGGTGGCAAACCTTTCATGATGTCGTCGATCTGGTCGGCATCAATGGTTTCCCACTCCAGCAAGGCCTTGGCCATGGCATGCATCTTGTCCATATTGTCTTCGATCAGCTTGCGGGCAACCGCGTACTGCTCGTCGATAATCTTGCGGATTTCGAAGTCCACTTTCTGCATGGTGGCTTCGGACACATGCGTGGTTTTGGTGACGCTGCGACCCAGGAACACTTCGCCTTCGTTCTCGGCGTACACAACAGGCCCCAGGGAGTCTGTCATGCCGTAGCGAGTCACGATGTCACGCGCAATTTGCGTGGCACGTTCAAAGTCGTTCGATGCACCCGTGGTCATTTGATTCATGAACACTTCTTCAGCGATACGACCACCGAACAGCACGGCGATCATGTTCAACAGGCGCTCTTTGTCCATGCTGTAGCGATCGCCTTCCGGCAACTGCATGGTGACACCCAACGCACGACCACGAGGAATGATGGTGACTTTGTGAACCGGGTCCGTCTTGGGCAGCATGCAAGCTACCAAGGCGTGACCGGCTTCGTGGTAAGCGGTGTTGCGACGCTCTTCCTCGGGCATGATCATGGTGCGACGTTCTGCACCCATGATGATCTTGTCCTTGGCGCGCTCGAAGTCCTGCATATCCACGGTGCGACCATTACGGCGCGCAGCGAACAAAGCGGCTTCGTTGACCAGGTTGGCCAGATCAGCACCGGAGAAACCGGGAGTACCACGAGCCAGCACCACAGCGTCCACGTTGGGAGCCAAAGGCACTTTGCGCATGTGCACTTTCAGAATCTGCTCACGACCACGGATGTCAGGCAGGCCAACAACCACTTGACGGTCAAAACGGCCAGGACGCAGCAAAGCGGGGTCCAGTACGTCAGGACGGTTGGTTGCAGCAATGACCAGTACGCCTTGGCCGGTTTCAAAACCGTCCATCTCGACCAGCAACTGGTTCAGTGTCTGTTCACGTTCGTCGTTACCACCGCCAAGGCCTGCGCCACGCTGGCGGCCCACGGCGTCGATTTCGTCGATAAAGATGATGCAAGGCGATTGCTTCTTGGCGGTCTCGAACATGTCGCGAACGCGGGAAGCACCCACACCCACAAACATTTCGACGAAGTCGGAACCGGAAATGCTGAAGAAAGGCACTTTGGCTTCGCCAGCAATGGCACGAGCCAACAGGGTCTTACCTGTACCCGGCGAGCCAACCATCAGGATACCGCGTGGAATGCGGCCACCCAGACGCTGGAAGCGGCTTGGGTCGCGCAGAAAGTCCACCAGTTCCTGTACGTCTTCCTTGGCTTCGTCGCAACCGGCCACGTCCGCAAAGGTAACAGGGTTGGAGTTCTCGTCCAGCAAACGTGCACGGGATTTACCGAAGCTGAATGCCCCGCCCTTGCCGCCACCTTGCATCTGACGCATGAAGAACACCCACACGCCAATCAGGAGCAACATGGGGAACCAGGAGATGAACAGGCTGGTCAGGAAGGAAGGCTCTTCACGGGCTTTACCCGATACCTGCACACCGGATTTCACCAGTTCAGGCACCATCCACAGGTCACCGGGGGACGTCAGCGAGTAGCTGCGGCCAGAATCCGGCGTGACATGCAGGGTATCGCCCTGAATATCCACCTTGCTGATGCGGCCGGAGCGGGCATCATTCATGAATTGTGTGTAAGTGACGCCATCAGTGGCTGGTGGCCGGCCGTCAAACTGCTTGAAAACAGTAAACAGCACCAGCGCAATAACCATCCAGATCGCGACTTTGGAAAACGAGTTGTTCAAAGCCAATCTCCTGCGATTGCGATAACTTGCTCCATATGCTTACACATACCTGAACAAGCGCCATACATAGTTCATTCTACCCGATTCAAAGCCCGGCAAGTCATAAATTACCTGCGCTTCAAGCCACGGGCAACGAGAAAGGTTTCGGAGGATTTATCACGCGAAGCCTTGGGTTTACGCTCGACGACTCTGACAAAATTCTGCTTGAAAGACTCCACGATCTGGGAAAACCCGCTGCCGTGGAAGGCTTTGACGATCAGTACCCCTTCATCGGTCAGATGCTGCAGGGCAAATTCCTGTGCCAGCTCGCATAAATGCTGGATGCGGGCGGAATCGGCCGATGCCACACCAGACAAGTTGGGGGCCATATCCGAAATCACAAGGTCTACCGCCGCACCTTTTAAGGAATCTTGCAATTGCTCCAGTACAGAGTCCTCGCGAAAGTCGCCTTGCATGAACTCTACCCCGGCAATTGGTTCCATTTCCAATATATCCAGTGCGATAATGCGACCATTTAGCACACCGCCAGGGCCGACCATGCGTTCCCGTATCAATTGCGACCAGCTGCCCGGCGTAGACCCCAGGTCCACCACCACCTTGCCCTGAACCTGAATCTTCTCCAGATCCAATATTTCACTGAGCTTGAAGGCCGCACGCGCGCGATACCCTTTTTGTTGCGCCAATTTGACGTAGGGGTCATTTATATGCTGCTGAACCCACTCTTTAGAGAATTTTTTCTTGGCCATTCCCGTACAATCTCTTTATGCCAAAACTCAACCTTACACCTCATGAGCGCAGCGAACTTCGTGCTGCTGCTCACGCTCTGCGCCCAGTTGTCCTGATTGGAGACAATGGCCTGACCGACGCCGTGATCAAGGAAATCACCGTCCACCTGCAGGCTCACCAGCTCATCAAGATCCGTGTGGCCGGTGATGACCGTCAGGCTCGTCTGACCATGTTAGAACAAATCTGCGATGCGCTCGATGCTGCCCCTATTCATCATCTGGGCAAAATCCTGACCATCTACAGACCCAATATCGAACGCCCCCCTGTTTTGGGAGCGCCTGTTGAAAAACCTACCCGTGCGGTGCGCAAGCCTTCGGAGCCTTACACGCCCAAAAAGCTGGCCGCTTCCGGTGTTCAGCGTACGCGCAAGACGGAACGTGCTCGCCGTGCTGAAATGCAAGCTGAACGCAGCAGCACCCAAGCGAAAAAAGCCTCGGCCGCACCACGCAGCGTTCAAAAGTTCTCGGCAGTCAAACCTGCTGCCGCGCCCCGTAGCAATACCAACCGTCCTGGCAGTGCCATGTCCTTGCGGGCAGGTGCTCGTCGCGGACTGGGCGGTTCGGGCAAACGCTAAACTGCCGTAAATTATAAGGCCCCCGCACAATGTGCAGGGGCCTTTCTTTTGCGTGCTCGAATCAACAGCAGGGCAAGCCTGCTGTCAGAAGCAAGGTCAAACGTAACTGATCGACAGGATTTCGTATTCACGAATACCGGCGGGCGCCTTGACCTCGACCACATCACCTTCGCTCTTGCCGATCAGGGCACGAGCCACAGGGCTGGAGATGGAGATCTTGTTGGCACGGATATCGGCCTCGACGTCACCCACAATCTGGTAAGTCACGGTGTTGCCGGACTCCAGGTCCTCGATTTCAACCGTAGCACCAAATACGATGCGGCCATCCGCCTGCAGCGCGGCCGGTTCGATAATCTGGGCATTGGACAAAGTGCCTTCCAATTCGGCAATCCGACCCTCGATAAAGCCTTGGCGCTCGCGCGCGGCATCATACTCGGCGTTCTCGGACAAATCGCCTTGTGCTCGCGCTTCGGCGATGGCGTTAATTACATCCGGGCGTTCCACCGTCTTGAGGCGGTGTAATTCGACTTGCAAACGTTGTGCGCCCTGCGCAGTCAATGGGATCGCAGACATAGTATTCCTGCTCAACAAGTAAAAGACGCTCCGTAGCAGGAGCGCCTGGAAGATAGGGGGATAACGATGATGGGGCAAACAATCAAACAGGTTGAATCGGCCGACTTGAAAGTCCTGCTGACCCTACAGCGTACATTCAAACACACTGCTCAAGCCAAACCTGCCGGCTGCCCCAATATGGCTTTTCCGACACAGAGAAATTCTGCGGCAGAAAAAAACCCCGCGAAGAACCGGGGTGTGAGATCTATTGTCGGCAAACTGCCTGAAAATAGCAAGCCCCTGAAACCCCTGTGTAAAAAAACAGAAGCTCAAGGGCCACGGGTTTAGAGCAGGCTATGTCAAGACTGGCGACAGGCTGAGGGCCAAACTAGTCAGAGCCAGGCCAGTCTTGATCCGCCTTGGGCCGACTACACCATACTCTGGCGACGGCCTCGCAACAAAGCGTGCAGCAAAATGGCACCAAAGGTGGCGCAGCCAATGCCGTCCAGACGAATCACGCCAAACTGCAAGGAGAAGTTACCAGCCCCCAGAATCAGGGTGACGGCTGCCACCAGCAAATTGCGGTTATCGCTGAAATCCACCTGGTTCACCACCCAGATACGGGCGCCGGCAATAGCGATCAAACCAAACACCACGATGGACATGCCACCGAGCACAGGGCCAGGAATCGACTGGATCACGGCACCGAACTTGGGCGAAAAGCCCAGGAAAATCGCGATCACGGCAGCAAAGGCAAACACCAGCGTCGAGTAGATACGGGTAGCGGCCATCACGCCGATATTCTCAGCGTAAGTCGTCACACCAGTGCCGCCTACGGAGCCGGACAGCATGGTCGCCACGCCATCACCCACGAAAGCACGCCCCAGATAACCGTCCAGATCCTGACCGGTCATGGCGCTAACCGCCTTGATGTGACCCAGATTCTCGGCCACCAGAATAATGGCCACCGGCACAATCACGGTCATGGCATGAGCCTGGAACACAGGCGCAGAAAAGCTGGGCAGACCCAGCCAGGCGGCTTCAGCAACCGGCGCAAAGTTGATTGGGGTGCCGTAGCCCATCACATTGGTGAAAACCCAGTACAACACGCAAGCCAGAGCCAAACCCACCAGAATCAGCAAGCGTTGAGCCACCCCACGGGTGTAGACCGCAATACCACCCACGCACAATACGGTCATCAAGGCCATCATGGAATCGAAGGTGCCGCTACCCATCGCGCCCTTGGCCGCAATAGGAGCCAGGTTCAGGCCAATCACCGCCACAATCGAGCCGGTAACAACCGGAGGCATCCAATGGTTGATCAAACGCGCTGCCCCACCCTGGGTACGGGCATTGAACACCCAGACCAGAACACCGATCAGCGTATAGACCAGACCACAGATAATAATGGCCCCCAAGGCCACGCCAATATTGGGATTCGGGCCGCTGCCGGCATAGCCGGTAACCGCAATCACACCGCCAATAAATGCAAAACTGGAACCCAGGTAGCTGGGAACCCGGCCACCGACAAACACAAAGAAAATCAGCGTACCAATACCGGACATCAAGATGGCCAGATTGGGATCAAAGCCCATCAACAAGGGAGCCAGAATGGTGGAGCCGAACATGGCCACCACGTGCTGCGCACCCATGGCAATGTTTTGCGGCGTGGCCAGACATTCGTCGGGCTGCACAACCGCACCGGGTTCGCTGCCGGACACTCGGCGCCAACGCGGGAAGTAAGACTGAGACATAAAGGGTTCCAGAAAAGGAATAAAGAAATACAGCGCAATTGGTCAGACGGTCGCGCAGTGCTCCCTGAGGCACTGGCTGATTCGTTGAGGCATGATTTTAAACGTGAAAGACTCAACAAGGCACCTGAAAATAAGGCAGTACGCGGTAAACCCCAACATGGATCCAGCCAATACAGGTTTCAAACTGCCTTTTGGCGTCGATGCTCGCGCTATATGCGGTATATACCCCCTCTATCTGCCTGTGCTTGACTGGCCCATTACAATAGACAATCAGCCTGCCTTTGGCAGTCCGATTCCCTAGCAGAGTGATTACGCCAGCATGAGTACGTCTATTTGTCTGATCCGCCATGGTGAAACCGCCTGGAACGCCGTACGCCGTTTACAGGGCTGGCAGGATATAGAGCTGAACGAGACCGGCCGCGAACAGGCCCGTGCCCTGCAAAGTTACCTGAGCTCCCCGGCGTTTCACATGCCTGTGGATGCCGTCATCAGCAGCGATCTGCAACGCGCCTCAGAAACAGCGGCAATTGCCTGTCAGCATTGGGATATTGAAATCCAGCAAGTCCAGGGACTGCGCGAACGCGGCTTTGGCAAGCTGGAAGGCCAGGCCTGGGATGCGGCAGGCCGCCATGGGCCGGATCAGCCCGACGATACCGTCGATATCGATTACGCCGTAGAGGGCGGCGAATCACTGCGTCAGTTTCAAACACGGGTTCTGAGCTGCTTTGAGGCGCTGGCGCAGGACAATACGGGCAAGAACTTGCTGGTCTTTGCCCATGGTGGTGTCATTGATATGGTTTGGCGCAAGCTGAACCAGCAGGCGCTGAATGCCAAGCGCACTCATGCCATTTTGAATACCAGTTTGAATTTCTTCAGTATCGATAAAGACTTGAACTGGACCTGTACGCAGTGGGGGCAGTTGCCACATCTGAATACGGCACTGGACGAGCAAGTCTAAGCCATACATAGCCATGATCAGGCAGGTACCCGCAGATCGGATTAGCTGTAGCGTTCGGTAAACCAGCCTGAGACTTGTGCGGAGTCCTGTCCGCCTGACTCACCTCATCAGTTCCTGACAGTGTCTCCAGCGCCACACCCGCAACCTTCATCCTTGCGATAGCGACGGCCCTATACCAGGAAGAGCCACAGGCACTATTGCGGTTGCGGTTGCGGTTGCGGTTGCGGTTGCGGTTGCGGTTGCGGCCATAAGCATAGCCCCCCTTCCAACCACGATGAGGCCAACAAGGGCCTCAAAAATCAGCGACAGGGGCAATGATCAGCTTTTTTTGTTCAGTCGTGGCTTGCGCGGCGCCTGACGAGCCAGACGGTCATACAGCCAATTAGGGAAAAGACGCATCAGGCGCGAGACAACTCCCATCTGCCACGGAATGACTCGATAGGACACGCCCTGCTCGATAGTCTTGCGAGCTTTGCGGGCAAAGTCCTCAGCAGGCATCAGAAACGGCATGGAGTAAGGATTCTGCGCCGTCATGGCCGTGCGAATATAACCGGGCGTAATGGTGACAACAGAAACACCGTATAGCGACAGCTCCAGCCGCAAGCTTTCGCAGTAGGCAATGACAGCCGCCTTGGAGCTGCTATAAGCCCCCGCACCGGGCAAACCACGAATACCCGCCACGCTGGCAATACCCACCAAGGCTCCCTTCCCCGCCGCTTTCATGGTGCCGATAAAAGGCTCGAAGGTCGCCACCATGGCCAGAAGGTTTGTATCCACAATGGCTTTGAAGACGGCAAAATCCTCGGTTTCTTCCGTCAAGGTGCCAGCGCTGATCCCCGCACTGGCAATGACCACATCAATTTTTTGCCCTGTGAACTGCAAAAAGTCCTGGGCCGCTTGATGCAAGGCGTCTCTGTCACGTACATCCGCCACATAGATACGGTGCACACCGGGCAAGCTCTCAGCCAGCGCCTGGAGTTCTTCCTGACGCCGGCCCAGCAAACCCAGGCAAGCACCTTGAGCGGCGTACTCCTGGGCCAGCGCTTTGCCCAGACCGCTGCTGGCACCCGTGATAAAGACGGTTTGCATCTTTGCCTGCTTTTTACAGGAAGATCAGGGCAGCAATGCCCAGCACCAGCAACCACTTAAGGATGTAGTACAGGGTTTCGTTCTTTTTCTTGATCGCCTTGCCGAAACGACGCACTGCATAAACCGTACCGAAAATACGGTTGATACCACCGGTGCGGTCGCCTTCCTGGTTAGGAGCGGCAGCGGCGCGCAGCAAGAAACCACCCACTGCGTGATTGATCGCCTGTGCCCAACGGTAACGCATGGGGCGCTCTACGTCCGCAAACAAGATAATGCGGTTCTGATCCGTTTTGTTCTCGGCGTAGTGAATAAAGGTTTCATCAAACACCACGGCCTCGCCATCACGCCAGTGATAACGCTGGCCGTCCACTTCGATATAGCAATCCGGACTATTAGGCGTCATCAGCCCCATGTGAAAGCGCAGCGAACCCGCATAAGGGTCGCGGTGACGCGGTAAACGGGCACCGGGTGGCAAAGAGGTGAACATGGCCGCCTTGATCGAAGGAATGTCCTTGAGCAGATTGGTCGTCACCGGGCACAGTTCGCGTGCTGACGGATGATCCGCGTCATACCACTTCAGGTAAAAACGCGTCCAGCCGGTTTTAAAGAAGGAGTTGAAACCCGCATCGTTGTACTTGTCCGAGGCCTTGATATGGCCTTCGCCAAATAGCTGCTCGGCCTCGGCACGGATTTCATCGCAGTGCTCCAGCAGCTTGTTCAGCTCGGGAAAGTGTTTCAAATCCAGATACGGCTCGTTCGGTACTGCCGAAAAGCCGTACATAAAGACGTTCAAAGGAGCCGTGAAGGTGGAATGATCCAGCAACTGGCGAGAAAACCGGTGCCTGACTCTACCCCTGAAGTGCACAACAATCGTGCACACGATGAACAAGGCAAGAATGAACCATTTCACGACATGATCTCCAAAGAAGAAAACTTCTGCACTGTGCAGGCAGTGGCCTGCGTGCTGCCCCAATACGACGGCTTGGTCTTGTCTGATGCAAGAACAAAAAAAGGCGCACCACTAAGGTGCGCCTTTCCAGCCGGGTAAGACTTAGTGTTTCGCGAGCAGAGCGTGCAGCTCTTGAAGCGCGTAAACTTTCAAGCCCTCACCTTGGCTCAGATACTGCAAGCCTTGAACCGCCGCCACAGCACCGGCAATGGTGGTGTAGTAGGCCAGGTTGGCAGCCAGCGCATGTGTACGGATTGTACGCGAATCAACGATGGCGTTGCGACGCTCTTCAACCGTATTGATGACCAAGGAAACTTCACCATTCTTGATCATGTCCACAATGTGCGGACGGCCTTCGGTAACCTTGTTCACCACTTGAACAGCCAGACCAGCCTGTTCGATGGCGCTGGCGGTACCGCGAGTAGCCACAACCTTGAAGCCCAGCGAAATCAGGCCACGAGCCACTTCAACCGCTTGTGGTTTATCCTGAGCACGCACGCTGATGAAGGCCTGGCCGCCCTTGGGCAGGTTCACACTGGCAGCCATCTGCGACTTCACGAAGGCTTCGGCAAACGAGGTGCCCACACCCATGACTTCGCCGGTGGACTTCATTTCAGGTCCCAGAATGGTATCCACACCAGGGAACTTCACGAAGGGGAACACGGCTTCTTTCACGCTGTAGTAAGACGGCGTGACTTCTTCAGTAATGCCTTGCTGGGACAGAGTCTGACCAGCCATGGCGCGAGCGGCGATCTTGGCCAGCTGCAAACCGGTAGCCTTGGACACGAACGGCACGGTACGCGAAGCACGTGGGTTCACTTCCAGCACGTACACATCGCCATCCTGAATGGCGAACTGCACGTTCATCAAGCCCTTCACGTTCAAGGCCTTGGCCATAAGTGCGGTCTGGCGCTTGATTTCAGCCACGGTTTCGTCGCTGAGCGAGTAAGGAGGCAAGCTGCAAGCGGAGTCACCGGAGTGAACACCAGCTTGTTCAATGTGTTGCATCACACCGCCCACAAACACGCGCTCGCCATCGGCCAGGCAGTCCACGTCCACTTCGGTGGCGTTATTCAGGAAGTGATCCAGCAGCACGGGCGAGTCATTGCTGACCTTGACCGCTTCGCGCATATAGCGCTCCAGGTCTTGCTGCTCGTGCACAATTTCCATGGCGCGGCCACCCAGCACATAGCTTGGGCGCACCACCAGGGGGTATCCAATTTCAGCAGCCAGAGCAATGGCTTCGCCTTCGGTACGAGCTGTACGGTTTGGCGGCTGACGCAGACCCAGCTTGGTCAGCAGCTTCTGGAAGCGCTCACGGTCTTCAGCCACGTCAATGGATTCAGGGCTGGTACCGATGATAGGTACACCGTTGGCTTCCAGAGCACGTGCCAATTTCAGCGGAGTCTGGCCACCGTACTGAACGATGGTGCCCACGGGTTTTTCGATATGAACGATTTCCAGCACGTCTTCCAGAGTCAGAGGCTCGAAGTACAGACGGTCGGAGGTGTCGTAGTCGGTAGAAACGGTTTCGGGGTTGCAGTTGACCATGATGGTTTCGTAACCATCTTCGCGCAATGCCAAAGCAGCGTGCACGCAGCAGTAGTCAAACTCGATACCCTGACCAATACGGTTAGGACCACCACCCAGAACAATGATCTTCTTCTTGTCCGTAGGATGGGATTCGCACTCTTCCTCGTAGGTCGAGTACATATAGGCCGTATCGGTGGAGAATTCGGCCGCGCAGGTGTCCACACGCTTGTAGACAGGACGCACGTTCAACTGGTGACGCAGTTTGCGCACTTCCGATTCCACGGTGTCCAGCAGGAAGGCCAGACGGCGGTCGGAGAAACCACGACGTTTCAGACCGAACAAGGTGTCGCGGTCCAGATCGGCCAGCGTCTTTTGCTCCAGAGCCAGTTCAATGTCCACGATCTCTTTGATCTGGGCCAGGAACCAGGGGTCGATCTTGGTCAGGTTGTGAACTTCGTCCAGGGTCAGGCCTTGAGCGAAAGCATCGCCCACGTACCAGATACGCTCTGGGCCGGGTTCGCCCAGCTCGACCTGCAGTTTTTCGCGGTCGGTGGTTTTCTGGTTCAGACCATCCACACCCACTTCCAGGCCACGCAGGGCTTTCTGGAAGGATTCCTGGAAAGTGCGGCCAATAGCCATCACTTCACCTACGGACTTCATCTGGGTGGTCAGGCGCGAGTCGGCCTGAGGGAATTTTTCGAAAGCGAAACGTGGCACCTTGGTAACCACGTAGTCGATGGTGGGCTCGAACGAAGCGGGAGTCGCACCGCCGGTAATTTCGTTCAGCAGCTCGTCCAGGGTGTAACCCACGGCCAGGCGCGCAGCGATCTTGGCAATAGGGAAGCCCGTGGCTTTGGAAGCCAGAGCCGAGGAACGGGACACGCGCGGGTTCATTTCGATAACGATCATGCGGCCGTTATCGGGGTTCACCGCGAACTGTACGTTCGAACCACCGGTATCCACACCGATTTCGCGCAATACGGCGATCGATGCATTACGCATGATCTGGTATTCGCGGTCGGTCAGGGTTTGGGCAGGAGCCACGGTGATGGAGTCACCGGTGTGCACACCCATGGGGTCCAGGTTTTCAATGGAGCACACAATAATGCAGTTGTCGGCGCGGTCACGCACGACTTCCATTTCAAACTCTTTCCAGCCCAGCAGGGATTCTTCAATCAGCAGTTCGTTGGTTGGCGATGCTTCCAGACCACGACGGCAGATGGTTTCGAATTCTTCAGGGTTGTAGGCAATACCGCCGCCCGTACCGCCCAGCGTGAAGCTGGGGCGAATCACGACGGGGAAACCGGCGGTGCCGATTTCTTCAGCGATACGCTTTTGAACCGCCCAGGCTTCGTCCATGCTGTGAGCCACGCCGGACTTGGCGGACTCCAGACCGATGGAGGTCATGGCGTCCTTGAATTTCAGGCGGTCTTCGGCTTTTTCGATAGCAGCGGCGTTGGCACCGATCAGCTCGACACCGAATTTTTCCAGCACGCCATGCTTGGCCAGATCCAGGGCGCAGTTCAGCGCGGTTTGGCCGCCCATGGTGGGCAAGAGCGCATCGGGACGCTCTTTTTCAATGATTTTCTCGACAGCTTGCCAGGTGATGGGCTCGATGTAGGTGACGTCGGCCGTATCCGGGTCCGTCATGATGGTGGCCGGGTTGCTGTTGACCAGCACAGTCCGATAACCCTCGGCCTTCAGGGCCTTACATGCCTGGGCTCCCGAGTAGTCGAATTCACAAGCCTGACCAATGATGATCGGGCCTGCGCCAATGATAAGAATGCTTTTTAAGTCTGAACGCTTTGGCATAGTGCGATTTATTTATTGGCCTGGTGGGCAGCCATCAGGCTGATGAATTTGTCGAACAGCGAGGCAATATCGCGCGGGCCGGGAGTGGCTTCGGGGTGACCCTGGAAGCAAAACGCGGGGCGATCTGTCAACTCGAAGCCTTGCAGGCTCTGGTCGAACAAAGAAATGTGCGTGACCTTGGCATTGGCTGGCAAGGTTGTGGCATCCACCGCAAAGCCGTGATTCTGGCTGGTGATGAACACGCGGCCGCTGGCCAGTTCCTGCACAGGGTGGTTGGCACCGTGGTGGCCATTTTTCATCTTCAAGGTCTGAGCACCTACGGCCAGACCCAGGATCTGATGACCCAGGCAAATACCAAACACAGGCAACTTGCGCTCCAGCAAGCCCTTGCAAGCTTCGATTGCGTAATCGCAAGGCTCCGGATCACCAGGGCCATTGGACAGGAACACGCCATCAGGTTCGTAAGCCAGCACATCGGCCAATGGAGTTTGCGCAGGCACGACGGTGACCTTACAGCCACGGTCCGCCATCAGGCGCAGGATGTTGGCCTTGACGCCAAAGTCGTAAGCCACCACGTGGAAGCGGTCGCCTTCGGGCTTGGAGAAACCTTGGCCCAGTTCCCACGAACCTTCGGTCCAGTTGTAGGACTTGTCGGTGGTAACCACCTTGGCCAGGTCCTGACCTTTCAGGCCAGGGAAAGAGCGGGCCAGTTCCAGTGCACGTTCGGCATCATCACCCACCAGGATGCAGGCACCCATGGAGCCTTTCTCGCGCAAAATGCGAGTCAGCTTGCGGGTGTCGATACCGGAGATGGCCACAACGCCCTGAGCTTTCAGGTAGTCGGGCAAAGACTGGGTGGAGCGGAAGTTGGACAGGCGGGCGGGACAATCGCGAATGACAAGCCCGGCAGCGTGGGCTTTGGTGGATTCGGAGTCCTCTGGATTGACACCGGTATTACCGATGTGCGGATAGGTAAGCGTAACAATTTGACCGCTGTAGCTTGGGTCTGTCAGGATTTCCTGATAGCCCGTCATGGCTGTATTGAAAACGATCTCAGCAACACAGTGCCCCTCGGCACCGATTGATACCCCTTTGAATAGGGTTCCATCCGCCAGGGCTAGGACGGCACTAGTGATAGTGCGGGACTCCTCAGGAAATAAAGACGGCAGCACGTTAAAAACCCCGGATTCTGAAATTAATATTAAACCTTCTAATTATATGCTCAAACGGGGTTTTTCCGGTAGTTTATCGGTAATAACACCGAAACCAGGCACGAAAACCTGGAAAATCGACTACAGTAATTGATTGGTTTGATGGCTTTGCGATGGACTAGTAACAGACATGACTACTCAGCTTGACTCCCTGCGCCAGTGCACAACCGTAGTGGCCGACACAGGCGATTTTGAAGCGATGCGTGCGTATCGCCCTACCGATGCAACAACCAATCCTTCCCTGATCTTGAAGGCTGTCCAGCAGGCGGCCTATCGCCCCTTGCTGGACCGTGTCATCGCCGACCACCCTCACGCCAGCCTGGCTGAAACCAGCGATCTGTTGCTGGTTGCCTTTGGCCAACAAATTCTGGACATTGTTCCCGGCCGCGTCTCCACCGAAGTGGATGCCCGCCTGTCCTTTGATACCCTGGCCAGTGTCGAGCGCGCCCGCCATATCATTCAGCATTACGAAAAGGCCGGTGTGCCGCGCGAACGGGTACTGATCAAGCTGGCCAGCACCTGGGAAGGCATTCAGGCCGCCCGTACGCTGCAAGCCGAAGGCATCAACTGCAACCTGACCCTTTTGTTCTGCCTGCCGCAAGCCATCGCCTGCGCCCAGGCCAAAGTCACCCTGATCTCGCCCTTTGTGGGTCGCATCTACGACTGGTTCAAGAAAACCGCTGGCCAGGACTGGGACGAAAGCGCCAACCAGGGCGAGAACGATCCCGGCGTGCGCTCGGTCCGCAGCATTTACGAATACTACAAAACCTATGACATCCCCACGGAGATCATGGGTGCCAGCTTCCGCAATGTCGGCCAGATCAAGGCGCTGGCCGGTTGCGATCTGCTGACCATCAGCCCGGATCTGCTGGGCCAGCTGGATGCAGCCCAGGGTGAAGTCCCTGCCATGCTGGATGTGGCGCGCGCCAAGGCGGTTGCCCCCGAATGGCGTGCCAGCAATGAAATCACTTTCCGCACGGATTTGAACCAGGACGCGATGGCTACTGAAAAGCTGGCCGAAGGCATCCGTCAGTTCACCGCGGATGGCATCAAGCTGGACTCCTTGATTCAGCAAGCGCGTCAGCAGGCTTGATCACTGGCACTGCGATATAAAAAGGCTTTGCATCCTGCAAAGCCCTGAAAGAAGCCCGCTGCTTGATCAACAACTTGAGCAGCAAAAAGAATCAGCCCGGCATTGCGCCGGGCTGATTTGCTTTGAGCCCTATCTGGACTGCAGCCAGATCTTGCTCAGGTCAATACGCACCACACTTTTCTAATCCAGCACACTTTCTTTCAACGTTCGCAAAGCAAGCTGATTTGTGGACAATTCTTCTTGTAGTCTTCCCAAAAGCCTGGCGGATAGGCATCCAAAGCCTGCTGAGTCAATAACGGCATCTGCCAGCGAAAGGACCGAAAACCCGCCTTTGCCAGGGCTGCTTCGTAATGCTCTTTACTCCAGCGGTGATAGGTAAAACGAATCGGCGCCCCCACATTAAAGTGTGCAGTATGCCGAAAGCCCTCTTGGTACGGCTCCTCCGTCAGCACTTTCAAACCGTACTTGGCCACATCCTCCTTTCCCAACTGAAAGTCCGGGTTCACGGTATAGGCCACCAAGCGACCATTCGGTTTCAGATTATCTGCCACGGCCTGGAACATCTGCTCCAACTCCTGCACTGACCGGGAGTAATTGAACAGAAAGGCCGCAATTGCCCGGTCGAACTGCCCGATTACCCCCATCTGCAGCACGTCTCCCACCCGGAACTCAATATCCTCCTTCTGCTGCCTGGAAATGTCTTTAGCCTGATTAACCATGCTCTCCGAAATATCCACCCCCACGACCTTGGCTGCCCCCTGCTCGTAGGCCCGGCGCCCGAAAAAACCATAACCACAGGCCAGATCCAGCACAGACTTGCCCTTCACGTCTCCCAGCAACTGCTCCACAGTAGCGACCTCTGCCAGCCGAGCGGGCGAGGTCCGGTTGAACTCTTCGTAAATCGTGCCGATTGCGTTGTAGTCATGCTGTTTTTCCATGTACGTCTCCATCTGCTTGGTTTGACAACAAACACGTCAAGGTACTAAGACTGCTGGCACACACCGATCACGCGGTGCGGCCTTGATCTATAGCACTTTGGGGCCTGGGCGATAGGAGTGAAAACCACATATCGATCCTGTCATGTTTGTTCTTTTATGTATTTAAGCGCCTAACTGTCTCCTCCCTGTCCCCACTCTCGAAAACAAGCAGGCATAAAAAAACCGACTCCTGAAACGGGAGCCGGTTCTCTCGACATTTGGGCCAGACAGCGGTCAGAGCTTTTCTGTGCCGCCACCTTGCGGCCGCCAGGCCAGCAAGCGATCCTCAAAGACACTGACCAGCCCATCCAGGATCAGCGCAAACACCGTCAGGACAACAATACCGGCGAACACTGTATTCACGTCCAATGTGCCCTCTGCCTGCAAGATCAGATAACCGACCCCACTGGCTGAACCCAGGTATTCACCCACCACAGCACCCACAAAGGCCAGACCGACCGAGGTGTGCAGGCTGGAGAACACCCAGCTGGTTGCCGAAGGAATATAGACATGGCGCAGCAACTGGCGACGGCTGGCACCCAGCATGCGGGCGTTGTCCAGCAAGGTGGAGCTGACTTCACGCACACCCTGGTATACGTTGAAGAACACGATAAAGAACACCAGAGTCACGGCCAGAGCCACTTTGGACCAGATACCCAGACCAAACCACATGCCGAAGATAGGCGCCAGAATCACGCGTGGCATGGAGTTGGCCGCCGTCAGATACGGGTCCAGCAAGGCCGCCGCACGGGGCGAGAGCCCCAGCCACAGACCGCAAGCCAGACCGGCAATCGTACCGATGGCAAAGGCCAGCAGGGTTTCGCTCAAGGTCACGCCCAAGTGCAGGTAAATATCACCATTGGTGACGAACCAGGCCCAGATCACCTTGACCACTTCCAGTGGCTGGCCAAAGAAGAAGGCTACTTTGGGGTCCAGCGTAAAAAAGTGCCAGGCAGCCAGAATGACGATGAGCAGCGAAATTTGCCAGCCGCGCAGGGCCAGCTTGGATTGAGTAATAGATTTAGACATATCAGGCACGCTTTTGCTGGGCATAACCCTTCAGAACTTCATCACGCAAGACGGCCCAGATTGCCGCGTGCAATTCGACAAAGCGGGGGTCGTTGCGTACTTCGGCCACGTCACGAGGGCGTGGAAGATCGACATGAAATTCGCCGATGGGATGAGTGCCCGGCCCGGCCGACAGGACCACCACCCGGTCGCTCATGGCAATGGCTTCATCCAGGTCGTGAGTGATGAACAGCACGGCTTTACGCTGCGCCATCCAGATCTCCAGCACCTCGTTTTCCATCAATTGACGGGTCTGAATGTCCAGCGCCGAGAACGGCTCATCCATCAGAATGATGTCGGGATCACGAATCAGGGTCTGGGCCAGCATGACACGTTTGCGCATACCGCCAGACATCTGATGCGGGTAACGATCCCCGAAACCACCCAGGCCGACTCGCTTGAGCCACTCCTGGGCACGGGCGCGGGCCTCGTCCTGCGGGACACCGGCAAACTCCAGACCGGCCATCACGTTGGATTCGGCACTGCGCCAGGGCATCAGCGCTTCGCCCTGGAACATGTAGCCAGCGCGCTCGTTCACCCCTTCCAGGGGTTTACCGAACACACGCACTTCGCCCGACGAAGGGCTCAGCAAACCCGCCCCTACGTTCAGGAGCGTGGATTTGCCGCAGCCCGTTGGGCCTACAACCGACACAAATTCGCCTGGAGCAATGCTCAGGCTGGCGTCACGGACCGCTGTGTACGTACCTTTGCCATCGCGGGATGCAAAAACACAGCTGATGTTATCTAAAGAAAGTGCTGCCTCAGACATTGGGATACTTCTTGTTGGCTTTTTCAGCAAACTCGTTGGTGAAGATCTTGCTGGTATCAATCTTGGATGCGTCCAGATTCGGCACAAAAGCGGCCAGCGCATTCAAGGCGGTAGCGGGGCCATCAGCATCGACCAGACCATCTGGCGAGAGTGCTTCTTTATTGGCGTCCAGACATTGCTTGTACAGCTCTACATCACCCAGCAGGTAGGTGGCAGGCACGGTTTTGGCAATGGTTTCAGCGTCGTTGGCCTGAATCCATTTATCGGCGCGTACGATGGCGTTGGCCAGGGCCTGAGCGGTGTTCGGATTCTTGATGAGGAAGTCTTCAGAAGCGTACAAGCAGGCCGAAGGCATATTGCCGCCAAAAATGGTCTTGGTGTCGGCAACGGTACGGGTGTCAGCAATGACACGTACTTCGTTCTCCTTGAGCAAGGTGCCGATAACCGGGTCCAGGTTAGCCATGGCATCGATCTGACCCGTACGCATGGCAGTAACCGCACCCGCGCCAGCGCCTACACCGATAAAGGCCACGTCCGAGGGTTTCAGACCATTCTGCTCCAGATAGAAGTTGACCATCATATTGGTCGAGGAACCCGGTGCGGTCACACCGATTTTCTTGCCCTTCAAATCCGCAGGCGACTTATAGTCAGCCATCGTCTTGTTGGACACGGCCAAAACGATGGCCGGTGCGCGTCCTTGCTGCACAAAGGCACGGTACATCTGCCCTTTGGCCTGCAAGTTGATGGTGTGCTCAAAAGCGCCCGAGACGACATCGGCACTGCCACCGACAACCGCTTGCAGGGCCTTGGAGCCACCGGCAAAGTCGGCCACTTTGACCTTGAGGCCTTCATCATCAAAATAGCCGTTAATCTCGGCAATGGACAAAGGCAGGTAATAGATCAGCGCTTTGCCACCGACGGCAATCGTGATGCTTTTTTTCTCGATTTCCTGTGCACGGGCCAATGTTGGCAGCGACAGTGCCAATCCCGATGCTCCAACCAGCTTGAGTGCATGACGACGAGTCAGTTTCATGGCAATCCCCTTCTTGTTGTTGGTCATTAATTATTTAGGTCTGATACTTATACTAAAAAACAAAGGGGGGTGTCCCCCCCTTGTCCGCCAAGCGGTCAAACCCGATTAGGTGGCGCGACGCTCCATCAAGGCCCAGGCAATGGTGCTGGGGTCTACGTACTCCAGCTCGCTCCCGGCTGGCACACCGCGTGCCAGTCGAGTTACTTTCAAACCTTGGCTAGTGAGCATTTCCGCCAGATGATGGGCGGTGGTTTCGCCCTCTGCGGTGAAATTGGTCGCTAGAATCACTTCCTGCACTTGGCCATCACCGGCTCGCTCTAGCAAGCGGTCAAATTGCAAGGCATCCGGGCCTATGCCTTCCAGCGGCGTCAAACGCCCCATCAGCACATAGTAAAGGCCTCGATAGCCATGCGTAGCCTCGATCATGTTTTGATCGGCAGGCGTCTCCACCACACACAACAACGCCGGATCACGGCGGGGATTGGCACAGGTCTCACAGATAGGTTGAACAGTGAAACCATTGCAGCGCTGACAGTGCTGCAGTGCCGTCGTGGCATGTTCAAGAGCGCGGCTCAATTGGTCGGCACCTACCAGGTCGTGTTGCAACAAGTGGTAGGCCATGCGGCGAGCGCTACGCTCGCCCACACCGGGTAGCCGACGCAGAGCCTGGATCAGAGCCCGAAGCGGTTCGGGCTCTGCGATCTGCGGTTCGTTCATTAGAACGGGAACTTCATACCGGGTGGCAGTGGCAGGCCAGCGGTAACACCCGCCATTTTTTCCTGCGACGTTGCCTCGGCTTTGCGCTGTGCATCGTTAAAGGCAGCAGCAATCAAATCTTCCAGCATCTCTTTTTCGTCTTCCAGCAGGCTGGGGTCGATAGAGACACGGCGCACATCGTGGCGGCAGTTCATGATGACCTTGACCAGACCACCACCGGAAACGCCCTCGACCTCGATATCGGCCAAGGCTTCCTGGGCCTTTTTCATGTTTTCCTGCATTTGCTGCGCCTGGCGCATCAAGCCGGCAATCTGACCTTTCATCATGGTTTGGTTTTCCTGATTGATATAAATTGACAAGGGGCCATTCAGGCGGCCCGAACCAAAGGAGTGGCCTTGATCGACCCGGCTTTGACGCTGCCGTCAAAGTCCTGGATCAGGCTCAAGACAAAGGGATCCTGGGCAACCTGCTCTTCGGCCTGCCGCTGGCGCTCGGCCAGCTTGGCCTGCTCCACGGCATGCGCGGTGGCATCGCCCGTATCCCCGTATTCGATCACCAACTGAATGGACTGGGCAAAGTATTCCGACAAAACGGTGCGCAAGCGCGCTTTGCCCTGGCTGCCTTCAGTAGCCTTGATTTTGGCACGCAGGTGGATTTCCTGGCCTTTCACGCCCAGCCATTCGCTCTGGCGGGCCAATTCAGCGGCCCAGCCACTTAAGGGCAGGCTGGTTGCCACTTCAGGCCAGGTTTCCGGTTTCATGCCGCCCAGACGGACGGTACGCGGGCTGTCCGAACCGCTTTGCGGTACAGGCAGGCCCAGTTCAGTGTCGGGCATGAAGCGATCAGACAGGGACACAGACGGTACATCGCCGTCTTCTTCGGCACGAGCCGCGTCCATATCCAGAGGTTGGTAATTCTCGAACTCTTCGTCCATGCCCTCGGACAGCCAGGCGGGCTCTTCCGGGCCGTCCTGGGTGGAGACGGCTGGCGGCGCTTCTTCTGCCACCGGGTCTACTCGGGCAGCGGCCTGGGCCTGAGACGACATCAGGGGCTGAGCACTGTTCTTGCCCTGGGCTTTGGAGGATTCCGCTACAGGGTCGGCAGAGGAATCAGCCTGGGATGCGGAGGTGGGCTCTGCGGCTGGCTGGGCTGACGGGGCGGATGGAGTCGATGCCGCTTGGACGGCTTCAACAGCGCTGCTGCCAGCAACTGCAGTCGCAGCTTCTTGAGGCTGACTGGTCGCGGAACGGGCGTCAAAGTTTGCATCCGCTGGGGCAGACTCTGAAGAGTCATAGCTGGCCCCTGCACCGGCAGGCTCGGGAGCATCTTCCCAGGCCGGGACAAAATCGTCGTCAGCAGGGATGGATTCTGCGACTGGCGCTGCTTGGGCTGCATGTGCACGGGCAACATCAGCGACCGGGGCGGCTGCAGGGACAGAAGCCTGTGCCTGCTGAGACGCGGCCTGTGGGCTAACCGCAGGCTGAGTGGTTTGCGCGGCTTGTACTGCTTGTGCGGTTTGCGTGCTCGGCTCTGTTTGCGCACCCTGCGCAGCTTGCTGTAGAGGCGCGGCAGAGGCGGCGGCATCAACAGAGGCAGCGGGGGCTGCCGCAGGAGCGGGAGCAGCCTGAGCCGCGCCAGCACCAGCACCAGCACCAGCAGTATCAGACCCCGAAGGCCCTGCTGGCGGTGGCACATACGCCGAGACGGGCTCGGGCAGCAAGGCCAGCATACGCAAGCACGCCATCACAAAACCGGCGTACTCATCCGGAGCCAAAGACAGCTCCTGACGGCTATGCACCGCTACCGAATAAAACAACTGCACATGATCGGGCGAGAGCATGGGCGCTAGTTGCCGCACCGCCTCTGCCAGAGGATCATCATCAGAAATCGTGCCGGGAATGCGCTGCTCGATGGCGATACGGGACAACAAGGTTGCCAGATCAGCCAGAGCGCCCGAATAAGACAGGCCGCGCAAGGCCAGATCATCGGCCACACCCATAATGGCCTGTGCATCGTAAGTGACCAGCGCTTGCAGCAATTGCGCCAGGTGGCGTTGATCAATGGTGCCCAGCATGGCTTGCACAGCCTGGGCGCTAAGATCGCCCGCGCTATAGGCAATAGCCTGGTCGCTCAGCGACAAGGCATCGCGCATGGAGCCATCAGCTGCCTGTGCCAGCAAACGCAAGGCAGGCAGCTCGAACTGCATTTCTTCCTGAGTCAGAATGTCTTGCAGATGGCCCACAATCGCGGGCACTGTCATCTGCTTCAAATTGAATTGCAGACAGCGCGACAAGACCGTGACCGGAATCTTTTGCGGATCGGTCGTGGCCAGAATGAATTTGACGTGCGCTGGCGGCTCTTCCAGCGTCTTGAGCATGGCGTTAAAGGCGTGCCCGGTCAGCATGTGAACTTCGTCAATCATGTAGACCTTGTAACGGCCCGAGCTGGGTGCGTAGACCGCCTGCTCCAGCAGCTGGGTCATCTCTTCCACACCACGGTTGGAAGCGGCGTCCAGCTCTACATAATCAATAAAGCGGCCAGCATCAATCTCGGTACAAGCGCGGCAAACGCCACAGGGCTTGGAAGTGATGCCAGTTTCGCAGTTCAGCGACTTGGCCAGAATACGCGACAAGGTGGTCTTGCCCACGCCGCGTGTGCCCGTAAACAGCCAGGCATGGTGCAGGCGCTGGGTATCCAGGGCGTGCGTCAGAGCGCGCACCACGTGGTCCTGACCAACCAAGGTGTCAAAGGAACGGGGGCGCCACTTGCGGGCCAGAACGAGATAGGTCATGCGAATTCCGGACGGCGTGAACCATCAATACAAATAAGCGAAAGGAAAAGTGTACCGGATTCGGTGCTGAAGGGAAGCAGATAGACCGGGCGCGCATAACCCGATAAGCAAATGAAGTGGCGAGCCTGACTCCGGCACTGATTCTGCACGGCTGTGGCTGCTTCGTTCCCGACCTGACCAGATTCACCGCCGAACCATGCGGAGGGGCCCGCCGACCAATAGTGTAGCATCAATACGGCAGCCAAAGATCGGCTCTCGGGAAATAAAGCGCAGCCTGCGCGGGCCGGCCATCCAGAGCCTGCACCTGCTCACAATACCGCTGCAATTGCGGCGCATAACGCTCCAGCATCCGGGCCTTGAAATCGTCCAGACTTTCATGCTCGGCAGGTCGTCCGGTCTTGTAATCCACCACCAGCCAGTGATCTTCCTGGGAAATGGCCAGGTCAATAATCGACACCCGGCCACTGACGTCCAGCAAGGACCATTCCCGGTAAGCTCGGCTGACGCCCAGCAGCCAGCGGCCCCGTTCCGTCTGTACGGTCGCAGTAATCGCTTCAAACAGGGATTGGGCGGCTTCATCCAGATAGGTCGCTGGCACACCAGCACGCAACAGTTGACGACGCATCACGGCGCGGCCTTGCTGCAAGCGTTCTACCGGCCATTGCTCCAGCCCTTCACGGCCCAGCTTTTCCAGCCAGTCGTGGGCAACCGTACCAATGGCTTTTTCATGAGTCGTGTCCAGGGACCACTGCCAGCTTTGATACTGCGGGCTGTCGGCCTGCAACTGCTCGGGCGGCGCGGCCGGCAAGCTCACCACACGCTGCAACAATGCTGCGGAACCTTGCCCTGCTTCCTCTTGCTGTCCGCCCTGCTCGGCTTGCCAAACAGGAGCCTGTGGCTGCTCCAGGACCGGCCAGACACGGCTCAGCAAGGAGCGGCCATCCGGCTCGCGCAGGCCCTTGTCCTGGGTAATGCTCAATTCCGCAAACAGATGCAGTTCCTGGCGAGCGCGCGTCAGGGCCACATATAACAAGCGGTGGCTTTCCTGCTCGGCCCGGATACGCTCCCGCGCCGCCAGAAACTGCGACACCGGATCGCGCTGCTCGCTGCCCTTGTGACTGATCGGCCCCAGAATCAAGCGCTCGGCGCTGTGCTCCAGACGAATCAACGGCTCGGAGTCGGCTGCTGACTGCTTGTGCAAGCCAAACAAAATGACAGTTTCAAACTCCAGGCCCTTGGACTTGTGAATCGTCATCACCTCCACGGCCTTGCCCGTACCTTGCGGGGTGGCATACAGCGACTCCACACGGGCCTGCAATTGTTGCTGGTCGGGCGGTCCGTAAGGGCATAACTCCTCCAGCAGACGCAAGACTTGTTCTGCATCCGCCTGATCAGCCAGGCTTGGATAGACTTGCGGCCCGCCCAAGCGCGTCCAGCATTCCTGCACCCAGGCAGCAAAAGGCATCAAGCCACTACGATTGCCTTTGTCCAGCAAGATCTGGCAAGCAAAGAGCAGACGAGAACGCTCGTTGGCATCCCAGTCTTCAAAATCCTGATTGTGTGTAAGCTCGGCCAAGGTCTGTGTTGGATGCAAGGCGCACAGGCGGTGCAGGCTCTCCAAACGCAGGCCGATCAATGGCGAGCGCAACACGGACAGCCAAGCCAGTCGATCAGCCGGGTGCGCCAAGGCACGGACCAACTGCACCAGATCAGCCACCACAGGACGCTGTTGCAAGGGTTCCAGTTCTACGGCTCGACACGGTATGCCCTGCTCGCCCAGCTTGCGCACCAGACCATGCAAGTGCGAACGTGCTCGCACCAGAATCGCCACCGGATGTTCGCTGTCCTGATAACGTTCCAGAGCTTGGGCCGCACACTGAACCGCCTCCTGCACTGCACGCTCTTGAGCCGCTTGCTGCGACGGCACAGCGTCCTCTCCCCTAGCCACTCGGAAATGCCAGGACGGATGAAAATGCACCGCCCAATCGGGGATATCGGGCTTGAAGGCGGTCGAGTGTTCGTAGGTGACCATGCCCAGATCCGGGTCAGGTCGAGCCGGAAACAATTGCGCCCCCACTTTGTTCACCCATTCCACCAAGCGCGGATGTGAACGGAAGTTATTACTGAGATTCAGCGGCTCCAGCTCTACTTCGCCCAAGCGTCGAGCTTGCCAGACTTGCAGAAACAAACCCACTTCCGCCTTGCGGAAACGGTAAATGGACTGCATGGGGTCGCCCACCAAAAACAGACTGCGTCCATCGCCAGGCTCCCAGCCGCTGGTCAGGCGTTCCAGCAACTGCACCTGGGATTGGCTGGTGTCCTGGAACTCGTCTACCAGCAAATGGCGTATGGACCTGTCCATGCGCAAGAGCAGCTCGCCCGGCTCGTCGGCATCACCCAAGGCTTGCAAGGCACGTTGGGCAATCTCGGTGAAATCGACCTCGGCTTTCTCGGCAAAGCGCAGTTTCAATTGCGCCGCAGCCAGCCACAAGACCTGAATCAGATTGGACAGGACTTCTTGCTGCTGGGGGGAGTATTGCTCGGGCAAAAGGCGTGCACTGGCCAGGCGAGCAATCCAGGGCTCTGCACCCAGACAATTGCTCAACCACTCGGTCAGCATTTCTTTTTGTGCCGTTTTCGGGGGAAAGCCATTACGCACCGTCAGGCTTTTGCGCAGATCGCCTTTATCCGTCAGCAACAAGGCTGCCAGACCACGCCAGCGCGGCAAATCGTCCATGACCGGGGCCAGGTTATCGCCTTGCCAATCCGCCAAGGCCAGCACATCGCCGCTTTCCAGATTCGAGGCCGCAAAGCAGGCCAGGGGGGCCAAGGTTCGCGCCCAACCGGGTGGCAGTGAATCGCTTAGCTGCTGCAGTTGCTGCTCCACCACCTCACGCAAACTGTCTTGTAAAAAGGCTACATCACCGCCCTGCCCCACCGCTGGCAACCACTGATCGCGGCTGGCCAACATACCGGCCAACAGAGCTTGCGCCTGCAGCAAGTTCACATCCATGTGCTCCAGAAAACGCGCCACGCTGGGCACGCTTTCCGCCATCTCCAGCGTGGCCCAAGCCGCCGCTTCGTAATGCTCCTGGGCCTTATCGGTAATGGCCGGAACCCCGCCCAGCCCCGTAATCCAGGGCATGGCGCGTACCAGGTGGGCACACAAGGAGTCGATGGTCCGGATGCTTAAACGGGCCGGGTAAGCCAGCAAATCCCACTGCTGCTCCTGATTGCGCTGCATGGCGGCACGCGCCAGTTCCCAGCTGCGTACCCGGTAGGGCTCGGCAGGCCGTTCCTGATTGGCAGCGGCCAACTTCTCCAGTACACGCGCATGCATTTCAGCCGCAGCTTTACGGGTGAAGGTAATGGCCACTATTTCTTCTGGCCGCTGCACGCGAGCCAGCAAGGCCAGAATCCGATCGGTCAGCAGCTCTGTCTTGCCGGAACCGGCTGGGGCCTGGACCAGAAAGGAGGACTCGGGGTCCAGTGCCCGTGCACGGGCGGGGCTATCGCTAGGGACTGTCACCATTACACCTCTCCTCCATTATCTTGGAGGTCTTCCTGGAACAAACGTAAAAAGGGCAAAACATCGCAATACAGCAAATCGTTGCGGTTCCAGATCTGGTTGGCGGCCTGCCCTTGCAGGAACTCATCTGCCAAGCTTTCCACCGCCTGTTTCCACTGCGCGATTTGGGCGGTCCACTGCTGGGCGCTCTCCAATTCGGTCAGACCCTCAATATCCATGCCGGGCGCGGCCAAACCGCTTAAACCGACCTGTCGGGCATGCAAGCGTACAAAGGCCAAACCACTGACGGTGCGGCCCTCATCCTGCAAGGCGGCGGCATAAAACGGCAATTGCAGATTCACGGGTCTGGGCCGCAGCCAGTCTTTATCGGGCCGCAGCTCGCCTATGCCGGTTTTGTAATCCAACAGTAATTGCTCGCCATCAGCCAGATCATCCAAGCGGTCCAGACGCAGGTTCAGACGTAACAAGCCACGGTTCCAACTCAACTCATGCTCCGTCGCCCCCAGGGCGAACGGTGGGCGCTGGGCTTCCTGATGAGCGTACTCATTCAAGACGGCCAGACCCCGCTCCATTTCCAGGCTGCGCAGCACTGGACCGTAATCGGCCAGCTCTTCTTGCGCCGCTTGATCGATGCACGTTTGCACCACATCCAGCAGTGAGCCCTCACCAATCAGCTCATGCAGGCTGTCCTGATCCTTCACACGCAGCCAGAACAATTCGACGGCGCGGTGCAGGAACATCCCGCGTGTATTCATATCGCCCACACGGGCGTAGTCGGGCAAGGCCTGACCATGTAGCCGAAACTTCACAAAAGCCCACAAGGGATTGCGAGCCTGGGTATCCAGCACACTGATCCCGCCACGTATGCGCTCTTCCAGCTTCAGACTGGGGCCTTGCTCGTCCAGCAAGGCTTCCTGTGCAACGGCCTGCTCTGCCTGCACCGCCCAAGGCATTTCCAGCACGGGCCAGTGGGCAATCAAGGGGCTGGGCCTCAGCTCCTGTTCGCCCTGATGCAAAGGCGCACTTAGCAAAACCTGATTCCCACAGCGTAGCAAGGCACTCAGCATCCAGCGCGCCCATTCCAGCTCCCGCTCTGGCGTACTGCGAGGTGCCGAGACTCGACGCAACACCTGGGCAGGAATCAAAGGATTGGGTTTGACCGCAGCAGGCAAAATATCATCGGTCAGGCCCAGCACCCATACGGCATCCCAGCGCCCGCCTTCCGCTTCCAGAAAACCCAGCACGTCCAGCCGGGAACGTGGGTCTCGTTGTGGCTGGAACAAATTTTCACGGGCCATGCGGGCCAAAGCGCTTTGTGCCTTCAAGGCACTGATGCGACCCAAGACCGGCGCTTGCTGCGCCAATTGCAGCAGCAAGGCTTCCAAAGCCTCCAGAGTTTGAAACTGGGCACTATCCAGACGGTTAGTGCCCGGAAAGCCCAAAGCCTCCAGGCATTGGCGCATGACCGACGCCCAGGTATCCACTCCTTGAGCGCCGGCCGATACGGACTCGAAGCGTTCCACCGCCTTGCCCCAGGCCAGAGCCAGTTCGGGTGTGTGGAAGCTGAGCATGTCGGCAAATTCTTTACGGCTAACTTGTGTAATGCGGTTGTCGCGCCAGGCCTTGTCAATGCGGGCACGGCCACCTGCTTCAGACTGTTCTGCCTGACACGCTCCCAAACGCAAGGCTTCGCCCAGCATGGCGGGCTCGGCCTGCCCCTTGGTCGCCAGCGTAAACAAGGCCTTCAACCAGGCCATGGCCGCTTCAACCACTGGCCACTCAGCCAAGGATCGGGCTGCCGCCACGTTATAGGGCAAAGCACCTTGATCCGTGTGCATGGCCTGTCGCAAAAGACGATGCACCAACGGCAATTGCGTTTCCAGCTGCGCGGCCACAATGGCTACTGTGCGATCCGGGTACTCGTCCAATTGACGACGCGCCCACTGCACCGCCAGGCGCCATTCCGTATCCGCATCCTGCGCCTGCACCCGATACACCTCTGTCGCCGGAGCCTCTTCGTGCTGCAGCTGGAGAATCTCTACCCCCATGTCCTGCAAACCACTCAACAAACTTTGCAGGCGCGGCGAATATTCATGAAAACCATGCAGCACCATATGGCGATGACGCATGTGCAAGGCGCCTGCCTGCACCGCTTTGAGCACACGCTCCGCAGCCAGGTTTGCATCATCCAGATCTGCCTGCTCCAGGCTTTGCCGGTAGTGAGAGCGCCATTGCATGAAGCGTTCAAAATCCACGCTGGCCTCGCCGGGTTTCAGCTCGATATTCCACTCATCCAGCAAGGTATCGGCTTCACAAGCCAGACGCGCCGCCTGACCGACATCCAGAAAATAGCCCTCTTCCTCGCATTGCTCGATGCTGTGTTCCCAACGCTGCAAGGCGGCAAAGCGATCCATCTGGTGCGCGGCTGGTTGCCACTGTTCGGAAAAGCAGAGCTGATCACTGGCCTGCGCCAGCCAGGCGCCCAAAGGCACAATTTCCGGTACGGCAACTGTCCCGCCAGCACCCGCCAGACGGGCCGACAAATGTCCCAGCAGGCGGCGCGCATAGCGCTTGTTCACGGTCAAGACAACCGTCTCGGCACTATTGAGCTCCTGCAATTGAGCCATGGAAACAGCAGGGGTGTCGTACATAGAAAAAACCAGTTAAGGTTGCAAGAAAACAGAACGGCCAGCAGCGCTGATCCGGCCATTGTACCGGCGCTCTATCCCTAGTTTGTTCCCGCCCTTACACTTATCACCATGTCTAGTTCAAACACCCCCAATACCGAATTAACCGGCAGCCTGTCGCTGCGCACTGGCGACCATACCTGGGGTAGCGCCCGCCGTATGGCCTTGCTGGCCGCCATTGCCGAGCAGGGCTCGATCTCTGCCGCTGCCCGTCATATTGGCATCAGCTACAAGGCGGCCTGGGACGCCATCGACATCATGAACAATATGGCGGGCGAACCTCTGGTGCTGCGCAGTACGGGCGGTCATCGTGGTGGCGGTGCCACCCTGACGCCCAAAGCCGTCGAACTGCTGGAGCTGTATCAAACCTACGACCGGCTGCATCAACGCTTCATGAGCCGTATTGGTCGTTTAATGCCTTCCGTGGCGACTCAAATGGAGTTACTCCAAACCATGATCATGCAAACTTCGGCTCGCAACCAACTGCCCGGTATCGTTACCACGATTAAAACGGGAGCCGTCAACGACGAAATTCATGTGGATATTGGCCAGGGCCAAATCGTGGTCGCGTCCATCACACGAGAAAGCACGGAAAACCTGGGCCTGCGTGAGGGGCAGAAAGTTCTGGCCTTTCTGAAAGCGTCCTCGATCATGATTGGCACGGGCGACACCCGTAACTCCCTGTCCGCACGCAATCAACTGCCCGGCACGATTACCGATGTCATTACCGGTGCCGTCAATGCAGAAGTACGTCTGGAACTGCCACAGGGCCTGACAGTCACCGCCAGCATCACCCTGGACAGCACACAGCGCTTGCACCTGGAAGCAGGCCAGTCCGCCTATGCACTGTTCAAGGCATCCAGCGTGATGATCGCTACGCTGTAAGAGCTTCCAGATCCGCGCTGGTACAGCATTCGATAATGCATCCATCGCGAATACGATAGACCTCTTGGGCCAGGGCCCTGGCATCCTCAGGATCGTGCGTGATCAGGATAGTGGGAATATCGATCTGGCTTTGCAACTGAGCCAGTTCAGCCCGCAAACGCGCACGCAAGTCCTGATCCAGGGCCGCCAAAGGCTCATCCAGCAAAAGCAGCTGAGGTTCAATAGCCAAGGCTCGCGCCAAGGCACAACGCTGCTTTTGCCCGCCCGACAGTTGGGCGGGATAGCTGCTTAATACCGACTCCAGCTGAAACGCTTCTACCCAACGCTGGGCAGCCGCAGGCATGTCTCGCACGGAGCGGTTGAACAAGCCCGTGTTCAGACCAAAGCAAATATTCTGTGCTGCGGTCAGATGCGGGAACAGGCCGTAGTCCTGAAACAGGTACGCCACCCGACGCTCGCGTGGTTTCAGGTTGATGCCTTTTTCAGAATCAAAATAGACCTGATTGCCAATTTGAATGCGGCCATGGTCGGGCCGCAACAAGCCCGCCACGCTTTGCACCGTCAAGGACTTGCCCGAACCCGAAGGCCCGTACAGGGCAATATGACGGGCTTCGGTTTGAATCTGAATGTTCAAGTCGAAATGACGGGCCTCGCTGACCACGGTGCGTTGAATCTGTACAGTCAGGCTCATTGCATCCCTCTTTTACGGCGTACGTGACGGGGTGACAAGGCACTGGTACTCCACAGGACCAGCACACAAGTAATCGAAATAATAGCGACCAGCACCAATGCCTGCTGATCCTCCCCTGCCTGGACTGCCTCGTAAATGGCGATGGACATGGTTTGGGTGCGCCCCGGTATGCTGCCCGCGATCATCAACGTAGCGCCGAACTCGCCCAAAGCGCGGGCAAAGGCCAGCAAAACGCCTGCCATGATGCCACGCGCTGCCAAAGGCAGGCTGACACGAAAGAAGATGGCCAAGGGCTTCAGACCCAGCACGCTGGCCGCATTTTCCAGGCGGGGGTCCACATCCTCAAAAGCCGCACGCGCGGCCTTCAAAATCATGGGAAAAGCTACGACAGTCGCGGCAATCACCGCGCCCTGCCAGGTAAAGACCAGTTCAATCCCCATACTGGAGAGCCATTGCCCAAAGGCACTGCGCCGACCCAGCAAGACCAGCAGGTAATAGCCGATGACGGTAGGCGGCAAAACCATGGGCAAGGTCAAGATGGAATCAAGCAGATCACACCAGCGCGACTGCCAGCGCGACAAGGCATAGGCCACTCCTATACCCAGCACACAGGCAAACAAGGTCGCCCAACCGGCGACCTTGAGCGATAAGCACAGAGGAATCCAAAGTGAAGTCATCCGACGATCAAAATCCTGTCAAGGCTTGGCAAAACCGTATTTTGCCAGCACTTGCTGTCCGGATTCAGACATGACGAAATCCTGGAAAGCCTGAGCCTTGTCATTACGGCCTTCGCGCTGCACCAAGGCAATCGGGTAAGTGACAGGTTCCGTGGTCTTGAGCACTTCCAGCACTTCCACCTTGTCTTTCATGATGGCCGCGTCGGTCGCGAACACGAAACCGGCTTCCACTTCACCACGAGCGACATAATCCAGCACCTGACGCACGTTCTGGCCCAGAATTTCACGCTGTTTCACCGCATCCCACTGACCGGCCTTCTCCAGAGCGGCCTGAGTATAACGACCCACAGGGACGACAGTCGGATTACCCAAAGCAACGCGTTTAACTTCCGCCTTGCCTAGATCGCCAGCGTTCGTAACCCTGGCAGGGTTGTCGCTAGGCACAATCAGCACAACCTGATTCTGCACAAAATTCTTGCGGGTGGCAGGATCCACAGCCTTGGCCTCTTCGGCCTTGTTCATGGCTTTCTGATCTGCCGAAGCAAACACATCCACAGGAGCGCCATTGACGATCTGCTGCAACAGCACGTCCGATGCTGCAAAACTGGTCAGCACTTTGGTGCCCGGATGCTCTGCCTCAAACTGGCCAGCCAGTTCCTTGAAGGCGTTGGTCAGACTGGCGGCGGCGGCCACAACCAATTCATCGGCTTGCGCGGCGCCTTGCAAGAACAGGGATAAGGCAGCGACCGATACGACACGTTTGAACATTGTTTTCTCCTCCAAGGGCAGGTGTAACGAATTAGTATAATCAGGAAATATATATAGGTATATAGCGTAAATCTACCCGTCTGCTGAATGAAGCTCATCATCCCGGAGTGATAGCATGATGGCTTTCCAGCTTCATTCCGGCTGCCAAAAGCACGCTTTACGACTCTTCCATCCTCATGACGCAAGCCAGTCTGATTTCCGATTTCATCACCATGCTCTGGTTGCAGGACGGCCTGTCTGCCAACACCCAACAAGCGTATCGGCAGGATCTGGAACGCCTGGAGGAATGGGCTCAACAAGAGCGCGAAGGCAAAGCGCTGGAGCAGTTGGAAGCCAAGGATTTGCGGGAATGGATGGCCAGCCAGGCAGATCAGAGCAAGGCCAGCACAGCCAATCGCAGGCTGGCCACCTTACGTCGCTTTTACAACTGGACAGTGCAAGAAGGCATGCGGCAGGACGATCCCTGCCTGGAATTGAGCAGCGCCCGACAGGCCCCACGCGTCCCGCACACCTTGTCCGAAGAACAGGTAGAACGCCTGCTGGCTGCCCCGGACATACATAATCCCTTGGGGCTGCGCGATCGCTGCATGCTGGAAACCTTGTATGCCAGCGGTTTGCGCGTCACGGAACTGACTGAACTGCCCTTGCAGAACCTGAGCCTGAGCGATGGCGTGCTGCGCATCGACCAGGGCAAGGGGGGCAAGGACAGGCTGGTGCCCTTGGGGCAGGAGGCCCTGCACTGGATCGAACGCTATATGCAGGAATCCCGCCCTGCCTTGCTGGGCCAGCGCCGCAGCGATTTTGTCTTTATTACCGGGCGCGGCACCTGCATGAGCCGCCAATCCTTTTGGTTGATCGTCAAGAAATATGCGGTTCAGGCCGGTGTTCTGGCCCCCTTGTCGCCGCACGTTTTACGTCATGCTTTCGCGACCCATTTGCTCAACCACGGCGCCGACCTGCGCGTGGTGCAAATGCTCTTGGGACACGCCGACATTTCCACGACCCAGATTTATACTCATGTGGCACGTGAGCGCTTGAAAGCCTTGCACGCAGCCCATCATCCACGCGCCTGAGCGCACTACCAAGATATGGCTAAAGAAAAACACGTTAGCGAAACACCGGCCACACAGTGGCTACGTAAAAATGGCATTTCCTTTACCGAGCATAGCTACAACTATGTCGATCATGGCGGAGCCATGGAAGCGGCAGCCCAGCTGGGTCTGGATCTGCACCGGGTGGCCAAGACCCTGATAATGGAAGATGAAAGCGCCAAGCCCCTGATCATCGTGATGCACGGCGACCGTGAAGTCTCCACCAAGAATCTGGCCCGTCAGACCGGCGCGAAAAAGATCGCCCCCTGCAAGCCGGAGGTGGCCCAGCGTCATTCCGGCTATATGGTTGGCGGCACCTCGCCTTTTGCCACCCGCAAGGCCATGCCGGTGTGGCTGGAAGAAGAACTGCTGGAATTCGACACCATTTACATCAATGGTGGCCGACGAGGCTATTTGCTGGGCATCAATCCCCAGGTTCTGATCGACAAGCTGGGGGCACGCCCCGTACAGGCTGGCCTGGAAAAAGGCTGATTTTACTTGGCAGCAGGTATAAAAAGACGGCGCAGTCAGCCCGTCTTTTTTTGTCCCGCACTTGCTTGAGCCATCAAACGCCGCAATAGACAGCCTGGTTCTGCTCCCTGCACTTCCTGCTACGCGCAGCCACCACCTCCTCCTCCTCCTCCCTCTCCCGCAACTGGACCTGGATAGCAGCGGACTACAACACTGTCCGCTCCATCGCTCTTCACAAACGCAGGTGATTGCACCTCTTTGGCATTTCGCCAGATAATTCAAACCTGAATAATAAGAGGGGCCCCCATGTTTCAATCCTTGCGCCAGCCCGCCATCATGACGGTGACTTTGGCGGCTGCTGGCATCCTGATGGTTACCATGGGGATACGCCAATCCTTTGGCCTGTTCGTCGGCCCCGTTGATAAGGCAACCGGCATGGGCATCATGTCCATCAGCTTTGCCATGGCCGTGGGCCAGCTTGCCTGGGGGGCCATCCAGCCTATTGCCGGTGCCTGCTCCGACCGCTGGGGCCCGGACCGGGTTCTGATCGCGGGCCTTCTGATTCTGGCACTGGGCTGTGCCGTAACACCATTTATTGGTACCGGGCTAGGGCTGACCCTGACGCTGGGCCTGCTGGCCAGTATTGGCTCGGGCGCGGCCAGTTTCTCCACCTTGATTGGCGCTGCCGCCCAACGTATTCCGGATCACGCCCGCGGTCAGGCCTCGGGCCTGATCAATGCCGGCGGCTCCTTCGGGCAGTTCGTCTTTGCCCCCGTGGTGCAAAAGCTGATCGGCTGGGTCGGCTGGATGTCGACCTTTTGGGTTCTGGCCCTGACCGCCCTGCTGACCCTGCCTCTGATTCGCAAGCTAAGTCCGGGCAGCAAGCCCGAAAAAGCCGCAGCCACCCCAGCCCCTGTTGTCAGCGGTCCCGGTCTGGCCGAGACACTGAAAAGCGCCATGAAGGATCGCAGTTACTTGCTGCTGAGTCTGGGCTTTTTCACCTGCGGTTTTCACATTGCTTTTCTGGTCACCCACTTACCGGGGGAAATTGACTTGTGCGGGCTGCCACCTTCGGTAGCAAGCTGGTCGCTGGCCTTGATCGGCCTGGCCAATATCTTTGGCAGTATTGCCGCCGGTTCCTGCATTGCCCGCTGGCGCAGCAAATACGTGCTGGCCCTGATGTATGCCTCGCGCGCCGTGCTGATCCTGTGGTACTTGATGATGCCTAAAACCGATCTGGTGTTTTACATCTTTGCCATCGGCCTGGGGCTGACCTGGCTGGCTACCGTGCCCCCTACCGCCAATATCGTCGCCAAGCTGTTTGGCACGCGCTATCTGGCAACCCTGTTTGGTCTGGCCTTGTTCTCGCACCAGATCGGCGGCTTTCTGGGCGCATGGCTGGGGGGTATCGCCTTGACCCGCTTTGGTGACTACAGCTGGATGTGGTGGGCTGATATTGCCTTGGCCGTACTGGCGGCCATCGTCAACCTGCCGATTCGCGAAGCCAGGATCAAGATGCAAACAGCTTAGACAACTCGCAATCGAAACTTCGCCAAGCAACAGCACAAACGGTTGCCCAAAGAAGAACTCCGTTTACCCCTCATCAAAAAGACCCGCCATGGCTGGCGGGTCTTTTATTTGGCGTAAGCATAAGTCCTCGTTATAACGGGGCAAAGTCTCGCCCCCCTTTCGGCGCCGCGCAAGGCTGCTGCCGTATCGGTGGTAAAGAACGGGTTGCCCGAATAGTGAGCTTAGAACATGGTATTGCTATTGGCCGCCTGCTCCGGCACGGCCTGAATCACATCCCAGTGCTCCACAATCTTGCCGTCTTGCACCCGAAAAATATCCATCACAGCCTGCCCGCGATCGGCCTTGCCATTGGTCGAATGCACATGCAGATAAACCAGATCGCCGTCTGCGGCACTACGCACAATCCGTGCGCGAGACTGCGGGTTCTCTTTGAAATAGCCATCAAAATACCCCACGAAAGGCGCTTTTCCGTCCGGCACCTCCGGGTTGTGCTGGATATAGTCCTCAGCTACGACCGACGCCGCTTCCTGCACCTGATGCTTGTTAAAGAAGCTGTCGTAAAAATCGACCACCAGCTTGCGATTGCTCTCTTCCTGAGCCACATCACGAGTCGGCGAATTGGCAGCCAACGCTGCATTTGTGCTCAACAAGAAAGAGCCCACTAATAAAACTGGAGATACCCATCGGATTAAACCTTTCATCAGTCCCACTCCCTATTCAATAACCTACGGTGAAGCGCTGGCGCGAATGGGCAGGACGTTCAATCTCGTCCACCAAAGCGATGGCGTAATCCTCATAAGAAATCTTGCTGCCTTGGTCGGAGACCAAAAGGCTGTCTTTGCCGATACGGAATTTGCCTGTGCGCTGGCCGGGGCCAAACTCTGCCGAGGGCGACAGGAAAGTCCAATCCAGTTCTTTTTCCTGACGCAACTGATCCAGAAAGGCAATGCCACCCAAGGCCTCGGTCCGGTAAGCGTCCGGGAACGCAGGCTGATCAATCAATCGCTGACCGGGGGCCACTTCAAGGCTGGCGGCACCGCCTACCACCAGATAACGCGGCACACCGGCCGCACGAACCGCCGTAATCAGCTTGGAAGGATCTGACGACGCAAAACGAACCGCACTAATTGCAATATCGTGCCCTTTCAATAGCGCAATCAAACCATCCAGATCATTCACATCGCCCTGAACTGCGGTGACATTGGGCAGGCTGGCAATTTTTTCAGTATGGCGAGCAATCGCTGTCACCGTATGACCGCGATCCGAGAGTTCTTTCAAAAGGCGCGAACCGACTTCGCCAGAAGCACCTATCAATGCAATACGAGACATAACAGCTCCTTGTGTGCTCAAATAAAGACTTGGTCTAGAAAGTAGACCATTAAGCGTGATGCTAGACAGTTTTTTGACCGTCCACAAGAAGTCACGCAGGCCATACCAGGTCACACGGAAGTGACTATTGAACACAGGAAAGCAAGCCGCCATGTCCTCATCAAGCTCAGCCACACTGGCTTCCAGCCCCATACAGGAAGAATTTGAGCAACCCTGTCCCATCCGGGATGTACTGGATCGGATTGGCGACCAATGGAGCCTGCTGATCCTGGAGTCGCTGGCACCGGGCACCCTGCGCTTTAATGAGCTGGGCCGGGAAATCGGCGATATTTCCCGTCAAATGCTCTCACGCACACTCAAGCGGCTGGAAACTGATGGATTTGTACAACGGACCTTATACGCCGAAGTACCGCCCCGCGTGGAATACACGCTGACCGAATTGGGGCAGTCTTTTCTGGTACCTATGCGAGAACTGGTGAAGTGGGCAGACGTACACCACGCCCGTATCTGTCAGGCGCGGCGGGAAGCTCAGGTGCAGTGAGAAAGCCAATCCAGCAGAAACAAAAAAAGCCGCATTACGCGGCTTTTTCTTGGACGACGGGGTCAAGCCGCACTGGCCGGCAAACCGAATACCCGGTCAAAGGTCCAGCTGAAAATAAAGGAATAAATCAGAAAGAACACCAGAATGGCTACTTCCATACGCAAGGCTTCCAGCAAGCCGACCTGATACCACCACATATACAAAGGCACGATAGCAATCACCAGGCCAGCCTCAAAGCTGATGGCATGCACACTGCGGCGCAACAAACTGCGGCCTTTGACAGCTTGGCGGGATTCCCAATGTTCGAACGCCGTGTTGAACACGTAGTTCCAGACAATCGCAATCACCGAGATCGCCACAGCAATGGGCGCGGACTCTGAAGCCTCCCCACCGGCAAAGTACGCCAGCAAGAAAGAAGAAAAAACAATGGCAAAAAACTCGAACAAACCCACGTAAAAAACGCGGCGTTTCCAACCCTGGAGTGTCATGACTACCCTGCTGCGGTGCATCAGCCTGGCACTGAAAGAGATTCAGCCGGACGAGACGATGCGTTCAAAAATGGAGTGGCAAGTCCGATGCACAGGCCCTCAGCCCGCATCAAAGCTGCAATAAAGCGCACAATCCTACCACAGGCAAGCAGACGGTTTGCAGGGCAGCTCCAATAACCCTTTTCAAACCCTATCGGGCGATATTGTTACCCAAGCCTTACGTCATTCACAGCCCGTATCACTCCTCATCAAATCGCATAATCTGTACGCGTCACAGCATTTATGGTGTCAGTTCCAACCCTCAACCTCTGGACTGGAGCGAACAATGACATCACATAAAGCCAACACCGAACAGCTGCATGAACTCTTGTATCAAGCCCTGGAAACCGAATTGGGCGGAGAGCAAGTCTATAAAGCAGCCATTTCCTGTGCCAATAACGCGGACCTGAAAAAAGAATGGGAAGGCTACCTGGAAGAAACACTGACACACCAACAGGTGCTGAAAAGTATCTTTGAGGAGCTGGCACTGGACCCCGCCAAACAAACACCCGGCCGACAAGTACTGAAACAGATCGCCTCGGCACTGGTCAAGGCCATGGAGTTGGCCAAACAGGCAGGGGATCCGAAAGCGGCAGAGCTGGTCGCATCCGAATGTGTCATTCTGGCCGAAACCAAAGACCATCTGAATTGGCAGTTGATTGGCCTGGTTGGCGAGCAGAGCAAAGACAAGAAACTGGCGACTTTACTCAAACAGGCTCATGACGCCGTCGCTCCCGATGAGGGCCATCACCTCTACCATACCCAGGGTTGGTCTCGCGAGCTGTGGATTCAATCCTTGGGATTTCCTGCCGTGCTGCCCCCGCCAGAAGAGCAAAAGCAAGTCGAAACGCCGATCGGGGCCTCGCGGGCCGAGCAGCAACGCAACAAGATGCTGTAAAAAAAGGGCCGCAAGGCCCTTTTATCTTTATGTATCGTCGTCCAGACGTCGGCGTGCTTTCAACGCGATGGAGGAATAATAGGCCTCCAATTTCTTGAGCTGCTTTTCATCCAGTTCCTCAACATCAATCAAGCGCTCATTGGCATCGGTCAGTGAAATAATCAGCTCATCAAGTTTTATATGCAGTGCCTTGCTATCTTTATTCTGATTTTGCTGAATTAAAAACACCATCAAGAAAGTAATAATCGTGGTTCCGGTATTGATAATTAACTGCCAGGTCTCCGAATAATTAAAATAAGGCCCAGACAAGGCCCAGACCAGCACGGCTAAAACAGCAACAGAAAACATGATGGGCGAGCCGGCAAAGCGGGTCACGGTCTTGGCAAAGCAGTCAAACAAACTGTCTACAGAATCTGGCTTGCAAGGTTTGACCACGGGTGGCTCCTCCTGTCTGCACGCAGAGGAGGAAAACGGGTCTTTTTCCAAGGAACGCTTGTCGTTTTTCATGGCAAATTCCTTATAAATAAAAGCAGTTTAGTCGGGAGCACGCCTCATATATTTCAAATAAAAACGAAACTGGGCAAAATTCAAACACAGCTCGATCAAGGACACACCAGATTTTCCTGCCATCGACTTGAATCACACCGACGACAAGCCAGCCAAACGATTTGCCCAAGCCTTATCCCCTTGCCTGATGCAAGGATAGACAAGAACTCCTCTGTTTTTTTTACGGGTATTTGCGAACGAAATATCCTTTTACAGCTGACACTACCCAAGCCCCGACAAGATTTGTAAGATGCGGGCTGACTATCTTGCTTTCAGTTTGATAGTTTTTGTAGAAAGTACATTGCTGTCTTTTTTTAAACACGCTATTTCCCATAGCCTTTATTTAAAAAGGAGCAAGAAGTGGGCAAGATCGACCATAAAACCATGTGTATTTTGTGCCAGACTCTGCCGCTTTCCAAAGCGCACACACCTAAGCATGCTTATATGGAACGCGTCACCAAAACAGAGGACTATGGAGACCAGGGAGCACAGAGCCTGTTTCGCTGCTCCGTTTGCCAAACTCACTGGCTTTATCAACAAGACAAATGGAAAAGTTGTCTGGGATTCAAGCTCTGGACCGGGAGTGTGGATGACTATCTGTCCTCAACAAGAAATCCCGTCAAAGCCTGGGGCCACCAACAGACCTCCAGAAGCTCATCTCCGGGTTTTGACAATCGACCGTTCCATTAGCGCCTCCTGCATTCCATAGCACGCATGACTCTTGAATTGTCATCACGAGCGATTAGTCAGGTGCTCAAGCCAGCCTTGTTGCTCAAGACAGGGCTGGCTCAAGAAAAGAAAACGAGCAGGCACGAACAGCACTGCGCAAAAAGCACAGGATGCTAATCATCAAGTGGGATATCAAAGCTCGGCCTATCAGAACGAGCCTTCAGGACCATGAAGCCGGGCAGGCGTCATGCATAAGAATGGCGGGCCCAGCAGGAATCGAACCTGCAATCTTCCCTTAGGAGGGGAAAGTTATATCCATTTAACTATGGGCCCGGTGGCTTGTCTGCGCAGTGGGCCCAGGCGGGCCAGACGCCACATGCACCGCAGGAATCCAGGCTTTACAACACGCAAGAGTAGATTCGACGCCCTCTCTTGTTCGTAAACAACCAGCTATTTTCCTGCCTGCTGCTACCGAAAGTGCTACAGCAAAAGAACGGTCCAAAGACCCTGTCCTGCCGCCGTGCGCTTCTAAAAAAGCAGTCGCAAAGTGTACCAGCTAGACCGCGGGGACGAAAGGATTGAAACAGCTCAACAAGGCTGCCCCGCAGTGCTTCAAACAAGCATGAAAAAATCCGCATCACGAATGATTTCACCGCTGAAAATCCGCGTCAAAACCAGGTCTGGAACGTCCTTCCCCTGTCCTTCCACCATCCAAAAAGAACACCGAAACCCAATCAGCAAGCCACCTCCGGCGCTTTCTAGGACAAACCCCAATCTAAATATGTTGTTAATATATTTAGAAAATATTAAGATCCATCCCATGCTTTGACGCTGGCCGCCAGCCTGCGACGGAGCTGGACTATAAAAAAACCACCGGAGACAAACATGAAATCCAAACTTGTTGCATCCACCCTGGCCGGCCTGTTTCTGCTGGGCAGCATGGCCTCGGCGCAAGCGGCCGAAATCAGTTGGCGCGTACCAACTTCCGTACCCGAAGGCTCCCCGTTTTATCAGAATTTTCTGGAGCGTTTTGCAAAGAACGTGAAGCTCATGACGGGGGATCGTGTCGAGATTCAGCCCTTTGGAGCAGGTGTTATTGTTCCCGCCCTTAAAGTTTTTGAAGCGGTAGAGACCGGCGTGGTAGAGGCGGGGCACTCCACCTCCAGCTACCTGGTCAACCAGGACCCGGCCAATGCCATTTTTGCTGGCTACCCCGGTGGTATGGGACCTGATGCTTACCGCGTCTGGCTGTATGAAGGCGGCGGCAAGGAAAAACTGCAGGAGCTGCGTTCCAAAAACGGTCTCAAAACCATGATTGTCGGTTTGGGTTCGACGGAAGTGCTGGCCCACTCCAACACCCCCATCCGAACTGCAGAGGACTTGAAAGGCCTGAAATATCGCACTTCCGGTGCCTGGGCGGACGTAATGAAAGACTATTTCGGTGCCGTTCCCACCGTGGTGCCACCCGGGGACACGTACACCCTGTTGCAGCGCAAAGGGGTCGATGCGGTGGAATGGGCTACCCCCTCCTCCAATACCCCCGAAGGTTTTCATCAAGCCGCCAAATACATTGTGGTCCCTGGCGTGCATCAGCCCACCTTTATGTGGGAAGTCGTCCTGAAGCAGGAAACCTGGGATAAAGTGCCGGCCGATTTGCAGCAACTGATCGAGGCCGCTGCCGAACTGACCACCCACCAATCCCTGGACTACTTCTACAACGCCGACATCAAAGCCATGGAGAAGTACCGCCAGGGTCGCAATGAAGTCATCACTCTGGACCCGGCCTTCATCAAGCAATTGGCGGATGCCGGCAATGACTGGGTACACAAGAAAGCCGAAGCGCAAGCGCAATCGGGCAACGACTACATGAAGAATTTGCTGACTGATTACGACGGATTCCTGAACCGTTGGCGCAGTGAAAGCAATTACCTGATCCGAGACTAAGTCCCACTTTCTGAAGGAGAGCTGCCATGCTGCAGCCTATTTCAAAACTGATCGACTTTATCGCTCTTGCAAGCGCTCGGCTGGCGGAAATGGCGGCGGCAATCCTGGTCACCGCCATGGTATGGGAAGTCTTTGCCCGTTATGTTCTGCATGCCCCCACCGTCTGGGCCTTTGATGTGGCGTACATGATGAATGGGGCTATTTTTCTGCTGGGCATGGCCTGGGTGATGCGTCAGAACGAACACATCAGCATTGATGTGGTTCGCAAGCACTTGCCCAAGTCCCTGGCCCGTATGTCTGACGTGCTCCTGTACCTGCTGGTGCTGTTTCCGCTGTTTGCCATCTTGAGCAAAGTCGGGATACAGAAAGCCTGGATGGCCTGGAAGCTGAACGAAGTCGAAATGGTCAGCCCCTGGGCCCCGGTGATGTGGCCCTTCTACGCCTGCATTGCGATTGGCCTGATCGCCTTTACCTTGCAACTGCTGGCCCATGGCTTGCGCTGTGCGGTCAAAGAACAGAACACTGCTGACGTCGAGGTGAGCCCATGAATTTATGGATCGCCGGACTGATGTTCCCTGCTCTGTTCCTGCTGATTTTTCAGGGCATGCCCGTGGCTTTTGCGCTGATCCTGCCCGCTTTTCTGGCCGGTTGGTACGCCTTTGGCCCCATGGTCTTTGACCAGATGTATGGTGCTTTGTATGGAGCGGCCACCAACCATATCCTGTCAGCGATTCCCATGTTTGTGCTGATGGGAGCCCTGCTGGAGCGCTCGGGCATTGCGGCACGCCTGTTTCGCACCATGCAGTTATGGCTGGGCGGCCTGCCAGGCGGGCTGGCCATTGCCACCATCGCCATGGCGGCGACCTTTGCCGCTGCAGCAGGCGTGGTTGGCGCGGTAGAAATCATGGTGGGGCTGATGGCCATCCCGGCCATGAAGCGCTTTCGCTACAACAACTCACTGATCGCGGGCACGATCTGCGCCGGGGGTTCCCTGGGCACCATGATTCCTCCCTCGGTGGTCGCGGTCGTCTATGCCTCCCTGGCACAGGTTCCGGTTGGCGAGCTGTTTGCTGCCATGCTCTTTCCGGGCCTGTTGATGACCACGCTCTTTGTGGCCTATATCCTGATCGCCACCACGCTCAAGCCGGAGCTGGGCCCACGGGCAGATGACGAGGATATGCGCCGACCTTTGGGGGAAAAAATCAGTATCACAATGCGTGGTCTGGTTCCCATGATGCTGCTGATCATCGCTGTTCTGGGCTCCCTGATGAAAGGGATCGCATCGCCCACCGAGGCAGCCGCCTTGGGCGCTACCGCCGCCGCTGTTCTTTGTATCTTCTACCGTCAGTTCAACTGGGAAGTTTTCAGTGGAGCCTTGCGAATCACGGTACGCATTACGGCAATGATCATGCTGATCGTGGCGGGAGGCACCATGTTTACCGGCGCCTTCGCGGCCAATGGAGGTGCCAAGCTGGTACAGATGCTGACCAGCGACTTGGGACTGGGCAGTACAGGTACGATCATTCTGTTCCTGGGCATCGTCTTTGTGCTGGGCTTTGTACTGGACTGGACAGCGAACGTGCTGATTTGCGTTCCGCTTTTCCTGCCCTTTATTGTGGCAAGCGGGCTGGACCCCTTATGGTTTGGCGTGATGGTGATCGTTGTCATTCAGACCAGCTATCTGACACCGCCTCTGGCCTCTTCCATTTTCTACCTGCTGTCCATTGCCCCGAAAGACATGACCTACGGACAAGTTTGTCGAGGTGTAGTGCCGTTTATTCTTGCTCAATTGCTGACCCTGCTGATCGTCGCCCTGTTTCCGGCGATTGCAACCTGGCTACCCCAGCAAGTGTCCGGCTTTTAACGCAATTTTTATATTGGAGTCTCCGTGAGTAGCGCCCCCACCCCCTCTTCTCGTGCCGCTGAAATCGCCTATCAAGCGATTGAGCAGTTAATTGCCACTCTCAAACTGGAGCCTGGTCAGGCCATTGTAGAAAGTGATCTGGTGGAAATGACAGGTTTGGGACGCACCCCCTTGCGTGAAGCCCTGATGCGCATGGTGGCCTTGGGATTGATCGAGCAACAGCCCCGCCGCGGCCTGCGTGTCAGTGAAATCCGTGTGGCTGAACATCTGACTCTGATTGAAACGCGCCGGGTTCTGGAACGCCTGATTGTGCAGGGAGCCGCCCGCTGGGCGACCCCAGCCCAGCGCAGCGCCTTGCTCGGTCACGCCCAGGCCATGGTGGATGCTGCTGACACCAAGGATATCGACGCCTACATGCTGGCCGACCAGCATCTGGACGAAGTCATCCACCAGGCCTGTCGCAACACCTTTGCTGTGCAAGCGGTCACTCCCTTGATCGTTCAGTGCCGACGGTTCTGGTACGCCTATCAATATGAAGGGGACCTGGAGGCCGGAGCCCAGGCTCATCTGACCCTGGCCGAAGGCATCCAGGATGGAAACCCCGAACAGGCCTTGCAGGGCTCCGAGACGCTGATGGCCTACCTCAGCGCCTTCACCCGCAAAGTCATTGAATAAACCGATAGATCAACTATTAATAATCTGGAGACATCATGAATCTGAACGGAATCCTCGTTCCCATCGTTACCCCCTTTGACGCCAACAACCAGTTAAACGAAGCTGCGCTGGAACGTCTGGTTGAGTGTTTTATTGAAGCCGGAGTAGGCGGCATCGTGGCTTGTGGAACCACGGGCGAATACTACGCGCTCAGTGCACAGGAGCGTCGCCGCGTGCTGGAGATTGTTGCCAGAACTGGCCGTGGCCGTACAACACTGATTGCCGGCGTGAACTCCATGTCGCCTGCCGAAGCCATCAGCCGAATCCGTGAAGCGGAAGAGCTAGGGTATGAGGCGCTGATGCTCTCTCCCACCCCTTACAGCCTGCCCGGCCAGAATGAAGTGGTGGCGTATTTCAAGGAGGTCGCCGCGGCCACTGAACTGCCCATCGTCATGTACAACTTCCCGGCACGCATTGGCATCCAGATCGAGCTTGAATCCGTTTACGAACTGGCCAAGGTCAAGAACATTGTGGGCATCAAGGAGAGCAGCGGCAACTTCAGCCGGGTGGTTGCCATGGTCAATGCCAATCTGCCCGACTTCCAGGTTGTTTGCGGCTGCGATGACCAGGCGGCCGATTTCCTGTTCTGGGGAGTTCGTAGCTGGATCAGTGGCGGGGCCAATGTGTTTCCTGCCGAGCAGGTCCAAATGCTGAAAGCCGCCGAGCAAGGAGACTGGGACACGGTACGTCGCATGATGGCCGCCATGTTGCCCGCCATTGCCGCCATGGAGTCCGGCAACTACAACCAGAAAGCCAAACTGGGCTGCGTGCGTCACGGCATTGATGTCGGTTCGGTACGCTTGCCTCTGCTGCCAGTCGACGCGCAGGAACGAGATGACTTCCTGGCCCAGATCAACGCTTATCAAGTAGAACAGGAGGCTTGAATGCCCACGCAACAAGAGACTGTCTTTGAGTTGGCCCGCGCCGGAAAGCTGCACGCTTCCCATTTGATTCCTGGCTATCAAACCACGGCTTCGGCCCTGCTCGATAACGTCAGCCCTATCGACCTGGCCGTAATTGGCAACATCGCTGCCGGCCAAGCCTCGGATGTAGAAGCGGCGGTGGCTGCCGCACGCGCAAGCTTTGAGTCCGGCGAATGGTCTGAGTTGTCTCCGGCAGAACGCAAAAAAATCATGCTCAAATGGGTGGCCTTGCTGGAGCAACACGCCGAGGAACTGGCCGCACTTGATTGTGTGGACGCAGGCAAGCCCATTACTGAATGCCTGAACACCGACATGCCCGCCACCATCGATACCTTCAGCTGGTATGCAGAGACGGCCGATAAATGCTTTGGTCGAATTTCCCCAACCGGCTCCGACGCGCTGGGCTTGATCACCAAGGAACCCATTGGGGTCGTGGCGGCCGTCCTGCCCTGGAATTTCCCGGCTCAAATGTACGCCTGGAAAGTTGCGCCTGCGCTGGTGTGCGGCAATTCGGTCATTGTGAAACCGTCCGAGCTGACCAGCCTGAGCGCCTACCGCATGACACAGCTGGCACATCAGGCAGGCATTCCCGCAGGAGCCCTGATCCTGATCACAGGCACAGGCGAGGAAGTCGGAGAGCCTTTGGGCCGGCACGGGGACGTGGACATTGTGTCGTTTACCGGCTCCACCGAAGTGGGTCGCCTGTTTCTGAAGTATTCCGCAGAAAGCAATCTGAAGGAGGTCGTGCTGGAATGCGGCGGGAAAAGCCCCCAGGTCGTTTTTGAGGATGCCCTGCTGGACGAAGCAGTTCCGTCCATCCTGGCGGCCGCATTCTGGAACATGAGCGAAAACTGCAGCTGCGGCTCCCGCCTGATCGTACACAGCAGCCTGAAAGACACGCTGCTGCAAAAACTCAAACAGGGGCTGAGTTCCTGGAAAGTAGGTCTGCCTACGGATCCGGACGTGTCTATCGGGCCGATGGTAGAACAAGCGCACTTTGAAAAAGTGGCCAGCTTTCTGCAGAACCCCGGCAAAAACGCCAAGTTGGTTCATGGGGGGCGCATTCACAGTGACCTGGGCAGTGGTTGGTATATCGAGCCCACCATCTTCGATCACATCACCCCGGAAGACCGCCTCTTCCAGGAGGAAGTGTTCGGCCCCGTTCTGGCCATCACGACCTTCGAGACAGAAGAGCAAGCCATCGCCTTGGCAAACGATACCCAATATGGCCTGGCCGCCTCCCTCTACACGCTTGATGTACGGCGGGCGCAGCGTGTCTCGCGCAAAATCAAGGCAGGCACCGTTTCGATAAATGGCTTTTCCGAAGGCGACATCACCGCCCCCTTTGGCGGCTTCAAACTGTCCGGTTTTGGCGGCAAGGACAAGGGAATGGAGGCCCTGGATCAGTACCAGCAAACCAAGGCCATCTGGTATGTGAACCAGTAAGCCACTGCTTGCATAGCCCCGGCATCAATAAACCGGGCGCTGCACACCGCCCCCCTTCCAGACTCCTGGGCATACAAGCGGGGGGTGGTTCTTACCACTGAGCTGCTCCGGTTTTTTGAGCAGGTATGACATCCTGCTTCCAGCTCTTGCCCGGCCCGCTCAGCATAGTGCGCTCACGGTGTAACACTAGCAATCAGCCCGCAGCAGACAGAACGACATTAGTAGAAAAAAGCCCCCCGCTCCAAAGGTACCGTCTTATCAGTACACACCCGTTTCAGCTCCTGCGCGAACAGCTTGTCTACCGGACGCTGCTGACCGGCCACCCGAGTAAAAAGCGCGATAGGCGACAAGCCCCACTCAAAGGAGTACGGCACAATCGCCACGCCGGACACGCGTACCAATTCTTCAGCAATTTCGGTCGGGACCACAGACACAGCACGGGAGTGATTCACGATCAGTTCACCGATCAGCTTGGGTGAAGAGGTTTCCACACTGGGCACCGGCTCCAACAAGCCTGCCCGTAAAAACAGGTTCGCCACCTGCCGCCGCATCGGGGTATTGCGCGGTCCCAGAATCCAGTCCAGATCCTGCAATTGCGCCCAGTCCAGCTTGCGTCGGCCCAATCGCCCCGCCAGTTCCCGGCTGGCAATCAGGCGTGGTTGCTGCGCGTACAAGGCGTCATGGCGCAGCCCTTTCATATTCAGGTCCGGAGAGCTGCGCGCCACCACTGCATCCAAGGCGTGATCACGCAGTTGTTCCAGCAGCGTTTCCGTTAGCCCCTCGGTGATGCTGACGGACACTACCTGCCCTTGAGGGCGAGTTGCCCGCAAGGCCGTGGAAACCAGCTTGCCGGACACCAGGGGAATCACCCCCAGCCGCAAATGTGCTTGCCGCCCCATGCTGTGCGCCTGCAAGTCCAGACTCAACAACTCCATGTCCTGCACCATGGCCCGAGCACGTGAAATCACGATCTGCCCTTGCGCTGTTGCCTCCATACCACGCGATGAACGCAGGAATAGCGGTGTGCCAAAGACTTGCTCCACCTCGGCCAAGGCTTGAGTGACCGCAGGCTGAGTCATCGCCATTAAATCCGCCACTTTGGTCAGCGAGCCCAAGCGGTCGATCTCGATCAGCAGAGCCAGGTGACGCAACCTGAGTCGTTGTACCAGGCGATGGGCGATATCGTTTGTTTCCAAGCCTTTACCCTTATCTATAAGTATTTACTAATAGGGCAATAATAAGCCCTAATAGTGCGGACTGTTTAATTATCTACACTTGTTGAAAGCTGGCGCTGGCGCACTATTCGCCACGCCTTCCCTGGATTTCACCAAACACCTGTTTGGCGCCTGAGCAAGAGGACACGATGAGTTCACCTGTAGATCGACAAGCCGCCCTGGATTACCACGAGTTCCCCATTCCCGGCAAAGTCACCATTGCCGCGACCAAACCCCTGGTCAGCCAACGTGACCTGGGCCTGGCCTATTCCCCTGGTGTTGCTGCCGCCTGCGAAGAAATCGTGGTCGACCCGAAAAACGCCTTCCGCTACACCGGCCGGGGCAATCTGGTGGGCGTGATCTCCAACGGTACCGCTGTGCTGGGTCTGGGCAATATTGGTGCCTTGGCCTCCAAGCCCGTGATGGAAGGCAAGGCCGTTCTGTTCAAGAAATTTGCTGGCCTGGACGTGTTTGACATCGAGATCAACGAAACCGATCCCGACAAGCTGGTGGATATCATCGCCGGTCTGGAGCCCACCTTCGGTGGCATCAACCTGGAAGACATCAAGGCACCCGAGTGTTTTGAAGTGGAGCGCAAGCTACGCGAACGCATGAACATCCCCGTCTTTCACGACGACCAGCACGGTACCGCCATTTGCGTGACGGCGGCTTTCCTGAACGGCCTGAAAGTGGTCGGCAAAGATATCAAGAAGATCAAGGTTGTGACCTCCGGTGCCGGTGCGGCCGCACTGGCTTGCCTGGACTTGATGGTGGACATGGGCCTGCCCGAAGAAAATGTCTGGGTCACCGACATTGACGGCGTAGTCTACAAAGGCCGCCCTGGTCACCAGGTTCCTGAACTGGCCCGTTTCGCCAAAGAAACCGAAGCACGCAAGCTGGCTGATGTGATCGACAACGCTGACGTGTTCGTGGGCCTGTCCGCCGGTGGCGTACTGAAAGCTGAAATGCTGCAAAAAATGGCAGACCGTCCCTTCGTGATGGCGCTGGCCAACCCTACCCCCGAAATTTTGCCTGAAGTCGCCAAAGCCGCTCGCGATGACGTCATCATGGCAACCGGCCGTTCGGACTTCCCGAATCAGGTCAACAACGTGCTGTGCTTCCCCTACATCTTCCGCGGTGCGCTGGATGTGGGCGCCACCACGATTACCCGTGGCATGGAAAAAGCTGCTGCCCGCGCGATTGCGGCTCTGGCTGAAGAAGAGCAGGACGAAGCGGTGGCCGCAGCCTACGGTGGTTACGGCCTGAGCTTTGGCCCCGACTACCTGATTCCCAAGCCATTCGACCCACGTCTGATCGTGCGCATCGCCCCCGCCGTGGCTCAAGCCGCCATGGAAGAAGGCGTGGCAACCCGCCCTATCGCTGACCTGGAAGGCTACATCGCCAAGCTGCAACAGTTTGTCTACCACTCTGGCGCGTTCATGAAGCCCGTGTTTGCCGTAGCCAAGCAATTGGTGCGCGAAGGCGGCAAGGCTCGCATCGTCTTTACCGAAGGTGAAGAAGAACGTGTGCTGCGCGCCGTGCAAGTGATTGTGGACGAGAAGCTGGCCCACCCGATTCTGGTTGGCCGTCCTGCCGTGCTGCTGTCTCGCATCAAGAAATTTGGTCTGCGCCTGCGCTTGGGCGTGGATGTGGAAGTGACCAACCCCGAGTCTGACGACCGTTTCCACCAGTACTGGACCACGTACTGGGAAAAAATGTGCCGTCGCGGTATCAGCAAGGAAATGGCTCGCGTGGAAATGCGTCGCCGCCTGACCCTGATTGGCTCGACCATGGTGCACCTGGGTGATGCCGACGGCATGATCTGCGGCACGATCGGTTCCTACCACAACCACCTGCGCTATATCGACGAGATGATCGGCCGCAAGCCCGGCTCCAGCGTCTACGCTGCCATGAACATTCTGCTCCTGGGCGAGCGTACGGTTGCCTTGACCGACACACACGTCAACGACGATCCGAACGCACAGGAAATTGCGGAATACACGATTGAAGCCGCCCGCATGTTGAGTACGCTGAGCCTGGAACCCAAGGTGGCCCTGCTGTCGCGCTCCAACTTTGGTACCGACTCGGCCACTTCCGGACCCAAAATGCGTGAAGCCCTGCGTTTGATTCAGGAGCAAGCCCCTGACCTGGAAGTAGACGGTGAAATGCATGCCGACTGCGCTCTGGACGAAAGCTTGCGCAATCGTACCTTGCCCAACTCCTCGCTGAAAGGCTCGGCCAACCTGCTGGTCTGCCCGAACGTGGACGCTGGCAATATCAGCTACAACCTGCTGAAGACTGCTGCTGGCAGCAACGTGGCCATCGGTCCTTTCCTGATGGGCGCCAATGCTCCTGTACACATCCTGACTTACAGCTCCACCGTACGCCGCATCATTAATATGACGGCCTTGACCGTGCTGCAAGCCAATCGTGGCTAGGCCTTAGGGCAGAAATGAAAAACCGGCCTGTGCAGGCCGGTTTTTTATGGCTGACATTTAAAGTCCAAGGCTTATTCCAGCTTGATATTGCCTTTCTTGACCACGTCGTGGGCCCAGTCGTACTGCTCCTTGATTTCCTTGGCGAACTCTTCAGGCGAGTTACCCGACGGAGTCGCACCCTGCTTTTCCAGAGCCGAAATAATTTCGGGCTTCTTCAAGGCTTCCGCAGCAGCGGCATGCAGCTTGGCAACGATTTCAGGCGGCGTACCCTTGGGAGCCAGCAGACCATACCAGGCCGGGCTGTTCAGCTGCGGGTAGCCTTCTTCGGCCAAGGTCGGCACATCTTTCAGAGCAGGCAGGCGCTCGGGCCAGGCAATAGCCAATGCGCGCAAGTTGCCAGCCTGGATCTGGGCCATGGACGACGGCAGGTTATCAAACATGGCATTGATCTGGCCACCGACCGCATCCGTTACAGCCGGGCCGGCACCACGGTAAGGCACGTGCACGATATCAGTGCCGGTTTCCAGCTTGAAGGCTTCGCCAAACAAGTGCAGCACCGAGCAAGTGCCCGAGCTGCCGTAGGAATACTTACCTGGATTGTCTTTCAGTTGCTGCACGAACTCCTTGAAGTTCTGTGCCGGGAATTTGGGGTTGACCTCGATCACGTTGGGCAGGTTGGCAAAGTTGCTGACCGGCACAAAGTCTTTCAAGGGGTCGTAAGGCAAATCATTGGGGCGGCAAGCGGGATTTACTGCCAGAGTCGAAATGGTGGCAATTGACAAGGTATAGCCGTCAGGTTTGGCGCGAGCCGCTTCTGCCGCTCCAATAGCGCCACCGGCACCACCCTTGTTTTCTACCACCATGGACTGGCCCAGCACTTCGCTCATGCCCTTGGTCACAATGCGCGCCACAATATCGGTGGAGCCGCCTGGCGCAAAAGGAACAATGACGCGAATCGCTTGATTAGGATAATCCGCTTGAGCATGAGCGACATTAGCCGTGCCGATCATGGACAAACTTGCACAAAGGGATAGCAGCGCAAATTTCTTGGGAAACTTCTCTATCATGGGAACATCTCCTCTTTAGTCTTTTTGTAGATCCATCCCCTGGGTAAGGGGAACTAACCAATAATAGCGCAGCTACTCCTCATCAATTGTTAATTCTGAAAGCAGATACCTACAGGGGATATACCTATATCTGCTTCTATTTACCCTCATCATGGCCACAATATTCCCGCTGATTCTGCCCGACTTCCTGTTAATTGCACTGGGGGCTTTACTGCTGCATCGCTTTCATTTCAGCCGGGATTTTTTCCAGGGTGCGGAGAAGCTAGTCTATTACGTCCTGTTTCCAGCCCTGCTGTTTGATTCCATTACCCGCATTCCGCTCAATCTGGGCGATACCTGGCCTTTATTGGTCGCTGCGGCTGTTTTAATTGCCGTAGGCACGGTTCTGGCCTGGCTGGCCCTGCCCATTCTGAAACCCGAACATTTGCAGCACGCGGCCCTGACTCAGTGCGCCTTTCGCTTCAATACCTATTTGGGGATGTCTCTGGCCAGTGCGATTGCCGGACCATCGGGTGTCGCTGTCATGGCTTTACTGGTGGGCTTTTCTGTTCCCATGGCCAATATGGTGGCAGTGACCGTGCTGGCGCGGGGGCAGCAAGGCCGTATCGCCATCGAGCTGCTTAAAAATCCCCTGATTCTGTCTACTGTTGCTGCACTGGCCTGGAATCTGGCTGGTTTGTCCGTACCAGGCCCGGTTCAATTGGCCTTTAGCCGCTTGGGGGCTTGTGCCTTGGGGATTGGTTTGTTGTGTGTAGGCGCCACCTTGTCCCTGCAAGGCTCGCGGCGTGCGGGGGCCTTGATCGGCTGGATTACGGCCATCAAGCTGCTGGCTTTGCCCTTGGCGGCCCTGGCAATTGCCTGGGTGTTGGATATGAGCACATTGGAGCGCCAGATGTTACTGGTATTTGCTGCCCTGCCTACGGCCTCTTCTGCCCACGTACTGGCTGCCCGCATGGGAGCCGATAGCCGTCTGGTCGCGCTGACCATGTCGATCGGCACTATACTAGCGGGCTTGACCATTCCATTGTGGTTATCCCTCGCTACCTGATCCAAGCCTATGAATCCGCAAGCTTTAACCCTGTCCTTGCCTGACGAGGACGCCACCACCGCCTTGGCCGAGCGCCTTGCCCCGCTGCTAAGCGGTCAAGTTCCCGGTGTGCCTGTGGGTGGCCGAATTCATCTTCATGGTGATCTGGGCGCCGGTAAAACCCACTTTGTTCGGGCCCTGTTACGGGCTTGTGGCGTTACCGGTCGTATCAAAAGTCCTAGCTACGCTTTGCTTGAAAGTTATAAAGTTTCTAGCTTATACTTCTATCATCTTGATTTTTATAGATTTAGCGACCCACGAGAATGGGTCGACGCAGGTTTTCGCGATATTTTGCAAGACAATGCTGTTGTGCTGATCGAATGGCCCGAAAAAGCAGGGGATTTATTGCCCGAGCCCGATCTGGATTTACACCTGGATTATTGCGGTGACGGTCGTTTGGCCACCCTGGATGCACGCAGCGCCAAAGGAACGCTATGGATTACGACACTCGCCCCCAGCCTGCAGAAGTAGCCCCAGCCGGCAAGGCCCGTCGCCGATTCGTCGCCACGGCCACCACCCTGTTCCTGCTTCCCGTCATACCGCGGCTGGCGAACGCCAGCACCATCGTGGCCGTCCGTACCTGGCCGGCAGACGAATACACCCGCGTCACCCTGGAAATGGATAGCGAGCTCAAGGCCGAGCACTTCACACTGGAGAACCCCCATCGCATGGTGGTGGACATCCAGGGCCTGACCATGAACCGCACCATCGAGGAGCTGGTTTCCAAGGTCCGCCCCAATGATCCCTACATTCGCTCCGTGCGCGTGGGCCAGAACCGCCCCGACGTCGTGCGGCTGGTGCTGGATCTGAAACAGGCCGTCGCTCCCCAGATTTTTACGCTCAAGCCCGTTGGCGAATACAAGTACCGGCTGGTGCTGGACTTGTACCCGCGCGTGGCGCAAGACCCGCTGCTGGCCTTGCAAATTCAGGACGATAACGACCCCCTGGCTTCCGTCCTGGAAAGCCTGGCTCAAAACTCGCCTGACGCCCCTGTGCCTACGGTACAAGGGCAAACCTTGCCGCCCGTCGCTCGGACGCCGCCTCCTGTCACGACTCCACCGCGCTCTCCTTCGCCTGCGGCCACGCCGGGTACTCCCAATCGTCCTTTGCTGATTGCGCTGGACCCCGGCCACGGTGGAGAGGACCCCGGTGCCATCGGCCCCGGTGGTACCCGTGAAAAAGATGTGGTGCTGAATATCGCCCGCCGCTTGAAGCGTCTGATTGATGCTCAGCCCAATATGCGTACTTATTTGACGCGTGACTCGGACTTCTTCGTACCGCTGCAAGTGCGTGTACAGAAAGCGCGTCGGGTGAAAGCGGACCTGTTCATCAGTATTCACGCTGACGCCTGGATCAAGCCTAGTGCGCGTGGCTCGTCTATCTACGCCCTGTCTCAAAACGGTGCCACCAGCTCGGCTGCTCGGTGGCTGGCCAAGAAAGAGAACGATGCTGACTTGATCGGTGGTCTGAACCTAGGTTCCCACAACCGTCAGGTCGCACAGATTCTGCTGGACCTGTCCACAGCCGCACAGATTAACGATTCGGTGAAAGTGGGTTCGCGCCTGCTGGGCGAGATCGGCAAGATCAACCGCCTGCACAAGCGCAATGTTGAACGCGCTGGTTTTGCTGTGCTGAAAGCACCCGATATTCCATCGATTCTGATCGAAACGGCATTTATCAGTAATCCGGAAGAAGAGCGTCTGCTGCGTAGTTCTTCACATCAGGACAAGATTGCCCAAGCCATTCTGACCGGCATCCGGGGATATTTTGCCGAGTTTCCGGCACTGGCCAGCCGCAGCTAACTATCTGCTTGGTTCGATGAAAAAAGCGCAGCAAAAAATGCTGCGCTTTTTTTGTTTCTATAGAGTCTGAAGCTGTCCAGAAAAGAGAGCATCTTTGGGCAAGGACCTGTTTGAACCTGAATCGGTGTGGCCTTTTCTTGAGGGGGAGCCGCTAGTCGGAGGGCGAGTCAGGGTTCTGGCCGCAGGCTCTTGAGCTATCCAGGATACAAGCCCCGTGCTGTTTGAGCGCGACGCTTATAGCTCGTCCGGGGGACGAGCTATCGCGCGAGTTCACGGGGCGCCTGGATAGCTCAAGAGACAAGGGTACCCGTGCGCAGCACGGGCCAGGGCCCCGCCTGCCGACTAGCGGCTCCCCCTCAAGAAAACTGAGGCATTCTTTACTAAAGGCTGAAACAGAGGCGGTTTTTTAAAAATACGGAGAGTGCCAATAGTTACCTTGAACACTTGAACACTTGAACACTTGAACACTTGAACACTTGAACACTTGAACACTTGAACCCAGATTTTGCGACGGCTTTTACCCCCTCGCCAACAACAGCGATATCTGACAGGTTCCCGAAATAAAAAAGGACGCCTACTGGCGTCCTTTCCTTAACCTTTAACAAGCAAACAATCCAATCTCAAATCCTACAAAGTCGCATTACCCTTGCTCTTGCGCTTGAAAATCTTCCACAAGGCCCCAGCCACGACAGGCACCGCGGCAGCCGCAATACCAATCAGCACGATGGTATTCAAATGCGCCTTGATGAAAGGCACATTGCCAAAGAAGTAGCCCAAGGTAATCAAGCTGCAAATCCACAGCACCGCGCCGGTAATGTTGTACATCTGAAAGCGCATGGCATTCATATGGCCCACACCCGCTACAAAAGGCGCAAAAGTACGGAACAAAGGCAGGAAGCGGGAAATGACGATGGTCTTGCCACCATGCTTTTCATAAAAAGCATGGGTTTTGACCAGAGCACGACGATCCAGGAATCGGGATTCCTGGGTAAAGACTTTCGGGCCTATATACCGCCCCACGTGATAGTTCACGGTATTACCCAGCACGGCTGCCACGATCAGCAGGCCACCCAGCATGACCGGGTCCAACATGCCCGAAGCGCCAAAGGCCCCGGCAATAAACAGCAGAGAATCGCCCGGCAGGAAGGGCAAAACCACAAGCCCGGTCTCGCCAAATATAATCAAGAACAGAACAAGATAAATCCAGGCTCCATACTGCTCGACCCACACACCCAGGTACTGGTCAATATGAAGGATCATGCTGAGTAAATCGGGCATAGTTCCACACCAAAATAACAATCCAGCCAGTCCAATACTGGCCAGACCGACACCATAGAGCAAGCGGTTAAAATAAGCCGCTACCGTTTGAAACCCGTTGAACGTGTAATGTTCAACCCTGAATACACACAAGGCCAGCCGCCCTATGTCATCAAGACGCCGTATTATCCCACTCCCGGACCTGCTTGTAAGCCAAATTGCGGCCGGTGAAGTTATCGAGCGCCCGGCATCTGTCCTGAAGGAATTGCTGGAAAACGCGATTGACGCCGGAGCCAGTGCCATCGAGATTCGCCTGGACGGCGGCGGCATACGCCGCATCTCTGTCAGCGACGATGGCCACGGCATCACCCAGGAAGAACTCCCCTTGGCCCTGCTGCAACATGCCACCAGCAAGATTCGCTCGCTGGAAGAGCTGGAGTCCGTGGCCTCCATGGGCTTTCGGGGGGAAGCCCTGCCCTCAATTGCCTCGGTAGCCCGTCTGACGATCAACTCGCGCACTCAGGACGACCCGCACGCCTGGGAGTACTCGCTGGGCCAAGCTGAACCCCAGCCCGCCTCCGGGCAGATTGGCACGCATGTGGATGTACGCCAGCTGTTTGACGAGATCCCCGCCCGTCGCAAGTTTTTGCGCACGGAAGGCACGGAGTACGGCCACTGCGTGACCGCGCTGGAGCGCATCGCCCTGGCGCAGCCGCAAATCGCTTTCCGCCTGTTTCACAATGACAAGCCCCAACGCCACTGGCGCAGCGGCACACTGGAGCAACGCCTGCTGGATATCTTGGGCAAAGAGTTTATTGAGCAAAGCCTGCCTGTCGCCCAGGAACAAGGCCTGATCAGCTTGCGCGGTCTGGTGATTCACCCCGCCCATGCTCGCCCCAGTGCAGACAAACAGTTCCTGTTCGTGAATGGCCGTTTTGTGCGTGATCGTACTGTGTCACATGCTATACGCAGTGCTTATGCCGATGTACTGCATGGAGATCGCCAGCCTGCCTATGCCTTGTTTCTGGACATTGCCCCATCCACGCTGGATGTGAACGTACACCCCGCCAAGCACGAGGTTCGCTTCCGTGACAGCGGTGCCGTCTACCGCTTTGTGCTGCAGTCTGTTGGACAAACCCTGGCGCAAGGTAGCATGGCCGGGGAAACGCCAGTTGCCGCCATGCCTTTGCCTGAAGGCGCTACCCAGCCTCCTGTAACGGGCACACCCTACCCTTCGGCCACGCCTGGCACACCCAGCAGCTCCTACACCAGCAGCGAACCCGCCATGCCGTATAGCCATCCGGCCCGCCAAGGCTGGCAATCCAGTTTCAGCCTGCGCGAGCCATCTGGTGGCGGCAATGTCGACTGGAAAAGCATGTATCGCCCGATTGAACCTGCTCCCAGCAACACGCCAGTCACCAGCTATCAAAGCGAGGCAGACAGCACAACGGACGAGTTTCCCTTGGGCATGGCCCTGGGGCAGTTACACGGCATCTATATTCTGTCCGAAACCCGTCAGGGCATGATTCTGGTGGACATGCACGCCGCACATGAACGCGTGGTCTACGAACAATTGAAGCAGGCTCTGGATGGCCGCGAACTGCCTCGTCAGGATCTGCTGGTGCCGGTCGTATTCAGTTGCTCGGAAAGTGATATCGCCTTGCTGGATGAGCATCAGGAAACCCTGGCCGATCTAGGCCTGAGCATGAACCCGGCAGGCCCCACCACCATGGCCGTGCGTGCCGTCCCCGCCCTCCTGGCCCAAGGCGATATCGAATCGCTGGCCCGTGCCGTACTGCGCGATCTGGCCCAGGTAGGCTCGTCACGCCACCTGGATGAGCAACGCAACGAACTGCTCTCCACCATGGCCTGCCACGGCGCCGTACGCGCCAATCGTCGCCTGAGCATCCCCGAGATGAACGCCCTGCTTCGCAAGATGGAACAAACTGACCGGGCCGACCTGTGTAATCACGGCCGCCCCACCTGGTTCCAATGGAAGCTCAGCGAGCTGGACAAACTTTTTATGCGTGGACAATGAACGATTTACCCATTCTGTGCCTGGCTGGCCCGACGGCCAGTGGCAAAAGCGCAAGCACGCATATCCTGGCGCAACACTGGCCGATTGAAGTGATTGTGATGGACTCGGCCACGATTTACCGTGACATGGACATTGGCACCGCCAAACCCAGCGCCGAAGAACAAGCCGCTATCCCCCACCACTTGCTGGATATACGCGACCCGGTAGAGAGTTACTCAGCCGCAGAGTTCGCCACCGACGCAACCCGTCTTATTCAAGAAATCCGGGCGCGCGGGCATTACCCTGTGCTATGTGGCGGCACCATGCTGTATTACAAAGCCTTGCGCGAAGGCTTGAACGATTTACCGCAGGCAGACCCTGCCATTCGCCAGCAACTGGATGAGCGTGCCCAGGAAATTGGCTGGCCCGGCATGCACGAGGAACTGACCCGCATCGACCCGGTGACAGCTGCCCGGCTGGCTCCCCGCGACAGCCAGCGCATTCAACGTGCGCTGGAGATTTTCCATATCAGCGGCAAGACCATGAGCGACTGGCTCAAGGACAAAGCCCAGCCGCAAGAAGAGAGCCACCAGTACGTCACCATGAGCCTGGAGCCAGAAGATAGATCCTGGCTGCATAAGCGCATTGCGGCTCGCTATCACGACATGATCGCGCAAGGGCTGCTGCAGGAAGTGGAGAAGCTGTACCAGCGCCCTGATTTACATCCCGGTCTGCCCTCCATTCGCTGTGTGGGCTATCGGCAACTGTGGTCGTATCTGGACGGCGAAGTCAGCCTGGACGTGGCGATCGAACAGGCGATTGCCGCGACTCGCCAACTAGCCAAACGTCAATTGACCTGGCTACGCTCCGAACCCGAGCGTCTGCAATTCAACTGCCAGAGCCCGCAAGCCGCCGAGCAGATTGTGCAAGCGGCACGCCAGATCTGGCCAGCCTGATACATCAGGCTCGCTCGTAGGAACGGCCCCTTGACGGCCGGATGGTATCCGACTGCCAAGGGGCCCCGTTCAAAGAAACCGTTTTTTTACCCGAGACGCCTCTTACACCGAAGCGCTGCTCAGCTTGGGCAAGACTTTGGTACGCATGGCCACGTATTGGAACGCCCCCCCCAACAAAGCGCCGATCAGCCAGCCGTAACCTGCCATATTCGCCAGCGCAGGCACCCAGACGGTCGCTACCGAGAACACCGCCGCCAGGAAGAAAGCGGCCATTGCACGCTTGTTCCAGCCATTCTGGAAGTAGTAGGTACCGCTTTCTGCCAGACTGAACAGATCCGACACCACGACACGCTGTTTGCGGATCAAGTAGAAGTCCACAATCATGATGCCGTACAAGGGAGCCAGCAAGGCGCCCAAGGTATCCACAAAACCCGTAATGCCGATAGCGCTGATCAAGGGCAGCCACAAGGCACCGATAAAGAAAGCAATTACGGCTGTCAGAATGCCGCCCATCTTGGCAGAGATCAGCTCGGGCTTGAGGTTGGCCAAATCAAAGGCCGGTGGAATGAAGTTCGCCACCAGGTTGATACCCACGGTTGCGGCAAAGAAGGTCAAAGCCGCGATCACCGTTAAAGCCAGACTATCGACGCGATCCACAATATCGGTAGGGTTGGTCAAGGTTTCGCCAAACAACACAGCTGTACCGGCGGTAATGAACAAGGCCAGGAAGGAGAACACGGCCAGGCTGACAGGCAAGCCCATGAAGTTACCGATACGCATGCTGCGCTCGTCTTTCACAAAGCGCGAGAAGTCGCCGTAGTTGATCACAACGGCAGCAAAGTACGCCACCATAGTGCCCACCACCGCACCAAAGGCCATCAAGGGTCCGCCTTCGTAAGAACCTTTACCGGCAAAGATCTCGCCCACTTTATCGAGCAAACCACCGCCGGCCTTGTACCAGATCACGGCCAGCAAGGCGAACATCACCAGATACACCAAAGGACCCGCCCAGTTCAAGAAGCGCGTAATCCACTTCATGCCCATCAGGAAAATACCCAGCTGCAGGATGCAGACCACCACGTAAGACACCCAGCCCACCCAATCCAGCCCCAGGAACAAGGCTCCGCCAGGGTGGTCCAGCAAGGCATTGAACAACAGAGCCAAGGCCGTGGAGGCAAAGTAAGTCTGCACGCCGTACCAGAAGATAGCCACAATCCCACGCACCAGGGCAGGGAACTTGGCGCCCTTCACCCCCATGCTGATACGGGCAATCACAGGATAGGGAACGCCATACAGCACGCTGGGTTTACCGCTCAGATTCACCAGCCCCATCACAATAAAACCGGCCAGCAAGATGCCAGCAAATACGGCCCAACCATTCAGACCATAAGAAATGAACAAGGTGGCGGCCAAGGTGTAGCCAAACAGACTTTGAATATCGTTCGACCAGACGTTGAAAATCTCGAACCAGCCCCACAAGCGTTTTTGTCGTGGCAAAGGCGCCAAGTCTTCGTTGTGCAAAGCAGGATGCGGGTCTTTCAAGGATAAATCGCTGTGCTCCATTTTCTTCCCCCTAAGAAATTGCTTCTAACATTTCAGCTGAAATTTCTATGTGCTTGCCGCTACTGTAGGAGCCTTGCTGATCGGGGAACATTATGGAATGTACGAGTAATACCTAAATTCGGATTAGCTCGAAAAACGACATAATCAAATCCATATAATATTTATTTGAAAATCAAATACATCAGATTCGATGCGGTAATACAGGGCAATTCAAAGCAGGAGGCAGGAATAAAAAAAGCCAGCTTGATGAGCTGGCTTTTTTACTGACGGAAAGATCAGAGGTTTTTAGACCACTTCGGTCTGTGCCTGACCTTCCTGACGCTCCAGGATTTCGCCCAATTGGTAGACGGTTTCGCCTTGCTCGGACAAAGTGGCGCTGATGGCGTCTGCCTTGTCTGCAGGAACAATGATGATCATGCCGATACCGCAGTTGAACACACGGTACATTTCTTCGTCGGCCACGTTACCGTTGCTTTGCAACCACTGGAACAAGGCAGGCATGGTCCAGGAATCGCGCTTCAGACGGGCAGTCAGGTGCTTTTGCAGAATGCGTGGCACGTTTTCCAGCAAGCCGCCGCCCGTGATGTGAGCCAGGCCCTTGATGTCCGCACCGTGGGCAGCCAAGGCAGCCAGTACGGATTTCACGTAGATGCGGGTGGGTTCCATGACCACGTCAGCCAAAGGACGGCCATCAAGCTCGTCGGTAGGCTTGGCGTTGGCGTGCTTGAGAATCTTGCGAATCAGGGAGTAACCGTTGGAGTGGGCACCGCTGGAAGCCAGACCCAGAACCACGTCACCAGGAACAATGGACTTGCCATCGATAATGCGCGATTTTTCTACCGCTCCCACTGCAAAACCGGCCAGGTCGTACTCGCCTTCGGGGTACATGCCGGGCATCTCTGCCGTTTCACCACCGATCAGGGCACAAGCGGACAGTTCACAACCCTTGGCAATGCCGCCAACTACTTGAGCAGCCGTGTCGACCGACAGCTTGCCGCAGGCAAAGTAATCCAGAAAGTACAAGGGTTCTGCGCCCTGGACTAGAATGTCGTTGACACTCATGGCCACCAGGTCTATACCCACAGTGTCGTGGCGCTGCCAGTCAAATGCCAGGCGTAGTTTGGTACCAACACCGTCGGTGCCGGACACCAGAACGGGCTCTTTAAGGTGGGTAGGCACTTCAAACAAAGCGCCAAAGCCTCCGATTCCAGCCATGACGCCTGCACGCATGGTTTTGGCAGCCAGTGGTTTAATACGATCGACCAGGGCATCGCCCGCGTCGATATCCACGCCTGCATCGCGGTAGGTCAAGGAAACAGAAGTAGTGTTTTTCATGGGAAAAGCCGTGGGATATGTGAAAATTGCGAGTTGGACGAAATTGTACGACACATGACCGAGCAACTGATTCTGGATATATCTCCAGCACCGCCTGCCTCTTTGGACAACTTTGTTGCCGGAGCGAATCAGGCTGCGTTGCAGGCTCTGCGTCAATGCAGTCCAGGACGCGCGGTTTACCTGTGGGGACCGCCCGGCGCAGGTCGAACACATCTGCTGCGGGCGATGGCCAGTCAAGACGACAGCCGCTATTTTAGTTCAGATACACCCTCCCAGCCCATCTTTGACATCGCCACGGATGACAAAGCTCCTCCAAGCCTGCTGGCCATCGACGATATCGAACGTTTTGACGAGCACGGACAGGCTGCCGTATTTGCACTGTACAATCGCTGGCGCGAGTCGGCCACCCGGCCTGACGCCTTCACGCTGCTGGTCTCCGGCGACCGGGCCCCCAAAACCATGTCCGTGCGCGAGGACTTGCGCACTCGCCTGGGCTGGGACCTGGTATTCAGGCTGGAATACCTGTCGGACGCCCATCGGGCCGAAGCCATGCAACAGCGAGCCGCTGCCCGCGGTCTGCAGCTGCAAGCGGAAGTGCTCAGCTGGATACTGACTCACTACGATCGCGATATGAACCGCTTGAGCGCACTGATCGATGCGCTGGACAATTATTCACTGGTAAAGAAACGCCCCATCACTTTACCCCTGCTCAAAGAACTTCTGGCCAACAGCCAGACCCAATCTTCTAGTTGAGTCATGACTGCTTCTTCTTTTATTGCCCTGTTTGATCTGGACCACACTCTGCTTCCTTTAGATAGCGATTACCAGTGGGCTGACTTCCTGGCCCGTACCGGCCGCGTCGGTGACCCCGCTGAAGCCATTCGTCTGAATGAAGACCTGATGGAACGCTATAACCAGGGATTGCTGACGGCCGAGGAATCGGCCGAATTCATGTTGGGCCTGCTCACCAATGCCAGCCAGGAAGAGTTGCTGGCCTGGCAGGACGAATTCATGCAGGCCGTGATCCTGCCCTCGATCAGCCCCGCTGCACGCGAACTGTTGGCCCAGCATCAGGACCAAGGCCATCTGGTGGCGATCGTGACCGCTACCAACGAATTCGTGACGCGTCCCATAGCGGCTGCATTGGGCGTAGACCACCTGATCGCGACCACCCCCGAAATGAAAGACGGCCGCTACACCGGCAAGATCAGCGGCGTGCCCAGCTTTCAGGCTGGCAAGATCACCCGTGTAGAACAGTGGCTGCAAACCATGGGCAAAACTTTGGCCGACTTCGAGCGCAGCTGGTTTTACAGCGATTCGCCCAACGATCTGCCCCTGATGGAAGTGGTGACCGACCCCGTGGCAACCAACCCCAGCGACAAGCTGCGTGCCGTGGCCACCGAACGTAATTGGGTCGTCATCGATTTGTTCGCTGACATGATGGACAGCAAATCGTAAAATCAGACGCATGCTCAAGCGAACAATAAAAACATTTGTCGACCGGCTGCTCAAACCAGCCAAAAGCGCGCGTCCCAAAGGGCCGCGCCGCTACACACGAGAAGAACATGGCATAGACCGGCGTCTGGTCTCGCGTCATGCCATCAAAGTGTGCGAGGTCCTGAACCACGAAGGCTATCAAGCCTATGTCGTGGGCGGCGCAGTGCGCGATTTGCTGGTGGGCCTGGAGCCCAAGGACTTTGACGTGGCGACCAACGCCACACCCGAGCAAATCCGCCCCCTGTTCCGTCGTGCCCGCATCATTGGCCGCCGCTTCCGCCTGGTTCACGTGGTGTTTGGCCAGGAAATCATCGAAACCTCGACTTTCCGGGCCGATGATAGCGGCAAGCAAACGGACGAACATGGCCGCATCCTGCGCGATAATGAGTACGGCACCATCGAAGACGATGCCGCACGCCGCGACTTCACACTGAACGCGCTGTACTACGATCCCCTGACTGAAACCGTCATCGACTACCACAACGGGGTAGCCGATCTGAAAGACCGTCAGGTACGCATTATTGGTGATGCGGAAACCCGCTATCGCGAAGACCCGGTGCGCATGCTGCGTGCCGTGCGCTTTGCCTCCAAGCTGGATGCCACCATTGAACCGGCAACGGATGCGCCCATTCGTTCCTTGTCGCGTCTGATCGAGAACGTACCCGAGTCCCGTCTGGCTGACGAAACACTCAAGCTGCTGAACTGCGGCCATGCCATGGACTGCATCCAGCGCCTGCAGGCGCTGGGTCTGCACAGCAAGCTCTTGCCCATGGTGGAACCGGTTCAACGCCTGCCCGGTGGCTCTGAATTCCTGGATATGGCCCTGGCCCGCACCGACACCCGCGTTCGTGCTGGCAAATCGGTCAGCCCCAGCTTTATCTATGCCTGCCTGCTCTGGAAGCTGGTCAAGCAAGAGTGGGAACGACGCAGTGCCCAGGACATGCATCCCCAGCAGGCCTTGCTGGAAGCCGCCGACCTGATCCTGGAAAAACAAAGCCGCATCATGCCGATTCAAAAGCGCTTCCAGTCGGATATGCGCGAAATCTGGTTCATGCAGCCCCGTTTTGAGCGCATCGCCAATCGCGCCATCTGGCGCATGACGGAACAACCTCGTTTCCGTGCCGCTGTGGATTTTTTACAACTACGCGCCGAAGCCAAAGAGGTGGATAGCGTGCAGGCGCAGTGGTGGATGGATCTGGCCGATGCTGGTGACGAAGAACGCAGCAATATGATTGCCGTGCGCAAACCTGCTGGCACCGCCGCTACCGGCTCGCGCAGCGGTCAGCGCCGTACCCGCCGCCGTCGCTCCAACGCCAAGCGCAGCAACGCAACGGGTGGAAGCGAATCGTGATTCCAGGCAGCACCACCGTTTTCGTCGCCATGGGCGCGAATCTGGGCGAAGCACGACAAACCCTGGAAACAGCAGCGGCTGAACTGGCCGCTACTGCTGGCATCCAGGATCTGACGCTGGCCCATTTCTACAGCACGGCTCCCGTCGATTCCAGTGGCCCGGATTACGTCAATACAGTCGTTCGCTTCACCTGCACCCTGGCTCCCGAGACCTTGCTGGACCGTCTGCAACACATCGAGCAAGAGCACGGCCGCACGCGCCTGTACCGTAATGCCCCCCGTACCCTGGATCTGGACTTGCTGCTTTACGGGCAAGAGCAGATCAACACGGAGCGGCTAATCGTACCCCACCCCCGCATGCATGAACGTGCTTTTGTGCTGGTACCGCTGGCTGATCTGGCTCCTGAACTTGAACTGGCCCAAGGCCACATCAGGGAGTTACTGATCAACGTGCAAGATCAGGAAATCAAGCAGCTGAGTTGATACCCGCGGCCAGGCCTGCGTCCGTAGCGGAGCCTGTCGCCAGCCGCCATCCCATTTGCAAGACCTGGGTAATACTGCTGACAATTTCCTCGCGGCGGGCCGCAGAGTCCACACGCAGCGCATACGAAGGATGCCAAGCTGCAATTACCCACGTCTGCCCCAAAAGAAACGGCTTGGCCAAATACTGAGCAAGCGGCACTTGGGTTCCCAGCAAAGCAGATAAGGCCGTCGCTCCCAAGGTGACGATGACAGCAGGTTCAAGACGCGCCAGCTCTTCTTGTAACCAGTGCCCACATGCCTGCACTTCGGCTTGAGAGGGGCTGACATGCAAACGCTGCTTGCCTCGCCCTTTCCATTTGAAATGCTTGACGGCATTGCTCAGATACAACGCATTGCGTTCAATACCGGCACGCTGCAAAGCCTGATCCAGAACCCGCCCTGCAGGACCGACAAAGACACGCCCTGCCAAATCCTCGTAATCACCGGGTTGCTCGCCCAGCAACATCATACGCGCTGTTGCCGGGCCTTCTCCCGGCACTGCTTGCGTAGCGTGCTCCCAAAGGCCGCAGCGACGACAGGCTTCCAGTACAGACGGTTCACTGCGGTAAGGCTGTGCGCTGTGGGCCTCCACCGCGACTGACTTGCCCGGCATCCGGGCTACCGCACTAAACTGCCCCACTCGCCGGGCGCCATTACGGGCCTCGCTAATCATGGCGGGAATCAAGCTGGCTTCGGGCAGGCCTTTCCAGAATCGCACTGGCATGCTCTGCTGGAGAGCGGTTTCATTCAGCCGAGCGGGATTGAAAATGCTTTGGTAATAGCGCAGCCACAAGGCCTCCACCTGATCATCGGCCGGGCCAGCCCGTAACGCCTCTATATTGTCAGGGGCATCCTGCAGCTGCAGATTCCGACCATCCCACAGTGCAAGCCCTTGCGGCGTCGCGATACACCACGACGTGCCCCCCATGCGTTTGGAGAAATAGTCTGCAATCCACTCCAGCACATCATGCTCGGGTTCAAACCAGGCCCAGTACTCGGGCTGCATGCCCTTGCCACAATGGCGGAACCGTACATAAGCCATCATGTCGTGTTTTTCCTTGCGTACCGCTTTGGCCATCTCGTACAGACGGGCACCATCTTCGTCTGCTACAGACTCCACACTGCGATCACCCTGATGCCAGCGCCACAGGACACGGTAAAGCAAAGCCCAACGCGCCGGCGCACGACACAGGGCCGCATCCTGCAGCAAGGCAGCCAGCCCTTTGGAAATACGCACAGACACACTGGAAACGGGCTGCTGCGCCTGGGGCTCTTGCAAGGAAACAGGCGGGGAAAGCGGCGTATGGAGTGCTTCATACTCCAACCCGATTTGCTGCCCTTGCCGCCCCGAAGCCGGGCTTGCTTCTGCCCAACAAAGCTCCTCCGGCGACCAGCCCTCGGCCAACGCGCGTAATGCCTGCTCGCGCCAGGCCAGATAACCGCCGTTCACCATCAGAGTCATCATGACTGTTGGCTCCTGCTGCCAGAAAGAAGCAAGGTCGTCACACAAGGAGGATTCATAGCAAGCTCAGTTGCTGCGGATTGCTCGAGAGCATGCGTCGCAGCTTGTCTGACGCGGCTTCAGCAAGGCCGGGACGGTAATCCTGGACCACTACAAACGGCTGCAATGTTTTGATGGAACAACGCAAACGGATCAAGTCCTGATATCGGATCGCCCGCATCTGACGAAGCTCGACCAGGCGCTTGGCATTGCGTATGCCTATACCCGGAACACGCGCAATCAGACGCTCGGGCGCCCTATTCAGATCTACCGGAAAAACCGCTCGATTGGACAAGGCCCAAGACAGCTTGGGATCAATATCCAAGGGTAAATCGCCCTTATCCTGAAACAGCTCCTCGGCCCGGAAACCGTAGCTACGCAGCAGGAAATCGGCCTGATAAAGACGATGCTCCCGCAAGAGCGGCGGCGGCTGGGCTGGCAGCGCCGACGAACTGTCCGGGATGGGGCTGAATGCCGAGTAATACACCCGCTTGAGCTTGTAGGCTCCGTACAAGGTCTGCGCCGTTTGCAAGATATTGCGGTCATCCGCTGCATCCGCACCGACAATCATTTGTGTACTTTGCCCGGCAGGCACTTTAGGCCGCTTCTCCTCCTGAGCCTGTTCCTGGGACAGACGAATGACGCCCATGGCGCGCTTGATCGTATGCCCACTTTTCTCGGGCGCAAGACGGCTCAGGCCAGCGTCTGTGGGAAGCTCGATGTTGACGCTGAGGCGGTCTGCATAAAGACCAGCCAACGTAATCAGCTGGGGATCTGCATCAGGAATGGTTTTAAGGTGGATATAGCCGCGAAAATGGTGATCTTCGCGCAAGGAGCGCGCCACCTCGACCAGGCTCTCCATGGTGTAGTCCGAACTTCGTATGATGCCCGAGCTCAGAAACAGACCATCTATATAATTACGCCGATAAAAATCCAGCGTCAGATCAACCACTTCGGCAGGCCGAAAACGCGCGCGTGGCACGTTGCTGGAGCGCCGGTTCACGCAATACAGGCAGTCATACTGACAAAAATTGGTCAGCAGTATTTTGAGCAGCGATACGCAGCGCCCGTCAGGCGTAAAGCTATGACAGATGCCGGCCCCCGTACTGGCCCCAAGACCCGTACGCCCACGGGAATCCCGTTTGGGCGCGGCACTGCTGGCGCAAGAGGCATCGTACTTTGCCGCGTCGGCCAGAATTTCGAGTTTGCGCGATAGCTCCATGATCGAAATACTGTATATAAAAACAGCATTATACAGTTTTCGCTCAAGGCGTCACTTATCCAGAAAACGTTCAAAGAGGGCAAGCGGCCTGGCCTGTCCGGCAAAGGACAAGCCAGGCAAACCAGCTCAAGCTAAAGGATCACGCGTCCAAAAGCTTGATCAAGGCCTCTTGATGATTGGATCGAGCTTCCAGCAATTGCCGCCCTTCTTCGGTCAACATGGCTATCAGGGGAGCGGGGAAAGGGGAAGGAGTCTGCGTCGTTTGCGGGATGGCTTGGACTAATCCCAGCGACTGTAATTGTTCAAAAACTGCTTGTTTCTTGTGCCAGGGGGTTTGGCGTAAGCGCACGAGCTCAAGAGTGTTCCAGATTGTGGGGTTGAGCTGCGGAATAGTGATGGAGCGCTGAAGTTGCGTCATACAAGGCCCTTAATTAAGACCACCCATACCGACGTTGTGTGCCCATAAGGGAGGTCAGCCAGAAAGCATCCCTATACCGTACAACATAACGATGTACAGAATATTTCAAGGAGTTCTGACAGACATCGTCGCAGCGCTCCTCCAAGACTCCAATAAGCAATAACCCGCGCTTGCGCCCTGGCAAACCCGGAAAAATCAGTCCGGGCCCGTTTTTTCTGCTCATTTTTTTTGATGCAAAATTGTTCCGAAAAGCAGCAAAAACACAACAAACGATCCGGCTCCAGCCAACCCCAGATTCGCGCTTAAACCGTAGGCATCCACAGTCTGCCCGCCCAGCCAGGAGCCAAGCGCTATGCCGATATTGAACACAGCCACGTACAACGACGTAGCCACCTCAACAGCATTGGCAGCGGCCTTCATCATCCAGCTCATCAGCCCTACCGACACCCCGCCATACGCCAGGCCCCAAAGCAGCAAAATCGCACCTCCACTCAGCGGTGATCTACCCACTGTCAAGAAAAGCAAAGCAGTGATGCTTAGACCCAACGCTATCGCCATCAAGCTGGCTTCAGTGCGTTTGGCTGCCGACATCCCGATCAGGAAATTGCCCACAATCCCGGCCACTCCATAAGCAAACAACAAGGCTCCTATCCATTGAGCACCTATGCCGGAAACAGACAGCAAAAGAGGACGCACAAAGGTAAATGCGCTGAAATGCCCCGCGACCAGAATCAGGGTCAAGAGCAAACCAAACCATAACTGCCGATTGCCAAACTGCTCGGCGAACTGACGCCATGTGGTCGAGCGCGACACGGACAGGGGCGGAATCACGGCCAGATGGAAGATCAACACCAAAGCGCTCAGCAGCGCCATCCAGCCAGCTCGCCCATCAAGGCGCCCAGTGGCACGCCCAACACAGAAGCGGCGGCAACCCCACCGAAGATGATCGAGGTTGCCAAACCTACAGACCGAGCCGGAACCAGACGGGATGCCAAGCCACCTGCAATGGCCCAGATGCCTCCCATACAAAAACCAACCAGAACACGGGCGGCCAGCATCCAGGCGATGCTGGGAGCCAGGGCGGAGGCTATATTGGCCATCACCAGCAAGGCCAGCAAACCGCACAGAATGCGGCGTCTGTCCACGCCACCAGAGGCCAGCACCACCAGAGGCGCAAACAGGGCTGCCAACAAGGCAGGCAAGGAAATCAGCAAAGCAGCCGTCCCCGTGGAAGTCTGCAAACTGTCTGCAATAGGAGTCAGTAAACCTACGGGCAGCATTTCCGTCGTGACCACGGAAAAAGTGGCTAGGCCAACGGCGATAACGGCCAGCCAGGACTGCCGCTTGCTGGGCTGCCCGGTCATGGATAGAGAAGAGGTATTCATCGCTACATGCTCAAAGAAAGAAGTCTAGACAGCGCAGGAGCGGGCTACTACGGGTGCGCGCAAACTTTGATAGCTGCACAAGGCAAGCAAGACGATCAGGGCAGCGGCATAGAGCGCAACCATAAAGCCGGAACTGGCTCCGCCCTGATCCACCATCCGCCCCGAAGCGGCAGCCCCCATAGCCACACCAATATTCAGACCAGCCAGCAGCCAGGTCATGCCCTCGGTTAATTGCTGCTCCGGCACCACACGCTCGACCAGCGACATGGCCACAATCATGGTGGGGGCGAAAAACAGACCAGCCAGCAAAACCGCCCCTGCCAGCTGTGCCACGCTGGCCACCAGCAATAAAGGCAAGGTCGTGGCGGCGGTAGCCAAACCGCCCAACAGCAGCAGGCGATGCAAAGGGATGTTCAGCTTCAAACCACCAAACACCAGACCTGCTGCGCAAGAACCCAGGGCGTAAGCCGACAGCACCAGGCTGGCCGCCCCCGGCTGCCCCATTTGCTGTGCAAAGGCCACGCTGACAATATCCACGGTGCCCACGATCACGCCCATGGCGACCATCAGCAATGCCAGCAAACGCACACTATTCAGACGCAGGACCGAAGGGCGGCTGCCCTGCTCCTGCGCTTGGATCGGCGGCTCAGTCCCCTTTTGCAACAACAGAGCCGACACACCGGCAATCAGCAGTAGCGCGGCAGCCAGCACACCGGCTTGTGGAAACACCAGGACCGCCAAACCCACCGACAAAGGCGGCCCGGCAATAAAGGTGACTTCATCCAGCACGGTTTCCAGCGAATACGCTGTTTGCAAGCGATCCTGCCCACGATAAATCGCCGTCCAGCGAGCACGCACCATGGCCGACATGCTAGGCATGAAACCGGCCAGCACCGCGCCTGCAAACAAGGTCCAGTCAGGCGCTTGCCACCATGTCGCCCCCAACAAGAGCAACAAGCCCAGAACACTAATGGCTGTTGCTAGCGGCAGAACACGGCTTTGCCCACGCCGGTCCACCCAACGGGACACTTGTGGCGATAGCAGCGCATAGCTCAATACAAAGGAGGCGGAAACCGCCCCCGCCAAGGCATAGCTGCCCCGCAGTTGCGACAGCATGGTGATGATTCCTATCCCTATCATGGGCAGCGGAATCCGGGCCAGCAGCCCGGCCAGGGCGAATCCCCGTGTGCCAGGCGCGGCAAAAAGTTCTCGATAAGGCTGAGCCATTACATTCTCCGTGAGCGCCCGCTTGCCACGACACGGTGATGCGTCGACAATACATACAAGGCGTATGTTTAAAATGATATATACATACGCCACGCATGTAAATATACATTCAGCTCGTATGTAAGGAGAAACTATGGCACGCCGTACCCGCGCCGAGATGGAAGAAACCCGCGCCACGCTGCTGGCCACCGCTCGCACGTTCTTTGCGGAACGTGGCTATGCCGACACATCCATGGACGAGTTGACGGCGCAAGCGGGCCTGACACGTGGTGCGCTCTACCATCATTTCGGTGACAAAAGGGGTTTGCTGGCGGCGGTGGTCGACCAGATCGATGCGGAAATGGACGAGCGCCTGCAGGCTATTTCAAACAATGCCGAGGACGCCTGGGACGGGTTTGTACGCCGCTGCCATGCCTATCTGGAAATGGCGCTGGAACCGGAAATGCAGCGCATTGTCTTGTGTGATGCCAAGGCCGTACTGGGGGGCGCATCACCCGAATCGCATCAGTACTGCGTGGGTTCCATGGAAGGCTTGATTCAGGCACTGATGGATCAAGGTCGGATTGAACAGGCAGATCCCCACGCCCTGGCTTCCCTGATTTACGGCAGTCTGGCCGAAGCCGCCTTCTGGATTGCGCAGGGAGAGGATGGGGATGCCCGCTTGGTAAAAGGGCTGGCTGCACTGGATTTATTACTGCGCGGCTTGCTGATCAAGTCCTGAACGGGCGATGCTGAAAAAGCCAGTGTCCAGGCAAAGAGCGGGCCTGAGATCATCTGCTTCTAGCGGCAGGCAGATCAACAGATCGAATTCTTGTTTACGCGACCTCTTGAGCCGCCAGAAATATACGGTCCTGGCATCTGTGGCGGTAATGAGCCTCTCCTGAAACCAGAACATTCAGGCAGCCAAGCAAAGCTCATACAAACGACAGACATAAAAAAAACCCGCATTGAATGTTGTGCTGACGCTGCTATTACAAGCAGACCAGAAACACTCAGGCGGGTTTTGTATCGATAGCGCCGGGAAGCCCAAGCTTCCCGTTTGACGTCTTACACAGCGACCAACGAGATCTCTGCGATACGCTTGCGCCACTCGGCAGGACCGGTGTTATGCACGGATACGCCTTGCGAGTCCACAGCCACGGTCACGGGCATGTCCTGAACTTCGAACTCGTAAATGGCTTCCATACCCAGGTCCTCAAAAGCCACCACTTTCGCATTGCGAATGGCCTTGGAAACCAGGTACGCGGAACCGCCCACAGCCATCAGGTAAGCCGATTTGTGAGCACGAATCGCTTCAATCGCGGTTGGGCCTCGCTCGGCCTTGCCGATCATGGAAATCAAACCGGTTTTGGCCAGCATCATCTCGGTGAACTTGTCCATGCGAGTGGCGGTGGTCGGGCCTGCTGGACCAACGGCTTCGTCACGCACAGGATCAACCGGGCCCACGTAGTAAATCACGCGGTTGGTGAAGTCCACAGGCAAGGATTCGCCCTTTTCCAGCATGTCCTGAATACGCTTGTGAGCAGCGTCACGGCCAGTCAACATCTTGCCCGACAGCAGCAAGGTCTGGCCCGGCGTCCAGGAAGCCACTTCTTCAGGAGTCAACTCGTCCAGGTTCACCTGGCGGGACTTGTTGTAGTCCGGCGCCCAGTGAATGTCAGGCCAGGCCGACAGCGGTGGAGGTGCCAGCTCGGCGGGGCCATTGCCGTCCAGCGAGAAATGTACGTGACGGGTTGCCGCACAGTTGGGGATCATGGCCACAGGCTTGGACGCCGCGTGAGTCGGGAAGGTGTTGATCTTCACGTCCAGCACGGTCGTCAAACCGCCCAGCCCTTGAGCGCCAATACCCAGAGCATTGACCTTCTCGTACAGCTCGATACGCAGCTCTTCCAGCTTGCTTTGCGGGCCGCGTTGCAGCAGCTCGTACATATCGATGTCTTCCATCAGGGCTTCCTTGGCCATCAGCATGGCTTTTTCAGCCGTACCGCCCACGCCAATACCCAGCATGCCCGGAGGACACCAGCCAGCGCCCATCGTAGGAACCGTCTTGAGCACCCAGTCCACCAGAGAATCGCTGGGGTTGAGCATCACGAACTTGCTCTTGTTTTCCGAACCACCGCCCTTGGCGGCCACTTGAATGTGAACCTGATCCCCAGCGACCAGTTCCACATTCACAATACAGGGTGTGTTATCGCGCGTGTTTTTACGGGTGAACAAGGGGTCGTTCAGGATGGAGGCACGCAGTGGATTATCCGGATTCAGATAACCGCGACGCACCCCCTCGTCACAGAGCTCCTGCAAGGAGCGCTTGGTATCAAAGCGCACACCCATGCCCACTTTCAGGAATACGTTCACCACCCCGGTGTCCTGACAGATGGGGCGATGGCCCTCGGCACACATGCGCGAGTTGGTCAGGATCTGGGCGATGGCATCTTTGGCCGCCGGGTTCTGTTCGCGCTCATAAGCGCGGGCCAGATGTTCCAGATAGTCGGTGGGATGGTAGTAACTGATGAACTGCACCGCATCAGCGATGGACTGAATCAGATCGTCTTCTTTGATCGTGGTCATGGTGGCGTCTATATAAAAAACGGGATGAACAAGGGGAAACTATTTGCCCTGCCAGACAGGCTCGCGCTTCTCGGCAAAAGCCGTCGCGCCTTCCTTGGCGTCTGCAGAGGTAAAAATGCCGGCGATACGGGGGCGCTGCAGATCGAACAGATCCGACTGACGCCAGTCGCGCGACTGGGAAATAATGCTCTTGGCGGTTTGCACGGCCAAAGGACCGTTGGCGGCGATCTGCTCGGCCAGTGCCAGCGCCTGCTCGGTGGCTTTTCCGGGTTCGGCCAGACGGCTGACCAGACCCAGTTCGGCCATGCGGGCTGCAGGGTACATACCACCGGTCAGCACCATTTCCATGGCCATGTGGTAAGGAATACGGCTAGGCAAGCGCACCATGCCGCCCGATCCGGGGACAATGCCGCGTTTCACTTCAGGCAGGCCGAAGTTGGCGCTGTCGGCCGCAACAATCAGGTCGCAGGACAAGGCAATTTCAAAACCACCGGCCAGGCAGTAGCCTTCCACAGCAGCAATCAGAGGTTTGGCAGGTGGACGCTCGCAAATACCGGCAAAGCCGCGGTCGCCTACATAAGGGCGCTGGCCAGTCTTGGCAAAGGCTTTCAAATCCATACCGGCGCAGAAGGTATTGTTGGCCCCTGTCAGCACGCCTACGGCAATGCTGGGGTCGGCATCGAACTCATCCAGAGCCTGGGCCAGCGCCTGCGCGGTTTCCAGGTTGATGGCATTGCGTGCCTCGGGACGGTTCAAAGTAATCAACAACACCTTGCCGATACGTTCAAGCGTGACAAGTTCACTCATGGACCTAGCCTCCTTTAGACTGCCGCCCGAGATTCTGTTTCAAGATCAGGTCAGCAAATAAGCAGTATTTGGACAAACGCATATGATACGTCTAAAAACAACCTGACCGCCCGGTACACAGCGGCCTTGCCCATGGCCCGGACGGCCAAAATAGCCCATTGCGGGCGCTTTTCTGCTGCAAGGGCGCAGTTCACGCTAAAATAGAAAAATTTTGCAGATTCTCGCTTTACTGGCCATTGCTCATGCTCACCTTTCAGCAAATCATACTTACGCTCCAGCAATACTGGGACAAGCACGGATGCGCTCTGCTTCAGCCCTACGATATGGAAGTCGGTGCCGGAACCTCTCATACGGCAACCTTTTTGCGGGCCATCGGCCCTGAACCGTGGCGCGCTGCCTATGTGCAGCCTTCGCGCCGCCCCAAAGACGGGCGTTACGGGGACAACCCCAACCGCCTGCAACACTACTACCAGTTTCAGGTCGTGCTCAAGCCCGCACCTGAAAACATTCTGGACTTGTATATCGGCTCGCTGGAAGCCTTGGGCATCAACCCCAAAGCGCACGACATCCGTTTTGTTGAAGACGACTGGGAAAACCCGACACTGGGCGCCTGGGGTCTGGGCTGGGAAGTCTGGCTCAATGGCATGGAAGTCACCCAGTTCACCTACTTCCAGCAAGTAGGCGGTCTGGACTGCACGCCAACCACGGGCGAGATCACCTACGGTCTGGAGCGTCTGGCCATGTACTTGCAAGGCGTGGAAAGCGTCTACGATCTGGTCTGGACCGAAGGTCACAACGGCCAGCGTATTTATTACCGCGACGTGTTCCACCAGAACGAAGTGGAGCAATCCACCTACAACTTCGAGCACGCCAGCACCGATGTACTGTTTGCGCATTTCAACGACTACGAAGCCGAAGCCAAACGCATCATTGACGTGCCGCTGGCCCTGCCCGCTTACGAGCAAACGCTGAAAGCTGCCCACACCTTCAATATGCTGGATGCCCGCGGCGCCATCAGTGTGACCGAGCGCGCTGCCTATATTGGCCGTATCCGCAATCTGTCCCGCGCTGTCGCACAGGCTTACTACGACTCCCGCGAACGCCTAGGTTTCCCCATGCTGAGCAACAAATCCTCGGAGGCCAAGTAATGAATGCCTCCACGACACAGCCTTTGCTGATTGAACTGTTCACCGAAGAACTGCCCCCCAAAGCGCTGCAACAGCTGGGGCAAGCCTTTAGCGAAGGTCTGCAAAAAATATTGGGCGAGCAAGCCCTGCTGGCCCCGAACTGTGAAGTGCGCGCCTATGCTACGCCTCGCCGTCTGGCTGCCTGGTTCAGCGCTGCGTACCAGCAAGCCGAAGACCAGCCTTATACCGAAAAGCTGATGCCCGCCCATATTGGCCTGGATGCCAATGGTGAGATCGCCCCGGCACTAGCCAAGCGCCTGGCTGCCAAAGGCCTGGAGCATCTGAAGGCCAGCGACCTGCTGCGCGAATCCGATGGCAAGCAGGATTACCTGTACGCCAGCGGCATTGCCACTGGCGCCGCCCTGAAAGACGGGCTGCAAGAAGCTCTGGAATGGTCCATTACGCACCTGCCCATCCCTAAAGTGATGCGCTATCAGTTGGCCGATGGTGTCAGCAGCGTGCGCTTTGTACGCCCTGCTCACGGCCTGGTCGCCCTGTGGGGGTCGGACATCGTTCCCGTCAGCGCCCTGGGCCTGCAAGCCGGTCGCCAGACACACGGTCACCGCTTCATGTGCGATGCCCCCTTCGACATCCGTGATGCCGATAGCTGGGCCGCACAAGTCCAGGAGCAAGGCTGGGTGGTTCCTTCCTTCGAAGTTCGTCGCGAACAGATTCGCACCGACCTGGAAGCTGAGGCCAAACGCCTGAACTCCACCTTGGGCAACGATCCCGAAGTGGAAGCCCTGCTGAACGAAGTCACCGCTCTGGTCGAATACCCCACCGTGTACGTGGGCCAGTTTGACGAGCAATTCCTGCAAGTGCCTTCCGAATGTCTGATTCTGACCATGCGTCTGAATCAAAAGTATTTCCCGCTGTTTGACCCCGCCACACAAAAGCTGACCAATCGCTTCCTGATCGTCAGCAATATGAAGGTGAACGATCCCAGCAACATCATCGAAGGTAACGAGCGTGTGGTCCGCCCCCGTCTGGCGGACGCCCAATTCTTCTTTGAAACCGATCGCAAGCAAACTCTGGCCGAGCGTGTTCCTACGCTGGCCGGTAGCGTGTACCACAACAAGCTGGGTTCGCAGCTGGACCGCATCGAGCGCCTGCAATCCGTGGCTGGCTACATTGCCAAGCAACTGGGCGCGAATGAAGAGCACGCTCGTCGTGCCGCTTTGCTGGCCAAGGCGGACTTGAACTCCAATATGGTGGGCGAATTCCCCGAGCTGCAAGGCGTGATGGGCGCTTACTACGCCCAAGGCGATGGCGAGCCCGAGGACATCGTGCTGGCTATTCGCGAGCAATACCGTCACCGTCTGGACCAGGCTGTCACAGATGCCAGCCTGACCCAAGCCATTCTGTTCCTGGCCGAGCGCGCCGAAGTTCTGGTCGGTATCTGGGGCATTGGTCTGGCTCCAACTGGCGAACGCGACCCCTACGCCCTGCGCCGTGCGGCTCTGGGCCTGATCAGCGCCTACGAACAACTGCAAGCCGGTTCCCAATTGAAGGCCAATAGCCTGAATCTGGATACGCTGCTGAACACCACCGCTTCCTTCTTCAAGGACGGGGTTCTGGCCGATGACACGGTCGATGCGGTTCAGACCTTCATCTACGAGCGTTACCGCAATCAGCTCAGCAACGATTACGAGCGCAGCGTGGTCGATGCCGTGCTGGCCCTGCGTCCACCGCTGGAACAGGTTCACGCCCGCATTCAGGCTTGCGCCTCTTTTGCTCAACGCCCTGAAGCCGAGAGCCTGGCTGCCGCCAACAAGCGCGTCAGCAATCTGCTCAAGAAAGCCGAAGGCGAACTGGCAACTCTGGACGACCAACTGCTGGTCGAGCCCGCCGAGCGTGAGCTGGCTACCAAGATTCAGGAATTGCAGCCCGTTGCCCAGGCCCAGTTTGAAGCCGGTGAATTTGACGCTTCCCTGGCCACGCTGGCCCAGGCCCGTGGTGCCGTGGACAACTTCTTCCAGGACGTCATGGTCATGGCCGAAGACCCTGCCATCCGTGCCAATCGCCTGGCCTTGCTGGCCAAGCTGCATGCACTGATGAACCAGGTTGCGGATCTTTCCAGGCTGGCTAACTAGTGAAACTTGCCATCATTGATCGGGACGGTGTCATCAACCATGACAGCGATGCCTTTATCAAAAGCCCACAAGAGTGGGAGGCTATCCCAGGCAGTCTGGAGGCCTTGGCTCGCCTGACCGAAAACGGCTGGAAGGTGGTCATTGCCACCAACCAGTCCGGTCTGGCGCGTGGTTTGTTTTCCATGACCACGCTCAATGCCATCCATGCCAAGATGCGCCGTGAATTGGCCTTGCTGGGTGGCTTTATCGATGCCATCTTTATTTGCCCGCACGGCCCGGATGATGGCTGCACCTGTCGCAAACCGGCCCCCGGCATGTTTCGCGACATTGCACATCGCTATGAAGTGAACCTGCAAACCGTACCCTCGGTGGGCGATTCCTTGCGCGATCTGCAAGCGGCCAGCCAAGCCGGTTGTGCCCCCTGGTTGGTCCAGACCGGCAAAGGCATGCGTACCCTAGAGAAAGGCGGCTTGCCCGAAGGCACGCGCGTCGAGGCCGATCTGGCCGCTGTTGTCGACAAATGGCTCCACGGAAACTGATATGGGCATTATCCGCGCATCACTCTATCAACTCTTTTTGTTGATTACCGTTATCCCCTACGCCTTTGCCTGCCTGATTATTGCGCCACTGCCCCTGGATATACGCTATCGCTTTACCACTGGCTGGCCACGTCTGGCTGTCTGGGGTGCGCGCACGATCCTGGGCATACGCTGGCAGACCAAGGGCTGGGAAAACCTGCCCGATGGCAAGGCCATCATCCTGTCCAAGCACCAGTCGGCCTGGGAAACGCTGTTCTTTCCTTCTTACATGCCGCGTCAGGTGTGCTTTGTGTACAAGCGTGAACTGCACAAAGTCCCTTTCTTTGGTTGGGGGCTGGCTTTGCTGCGCATGATTCCTATTGATCGTGCCAAAGGCCGGGATGCCTTTGAACAGGTCATCAAGATCGGGCAGCAGCGCATTGACGAAGGCCGCTGGCCCTTGTTGTTTCCCGAAGGCACCCGTACCGCCCCAGGCTCTACCGGCCGCTACAAGATGGGTGGCGCCTTGCTGGCCAGCCGTACTGGCACGCCCATTATTCCCGTAGCGCATAATGCGGGCGAATGCTGGCGTCGCAATGCCTTTATCAAGACGCCGGGCTTGGTTACTATCTCCTTTGGTCCTCCCATTGATCCTGCCGGGCTGACCCCTGAAGAAGTAAACCAACGCGTACAGACATGGATTGAAACCGAAATGCGCGTCTTGAATCCGGAACGCTATGACGGTCCCCCCACAACTGGCTCTGTTTCCTGACACGGCCTTTCCCCACCCGGCGCAGCGGCAAGAAAAGCCGCCCGCCGGTTCTGCTCTGCCCCCCAAAAGTGCCCTGACTGTCCGGCCCGAAAGCTTGCCGGAAGGTGTGCAATGGCAGCAGGTGGAGCTGGATGGCCACACCATTGGCTATCAGCTCAAACGCTCCCGCCGCCGGACTCTGGGGTTGACCATTAACGACAGTGGCCTGACCGTTGCCCTGCCCTCCTGGGTCAAGATCAGTCAGGCCGAGCAGGTGCTGCACAGCAAAAGCGCCTGGATACTGCGCAAGCTGCGCGAATACCAGCAGCGTCGTGAACAACTGGCCTTGCAAAGCCTGCAATGGGTCGATGGCGACACCCTGCCCTTTATGGGCGAGCCCATCCGCCTTAGCCTGAACCCGCAGATTCAGCAGGTACATTTCGACGGACGAGCCGGTCAGGTTCAAGGAGGTCAACGCCTGTCCCTACCCCTACCCGTCGATGCCGAACCACAACGTGTTCAGGAACTGACCCAGGCCTGGCTGCAAAAACAGGCCAAGCAGTGGTTTGAGCAGCGGCTGCAACATTATTTGAACCTGTCGGGCTTGAGTGCCAGCAAATTGCGACTGGCGGCCCCCGCCAAACGCTGGGGCTCCTGCAACAGTGACGGCATCATCATGCTGAACTGGCGCCTGATACACTTTCACCCATCTATCATTGATTACGTCGTCGCTCACGAGGTCGCGCATCTGCAAGAGATGAATCACGGCCCACGTTTCTGGGCCTTGGTCGAAACGCTCTACCCTGATTTTGTCAATGCGCGCAATCAGTTACGACAATATGATCCAGGCACCCTGCCCCTGCTTTAAGGCAGGTTGAACTCTAGGAGCTCTACCTTATGCGTATCCTGCACACCATGCTGCGTGTCGGCAATCTGGACCGTTCTCTGGCCTTTTACACCGAAGTGCTGGGCATGAAATTGCTGCGCCAGTCCGACTACCCGGACGGCCGCTTCACCCTGGCTTTTGTTGGCTATCAGGACGAGTCCGAAGCCGCCGTATTGGAGCTGACCCACAACTGGGACACCCCCTCCTACGATCTGGGCGACGGCTATGGCCACATTGCACTGGAAGTGCCTGATGCCTACAAAGCCTGTAAGGACATCAAGGCTCGTGGCGGCAAAGTCGTACGCGAAGCCGGCCCCATGAAGCACGGCACCACTGTGATCGCCTTTGTGGAAGACCCGGACGGCTACAAGATTGAACTGATCCAGGCCAAAGGGCGCGTGGATTAAAGCAAACAGAACCGGCCTTAACTGGCCGGTTTTTTTATGCACCCCTGATGATTCAACTTGGCACAAAGGTGCCTGAATCATATTTTGCGACTATTTGTGCCGCTACCCTTACATACCGTAGCCGCTAAAACCCGCCTGTATTCTGCGACAATCTAGCTTGGCTTTTCACTGCCCTGTTTTCTGCCAACACTATGCTCAATACTCTTTGGCTGTTTTTCTTCCTGATTGCCGCCGTCAGCGGGTTTTACCAGTGGCTGGTCGGGGGAAATAGCGAAATTTTTGCGCAGATGGTGCGCAGCCTGTTCGATATGGCCGCCCTGTCCGTGCAACTGATGCTGCTGCTTTTTGGCACGCTCACCCTGTGGTTGGGTTTCTTGAAGATTGCCGAGAAGGCCGGGCTGATCGACACCCTGGCCCGCTGGCTAGGCCCCTTGTTCAGCCGCCTGATGCCCGGCGTGCCTGCCGCTCACCCCGCTCTGGGGCTGATCACTCTGAACTTCGCGGCCAATGGCCTGGGTCTGGACAATGCCGCCACGCCCATCGGCTTGCGGGCCATGAAATCGCTGCAAACGCTGAACCCGCATCCGGACACGGCCACCAACGCCCAGATCCTGTTTCTGGTGCTGAATGCCTCGTCGCTGACGCTGATCCCCATCAGCATCTTCATGTACCGGGCTCAACAAGGTGCACCCGATCCTACAATGGTGTTCCTGCCCATTCTGCTGGCCACCACCGCCTCTTCCCTGGCGGGCTTGCTCAGCGTTGCCCTGGTTCAGCGCCTGCGTTTATTTGATCCCGTTCTGATGCTGTGGTTCGGCGTTTTTGCGCTGATCCTGGGCTCTTTCATGGCCTTGCTGGCAACACTCAGTGCGGCAGCCATCCAGTCGCTGTCCTCTCTGATGGGCAACCTGACCTTGCTGTCCATCATCTGGCTTTTCCTGCTGATGGGCTGGCGACGCAAGATTCCTCTGTATGAGGCCTTTGTAGAAGGTGCTAAAGAAGGCTTTGGCGTCGCCAGGGATCTGTTGCCCTATCTGGTGGCCATGCTGTGCGCTGTGGGCGTGCTACGCAGCTCTGGCGCTCTGGATATCGTGCTGGACGTGATCCGCTGGCTGGTGAACCTGACCGGACTGGATACGCGTTTTATTGATGCCTTGCCTACAGCTCTGGTCAAACCCTTTTCAGCCGGTGCCGCTCGTGCCCTGTTGATTGAAACCATGCAGCATCACGGCGTGGACAGCTTCCCGGCCCTGCTGGGTGCGACCGTGCAGGGCAGCACAGAGACAACTTTCTATGTGCTGGCGGTCTACTTTGGTGCGGTCGGCATCCAACGTGCCCGCCACGCGGTTTCCTGCGCCTTGATTGCTGATCTGGCAGGCGTACTGGCCTCGATTGCGGTCTGCTATTGGTTCTTTGGCTAGGAGCCAGGGCTCTGCATGAGGGCAGGAAACTCTGCCACTGCAGACTCAACCAGGAATGGCCGATCATTCCGTATGGCCTCAACGGTGTCCCTCATAAAAAAACACCCCAAAACGGAATCTATATCCTGTTTTGGGGTGTCGTTCATTATGGAGTTTTGTCTATCAGGCGGCTTGGATAACGCCCTTATCCATCAGGTGATCGGCCAGGGCAATGTACTGTGCCAGGGACAAATCAGCCGGACGGCTGGTAGGTGCAATTTCCAGCGCCTCCCAGTCGATATGAGCCGTCCAGTCACCCAGGCCACCGCGCAACATCTTGCGTTTTTGCGAGAAGGCCCGCGCCACAACCTGACTGAATACACGCGCATCACGCGCCTGGGGACGATCTGCCGCCAAAGGCACCATACGCACGACTGCCGACACAACACGCGGTGGTGGGTTGAATGCCTCGGGCGGCACTTCAAACAACTTCACCATGCGATAGCGTGCCTGCAGCATCACCGACAGGCGGCTGTAGTCTGAAGAGCCGGATTTGGCGACCATGCGATCAATCACTTCGCGTTGCAGCATGAAGTGCTGATCCACCACGGCATCGGCATAGTCCAGCAAATGAAAGAGCAAGGGGCTGGAGATGTTGTACGGCAGATTACCCACAATACGCAGATTCGGGCCTAAAGCACCGAAGTCCACACTCAAGGCATCAGCCTCAATGATTTCCAGCTTGCTGGGCGAATAGTGATTACGCAGACGGGCAGCCAGATCACGGTCAATCTCGACCACACGCAAACGCTCCAGCGCCTGCGTCAGCGGTCGGGTCAGGGCCGAGAGGCCCGGACCAATTTCCACCATATTATCGACAGGCCGAGGGCCAATCGCACGGATGATCTGGTCGATGATGGCCTCATCTTCCAGAAAGTTCTGTCCAAAGCGCTTGCGCGCCTGATGCTGGGCCATACTTATCCTTAGCGACGGCGGGTGCTGGACTCGGGGTCCAAACGGTTATCAATGTAAGCGCGGCCGCGCAGGCTGTTCAGCCAGTCCTCGAAAGCTGGCTCGGCACGCTGCTGGAACAGAGCCTGACGGGCCTGCATGCGCTTGTACTCACCTTCCATATTGCGGGTACGGCGCTCGATCACCTGGATCAGGTGCCAGCCAAACTGGGACTCCACCACGGCGGTATCGTTGCCGGGTTGCAGCTTGTCCATGGCTTGCTCGAACGGAGGCACTGTCTCACCAGGCGAGAGCCAACCCAAATCACCACCTTGTGGTGCGCTGCTGTCTTCCGAGTAACGCTTGGCCAGATCCTGGAAGGACTCGCCATTGCGCAAACGCACTTGCAGTTGCTCAATGCGCTGACGAGCCTGCTCGGAAGTCATAACCTTGGACAGCTTGACCAGAATATGGCGAGCATGAGTCTGGGTCACCATCATGGGACCGGACTGCGCCGATGCCGCACTGGGCACAGGCGAAGTATTGCCAGGCGCAGCACCGCCTCGCTCCAGCACCTTCAGAATATGGAAACCTTGACCACTGCGAATCAGGTCGGAAACCTGGCCGGGGGCCAGGTTATGGACAGCTTGTGCAAATAAGTCAGGCCAGTCGGACAAGGAACGAGTTCCCAACGCACCACCGCTCAGAGCCTCTTGACCATCCGAGTTGGAGGCAGCCAAACCGGCAAAGTCTGCGCCGGAACGAACCTGGGCCAGCAGGCCCTCTGCTTTGGTCCGCAAACGCGCTTCTTCGCTGGAGTTCGCGCCTTCAGGCACTCGCACCAGGATCTGCGCCAGACTGACAGGTGCATTTTGCGCCTGTGCCGCCGATTGCCCCAAATTGCCCAAACCTGCGCCACCTTGAGAGCGCAGGTAAATATCAATGTCGGCGTCCGTAATATTGATGCTGCTGTCGACCGCACGCATGCGCAACTGATCCAGCAGGATTTCCTGCTTCAGATTGGCACGGTACTGCTCCCAGCTAATGCCATTCTTTTCAATCTCGGCTCGCAACTGGGCTTCGGTCATATTGTTGCGCGAAGCAATCATGCGCACACCTTCATCCACTTGCTGTGGACCGACTGAAATCCCCATGGCGCGAGCTTCCTGCTGCTCCAGGCGCTCATTGATCAGCCGTTGCAAAACCTGTTTGCGCAAGATGTCATGATCAGGAGCAGGAATTTTCTGCTGCTTTAACTGTTCCAGCACCTGTGCGGCTTCCAGATCAACCTGACGCAGGGTAATCACCTCGTCATTGACCACGGCAGCAATGCCATCCACAAACTGGGAGGAAGCAGCGGGTGCCGCCTTGGCTGCAGCGGGCTTGGACTGCGCCTGAGCCATTTGAGCCGTGCCCAGCCCCATGACGGCCATCAAAGCCAATGACAGGGTACGGTTTTTCAAGCTGAAACGCATATTATTCATACCTCTCATGAATCATTTTTTCCTGTACGGGATTGGTGACGGGTTCATAGCCAATCACACGGTCACGCAGCATTTTGATAGGGTCGTTGCCAATTCCGCCCAAACCGGATAGCTCCAGCTGGAAGAACAGGGCCTTATTGGTTTCCCTGGCCGAAACCGCATAGCGTTGCATCACCACACGAGCCGCCCAACAACAGTCGCCTTTATACTCCAGCCCCAGCACCGTTTGCGTGCCACGGCTTTCCTGGATGGAATAATCGTAACGTCCCACAGCGTACACCTTGTTGCTCAACGGCCATTGGCCCGTCATGGAGACGTATTCCTTGCCACGATGATCTTCATCAGTCGGCGTGAAGTTGGGGTCAACGACTTGACGGGGGTCACGCTCATAACGATAGTTCACACCCAGTGTTGCCAGGCGTTTAGGACGCCAACGAATACCGGAGGCCAGACGGTTGCGGCGTTTTTCGTCTGGATTGAACTGCGCATCGAAGTTGACCGAGAACGTATTGGTCAAAGCCGCACTGGCACCGACCAGATAGTCTGAGCGGGTGCTGGTACGCGCTTTTTCAGCGCCCAGTGTTACGGTTTGCTTATCAAAATACAAGCGCTGAGCAGCCTGCAGAACCAGACGCTCATAGCCCGTGTCAGCATCCAGCCAGCGGGACGTCAGGCCGACGGTGACCTGGTTTGCATTGGAGATACGGTCCCAACCACCGGAGAAAATGTTTTCACTGAAAGCCTGGGCAAAGTTGAAACTGGCCAGACTGGTGTCGTACAAGGGCAGCGAGGATTGGTCGCGATAAGGCACGTACAGATAGTAAACACGCGGCTCCAGGGTTTGAATGGAGTCGTTGCCAAACAAGGTGGTGTCACGCTCGAAGGTCATGCCGGTATCCAGGGACAGGATAGGCAAAACACGACTTTGCGTACGGGCCCGGTCCGCGAAACGCGCCATATTAGGATCACCCACATACCAGTCTGTCTGGTACTGGCTCATGTGCAGGCCCGCTTTGGGCGTGATGTACCAGCCTGGGCGAACGATAGGATAAGCCACCGTTGTGTAGGACGAGAAACGCGTACCATCTGGAGCCAGACGGGTACTGCGCATGCTGTCAAATTCGCTTAGATTGCCACTGTAAAACGGCAAACGGAAACGGGTTGCGTAGTTATCGCTGACTACATCAAAGCCACCCCAGTTATAACGGGATGCACCCAAATACCACTCAGGCAATTTGTCGTACTGTGGCTGACGATATCCAGTAGAAGAATCCTGCAGGGTCTGATACCGCGTCGCACTGACGTGAGAGCGGAAATACTTGGAACCACCCCAACCCAGAGTCACCGTGCTGGCCAGATCCTGAATGGTGGAATCGTTCAATCCAAAACTGCTGAAGTCACGGAAATAATCATCATCCGAGACACGGCGGATATCCGCATTCAAATAGAAACTGGCAGGCAGGCTCTGGCGATATTGCCCCATGAACAACCAGCGTTTATAACCCAGCTCCTTGTCATCAGGCAGGTAGTTACCGGTCAGCTCTCCGGAGAAGCTGTCACCCAGGTAACGGAACTCCCCACCCAGCATGGCACCGCGCTTGCCCATGAAACGTGGCGTCAGGGTGGCGTCGTAATTAGGGGCCAGATTCAGGTAATACGGCACGCTCAGGTCTACACCACCCCGCGTCGTCATGCCGTAAGTAGGCAAAAGGAAACCGGACTTGCGCTCTTTACGGAGCGGAAAGGTCAGGTAGGGAGAATACAACAGGGGCATACCCTTGAAGTACAAGACGCCATTACGCGCCACCCCTTCGTTTTCCTTGGAATACAGATCAACCTTGGGCGACTGGATATACCAGGCAGGCTCAGGACATGGACAACCCGAGTAATTCACATCGGATAGCCGCATATGGTTGGAACTGAGAATATCAGCCTGCGTCGCGGTACCGCTACCGCCGGTGGCCCCCAGCCAGAACTCCGGGGACGACATGCGCCCTGTATCCGCGTCCAGGTTGTAATCAAACTCCGGGCTGCGCACCAGGGCCCCATCACGCATGATCAGGCCGTTGCCACGTACTTCCACCTGGCCGGTTTTTTCCTGATAGTCGATCCGGTCGCCTTTGACGACAGAATCAATGCGCCGGACCTGGGCACCGCCTTCCAGACGCAAGGTGCCATCTTCCAGTGTTTTCATCTGGTCGCCTATCAGATAGACGGCCATATCCTCTTCCTGGAGCTTGCGCACTTGCAAACCGGGGGACGTCTTTAAAGACGGACGCACGGACGACTGAGCCTGGGCGACCCCCATGCCTGTCATCATCAACACGATATACCACGCCGCAACTCGCACTAAGACTGCGCCTCCAGTTGTGTCCTGCATTTATGTCCTGCATTTGTTCCACCAGAGACGAAAAACCCTGGCGACCCGGTATTATAGTTAAGCCTGCCGTTTAGCGGCACTGCTAAACACTAATCCGTTACGATCTTCTGCTTCCCTTTATTTATGTCTGCTTCTATTTCTGCCGCTACCGACCCTCGTTTGCAGCAAGCAATTACCTGGCTGAACACCCTGAAGTCCCGGTTTGGACTGGATCTGGACAGCCTGCAAACGGCCTCCAGCGACGCCAGCTTTCGCCGTTACTTTCGCCTGCAAGCCCAGGATCGAACCGTCATTTTGATGGATGCGCCTCCGGCCACGGAAGACTGCAAGCCCTTTGTGCACGTTACCGAACTGCTGGCACCGACGGGCATCCACGTGCCCGAAATCCTGGCAGCAGACACTGAACAAGGCTTTTTGCTGCTCAGCGATCTGGGTCAGGACAATTTTCAGACCGCGCTGAAAAACCCCATGCCGCAAAGCGAGCTGGACAAACTGTACCGCAGTACGCTGTTGACCTTGGTGAAATTGCAACAAGCCGACACCACGGGCTTGCCTCCCTACAACGAACAGCGTTTGCTGGAAGAGCTGCAGGTGTTCCCCGAGTGGTACATCCAAAAACATCGCCAGTTCGAACTGAGCGAAAAAGATCAGGAGATGTTGCGCAAAACCTTTGCCGAGCTGGTTCAGGCCAATGTGCAAAGCGCTACTGTACTCGTGCACCGGGATTTCCACAGCCCTAATTTGATGATGCCCCTGCCCGGCCAAAGCGAGCCCGGTGTTATCGACTACCAGGACGCCCTGGCTGGCCCCATCACCTATGACATTGCCTCCCTGGTGATGGACGCGCGTGTTACCTGGACGGAAGAGCAGCAACTGGACTGGGCAATTCGCTACTGGCAAGCCGCCATGGAAGCCGGCCTGGATGTGCCTGCCGACTTTGCCGTGTTCCACCAGCAATACGAATGGATGGGCCTGCAACGCAATCTGCGCATTCTGGGTGTGTTTGCCCGCCTCTCTCTGCGTGACGGCAAACATCATTATCTGGACCATATGCCCCGCCTGCTGGGCTATGTACATCAGGTGGCCAGCCGCTACGAGTGTTTTAACGGTTTGCTGCGCCTGCTGAACCGCCTGGAAGGTCGCCAAACTGTTTTGGGCATGACGGTCTGATGCGCGCCATGATTCTGGCGGCCGGTCGAGGCGAGCGCATGCGCCCCTTGACCGACACCTGCCCCAAACCCCTGATTCCAGCAGGTGGTCGGCCTCTCATCGTCTGGCACTTGCGCGCGCTGGCCAAAGCCGGCTTTCGAGAAGTCATCATCAACCACGCCTGGCTGGGTGAGCAGATTGAATCCACTCTGGGTGATGGCAGCCAATGGGGCCTGCGCCTGAGCTACTCGCCTGAATCATCTGCCCTGGAAACTGCCGGAGGCATTGCCAAGGCACTGGATTTTTTCCAGGGCCAGCCTTTCCTGTTAATGAATGGCGATATCTGGTCCGATTGGGATCCTGCCCAAGCCTTTGCCATGGCCGAACGTTTGCAAGCTGGCCGGGAGCAGGCCTGGTTGATCCTGACACCCAACCCGCCCCACCACCCCGAAGGCGACTTTGGCATGCAAGAAGGACAATTGCACCTATGTGCCAAAACCCTTGCGGGTGCCCGCAGCGCCACCTTGAGCGGCATAGGGGTCTACAAACCCGAACTCTTTGCCCATCTGCCTAAAGATCAGCCTGCCAAAGCCGCCCCCCTGCTGCATGCCGCCATCGAGCGCCGGCAGGTGCTGGGCAGTCTGCATGAAGGTTTCTGGATGGATGTCGGTACCCCCGAACGATTAGCCGAGTTAAACCAACACTTGGAATCGTTAGCACCCTCACAGTAAACTGATATTTTCCAGGCTAGCTGGCAGACGTTTCCAAGCACAACAAAGGGCAACAAAGCCAGCCATCCCGCCTCCGTAGCCCCAATGACGTCTATGCTAATGGGTTTTGTAATCGGGACTTGATTTGCTTTGAGTCCCTTGTCTGACAGGAACGTCTGTTCTCATGCTTGGTTCCTCCAAACGCACCGTATTCAAACCCACCGCCTACGGCTCCAGCCGTCGAAAACGCCGTATTCCACGCTGGTTTGTCCTGCTTTTGACAGGTATTGCCCTAGGTGCTGGTGGCCTGCTGTTCTTGCAAAAAAGCTATGGCCCTACGCGCCTGACCGTGGAGCAGTCGGAACAACTGCACTATGACCTCAACAGCGCCAATGCTGACAAGCAACGTCTGCAAGCTCAGTTGAACCAGACCAGTCGCGATCTTGAAGATGTCAGCCAGAAGGAAGACAAGCTGGGCAAACAGACCAGCGATCTGCAGGCCATGGTCACCAAGCTGGAAAAGGATATCGCGCTATTTGCCGATGCCATGCCTCCTGACCCGCGCGGCACCTCCCCTGGCATTCGCGCTGCCGAGTTCTCGGTTACGGACGGCCAACTGAACCACTTTGTGCTGCTAATGCAGGACAAGGGCAAGGACGCCGAATTCACCGGCACCATGGAGTTGGTTGCTGCTGGCCGCTACAGCAATGGTCGCAGCGGCAATGTGGACCTGCCCAGCCAGCCTGTCAGCGTAGGCCGTTACGCCTACATCAATGGCTCCGCAGAGCTGCCCGCCGGCTTTACACCCCGTCAGGTCACGATCCGCATCAAGCCGGATGGCGCGAACCGCGTCGTTGCCACGCGCACCATCTACGTGACGCCCTCCCGATAAGCGCTGACCTGTCACGCACAGGCTGATAGTCACAAGAAAGCCCTTCAGGATTTTGGCGATGAAGCCAAGGGCCTGAAGGGCTTTTTTTAGCCGACGATCCAGCCAGACTCTTAAGCCACGTGCTGCAAAAAGTCTTTCAAACGTTGGCTAGGTGGATTACTCAGCAACTCCGCAGGTGGGCCATCGTGTGCCACCCTGCCCTGATCAATAAAGATCAGGCGGCTCCCCACGCGACGCGCAAAATCCATCTCGTGTGTCACCACCACCATGGTCATGCCCTCTTCCGCCAGCAACTGCATGACCTTGAGCACTTCCTGACGCAATTCCGGGTCCAGTGCGGAGGTAGGCTCATCAAACAGCATCAGCTTGGGCTTGATCGCCAGAGCGCGAGCAATGGCGACCCGCTGCTGCTGACCACCGGACAGCTCGTTAGGATAATGATTCATACGCTCGGCCAGGCCGACCTTGGCCAGCAGCTCCGTCGCTTCCTCACGCGCCTGAGAGCGGCTGGTGCCACGCGTATGGATAGGCCCGAACATGACGTTTTCCAAAGCGCTCATCTGTGGAAACAGATTGAACTGCTGGAACACCATCCCTGCTTCCCGGCGCAAGTCGCGCACCTGAGCGGGCGTGCCATTGACGCTCAAACCATTGACCACGATATCGCCAGCCTGAATGTCTTCCAGCTTGTTGATGCAGCGCAGGAAGGTGGATTTTCCCGACCCGGACGGGCCAACCACCACAACCACTTCGCCTTTATCAATATTCAGACTGATATCGTCGAGCACGATATTGTCGCCAAAGCGCTTGGTTACCTTCTTGAACTCGACAATACTCATACAATCCTCATGCGGTGTTCAATAAACTTCAGAGTCAGGGCAATCAGGCTGGTCAGGATCAGGTAGATCACCGCCACCGCTCCCCAAATCTCCACCGAACGGAAGTTATTCGCAATAATTTCCTGGCCCTGACGAGTCAGCTCGGCAACCCCAATCACAATAAACAGCGAAGAATCCTTCAAGCTGATGATGCACTGATTACCCATGGCGGGAATCATGCGGCGAAACGCCACCGGTCCAATAATGTGGCGCAAGATCTTGTGAAATGGCAGGCCCATGGCCTCTCCGGCCTCTTTCAGGCCCTTGGGCACAGATTGCAAGGCACCACGCACAATCTCGGAAATATAAGCCCCGGAGTTGATCATCAAGGTGAAGATCGCCGCGGTCAGCCCGTCAATTCGGATACTGGCCAGCATGGGCAGCGCGAAGTAGATGAACATCACCTGCACCACGATAGGCGTGCCGCGGATGAACAGCACGTAAAGCTGGCACAGGAAAGAGAGTACATACAGCAGATAGCGTCTGAAAAAACCCAATAGCGACAGAGCGATCAGCGCCTGTATGGAGCTCCAGATCCAGGCTGGCACAAAGCTTAGCCAATTGCTCATCAGCCAGGACAGGCCCTTGAGCGCAAAGCCCAGTGCAAACACGCCCAACACGAACAAGGCGGCTCGGCGCCAGGTGACCGGTACCCGAATATAGGTGGTAATCACCCCGGTCAGAAAACCCAATATAGCGCCACCCACCAACCCCAAAAGGGTAATGAGCAGCGTCATTTTTGTACCTTCCAGAAGGCTGGGTAAAGCCCCCCAGATAGCGTCCCATTCAAAAGTCACAGTGCTACCTTTGTCTTTGAATAAACGCCCACAACAGAGCGTCAAAAAATAAAAGCGGTGATCCCGTTACGACACGCGATCACCGCTTGGCATGCGCTTGGCTTTACGCCTGTTTATTCAGGCTGTTTACCAAACCATTTCTGGTAGATTTTGTCGTAGGTGCCATCAGCACGAATATCTTTCAAAGCCTGGTTCACAACCGGCACCAATTCGCTGTCCTTGGGAAAGGCAATACCGTAGAAGTCGCCACTTTTCACGGCGCCAGTGACCTTCACACGATCTTTACCGCCGGTCTGGGCGTAGTACTGCACGTTAGGCGTATCGTGCACCACCGCGTCCACACGGCCTGTTGCCAGCTCCAGGAAGGCATTGTCGATATTGGGGAACAGCTTGAGCTTGGCAGTAGGTACCGAGCGCTGCATGAAGTCCACCGTGGCGGTACCGATCTTCACCGCCACAGTCTTGCCTTCCAGATCGGAGGCAGTCTTGATGGCCGAGTTATCGGTGTTGACCAGAATGGCCAGACCGCTTTCGTAGTAAGGATCGGAGAAATCGATCACTTGCTTGCGGTCATCACGAATGGTGATCCCGGCCAGCGCAGCATCCAGATTGCGAGTTTGCAGGCCCGGAATAATGCCGTTGAAGTCCATGGGCTGGAAGCGGTAATTCAGATTGGCCTTCTTGGCGACCGCATCCCACAGGTCGATGTCAAAACCGGTGTATTTACCGTTTTGCTTGAACTCAAAAGGCACAAACGCCGTATCGGTTGCGACCACCAGCTCTTTGCCTTGTTGTGCCAGAGCCTGCCCAGCGGGCAAAGCCAAAGCCAAGGCCAAACCGGCCATCAGGGTTTTCATTTTCTTATTGAACATCCGTTACTCCTCTGTAGGGACTGACCCAAAACCAGCCAGTTCGATGTTTTACCCAAGTCAGCGCAGGCTCATGACCTGCCCCAGCGTTGATCTATCCTACCCGAAGCAGCACAACTGTTTGTATTTAATAGTTTTAAAAAAAGAAAAACCTCGGGAAATCCCGAGGTTTTTTCATACAGCGAGTCGTATCAACACTCAAATTCAGAACGCAGGAACAATAGAACCTTTGTACTTGTCAGCGATGAATTTCTTCACGTCTTCGCTATGCAGAGCCTGGATCAGCTTGGCCACGCGTGGGTCATCCTTGGACTTGGCAGCTACAGCGATCAAGTTGGCGTAAGGGGAGTCTGCACCTTCGATAGCCAAAGCATCCTTGGTGGGGTTCAGACCGGCTTCCAGCGCGTAGTTGGTGTTGATCAGGGCGATATCCACATCAGCCAGAACGCGAGGCAAGGTAGCGGCTTCCAGCTCCTTGAACTTCAGCTTCTTGGGGTTCTGGTCCACATCACGCGAGGTTGCCAGAATGTTGGAGGGATCTTTCAGAGTCAGAACACCGGCTTTTTGCAGCAGCAGCAAGGCACGGGCACCGTTGGAAGGATCGTTAGGGATCGCCACCAACGCGCCTTCTTTCAGCTCATCCAGGCTCTTGATCTTGGTGGAGTAAGCACCGAAGGGCTCAACGTGAACCACAGCCACCGACACCAGATCGGTTTTGTGTTCTTTATTGAAGGTATCCAGGTAAGGTTTGTGCTGGAAGAAGTTGGCATCGATATGGCCGTCAGCCACTTGCTGGTTGGGCTGCACGTAATCGGTGAACACCTTGATATCCAGGTTCACACCTTCCTTGGCCAAAGCAGGCTTCACAAACTCCAGCAGCTCGGCATGCGGCACGGGGGTAGCAGCAACCGACAGGGTCTCGGCAGCTTGGGCCACGCTGGCCAGCAGAGCCGACACGGACAAGGCCAGAACGGGAACAAATTTCTTCAAAGACATGAGCGACTCCAGTTTCAGAAAGGCAAGACTATGACGATAGCTGCCAGGACTTATTTTCGGCTCAAGCGAGCCACCATGGCGTCTCCAAACACCTGCAGGAGTTGCACCAGCACCACCAGGATAGTCACGGTCACCACCATGACATCCGTTTGATATCGTTGATAACCAAAGCGCAAGGCCAGGTCACCCAGGCCACCGCCGCCGATCACACCGGACATGGCCGAATACCCCACCAGGGCAATGGCGGTCACAATCAGGGCCGCCACAATGCCGGTCGTCGCCTCAGGCAGCAAAGCCAGCAAAACGGTCTGACGGGAGTTCGCTCCCATGGCACGGCAGGCCTCATTCACACCGGGGTCCAGTTCACGCAGGACGTTTTCCACCAAACGGGCAAAAAACGGCGCGGCGCTCAGGACCAAGGGTGGAATAGCGCCCTGCACCCCCAACGACGTACCGGCCAGAATGCGTGTCAAAGGAATAATGACGATCAGGAGAATCAGGAACGGCACGGACCGCAAAATATTCACGATCAAGGACAAGCTCTGGTAGATCCAGGCATTGTCCAGCATCTGCTTGCGGCTGGTCAGAAACAGCAGCACGCCTAATGGCAAACCAATAATTGCGGTAAAGCCCAGCGAAATACCCGTCATCAACAAGGTATCAATCGTGGCTTCACCAATCAGCGCCCAATCCAGGTTGCTAAAGTTCATGGTCGCAATACCTCAAATTGGACATTCAATTCAGTCAGCAAGGCATCCAGCCCTGCTTTAGCCTGCGCATCCCCTTGCACGGCCACCACCAGTTGTCCGTAAGGCTCGGTTTTGATGCGGCCAATGGCTCCCTGCAAGATGCTGACATTCAGCCCCAGCTGGCTGGTAATGCGGCTGATCAAAGGCTCCGTTGTCGCCACACCGCGCACGCTCAAGCGCATGACACTACCGGGCACACCTTCTGCCAAGGCATGCCAGTCGTCAGCGTTCACGCCGCTTTCACTGAGCAAGGACTGCGTAGTGGGATGATGCGGGTGCAGGAACACATCCAGCACTTCACCACACTCCACGATCTTGCCGGCATCAATCACGGCAACCCGATCACAGACTGAGCGAATGACATCCATGCCGTGCGTAATCAGGACAATCGTCAGCCCCAGTTCCTGATTGATCTCGCGCAGCAAACGCAAGATCGACTGGGTGGTTTCCGGATCCAGCGCCGAGGTCGCTTCGTCGCACAGCAAAAGCTGTGGCCGATTGGCCAGGGCACGGGCAATACCGACGCGCTGCTGCTGTCCGCCCGATAACTGACGGGGATACTTATTGGCATGGTCCTTCAAGCCCACCAGCTCCAGCACTTCCAGAGCACGAGCGTGACGTTGGGCGCGATCCACCCCTGCCAGGCGCAGAGGAAAACAGACATTATCCAGAACCGTGCGGGAATGGAGCAGATTGAAATGCTGGAACACCATACCCACGCCCTGTCGGAACGCGCGCAACTGCGCACCCGAAAAGCGTGTGATGTCCTGATCCTGTACCCAGACCTGACCTGAACTGGGTTGCTCAAGCAGATTGAGCATGCGGATCAGCGTACTTTTCCCAGCACCCGAGCGACCAATAATACCGAAGACCTCTCCTTGGTGAATCTGCAAGGAAACGTCGTTCAAAGCATGAACGGTCTTGCCTGCCAGGGAATAGGTTTTTGAGATGTGTTCAAGACGAATCAAGATGAACTCAGCCTAGTTAGTCAGTCGAGTTATAAAAGCCTGAGCTGTAAGCGAAATTTACCATAAAGCAAATTTGACTATGACCAGATAGATATAACCCAAGGAAATATTGAAACCATACTGAGGGCTGCACTGTATAGCAAGATTTCCGACCGGCCAATGCGCGGATGTGACCTTGGCTGTGCAAGGCAAGCGCCCAAAGAAAAAGGCCGCTAAGAGCGGCCTTGTTTCTACGTTTCAGTTTAGTGGTGGGTCGTGCGCGACTCGAACGCGCGACCAACGGATTAAAAGTCCGCTGCTCTACCGACTGAGCTAACGACCCCCGACTGAAAGATGAAATTATGGCCTGATTCGAAGGAGTCGTCAAGCACTAAATGCAAAATAATTGGAAAAAAGGCGTTTTTCTTTAAAAAACCTGAAAACAGCGTCTTGCTAAGGCCCCGCCCCTGCCCTTTTCCCTGTTTCAGAAACAAAATCGGAACATCTATCCAGGAGCATTTACTGCTGAAAATAGAAAATGCCTCCCGAGACTGAGGTCAGACCCCAATGCCGGGAGGCATTCAAAGACGATCAGGCTCGTCTAGCACTTAACGGGCACGAGAAATACGAACCTCGGCACCACGGCGTTTGACCTCAAGCCCTTCGGACGGCAGGATCTTCAATCCTTCCAGACCCTTGATGTAGCTGGAACCCTGCATCTGCATGACGCGAATCTTGTTGCGCATCACAACCGGGCTGTGCTCGGGCATGCCAAACATCCAGACCTCATCCAGCAAACGAGCCGAGTTGAACTCGGATGTATGCTTGACCACCGGTCCCAGACACAGCATATGGCCTTCGCGGCCAAAGACCGGCAAGCGATCCAGACCCACAGTCATTTTCAGGATGGTGCCACCTTCATAGCGCCAGCCCGTGCTCAGATCCCACCAGGCATCGCCTTCAGGCAGATAGACCTCGATATCCTGGCCGGGCTGCAAGACAGGAGCCACCAGCAAGGCAGGACCCAACAAATACTGGGTATCCCACAAGCGAGCCTGGGCATCTGCCGGGAAGCTTTGAGCCATGGAACGCTGTACCGGCAAGCCAGTACGCACGGCGTCTTCAATAATGCCCAATACATAAGGCACCAGACGGAAACGCCACTCCAGCCAATGAGCAACCTGAGCCTGGGTTTCTTCATCAAACGCATCAGGACGCAAGGCAGGAATACCTTGCAGACTGAAGTTTGCCGAGAAAACCGACATGGCCAACCAACGCAGATACAACTCTGGCGTCATTTCGCTAGTCGATGCAGCCGCATTGCCCCAGCCATGAATCTGGATAGGCACGCCGCTATTACCGGTAGCCAAGGCGGACTTCAAGGATTCAGTCAGACCTGCCCAGGTATTTTCCACCTGCGGGCCCAACTGCCAGGCAAAGCGCTGGGAAGATGGGCTCAGGTCGCGGCTGGCAACCACGCCTTCTTGCGGTGTCTTGTGACCGGCAACAGCATCAAACAGGGCCTGACGTGCCAGCACAGGGTAAATTGCACGCAACAGGGCGCCAGACTCGCCACCACGGCTGGTGATGGCATCCGGAATATCAAAGCGGGCATTGCACAGCACGGCACCCAGACCATCGTCGACCATCTGACGCTGGCGCTCGGTCCACATGCGGAACACGTCTTTGTGGGTCAGGTCCAGCAAACCGTAGTCGCGTCCACCGCTTAGCTCGTCGCCAGGGAAGACATAGGCGCAGCCGTCGTCATCATTGATAAGCAACCAACCGCGATCTTCCCACTCTTCGAACAAGCTGGTGCCCGCCAGTACGCAAGGACGAGTCCAGGCGGCCAGCTGCAACTGATCATTCTGCAAGGCAGAGAAAGCGTCGCGAGGGTCAGCCATGCGGGCGGCATCCCACTCCAGCGTAGGCTTGTCCTGCTGAAAATCGTAAGGCTCCGGTGGCGGCAAGACGGCCACATCCAGCGCAATGCCCTGCTCGCGGCACTGATTGGCCAGCTCACGCAAGGACGTTACATCCTGCGCCTGAGCGCCATCCAGCCACAAGCCCATAGGCGTGACACCGGGCTGACCAGCACGGCCCGTCAAGGCGGAGTACTGGTTGATAATTTCGCTGGGATCACCCAGGAACAGGAAGAAATCCAGGTCGGCAGCGTGTACACGAGCGCGGTACGCATCCAGGTCTTGCTGACCCAGATCATGTTCAACCCGCTCGAAGGTATTGATGTATAAACCCCAGCCTTGGGTGCTCCAGAGCAAAGGCAGGCTGCGGTCGTCCGGACGATCGGTATCAACCGTTTCCTCGCGGCGGTCCAGTTCGCCCAGGGTTTCGCCCAAACCATACAGGGCGTCTTCCTCGGCCAGGGCCAGAACCAGCTGCCAGCAACTGTTGGGCTCTTGCTCGAGCATCAATGGCTGATCGCCACTGCTCAAGAGCAGTTGCTCGCCACGCCGGACCTCAAAGCGCCACGGATTGGCCTGAATGTGCAGGGCAAGCTCGCCCTGCTCAATCCGCCAGCCCGAATCGGCTGCTTCCAGTTGAAATTCGCTGACCGCCTCATGGCGGGCCAGCAGCATATCGCCCAAAGCTTTGGCACGGGTACTGAGCTTTTCATTATCGAGCCGGGTAGCCGGCATACAGCGGAAACGAAAAACACCCGGCGCATGAGCTTCGATGCGCAGCGCAAAATCGGTTTCGACAAAAGCGAAATCGGCCTGGGCCGGTTTCGTCGTCAACAAACTCAGATGATTAAACAATTGTGTCACGTCGTCAGAGTGGAGCGAACGGCACGATGCTGATCGCAGGGTCACGCTCAAGATTACTTAACAAGGCCACTATTTTGACGTATTTGCGCTACAAAGGAAAATGTTGCTTCACATTTCGCCGAAATAATTCGAAAAAAGGGCCTTAGCGAGGTATTAAGGCTTGCTCCAAACGCCGCTCCAAAGGAATGGGTTCCTCCAGACAATAAGCGGCAAACAAACTGGCTGCCAGCAGGCTCCAACTCAAACCACGTGAGCCGTAAGCCGCAGCCATAAACAAACCGGGCAGGCCCGGCACAAAACCCATCACGGGCAAATGATCACTTAAAGCACAGCGCCAACCGGCCCATCCTTGTGCAGGTGTTGCCACCGTCACAGCGGGATTGGCCAGCATGACAGAAACTTTTTCTATATTTTGCTGATGGCCCTGGCGGCTGACCTGGGCAGATTCACCAAAACGTTCGTAGGTGCTGCCGATAACTTGCCCCTGCGGGTCTACAGGCAGGATATAGCCCTGACCACTTAAAGTCACTTCACCACGAGTCAAAGCCTGGTCGGCAGGCAAGTATGTCACCTGCCCGGCCAGACGTTGCATGGCCGCCAACCGTGGTAGAGGATGCTGGGCCAAGAACTCGTCGGGCAGCAAACTCAGGCTTTGGGCTGCCGCGGCTATCACTACACGATTGCTGCTTTCCAGGCGCTCCCCCTGCTGATTGCAGATATCCCACACCCCCGGCTCCTGGCCGGCTCGCAAGGACACCTGCTCTGGCAGACATTGAATCAAGGGGTGATCCAGCAGATGAGCCACCAGTGCACCGGGATTCACCACCATGCCTTGCGGAAAATACAGGCCACCGCCTTGCAGCGGCACCCCAGCCAAGGCCGAGCCCTGCTCACGATCCAGCCATTGCACCCAATCCTGGTCCAAGGCCAAACGCTCCAGCGCCTGCTGAATTTCGGCATCACTATTGCCCGCCTGGCCAAACACCAAGGTTCCGACTCGACGCGGGCGAGCCGCTTCCGGCAAGTCTTTCCAGCCCTGCCAGGCATGCAGAACAGCATTACGGCTCAAGCGGGCCAAGGGGGCATCATCCAGGGCGAACACGGGGGAGATGGCAGCCAGACGGTGACCTTGATGCGTCGCATCCAGGCCCTGGCTCAGTGCCGGATCACAAACCAGAACGGGCACACCTTTGCGGGCCAACTCCCAGGCACAGGTCGCCCCCGCCAAACCGGCACCAATCACTACCGCCCGCCCTTGCTGTGGTGGCAAATTGCTGCGTCGTCCCAGGTGGGGACGCAAGCGAGCGCGAATGGTGCACCACTTCCCCCCGGCACCGGGGACTTTTTCCACTTCAAAACCTACCGAGGCCAGATCACGTCGCACCTGCCCGGCACAGCACCAGGAAGCCGCTGTCGCCCCCGGCGCAGCCAGACGCACCAGTTGCCCCAGGACCGACCGCGACCACATGGAAGGATTGCCACGGGGCGCAAAGCCATCCAGGTAAAACGCGTCCGCATGGCAGTGCAACTCGCGCATCATGGTTTCGGCTTGCCCAAAGGCCAAGGTCAGTGTGACTTGTCCCCTATCCAGCTCCAGCCTGTGTATGCCCGGCACCAGTATGGGCCAGGCTGCCAGCAGTTCCTGGGCTTGGGTCTGCAACTCCTCGGGCAAGCGGGCGTACAGAATCGCCAAATCTGAATGGCGGAAAGGATGAGCCTCAACCGACACGAAATGCAGCCGCTGGCTGCGCTCCGGGTCCTGACGCCAGGCCTGCCAGGTAGCCAGAAAGCTGGCCCCCAGTCCAAAGCCGGTTTCACAAATCGTAAATTGGGATCGCCCCCGCCAACGCTCGGGCAGACCATTACCGTGCAGAAACACCCGTCGTGCCTGCCCCAAAGGGCCATCTGCCGGGTGATAGCTATCCTGATACACCGCGCTGACAGGCACGCCACGCTCATTGAATTCCAGAACGGCCGGGACCAGGGGCTCAAACGCAGAGGCAGCCATTAATTTTCCTGCCCATAACAACACTCACACACGCTCTAACCCCTTAAACTGGCCTTAATCAAACTGACACCAACAAACACGTACAATGAAAAGTCTCAGCTTCAGACTTTTCTTTTTTAAAACCGGATTGCCATGCCATTGTCACGTTTACCGCTCAGCGCCTGCCTGGACGCTGCTGTTACCGCAGCCCATGCCGCCGCCGCTATTTTACAAGCCTATGCGTCGGACCGTAGCTCTCTGGTGATCAGCAACAAAATGCACAACGATCTGGTGTCGCAAGCCGATCATGAAGCCGAGCAGGCCTGCATCAGTGTGCTGATGGAGCGCACCCCGGACATTGATATCGTGGCCGAGGAAAGCGGCGGTGTGAATACAGGCCGTCCCACCTGGTATATCGACCCGCTGGATGGCACGACCAACTTCCTGCACGGCATTCCTCACTATGCCGTCTCAGTTGCCCTGATTGCCCCGGCCGGCACGCAAATGGATAACGGCGTTCTGACCCAGGACACGCCGGTCATTGCCGTGGTCTACGACCCCAATCGCGAAGAGCTGTTTACCGCCATGTACGGTGTGGGCGCCTGGTTGAATGGCAGCCGTATTCAGACATCCTCATCGAAAAAACTGGCGGACTCGGTATTGGCCACAGGCTTTCCCTTCCGCGACTTCTCTTTTTCCGACCAATACATGCCCAGCCTGAACGCCTCCATTACAGGCAGCCGTGGTGTGCGCCGCATGGGTGCCGCCGCGCTGGATCTGGCCTGGGTGGCTTGTGGGCGTTACGACGGTTACTGGGAAATGGGCCTGGCCCCTTGGGACGTTGCCGCTGGCACCTTGCTGGTGCGTGAAGCCAAGGGTGTGTGTCAGGACCTGTATCAGGAAGAGCCCTGGCCCGTCAGCGGTCACGTCTACGCAGGCAATGCCCACATTGCCGATGAGTTGCTGGGCATGGTGCGTCCGTCGCTGACACAGCGTCCGACCAAACCCAAGCCTTAACGCCTTATTCGGGGCCAGTTGCCAAACCTCCTGCTCTGATCTTCATCGCCCGATAAAAAAGCGAGCCATTTAAAAACGGCTCGCTTTTTTCATACAGATCAGGTTGCAGGCCAGGTTTAGCGATTTGCTGAGTAATCGTCCCGTCCTCCAAACCTCCAAATCAAGCCTGCGCTTCAGGCTTGGCTTGCTCATCCCGCAGGACGCGGCGCAAGATCTTGCCCACATTGCTTTTGGGCAGCTCATCACGGAACTCAATAATGCGGGGACGCTTGTACGCCGTCAGACGCTCTTTGCACCATTGCTTGATATCGGCTTCAGTCAAGGACGGATTACGTTTGACCACGAACAGCTTGATGCTTTCACCACTGTGCTCGCTGGGCACCCCCACCGCCGCCACTTCCAGCACATCAGGATGCGCCGCCACTACGTCTTCAATTTCATTGGGATAAACGTTGAAGCCCGACACCAGAATCATGTCTTTCTTGCGATCCACTAGACGAATACGTCCCTGCTGATCCATGACACCGATATCACCCGTCTTCAAGAAACCATTAGGCGTAAAGACATTGGCGGTTTCCTCCGGCTGGTTCCAGTAAGCCGACATAACCTGCGGCCCTTTGACGGCCAGCTCGCCTTGTTCGCCCATGGCAACCGGTTGCCCCTGTTCATCCAGCAAGAGCACATCGGTTGAAGGCAAGGGAAATCCAATCGTGCCACTGTAATCGCGTGAATCCGTCGAGTTCACCGCCACCACCGGGGAGGTTTCCGACAGACCATAGCCTTCAATCAAAGGGCAGCCCGTCACAGCCAGCCAACGCTCGGCCACGGCTTTTTGCAAGGCGGCACCACCGGCCAGACACAGTTTGAGCTGCGCAAACGGCAAGGTACGGAATTTTTCGTGATTCGCCAGCGCATTGAACAAGGTATTCACCGCTGGAACAACTTCAGGCGGATTGCGTTTCCAGGCCTTGTAAACCGAATTGAGATCGCGCGGATTCATCACCAGCACCATATGCATACCTGCATACATGGCAAACAGACCGCAAACCGTCAGCGCAAAGATGTGATACAGCGGCAAGGCCACCATCATGGTGTAAGCCGGACCTTTAAAGTCGCCCAAAGCGGGAAAGCCCACGGCCTCCACCTGCAAGACGTTTGCCATCAAATTGCGCTGGCTCAACATGGCGCCTTTAGGGCGGCCCGTTGTACCGCCCGTGTATTGCAACAGCGCCAGATCATCCGGTTTGGCGGGCTGACGGCTCAGGCTCAATTTGCTGCCCTGCTCCAGCACGGCCTTCAGACTGTGCGAACCCGGCAAAGAATAAGACGGCACCATGCGTTTCAAATAACGCACGGCGAAATTCACCACGCTGCCCTTGAGCCCCATCAGATCACCCACGGTACTCAACACCACGTGGGCAGGCTTCACATTGTCAGGAACTTGCTGCAGCACATGCGCAAAGGTTTCCAGAATCACAATGACCTGAGCCTGGCTATCGGCCAGTTGGAACTCCAGTTCGCGTTCGGTGTATTGCGGGTTGGTATTGACGCCCACCATGCCCGCCCGCATGGTGCCCAGCAAGCAAATCAGGAAGGGCAAACCATTGGGCAGCATCAACATCACACGGCTGCCACGCTCCAGCCCCTGTGCCTGTAACCAAGCCGCGAAGGCATCCGCGCTGCGGTCCAGATGTTCATAGGAAATGTCATGCCCCATAAAGGTCAGCGCAGTCCTGTCCTTATGCTTTTTCATGGCGGCATCCAGACAATCGATCAAGGTCTGCTCGGCGCCTAACTGAATCTCATGGGGCACGGAGGCCGGATAATGCTCGAGCCAAGGTTTTTGCTGAGTATCCAAGGGCTTGTCACCTAATACGTGTTTATTTATGGTTAACTCTACTCTACTTTATTGTTCAAACCCAAGGACAAGCCCGCATCATGAAGCTGTTTGAACCCATTTCCGCCTGGTCGCATGAAATTGCGGCTATCCGGCGCGATCTCCACACCTACCCCGAACTGGCTTTCGAGGAAACCCGGACGGCCGATCAAGTCGCGTCCTGGCTGGAGAAATGGGATATTCCGGTACATCGTGGCCTGGGCGTGACAGGCGTTGTCGGTATCCTGAAGGGTACGGGCGGCGAAGGTCCATCCGTGGGGCTGCGCGCCGATATGGACGCCCTGCCCATGCAGGAGCTGAACGAGTTCGAACACAAAAGCCGTCACGACGGCAAGATGCATGCCTGTGGACACGATGGACATACCGCCATGCTGCTGGGTGCAGCGCGCTACCTGTCCGAGCACCGTGATTTTGCGGGCACCATCTATCTGATTTTTCAGCCTGCCGAAGAAGGTTTTGGCGGCGCACGCGAAATGATCAAGGATGGCTTGTTCACGCTGTTCCCCATGCAAGCTGTTTTTGGCCTGCATAACTGGCCCGGCATGCCTGCCGGCACCTTCGGGGTTTTGCCAGGCGGCATGATGGCCTCCAGCAATACCTTTGAAATTCGCATTGAAGGCAAAGGCGCCCATGGAGGCATGCCCCATCTGGGCGTGGACCCCATCATGGCGGCCGTGCAACTGGCGCAAAGTCTGCAAACCATTGTCAGCCGCAATGTGGACCCCCTCGAACCCGTGGTGCTGAGCATTACCCAGATTCATGCCGGCTCTGCCGATAACGTTATTCCCAACGAAGCCGTCATGCGCGGCACGGTACGCACCTTCTCCACCGAAGCCCTGGACCTGGTCGAGACCCGCATGCGCGAACTTTGCGAGCAAAGCTGTGCCGCCCAGGGTTGCAAGGCCGAGTTCGACTTTGACCGCCGCTACCCTCCCACCATCAATAATCCCGAGCAAGCGGCCTTTTGCGCACAAGTCATCAAGGAGCTGGTTGGCCCCGACAAGCTGCTTCAGGACATCCGCCCTTCCATGGGCGCCGAAGATTTCTCCTTCATGTTGCAAGAAGTCCCCGGCTGCTATGTCTGGCTAGGCAATGGCGATGGCGACCACCGCAGCCAGGGCCACGGCATGGGTCCGTGCATGCTGCACAACGGCAGCTACGACTTCAACGACGCCCTGATTCCTATTGGTGCCAGCTATTGGGCCAAATTGGCTCTGGACTGGCTGGCACAACACCGTTGATGCTTTAACAAATGTTTCATAGCGGAGCCAAAGCTGGCCGTTACAATGGCAGGTTCTATTGTTGACGGCGTGCGCTCCGCGCGACGGGCATCTGTCCCACCACCCTTTCTTCCAATACGGGAGTATTTGTGACTACTTCAAGCAACATCTCTTCGCTCCCGGACGGAGCCCCCACCCTGCGCGTCATGCCCATGCCCACAGACGCCAATATTCACGGTGACGTGTTTGGTGGCTGGATCATGTCCCAGGTGGACATTGCCGGAGCGATTCCTGCAACACGACGCGCCCAAGGCCGGGTTGCCACCATTTCCGTGAATGCCTTCACCTTCAAGCAGCCCGTGTTTGTGGGTGATTTGCTCAGTTTCTACACAGAAATCATCAAAACAGGCCGCACCTCCATTACGGTTTCGGTGGAAGTGTATGCAGAACGCAAACGCCTGCAACTTGAAACGGTCAAGGTAACGGAAGCCACGCTTACCTATGTGGCTACCGATGACGAGCGCCGCAGCCGCCCGCTGCCCCCTCTCTAAGTATTCGTGACAGGCAGGCCTATGCAGGAAAACCTGGTACCCCCTACTTCGCCCAGTGACACTCCCAAGCCACGCCGCCTGGAGCCCGAGGATGCGCAGCAGGCACTTTATCGCCTGAAAAACATCCTCAAGCGCCAGGAAGTGGTGGAATCGCTGGCCCAGCGCCAGTTCGAGGACGACGACCGCTCCAACCTGCTTGAGGGCTTGATCCATCGCCAGCATGAAAGCGAGATCAAGGCCATCCTGAACGATCTGCACCCGGCCGACATTGCCTTCATTCTGGAGTCCTTGCCCGAGCTGGAGCGCCAGGCCATCTGGCAATTGGTGGATGCCGAGCACGACGCCGACGTGCTGCTGGAAGTAGCCGACTGGGCACGTGAATCGCTGATTCGTTCCATGGACGCCGCGGACCTGATCGCGGCCGCCGGCAATATGGATGCCGACGAAATTGCCGATCTGGTCCCTGACCTGCCGCCCGATGTGGTGGCAGCCGTGCAGCGCGGCCTGACGGACGAGGAGCGTGCACAGTTGATCGAAGCCATGGGCTACCCCGAAGACACCGTGGGCGCCATCATGGACTTTGACATGGTGCGCGTGCGCGAGGATGTCACCCTGGAAGTGGTCCTGCGTTACCTGCGTCGTTTGCAGGAACTGCCAGACCACACTGACCAGATTTTCGTGGTGGACCGGGCCGATAAACTGCAAGGCACACTGTCCCTGACCCGCATGTTAGTCAGCGAGCCTGAAACCCTGGTGTCCTCTGTCATGTCAACCGATTATCTGACGCTGAATCCACTGGATTCGGACTCGGATGCGGCCGGGGCCTTTGAGCGTTATGACCTGGTGTCTGCTCCTGTGGTGGACGATATTGGCCGCCTGATTGGCCGAGTCACCATTGACGAAGTAGTGGACGTGCTGCAAGAGGACTCGGAAGAACAGGCCCTGTCTCGTGCCGGTCTGCAAGAGGACGATATTTTCTCGCCCATCCGTACGGCTATCCGCAACCGGGCTCCCTGGCTGCTGATCAACCTCTGTACGGCGGCAACGGCTTCCTTCATTGCCTCGCGCTTTGAGGACACCGTCAGCCACATCGTGATCCTGGCTTTCCTGATGTCGATTGTGGCCGGTATTGGTGGCAACTCCGGCAACCAGACCATGACCATGATCATTCGTGCCATTGCCACCGGCCGAGTCACAGGTTCCAACGTCCTGCCATTGATCAAGCGCGAACTGCTGGTGACCTTTCTGGTTGGTGTCTGTGGCAGCGCGGTAACGGCATTCTTTGCCTGGTTTATCTCCGACTCGATCGCCATTGCTGCCGTGATGATGGCCGCCATGATCGGCAATATGTTGATTGGCGCGGCGCTGGGCGTGATGATCCCGATTCTGCGTGATCGCTTTGGCAATGACCCTGCTGTGGGCTCCTCGGTATTGCTGACCTTTGCGACGGACTCACTGGGTTTCTTGCTGTTTCTGGGGCTGGCAACAGTTTTCTTGCTGTAAATCACCTGCAGGCATGATTAAAAAAACCGGCTTCTGGCCGGTTTTTTATTTCTGCATCAAAGGGAATCAATCGACTCTTTTAATCTTTTGGCCCCAGAGGGCCTGAAAATCCGGCCACTGGAACATCTAAATATCGGACTGCTGAACGTTGAATTTCAGTATGTGTGCTTCATCTTATTAAGCACAAGCTCTTTACCCTTTCCCGAAGGGAAAAACTTGATAGCCCCCCAAAAAAGTTACCTCAGACTCAAACGCGAGCAACAAACTGTCCTTCCGAACAACTAAGAGCGTGAGGACGACTGTCGGGCCTCTTCCAAGAACACTTCCAGACTCTCCTGTGTCCCCACGGCCTGAGCTCTTTGCAAAGACTCGGTCTGCGCCGTGTGCTCAAAAAAATCCAGTACGCCATTGGTCACTCGCGGCGCAATGCCTGCCAACTCCAGCTGACGACGCACTTGCAGAACCTCGTCTCGGCGGCGCACGCCGTGCACCAGATGGCTGCGCAGGCAGGACTCCATGAAGTCCTGCAAGCCCCGCTGATTCAAATCCTCCAGGACTTCATACAGCTCGGCCCGCAAACCCATGCGCTCGGCCAGCATCAAGTTTTCAATTCCCAAGGCCTCCAGCCCCTTGGTCATCAAACTGCGCAGCAGCTTCAAGCGCATTGCATCCCCCGCCTGTCCCGGCAAGATACGCACAGAAGCGCCCTGAGCCTGCCAAAACGCCGCAGCCCTGCCTGCCCCTTGCCCTGCCGCCAACAAAGCCGTCTGAGCGCCTGTAGAGGGCACAGAGCCCATAATCGCCAGGTCAGCCAGCTCGATTCCATGCTGTCGCGCCAAAGCGTCCATGCTCTCCATGTCCTGGGGCTCGGCCGTACACAAGTCCATGTACAGCGTTCCCACAGACAAATGCGGCATGACGGCCTTGGCCACTATGTCTGCCTGTGTTCCCGTCACTGCCGACAACACGCCGTCAAGACTCCGCCAATCCGTATCCGCCTGCAAACACAGTTTCGCTCCCAATTGCTGCGCCAGTTCGCCGGCTGCGGCACTTTCCCGGCGCACCAGGATAAACGGCACCTGCACACCAGCCGACTTCAAGGCAGCACCATAAAAATGCGCGACTTCGCCCGCCCCGATCAGGGCAACACGATGCAATAAGGGAGATGTTGTCATAGAAAAACACACAGAAGAAACGATCAGCTGCAGCCGGTAGCACCAAGCTGCGTCCTGTAGCTTACAGGGAAAAACGGCACTGCATGAGCGGGATATAACCATTCACAGATCAGTTCGCAGCAACAAAACTGGCATCCAAGAAAAAACCCCATGCGCCAGGGGCTCATGGGGTTTGATCTCGCAGCCTGCAGGCTGGGCAGCTTGAGTCAGAATCAGTTCAAGCGCCCATGGCACTGCTTGTATTTCTTGCCGCTGCCGCATGGGCAAGGATCGTTACGGCCTACGCGTGGCACTTCGCCCTTGGCCGCTTCGTCCAGACCGGGATCTTCACCGCTCAAGGCAGCATCGTAATCCGAATGATGGAAACGGACATTGGAATTGGCAGGAACCTCAACCGCGGCTTCCTCGACCTGCTCCGGAGTCTGAATACGCACGGTCATCAGCACTTTGACCACTTCATCACGCACACGGTCCAGCATGTCGGAGAACAGCTCGAAAGCTTCACGCTTGTATTCCTGTTTGGGGTCTTTCTGGGCATAACCGCGCAGATGAATCCCCTGACGCAGGTGATCCAGGGCCTGCAAATGGCCACGCCATTGCGTATCAATGGACTGCAAGAGCACGGAGCGCTCGAAGTTGCCCCAGTTAGGCTGCCCCACCAGATCAATCTTGGCTTGCAGCAGACGCTGGGATTCTTCGATAACGCGATCATGCAAGTCATCGTCGGTCAGATTGGATTCTTTCTCCAGCATTTCAGCCAAAGGCAGCTCAATCTGGAAGGTGCTTTGCAAAGCGGTGGTCAAGCCGGGAATATCCCATTGCTCTTCCATGGTGTCTTGCGGCACGTATTCACGGAACAGACGGCTGACGGCGGCTTCGCGCAGGCTGCTGATGGTGTCGGAAATATCAGCCGACTCCAGCACTTCATTACGCTGGGCGTAGATCACCTTGCGCTGATCGTTGGCCACGTCGTCATACTGCAGCAACTGTTTACGAATATCGAAGTTGCGGGCCTCGACCTTGCGCTGAGCGGATTCGATGGAACGAGTCACCATGCGGGCTTCGATAGGCTCGCCTTCCGGCAAACGCAGACGCTCCATGATGGCGCGCACACGATCACCGGCGAAGATGCGCATCAGCGAATCTTCCAGCGACAGGTAGAAACGCGAGGAACCTGGGTCACCCTGACGACCGGCACGACCACGCAGCTGGTTGTCGATACGGCGGGATTCGTGACGCTCGGTACCAATAATGCGCAAACCACCAGCCTGTTTGACCTGCTGGTTCAGCGGTTCCCAAGCAGCACGAATAGCCTGGATCTTGGCTTCTTTCTGCTCGGCACTCAGGGACTCGTCTTCACGCACCTGAGAAATTGCACGTTCGATGCTGCCACCCAAGACAATGTCCGTACCACGACCGGCCATATTGGTGGCGATGGTCACGTGACCGGGCATACCAGCTTCAGCCACGATGTCGGCTTCACGGGCGTGTTGCTTGGCGTTCAGCACCTCGTGCTTGACGCCAGCGGCATTCAAGCGTGTGGAAATCAGCTCGGAGTTTTCAATGCTGGTGGTACCTACCAGTACAGGCTGACCACGCTCGTGACAGTCCTGAATGTCTTTCAGAATGGCATTGAACTTCTCGTCATCGGTTTTGAAGACCTGGTCGTTCTGATCCTTGCGGGCCAGCGGACGATTCGGTGGAATGATGACGGTTTCAAGACTATAGATTTCCTGGAACTCATAGGCTTCGGTATCGGCCGTACCCGTCATGCCCGACAGCTTGTCGTACATACGGAAGTAGTTCTGGAAAGTAATCGAAGCCAGCGTCTGGTTTTCGTTCTGGATGCGAACGCCTTCCTTGGCTTCCACAGCCTGGTGCAAGCCATCCGACCAGCGGCGACCAGCCATCAAACGGCCGGTAAATTCGTCCACAATCACCACTTCGCCGTCCTGGACCACGTATTGCTGGTCGCGGAAGAACAGGTTGTGGGCGCGCAGAGCGACCATCAGGTGGTGCATCAGGGAAATGTGGCGCGGTTCGTACAGCGACTCGCCTTCGGGAAGCAAACCGATTTCGGTCAGGATCTGCTCGGCACGTTCGTGACCGGCTTCGGAAATATGAACCTGCTGGCCCTTTTCATCGACCCAGAAGTCGCCTTCGGGCTCGGGCTCGTGTGGACGAGGCTCTTGCGTCATGCGGGTCAGCATGGGCGGAACCACGTTCATGCGCACGTACAGCTCGGTATTGTCTTCGGCCTGGCCGGAGATGATCAGCGGTGTACGGGCTTCGTCGATCAGGATGGAGTCAACTTCGTCGACAATCGCGTAGGACAAACCGCGCTGGCGGCGATCCTCGGCGCGGTATTCCATATTGTCGCGCAGGTAGTCAAAACCAAATTCGTTGTTGGTACCGTAGGTAATGTCAGCCTGGTAGGCAGCAATCTTCTCGGCATTGTCTTGCTGGGGAACTACGACGCCCACGCTCAGACCCAGGAAGTTGTACAGACGCCCCATCCAGTTCGCATCGCGTCGAGCCAGGTAATCATTGACGGTCACCACGTGCACGCCTTTGCCGGACAGTGCATTCAGGTACACGGCCAAAGTCGCGGTCAGGGTTTTACCCTCACCCGTACGCATTTCGGAAATCTTGCCGTTGTGCAAGGCAATGGCACCGAGCATCTGCACGTCAAAGTGGCGCATGCCAAATACACGGACACCCGCCTCGCGTACTACAGCAAAAGCCTCGGGCAGGAGCGAGTTAAGCGAGGCGCCATCCTGAACACGTTGGCGCAGCTCCTGCGTCTTGGCTGCCAAGGCCTCGTCGCTCAGGCCCTGAATAGTAGGCTCAAGAGCATTAATCTGGGCGACCTGCTTACGGTACTGTTTGAGCAGTCGGTCGTTACGACTGCCAATAAGCTTTTTCAGCAATGAAACCATTCTTGTGTCGTCAATGTAGGCGAGGCCGCAAGGGCTTGAATCTGTGCCTCGAGCCTATCTCTGGTTAAAAGGGATGCGCAAGCAAACAATCAGTTTAACGCACATGCTGCAAGACGGAACTACTTGTCCGAATCCAATTGCGCGATCTGCTGTTCTACATACTCACGCGCCGGCAGAAAAAGCTTGGGATCCAGAGCATGTCCGGCCATGCGCACTTCAAAGTGCAGGTGCGAACCTGTGGACTGCCCGGTAGATCCGACACGGGCGATCAACTGCCCTTTTTCTACTACGTCGCCTAATTTAACAACGATTGATGACGCATGGGCGTATCGCGTGCTCATGCCATTGCCATGATTGATTTCCACCAGCTTGCCGTAGCCGGTCATATAGCGGGCTTCCGATACCACCCCACCGGATGCGGCATAGATAGGCGTCCCCTTGGGTGCTGGAAAGTCCAGGCCTTCGTGCAAGGCATGACGGCCCGAAATCGGGTGACGACGCCAGCCAAAGGAAGAAGCTACCTCGTCATAATCCACCGGACGGTAATTGGGCAGACGGGCTTCGTTGCCGGTACGCTCGGTCAGCACGGAATCCAGCATCTGAAACCAGTCCTGTTGCTCGGACATCTGTTTGGCCAGATTATCCAGCTGCTCGCCCAGACGGTCGGCGTTCCAGACCAGATCGGCTCCATCCATGCTGTCCATGACGGCCAGATCCTGCACGGGCATGGCACCGGCCAGCTCCGGATCGGTGTACTCAATGCCGGCCGCCTTGGCCACGCGCTTGCTGACACCGTCCATCTCGATCAGTTTGGCCTGCAAACCGCCGACTTTTTCGGCCAGGCGGGTCACGTTGTCCTGCATGGCAGCGGCCTGGCTCTGGGCCATATCCGCGTCCAGCGACACGCCACCGCGTTCACCCCAGTGCGACTGCACCAGAGCTCCCGCCGCTGCGGAAACGCCCAGCGATACCAGAGCCACCAGGGCGATCACCGTACGGCGCACCCCTTTGGCTTTGGCATCTAAGGACGTATAGTCTTTATGTTGATCCACTATCGTATAACCTCGAACATGACCTGGAAGCCCCCTTTTTCCTCATCCGCGCCAAAACGCAGTAGCGGGCAAAGCCACGCTTTGGGTTGGCTGGCCAGCGACCAGCAAGGTTCCCAGGTACTGGAAATGGCCCGGCAGCTGATGGCGGCGCAGACCCATGTAAGCAAAGCCTTGCCACCTGCTTTGGGCAAGGCTTGTAAAGTAGCCCGTATAGACAGACAGCAATTGACGCTGGCAGTTCCCAGCGCCGCACATGCGGCCAAGCTGCGTCAGCTGTTGCCCACTGTCACACGGCAGATGAATGCCGCTGGCTGGAACATTAGCGAGGCGCTGGTGCACGTGCAAGCCCATTTGTTTGCAGCTGTGACAGAAAAGCCCGCGCGCCAGGTACAAGTCCTGGACGAACGGGCCTTGGAATCATTTGAAAAGCTGCATGACTCATTGCCGCAAGGTCCCTTGGCGCAAGCCATCGAACGCTTGTTGCGTCATCATCGCGGCTAAGCAAAGCACCAGGAGCGGGACCCTAAACAAGTATCAAGCGAATTTCCACTCGCTGGAAAAAGCGTGGGGTGCACTGGCAGCCGACTCGAAAGTCACCAGTTCCCAGCTATCCTGGGCGGCCAGCAAGGCACGCGCCAGCTGGTTATTCAAACCATGGCCGGATTTGCACGCCACATAGCGTGCAATCAGGGGGTGGCCAATCAGGTACAAGTCACCAATAGCATCCAGAATCTTGTGCTTGACGAACTCGTCCTCGTAACGCAGACCGTCGCTGTTCAGGACACGGTACTCGTCCATGACGATGGCATTATCCAAACTGCCGCCACGGGCCAGACCGGCCGCACGCAAAGCTTCCACTTCGCTGGCGAACCCGAAGGTGCGCGCACGTGAAATAGTCTTCACGTACGAGTCATGCGCAAAATCCACCTCGGCAAAATTGGCCGTTGCATCAATGGCCGGGTGGTGAAAATCGATAGAAAACTGAAGGGCAAAGCCTTCGTAGGGCTCCAGACGGGCCCACTTGATGTCCTTCCCCTCGCCTTCAGAGACTTCGATGGGTTTGAGGACACGCAAAAACTTCTTGGCGGCTTCTTGCTCCTGCAAGCCCGCCGAACGCAACAAATACACAAATGTGCCGGCGCTGCCATCCATGATGGGCACTTCTTCAGCCGTCAGGTCCACGTGCAGATTATCAATGCCCAGGCCAGCGATGGCCGACATCAAATGCTCGACGGTTGAAACCCGAACATTATCCTTGATTAGCACCGAAGCCATACGCGTACCACCGACCTTGTCTGCCTGTGCGGGCAAATCCACGATTTCGGGCAGATCGATACGGTGAAACACAATACCCGTGTCAGGCGCAGCAGGGCGCAGTGTCAGTTCGACACGACGGCCAGAGTGCAAGCCGACTCCTTTGGTACTGATGACATTCTTGATGGTGCGCTGACGAAGCATGGCTGTTCTTGTATTTGTAAAGTGTTGTTCGCAAAGACTATTGTAACCGTAATACGGGTTATCCACTATACGCTTTCTAAAAACATAAGCAATTGTCAAGCGTCAAACACCCCGACACAACAAAGCACTTACGCCCCCTGAGCGCGAACGCCCAGGGGGAGTCGTGGGAGAAATCAAATTGGCGACTCGGGTAATCGCCGAACCTGATTTTTAATCAGCCTGCTTGCGCAAGAACGCCGGAATGTCGAAGTGATCCATGCCAGCAGTCTCCAGCGCACGCACCTGGGCCGAAGCCTGGCTGCGTGGATTGCGGATGACGGCAGGCACGTCGGCGTTGGCGTAATCCGCACCGATGACAGGCATGTTGTCCGTACCTGTACGTAACACTTCTTCGTTGTTTTGTACCAACTGTGGGCGCGCTTGCTTGCGACCCAGGCCAGTAGCAACAACAGTCACACGCAGGCTGTCGCCCATGGACTCATCGTAAGCCGTGCCGAAGATAACGGTTGCGTCTTCTGCTGCGTAGCCACGGATGGTGTCCATGATTTCGCGCGTTTCGCGCATCTTCAGGGACGACGAAGAGGTGATGTTCACCAGCATGCCACGGGCACCGTGCAGGTCCACACCTTCCAGCAATGGGCAAGCGATGGCACGCTCAGCCGCTTCACGAGCGCGGTTCGAGCCGGAAGCCACAGCGGTTCCCATCATGGCCTGGCCTTGCTCGCCCATGATGGTTTTCACGTCTTCGAAGTCGACGTTCACGTTACCTTCAACATTGATGATCTCGGCAATACCGGCGCAGGCATTGTGCAAGACATCGTCAGCTGCCTTGAAGCAATCGGACTGTGTTGCGTCCTCATCCATCAAGTCATACAGGTTTTCATTCAATACAACGATCAGGGAGTGAACGTGCTTGCTCAGTTCCTCGATCCCTTCCTCGGCCATGCGCAGACGGCGATTGCCTTCAAAGGAGAAAGGTTTGGTGACGACACCCACAGTCAAAATGCCCAATTCCTTGGCCACTTCGGCCACAACGGGGCTGGCACCCGTACCGGTGCCACCACCCATACCGGCTGTAATAAACACCATATGGGCGCCGTTCAATGCTGCGCGAATTTCTTCGCGAGCGGTTTCCGCTGCTGCACGACCTTGATCAGGCTTGGCACCGGCGCCCAAGCCGCTGCGGCCCAGACGAATCTGAATAGGTGCCTCGCTACTGGCCAGCGCCTGCGAGTCGGTATTGGCGCAAATGAAATCAACGCCCTGAACACCAGAGTTGATCATATGCGTCACAGCGTTACCGCCTGCGCCGCCCACGCCCACGACCTTGATGACCGTGCCGCTACCGCTGGTATCTAACATTTCAAAGTTCATCATGATTGACTCCCACTCAAACACTTAATTAGTCAAGTTTCTACGTACTTCCCCGATACAACTGAAATTTGGAATCAGCTCAAAACATCTGCCAACCAAGGGGTTCGCACCCGGTTTGAACTGCCTCCTGGACAGCCCTTTCAGGCTGCCCGACCTGAGCGTCTTGCAACGCCCTTAATTCATGAACCATTCCTTCATGCGTGCCATCAGCCCTTTCACACTGCCTTTTTGCTGGGCCACTTTGCGGCCACGAGCGCTTTGCAGGCGAGCTTCGGTCAACAGACCCATCACCGTCGAAAAACGGGGGTTGCGCATCACATCAGCCAGGCTGCCTTCGTAGCTGGGCACCGCGATACGCACAGGTTTCAGGAACACGTCCTCGGCCAGCTCCACGATGCCCGGCAACATGGCCGTACCACCAGTCAGCACCACGCCAGAGGACAGCAAGTCTTCGTAGCCCGATTCGCGCAGGCTTTGCTGCACAAAGGTGAACAACTCCTCCACACGCGGCTCGATCACGGCACCCAGGGCCTGGCGCTTGACCTGGCGGTTGGGACGATCACCCAGACCGGGCACTTCAATCATTTCTTCCGGATGGGCCAGCGATTGCTTGGCCACACCAAAACGCAGCTTGATCTCTTCCGCATCCGGCGTAGGGGTGCGCAACATGGCGGCAATGTCGCTGGTGATCTGGTCGCCCGCGATCGGGATCACGTCGGTATGACGAATCGCACCGCCGGTGTAGATGGCGATATCGGTTGTACCGCCACCAATGTCTACCAGCACCACGCCCAGCTCTTTCTCGTCCGCCGTCAGGCAAGACAGGCTGGAGGCCAAAGGCTGCAAAATCAGGTCCTGTACTTCCAGACCACAACGACGCACACACTTGACGATGTTCTGCGCTGCGCTGACGGCACCGGTCACAATGTGTACCCGCACTTCCAGACGCAGACCGCTCATGCCTATGGGTTCGCGAATATCTTCTTGCGAATCCACGATGAACTCCTGCGTGAGCACGTGCAGCACTTGCTGGTCGGTGGGGATATTCACGGCCTTGGCCGTTTCAATCACGCGTGCCACATCGGTCGCCGTGACTTCCTTGTCTTTGACCGCCACCATGCCGCTGGAGTTAAAGCTGGTGATGTGGCTGCCTGCAATTCCGGTGTAGACCTCACGGATCTTGCAATCGGCCATCAACTCCGCCTCTTCCAAAGCGCGCTGGATAGAATTGACTGTCGTCTCGATATTGACGACCACCCCTTTGCGCATGCCCTGGGATTCATGCTGTCCCAGACCAAGCACTTCAAACCGGCCTTCCGGCAGCACTTCGGCCACCACCGCAACCACTTTGCTGGTGCCGATGTCCAATGCAACGATCAGGTCTTTGATGTCACGAGTCATATGTTCTTTACTTCACAGGGGTAGATGAAACCGGAGCCAGCGTTATCGCAAAGCCATTCGGGTAACGTAAGTCGGCACTTTGCAAAGCACGGTCGCCAAGCCGTTGCATCAAGGCAGGCCAAGCCTGCACAAATCGTTCAACACGTACCGCAAAGGGCAATGCACCTTTACGACCGTGCGGGTCGGCAATATCAGCAGCCGGGTCACGCCCCAGGCTTAGCTGCATGCCGTTGGACAACACTACATCCCAGGCGTAGCGCGGGCTCAGCGTCACTTCACTGACCTGTACATCCAGCGGCCCAAACCAGCGTGCCAACTCGGCATACCGTTGCACCACCAGACGCTCCGAATTCGGAGGACCGCTTAGCTGGGGTAAATCCACATCATCAGGCACCACGGCTTTATTGGCCGAAAATGATTCACCCCAGGTGTTGATCATTTCGTCTTCGTTCCAATAGGCCAGCGGCTGCTGTTCTTCAATCCGTACCGACAAGCTATTGGGCCAAACGCGGCGGATCTGCGCGCGACGTACCCAAGGAGCCGTTTCAATCAGAGCGCGGGACTTGTCCAGATCTACTGTGAAGAAGTTGCCTTGCAGGCGACCGGCAATCGTGGCTTTCACCCCTTCAGGAGTCACATAGGCCAGACGTTCGCCTTGCGAGGACTCGATCTGAATGCGTTCGATATTGAAGTACGGACGACGCACAGCCCAAACCACAACACTGATCACCAATGCCGATACCGCTAGCAAAGCCAGCGTATTGGCGATCAGGTTGGTCAGACGTGCATCGGAAAACATGAGTCAGGCTCCCCGTTCTATAGGCTGCGAGCAATGGCCTGCACCTTGCAGCGCGCCGTTGCCAAAATGTTCACGCACAACTGGGCGTAGCTGGTGCCCTCTGCTTTGGCTGCCATGGGCACCAAAGAGTGGCTGGTCATGCCCGGAGAGGTATTCATCTCCAGCAGCCAGGGGCGGTTTTGCCCGTCCAGCATGAAATCGGCACGGCCCCAGCCTTCGCAGCCCAGTGCATTGAACGCACGGACGGAAAGGTCCTGGATATGTGCCGTCAATTCGGGCGACAGATCTGCAGGACAGAAGTACTGGGTTTCGTCCGAGTAATACTTGTGTTCGAAGTCGTAATTGCCTTGTGGGGCCACAATATCGATCACGGGCAAGGCACGTGCCTGGGCGCCAACGCCGATGATGGGTACAGTCAATTCGCGACCACGAATGAATTGCTCAGCCAGCACGACGGTGTCGTAATGCATGGCGGTTTCAAAGGCGGCAACAGCCTCCTCGGCGCGGTCCACACGCACCACCCCCACGGTGGAACCTTCATGGGGCGGCTTCATGATCAGGGGCACACCCAGACGTTCAACCGCAGCGGCAACCTGGCTGACATGATCCAGCTGCGCAAAACCGGGAGTGGGCAAACCCAGGTGCTGCCAGATGTGCTTGGTCATGATCTTGTCCATGGCCAGGCCGGAGGCCATCACACCGCTGCCGGTGTAAGGAATGCCCATCCACTCCAAAGCCCCCTGCAAGGTGCCGTCTTCGCCGTAACGACCATGCAAAGCAATAAACACGCGGTCAAAACCGGCCTGAGCCAGTTCGGTCAGTCCTTTCTCGCCCATATCGAACAAATGCGCATCCACGCCCATGCTGCACAGCGCTTCATGCACGCCTGCGCCAGACATCAAGGACACTTCACGTTCGGCGGACTTGCCGCCGTACAACACGCCGACCCGACCAAAATCCGCTGTCATGCCATTTCTCCCAATTGAGCAGGAATCCGGCTGATGGACCCTGCACCCATTACCAACACCACATCGCCGTCACGGACAAAGTCCAGAACGGCTTGTGCCATATCGCTGATTTCGGCCACGAAAATGGGTTCGACCTTGCCGAGCACACGCACTGCGCGACTCAAGGCTCGGCCATCGGCGGCCACAAGGGGAGCCTCACCGGCAGGATAGACCTCTCCAAGGAGGACCGCATCGGCCTGGCTAAGTACCTGCACGAAATCTTCAAAGCAATCACGGGTGCGTGTGTAGCGGTGCGGCTGGAATGCCAGCACGATGCGGCGATCAGGCCAAGCACCACGTGCGGCCGCCAAGGTAGCAGCCATTTCGACAGGATGGTGACCATAATCGTCAACAACAGTAAACGTGCCACCACCCTGCGCCTGGGAAACCGGGAAGTCACCCACCATGGAGAAGCGACGCCCCACGCCGGTGAACTCTTTCAGACCACGGGCAATGACCTCGTCACTGACACCCAGCTCAGTGGCAACCGCAATGGCAGCCAAGGCATTGAGTACATTGTGCTTTCCGGGCAGATTCAGGCACACGGACAGCAGGGGAAGATCGCCTGTGGCCCCTTTGCGCTGCACATCAAAACACATGGTGGTGCCACGGCTTTCGATGTTGATCGCGCGGACCTGGGCATCGGTATCAATGCCGTAAGTCGTGACAGGACGCGATACAAAAGGAATGATTTCGCGCACATTCGCATCGTCGTTGCACACGATGGCGCTGCCGTAGAACGGCAGGCGGTGCGTGAAGTCGATGAAGGCGCTTTTCAGTCGGGCAACGTCATGGCCATAGGTGTCCATATGGTCGACGTCGATATTGGTGATGATGGCCATCACCGGCAACAGGTTCAGGAAAGAAGCATCGGACTCATCCGCTTCCACCACGATGTAATCGCCCTGCCCCAAGCGAGCATTGGCACCGGCCGAATTCAGGCGACCACCGATCACAAAGGTGGGGTCCAGATCAGCCGCGCCCAGCAGGCTGGCTACCAGGCTGGTGGTGGTGGTCTTGCCATGCGTACCAGCCACGGCAATGCCGCGCTTCAAGCGCATCAGCTCGGCCAGCATCAGGGCACGTGGCACCACCGGAATGCGGGCGGCACGCGCGGCCAGCACTTCAGGGTTGTCACCCGCAATGGCGGTGGAGGTGACGATCGCGCCCATGCCAGCGACGTTTTCGGCTTTATGGCCGATCACGATACGAGCACCCAGCTGTTCCAGGCGACGAGTCACCGCCGTTTCCTGAATATCCGAGCCACTGATGGCAAAGCCCAGGTTCAGCATGACTTCGGCAATGCCGCTCATGCCCGAGCCGCCAATCCCTACAAAATGAATATGTTGAATGCGGTGTTTCATCCCACCCTCCTTGCCGCCTGCTGACATGCTTCGGCAATCTGCTGCGTGGCATTCAACTGTGCATGTTCTTGCGCGTGGCTGGCCACACGACTTAGCTCTTCACGGTTCAGTCCTTGCAACCATTGCGCAAGCCACTGAGCCGTCAACTCCGATTGTTTCTTGAGCCACGCACCCGAGCATTCGCTCAGGTAGCGGGCGTTGGCTGTCTGGTGATCGTCAATCGCGTGTGGCAGCGGCACGAACAGAGCCGCTACGCCGATTGCAGCCACTTCAGCTACCGTCATGGCACCGGCGCGGCAAATCAGCACATCGGCCTCTTTCATGGCCTGCGCCATATCGCCAATAAAGGCCTTGCAGTCGGCCTGCACCTGATTGTCCGCGTAGCTTTTCTGCAAGCTTTCCAGATGCTGCTGGCCGGACTGATGGGTTACATGCGGGCGCTGCTCGGCAGGGATCAGCGCCATGGCCTCAGGCACCACTTTGTTCAGCGCTGCAGCCCCCAGGCTGCCGCCCACCACCAGAATGCGTAGCGGTCCGCTGCGTTTGGCATAACGCTCGGCAGCCGAACCTTGGCCTACGAAAGCATCGCGCACCGGGTTGCCCACAGTTACTGCACCAGGCAAGGCACCGGGGAAGCCGGTCAACACACTGGTCGCCATTTTGGCCAGGTAGCGATTCGCCGTACCGGCCACCGCATTTTGCTCATGCACTACCAGCGGGCAGCGCGACACAAAAGACATCAGGCCACCGGGGAAAGCCACGTAGCCGCCCATACCCAGTACCACATCCGGCTTGGCTTCCTGCAGGCAGCGATGCGCCTGCCAGCAGGCACGGATCAAAGTAAAGGGTAAGGAGAGCAATGCCTTCACGCCTTTGCCTCGTAGTCCGGAAAATCGCAGAGGCAGCATTTTAATCCCATGCTGTGGGACCAAGCTACCTTCCATGCGCTCGGGATGACCCAGCCACAACACTTGCCAGCCGCGTTGCTGCATGGCTTCAGCCACGGCCAGCCCGGGCATGATGTGCCCGCCTGTACCGCCTGCCATGATCAGGATGGTTGGAGTGCTCATGTGCGCTTACCTCGCATCATTTGCCGATTCTCAAAATCCACCCGCAGCAACAAGGCAAAAGCCACCAGATTCATCACAATACCCGAACCACCGTAACTGACCAAAGGCAAGGTCAGACCCTTGGTAGGCAACAAACCCAGCACCACACCAATATTGATAAAAGCCTGCACGCCAAACCACAGCGCCACACCTTGAGCGACGACACCGCTGAACAAGCGATCCATGGCGCAGGCCTGACGACCAATATTGAAGCTGCGCCATACGACAAAGCCAAAGGTCAGGATCAGGGCGGCCACGCCAACAAAGCCCAGCTCTTCACCAATTACCGCGACGATGAAGTCGGTGTGGGCTTCAGGCAGGTAATGCAGTTTTTCCACGCTGGAACCCAGACCCACGCCAAACCATTCGCCTCGGCCCAAAGCAATCAGCGAGTGCGACAACTGATAGGCACTGCCATAAGCATTGTCAGGATTCCAGGGGTCCAGATACACGAACAAACGTTCACGACGCCAGGGCGAGAGCCAGATCAGCAAAAGGAAGCTGCTGACCATAATGCCCAGCAAGGCAGAGAACAACTTGCCGTTAATTCCGCCAATGAACAAAATGCCCACCGCAATGGCCACAATGACCATGAAGGCGCCCAAGTCAGGCTCCATCAACAGCAACACACCAACCAGACCCAGGGCCACCGCCATAGGCAGGAAACCTCGAATAAAGGTATGCAGGTGCTGCTGCTTGCGCACGGTGTAATCAGCGGCATACAGAACCATGGCTACTTTCATCAGCTCCGAAGGCTGGAAGTTGATGATGCCCAAAGGCAACCAGCGGCGTGCACCGTTTACTTCACGGCCAATGCCGGGAACCAGCACCACCAGCAGCAAGAAAATAGCCAGAGCAAACAGAGGCACGGCCAACTTCTGCCACACTCGCAGCGGCACGGTAGCGGTAAACATGGCCAGCACCACACCCACCACAATGAACAAGGCGTGGCGAATTACAAAGTAGTAACGACCGTAGCTTTCATAGCGCGGTCCGTCTGCCAAAGCGATCGAGGCCGAATACACCATCAGCAAACCAAACAGGGTCAGCATCAGTGTGGCGGCCAGCAAGGGGCGATCAAACGCAGGCAATGCCGTGCGTCCGGGACGTACGGCATTGACACCCGAGGTCAGCTCAGCAAACAGACTCATGCCGGCTCTCCTCTATCCAGTGCCATCTCGGTCACGGCGGCGACAAAACACATGCCGCGATGGTGATAGCTTTTGAACATATCCATGCTGGCGCAGGCCGGAGACAGCAAGACCACATCGCCCGAACGCGCCTGCTCGGCAGCAGCTTGCACAGCAGCTTCCAGACCCTCGCAGAAACGATAACGGACATCATGAGCGTCCAGAACAGAGGCAATCAGCTTGGCGTCCTGCCCAATCAAGAATACTTCGGCCACATTCGAGGCAGCCGCAACGGCCAGCGGCTCAAAATCCTGGCCTTTGCCCAAACCACCGGCAATCAGCCAGACACGCTGATCAAACCCGCGCAAGGCGGCAACAGTCGCGCCGACATTAGTACCTTTGCTGTCATCCAGATATTGAACACCGTCCAGCACACGCACCAGTTCGACACGGTGCGGCTCCCCTTGATAGGTGCGCAGACCATTGAGCAACTCAGCCCAACCCAGACCCAGACAACGAGCCAGCAACAAGGCTGCTTGGGCATTCAAGGCGTTGTGGCGCCCCTTGATCTGCAAAGCCTCAACCGGCATCAGACGTTTCAAGCCACCTTTACCGCGCACGGCAGGCTCAGCCGATGCATTACGTTTTTTCAGGCCTGTGGCCGGCAGCTCAAAATCGGTAGGCTCATTGGTCACCAACCACTGCATGCCGCCATCCGTCAGCAAGCCCATATCGCCCAGCAAAGCGGGCTGGTCCAAACCGAAGCTGCGCACCGACTCTTGGCTGGCATCGGGAATCATGGCCATAACGGCTGGATCATCACGATTGACCAAGGCCACATCACACATGCTGTACATGCGCTGCTTGGACTCAACGTAAGCGTCCATGCCGCCATGCCAGTCCAGATGATCCTGCGAAATATTCAGTACAACGCCAGCATCCGCCTGCAAGCTAAAAGTGCTATCCAGCTGGAAGCTGGACAACTCCAGCACCCAGACCTGAGGCAAGGCATTGTTTTCCAGAGCGTCGCACAGGGCGGTCAGCGCAGCAGGGCTGATATTGCCCACGGCCAGTGCAGAAACACCTGCCTGCTCCAGCAAGTGGCGCGTCATGGCCGTGACGGTAGTCTTGCCATTGGTGCCGGTAATGGCCACCACACGGCTTTCATGGCCTTGATCAGCCAAGTCTTTCAAGGCACGGGCAAATAGCTCGATCTCGCCAATGACTTCGATTCCACGATCTCGTGCCTGGCTTAAAAAGCCGGCCAGAGCAGGCTCCAGAGGCGACAAGCCGGGGCTGATCACCAGGGTATGCACGTCGTTCAGGCTATCGGCCTGCAGGGCATTTTGCCCCAGACGCGTATCCAGAGCCGAACTGCTCAGGGCCTGAAGCTTGTCCAGACCCTGCACGTTCTCGCGTGTATCCGCCAAACGAATGCTGGCCCCCTGGGCCAAAGACCAGCGAGCCGCAGCAAAGCCTGTCTCGCCTAACCCAAGGATAAGCATGAGGCCGTCTTTACGGATCGAAGGAAAACTCAGAGCATTCATCGCAATTTCAATGTAGACAGACCAACCATGACCAGCATCATGGTGATGATCCAGAAGCGAACCACCACCTGTGTTTCTTTCCAGCCGCCAACTTCAAAATGATGGTGCAGCGGCGCCATGCGGAACATTCGTCTGCCCTGCCCGTAGCGTTTCTTGGTGTACTTGAACCAGGTCACCTGCAGCATCACCGACAAGGTTTCCACCACAAACACGCCACCCATAATGAACAGCACGATTTCCTGGCGAACGATCACCGCGATCGTGCCCAGCGCACCGCCCAGGGCCAGCGCCCCCACATCACCCATGAACACTTGGGCGGGATAGGCGTTGAACCACAAAAAGGCCAGACCCGCACCGGCAATGGCTGCACAGATCACCATCAACTCACCCGCGCCGGGAATATAGGGGAACAAGAGATATTTGGAGTAGTCGACCCGGCCAACCACGTAGGCAAAAATACCCAAGGCAGCGCCCACCAGCACGGTAGGCATGATGGCCAGACCGTCCAGGCCGTCCGTCAGGTTGACGGCGTTGCTGGAGCCAACAATCACTGCCCAGGTCAGCACCACAAAGCCCAGCACACCCAGCGGGTAGCTGACGGACTTGAAGAACGGCACGATCAGGTCAGCCTGCGCAGGCAGGGGCATGGTGAAGCCGCTCAGGACCCACTCTTTGAACAAGGGCCACAGCTCGGTATTGGCAGGCACCGAAACGGCAAAGCTCAGGTACACGGCCGCAACCATACCGATCAAGGCTTGCCAGAAAAATTTCTGACGCGAGGACATGCCTTCGGGGTCACGATTGACGACTTTCTTGTAGTCGTCTGCCCAACCAATCCAGCCAAAACCAAAAGTCACCAGCAGAACGACCCACACAAAACGGTTGGTCCAGTCTGCCCACAACAAGGTACTGATACCGATAGAAATCAGGATCAGGACACCGCCCATGGTGGGGGTGCCATTCTTTTGCAAATGCGATTCAGGGCCGTAAGCGCGCACAGCCTGACCGATCTTCAGTTCGGTCAGCTTGCGAATAACCCAGGGACCTGCCAACAAGCCAATTGCCAGCGCAGTGGCGCTGGCCAAAATAGCACGCAGGGTGATGTACTCAAACACCCCAAAGGCGCGAATATGATCGTCTGATAGCCAACGTGCCAGTTCAAGAAGCATGAGTGGCCCCTTCGTTATGGGAGAAGTGGTTTTCCAGGGCGGCAACCACACGCTCCATACGGGCGCTGCGCGAACCCTTGATCAACACATGGGATGGCTCCAGGGCCAGCAGATAAGCCACCATGTCTTCCAAAGTCTCGAATTGATGCGCACGTGCACCAAAAGCCTGGGCAGCATGGCTGGCATCGCCACCCAAGGTCAGCAATTCATCCATGCCACGCTCTTTGGCGTAGGCACCCACTTCAGCGTGCAATTCGGAGCTGTTATCACCGATCTCGGCCATATTGCCCAGCACCAGCACCTTGCGGCCTTTCAGCTGTGCGAGCACATCAATGGCAGCACGTACCGAATCCGGATTGGCGTTGTAGGTGTCGTCAATCAACTGGTAACCGGAAGACAGTTGCTTGGGCTGCATACGGCCCGTGACAGGACGGAAGCTTTCCAAACCCTGCACAATCGCGCTCAACGGCGCACCGGCGGCATGTGCGCAAGCGGCAGCGGCCAAGGCATTGCGCAGGTTGTGGATACCGGGGCTGTTCAAGGTCAGGGCAGCAGACTGGCCTGCCACATGCAACATAAAACGGGTTTGAGCTGGCTCGACAAACATATCGGCCGCAAAGACCGTTTCCTGACCGCTCAGGCCAAAGCGCAATACGGGACGCTGACCAGCCTGCTCAGCCCACATGGCGCTGAAGGCATCATCATCAGGAATCACCAGCGCGCCATCTTGTGGCAGCGCGTCAATCACGGCACCGTTTTCACGAGCCACTGCTTCCACACTGTGCATGAACTCCTGGTGTTCACGCTGTGCGTTATTGATCAGGGCGATCGTGGGGCGAGCCATGGACGCCAGCACGGCGATTTCGCCGGGATGGTTCATGCCCATTTCCAGAACGGCGGCTTTGTGCTCGGAGCTCAAACGCAGGATGGACAGGGGTACACCCAGATCGTTGTTCAAATTACCGCGAGTTGCCAGGCTTTCTGCTTCGCCCAACCAGGCGCGCAAGATCGCGGCAATCATTTCCTTGGTCGTGGTCTTGCCATTGCTGCCGGTCACGCCGATGACAGGGATGTCAAAGCGCGAGCGCCACTCGGTCGCCAAGGTCATCAGCGCACGACGCGTATCGCCCAGCACAATTTGTGGCAGTTCGACTTCGGCATCACGCTGAGCCACGAGGGCCGCCACAGCGCCCTGCTCTTTCGCTTTTTCCAGATAGCGATGACCATCGAACTGCTCGCCGCTCAGGGCCAGGAACACATCACCTTTGCTCAGGCTGCGGGAATCGGTGCTCAAACGCACGCCACGCAACCACAGCAAGGCGGCTTTGGCCCAGTCGGAATCGTCAAACACAGAGCGCTCGCCCTGCACTTCCTGGTAGGTTTCGTGACCCTTACCGGCCAGCAAAACAATATCTTCAGGGCTGGCAGCCCAGATCGAAGACAGGATGGCGCGAGCCCGATCCATTTGCACGGCCGGCGCTTCAGGCATACCAGCCACGATCTGACGAATGATTTCGGCAGGATCTTCAAAACGTGGGTTGTCGGTCGTAACCAGAACGCTGTCGGCCAGACGGGCCGCCACTTCACCCATAATGGGGCGCTTGGCCGTGTCGCGGTTACCGCCGCAACCAAATACGCAAATCAGCTTGCCGCCACGTACGCTGGCCACTTCACGCAAGGCTTGCAGGGCGCGTTCCAGTGCATCGGCAGTATGAGCGTAATCCACCACGACCAAAGGCAAGGGCTGACGACCTGCGGTGCTCTTGGGCGTCACAATTTGCAAACGGCCAGGCACGGACTCCAGCTTGTCCATGATGCGGGCGATCTTGGACACAGGCCAGCCCACTTCCTGCAGTACACCCGCCACCAACAGAAGGTTGGCCACGTTATGCTCGCCCAGCAAGTGGGTCAAAATTTGTGCGGTGCCGTGAGCAGTCACCAGATTGAATACCTGGCCGTCGGCACCGGTATGCACGTCCTGAGCCAGCAGATCCACCTCGGGCTGGCTCATGGAGTAGGAAATCACACGGGCAGCCAGACCGGCCTGCATCAATTCACGGCCCGTTTCATCGTCAGCGTTCACGACGGCGCTACGCAGACCGGGCCAACTGAACAGGCGCAGCTTGGCCTGTTTGTATTCTTCCATGCTGTGGTGATAGTCCAGATGGTCATGCGTCAGGTTGGTGAACCCGGCAATATCAATACGGACACCATCCAGACGGCCTTGCTCCAGACCAATGGACGAGGCTTCCAGGGCCACGGCATTGCCACCTTGGGCGCGAATAGCAGCCAGGCTACGGTGTACGGTCAGCACGTCCGGCGTGGTCAGAACGCCACCCAGATTGGAGCCATCAGGCAAGGTCACGCCCAGCGTACCGATCGTGCCGCAAGGCACTTGGGAATGATTCAAGGCCGACGCCACCCACTGCACGGTGGACGTCTTGCCATTGGTGCCGGTCACCGCCACGACAGTCATGGCCTCGGAAGGACGGCCCCACCATTCGTGGGCCACTTCACCCAGCAAGGCACCCAGATTGGGAACCTGCAAAACAGGCACACCGGGATCAACTGCTTGATCGCCCTGCTCGCGCACAATGGCCACTGCACCTTGCTGCACAGCCTGAACTTCGTACTCACGACCATCACCCTGATGGCCGCGGCAGGCGAAAAACGCATCACCCGCCTTGATCTGGCGGGAATCCAAACACAGATTAGCCGTGGGCGCTACATGCTGCGCCAGCCACTCCAATATTGCTGCGGCGTTCATCGTACATTCTCCGCACCGGGGCCAACGGCCACCAGCGAATCTATGGGCGCATCAGGCTGGACACCTAGGCGTCGCAAGCTCCGGGCCACAATTTCTGAAAAAATCGGCGCGGCAATACGCCCGCCGTAATAATTGGAACTATGTGGTTCGTCAATCGTGACGGCCACCACAATGCGAGGGTCGGAGACAGGCGCGAAGCCGACAAAAGAGCCGCGATACAAGGACTTGCTGTAACGACCATCCACAATCTTGCGGGCCGTGCCGCTCTTGCCAGCGACGCGATAGCCTTGCACCTGAGCCAGACGGGCACCGGCTGGGCCCGCCGCAGCTTCCAGCATGGCGCGAACTTCCGCGGCCACTTTAGGGGTGTAAACCTGAACGCTGGCGGGCTTGCCTTCGCGCTTGAGCAAAGTCATGGAAACCATGTCGCCATTACGCGCAAACGCCGTGTAGGCGTGGGCAATTTGCAGCAGGGAAACCGACAGGCCATAGCCATACGACATGGTGGCGCGCTCGATGGGACGCCAGCGCTCCCAGGGGCGCAGTCTTCCGCTGGCAATACCGGGAAAATCGGCCTGCGGAGAACGGCCAAAACCCAGCTCGGTAAACTTGTTCCACATTTCCTGCGAAGTCAGGCGCTCGGAAATCATGGTCATGCCAATATTGCTGGACCGACGCAAAATACCGGCAGCATCCAGCATGCCATTGTTGCGACTAACGTCACTGATCACACTACCTTGGTAGCGGTACTGACCATTGCCCGTGTTGAACTGGGTGGCGGTGGTGATGCGGTTGATATCCAGCGCCAGAGCCACGGTAAACGGCTTCATGATGGAACCGGGCTCAAAGGTGTCGGTCAAGGCACGGTTACGCAGGGCCGGACCCTTGCGATCATCCCGGTCGTTGGGGTTGTAGGTAGGCAAGTTCACCAGGGCCAGAATCTCCCCGGTTTTCACGTCCATGACCACGGCCGCAGCGGCATTGGCCTTGACGTCTTCCATACCTTTTTTCAAGGCGGTGTACGCGTCGAACTGCAAGCCGGCATCAATGGACAAGTGCAAATCCTGACCGTGGGTAGGCGGGATGATGGCGCGCACGTCCTCCACCACACGTCCCAGACGGTCACGAATTACGCGGCGCGAACCGGGCGTGCCGGACAAGGCGGAGTTGAAGGCAAGCTCAATGCCCTCGATGCCCTGGTCTTCAATATTCGTAAAGCCCACAATGTGCGCCATGACATCCCCTTCGGGATAGAAACGACGCATTTCTTCTTGTTGATGAATACCAGGGATTTTCAATTCAGCGATTTGAGCGGCCACATCCACATCCACCTGACGCTTGATGTAGACGAAGTTGCGATCTTCAACGGACAGACGACGCTCGATATCGGACTGCCCCATACCAAGGAGCTTGGCCAACTGACCAATCTGCTCGGGTTTGGCATTCCGAGCATCATCAGGAATAGCCCAGATGGCTTTGACGGGCACGCTAGAGGCCAGCACCACGGAACCACTACGATCAAAAACCTTGCCACGCATGGGCGGCAACACCTGGGTGCGCTCGTAACGGCGCTCGCCTTGCTGCTGCAAAAATTCGGTAGACAGGCCCTGCAAATACAAAGCCTTGACGATAAGGGCGCCAAAACCCAGAAACAAGAGGACCAGCACCAAACGCGAGCGCCAGAATGGAATCTGGACGCTCAGGACGGGATTTTCGTGATAGCCGAATCGTTTCATGGCCGCCCTCCGGACTGCACCTGGGTCGAGCTCAGCTCACCCCCTTGCAAATAGAGAGTGCGCTCGGGAGAGCTCAGCACCAGGCCCAATTCGTTGCGACCAATATCGTCCACGCGGGCGTTACGGGCCAGCTCGGCCCGTTCCAGTTGCAGACGACGCCAGTCCGTATCCAGTTCACCGGCTTTGGTGACCAGACGATCGGTTTGCACAAACAGCTCGCGCGCCTGATAGCGCGCCGTCACCAAAGAGATGGCCGAAAGCATCAACACCAAAGAGAGGGTGATGACCAGGCGCATCATCGGCGGCCTCGCTTGCCGGCGGGCTGTCGGCTATAGGCGGCCTGTTGCAGCAGACGCTCGCTGGCGCTGCGCATCCAGTCCTGGGGGATGGGAGTGTCGGTGCGTTGCACCACACGTAATACCGCCGAGCGGGCTCGGGGGTTGTCGCTGGACTCCTCGTCGGTGGGCAAGATTCTGCCCAAAGACTGCACCAGAGGCTGGGGCAAGTCTTTTTCCAGGATAGGTAGACGTGACTGTTCCTGCGCGGGACGCGCAGCTGCGTTCATGAACTGTTTGACCATGCGGTCCTCCAGTGAATGAAATGCAATCACCGCAAGCCTGCCCCGAGTCGCCAATCGACTCAGAATTGACGGAAGCGCGTGCGCGAGCTCTTCGAGCTCACGATTGAGGTAAATCCGTATAGCCTGGAAGGTCCTGGTTGCCGGATGTTGACCCTTTTCGCGCGTGCGGACGACACCGGCGACGAGCTCGGCGAGATCACGCGTTGTATGTAGCGGGCGGGATTGGCGGCGATCAACAATCGCCTTTGCAATCTGGAAAGCAAACCGTTCTTCGCCATATTCTGCAATGACCTCCTTTAAAACTTCTACGCTGACCTCGGCCAGCCACTGTTCAGCGGTCAAACCACCGCTGGTATCCATGCGCATGTCCAACGGACCTTCGCGCATAAAAGAGAAACCTCGTTCTGCGTCGTCGATTTGTGGCGAGGAAATGCCCAAATCCATCATGACGCCTTGCAATGGCCCCACATCCAGCTCGTCCAGAGCCTGGGCCAAATCACCAAAACCACTATGTACAACCGTCACACGACTATCTTGTGCTGCCAGCTCCTGGGCCACGGCGATCGCTTGCGGATCCTTGTCGATCACGATCAGGCGCCCCTGGGGACTCAAGTGCGACAACAACAGACGGCTGTGACCACCACGACCAAAAGTGCAATCAACGTACACACCATCGGCCAAACCCTGGATTTCAGGGTTTTGCGCCCAGCGCCGGGCCTCAAAGGACGGATCCACGAGGGCCGCCACCGTAGGCTCCAGCAGCACGGATCGATGTACCAGCGTCATGACTTACTCAGAAAGAAAAAGTGTCGAATACGTCTGTGGAGTTTTCAGCCAGATCCTGGGCCTGTCGGCGTTCCAGTTCCTGCGCATTCCACAACTCAAAATGGGTGGCCATACCCAGCAGCATGGCGTCGCGCTCCAACCCCACTGCGGTGCGCAGTTCGGGAGCGATCAATATCCGACCAGCGGAGTCCAGATCAACGTCCTGAGCACTACCCAGCAGCAGGCGTTGCAAGAAACGGGCACTCATGGGGAAGCGGGCAATTTGTTCGCGCTTTTCTTCCCACACACTGCGCGGATACACCAGCAAACAGCCGTCGGGATGGCGAGTGAGGGTCAAGCGGCCTTGTTCCTGCTGCAAAAGCGCGTCACGGTGCCGAGTCGGAATGGACATCCGACCCTTAGCATCCAGTGTGAGTGCGCTGCTGCCTTGGAACACTATTTTCCCCCACTTTTTTACACTATTTCCTACTTTTCCCCACTCTACGGGGGAAAGCCTTTGCGGTCAAGGCAGTGGTTGCAATTTTTTCAATCACAACAAGCACTTAGCGCACTATCCTAGAAGTGGCTAAAAAAAAATACTGTGTGAAATCAAGAAATTGCAGGGCGCATTAAAAGTGAATTGTTATAAAAATGCGCGCAAGCGACTCTTGCCAAGGATTCAACATCCTTAACAATTGCTTTCAAATGTACGAAACCGGTGCAATTGGTGGCGAACGCCGGGAGAAGTGTGAGACAGGCCTATAGGCCGGATTCTGTATGCCAGCGGGAACCCGCTGGCCGGCAATCATTCCTCTGGACCGACCATTACTGGCCGGTTCTAGCTACCTACCCGCATACTAAGACGAGCCGCCTCTCGGGCTAAAAGCCTGCGTATGCCTATTTGGTATTGCTCCGGGTAGAGGTTACCGCGTTTCACCCCACAGCACTTTGCACCGAAGTACAAGAAAACACGGAGGTCGCCGTATCTGTGCCTGCTTGCGCAAGCCCTTGCTGTGGTCTCGTCTCTGTGGCCCTGGTCCTCGGCTCGTCTGGCGTGATGCCACACTTGCCGGACGGCTGTTAGCCGCTACCCTGCTCTATGGAGTCCGGACCTTCCTCGACACTTACGTACCGCGACTGCCCAGCCTGCCTCACAGATGCATTGTAACCTGCGACAATAGAGAAATTCGCAGGACGCGCTGATTTATCTGGAGTCTTATGTCCACCAATCTGATTTCCCTGACCGATGCCCAATTGGCATTCGGCCACCATGCTTTGCTGGACCATGCCGATCTGGTCATTCAAAGCAATGAACGTATCGGTCTGATCGGGCGCAATGGTGCTGGCAAATCGTCGCTTTTGAAAATTCTGGATCAACGTCAAGCTCCTGACGATGGTCAGGTCAAACGACTGGGCGGGCTGAAAGTAGCCACCGTCGAACAAGAACCGGAGCTGGATCCGAATCTGAGCATTTACGATTTGCTGTGTGGCGATTTCACCGAAGCCGAAGACTGGCAACGCCCTGCCCGCGTCAACGCCCTGATCGACAAGCTGGGCTTGAATCCGGATGCACGGGCTGGCAGCTTGTCGGGCGGACAGCGTAAACGCGTCGCCCTGGCCAATGCCCTGGTGAACGAACCCGACCTGCTCTTGCTGGACGAACCCACCAACCACCTGGACTTTGACGGCATTCTTTGGCTGGAACAATTGCTGCTGGATTTCCGTGGCAGCGCGGTCATCATTACCCACGACCGCCGTTTCCTGGATGTGGTGGCAACGCGAATTGTCGAGCTGGATCGCGGCAAGTTGTTCAGTTTCCCCGGCAACTTCAGCCAATGGCAGGAACGCAAGGCTGAGTACCTGGAAGCGGAAAAGCAGCAGAATGCCAAATTCGACAAATTTCTGGCCCAGGAAGAGGTCTGGATTCGCAAAGGCGTGCAAGCCCGCCGCACCCGAGATGAAGGTCGTGTTCGCCGCCTGGAACAATTGCGCCGTGATCGTGCCGAGCGACGCGAGCGCTCGGGCGACGTCAAGTTCGCCATTTCCGAAGGTCAACGTTCCGGCAAGCTGGTTGCCGAGCTGCAGGATGTCACGCACGGTTATGATGACCGCATCCTGATCAAGGATTTCTCCACCGTGCTGATGCGCGGAGACCGTATTGGCCTGATCGGCCACAACGGCGCCGGCAAAACTACCCTGCTACGCATCATGCTGGGCTTGCAAGAGCCTAACTCTGGCACCGTGCGCCACGGCACCAAACTGAACATAGGCTACTTTGACCAGATGCGCAGTCGCCTGGACGAAAACGCCACTCTGGCGGACACCATCAGCCCCGGCAGTGAGTGGGTAGAAATTGGCAATCAGCGCAAGCACATCATGAGCTACCTGGAAGACTTCCTGTTCCCGGCAGCCCGCGCTCACTCCCCGGTACGCAGTCTGTCTGGCGGTGAACGCGCCCGACTGGCGCTGGCCCGCATGTTTGCCCAACCTACTAATGTATTAGTACTGGACGAACCGACCAACGACCTGGATATCGAAACTCTGGAGCTGCTGGAAGACCTGATTCAGGATTACACGGGCACCGTGCTGCTGGTCAGCCACGACCGTACCTTCCTGGACAACGTGGTCACCCAGGTGATTGCGGCCGAAGGCGACGGCCATTGGGGCGAGTATGTGGGTGGCTACGACGAGTGGCTGGCACAACGCCCGCAAGCCAAAGCCGAGACACCGGCAGCCAGCACTCCAACTCCCGCCGCTGAAAAGCCTGCTGCTGAGCGCAACAACAGGGCCAACAAGCCTGGCCGTCTGGCCCCGTGGGAAGAAAAGGAGCTGGAAGCTTTGCCCGAGAAGATTGCGGCTATAGAAAGCCAGCAAGCCGAACTGGCGGAACAGCTGAGCGCACCGGATCTGTATAAAGATGGCTCTGCTCGAGCCGACGAGATCAACCAACAACTGGATCAGCTCAACACTGACCTGGAGCAGTTATTTGAGCGTTGGGAAAAGCTGGAAGAAAAGCGCCTGGCCAGCTAAAGGGAGACAGAGGAATCAGGGATTCAGCCCGGTAAAGCCGAACTGATCCTCCGGTTCCTCCTCAATCCGGGCAATGCGCTGGCAATCGACCATGATCGGTTCGAGTACCGTGCAACAACACGGCAGAACCTCGCCTGGGCCGACATACGCTAAAGGCTGCTCTTTATAAGCAACCTTTCCATACACAAGAGGAATACGGCAGGAGCCGCAATAGCCGCTCCTGCATTGATACTCAACCTGATGGCCGGTTCGTTCCAAACCTTCCAACAAAGTTTCGCCGTCCCGCAACTGAAAGTCATGATCAGTTGTCCGGACTTGACTCATAACTCGATACCGTCGAAGTCGCCAGCCGACACGGCCGAGTCGATCTGACCGACCAGGTAAGAGCTCAGTTCCACCTCTTGAGGTGCCACCTGCACGGTGTCCGAGGACAGCCAGGTGTTGATCCAGGGAATAGGGTTGTGTTTGACGGACTCAAACGCAGGCTTCAGGCCCACAGCACCCATACGGATATTGGTGATGTATTCCACGTACTGTCCCAGAATGTCCTTGTTCAGACCAATCATGGAACCGTCGCGGAACAGGTAATCCGCCCACTGTTTCTCCTGCTCGGCTGCGTCTTTGAACATATCAAAGCAGACCGGCTCCAGTTCGCGGGCAATCTGAGCGAACTCGGGATCATCGCTACCGGAACGCAGAATATTGATGATGTGTTGCGTACCAGTCAGGTGCAGCGCTTCATCACGCGCAATCAAGCGAATGATCTTGGCATTACCTTCCATCAACTTGCGCTCGGCAAAAGCGAAGGAGCAGGCAAAGCTGACGTAAAAGCGGATGGCCTCAAGAATATTGACGCTCATCATGCACAGGTACAGCTTCTTCTTCAGCTCGTAGACGCTTAGCGTGCGGGTTTCACCGTTGATCTCATGATCGCCCGCGCCCAGTTGGGCATACAGCATGGTGTCGCTGATCAGATCGTCGTAGTACGAAGAAATATCGGCCGCACGCAGCTGAATGTTTTCGTTACGCACGATGTCGTCAAAAATAACGGACGGATCATTGGCAATATTGCGAATGATGTGCGTGTACGAACGCGAGTGAATCGTCTCGGAGAAAGCCCAGGTTTCAATCCAGGTTTCCAGCTCCGGAATCGATACCAGAGGCAGGAAGGCCACGTTGGGGCTGCGACCCTGAATGGAATCCAGCAAGGTCTGATATTTCAGGTTGCTGATGAAAATATGCTTTTCGTGGTCAGGCAGGTTCTGGTAATCGATCCGATCCTGGGTGATGTCCACTTCTTCCGGACGCCAGAAGAAAGACAACTGCTTTTCAATCAGCTTTTCAAAAATCGGATATTTTTGCTGATCGTAGCGAGCCACGTTAACCGGCTGCCCAAAGAACATGGGTTCTTTGAGCTGGTCGTTATCCGTTTTGGAAAAAGTACTATAGGTAGTCATGATGCTATTTACCCTTGCTTAGATCTTGCACGCGCCGCCTGCGCAACCGTCGTCCTCTACTTCGCCATGCGAATCATCGGCACCGTCGCGGGTGTTGTGGTAGTACAAGGTCTTCACACCGTATTTGTAGGCCAGCAGCAAGTCCTTGAGCAGTTGCTTCATCGGTACGCGACCACCCTCGAACCGCTGTGGGTCATAGTTGGTGTTCGCAGAGATCGACTGGTCAACGAACTTCTGCATCACGCCAACCAACTTCAGGTAGTCGTCGTTACCAGGCATTTGCCACAGCAACTCGTACTGATCCTTATATTTTTCAAATTCAGGCACCACCTGACGCAAGATACCGTCCTTGGACTGCTTGACGGATACCAGACCACGCGGAGGCTCAATACCGTTGGTGGCATTGGCAATCTGGCTGGAAGTTTCCGAAGGCATCAAGGCGGTCAGGGTGGAGTTGCGCAGACCGTGCTTGACGATATCAGCACGCAAGGCTTCCCAATCCAGGTGCAGCGGCTCGTTGCAGATACCGTCCACATCTTTCTTGTAGGTGTCGGTAGGCAGCAGACCCTTGGCATAGGTTGTTTCGTCAAAGGCATCGCAAGGACCGTATTCACGCGACAACTGTACCGAAGCCTTCAGCAGGTAGTACTGGATGGCTTCAAAGGTACGGTGGGTCAGGCCCAACGCTGCCGGGTCGGAGTAACGGGTGCCGTTCTTGGCCAGGTAGTAAGCGTAGTTGATGACGCCAACGCCCAGGGAGCGACGCTTGTTGGTTGCGTTCAGCGCAGCCTTGACCGGGTAGTCCTGATAGTCCAGCAAAGCATCCAGAGCGCGAACAATCAGTTCAGCCAGACCGTCCAGCTCGTCCAGGGACTCCAGAGCACCCAGGTTGAAAGCCGACAGCGTGCACAGCGCGATTTCGCCTTCGGGATCGTTCAGATCGTTCAAAGGCTTGGTGGGCAGAGCAATTTCCATGCACAGGTTGGACTGGCGCACGGGAGCGCGGTCGGCCTGGAATGGGCTGTGCGTGTTGCAGTGGTCCACGTTCTGAATGTAGATACGGCCAGTGCTGGCACGCTCTTGCATCAGAAGGGAGAACAGCTCCACGGCAGGCAGGCTGCGCTTGCGGATGGCAGGATCTTGCTCGTACATCTCGTACAGACGCTCGAACTCGTCCTGGTCGGCAAAGAAAGCTTCGTACAGGCCGGGCACGTCGTGCGGCGAGAACAGCGTGATATGGCTGCCCTTGATCAAGCGTTGGTACAGCAAGCGGTTGATCTGAACACCGTAGTCCAGGTGACGGATACGGTTTTCTTCCACACCACGATTGTTCTTCAGAACCAGCAGTGTTTCCACTTCCAGGTGCCACATGGGGTAGAACAAGGTTGCCGCACCACCACGCACGCCGCCTTGCGAGCAGGACTTCACAGCCGCCTGGAACATCTTGAAGAAAGGCAGGCAGCCGGTGTGCTGAGCCTCTCCGCCGCGAATTTCGCTGCCGACGGCGCGAATGCGGCCACCATTGATACCGATACCGGCGCGCTGCGATACGTAACGAACAATGGCGCTGGTCGTAGCATTGATGCTGTCCAGGCTGTCGTCACATTCGATCAGCACGCAAGAGCTGAACTGACGGGTGGGTGTGCGCACGCCAGCCATGATGGGCGTGGGCAAGGAAATCTTGAATTGCGATACCGCGTCGTAGAAACGTTTGATAAAGCTCAGACGTGTGTCGGCTGGGTAACGGGCGAACAGACACATGGCCACCAGTATGTACAGGAACTGGGGGCTTTCGTAGATGCGCTTGGTCACGCGGTTTTGAATCAGATACTTGCCTTCCAGCTGCTTGACGGCACCGTAGGAGAAGTTCATGTCACGCCAGTGATCCAGATGAGCATCCAGCTCATCGAACTCGGCGCGCGTGTAGTCTTGCAGCAGATGCGGATCGTAGCGACCTTCCTTGGTTTGCAAGGTCACGTGATCGAACAGGCTTGGAGGTTCAAACTGACCAAAAGCGATTTTGCGCAGATGGAAAATCGCCAGACGGGCAGCCAGATATTGGTAGTCAGGCGTATCTTCGGAGATCAGATCCGCAGCCGACTTGATGATGGTTTCATGGATGTCGCTAGTGCGAATGCCGTTATAGAACTGAATGTGAGAGCGCAGCTCTACTTGGGAGACGGACACATTACTCAGACCTTCAGCGGCCCAATCAACCACTCGGTGAATCTTGTCGAGGTTAATAGGTTCTGTACGGCCATCTCGTTTGGTGACCATTAGCTGTTCGGTTGATTGCATGTCAGTCTCTGAAATCGGGGGTGATTGACGGAAGACGCGGCTTTTGCAGCCGCCAGCGTCAGTTGATGCACACCATATATAGTGTGATATTGGCGTCATTCTACTACATATAGCGGATTGAGCGAATAGCGGTTTTGCGACTGCAGAGCAGATTCAGCGCATAAAAATGCAACTAATCTTTGCTCTGCTAACAATTTCCTATTGCGTCTGGAGCTCTTGAACGCAGCGCAGCAAAGCCTCGCCATAGGCCTCTCTTTTGCGTACGCCTATGCCTGTAATCGGCTCCAGATCAGCCTCTGAACTAGGACAGCGAATGGCCACTTCGCGCAAAGTAGCATCATGGAAAATGACATAGGCTGGCACACCATGTTCGCGTGCGGTGGCCGCACGCCAGGCGCGCAAAGCCTCGAATCGTCTTTGTTGATCGGGTTCAAGAGCAGGTCCGGCAGGCGCCTGACCTTTTACTCGGTGTGCAGCCGGTCCGCGTGTTACGGTTTCGCGCCGCAACATCAGGGTGCGCTCCCCTTTCAGCACTTCGCGGCTGGCCTCGGTCAGCAACAAGGTGCCGTAGCCCTCCGGGTCCACCGTGACCAAGCTATGCGCCAGCAACTGGCGCAGCACTCCGCGCCAGGCTTGATCGGTCAAATCCTTGCCCACACCAAAGACGGTCAGCTTGTCGTGCTCGTGCTCTTTGACACGATCCGTCAGCTTGCCCAGCAGGATGTCGATCAGGTGCCCGGCCCCGAAGCGCTGACCGCGCTCACGCCATAATCTATAGATGGTGGAGAGCATTTTCTGCGCCGCCACTGTGCCATCCCAGGCTTCTGGCGCTTCCAGACAGGTGTCGCAGTTACCGCAAGGTTCTATTTGCTGGTCAAAATACGCCAGCAAGCGCTGGCGACGGCAGGAAATGGTTTCGCAAAGGCCCAACATGGCATCCAGCGCCTGTCCCTGCTGGCGTCGGTGTGCCGCATCGCCTTGCGACTGGTTAATCATGCGGTGCAATTGCACCACGTCCTGCAGGCCATAGGCCAGCCAGGCCGTGGCCGCTTCGCCATCGCGCCCTGCCCGCCCGGTTTCCTGGTAATACCCTTCCACCGATTTGGGCAGGTCAATGTGGGCTACAAAACGCACATCCGGTTTATTGACGCCCATGCCAAAAGCAATGGTCGCCACCATGACCACCCCTTCTTCTCGAAGGAAGCGAGCCTGGTTGATGGCGCGCTGCTGCGCGTCCAGTCCTGCATGATAGGGCAAGGCATGAATACCGTTCTTGCACAGGAACTCGGCCGTGTCTTCCACGCGCGAGCGCGACAGACAATACACAATCCCCGCATCTCCGGAGTGCTCTTCCTGAATGAAACTCAAGAGCTGCTTGCGCACCTCGTTCTTTTCAATGATGCGGTAGCAAATATTGGGACGATCAAAACTGGCAACAAAATGCCGGGCATCCTCCAGCTTCAGGCGCTGGGCAATTTCTACCCGCGTCAACTGAGTGGCGGTAGCGGTCAAGGCAACCCGTGGCACACCTGGCCAACGCTGGGCCAGCAAATCCAGACCCAGATATTCAGGGCGAAAATCGTGACCCCATTGCGATACGCAGTGGGCTTCGTCAATGGCAAACAGGGAAATCTGGCCGCGTGCCAGCAAATCCAGGCAGCGGTCTGTCAGCAAACGTTCGGGAGCCACATAGAGCAGATCCAACTGCCCCGTCAGAAATTCGCGCTCGACCTCGCGGGCAGTTTGCCAATCCTGGGTGGAGTTCAAATACGCCGCGTTAACGCCCAACTCGTTGAGGGCGTCCACCTGATCCTGCATCAAGGCAATCAGGGGGGACACGACCACGCCGGTGCCGGTTCGCACCAAAGCAGGAATCTGGTAACAGAGCGACTTGCCGCCGCCAGTGGGCATCAAGACCAGGGCGTCACCGCCTTGGATCAGGGTCTCGATAATCTCGTGCTGAGAACCACGAAAACTGTCATAACCAAAAACTTCCTGAAGAACCTCAAGTGCTGACTGGGCCATGCCGCCTGCTTAAAAAATCGGAATAGAAAAACGCAGCGCGATGTTCGACTGACGACTTTCCAGATGACGGCGAGCTTGCAAACCCACCCTAAGGTGGGGACTGTACCAGAACTGCTGCGTGACCCCAAGGTAGCGGTTCTCCCCCCCGGCAACTACCTGCTGCACCTCGTACTGAGTCTTCACTTCACCCCAGCGGCGCAGGGGCACGGACAGACCGACAATCTGCCGACTGCTGGCCGCATCCACCTTCATGCCCTGGTAACGGCTCAAATCCAGAAAATTGTCCTGGTAGCGTTCACCCTGCCACTGCAGGTGCAAATCCTCCAGCACATCCAGGCCGTAGGCTGCCTGATATCGCCACCCCTGCCCCACCGCATGGGAAGCTTTGGCCACGCTGGCCTGCCACACGCCAAAGTCCGGCGATCGATAGGTTGCACCCAGACCGGTCAGCCCAAAATCACGAGCGCTTTCCATCTGGGTATCAATACTGGTACGACTGGTGACATCGGTACTGAGCATCAAGCTGCCAGCCGAAGAGCCATACACAAGATCCCCGTTATCCTGCTTGCCCGTCATGTCCAGCGCGCCAACGGCCAGGGCATAGCGCCATGGCCCGGCCGGGCCCTGCTCGAACTGCTGAGTGATATTGATACCGCCCAGTTCCACGGGCCGCGCCCAGTCCGGTGCGGTAACCGTGTCATTGCCCAGGGTCAGTTGCAGCCCGTCTTCATTCACATAGCGCCAGTTGCGCTCGCCAAACTGCCAGACCTGGTCGGGCGCGCTGCTCAACCAGCGGGCACTCCAAATTGGAGAGGACTGCTGACTATATTGGATGGAGCGCGCCAGACTGGCGGTGCTGGCACCGCTTAAACTGAAATCGGAAAATGTGTAATCCATGGAGGCCGCTGGACTGAGCAGGTCCTGATCTCCTTGGCGATGCCACTGCGTAGCATCAAAAAATGGCTCCACGGGCGGGAGCTCCTGGGCCGGGATGGCCTGCGCCTCATCCACGCCATACACGCGGGTAGCAGACAAATTCTCCAGCCCAACACGATTTTGAGCGGTGGCCAATGGAACAGCGAACAGCATGGCAAGACCGACCAACAGCCCGCCTGCCAAGCCTCGCTGGCAAGCTTTTGTACGCATGATTTATGTCACAAAAAGAGTTTAGCGCCGGGCATCCAGCATCACTTCGCCGCTCGCATCCAGGGAGCGTTTGATGGCGGAGTATTTTTCCAGCACAGCAGACTTATAGACTACACCAATCAGACGGCCCGAGCCGTCACCATTCAATACAGGCAGACGCTCCCCGGCAAAGCTCACAAAGTGTTCCTGAGCCTCGTCCAGACTCATATTCGGGTAGAGCGTCTTGACGAAATCCATGCGCAGAATATCGCCCACCACACGCTCCTGGGCAGCGTTGTCGTCCAACAACATTCGAGTCAGGTCAGGCTGAGCAATCACACCTTGATAAACTTGCTCCTCGTTCACCACATACAAATAGCGCACGGGGTAGTCCAGAAACATCTGCAAGGCATCACGCATCTGGGTGGTGGTGCTGACGACGGTATCAGCCGGACGTACCAGCTCGGCCAAGGTGGTGTGACGCAACTTGTGGCGCAGCAAGGCATCGCGCTCGCGCACCAGGGTGACTTCATACATGGCGACCTCGGCCACACCACGGGACACAAAATAAGCCATGACACAGGCCACAATCAAGGGCAGCACCAACTGATAGCTCAACGTCATTTCAAACAACATCAGTATGGCCATGAAGGGAGCGCTGGTGGCGGCCCCCAGAAACGCGCCCATGCCCACCAAGGTGAACAAGTACAACGGTAAATCCAGACCTGGCAAGATCAGCAAAGTCAGTTGACCAAACAAGGTACCGAAGGCCGCGCCCACAAAGATGGCGGGGGTAAACACACCGCCGACAGCGCCCGAACCAACTGTCAGCCCTGTGGCCAGAACCTTGAACGCCAGGATAAGCAGCACGCTGTACCAGGCCCAGTCGCTGTGCAGCATGGAGGACACTACGCTAAAGCCATTACCCGCCACGCGCGGCATGACAATCAGCAAAAGTCCCAGCAACAAACCACCCAAAGCCAAGCGCAAAGGCAAACCCAGGCCAGTACGCTTGAACAGGGTACGGAACAGATTCAACAATTTCAGGAAAGCGGGTGCAGCCAGACCAATCAGCACACCCAGGACCAGAAAGGGCAAGATGTCCCAACCCGCAACGGCCTGAACATTCGTCATTTCGTAAGGGGCATGATAACCACCCAGCATACGCATGGTCAGGTGAGCACTGACAGCCGCCATCAACAGGGGGCCAAAGCTGCTCATGGTCATGGTGCCCAGCACAATCTCGGCCACAAACACGGCACCGGCGATCGGGGCGCCATAAGCGGCAGCTACACCGGCTGCGGCGCCACAGGCCACCAGCAGGCGCAGACGGGCTTCACCAAACAAGGTGAAGCGGCCAATCGCGGAAGCGGACAAGGAGGCCAGATGCACCATCGCCCCTTCGCGGCCAATCGAGCCGCCCGAGGCCACCGTCATCAAGGACGACAAGGATCGCAGCAGCCCCTGGCGAATGGACAAGCGGCCATCGCCAATGGCCACAGCTTCCATATAGTCAGAATTGCTTCCCGACGGCAGACGCCCTGCCAGCCATAGCAGCATACCGGCACACAAGCCGCCCAAGGTGGGAAACAGGAGGCGCATGTACCAGGGCAGACTTTCCGTGACTGCGACGATCCCCCCGTGCTGACCCGTGACAACTTGCTGCACCAAGCGCATGCCCTGATGAAAGGCCAAAGTCGCCAAGGCACCCAAAATACCAGCCAAGACCGCCCAGGCCAGCATGGCGGGCATATCAGACAACCACTTGAAACCCTGCAGACGCTTGCGCATCGACAGCACGGAATGGGCAATCATAAAAAAGGTCAGCCTTTAAAGCTGGGCGGCAAAGGTGGGCGAGACAATCCAAACATGCGCCAGTACACCCACACGTTGAAAATCAGCACGATGGGCAAGGTAATCACAATCGCCGACAGGATCAGGCTCAGGGCTGGCACCCCGGCAGCGGCGTCCCAGATCGTCATCTCGTCCAGGATCAGATAGGGGAAGAAACTGAACGCCAGCCCGGCCATGACGGACACCATCACGAACAGGGTCAGCAAAAAGGGCAAGGTCGTGGTGCGATAGCTGCTGTTGATCATGCGCTGCAGGCTCATTTCAATCGACACAAAGCAGCTGAGAATCAAGGCCCACAGGAACAATACCAAGCCCCAATACGGCCCGTCGCTCCATTTAAGCAGCACGCCGGCATTCACAAAGGCCAACACGACGGACACACCCACGGCACCGGCTGCAAACCAGCGTACCGAACGACGGCCCCAATTGACCGCTCGGGCACGCAGCTCGCCGGCTTCACGCATGATGAGCCAGCTAGCGCCTAGCAAGCAGTACGCGGCAATAGCACAAAAGCCCATGAAGACAGAGAACCAGATATAACCGGCATCGCTCTGAAAGCCCACTACGACCTGCGCCAGCAGCACACCATGGGAAAACGCCGTCAACCAGGACCCCAGGGCAAAACCCATTTGCCAGCGGGACTGACGCTCTACCGGCGCGCGCAGTCGGAATTCGAAGGAGACGGAACGGGCAAAAACGCCCACACCCAGCGCACATAACGGTCCGTACAGGCCGCCCATCACCGCCCCCCAGGCTTTGGGGAAAGCGCAGACAAACAAACCCAGCCCCAGAAACAGCCAGAACTCGTTGGCATCGCGCCAGGGGCTCAGCAATGACAGCATGCGGGGACGCAAGGAGTCTGGTGCCAGCAAGGACAGGCAGCCCACGCCAATATCGAAGCCGTCCAGAACCGTACCGGCCACAATGATCAAAAAGAACAGGGCCAGAAACGCCAGCGGCATCCAGAACGCCGGATCATGGGCACCCAGGCCCAGCGCATTTGCAAAAGAGTCAATCATGCCCGCCCCCGATGACGTGCGATCGGTACCACACCAAAACGAACGGCATGTCGCAACTTCTGGAAAAAACCAATCATGCACAAGACGTAGACCAGGCCGTAACTCAGCAAACCCAGCCCGACGGTAAAGACGCTCTCGGTGCTTTGCACTTGCACGGCCTGAATATCGTTACCGACCAGATAAGGCAAAAAGCCCAACAGGACGTAGGCTGCGCCACCCAGCAACATGATCCAGCCCAACACCGAGGCGACCACCATGAGCTGACGTTCTCTATAAGAAAGAGAGTGCGGGTCCAGGCCATAACGGCGAGTGCGCAACAAGACCCACAACAGCAGGAACAGCATCAAGGCTCCTGCCAGCACGGCTACACGGAAGGACCAGAAGGTCAGGGTGACGGGCGGCATGGCGTCGGAAAACTGATCCAGACCCATCAAAATGCCACTGTCATTACGACCCAACCAGCGTCCACCTGCATGAGACCAGCGCAGCACACCCAGAACACTGTCCTGCATGGCGGAGGGCGCCGCCACCAGAATCAAATCAGGCTGCGAGCCGCTTTCCCAGTACGCCGCCGCAGCCGCTGCCTTGGCAGGCTGATGCTCCGCAGTCATGAAACCATTGCCTATCACGGCGAGGATCAGGGCCAGCCAAGCCACCCCGCCCAGAAACAAGGCACTGCGAAAGGCCAGACGCTCCTGATCGGTAACCGGCTTTTGCATGGTCTGGGCGCAGGTTACACCCAACATGAAAAAGGCCACCGTCAGCAAACTGCCTGCAAACAAAAGACCGGCATACCAGGGTAAGGCGGGCGTGCTGAGCACATCCAGCCATTCCATCACCACATAATGGCCTTCAATCACATCGACACCCGTTGGCACCTGCATCCAGGCCACAATCGCCACCAACCAGAACGCCGTGACGGTAACGCCCAGGGCCACCATCAGCACCACCACGGTATGAACCAGATTGGACAGCATGCGCTGGGCAAACAGCATCACACCCAAAAAGCAGGATTTGAAAATGAACAAGGACAGCATGGAGGCGGCCAGCATGGGACCGATGACATCGCCCACCTGCTCCATCAGGCCCGGCCAGACACTGCCAAACTGAAGCAGCACGGGCATGGACGCCGCAAAGCTTAAAATAAACGCCAGCGCAAACAGACGCACCCAAAAACGGTACGCCCCCATCCAGGCCGCGGCCTTGTTGCCAAAGGTTCTGATCTTGAAATACAGCAACACCCAGGCCAGTCCCAGCTCCAGGGCCAGAAACAGCAGCATGAAGCCCAGGCTAAGGAAAAACTGGGCATGAGACAGAGAAAGGGCGGAGTGCGTCATAATGAGCGCTAGTGTAGGGTGAATTAGCCTGCAAACGCCACCATACTACCCCAAGTTCTTCCCTGATTTTTTAGAACCCGTTCATGGGGTAAATACCCCTCTAAAACAAGAACGTGGCAAAATGGTCGATTAGTCTGTCGGCTTCTTTATTTCAAACGTGTATGACCTCTGACACCACTCCCGCTCCCGTATCTAATTTTCTGCGCACGATCATCGACCAGGATCTGAGCGCTGGCCGTTACGCACAAAAATCCTGGGCCGGTCAGCCAGGCCCGGCCAGTACCCAGGAAGGGGCGGCTGTTGATGCCGCGCGTATCCGTACGCGCTTTCCCCCCGAGCCCAACGGCTATCTGCACATTGGGCACGCTAAAAGTATCTGTTTGAACTTCGGACTGGCCAGCGACTACCAAGGTGCCTGCCACCTGCGCTTTGACGACACCAATCCTGAAAAAGAAGAACAGGAGTACGTGGACGCCATTATCGACATGGTGAAATGGCTGGGCTTTGACTGGACCTTCAATAAAGAAGAGAACCTGTACTTTGCCAGCGACTACTTCGACTATATGTACCAGTTTGCCGAAGCCCTGGTGAACGCGGGCCATGCCTACGTTGACGAGCAAAGCGCTGAAGAAATGCGTGCCAATCGTGGCACCCTGACTGAAAAAGGCGTGAACTCGCCCTGGCGCGACCGCCCTGCCCAGGAGTCCATCAAGCTGCTGCGCGAAATGCGCGACGGCAAGCACCCCGATGGCAGCATGGCCCTGCGCGCCAAGATCGATATGGGCTCGCCCAATATCAATATGCGCGACCCGGTCATGTACCGTATCCGCCATGCCGAACACCATCGCACTGGCGACAAATGGTGCATCTACCCCATGTACAGCTGGGCGCACCCCGTGGAAGACGCGCTCGAGCGCATCACCCACAGTCTGTGTACCCTGGAATTTGAAGACCAGCGTCCCTTCTATAACTGGATTCTGGAACGCCTGGTCGAACTGGGTCAGTTGTCCGACCCGCTGCCCAGGCAGTACGAGTTCTCACGTCTGAACCTGTCCTACGTGGTCACCAGCAAGCGCAAGTTGCGCCAGCTGGTTCAGGAAAACCACGTATCGGGCTGGGACGATCCGCGCATGCCTACCCTGGCCGGTTTGCGCCGCCGTGGTTACAGCGCTGGTGCCATCCGCCTGTTCACCGACCGCCTGGGTGTGTCCAAGGCAGCCCAACACGTGGACTACAGCCTGCTGGAACAAGCCCTGCGCGATGATCTGGACCCGGTGGCCGACCGTAGCGTTGCCATTCTGGACCCGATCGAACTGATCATTACCAATTACCCGGAAGGCCAAAGCGAGCTGTGCCACGCACCGCGCAATCCGCACAATCCGGAAGCCGGTCAGCGCGAGTTCCCCTTCTCCGGGCGCCTGTACATCGAGCGCGAGGACTTCAAGGAAGAGCCACCCAAAAAGTACTTCCGCCTGTTCCCCGGCAATACCGTGCGTCTGAAATACGGCTATGTCGTGCGTTGCACCGGCTGCGTCAAGGACGAGCAAGGCAATGTCACCCAGGTTTTGGCGGAATACCTGCCCGACACCAAGAGCGGCACGCCCGGCGCAGACTCGGTCAAGGTCAAGGGCAATATCACCTGGATCAGCGCCGAGCACGCGATTGCCGCCGAGATTCGTCTGTATGACCGTCTCTTTGCCCACCCTCAGCCCGATGCAGCCGACCAGGACTTCCTGGAGCACATCAACCCGAACTCGCTGCGCGTGATTCAAGGTTGGCTGGAACCCGGCACCAAGGCCACGCCCGATGCCCGCTGGCAGTTTGAACGCCTGGGCTACTTTGTGGCGGACCGTGTGGACTCCACGCCAGAAAAACCCGTTCTTAACCGTACTACGACTCTGAAAGACACTTGGGTCTAAGGCTATTGACGTGAACGATCAGACTCATGCCAAAGGGCCGCAGGCCCTGGATTTCAAAAGCGCCACGCTGTACGCCGTACGGGTGGTGCTGCGTTCGGCTGACACGGCCGAGCAGTTAGCCGCTCTGTCTCAACGCATGAAAGACGCTGGCTCCTTCTTTGAGGACGAACCCGTCGTCATTGATGCCAGCGCGATTGATGCGCCGGTGGATTGGGCCACCCTGGTTGCCGCTTTGCGTGAGCACAAGCTGCACCCGGTGGGTATCATTGCCCACCCTGACCATGCCGATAACGCCATCGACAGCGGCTTGCCGCATGTGGAGTTGTCCAACCCACCAGCCCGCCCCCAAACCCAGGCCGCACCGGACAAGGAAGTGCCCGTGTTGTCGCAAGCCTCCCAGCAAGAAGCACCAGCGGCGGTCGCCCCGCCACCGCCCGCTATTGCTCCGGCTGCGCTCATCATCAACCGTCAGCTGCGTTCAGGCCAGCGCATCTACGCGCGCCACACGGATCTGATCGTGATCGGGGCGGTCAGCCAGGGTGCAGAAGTGGTAGCCGATGGCAATATCCACGTCTACGGTCCACTGCGCGGCAAGGCCATGGCTGGTGCCCGTGGCGATGCAAAAGCACGCATCTTCACCACCGAGCTGGACCCGGAACTGATTGCCATTGCCGGTGTGTATCGCATTATTGAAACGCGACTGGATGCACAGCTACGCAACAAGCCCGTTGTCGTCACGCTGGAAGAAGATACGCTCAGATTTGATCCTCTGAGCTCCTAACAGTACAAGGCGCCGGCTTTTGCCGGCGCTTTTTATAGAGGCTTGCACTGAGAGCCCGCATGAGAGCAAGCAAGTGCAAGCGCAACCGTGTAAGCTGACACGGAACAAAGCAATTGATATGTTTTGTTTCTAAGCAGTAGGCTAAGTGGCAGAACGGATGTCAAAATTAGGCCCGTTATGCTTTACGATTATGTGACTTGAAAAACAAAGGAATCCGATTGTCATGGCGCGTATAGTTGTAGTGACCTCCGGCAAGGGTGGTGTGGGCAAAACCACCACCAGTGCCAGTTTTGCATCTGGTCTTGCGATGCGCGGTCACAAGACCGTGGTCATCGACTTTGACGTTGGCTTGCGCAACCTGGACTTGATCATGGGTTGCGAGCGACGCGTGGTGTATGACTTCGTCAACGTGATCCAGGGCGAAGCCACATTGAACCAGGCCCTGATCCGTGACAAGCAGCTGGAAAATCTGTTCATCCTGCCCGCTTCCCAGACGCGTGACAAAGACGCGCTGACCCGCGAAGGTGTGGAGAAAGTACTGGAAGAGCTCAAGGGCATGGGTTTTGAATACATTGTGTGCGACTCGCCCGCAGGTATCGAAACCGGCGCCTTGATGGCCTCCTACTTCGCAGATGATGCGCTGGTTGTGACCAACCCCGAAGTGTCCTCGGTTCGTGACTCGGACCGCATCCTGGGCATTCTGGCCGCCAAATCGCGACGTGGTGAACAGGGCAAAGAGCCCATCAAAGAATATTTGTTGTTGACCCGTTATAGCCCCAAACGCGTGTCGGACGGCGAGATGCTGTCCTTGCAAGACGTTGAAGATATCTTGCGCATCAAGCTGATCGGTGTCACCCCCGAGTCGGAAACCGTGCTGCAAGCATCCAACCAAGGAGTACCCGTTATCCATATCAAGGAAAGTGATGTGTCCCAGGCCTATCAGGACATCGTAGATCGTTACCTGGGTGGCGAAAAACCATTGCGTTTTGTGGATTACGAAAAGCCAGGTCTGTTCAAGCGCCTGTTCGGAGGAAAGTAATATGTCTTTCCTGTCCTTCCTGCTCGGTCACAAGAAAACGTCGGCAACAGTTGCCAAGGACCGTCTGCAACTGATCCTTATTAACGAACGTGGCCAAGGGGGTGTTGCTCCGGACTACTTGCCCCGCTTGCAAAAAGAGCTGGTCGAAGTGATCTCGCGCTACGTGAAGATTAATCCCGATGACATCAAGGTGAACCTTGATCGCCAGGACTCGCTGGAAGTGCTGGAAGTTAAAATCGAAATGCCGCAAATTGATGCCAGCACGCTGGAAAACAAGTAAAGCGTTGCTGACAGAAAAAATTTGCTGCTTGAAATGGCCATCCGCAAGGGATGGCCATTTTCATGGCTACTCCCTATACCAAAAGCAAGCCGCAAAACACCTGCAACGAGCAGCGCAATGCGGCTAGGCGGCTAATAGATCAGGTACAATTTTCCCTTGGTAATCGGCCCGTTCCGATTTTTCTTCGCGCCAGAGATGGCAAGTAGTGCCATCGATGTCCCCTGAGGCCTGGCTTATTGACCCATGCGGAGGGAATCATGACCGAGCTCGGTCAGATGGCACGTCTTGTGCCCGCTCACCCCCAGCTTCCTGTTAGCGCCTATTTCGACCACGCTCTGTTCGAGCGCGAACAAGAGCGTATTTTTCAGCAGTCGGCCTTGTACGTCGGCAATGAAAAACTTGTTCCCGAACCCGGCGACTGGCGCACCTTGATCCAGGAAAACGCTGCCCGTACTCTGATACGCAGCCAACACGGCGTAGAACTGCTCTCGAACGTCTGCAGGCATCGTCAGGCCCTGATGCTTGGTGGCATGCCCGGCCAGCCCAATCAGGCCAACCACGGCTCCCTGAGCAGCACAGGCGGCAATATTGTCTGCCCCCTGCACAACTGGACTTATAACGCGCAAGGCGACTTGCTGGCGGCTCCCCGTTTCAAGGACAAGCCCTGTCTGAACCTGGAACGCTACCCCTTGCGCGATTGCCATGGCCTGCTGTTTGAAGGCCCGCGCGATCCAGCCCAGGATATGGCCGCCTTGTTCAGCCGCCCTGAATTCGACTTTCAGGACTATGTGCTTGATCACGTCGAAATCCACCAGTGCAACTACAACTGGAAAACCTTTATCGAGGTCTATCTGGAGGACTATCACGTCGCTCCCTTTCACCCTGGTCTGGGTCAGTTCGTAACCTGTGACGATCTGGAGTGGGAGTTCAGCGACTGGTATAGCCTGCAACGAGTCGGCGTGCATCAGGCCCTGGCCAATCCAGGCTCACCCACCTATCGCCAATGGCATGACAATCTGCTGGCCTACCGCCAGGGCGAAGCACCGGATTTCGGTGCCGTCTGGGTAACCTACTTCCCCACCCACATGATCGAGATCTACCCGCATGTGCTGGTGCTCTCCACGCTGTACCCCAAGGGGCCGCAGGAAACCATGAATGTGGTGGAGTTCTACTACCCGGAAGACATCGTGGCCTTCGAGCGTGACTTTGTGCAAGCACAACGCGCCGCCTATATGGAAACGGCCATAGAAGATGATGAGATTGCCGAACGTATGGATGCCGGCCGCCGCGCCTTGATGGAGCGTGGGGTCTGCGAGGTAGGCCCCTACCAGTCACCGCTGGAAGACGGCATGAAGCACTTTCACGAATGGTATCGCTCCATGATGGACGAGCGGCACCACCCGTAAGACATCACCGCAAGCCTGCTTACTGCCCTAAGCAAGAAAAAAGCCTCAAAGCCGGGAGGGATCTCCCAGGCTTTGAGGCTTTTAATCCGATGAGCGTTTCAGCTCAATCAGAGAATTTGAATTTAGCGGTTCTTGCCGATCTGATCGCCGATCACGCCACCAATCGCTGCGCCACCGACCGTACCCAGAACGCCACCATTAGTGATGACTGCACCAGCCACACCACCCAGACCAGCGCCGGTTACGGCACCCTTTTGACGTTTGCTCATACCATCCCAGGAAGAGCAGCCCGCCATCACGACGGCCAGAACCGTGGCCATACCCACTTTAGTGATAGTCGTCATTTTCATCCGTAAACCTCCGTGAAGTATCCGTGCTCAACACGGCATTAAAGTCTATCTTCACCCTACGGAGCCAATTAGTCCAGACCCTATTGTTAGGCAACGCAACAGATGTAATTCAGCTTTTGTTCAGTTTATTTGATCAGGGCCAGAACCTGCTTGAATACGGGGTTAGCCGGCGTTTCCAACCATTCAAACATGGCCATTTCGGCGCTAACGCGCTCCAATCCATGCATCGCCCAGCGATCCCAGGCAGCTTGTCGGGACTCGGGATGGCGCGAGCCTACGCAGTCCCCGACCAGCACAGGTTCATAACCACGCTCCATCAAACCCAGGCCAGTTTGTAACACACACACGTGAGACTCTGTACCCAGTAACAAGACTCGTGTGCGCCCTACCGGCAAGGCAGGCAAAAAATCGGCTTCGCGCGTGGCATCGAAGTGGGTTTTATGCAGCACTTTATCAATATGTGGTAACAAAGAAGCATCGGTTGGGCCGATTTTCTCGGCCCAATGCTCGGTTGCCAGCACCGGCACCCCTAAAAGACGCGCCGCCTGTGCCAGCTTCCCGGCCCGTTCGACCAAGGCTTGGTGGTCTGCAATGGCGGGCAGGAGCCCCGTTTGCATATCCACAATCAGGACGAAAGACTGGTGAGCATTGAGCACAGGCATGGCACTTTCCTTATTTCAGGGACTTGTAGCGGATACGACGAGGTTTGGCAGCATCTTCGCCCAGACGCTTCTTCTTGTCTGCTTCGTATTCCTGATAGTTGCCATCAAAGAATACGACCTGCGAATCACCCTCAAAAGCCAGAATGTGGGTGGCGATACGGTCCAGGAACCAGCGATCGTGACTGATCACCATGACCGAGCCGGCAAACTCCAGCAGGGCATCTTCCAGAGCACGCAGGGTTTCCACGTCCAGGTCGTTGGATGGTTCGTCCAGCAGCAAGACGTTGCCGCCTGCGATCAGGGTCTTGGCCAGGTGCAGACGACCACGCTCCCCGCCAGACAGATTGCCCACGATCTTGTTCTGATCCGCACCCTTGAAGTTGAAGCGGCCCAGGTACGCACGCGATGGCATTTCAAAGCGGCCCACGGTCAGCAGGTCTGCGCCATCGGCAATCGCGTCAAAGACGGTCTTTTCATTAGCCAGGGCATCGCGCGACTGATCCACATAAGCCAGCTTGACGGTTTGGCCCAGTTTGACCGTACCGGAATCAGGCTGCTCTTTACCGGCCAGCATGCGGAACAAGGTGGACTTACCTGCACCGTTAGGACCAATAATCCCGACGATGGCACCAGCTGGCACCTTGAAGCTCAAGTTGTCGATCAGCAGACGATCGCCATAGCCCTTGCTGACGTTTTCAAACTCAATAACTTCATTACCCAAACGCTCGGCCACAGGAATGAAGATTTCCTGGGTCTCGTTGCGCTTCTGGTATTCGTGCGAGGACAGTTCCTCGAAACGGGCCAGACGGGCCTTGGCTTTGGCCTGACGTCCCTTGGGGTTCTGGCGCACCCACTCCAGCTCTTTCTTGATGGTGCGCTGACGAGCACTTTCCGACGCCTCTTCCTGCTTCAGACGGTCGTCTTTCTGCTCCAGCCAGGAGCTGTAGTTGCCCTTCCAGGGAATACCGTGGCCACGGTCCAGTTCCAGAATCCACTCGGCGGCGTTGTCCAGGAAGTAACGGTCGTGAGTGACTGCTACGACGGTGCCGGGGAACTGGCGCAGGAACACTTCCAGCCAATCCACACTTTCCGCGTCCAGGTGGTTGGTGGGCTCATCCAGCAGCAACATATCAGGCTTGGACAGCAGCAACTGGCACAAGGCCACGCGACGCTTTTCACCACCGGACAGGTTGGCAATGGAGGCATCCCAAGGTGGCAGACGCAGCGCATCGGCCGCGATTTCCATTTGGGTTTCGATATCGTCCGCACCGCTGGTCGCGGCGGCGGCAATGATGGATTCCAGTTCGGCCTGTTCGGCGGCCAGAGCGTCAAAATCTGCGTCGGGCTCGGCGTATTCGGCGTAGACCTGTTCCAGACGCTGACGCGCCTCGAACACTTGGCCCAAACCGGCCTGCACGGCTTCGCGCACGCTGTGTTCGGGATTCAGCTGAGGTTCTTGTGGCAGGTAACCGATCTTGATCCCCGCCATGGGGACGGCTTCGCCCTCGATCTCGGTATCTACCCCGGCCATGATCTTGAGCAAGGTGGATTTACCCGAGCCGTTCAGGCCCAGCACACCAATCTTGGCACCTGGAAAAAAAGACAAGGAGATATTGCGCAGAATCTGCCGCTTGGGCGGCACAATCTTGCCCACGCGGTTCATCGAATAAACGTATTGAGCCATATAAACCTAAAAAGGAAAAACAGGTCGTGTTCGGAAAACTGGGATTGTAGGCGTTTGGCGCCCGAAAGGTGCGCTTCTGTCAGGTTCAGAACGAAACACCCGGCCTGAGTGCAGGCCTGTCTCAGGTAATATACTCACTTTTGCTGACAATCCAAAAACGCCATGCCCACACCTGACGCCCCTGAACTTGTATTTACCACCGAAGAGATCGAAACCCTGGGCCGCACCGCCGATGCGCTGAGTGCCTACCTGGGTCGTGCCGTCCTGGCCGAGATCGTGGGAGCGGAAGAAACCGGCTTTGAATGGGTCATCTTTGCCATGCCCCTGGACAAGAATGAAGACGAAAGCGAATTCACGATTGTGCAGGTAGGCGGCGAACAGGCCCGCATCGTGGGCAACCGCGGCGGCTTGGACCCCAAGGACACGGCGGTCTACGCCTGCCGTTACCTGTGGGCCATCCAGTTAAGTGATGCCGAGCCTGTGCGCTTTATCAAAGTGGACGAAGAAGGCGAGGAAGTCGCCTGGACCGAGACCCTGGAAGAATTGCTGCCCTTCGCCCTGAGCGAAGATGCCTTCGCCGTCGAGGATGATACGGATGAAGACGACGAGGACGATGATGATGACAGCCCGGAACCGGGCGTGCACGGCCACACCCTGCACTAATTGCGTTCAGGCCCGTCGCTTGTCCCGCAGATATAAAGCGACACCCACCGGCCACATCAAACCCACCAGCAGATAAGACGCCAGGCCTTTCAAGCCATAACCTGCTGGTGGCTTGCGCCCACTGGCACGCAGGTGCAGCCCAAAGCGGGTGTAACGCGCGGCAGCCATCAAGAACGCCTTGGGTTCGTAGCGGAACCAGGGCAGACACTTCACCACCGTATCCTGCGCCAGCAGCCACAAGCCCAGTGCATGTTGCTGGCTGGTTTTGCCTTGCACCGACAAGGAGTCCGGGCTGTCGTGGTAGACACGGAATACGGTGTTCACAAATCGGTTCTTGTAGCCCGCACGGGCAATCGCCCGCCACACCAGGCTTTCTGGCACAAAGCCGTCGATCTGATCGGGAAAGGGAAACTTGCGCAACACAACGGTACTCAAACAGCCGAACTTCTCGCCCCGCACGTGGTAGCGAAAACTCATGTCCAAAGAGCTGGCATCAAAAATATCCTGGGGGAACATATCACCGACGACCTTGCCATCCGGTCGCACACACAGGCCTGTAATGCCCGCATAGCCCGCTCGTTCTGATACGGGGATGTCGGCCCAGATCTGCGCCATATCGTAGAGCGCATTCACCAGCAGGGTGTCATCACTGTCCAAAGCAACGACCAGTTCACCTTGGGCCAGAGCCACGCCGTGATTGAACGCCGCCTTCTTGTGACGATTTTCCTGCCAGGCATAATGAATCGGAAAGGAGGCTTGCTGTTGCCAGCCTTGCACCAGTTCCCTTGTCCCGTCTGTGGAACCATCGTCAATGACAACCCACTCAAAGTCCTGACAGGTTTGCTCGCACAAGGAAAGATACACGCGCTCCAAGGTATGAGCACGGTTATAGCTAGGTGTCAGGACGGTGAACAAATGGCGCCATTCCATACGCGGGTGTCCCCATAAACCACTGTTTTGATTATTGTTACGGGCAGCTACTTAGATCTGCATCAGAATGACATCATCATAAAGCAAGCACGGCGCTGTGCAGCGCACTATCTGCAGGGCTCCAGACAAACCCGAAGCAAAATCAAACGCGCACAAAAAAACCACAGGCAAGCCTGTGGTTTTTTTGCTGCTGGGTGTGATTTCAAGCTGAAAAATCAGGTTTCTGCTTGTACACCGCTCAAGCCAGGCACTTAGACGCGCTTGACCTTTTCCAGCATTTTGAAAACGCCCTTGGGTGCGCGCACAAACAGACGTTTGAATGCTTTACCCAGGCAACGACGCTCCAGCGTGTTGCGGCGAGTGCGTTTGATTTCCGCCATGGTGATCTCCGATCTTAATGTAAGCCCTGCCGGATGATCCCGACAAAAGCGCAATAGCTAACCAGAAATTCTACCGTAATCCGCGTTAAGATACAAAGGCTAGAGTGTGCATCCCTGGCAACACCTTGCTGGCGTGTACCGCTCTCACTGGCGCATGGGGCCTGTTTGACAGGCCTTTTCGCTGCCGCTTCCCTACTCTGCCCTCTCCAGAAAGCCGACCTTGCCATGAGCTCAGAAATTCGCATTTTTGGCGCCCGCCAGAACACTCTGAAAAACCTGAATGTACGTATCAAAACGGGCGAGTTATTGGTTATTACCGGCGTTTCCGGCTCAGGCAAAAGTTCGCTGGCCTTTGACACTCTGTATGCAGAAGGCCAACGACGCTATGTAGAAACCTTCTCCCCCTATGCGCGCCAGTTCCTGGACCGCATGGACAAACCTCAGGTCGATCGCATTGAAGGCATCTTGCCCGCCATTGCCATTGATCAGGTGAACCCGGTACGCAACTCGCGCAGCACCGTGGGCACCATGACGGAGCTGAACGATTACATCAAGCTGCTGTACGCCCGCTTGGGCGAGTTGTATTGCCGCCAGTGCGCCCAGCCTGTGCGCCGCGACAATGCCGACAGCATCGCCAAGCAGATTCGCAAGCTGGCAGAGGACCACGATGACCCACGCCTGGTTCTGACCTTTGCCGTCAAGGTTCCGGCCAACTTCACGCAGCAAGAAATTGAAACCTTGCTGCATCAGCAGGGCTACACCCGCCTGCACCACGAAGAAACACAGACCGTCACAGCCAGCAGCAGCACGAAAAAGGGCAAAAGCAGCAAAGCCGCCCCCACGGAGCAAAAGCTTCTCTATGTGATTCAGGACCGCTTCCGTGCCAGCACGGTAGAGCCGGAACGTTTCATGGAAGCGATCGAAGCGGCCTTGCGCCACGGACAAGGCAAGTTGACGGTGTATGCTTCGGCCAGTGTCGATGGCCCGGAAACCGCCTGGCGTTTCAGCCAGGGCCTGCACTGTGCTCAGTGCGATATTGAATACAGCACGCCCGTAGCCAGCACCTTCTCCTTCAACTCGCCCCTGGGCGCGTGTGAATCCTGCCGTGGCTTTGGCCGCGTGATGGGTATTGATTACGGCCTGGTCGTTCCCGATCCCAGCAAAAGCCTGCTGGAAGGTGCAATCCGCCCTTGGCAGACAGCCAGCTACAAAGAATGTCAGGTCGAGATGGAGCGCTACGCTCCGGCAGCCGGTGTACGCCTGAGCGTGCCCTGGAAAGACTTGAGCCAGGAAGAGCGCGACTGGGTGATTAACGGCACCCCGGACTGGAAAGGCGGCAATCAGGCCTGGAAAACCCAGTGGTACGGCGCGCAACGCTTTTTCGACTGGCTGGAGTCGCGCGCCTACAAGATGCACGTGCGTGTGCTGCTGTCCAAATACCGCAGCTACAACACCTGCCCGGCCTGCGCCGGCTCGCGTCTGAAACCCGAAGGCAGCTTGTGGCGTGTGGGCGATCAGGCGGCCCCCGCCGATTCCCGCTACCCACGTTTCATGCCCGTGCATTCCAACTGGCTGCGCGAGCAACTGGATGCCATGCCCGGCCTGAGCGTTCCGGACCTGATGCGTTTGCCTATAGAGCACGTACGCAGCTTTTTCCAAGGCCTGCACTTTGGCGATGCACGCGATGCGGCCATTGATCTGCTCTTGAAGGAAACCCTGTCCCGCCTGAATTATCTGTGCGATGTGGGCCTGTCCTATTTGTCCCTGGACCGCCAAAGCCGCACCCTGTCTGGCGGAGAAGTGCAGCGTATCAACCTGACCACGGCACTGGGCACCTCGCTGGTGAACACCCTGTTCGTGCTGGACGAGCCCTCGATTGGCCTGCACCCACGCGACATGCACCGCATTATTGAAGTAATGCATCGTCTGCGCGGCAATGGCAACACCTTGGTGGTGGTCGAGCACGACCCGCAAGTGATGGTGGCTGCCGACCGTATTCTGGACATGGGCCCCGGCCCTGGCGAGCGTGGCGGTCAGATTCTGTTTGATGGTTCGCCCCAAGCCTTGCGCGGTGCAGAAACGCTGACAGGCCGCTACCTGAGTGGCGAGCTGAGCATCGAATCGCCCCGCCCTATGCCTGTGGCCGACAACACCCCGCGCCTGCTGCTGGAAGACGTGAGCGCACACAATCTGCGCCATATCTCCGTCTCCATTCCGCTGGGCCGTCTGGTCTGCGTAACGGGCGTCTCCGGCTCGGGTAAGTCCACGCTGATTCAGGACGTGCTCTACCCGGCCATCCTGAAACAACAAGGCAAACCAACGGAAGCCCCTGGCCCTTACGGTGCCTTGCTAGGCGCCGAGCAAATTGCCGAAGTAGTGATGGTGGATCAGACGCCTATCGGCAAAACGGCCCGCTCCAACCCGGCCAGCTATGTCGGTGCCTTTGACCCTATCCGCAAGCTGTTTGCCCAGGCTCCGCTGTCCAAAGAACGCAGCTACACGCCCGGCACCTTCAGCTTCAATAGTGGCGATGGCCGCTGTCCAACGTGCGGCGGCACGGGCTTTGAACATATCGAAATGCAGTTCCTGTCGGACGTGTACCTGCGCTGCCCGGATTGCGATGGCAAACGCTTCCGCCCCGAAGTGCTGGAAGTGCGTATCGAACACTTTGGTCGCAGTGCCTCGATTGACGAGGTGCTGGACATGACCGTGCATCAAGCCATGGAGTTCTTTGAAGGCCTGCGCGATGTGCAAACCGGCCTCGCGCCATTGGCCGATGTAGGTCTGGATTACCTGAAACTGGGCCAACCTGTGCCTACGCTCTCGGGCGGTGAGGCACAACGCTTGAAACTGGCAGCTTATTTGGCCCAGGCTTCGCGCACCCGTCTAAGCCAGGTGAAGGTCGCCAAGAAAGGCAATCTGTTCCTGTTCGACGAGCCCACCACCGGCCTGCACTTTGACGATATTGCCCGCCTGATGCGCGCCTTCCGCAAGCTGCTGGCCGCCGGTCATAGCCTGCTGATCATTGAGCACAATCTGGACCTGATCCGCGCGGCAGACTGGATTATTGATCTGGGTCCCGAAGGTGGCGAGCATGGCGGCCAATTGCTGGGCGCGGGTACGCCTGGCGACATCATGGCGCTGGAGCAGTCACACACTGGCCATGCCCTGAAAGAGTACGAACAAGCCATTCTGGGTAAAGGCTCGGCCCTGTTTCAGGAACCCGAGGTGGACTATCAGGCCAGCTCCGGCGGCAGCAACGATGGCCAGATCGCCATCCTGAATGCGCGCGAACACAACCTGAAGAACATCTCGGTGCACATCCCGCATAACACCTTCACCGTCGTGACGGGTGTATCCGGTTCGGGCAAATCCACCCTGGCCTTCGATATTCTGTTTAACGAAGGCCAACGCCGCTACCTGGAATCCCTGAACGCTTACGCCCGCGCGATTGTGCAGCCTGCCGGTCAGCCCGATGTGGACGCAATCTACGGTATTCCGCCTACCGTTGCCATTGAGCAGCGCACCAGCCGGGGCGGACGCAAGTCCACCGTCGCCACCATGACGGAAATCCACCATTTCCTGCGCTTGCTGTATGTGAAGCTGGCCACCCAATACTGCCCGGACTGCCATGTGCCTGTGGCCCCGCAAACGGCCGAGCAAATCGCCGCGCAATTGCTGCGTGATCATAAGGGTGAGCATATTGGTTTGCTGGCTCCCCTGGTCACCGCTCGCAAGGGCTACTACACCGACCTGGCCAAATGGGCGCAGGGCAAGGGCTACACCCATTTGCGTGTGGATGGCGAGTTCATCCCCGTCAACCCTTGGCCGCGCCTGGACCGTTACAGCGAACACACGCTGGAACTGCCGGTGGCCGACCTGATTATTGACCCTCGCCACGAACTGCAACTGCGCCAAGCCATACGCGAGGCGCTGGAGCTGGGTCACGGCTCCTTCAGTGTGCTGGCTCCCCTGACGCCATCGGGTTCCATGTCGCTGGAGCAACGCCGACAAGGTCAACCGCTGTCCACGGCCAGCCAGCAACACTTCTCCGTCAAGCGGGCTTGCCCGTGCTGCGGCACCAGCTTCCCCGAGCCGGACCCACGCATGTTCTCCTACAACTCCAAGCACGGCTGGTGCAAGGACTGCTTTGGTACGGGCTTGAAGCTGACCGGCTTCGACCAGGAACAAACGGGCGAAGAAAACAGCTGGAATAACGGCTACGAAGGCGAAGCCGTGGAATGCCCAAGCTGTCACGGCCAACGCTTGAACCCGGTCTCTCTGGCTTTTGAATGGCGCGACCAATCCATTGCCAAGCTGGCCGGTTTGCCCGTGGATGAAGCGCAGACCTTTTTTGGCAGCCTGAACATGAGTGGCCGCGAGGCCGATATTGCGCGCGACATTCTGAACGAAATCCGCAGCCGTCTGGACTTCATGCACGAAGTGGGCCTGGGATATCTGGCGCTGGATCGTGCCGCCCCCACCTTGTCGGGTGGGGAAGCCCAGCGTATCCGTCTGGCGGCCCAGTTAGGCTCAAACCTGCAGGGCGTGTGCTATGTGCTGGATGAACCCACGATCGGTCTGCACCCGCGCGACAACCAGATTCTGCTGAACGCCATGGCGCGTCTGGAAGGCAACGGTAATACGCTGGTGGTTGTCGAGCACGATGAAGACACCATACGCCGTGCCCAGCACATTATTGATATGGGCCCCGGTGCGGGCAAACGCGGCGGTGAAGTCATCGCCCAGGGCACACTGGCAGAAATCGAGGCCAACCCCAATTCGCTGACAGGCCGCTATCTGCGCGAGCCGCTCAAGCACCCCATGCAGGCACGCCGTCCCGTCCAGGCCGATGCACCCATGCTGACGGTGCACGATGCCAGCCTGCATAACCTGAACAAGGTCCAGGCCGGTATTCCGCTGGGCAAGCTCAGTCTGGTGACGGGCGTGTCAGGTTCCGGCAAGTCCACCTTTGCCCGCGATGTACTGCTGGATAATTTGCAGCGCGTGGTCGGCAGCAAAGAAAAACCGGTGTGGCAGGGTTGTTCCAGCATCAGCGGCTGGGAAAGCCTGGACCGCGTGCTGGAAGTAGACCAGACCCCCATTGGTAAAACCCCCCGCTCCTGCCCGGCCACCTATATCGGCTTCTGGGACGAGGTGCGCAAACTGTTTGCCAACACCAACGATGCCCGCCTGCGCGGCTGGAGCGCCTCACGCTTCTCCTTTAATACCGGCGATGGCCGTTGCCCCTTGTGCGAAGGCCAAGGCATGCGCACCCTGGAAATGAGCTTCCTGCCGGACGTGAAGGTGCCTTGTGACGCCTGCCACGGCCAGCGCTTCAATCCGGAAACCCTGGCGGTGACCTGGCGCGACGTCTCCGCCGGTCAGCTTTTGCAAATGGATGTAGACGAAGCGGTTGAATACTTTGCCGCACATCCTAAAATATTGCGCCCCCTGCAGCTGATGCAAAGCGTGGGCCTGGGTTATCTGACCCTGGGCCAACCCTCACCCACCCTGTCCGGTGGCGAGGCGCAGCGCGTCAAGCTGGTCAGCGAACTGGTCAAGGCCCGTCTGGACGAAGGTCTGACTCGCACAGGCCGCGCCTACAAGGCTCCGCACACCCTGTACGTGCTGGACGAACCCAGCGTAGGCCTGTCCATGGCGGATGTGGAAAAGCTGATTGTGGTGCTGCACCGACTGGTCGATGCCGGCCATACCGTGCTGGTGATTGAACATAATCTGGATTTGATTGCCGAAGCAGACTGGATTGTCGATCTGGGCCCCGAAGGCGGCTCGGGCGGCGGCAGACTGGTGGTGCAAGGCACGCCGGATCAAGTACAAGCCAACCATGCCTCGCATACCGGCATGGCCCTGGCGGAATTTTTAAAGGAACACGGCGCATGTATGGCCGATTTGAAGACAGACTAAAAGGCTATGCGCTGGAAATGCAGGGCTACCTGGGCCATATCCAGGCTCGTAGCCCTGAGGACTTAAGTACTGCTTTTGAAAAAATCGAACAGGCTCGCCAAGCCGGCCACTGGGTGGCCCTGGCACTGGACTACGAACTGGCCGAGTTGTTCGAACCCCGTCTGTCTGCGCGTGATGCAGCGTCCCATGCGCCCCTGAATGCGCTGGTGTTTGAGCAGGCTCAGGAAGTGGCTTTATGGGATAGTCAGGCAAAGCCCGAATTGAAGGTCAGCCTTCAAATCAGTCAGAAAGACTATCGGGATGCGCTGGCCCAGGTTCAGCAAGGTTTGCAGGCCGGGGATTTTTACCAGATCAACTACACCATGCCCCTGTGCATTCAATCCGGCATGGCACCGCGTGATCTCTATACCGCACTGGCCAGCCGCCACCCTGTAGCCTACGGTGCTTATCTGGATCTGGGTGATCGTCATATCCTGTCGCTGTCACCCGAGCTGTTTCTGGAAAAACGTGGCAACACTGTGCGGACCCGCCCCATGAAAGGCACGCGCCCGCGCGACACCGACCCTGTTCAAGATCAGAAAAACGCCCAGGATCTGCAAAACAGCCTGAAAGACCGGGCCGAGAACCTGATGATTGTGGATTTGCTACGCAATGATCTGGGTCAGGTGGCCCGCACGGGCACGGTGCACACCACCAGTCTGTTCGATGTCGAGCAATATGCCTCGGTCTGGACCATGACCTCCAGCATTCAGGCAGAGGTAGACCCGGACTGCAGCCTGGAGGCCCTGCTACGTGCCCTGTTTCCCTGTGGTTCGATTACCGGCGCCCCCAAGCTGGCCGCCATGCAATGCATACGCCAGCTGGAAACGCAGCGACGCGGTATTTACTGTGGCTCGGTGGGGTATCTCAGCCCCCAGGGCGACTTGTCCCTGAATGTCAGCATCCGCAGTCTGGAGCTGAACAATCATGGACAAGGAACATTTGGCGTGGGCGGTGGCATTGTGCTGGATTCGGACCCGGACCAGGAATGGTTGGAGTGCTTGTGGAAAGCACGTGTCTTGCAGACCCCTGTAACACTGACTTAAAGGCAGCATCATGAGCCAAAGCAAACCTGAATTGATAGAAACCTTGCGGGTAGATGCAGACGGCCAGATCCCCCTGCTGGAACTGCATCTGGAGCGCGTGGCACGCAGCTGCGCGGAACTGGGCTACGACTGGGATGCACAAACCTGGTTGCAGGCCATGCATACGGCGCTGGGCCAGGCTCCGGTCAACACACCCTTACGACTGCGTATCTTGTGGGGTGCCGACGCCAGCGCCCAGGCACAGGCGAACGCACTGCCAGCACTGGAAGGCCCCTTACAGCTATGCCTGTCCCGCACACCCCTGCCCGCTCAGGACCCGCTGCTCTCGCACAAGACGACGCATCGCCCCTGGTATCAAGAGGCCAGCGCCCTGCTGGAAAAGCATCCCCAAATCTTTGATGTGATCTATCTGGATACACAGAACCGGGTTTGTGAAGGCAGTCGCAGCAATATTTATATTCAGGACGAACAGGGCCAGTGGTGGACACCGCCCGCCCAAGGCTGGCTCTTGCCCGGCGTGCAACGGCAGGCGCTTCTCAATAGCAAGCTGGTTCGTGAAACCGAGATTTCCCTGGAGGATTTACTGAACGCCAAGGCAATCCGAGTCTCGAATGCCTTGCGTGGCTGGCAGGACGCCTTACTGGTTCAGTATCCGGTTTAAGGCGTAGTCGGCGGCCTGCATGCCCATGCTGGCCGTCACAGTGACCCCGGAGCCATAACCCGCGCAGGCCAGTCCTTGCAGCGCACCGTCTTCGGCCTGGGTCCAGTTCTGTGGCAGACGCGTTTCCTGCTCGAACCACAGGCAATCCACTCCCATGCGAGGCACACGCTTCAAGGCGCGGCCCTGAGCATCGCTGCCACGCGCAAAGCCATGCTGCTTGCGCAGGATCTGGCGCAGCTTGCCCAGCAAGGCATCATGGCATGCTACCGACAAGTCTCCCCGGCGCAACGTCAGCGGGTCGGTTTTGCCTCCTGCCCCGCCACAGCTCAGCAGGGGCACCTTGCAGCGCCTGGCCTGCAAGATCAGAGCAATCTTGGCACTAGCCTGGTCAGTGCAATCCAGAAACACGTCGGGGCGCTGCTCCATCAGGCTGGCCGCATTATCCTCAGTGACAAAATCTTCAATCAGCTGCAGCTGACACTGAGGATTGATCTGCGCAATGCGCTGGGCCATGGCTTCAATCTTGGCCATGCCCAAGGTGCTGTCCAGGGCAGGCAGTTGGCGGTTGATATTCGATTCGGCAATATTATCCAGATCAATCAGGGTAATCCGGCCCACAGCCGAACGGGCCAGCGCTTCCACCGCCCAGGTTCCCACGCCCCCGATACCCGCCACCATCACATGGGCGGCCGCCAGACGCTCGCGCGCTCCGGCTCCATACAAACGATCCAAACCGCCGAAACGGCGTTCGGCATCCATGTTGTGCTGCTCTGTCATGCAATCTGTCCATCACCGGCCCATGCGGCCAAACCCGTTAATTCTACGTCTAATTGCCCCTGACCAGCCTGTGAAACGGGCCTTATACCCTGGTGGCTTGACTGTGCCCTGCCAAATAGCAACACTCATATAAGCAAATTAGTATTTTTCCTTAGTTATCAGCATCAAAGCCCGCTACAGTGGACTGTGCTTGCTCTACAATTGTCATAGGTTTCAAGCATCTGTGATTTTGGCTTACCACCCCTTTTTGCCGTGAACATCGATTCTATTTCCGCCTCGCCTTCCGCCGTACCCACACCGTGCAGCTTTCGTGTCCTGACTGACGAAGAGCGCAACGCCTCTTTGCGTCAATCCTTGGAAGAGGTGCAGTGGTGTGAAAAACAGGACCTGTGGGTCTATGGTTACGGCTCTCTGATCTGGCGTCCCGATTTTGAATTTGCCGAGCAGCGCCAAGCCTTGCTGCGCGGTTACCACCGGGCGCTGTGCTTGTGGTCACGTATCAACCGCGGTACGCCCGAGCAGCCCGGTCTGGTTTTCGGGCTGGATGTAGGCGGTTCTTGCCGGGGCATGGCTTTTCGTATTCCCGCCGAAAGCGTACCCAAGGTATTTGACGCCCTATGGCTGCGCGAGATGCCCAGCGGTGCCTATATTCCTCGCTGGTTGCGCTGCCGCACCAGCCAGGGCGATATTCGTGCCCTGGTCTTTACCATGAACCGCAAGACCGACGCCTACGTCCCCCGTATGCCGGACGAACAGCTGCGACAAGTGGTGTACTCGGCCCAGGGAACCAACGGCCCTTGCATCGAATACGTCATGGAAACCGCCTCGGCGCTGCAACGCTCTAAAATTCTGGATAAACGCCTGCAATCAGTGGTTCAATTACTACAGAGCCAGACTGCACTGCTTAATCCTCAACAAGCCTGAGAGCGCCCCATGTCCCTTGCCGATTTGCGTAACGAATACGAACGCTTTTCCCTGAGCGAAAACGAACTCTGTGCCGATCCTAGCCAGCAATTTCAACGCTGGCTGGATCAGGCGATTGAGCTGAAGGAAGTCGAACCCACGGCGATGACGCTGGCCACCGTGAACCCGGAAGGTCGCCCATCGGCGCGCATTGTTCTGCTCAAAGGTTACGACGAACAAGGCCTGGTGTTCTTTACGAACTACCAATCTCGCAAGGGTACGGACCTGGACCATAACCCGTGGGCCAGCCTGTCCTTTTTCTGGGCCTCCATGCAACGCCAGGTGCGTTTTGAAGGCCGCATCAGCCGCATCAGTGCGGCCGAGTCCGACGAATACTTTCACAGCCGTCCTCTGGGCTCGCGCATTGGGGCCTGGGCCTCGCCGCAAAGCCAGCCCATCAGCCGCGCAGAGCTGGATGCCCGTGCCAAGCAGTACACTGAAAGCTTAGGTGAACATCCCGCCCGCCCTGAACACTGGGGTGGCTTCCGACTGACTCCAGACCATGTCGAATTCTGGCAAGGCCGTGCCTCGCGCCTGCACGACAGGCTGGTGTTCGACCGCAAGGACACATCTGACTGGCAGGTGAGCCGACTGGCTCCTTAAGCCGTTCCCTTGGGGACGCCTGCCCTCAGCATTGATGCAATGACTGTTTTTTCTTCTACCTTCGATAGCGACTTCTTCCGTTCGGCACTGGGCCGTTTCGCCACTGGCGTGACGGTCGTGACCGGTGCCAACAAAGACCACCCGGATCAGGCCATTGGCCTGACCGTCAGCTCCTTTAACTCTGTTTCCCTGGACCCACCTCTGGTGCTGTGGTCGCTGGCCAAGCGCTCCCAGTCCCTGCCACACTTTGTGGACGGCCAGGGCTACGTGATTCACGTTTTGGGAGCCAGCCAGCTATCGCTGGCCAAGCGCTTTGCCTGGGGCGATCAGGCCGAGCGTTTTCGCGATCACCCCATCAAGCGTTCCCCGCACGGCTTGCTCATGCTGGACGACGAGCGTTGCAGTGCCTGGTTCGAGTGCAAGCCTTATGCCGTGCATGAGGCAGGCGATCACCTGATCTTTATCGGTGAAGTCACCCACTGCGAACGTAGCGCCCATCAGCCCCTGATCTACCATGCGGGCGACTTTGACCTGACTCCCTCCCTGGCGTGACGGGGTGTTGCAACGCGGTCCTGACGACGACAGCATGGCGGGAGTACACTACGCCTTTTGCTCCAACGCGCCAATAAGGTCCTGATTCATGGCAAACGATGTCGATTGCATAGTGCTGGGAGCGGGAGTCGTAGGTTTGGCCTGCGCCCGACAAATGGCCCAGCAAGGCATGGAGGTTCTGCTGATCGAGCAAACCGCCAGCATTGGCAATGGCGTCAGTTCCCGCAATTCAGAGGTTATACACGCGGGCATTTACTACACACCGGGCAGCCTGAAGGCCCGCCTGTGTGTAGAAGGCAAGGCCCGGCTGTATGACTACTGCCAGGAACACCATATAGCCCACGCCCGTTGCGGCAAGCTGATTGTGGCGACCACGCCCGAACAGGAAGCCGATCTGCTCAAGCTGCAGGCCCAGGCGCGCGCTTGTGGCGTGGACGATTTGCAGTGGCTAAATGCCGCCCAGGCCCAGGCTCTGGAGCCGGCCTTGAATTGCAGCGCCGCCCTGCTTTCTCCTTCCACCGGCATTGTAGATACCCATGCCTTGATGCTGGCCTTGCAAGGCGATGCGGAGAACCACGGTGCCCAACTGGTATTCAATACGCCTTTTGTCAGTGCGCGTGTCCTGCCCGGACAAGGTTTTGAAGTGCATGTGGGTGGCGCAGAAGCGTTCAGCCTGACAAGCACCCATCTGATAAACGCGGCTGGTTTGGGCGCTGTGGCCGCTGCACGCCAGATCGAGGGGCTGGATGCCAGCCATATCCCGAACGCTTATCTGTGCAAAGGCAGCTATTTCTCTTTGACGGGTCGCTCGCCCTTCAAGCACCTGATCTACCCCATGCCCAATAAAGCCGGGCTGGGTGTGCATCTGACGCTGGATCTGGCCGGTCAGGCCCGCTTTGGCCCGGACACCGAATGGGTACAGGACGAGAACTACGATATGGACCCGCAACGAGGCCAATCTTTTTACGCCGCTGTGCGTGAATACTGGCCCGCTTTGCCCGATAACAGCCTGAACCCCGCCTATAGCGGTATCCGGCCTAAAATTGTGCCCGCAGGTCATGCGGCAGCCGACTTTGTCTTTTCAGGTCCCGCCGAGCACGGCATACCTGGATTGCTGAATCTGTTCGGCATCGAATCGCCCGGCCTGACCGCGTGTTTAGCGATTGCACAACACAGCCAAGAAACCCTGGCCCAGGCAGCTTAAAAACTTTTCTGAAATCTTTACAATACTGTCGATGAACGATTACATCTTGACCCTATCCTGCCCGGATCGTACCGGCATTGTCCACAGCGTATCGGGCTGGCTGCTTGAGCAGAACGGCAACATTCTTGAGGCACAGCAGTTCGGCGACGCCGCCACCAACCGCTTTTTCCTGCGCATCCAGTTTTCCCTGCCCGAAAAGCAGGACGTCAACGCGCTGCAAACCAGCTTCGCCCCCATTGCTGAAAAATTCAGCATGGACGCCAATATTTATGACGCCCAGCGTAAAGCCCGCCTGCTGATCCTGGTCAGCCGCCAAGGCCACTGCCTGAACGATCTGCTGTTCCGCGCCCATAGCGGCCAACTGCCGGTGGAAATTGCTGCTGTGGCCTCCAACCATACCGACCACGCCGGTCTGGCTTCTTCTTACGGCATCCCCTTCCATCACCTGCCCGTGACACCGGAAACTCGCCCCGAGCAAGAGCAGCAAATCATCGACTTGGCTCGTGATCTGAAGATTGATCTGGTTGTGCTGGCCCGCTACATGCAGATTCTGTCCACCAATCTGTGCCAATCCCTGTCTGGCCGCGCCATCAATATTCACCACAGCTTCCTGCCCAGCTTCAAGGGCGCACGCCCCTACCATCAGGCACATGCTCGCGGGGTGAAGATTATTGGTGCTACCGCCCACTACGTAACAGCTGACCTGGACGAAGGCCCGATCATCGAGCAGGACGTGGAACACGTGACCCACTCGGTCAGCCCAGCCGAACTGACCCAGATCGGTAGCGATGTGGAGTCTCTGGTTCTGGCCCGTGCCGTGCGCGCCCACGTGGAGCACCGTATCTTGCTGAACGATCAGCGCACGGTGGTATTCCGCTAAGCAGCGAGATCAGGCCTACCTTAAGCCTAAAAAAGCCCTCAATGCTGTGGATACAGATCCACGCATTGAGGGCTTTTTAATGGTCTCCCATTTTTCAAAATGCCAGACGATTTGAGCCTGCTAGCTACTTGGCAATCAGCTCTACCAGCCTCAGGCAACGATCGACTGCTGTCTCTGCCAATCTCTGACGAGTATCTGCTTCAAATCGCCAACAGCCTCTCCCGCATACTGACTGCTTCCCCAATTCCACCATACGCTTGCAGCATGTCTCGTCGGCAAGACCCATGTTTACCTCGGGTACACGGCTACAAGCTCTGCTTATTGCCCTAACGCCAAACCTTCACGCCGAGGGTCTACCCCGGCCTCCAGTCCCTCCTGAGTCCAGCGAATCACATGCGTACCGCTAGGAAAAGGCTGCTCACGCACCTCGTGCCCCATTGCCCTCAAGGCCTGCGCCTGTTCCGTCACCGTAGTCCCAGCTTCCAGCTCAGTCGCCCAATTGCGGCTGCCGTAGTGGGGCAGGCTGACTGCCTGTTGAGCATCCAGGTTCCACATCAACATGCCGGTCAGGGCTTGAGCCACGTAAGGAATAATGGCACTGCCACCGGGTGAACCCAGGGCAATGACAGGGCGGCCATCCTGCATCACCATCATCGGTGCCATGGAACTGCGTGGACGCTTGCCGGGTTCCACCCGATTCACGGACAGGCGTCCCATTTCGTCTTTGGGGCTCAAGGCAAAGTCAGTCAGCTGATTGTTCATCAAGAAACCATGCACCATGATCTTGCTACCAAAAGCTGACTCGACCGAAGTGGTCATGGACACCACTTGCCCCTTGGCATCCGCCACGGACAAATGCGTCGTGGAAGGCAGCTCGGGCGTGTTATCGCTGGCAGCTTGTGAGTCGGCCAAGGGCTTACCCGGTTGAGCGTGTCCCATGGATCGGTCTGGCTGAATCAAGGCAGCGCGGGATTTCAGATACTCCGGAGCCAGCAAAGCCTGCTGAGGGACAGACACAAATGCCGGATCGGCCACCCAGGCATCCCGATCCGCGAAGGCCAAACGCCCCGCTTCAGAGAAATAGTGAATCGCTTCCACAGATTGCGGCTTCGCCGCAGCAATGGGCGTGTGCTGCAAGATACCCAGCATCTGCATCACACTGATAGCCCCGGAACTGGGCGGTGCCATGCCACAGAGAGCCACTTGTTGCCAGTCCATACAGAGGGGTTCACGACGCAAGGCGCGGTACTGCGTCAAGTCAGACACGGCCAGATCACCCGCAATGGGGTCGGCGGCAACGGCAGCCACCATATCCTGGGCAAGTTCACCTTGATAAAAAGCCTGTGCGCCCTGTCTGGCCAAAAGGCGCAGCACTCGCGCGTATTCCTTGTTCTGCAAACGATGACCAACAGGCCAGGGCTTGCCTTGCTCGTCCAGAAAATAGGCACGTGTAGCCGCCTTGTCAGCCAGTTCAGGATTATCGGCAATCAAGGTATTCAAGCGTGGGCTGACTTCAAAACCGACCTCAGCAAGCTCAATCGCCGGGTCAAACAAATTCGCCCACGGCAGCACGCCACCGTCTTTATGCATCAACTCCAGGGCACGCAGCAAACCCGGTACGCCTACCGAGCGACCACTATTGACCGCCTGCTTGAAGGACATGGTTTTACCGTCCAGCTCGAAGCGATCCAGACTGCTGGCTGCGGGCACCGTTTCCCGTCCGTCATAGCTCATCAGGCCGGTCTTGGGCTGGAACATCAGCAAGAAGCCGCCACCGCCTATGCCGGAAGACTGTGGTTCCACCAGCCCCAGAACCAACTGAGCCGCAATGGCTGCATCCACCGCACTGCCTCCCTGATCCAGGATGCGCAAACCCGCTTGTGTCGCCAAAGGATGTGCCGTCACCACCATGCTTTTCTGGGTGACAAGCTTGTCCCGCTGCATGACACTGCTGGCGGTTTCCGGGTTCAAATGCTGGTTGGCTGCTTCCCGAGCGTGCGCAGGTAGCGCCAGAGCCAAGGTCAAGGCAGCCGACAACAGAGCCGGTTTCCAGTGCAATCTCATGTGTTCTCCTTTTGGTACTCAAGCAGCCATTGTTCCAGCAAAAGCACCGCTTCGCTGGGCTCATTGGCCGTAGGATAACTAAAAAAATAGGCCTCACTGACAGGCATGGCATGATCCAGCGGCATGATCAGCTCGCCCTGCTCCAGCGCCTGTTGCACCAGAAAACGCGGCATCAAGGCCACGCCCATGTCGGCATGCAATGCTGCCATCACCAGACTGAACAGCTCGTAACGCGGGCCGGAACTGACACGCAAATCAGGCTCCAGACCGGCAGATCGATACCAGTCCGACCAGCTATCGGGGCGCGTGGACATATGCAGGTGAACCAGCTTTTGCCAATCGCCACTGGCGGCCAGCTTGGGCGAGCAGACCGGCACCAGTTCGCCTTCGTCAAACAGCTTGATCCCTTCAGTTTGCGGCCACAACTGCCGTCCATGATAAATGGCAGCATCAAAGGGGTGGTCGCCAAACTGAAACGGAGTGGTACGCACGGACAGGCTGACGGTGATATCCGGATAGCGCTGGGAGAAACGAGCAAGACGCGGCATCAACCACACGGTCGACAAGGTAGGCAACACGGCCAGATGGATGCTGCGGCCCACACCGGCGCGTGCAATCAGGCTGAAAGTATCCTTGCCGATTTGCTCCAGATGGTGACGGATGCGAGCAGCATAATCGCGCCCTGCCGGAGTCAACACCAGACGCCGCCGCACCCGTGTCAGCAAGGTCACACCCAGCCGCTGCTCCAGGCCGCTTACCTGCCGGTACACCGCGCTATGCGTCAAGGACAATTCCTCGGCCGCACGGGAAAAAGTCCCCAAACGGGCCGTGGCCTCAAAGGCCTGTAATGCGCCCAAACTGGGTACGCCTTGTCTCATAGGTCTTCCTCTTAATCATGCCGCCTCAGCCCTCCTCATTCAGTGCAGAGCCGGATCGTTACGCCAGAACACGACATTGTGCAATTTTATCAATTGCCTTGTGCGCTTTATGCACACTATGCTGAGACTTTATATTGATCTCGCTGATCCACAGCCACCTGATGATGCGCTTGCTGCTCATAGTGGCGACTGTCAGCGATACTGAAGCAGCTCTTTTCTATTTTCCAGACTGATGGCGCCCATCCAGGCTCCACCTGACTGACCCTCTTTGATCTTCCCGGAGTACCTCTATGTCTGCCAATCCCTCTTTCCATTGGGACGACCCCCTGCTGTTGAATCAGCAGTTGAGCGATGAAGAGCGCATGGTGCGCGATGCCGCCCACGCCTATGCACAGGAAAAGCTGCTGCCACGCGTACTGGAGGCCTTTCGCCACGAACAGACTGACCCCGCCATCTTTGCCGAGATGGGCTCGCTGGGCCTGTTGGGGGCCACCATTCCCGAAGCCTACGGTGGCGCTGGTCTGAACTATGTCAGCTATGGTTTGATCGCCCGCGAAGTGGAGCGTGTGGATTCAGGCTACCGCTCCATGATGAGCGTGCAATCCTCTCTGGTCATGGTGCCGATTTTTGAATTTGGCAGCGAAGAACAAAAACAGAAATATCTGCCCAAGCTGGCCAGCGGCCAATGGATTGGCTGCTTTGGCCTGACTGAACCCAATCATGGCTCGGACCCCGGCGCCATGGAAAGCCGCGCTGTAAAAGTGGACGGTGGCTATCGTCTGAGCGGCAACAAGACCTGGATTACCAACTCCCCCATCGCCGATGTGCTGGTGGTCTGGGCCAAAGTCGTGGGTGGTGACGACGACGGCAAGATCCGCGGCTTCATTCTGGAAAAAGGCATGAAAGGTCTGTCCACCCCGGCCATTCACGGCAAAGTAGGCTTGCGTGCTTCCCTGACCGGCGAAATCGTCATGGCCGATGTGGAGATTGCAGACAGCCAGATGCTGCCCCATGTCTCGGGTTTGCGTGGCCCTTTCACCTGCCTGAACTCGGCCCGCTTCGGGATTGCCTGGGGTGCCTTGGGCGCCGCCGAATCCTGCTGGCATACCGCCCGCCAGTACACCCTGGACCGCAAGCAGTTTGGTCGCCCCTTGGCGGCCAATCAGCTGATCCAGAAAAAACTGGCTGATATGCAGACCGAAATTACACTGGCGCTGCAAGGCTGCCTGCGTCTGGGACGCATGAAAGACGAAGGAACAGCAGCGGTCGAAATCACCTCCATCATGAAGCGCAACTCCTGCGGCAAGGCACTGGATATTGCCCGACTGGCACGCGACATGCTGGGCGGCAATGGTATTTCTGACGAGTTCGGTATTGCCCGCCACCTGGTCAATCTGGAAGTGGTGAACACTTACGAAGGCACCCACGACGTACATGCCCTGATTCTGGGACGCGCACAAACCGGGATTCAGGCTTTCTTCTAAAGCAAACCAAACAGGGCAAAGCCAAAGGCTTTGCCCTTGTCCGTTTCAACCCGAACAAACTGGTGAATTACATGCTGTAAGGGGATTTCTCTCCCGTCTGCATTTGCGGTTATTACTACCGAAAGACTCGAGGTAAACAGCATCCCTTCATAAGCAGCGGGCAAAAGGTCTGGAATGAAGGCTCTTTCCAGTCGCAGGGCCGTCTCAAGAACAAAGTGGCCGCTGGAAAGTTGGTAAACCAAAACTATGCGGTGGGGGTCTTTTTATTCTTGTTCGGACTTCAACTCAAACATGCTGGTCGCTTCCATTTCCAGCACCAGCTCATCACGCTGATTGAACACATTCCAATTCCAGCGAATGATGCCCAGATCTGAACGGCTGCTGGACACACGCTTGGACACCACCGTGGCCTCCAGACGGATTGAATCACCGGCTCGCACAGGCAAGACCCAGCGCAGACGCTCCAGACCGGGCGAACCAAAGGACTCGGAATCGTGCAAGGCAGAATCCACGGCCATGCGCATGGTTTTGCCACAAGTGAGCCAACCGCTGGCGATCAAACCGCCCCAATGGCCTTCTTCGGCCTGCTTGTCGTCAATATGAAAGGACTGCGGATCGTATTTCTGGGCAAATTCCAGCATTTCTTCGCGAGTCACAGGGACAAGTGGGTGCTTGATGACCATACCCACTTCAAATTCAGCAAATTTCATGTTGTTGTACAACGAAAAAAGCCCCCACGCTGCGCCTTCGGCTTGCTGCCCCCCGAGGGGGAGTTTTTGCCTTGGGGCGGCCCGGCGACAAAAAAAGCCCCCACGCTACGCCTTCGGCTTGCTGCCCCAAGGGGGAGCTTTCACCTTGGGACGGCCCGGCGGCAAAAAAGATCGAGAGCGCCACTCTACCATCTCTGCCAGAATTTGCAGCCCCTGCCCCTACTGCGCCACAAACCGCAGCAAACTGTCCACATCCGGTATCAGGAGAAGCCAGCCTGTGCGTCTTATACCAATCTATGGCATAAAGAGAGTTTCCTAATCACTCGCACGCCCAGCCTGCCCAGGGCTTCTTGATTCAACACCGCTATGACAACACTAGATTCATCTTTGCAATTTGCGAGCCTGATTCAAGGCACACAAGCCATTGAACTGGAATATCAACGCATTTTCCCCGAGCGGGTCGCGGCCCCTTTGCTGGTGTTTCTGCATGAGGGTCTGGGTTCGATTGCCATGTGGAAAGACTGGCCGGCACGGTTATGCGAACAAACCGGCTGTAGCGGTCTGATGTACTCACGTTACGGATATGGCCGCAGTACCCCGCGCCCCGACAATAGCCCCAAAGAGCCCGACTATCTGCACGAACAGGCACTGGACGTACTGCCGCAATTGCTGGAACAAGTGGGCGAGGACGGCCAAAAGCGCCCGATTATGCTGGTCGGCCACAGCGATGGTGGCTCGATTGCCCTGCTGGCAGCCAGCGGCTTTGGCGACAAGCTGCAAGGCATTGTGGTGATGGCCCCGCACCTGTTTGTGGAAGACATTTCCTTGCGCGGCATTCTGGTCGCCCGCGAAGCCTACGAGCAAGGTTTTTTACGCGAGCGACTGGCACGCTATCACGATGATGTGGAGTCCGCCTTCTGGGGCTGGAACGCCACCTGGACGGAACCCCAATTCCGGGACTGGAATATCGAAGAGGACGTCAGCCGCATCACCTGCCCGATTCTGGCCATTCAGGGCGTGGATGATGAATACGGCACGCTGGAGCAAATCCGTCGCATCAAGAAGCTGGTGCCGCACACGGAGCTGCTGGAGCTGGAGCAATGCGGTCACCTGCCCTACCGGGATAAGGAAGCGCAGGTGAACCAGGCAATTGTGGACTTTCTGAAGCGAACAGCCCGCTAAACAGCGAACTCACCCAGTCTCTAAGCTCAGTCCCTAAAGCACACACGCCTACTAAACAGCAGCCTTACTCAAAGGCGGCGGCTGCTCGGCCCAGGCGGTCATTGACCGCCTGCCAGTCTGGCGTATCCGGGCAACGCTGCACCCAAATATGCTGATACTGGCCTTGGTCCAGACGACGCAACATGGCGTACAAATCCTGGGCATAAAGCTGCGCATCCGGGCTGCACACATACCAGTCGTGTACATCCGCCGAAAAAGGCGGCAAAGAGGCAAAGGCAACAATGGCCTGCTTGCCCCCTTCGGCCAAAGCAGCCTGCACCGTTGGCGCACTGCTTTCATCAAATAAGGACAAAGGCGTACGGGGCGCATAATGCGCTTTCAAGCTGCCCGACACTTGCGGGGCTTGTTGATCCGGGCTGGCGGGTTCGTAGCCGATAACCTCGGCAATCATGGCGGCGCTAATGTGGCCAGGCCGCAACAGCACCGCACCCACGCCTTGATGGGTACGCGAGACGTCCACAATGGTGGACTCTATACCCACTTCCGACGGGCCCGCCTCCACAATCAGCAGTTCCTCTGCACTCATGTCCGCAAATTCATCGCGCACATGCTTGGCGGCCGTAGGCGATACCTGACCAAACTTGTTGGCCGAAGGCGCCGCCACACCCGCCTGACCGCTGGGCTTGAGTTCCGCCATGCGCTTGAGCAAGGCTTGAGCCACCGGATGGGAAGGACAACGAATACCAATGCTGCTTTGTCCGCCACTGACCGTATCCGGAATAGCCGGATTGCGCGGCAAGATCAGCGTCAAGGGACCGGGCCAGAAGGCATCCATCAATTGCTGCGCCACGGGCGGAATATCCGTCACCCAGTAACGCAGGTCGGCACCCGGGGCCACGTGCACAATCAAGGGATGATTCGCAGGGCGGCCCTTGGCCTTGTAAATCAGTTGCACTGCAGCCGGGTTTTCTGCATCCGCGCCCAGACCATAGACCGTCTCGGTTGGAAAGGCCACCAGCCCCCCTTGTGCCAGCACACGGGCGGCTTGCTCTATCTGCTGCTCGGAAGGGCTACGGGTGGAATCACTCATGATCAAACGCGATACGCAAGGCAGCGGCGGCTCGGGCAGTGCGTTCACGCACTTGCTGATCCGACTCGCCCACAATATTGACGTGACCCATCTTGCGGCCAACACGGGCCTCGGCCTTGCCGTACAGGTGCAAGGACACGCCAGGCACAGCCAGCAAGGCAGCCCAATCAGGTTCACGCATCTGGCCCTGTTCATCAAACCAGATATCGCCCAGGATGTTGAGCATCATGGAAGGACACAAAGCGCCGGTGTCACCCAGGGGCAAAGCCGCCATCACACGAGCCTGCTGTTCGAACTGGCTAGTGACGCAAGCATTCATGGTGTAGTGACCGCTATTGTGCGGACGGGGAGCCACCTCATTAGCCAACAAACGGCCATCTTCCAGAATGAAGAACTCCACACACAAGACACCCACGTAGTCCAGCGTACGGGCGATAGCGGCAGCCGCCTGACGGGCCTGCTCGGACAAGGCATCATCCTGAAACTGGGCGCTGATGGTGGACACGGCCAAAATGCCATCACGGTGCTCATTACGGGCACATGGGAAGGTTTTGACCTGATCGTCCAGGCCACGAGCCAGGACAACCGAAATTTCGGACTTCAAGGGTTGCAGGGCTTCCAGCACACAGGCCTGAGAACCGAACTCCTTGAAAGCAGCCAGAGCCTGTTCACGGTCTGCTACACGAGCCTGGCCCTTGCCGTCGTAACCAAAGCGTGCCGTCTTCAAGATACCGGGGAACAAGGCGCTGTCAGCGGCTTGCAAATCGTCCAGACTTTCGATGGCCGCATAGGGGGCCACCGGCACACCGGCCTGCGCGATAAAGGCTTTTTCACGAATACGATCCTGCACAATGCCTACGGCATCACCAGACGGTGTGACTCGTGTGTGCTGGGCCAAGGTCAGCAAGGACTGCGCCGGGACGTTCTCGAACTCGGTACTGACGGCTTGGCACAAGTCCCCCAGACGGGAAAGCGCTTGTGCGTCATCGTAGGCCGCACAGATATGCAGATCCGCCACTGCGCCTGCAGGGCTAAGGGTGTCCGGGTCCAGCACGGCCACCTTGTAGCCCAGGCTTTGGGCGCTATGGCAGAACATGCGGCCCAGTTGGCCGCCTCCAATCATGCCCAGCCAGGAGCCAGGGACCAGAAGGGCAACATCAGTCATGGGGGTCATCATCACAAAATAAAATCAGGCAGTAGCAGGAGGAACACGCATAGCTCGGGCGGCCTCGGTCTGGCGGGCACGGTACGCAATCAGTTTTTCAGTCAGCACAGCATCGTTGACCGCCAGATTGGCAATCACGTGCAGCGCGGCATTGGCAGCACCAGCCTCGCCAATGGCGAAGGTGGCAACCGGCACGCCCTTGGGCATTTGCACAATCGACAGCAGGGAATCTTCACCGCGCAGGTAGCGCGAAGGTACAGGTACGCCAAACACGGGCAAGTGCGTCAGGGCAGCCAGCATGCCGGGCAAGTGAGCCGCGCCGCCTGCACCGGCAATAATGGCTTTCAGGCCACGGGCCGGAGCCTGGGCACCATAGTCCACCATATCAATCGGCATGCGGTGGGCAGAAACCACACGGCACTCATAGGACACGCCAAATTCGTCCAGAATGGCCACAGCCTGGCTCATGACATCCCAGTCGCTGGAGGAACCCATCACAATGCCCACTGTGGGGGCCGCAGGAGTTTGTACGCTCATTAGAGATACGCCCTAAAAGGAAGAAGGCGCCATGCTGCCGGGCGCCTTGGTAAATAGAAAAACAGCAGGGTCCATCCAATGATGGGTTTTCCGGCGAGGCAGACTTTGCTCTGCCCATCGCCCTCCCCCAAAGCCCGGCTCGCTGTGGCGAAGTCGTCCAAGGACATGCAGCCGCTTGGCACCCTGCGAAGGACGAGCAGGCAACTCGTTTACGGCGAGCGCCTGTCCGGGCTGTAAACCGTTCACGCTGTCAGGCGTTCCAGGGCTTCGCGGTATTTGTCAGCCGTACGCTCGGCCACCTCAGCAGGCAAGCGAGGAGCGGGTGGCGTCTTGTCCCAAACCTGGGTTTCCAGCCAATCGCGCACAAATTGCTTGTCGTAAGACGGTGGGCTGATGCCTTCAGCATAGCTGTCGGCTGGCCAGAAACGCGAGGAATCCGGGGTCAGCACTTCGTCCATCAAATGCAGCTGGCCTTGATCGTCCAGGCCAAACTCAAATTTGGTATCGGCAATCAGAATGCCACGGCTGGCCGCGTAGTCGGCAGCTTCGGTGTACAGACGCAAGGTCACGTCACGGATCTGCTCGGCCAGTTCCTGACCCACTTCCTTGACCACGTGGGCGAAATCCACGTTCTCGTCGTGCGAGCCCATTTCGGCTTTGGCAGCCGGGGTAAACAACACGTGGGGCAGCTTGGCCGCTTGCTTCAAACCAGCCGGCAAGGTGATGCCACATACCGCGCCGGTAGCCTGGTAGTCTTTCCAGCCCGAACCAATCAGATAACCACGAGCCACCGCTTCCACCATGATGGGCTTCAAGCGCTTGACCACCATGGAGCGGCCTTCCACTTGGGCGCGCTCTTCAGGCGCCACCACATCAACCGGGTTCACGCCAGTGGTGTGATTAGGGATGATGTGCGCCAGCTTGTTCAGCCAGAACTCGGTCATCTGCGTCAAGACAGCGCCCTTGCCGGGAATGGGGTCGTCCAGAATCACATCGAATGCCGAAATGCGATCACTGGCCACAATCAACAACTTGTCCTCACCCACCGCATACATGTCCCGAACTTTGCCGCGCGCGAGTAGCGGCAGGGAGCTCAGGCTGGATTGATGTAAGGGCTCTTGCACGATTTCATCCTTAAAACGAAAACATCCCGCTGACTATGGATGCAGGCGGGACGACAATCCCGGCGCCTGCGGCACCGGGCAAAGACGCGGAGACCGGGGCGGGCAGTCGTGCTGCCCACTCCTGCTCCGCCTGACAAAATTACTGAACGATCTGGGACAACTCGCCGGTGCTGTACTGGCGGGCGATTTCCTGCAAAGGAATGGCCTTGATCTTGGAGGCCTGACCGGCGGCACCAAACTGCTGGTAGCGGGCCACGCACACTTTCTTGGCAGCTTCGCGAGCAGGTTTCAGGTATTCGCGTGGGTCGAATTTCTCCGGGTTTTCGAACAGGAAACGACGGATGGCAGCGGTCATGGCCAAACGGATATCGGTGTCGATATTGACCTTGCGCACACCGTACTTGATGGCTTCCTGAATTTCTTCCACAGGCACGCCGTAGGTTTCTTTCATGTTGCCACCGAACTGGCGGATTTCAGCCAGCAGTTCCTGAGGCACGCTGGAGCTGCCGTGCATGACCAGGTGAGTATTGGGCAAACGACGGTGAATTTCTTTCACGCGCTCGATGGACAAAATGTCGCCGGTAGGCTTGCGGGTGAACTTGTAAGCACCGTGGCTGGTACCGATGGCGATGGCCAGTGCATCCAGTTGAGTGCGTGTCACAAACTCAGCGGCCTGCTCGGGGTCGGTCAACAATTGGTCCAGAGTCAGAACGCCGTCAGCACCGTGACCGTCTTCCTTGTCGCCCTGCATGGTTTCCAGGGAACCCAGGCAGCCCAGTTCGCCTTCAACGGTCACGCCCAGCTTGTGAGCCATTTCGACCACTTTGCGGGTAACTTCCACGTTGTATTCAAAATCGGCAATGGTCTTGCCGTCGGGCAGCAAGGAGCCGTCCATCATCACACTGGAGAAACCCAGTTCGATGGCGCCTTTGCAAATCTCGGGGGACTGGCCGTGGTCCTGGTGCATCACCACAGGGATGTTGGGGTAGGACTCGACAGCAGCTTCGATCAGGTGACGCAGAAACGCTTCGCCTGCGTATTTACGGGCGCCGGCCGATGCCTGCATGATGACGGGGCTATCCGTCTCCGAGGCGGCTTCCATAATAGCCTGGACCTGCTCCAGGTTATTGACGTTGAACGCTGGAATACCATAACCGTGCTCGGCCGCGTGATCGAGCAGCTGGCGCATGGAAACTAGGGCCATGAGAAGACCTCCTGAAGACTAAAATAATTGAAAAACTTGGCCGGGCACGGTTCCGTGCACAGCCGATTGTTTGTAAGCGTATTAACTGGCGGTCCGACGCGCCGACTTGGGGCGGAACGCATTGACCACATGCTCGTGAGTTTGTGCGTAAGGTCCACCAATCAGGTCGATGCAATACGGGACTGCTGCAAAAATACCCGGCACCAATACTTGTCCGGTTTCTGAATCCCGTAATCCTTCCAGAGTTTCCTGAATGGCTTTGGGCTGCCCAGGCAGATTGATAATCAGAGCAGCGTGGTCCTGAATTTCTCGGATGACCGCAACTTGCCGCGACAAAATCGCTGTTGGTACGAATTTTAAACTGATTTGACGCATCTGTTCACCGAAACCGGGCATTTCGCGCGTTCCAGCGTCCAGAGTGGCCTCCGGCGTCACGTCGCGACGCGCCGGACCAGTGCCACCGGTAGTCAAAATCAGGTCGCAACCCGCTTCCACCAAGTCGACCAGGGTGTCAGTAATCTGGGCACGCTCGTCGGGAATCAGCCGTTCCATATAGGCAGGCGCTACCGTCAAGGCGGAGTCCAGCCAGCGGCGCAGCGCCGGTATGCCTTGATCCTGGTACTGTCCGCTGGAGGCGCGATCTGAAACCGACACCAAGCCGATACGCAATTGATCCGGATGCTCGCGGGGAGACTGTCGATTGAATGTCATGCTTTTCCTTGGAAGCGAAATAAACTACAGGCCCTGAACGGGCCTGCCAATAGCACGATTGTAACGAATCGCAGTGGGGCTTAAATACAACGGCCGCCGTCTACTTCGATGCAAGTGCCTGTAATGAACTCGGCCTCGTCCGAGGCCAGATACAGCGCTGCCGCTGCCACGTCCTTGGGTGTGCAAAAACGTCCCAGCGGAATTCCCGCCAAGAAACGGCTGCGGTTTTCCGGCGTATCGGGCATGCCCATGAACTGTTCCAGCAACGCCGTGTCACCAATCACCGGATTAATGCAGTTCACCCGGATATTATCCGGCCCCAACTCGGCCGCCATACCCTTGCTGATCGTTACCACCGCGCCCTTGGTGCCGTTGTACCAGACCAGTCCGGGGCGCGGACGCAAGGCGGCGGTAGACGCAATATTGATGAAAGAGCCCGAGCCCTGGGCGCGCAGATACGGCACAAAGTGTTTGGCGGTCCAGTAAATGCTTTTCACGTTGACGGCATAGACCAGATCGAACTCGCTTTCGCTGACCTCCAGCAACGGTTTATTGCGATGCGTGGTGCCCGCATTGTTCACCACAATATGCAGCCCACCGCATTCGCGCAGGGCAATATCCAACAGGGCATGAACTTCGTCCCCTTGCGAGACATCGCAAGCGGCAAAAATGGCCTGACCACCCTGTGCCTGAATCTGGGCCGCTGCGGCCTGCCCTTGCTCTGCATTCAGGTCGGCAATCAGTACACGCGCTCCTTCGCGTGCAAAGCGCTGTGCAATGCCCAGGCCAAAACCCGATGCACCGCCCGTCACGATAGCCACTTTGTCTTGCAATCGCATGTTTGTCTCCTTCTGCTTTTTATATAGAAATGGCGGCATTGCGCCGCCATTGGTGAAACCTGTTTAGCGTTCAGCTGCCATGCTGCCAGAAAACCGGAGCCGCCACAGCCGCGCTAACCCCTAAATACCCTACGATCAGCTGGCCGCATGACGTAGCGCAACCGTTTTCAGGGAAGTCAGGGCGTACAAGGCTTCAAAGCCCTTCTCGCGGCCTATGCCGGACTGACCGGTTCCACCAAAAGGCAGTTCCACCCCACCTGCCGCACCGTAATTATTCACAAAGACCTGCCCGGCTCGCAGTTGTCGGGCCATACGCACTTGACGAGCCCCGTCGCGGGTCCAGACCCCGGCCACCAGACTGTAAGGCGTGCCATTGGCCATGGCGATGGCTTCTTCCTCTGTACCGAAGGGCTGGGCCACCAGAACAGGACCGAAGATTTCCTCCTGCGCCAGACGATGTTCAACAGGCACATGGCCCAATAAAACAGGCACTTGGTAAAAACCGCCTGCGGGGGCCTTGGAGTCCAGCTTGCCTTGCGCCAGCACCACAATGCCGTCCTGGTCCAGATTTTCCAGATAGGAACGCACCCGCGCTTGCTGCTGCGCGCTGATCAGGGGACCGCAATCCAGATTGTCGCTGGCCGCCCCGGTCAGCAGCGCCTTGAAGGCTTCGGCCAGACGCTCGGTAAAGTCGCCATAAATAGCGCGCTGAATCAGCACTCGACTCCCTGCCGAGCAGGTCTGCCCGGCGTTCTGCACAATCGCATTGACCACGACCGGCAAAGCGGCATCCAGATCCGCATCCGAGAACACGATTTGTGGAGACTTGCCGCCCAGCTCCAAGGTGACCGGCACAAAATTCTGCGCTGCTTGCAAGGCCACCTGACGGCCTGTGTCGGGAGAGCCAGTAAAGGAAATGTGATTGATATCCGGATGAGCAGACAAAGCCTGCCCGGCTTCACTACCCAGCCCCGTGCAGATATTCAGCACTCCCGCTGGCAAACCCGCTTCGTGCAACAACTCGGCCACGCGCAGCAAGGACAGGCTGGCATCCTCTGCCGGTTTCACCACGCAGGTATTACCCGCAGCCAGGGACGCGGCTACGCTGCGCCCGAAGATCTGCAAGGGGTAATTCCAGGGGATGATGTGCGCGGTAACTCCCAAGGGTTCACGCAAGGTGAACGCCGTCATCTCCCAGCCCAGCGGGATGGTTTGACCATGCAGCTTGTCCACCGCGCCCGCATAGAACTCAAAATAGCGGACAATGGCAGCAGCATCGGACTGGGCCTGACGCAAAGGCTTGCCGGTATCGCGAGATTCCAGCCGCGCCAGCTCCTCTCGGGCATCAGACAGAGTTCGAGCGCAACGCAGCAATAACTGGCTGCGTTGGGCGGCCGTCAGACGGCTCCACGGCCCCTGGCTGGCACGTCGGGCGGCCTGTACGGCCCAATCAATATCCACCTCGGACGATTGCGCCAAGCGGGCGAAGGTCTCGCCTGTGGAGGGGTCGATAACCGGTAGCAAACCACCGCCCTCCGCGCCAAGTTGCTGTCCGTCAATCCAATTGCGACACTCCATGACCGCCTCCAATGCTATTGTTATCTCAGCCAATCGAGCTTTGCTCGAGATCATTCTACTCAAGGACCTGCTGCTTTGGACTCTCGACAACGTACTTTGCTCTTAGCGGGCGCTGGCGATCTGGGCACCCGCACCGGGATGCTGGCCCGCCATCACGAATGGCCGGTGATCGGCCTGCGCCGTCATGTTCCCCTGGACGATCACAGCGGGATCGAATGGGTGGAAGCTGATCTGAGCGAGCCCACCTCCCTGCGCCTGAAGCACCGTAAAATCACCCACGTACTTTACGCCGTCTCTCCCGACCAGCGTAGCCAGGCTGCTTATGAGCGGGTATTTCTGCACGGTCTGGAAAACCTGCTCAACGAGCTGGACCTGAAAGCCCTGAAACGCTTTGTCTTTGTATCGTCCAGCGCCGTCTACGGGCCGAGCACTGAATGGGTGGACGAGAACTCGCCCACAGAGCCTACGCAATTCAATGGCCGAGTACTGCTGGAGGCCGAGCAGCTGCTGCACCACCGCATCCCGGCCCAAGCCGTCGTCATCCGCCCCAGCGGCCTGTACGGGCCAGGGCGTACCCAATTGCTGGACCGCCTGCGTGAAGGCCGTGCCACCGTGCCGGACGACCCGGAGCACTGGGCCAACCGCCTGCATATTGAAGACGCCGCGCGCGCCTGCTGGCACCTGCTGCGCACTCCCGCGCCCTTCCCTTGCTATATAGGTACGGACAGCCGACCTTACCGGATTACTGAGCTTTACGACGGACTGGCGGATCTGCTGGAAGTAGCCCACCCCGAACGGCGTCAGTCCAATGAAGGTGGCAAGCGCCTGAGCAACCAGCGACTGCTGGACAGCGGCTTTCAGCTGGACTGGCCCGACGCCCTACAGGGGTATGCACAGTTGATTAAAGATGGGGCGTAAACTTTCAGATCCAACAAAAAAGCCAGCCAACGTTCGTTGACTGGCTTTTTCTGACGAAGCAAAGACTGGCTTAAGCCTTGTCTTCCAACGCAGCCACGGCCGGCAAGCGCTTGCCTTCCAGGAATTCCAGGAAGGCACCGCCGCCCGTGGAGATGTAATCCACGTCTTCACCAATATTGAACTGGGCAATCGCTGCCAGGGTGTCACCACCGCCCGCAATCGAGAAAGCCTTGGAGCCTGCAATCGCACGCGACAGGGTTTCCGTGCCTTGTGCGAAGGCGGGGAATTCGAACACGCCCAGAGGGCCGTTCCAGACCACGGTGCCAGCCTTGGCAATGATGTCAGCGATCTGCTGAGCCGTTTGCGGGCCCACGTCCAGAATCATGTCATCGTCCTGGACCTGATCAGCAGCCTTGATTTCAGCCGCTGCATCGGCAGCAAAGGACTTGGCGCACACCACATCCACAGGGATAGGCACTTCTGCGCCGCGCTCTTTCATGATGCGGATCACTTCACGGGCTTCTTCCAACTGGCTTTCTTCCACCAGGGATTTGCCCACGGACAGGCCACTAGCCATCATGAAGGTATTGGCAATGCCGCCACCGACCACCAGTTGGTCAACTTTTTCAGCCAAAGCGCGCAGAATGGACAGTTTGGTGGACACCTTGGCACCACCCACAATCGCGACCAGAGGACGGGCAGGCTGGTTCAGGGCACGTCCCAGGGCCTTCAACTCGGCTTCCAGCAAAGGACCGGCACAAGCCACGGGAGCAAAGCGGGCGATACCTTCGGTAGTCGCTTCAGCACGGTGAGCCGTACCGAAGGCGTCGTTTACGTAAACGTCACACAAGGCTGCCATTTTGCGAGCCAACTCGGGATCGTTCTTCTTTTCCCCCACGTTGCAGCGGCAGTTCTCCAGCAAGACCACCTGACCGGGCGACACTTGCACGCCATCCAGCCAATTGCGACGCAGCTCAACGGGCATGCCCAGCAACTCGGACAAACGTTGCACCACGGGTTCCAGCGAATCCACAGGCTGGCACTCGCCTTCTTTGGGGCGACCCAGATGAGACGTGACCATTACTGCTGCGCCGGCATCCAGCGCCATGCGAATGGCAGGCACCGAGGCACGTACGCGCGTATCTTCGGTAATACGTCCGTCTTGCAGGGGGACATTCAGATCAGAGCGGATAAATACCCGCTTGCCTCGCAGCGCGTCCGTTTCGGCCAGCGCAGACAAGGTCTTGATGCTTGTAGACATGATTTTTTGTTCTGGGAATTAACGTGACAGGGGCGGGAAATCCCGCCCCTGCTATTCAGATCTTACTTGGCCGACATCAGTGCGATGGTGCTGTCGAGCATACGAATGGAGAAAGCCCATTCGTTGTCGTACCAGGCAGCCACTTTGACCATATTGCCGCCAGTCACTTTGGTCAGCAGGGAATCAACCGTGCTGGAAGCGGTGGTGTGGTTGAAGTCGATGGAAACCAGAGGTTCGGTGCAGTAATCCAGAATGCCCTTCATGGCGCCTTCCGAAGCGGCTTTCAGAATGCCATTCACTTCCTCAACGCTGGTGTTGCGGCTGGCCACAAAGGTCAGGTCAACCATGGACACGTTGATGGTGGGAACGCGCACGGCGTAACCGTCCAGCTTGCCATTCAGTTCTGGCAGCACCAGACCCACGGCAGCCGCTGCGCCGGTCTTGGTGGGGATCATGCTGCTGGTGGCCGAACGGGCACGGCGCATGTCCTTGTGACGCACGTCGGTCAGAACCTGGTCGTTGGTGTAAGCGTGGATGGTGGTCATCAGACCGCTGACCACACCCAGTTCCTTGTGCAAAGGAGCAACCAGGGGAGCCAAACAGTTGGTGGTGCACGATGCGTTGGAGATAACGGTATCGGTGCTCTTCAGAATGTCGTGGTTCACGCCGTACACGATGGTGGCGTCCACATCCTTGCCACCGGGGGCCGAGATGATGACTTTCTTGGCACCGGCTTGAATGTGCTCACCAGCCTTTTCCTTGGTGGTGAAAGCGCCGGTACATTCCAGCACTACGTCCACACCCAGCTCAGCCCAAGGCAGGGTCAGCGCATCGCGCTGGCTCAGCAGGCGGATACGGTCGCCGTTGACCACCAGATGATCGCCATCCAGCGACACATCAGCGTTGAAACGGCCATGCACGGAGTCATAGCGAGTCAGGTGTTCGTTGATCTCGGCACCGCCCGAGGCGTTGATGGCCACGATCTCGATATCGTGTTTTTTGCCGTACTCGTAGTGGGCACGCAAGATCATGCGGCCGATACGACCATAACCATTGATTGCGACGCGAATCGTCATGTCAGACTCCAATTACAAAATTTCTTGAACGGCCGCAGCGACCTTCTCTGCTGTCAGACCAAAATGCTTGAACAGGACGCCAGCCGGGGCGGATTCGCCGTAGGTATCGATACCCACTACAGCGCCTTCCAGGCCCACGTACTTGAACCACAGACCTGTGGTACCGGCTTCAACCGCAACACGCGGGATGCCGGGTGTCAGGACCTGATCACGCCACTGCTTGTCCTGCGCGTCGAACAGGTTGGTACAAGGCATGGACACCACACGGGTCGCAATACCTTGCTGAGCCAGCTGCTCCTGTGCTTGCAGCGCCAAACCCACTTCCGAGCCAGTTGCCATGATGATGGCGCGCGCATCTTGCGCATCACGCAGCACGTAGCCACCACGACGGATGTTCTGGATGGTTTGCGCATCGCGCTCGACGAAAGGCAGATTCTGGCGCGACAAGAGCAAGGCGCTAGGACCACCGTCCTGTACGTCCATACCGATGCTGGTAGGACGCTCGACCGAGCAAGCCCAGGCCACAGCCGTTTCCGTGGTGTCGCAAGGACGCCAGACGTGCAGGTTGGGGATCAAACGCAGGCTGTTGGCGTGCTCGATGGACTGGTGTGTCGGACCGTCTTCGCCCAGACCGATGGAGTCGTGGGTGAACACGTGCACAACACGCTGCTTCATCAAGGCAGCCATACGGATGGCGTTGCGCGAGTAGTCGGAGAAAGTCAGGAAGGTGCCGCCAAAAGGCAGGTAACCACCGTGCAGAGCCAGACCATTCATGATGGCGGCCATACCGAATTCACGTACACCGTAGTTGATGTGGCGACCGAAATGCACACCGTCGGCGTGGGCACGTACGGCTTCGGCACCCTTCCAGTCGGTGAAGTTCGAGCCGGTCAGGTCAGCCGAGCCACCCAGCATTTCTGGCAGCACATTGACCAAAGCGCTAATGGCCAATTGCGAGGCTTTACGCGACGCAATGGTTTCGGCTTTCTGAGCGGTTTCTTCAATAAAGGCCTGTACTTTGGCGCTGTAGCCGGCAGGCAGCTCGCCTTTCAGACGGCGAGCCAGTTCTGCGGCCAGTTCAGGGTAAGCCTGGCTGTAAGCGTCAAAGCGCTTTTGCCATTCCGCTTGCTGGGCGCCGCCTTTTTCGCGGCAATCCCAACCTTGGTAGACTTCCTGAGGAATTTCAAACGGTCCGTGGTTCCAGTCCAGTGCTGCACGGGTGGCGGCAATTTCATCAGCGCCCAGTGGGGCACCGTGAACCTTCTCGGAACCAGCGGCGTTAGGAGCACCCTTGCCGATCACGGTACGGCAGCAAATCAGGGTAGGACCCGTGCCCTCTTTCGCGTTGCGGCGAGCCTGTTCAATCGCGCTATTGATCGAAGCGGCATCGTGGCCGTCAACCGCGCGTATCACGTTCCAGCCGTAGCTTTCAAAACGGGCGGGCGTATCGTCACCAAACCAGTTCTCGACCTTACCGTCGATGGAGATGCCGTTATCGTCGTACATCACGACCAGCTTGGACAGTTTCCAGGTACCGGCCAAGGAGCAAGCCTCGTGCGAGATACCTTCCATCAAACAGCCGTCGCCAGCGAAAACCCAGGTCAGGTGGTCGACCACATCGTGGCCTTCGCGGTTGAACTCGCGCGCCAACAAGGCTTCAGCCAATGCGAAGCCAACAGCATTGCCCAAACCCTGGCCCAAAGGACCTGTGGTGGTTTCCACGCCCGCGGTAATACCCACTTCAGGGTGGCCGGGAGTGCGTGAATGCATCTGACGGAAGTTGCGCAGCTCGTCCATGGGCAGGTCGTAGCCACTAAGGTGCAACAAAGCGTAGATCAGCATGGAACCGTGGCCGTTTGACAACACAAAACGGTCGCGATCAAACCAGGCAGGGTCGGCAGGGTTGTGTTTCAGGTGCCGGGTCCAGAGAACCTGGGCGATATCGGCCATGCCCATGGGCGCACCGGGGTGGCCCGAATTAGCTTGTTGCACGGCATCCATAGACAAGGCACGGATGGCATTGGCTAGGGTTTTATCAGAGGCTGACGCAATATCCATTAGAAGCTCATTGGGGCAGCGGCGCGACAATTCCGACAGGCGGACGGCTCACGGCCCTGATTAGTTTATAAAACGCGCTATTTTAGCATTGCTGGCGCTAAATCGCCCCCACTTGAGCTGGGGCCTTGCGCTTTCTCCCCGAAGCCTGGGTACGGTATGCTTGTGCGGTTTTTTATGCTTGATGGTGTCTTGATATGGCAGCTCCCCGTTTCTACCACCCCCTGGACTTGACGGCCCAGACCGAGATCGCCCTGCCCGAGGCTCTGGCGCATCACGCTATCCGGGTGCTGCGTTTGAAGGACGGTCAGGACATTGTCCTGTTTGACGGGCGCGGAACCCAGTATCCCGCCACCTTGCGCATTGATGGCAAAAAGGGCTTTGCCAGCCTGGGCGATGCCCAAACACCTGTCCGCGAGCTGGCCGGTCGCATAACGGTGCTGCAAGGCATTGCCTCCAGCGACAAGATGGACTGGATTATTGAAAAAGCCGTGGAAATGGGCGTCAGCCGCTTTGTGCCGATTCGCGCGCAACGTAGCGTGCTGCAACTGAACGCGGAGCGGCAGGCCAAGCGCATGGGCCATTGGCAAAGAGTGATTGAGTCGGCCAGCGAGCAGTGTGGTCGCAACCGCTTGATGGAACTGTCAGCGCCGCTGACATTGGCCGAATACTTCCGCGAGGCGGAAACTGGCCTGCATCTGTTCTGTGATCCCGATGCGCCCCAGCAATTGGCGCAGGCCATTGGACCGCAAGATCAGGCCATGACTATCTTGATTGGCCCCGAAGGCGGGTGGTCGCCCGAAGAGCAGAAGGTGGCACTGGGAGCCCAGGCTCAGGCGATTCGTTTCGGGCACCGCGTGCTGCGAACCGAAACCGCCGCCTTGGCGCTGACAGCAGCGATCAGCGCCTTGCAAGGCTGGGAATAAGGCTTATTCTTCGTCCTGGCTGGAGTAGGAAGCAGGGGTCTCACCCGGTTCAGGGTCAGGATGCTTGCCAGCGTGCAGAACGACACATACAAAACGGCGCTCGTTATTCGAGGCCCAGGCATGCACATCTTCACACACGCCCAAAATAGCCTGGGCGTCTTTTTCCAATGCAGGATCACCACTGTGCAGATTGTCCAGCCACAGTGCCAGGCCTGCTTTCTGATCCAGCACGGTGTCACACAGGCAATCGTAGAGCGCATCCAGATTGCCACCAAAAAACTCAGGGTAATCGACAGCCTTGGCGACTGCTCGCAGCACAGCGGAACGATTGCGCGCACGATCGCAACTTACTTCCAGGGCGGTAAGCCCCTGGTCCTGTGCCTGCTCCAGAAAATCAGCAGCCGTCAGGCCCGTTGCGTCGAGCACACCGCCTTGTTGCAAAGCTTCTTGCAAAGTCAGGGATTGGCTCATCAGGACGCTTCCTTAAAAAACGCTAACACTTCTTCACGACGACTCATGGTATCGGTCTTTCCTAACTCGATCAGCTCTTGGGTGTAGCCGGACTCGAATAACAAATATGAAATTAATGCACCGCCTGTGGTCGGACCGGACTTTGAAGATACACCAAGTACTCGAAATAGGGTACGTGCAGCAGTTGGCATCTGATGAATATGCCGAGTGGCAATTTCATCCAGCGAGCGGCTGGGGGTGATGGCAAACGTGCTGACAGGACGCAGCGATTGGCTTTGTAATACATTTGCAGGCATATAGGCAAGCAATGTATTGATGCGTTCCATACGCTCAATATCCGTTGACACACTATCAAGGAATATGTTGGATAAAGCATAGCCACTGATCTGCGCCAAAGAGGGGTATGGCGGATCCCTGGATTCCTGCTCGTGATAGGTGTTGTCGGCGTATCCGGTACCCACAATCAGCACCTTGTGCGCTCCCAGATGAATGGCCGGACTGATGGGTGCCAACTGACGCATCGTCCCGTCCCCGCACCACTGGGTTTGCTTGCCCACTTGCAGAGACTGAGCCGGAAACATGAAGGGAATGGCGCTGGAAGCCATCAGGTGGTCCACCCCGATGACACCGGGGATGGCACGGCGCAGATTGCGCGTCCAGGGGCGAATACGCTCGTCAGACTGATAGAAAGTCAGGTGCTCACCGGTGGTGTAGGCCGCTGCCGTAATCGCCAGCGCGCCCACATGCTGCTGGGCCAGATTGCGCTGCAAACGGTCGAAGTCCAGGCTCTCTTCCAGCAGGTCGCGCAGGGGCGAATTATCCAGCATGGAGTGCGGCACATGGTCACGCAGACGCGGCGCCAGCCAGCCCAAGGCCAGCGTGGCCACCCAGTGCACACTGGTCGCCAGCAACTGCAAAGGGTCAGCATGAAAGATATCGTTGGTGCGCAACGAGCCCCACAGCTGTTGTATATGGTCTACAGCCTCATGAGGCCTGTCGGCGCGGCACGCCAATCCGGCAGCGTTGATGGAGCCTGCCGAAGAGCCACAAATAATATCGAAGGGATTGCGAAACTGAGGGTTGCGATCAGGATCCAGCAGCTCCAGCAAACCGGCCAGCACCCCGGCCTGATACGCACCGCGCGCCCCGCCCCCATTCAGGACCAATGCCACAGGAGCGGGAGAGCGCTGGATCATGGTAGGTATCAGCCTTCAGTAGCGACGTTGGCATCCACTACCGTGACCGCCGTCATATTGACGATACGGCGCACCGAAGAAGTGGACGTCATGATGTGAACCGGTGCTCGTGTCCCCAACAGGAAGGGGCCGATTGCCACGTTACCACCGGCAGCCGTCTTGAGCAGGTTGTAGGCAATATTGCCTGCCTCCACGTTCGGGCACACCAGCAAGTTCGCCTCGCCAGTCAGGGCCGAGGTGGGCAGGATTTGATGGCGGGCCTTTTCATCCAGCGCACAATCGCCGTGCATTTCCCCGTCCACTTCCAGACTGGGGTCCAGCTTGCGCACACGCTCCAGCGCACCCCGCATGGTGACGGCGGCAGGCGAATCATTGGTGCCGAAGTTGGAGCTGGACAGCAAGGCCACCTTGGGTTCGATATTGAACTGACGCATCTTGCGAGCTGCCGCCAAGGTGATCTCGGCTACCTGATCCGAATCGGGATCGTGGTTCACGTGCGTGTCCGTCAAGGCCACGGTACGCTCGCTAAGCAGCAGAATATTCATGGCCGCATACGTTTCCACGCCGGGTGCCTTGCCAATCACCTGATCGACCAGCTCCAGATGGTTCTCGTAACGGCCCACCGTGCCACAGATCATGCCATCAGCATCACCCAGGTGCAGCATCATGGCACCGATCAAGGTTGGGCGACGACGCATTTCCACACGCGCCATCTCTTTACTGATACCGCGACGGGACATGATTTCCCAATAGCTGGTCCAGTAACGGTGGAAACGATCATCCTGTTCGGGGTTGGTCACTTCCACATCAATGCCCAAACGCAGGCGCAGGCCATAGCGTTCAATACGCTGCTGCAGGACAGCCGGACGCCCCACCAGAATCGGGCTGGCCAAACCTTCATCCACAATAATCTGCACGGCGCGCAGCACACGCTCGTCCTCGCCCTCGGTAAAGACCACACGAGACTTGGCGCCGTCCTGCACCAGGCCACGGGCCAGCGAATAGATGGGCTTCATGAAGGAGCCGGACTTGTAAACGAACTGACGCAGCTGATAGATATAGCTTTTCAGGTCCGCAATCGGACGCGTCGCCACGCCTTCCTCCATCGCTGCCTTGGCAACGGCAGGAGCAATGCGGACGATCAGGCGCGAGTCAAAAGGACGGGGAATAAAGAAGGAGGGCCCAAAAGACACTTCCTCCAGCCCATAGGCAGCCGCAACCCCTTCGTCCTGCTCTTCGCGTGCCAGCTGACAAATGGCCAGCACAGCGGCTTTTTCCATGCCGCGTGTAATCGTGGTGGCGCCTACGTCCAGCGCGCCACGGAAGATATAGGGGAAGCACAGCACGTTGTTGACCTGGTTCGGGTAATCCGAACGGCCAGTTGCCATGACCACGTCGTCGCGCACGGCGTGAGCGTCTTCGGGCAGAATCTCGGGGTTAGGATTGGCCAGGGCCAGAATCAATGGCCGGGCGGCCATCTTCTTCAACATTTCGGGCTTGAGCACACCACCAGCGGACAGGCCCAGAAAGACATCGGCCCCATCAATCACATCATTCAGGGTACGGGCATCGGTCTGTTTCGCGAAGCGGGCCAGCTCGGGTACGGGATTGCCGGGGCGGCCTTCGTACAGCACACCATCAATATCCGTCACCCAGATATTTTCCAGCGGCAAACCCATATCAATCATCAGGTCCAGGCAAGCCAGCGCGGCCGCACCGGCCCCAGAAGTCACCACCTTGACCTGCTTGATGTCTTTTTCAACAACGCTCAAGCCATTCAAGAAGGCTGCTGTCACACAAATGGCGGTGCCATGCTGGTCATCGTGAAAGACAGGAATGCTCATGCGCTGGCGCAGCTTGCGCTCCACCTCGAAACACTCGGGTGCTTTAATGTCTTCCAGATTGATGCCGCCAAAGGTCGGCTCCAGACCTGCAATAATGTCCACCAGCTTGTCTGGGTCGGTTTCATTGATCTCGATATCAAAGACATCCAGACCCGCAAAACTCTTGAACAGCACGGCCTTGCCTTCCATGACCGGCTTGGAGGCCAGCGCGCCAATATTGCCCAGCCCCAGCACCGCCGTGCCGTTGGAAATCACCCCGACCAGATTGCCCCGACCGGTATAGCGGAAGACATTTTGCGGGTCGTTGACGATTTCCTCGCACGCGGCCGCCACACCGGGCGAATAGGCCAGTGCCAGATCGCGCTGGTTGGAGAGTTGCTTGGTCGGCGTGACCGATAACTTTCCGGGCCTGCCCTGTTCGTGATATTCCAGGGCTGCTTTCCGAAAATTGGCGTCCATGCTTATACCTACCCAAAAATCCATTCAAAACGGACCGGGATCGCCAGAGCGTCGCCATTGCCTGTCAACGTGAATTCAAACAAGCGCGTGGCTTGATACGCTGAATGCTGTTCTCGTCTCCGAAACCCCGGTCACCTTGCCTGGCCCTCAAGGCCAAAGCAAGGACCATTCTAGCCCTTGAGTTACAACATGGGTCAAGCACAGGCCAGGACAAACTTATAGCGTTTGGCCCGGATAGGAAAATCGGTCCGCTGGATCAAACAGCGCTTTGATGCGGCTATCCACATCCTGAGCTTGCCAGGGCTGCTCCTGATTCGGCCAGGACCAGTCTTGCGGGTCCGAGCCGCTTAAAACGGCATCATCCAGCACCAGCCATTCCACCCAGGCCAAATCACCGCCGTGGCCCAGCATCAGATGAGCCAGATTGATGCCCTCGCCCTCAAGCGGCTCCAGCGCATCCAACCTATAGCGGCAAGGCCATTGTTCCTGTCTCAAGGCCTGCGTTTCGGATTCGCCCATCAATTGGAACAGGGCCGGAATCAACTGCTGCATGCGCAGGCTATCAAGCGGGTTGCGGTTTTCCTGACCAAAGGGACCCAAGGCTGCCTGCGTGTTGTCAGCCAGAATGACCGAGCAGTGCAATACGCCCGACAAGGCAGTGCGACCTGTGGGCCAATCATGCTGGCGTCGATCCGCCAGCCAGGCGGCCACGGTCATCCCGGCAGGCGCATTGGCCAGTCCTTGAAAACCTTTGGCTTCCATTTCACCCAGCAGACAGCCAGGCTGAACAAACCAGCGATTGGAGTTGGGTTCCAGACGGTCGCAGCGGGCCATCTGTCGGCCCGGTGCCAGAACAATCAAGGGTCCATCGGTTTCACTGGCCTGCGGCACACCTTCCAGACACACCGTCACACCGTACTCGGCGGCCAGCGTCAACACCATATGGACATCCGCGCTGGAGGCAGGCTCCAGACGAGCCTGCTCGTGATCCGGTTCCGCACTGAGTTCTGACCACTCACCTTGAACCCGAGCTTTCAGACGTGAGCAAAATGTCTGCCACGCTGTTTGGGGAGGACGACGTCCCATCAAAAATGCACGCCGCGACGAAGAAACCATAGACTTTTCCTGCAACAAACCTAAACTTGAGTCTCACTGGCCCGACGGTTTGTACCCCTACAGGGCACACGCACATGCCACAGCCACCTGACGCCCTTTTGAGCAAGGTCCTACAATACACTTTTTACCCGAGATTTGCCGTATGTCCCGCCTCGCCAGTCGTACCGAACATGTTCTTCCTTTTCATGCTGTTGAACTCTTCAAACAGGCTAATGCCCTGAAGGCCACGGGCCGCGACATTATCAGCCTGGGCATAGGCGAACCGGACTTCACCGCCCCGCAAGCCGTGGTCGATGCGCTGCATCAGGCCAGTAATCAAGGCTTGAGTCAGTACACCGCCCCTGCCGGTCTGACGGCTTTACGTGAACGCATCGCCCTGTATTACGAGCAGCAGTTCCAGGCCCGTGTCGACCCTTCGCGTATTGTGGTCACGGCCGGCGCATCCGGTGCCCTGTCTCTGGCTACGCTGGCTCTGATCAATCCTGGTGACGAAGTGCTGATGCCCGATCCGTCCTACCCGGCCAACCAGAACTTCATCATGGCAGCCGGTGGTACGGCCCGCCTGATCCCGGCCTCGGCGGAGGAACGCTTTCAACTAAGTGCCCAGCATATTCGCGAGCACTGGGGCCCCAAGACCCGCGGCGTTCTGATTGCGTCGCCCAACAATCCCACCGGCGCAACGATTTCCCGCCTTGCCCTGCAAGAACTGATCAAGGAAGTGCGCGCCCGTGACGGCTTCATCATCATGGACGAGATTTATCTGGGTCTGTTTTATGAAGAAGCACCGCTCAGCGCCCTGACCCTGGATCAGGACATTATTGTTATCAATAGCTTTTCCAAGTACTTCCACATGACGGGCTGGCGTCTGGGCTGGTTGATCCTGCCCACCTGGATGACAGAGGCTTGCGAGCGCATGGCTGCCAGTCTGGCAATTTGCGCTCCCTCCCTGGCCCAACATGCCGCCCTGGCCTGCTTCGAGCCTGAAACCATGGCGATTTATGAAGAGCGTCGCCTGGCCTTCAAGCAGCGTCGTGATTATCTGCTGCCCGAGCTGGAGCGTCTGGGCCTGCGCGTGCCCGTCCGCCCTGACGGCGCTTTCTATATTTATACGGATATTCGTGAATACAGTCAGGACAGCGATGCCTTCTCGCAGCAACTGCTGCACGAGGCCGGAGTGGCCGCTGTGCCGGGCCGGGACTTCGGTACGGCCCACGCACCTTATACCTTGCGCCTGTCCTACGCCACTGGCATGGACCGCTTGCAGGAAGCGATCAGTCGTCTGGGACAATTTCTGGGCCGCTAAACCCGGCATCGTTTCAGTCTGCCGGGCAGTGCAGCCCGACACCAGTAAAGTATTTCGGGCCGCAAGGCCCGATTTCTTTTTCCATTCAGACCACTTAGCGTGCCCGGATCGGAATGCCCGAGGCCAAGGCAATACGGCGACGTTCAGCCAGCACCTTCGCGCCATAGCCGCCATCGCTAGGCCCGGTTGCGCCCACATAACAGGCCAGGCCACCTTCAAGAGACCCTCGGCGGCGAATACAGTCCGACAGAATCTGCGCACCCACCCGAATATTTGCCTCGGGGCTCAGCACCGCCAACGTCCCTTCCATATAGATATCGAACTTCTCTTTATGGACTTTGGTCATCACCTGCATCAGGCCCTGCGCACCTACATGACTTTCCGCATAGGGGTTGTAGCGTGACTCAATGGCGATCACCGCCAGAATCAGTTGCGGGTCCAGGTTCTTTTCCTTGCCAACAATAAAAGCGGTGTGGATCAAGGCCCCCGCCACCGAATAGGCAATCTTGTACTTGCGCGCCAAATAGCTGCGCAAGGCCTGCTGCTGAGCCGCCGTGACGCCCGCAATGGGCTGCCCGGTGACCGAAGCACGCAGGTTCTTCATAAAGCCCTGATAAGTAGAGACAGCTTGCTGCTGTTCTGTCTGGCTCAAGTCCTCGCCCTCTTCGGACAGGTTGGGCTGTGTCTTGTCCGCTGGCCAGACCGCCTGGCTGTACGCATCGTATTTCACCGCCTCGGGGCGCAGGGTTTGCACGAGACCGGTATAAAGCTGGTTAAACTGAGCGCGCATCGACGGCACAACCACACAGGCTGCAATCGTCACCAGTACGGCAATGCCCAGGTACATGGCACACACGTGCACAAACTCACCGATGCGATACGTCAGGGTGCGGGCCGAGCGACTAAGTACATAGTCCATATCTTGGAAGCCCATGGGATCATCCTTAGTATTGCTAACTGCCCGATGTTAACCTTAGAACCTGTTCAAGGTCTTAACCAAAAATATCTGCAAGCGGAGCCCCGTTCTTCTGTGAAATACCGTGACTTGAGAGACTTTATTGCCCAGCTGGAAGCCAAGGGCGATCTGAAGCGGATTACGCAGCCAGTTTCCACCTCGCTGGAAATGACTGAAATCAGTGACCGGGTACTGCGTGCCGGTGGACCGGCGCTTTTGTTTGAAAACGCCCAGCATCAAGGCTCCAAAGCCGCCATGCCTGTCCTGGCCAATTTGTTCGGCACGCCACAACGCGTCGCCTGGGGCATGGGTGCACAGGATGTGTCGGCATTACGCGACACTGGCGAACTGCTGGCCAATCTGAAAGAGCCACAGGCCCCCACCGGAATGCGTGATGCACTGTCCAAAGTGTCCATGCTCAAGTCCGCCCTGTGGGATATGAGCCCCAAGAATGTCCGCTCTCCCGCGTGCCAGGAAGTAGTGCTGGAAGGCAAGGACGTGGACCTGAACCAGATCCCCTTGCAGCTGTGCTGGCCCGGCGACGTGGCTCCTTTGCTGACCTGGGGCTTGGTGATTACCAAAGGCCCTCATGCCAAGCGTCAGAACCTGGGTATTTACCGTCAGCAGCTGATTGGCCGTAACAAGCTCATCATGCGCTGGTTGTCCCACCGTGGCGGTGCCTTGGACTTCCGCGATCATGCACTGACCAACCCCGGCAAACCTTTCCCGCTTGCCGTTGCCCTGGGCACCGACCCCGCCACCATTCTGGGTGCGGTCACCCCCGTGCCCGATAGTCTGTCCGAATACCAGTTTGCCGGTTTGCTGCGCGGCTCGCGCACCGAAGTGGCCAAAGCCCTGGGTAGCGACTTGTCTGTCCCCGCCTGGGCCGAGATTGTGCTGGAAGGCCATATCCTGCCCAGCAATCACCCGGATGCCCTGGCCCCCGAGGTGCCTGAAGGGATGAAGCCGCCCGCAGACAGCAGCTACGAAATGGCACTGGAAGGCCCTTACGGCGACCACACCGGCTACTACAACGAGCAGGACTGGTTCCCGGTCTTTACTGTCGAGCGCATCACCATGCGCCGCAACCCGATTTACCACAGCACCTACACCGGCAAGCCGCCCGATGAGCCTGCCGTTCTGGGCGTTGCGCTGAACGAAGTCTTTGTGCCCCTGCTGCGTAAACAGTTGCCTGAAATTGTGGACTTCTACCTGCCTCCCGAGGGCTGCAGCTACCGCCTGGCCGTGGTGTCAATTCGCAAGCAATACGCAGGCCATGCCAAGCGCGTGATGTTTGGTGTCTGGAGCATCTTGCGCCAGTTCATGTACACCAAGTTCATCGTGGTGGTGGACGAGGATGTGAACACGCGCGACTGGAAAGAAGTGATCTGGGCCATGACTACCCGTATGGACCCGGTACGCGATACCGTGCTGGTGGAAAACACGCCTATCGACTATCTGGACTTTGCCTCGCCCGTTTCGGGACTGGGCGGCAAGATGGGCATGGATGCCACCAATAAATGGCCCGGAGAAACCCAGCGCGAATGGGGTACGCCTATCCAGATGGATGAGTCCACCAAGAAGAAAGTGGACGATATGTGGAGTTCGCTGGGGCTGTAAGCCAGAACGCGCCTTCATATGGCGCATTCCAAAAACAAACAAAGACCATCACCGCAACGGTGCATGGTCTTTGTTTTATTCTGCTCTTCAATGCGGGCCAGTCAACGCTACGCCCGAGGCCAGTATCAGGTCGGCGAGGCCAAAGGCTCCACCAGTTCAATCAGGTACTCATCCGGGTCAAACACAAAGGCAATCGTGCGTTTACCGTGATTCATCTGCTTGGGAGGCGTCTTGATCCTGACGCCCTGCTCCTCCAGATAACGCACCGCCTGATACACATCCTGGACCATCAAGGCCAGATGACCAAAGGCCCCGCCCTTTTCATACGGTTCTTTTTGATCCCAGTTCCAGGTCAACTCCAGACTGAACTGCGTGCTCTGATCAAAGCTGAGAAACACATTGGTAAAGCGGCCGGACTCATAGTCCGTGTGGCGCACCACATGCATGCCCAGAATATCGCGGTAGAACGCCAGGGATCGCTCCAGATCCAGGACGCGCAACATGACATGATCAAGGCCAAACTGTATTTGGGAAGTGCTCATAGCAAGGGGTAGAGGGTTGAAAATTGCAATGTAGCAAAACCGCCATCCTTGCATCATGACCGCTCATCAAGGGTCCATGAGAAATACTCAAGCCTTACGCACTGGCTGCCATCAGCTCCGACGAGATGGTCTGAATGAATAAAGGCACACAGGGATTGGCATTGCTTTCCTGCCACATGATGTTGATGAAGGACTGCGGATGCTGGCCCGACAAGTCCAGATCAATCGCCACCAGATCACGGTGTACGTACTTGCGCAAGGACTGCGACAAAACGGCAATGCCGATATTGGCCGCCACCATGCTCATGATGCCGGTAATGGTGCTGGCTTCCTGTACGGAATTGGGATGGAAACCGGCATGTCGACACAGGGAATAGAAATAACGCCGCCAGACCTGCCAATGCGTCTTGCTGCCCACCACAAAACGCTCATTGGCCAGTTCCACCAAGGGAATGGATTTTTCCTTTGCCAAAGGATGATCGCTCTGCAAAAGAACGATGGGATCATCACGACATACCGGCTTCCACAGCACGCCCAGTTCCTCGGGGTCATCAGAGAAAGCAAAGCCAAAGCCCAGATCCAGACTGCCCTGCTGCAAGCCCTGTATTTGCTGCTGCGTGGGCATATATAACAAATCGGTTGTGATGTTCGAATACTGCTGCTTGAAGTGTTCCAGCGTTCTGGGCAGCACGTCCTGCACCGCATAGTCGTTATAGGCAATGATCAGGTGTCCGATATCGCCAAACTTGGCTTTCTGAGCCAGCTCGATCCCGCGCTCCAGATGCACAAAAACCTGTTCGATTTCCTGCAGCAATAAAAAGCCTGCCGCTGTGAGCTTGACCTGGCGGGTGCTGCGTTCAAACAGGTCCACCTGCAAATCATCTTCCAGTTTTTTGATGATGCGCGTCAGGCCCGGTTGCGTGATATGCAGCAGCTCCGCCGCCTTCTTGAAATGCAACTGTTCGGCCACCGTTTTAAAGGCGCGCAGGTGATGCAAATCCAGGCGTGCGGGAATCATGGTTTCGCTCATATTTTAGATTGATAACATCGCGATCAATAATAGTGCGCGAATAGTGAATGGACAAGCAATTTGCAGAGGATTAGCTTATCTAGCACGCACTGGATGGCGCTTTGCAAGCATGCCAGGACCGGATGCCCAGCCCCACGGAAAGGAGGAACTCATCCTGTTGCAGCCGATGCTCTAGCCGAGCTCTCAACCAATACCAAGAAAAGATAGACACGTAGAAATAATAAAAAAACCAGCTACCCCCACAGGGTTTGATTTCAAAAAACAGATAGTCCCAATACTTGAGGAGACATAAGTATGCAAAGGGAAAGCACCGTGGCCGAATCGGAACATACCGATACGGGTCACATCAAGAAAGTAATGATGGGTTCAGCGGCCGGTACGATCGTTGAATGGTTTGACTTTGCCTTGTTCGGCTATATGGCCGTCTACATCGCACAAAACTTCTTCCCCTCGGAAGACAAGATGGCGGGCCTGCTGGCCACCTTTGCCGTATTTCTGGTGTCCTTTATTGTTCGCCCCCTGGGCGGCATCTACTTTGGCAGGCTGGGCGACCGCATTGGCCGCAAGAAGATTCTGGCCCTGACTGTCTTGCTGATGTCCGGGTCCACCGCCGCCATTGGTCTGATTCCAACCTATGAAAGCATTGGCATCTGGGCTCCGGTTCTGCTGATCATCATCCGCTGTATTCAGGGGCTGTCGGCCGGTGGCGAATATACGGGCGCCACCATCTACACCGTTGAACACAGCCCCATGAACAAACGCAACTCCTACGCCTGGGCCATGTCCGGTGCTACATACTTTGCGTTTGCACTGGCAGCAGGGATCAGCGCCGGCCTGGCCGCGATTGTCGGTACCGAGGCCATGGGCGATTGGGGCTGGCGCACCATCTTCCTGCTGGCCGTTCCCATGGGCATTGTGGCCTTCTTCATTCGGGATCATCTGGCCGAGTCGCCCGAGTTCCAGCAAATGCGTGCGGAGAAAAAAGGCCAGCTCAGCTACAGCGCGTCCCAGGTCTTCAAGGCAGAGGGTTCCAATATTGTGAAGCTGGGCGGCTTTATCGTGCTGTACGCCCTGTCCTTCTACATTTTCTCCACCTACATGAACACCTTCCTGCGCACGGTCATTGGCTTGTCCTCCGTCCAGTCCCTGACTGCGAACATGGTTGCCCTGCTGTTTGTCACCGCCCTGACCCCGCTTGCCGGTGTGATCTCGGACCGGGTGGGCCGCCGTCGCATGATGCAATTTGCCGCTGTCTGGCATGCGCTGTTCACCATTCCGGCCTATATGATCGTCAGCAAGGGAGCTTCGTTGGAGGCCGCCATTTTCGGCATGCTGATTATCGGTATTGGTCAGGTGGCAGCCAGCGTGGTGGCCGTCACCCTGCTCTCGGAGATGTTCCCGACCGACATGCGCTATACCGCTTCGAGCATGTGCTACAACATCACCTTCGCAATTTTTGGTGGCACCGCACCTTACCTGGCTATCTGGCTGACGGCGCAAACAGGCAGCTATCTGGCTCCCGCGTTTTACGTCACGGTGGTCGCGGTTCTGTGCTTTTTCTGGGTGACTGTGCTGATGCCCGAAACCGCCAACAAGCCTTTGCGCCGCTACCACACCGAACCGGCTCATGATGCCAAACCGGCTGTCAGCATGGGCAAGGCAGGCGCCAGTTAAGCCTTCTTTATTCCCGCTGGTTTTCCGCAATCAACAGCCCTGTAAAACAGGGCTGTTTTTTTATGGAAAAAGAGCATTGATTTACATTAAAAGCAATTCACATAAAGCTGATTCTGCCCATACAGAAACAGTATTCCCATACCGGCTTCTATAGAATAGCCTTCTATAGCCCGCGTCAAATATAGACTCACCTCCTGCCTTAAGCAGACTGAAGAATGCGCTTGCACTGCCCAAGGGATTTGCACCATGACCACCATCAGCCTTACCGACGTAACCGTAAGCAGCGACGCCGCCTCGCATGCCCAAGGGTGGCTGACGGTTCAATTCAGCAATGGCTACCGCATCCAGGCCTCCTGCCCCGAGAGTAATGACAACTGGGCTCAGGGAACCCGGCAGTTGTGCAAGCCAGAACATCACGACGGTCTGGCTCCCACGCAGGTGGACGAGCTGCTGATGCAAGCGGCTGACGATGGCAGCTATGTCGTCTTGCAGGCCACTTTACCCAAGACCTCCATTCCCATGACTTACGCCCGGCCCGCTGACGAGCACGTTTATATGGAGCTGTCCCATAAACAGCAAAGCGTTTTCAGCGCAGATTTTCTGGCCATTGCCGCGATTATTTTCGGGGCCTTGTATGGTTTGAAATGGCTCTTTGAAAAGTACCTGCTGCCCAAACTATAAAAACGCAGCCCAAAAAAAACGTCCTGTAAAAACAGGACGCTTAAAAGAAAAAAGAAAACTACACCGCCAGAACTGAGCTGCTGTTTAAAAAGCGCTGCTGCAACTGACGCGCCTGTAAAAGCAAAACATCATCCTGGTGCGGCTTTCCAATCAACTGCAAACCCATAGGCAATTTCTGGAAATACCCCAAAGGCAGGGACACCACCGGCAAACCCAGCAACTGCCAGGCACGACTCATGAAGGGTGCCCCTGTTCCTTCGGTTTTATAAGGCGCAACACCGGCTGCCGCAGGTGCCAGAATGAAATCCGCCCCACTATCTGCAAACCACTGCAGCATTGCCTGTTTGAGCGTGTCGGCTCTTTGCAAGGCAGCGATGTACTCCTTGTAGGGAAAAGCCAGACCCGTGCTCATCAAGGACTGCATATGGGCGCTCAAGGTTTCATGCTGCTGTTGCTCGTACACCAGATTCCGGGCCACTTCATAAGCCATGATCTGAGCATGCAAGGCCGTCAATTCAACAAGGGCGTCCTGCAAGGGAAAATCCACCAGCGTATGCTCCTGTTCCGACAAATCCTGCTGGCACGCCTGCAAGGTCTCCAGCATCTTGCCCTGAACTTCACCCAATGCCTGCCCGGAGAAAACACCGAACACACAAGCCGCCTGCGCTCCCGGCGAGCTCAGACTCAAGGGCTTGTGCAGCAGAATATTGCGCAGCAAGAGCGTGTCGAGCACGTCATTGCTGAGTATGCCCAGGGAGTCCAGAGACTGAGCCAGCGGCTGAATATTGCGCAAGGAAAACTCGTTCTTGCTACCTACATAGCCAATGCAGCCACAGTAGGACGCTGGCCGTATGACCGATGCCGCCGTCTGGGTCCCGAAGGCGACTGGCACCATGAAATCAGCCACGGCGGCAGCAGAGCCGCTGGAGGAGCCGCCGGGGGTGCGTTCGGCATCATGCGGGTTATTTGTCTTGCCAGCCTGAAAATAAGCGAACTCGGTCGTGACCGTCTTGCCCATCAAAATGCCGCCTGCCGCTTTCATCGCGGTAACGCAGGAGGCATCCATATCCGGAATCCGATCCTGATGAATAGCCGAGCCCATTGTGGTGGGAATACCGGCCGTATCAATGACGTCCTTGACCGCAAAGGGCAGACCCATCAAGGGCGAGGCCTTGTAAAAATCACTGCGGCTTTCGTACTCGGCCAGATAGTCGTCCTGATCAATCAGATACTGCCAGGCACCAATCTTGTCATCGCGTATGGCAATGCGCTCATAAAAGGAGGCCACGATCTCCGGCAGACTGGCTTCGCCCGTATGCAGAGCATGCAGCAATTGATGCAAAGGCAGCTTAAACCACTGTCGTTTCATGCTGCCACTCCTTGAGAGCTTGCAATAAAGAGGCATCCACCGTCGCCACCCCACCACCAACACGGCCACGTTCTCCGGCACCGTCAATCATGCCCAGCAGCACCAACGGCCCGGTATTGTTGGCAATCACTTGCGCAAAATTGCTAATACCATTGCGCCCGGCCAGAAAGGGCAAGCGGGTTTTCAGGAACTTGTTTTGACGCGTCAGGTAGTCCGAGGGTAGAAAGGCGTGCAGATTCCTGGCACTCATTCCCGCCAGATCCAGACACTGGCCACCCAGCCCTACGAAATCCACGACAGCACTATCGCCCAGGGCACCCAGTGCTTTTGCCTGCTCATTACCGGGCTCTTTATTGCCAGCAATAACAGGAGCGTCCGTAACCAGCCAAGTTGTGGAACTGGCCAATTGCAAACCAAAGCGCAAGCCATTACCGCCAACTTTAACGATGGCATCCGCGCCATCAGCAGGAGCCTGATTTGCCAGAATCAAGGCACTGGCGGCCATCCAGTAATTCAAGGCCCAGGCCATCGCGCCATATAGAAAGCTTTGGCTGGCGTCGTCATTAATGCCCCAGGAGACAATAATGTCGGCCAACTGCCGGGAGCCATGCAGGGTACGAGCATGACCATCATCACCATTGAGCAGGGAAGCCTGAACAATAGGAGCCAGATCTACCGGTCCCTGAAACTGTGCAGCCAGCCGCGCACCCAAACCCTGATGCAACCAACGCAGATGCGGCACCATTTCATCGGCAAAAATACCCAGGCGGGTACACCATTGCATGCCTTCATTCAGCACCGAGTACTTCTTGTTTTCGGGCTGATTACTGTCGCTGACCTCAATCAGATACATGGACGGCGTGACCACTCCGGCCAATGGCACCACCACGCCGTAATCCTGCGCGGGAGCCAGTTGCACGCCCCCTGCGTCCAGCAAGGCTTGCGCCTCTTGTTTGCTAGCTGCCCAGCCCTCATACAGAATGCCGATCAAAGCCGAATTTCGGATTGCGGCAGGCAACTCCTGTGCATCCCGAAACGGTGGCCCGGCATGCAGGACCAGGCGGCCTTGCGAGGGCAAAATGGATTGCAGAGGCCGGACCCCTGTCCAGGCGGGCATCACGGCCTGCGTCTCTACATGCTGAGCCATATCGTCTCCTTACGCCACGCGCACCCAGGTTTCGCTGTTCGCCAGGCTGGCGGACTGCGCACGCGAGCCGTTAAAGTCCCGCTCTATGGTGTTGCCCGGCAAGGCCGTGCCATTGATCAGCACCCTGGCTTGCTGCGCCGGATGGAACACGCACATCATTTCGTGCTTCTGGGTTTGGGTCTGACTTTGCGGCAGGTCCACACAAATCGCTGGCTGCGTCATGTGATGCCATTGCAATTCCACCGTCAGACCTGCACTGGCGGAGGTGACAGATTCGCTGACCAGCTCAGGGAAACGGTTCACTGTCTGGAAAACGCCGTCACTCAAGACCTGCAACTTGTCCAGCGCCACCGCCTTGCGAAACAGGCCAAAATGGCGCACGAAGTCCCGTACCAGATACTCGGCCAAGGGCTTGTTATCCGTGATCAGCAAACGCGCGTCGCTGTCCTGCCCGTCTTCGTAAGGCTTGTCCAACACCAGGATGGCCTGGCCGCTGCCATACGCCGAGCTGGCGATGCGAAAGTACAGGGACAAGGACGACCAGTCCTGTTCAGGGTCAGTCTTCAAGTAAATAAAAGGGTTGTCACCCGTCCAATCCAAGGTGCCGGTTTTAATTCCCGTCATGCTCAAGTCTCCGTGTTCAATGTAGTCGTCATGGGTGCCTGGGCGTTTCACGCCAGGTCTTTTTCCACCGCGTATTCCTGGCGCAGTAGCTGGAAGTCCGTGCTTGGTTGCCAGCCCAGAATTTCCTTGGCCGCATGGCTGCTGAAAATGGAGGCACGGGGATTGTTCTGATACCAGCGCGGGTTCTTGATTTCAGGCACAGGGCCGATAATCTGCTGATACCAGTCCGTGGTTGCCAGGGGGTGGGAGCTATCGTCTGCGCTAATGAAAAACACGCCGTAGCGTAAACCTTGCAGATTCACGGCGGCCTCAAAGGCACGCGCCAGATCCGCAGCCCAGATGTAATAGAACAGCCAGTTACGCTGCGGGCTGTCAACGAACTGGATGTACTCGGCAATGGTTTCCGGCAGCACCACGGCCAGCGGACGCAGACAGATCACTTCCATATCGCTGGCATCGCTAAAGCTTTTTGCCATCTGCTCCATGATGATCTTGCTGACGCTGTAGGCCTGATAAGGCTTGTTTTCATGGGCCTCGTCCACAGGCAGATACTGGGGTTTCCAATCAGCTCGCATCTCGGACAGACCGCAAGCGGAAATGCTGGAACACAGCACCACTTTCTTGACACCGTTTTCGCGACAGGCTTGCAGCACATGCCAGGTGCCGCGCACATTGACGTTGATGTACTGCTCCTCAGCAGCCTTCCAGTCGAAATCAATCGCCGCCAGGTGAATCACGGCATCGGCATCTTTGGTGGCCGCACGCACGGCCTCCAGATCCATCACATCCGTTTGAATAAAGGAAACCTGATGCTGGCTGGGTTTCAGATCCGCCACGACCACATCCATGGTCTGCATCAATTGCTGTACGACGTACGAGCCCACACGACCCGAGCCGCCTGTAACCACCACTTTTTTCATGGTGTTTCTCCTGTTTATTGTTATAGATCCAAAACCAGTTCGGCCGACAAGGCGCGCGACACGCAGATCATCATGGTTTCATTCAGCTGCCGTTCTTCTGGCGACAGCACAAAATCCCGATGCTCCGGCAAGCCGGAAATGACCACGGTTTCGCAGGTGCCGCAGGTGCCGTTCTGGCATGAGCACTTGACCCGTATGCCCTCCCGTTTCAAGGCGGCCAGAATCGTTTCATCCCCCGCTACCGCGATGCTTTTGCCCGACTTTTGCAAAGTCACGGTAAAGCCCTTGCCTTGCAGCAGGGCCGGGTCGGTCTCTACCGAGAAACGCTCCAGCACCAACTGCCAACCAATATCGGCCTGTTCCTGTTGATAGTTTTCCAAGGCGGTCAGCAATGGTTGCGGACCGCAGGAATAGACGACGGTTTGTGCATCCAGCGTTTTCAATAAGCCTTGCAGATCAAACAGCCCGTCCTGATTGGAGGCATGCGTGGTGATACGCGCAGCATCCACTTGTTGCAGCTCTTGCAGAAAAATAAAATCCGCTGCGTTTCTTGCCAGATACAGCAAGTGCCAGTCCAGGCCGGCTGCCGCAGCGGCCTGGATCATGGGCACGATAGGCGTGATGCCTATGCCCCCGGCCACAAAAAAGCACTTCTTGTTTGCAGCAAAGGGAAAGTGATTTTTCGGCACGCTGACAGCCAGCGCATCACCTTCCTGCAACACCTCATGGATATACGCAGAGCCGCCCCGCCCGGCTTCTTCTTTCAGAACGGCAATTTGCCATTCACGAGTATTGGCCTGCTGGCCACACAAGGAATATTGACGGTAAAGCGGTTCGGTCTGCGACACCGCCAGTTCCAGTTCAATATGCGCCCCCGGCTCCCAGACGGGGAACGCGCCCCCGTTTTGCAAACCCAGGGTCAGGCCCACAACGCGCTCTGACAGCCTGGTTTTCTTCAGCACGCGTGTTTGCAAAGTTTGCTGCATGATGCTGCTCCTGCTCCCTTAGGCAATCGCTCGGATCGGCAATACCCGGCTTTGCTCGTCCACACGGCGCTCTTCTGCGCGGTACAGATCAATCAGCCAGTTTTGCAAACGCTTGATGACCAGCTCTTCATTGGTCAAACGACCACGGGAGGCAAAGTTGGATTGCATGCCCTGATGCGAACGACGCCAGGCAAACAGGTCCTCAATCATCACGGGGTACAGATCATCGTGTTCCTGATCGAACTTCTCTTTGTGGTCCTCGCGCTCCAACGTTTCCTGCGGGTACATCCAGGACACGCCATAGGTGGACTGCTTGGCGCTCTTGGGCAGCCACATGAAGTACTTCACCTTGTCGGGCATGGCCACCAGCAAAAGGTTGGGAGCCACGGTCACGTAAGAAAGCTGGGTCCGCTCCTGGTCAGTCAAGCCCTTCATGGGCGGCTGCAAGATAGAGCCGGTATGCGTGGGGGCTGCGTCTTTGTGGGTGGAGATCAGGTTGTAGGAGACAATGCCATTGGCCACGTCATTGAAGACAGCGGTTTCATCCACACGATCCGGATTGGTTTCGTACATGCCGCCCCAGGACGAAGCGTGCAGAAAGCTGCAGTGGTAGCACTCGTCATTGAAGATCTTCCAGTTCCAGTCGAAACCTTCCATCTTCAGGGGTTCCGAAGACTTCAGCTCGGACATGCGATAGTTCGCCAGCTGCTTGCCCAAATTGCCCAGGCGGGTGTGCAAGGCCGGTGCCGTGGCGTCGTAGTTGATGAAGATAAAGCCTTCCCAAACCTCGGCGCGGATCTTGGGCAAACAGACGCTCTTGGGGTCAAAGCTGGCACCGGTATCGGTCAGACCTGGGGCGGAAACCAGCTCGCCTTCCATGTTGTAGACCCAGGCGTGCAAGGGGCAGCTGATGCGGCGTACATTGCCTGCCCCTTCCAGCAACAACATATTGCGGTGACGACAGACATTGGACAGTACATTGATGCCACCTTCACGAGTGCGGATGGCAAACAGCGCATCATTGCCTACATCGAAGGTGAAGAAGTCACCGGCATTGGGGATGTCAGTGGCACGGCCCACACAGAACCACTGCTTTTTCCAGACGGCATTCAGCTCAAACTGGAAAAACTCTTCCGAGGTAAAGCACTCGGGGGGCAAGGCGAAAACCTCGTCGGTTTCCTGCTGAAAGTAGCTGCGGTCAAATTCTTCAATCGCAATGGGCGAGCGTAGAGCGGTATTCATCTCAGTATCTCCTCTGGTTTGCATAAGCACCATGAATGGCTTTTATTAGGTCAGGCCAATCATGCGACAGGGAGCGACGCTTGAAAATTGAGCAAATTTGACGGAACGATGAGTTTTTTTTGTTGTTGAATCGGGATGAAGAGAAAGCGGTGGATCGCAATCACCGCAAAATGAGGCCGTTCTCGGCGACGTAAAGCCCGATTGAGGGCTGCGTGTCAGCCATTTGGAACCAGGGATGAGCGGTGTGAGAACTAGGCGGAGCTTGATAAAACCTCCAGCCACGCGCATCAGGTCGGGGTTCCACACCCTGATCGATGAGAAATGAGAAATGAGAAATGAGCAATGAACGATGTGCGATGTGCGATGTGCGATGTGCGATGTGCGATGTGCATCCAGCCTGGTTCAGGCAAGCCGATACATAAAAAACCTGCAAATATGCAGGTTTTTTTAAAGACGCAGAGACAGAGACACGGTCAGCAAAGAGCGAAAAAAGCCCGGTCACCGAGCACAACACATGGGGACCATCAAGTAACTACCGCCTAGCGGATTGCAATCGACGCGACCCAATCCACAAACTCCTGCTCCTGTCGGCTAAGGTTCGCCTCCTTGGGGTAGGCCAGAAAATAGGCGTACTCTTCCAGGCAAACATCGAACAGCTGGACAATTTCCTTCTTGTCGATCAAAGGCTGTAACAAGGCCGGACAGCCCAACATGACCCCTTGGCCGTTCAACACAGCATTCATGCGCACATTGGTGTCATCAATGTGAAAGCTCTTCTTGGCCGTCAGTTCCTGCCCCGCCGCCTTGCGCAACCACTGCTCCCAGCACAGCTGATTTTCTTCATGAATCAGCACATGTAGGTTCAGATCTTGCGGGGACATAATCTGGCCATGCGCCTGCAGGTAAGACGGCGCACAAACAGGCGTCAAATTGCCGGGGATGATACGCAAGGTTTGCAACTGCGGCCAATCGCCCTGCTTGCCCCAGACGATAGCAAAATTGATGTTGTCCCTGAAAAAATCCGGAGCCTGCAGCCTGTGCAACAAGTTGATTTCAATGTCTGGATGCTTCAGCCAGAAGTCTCCCAACTGCCCGGTAAACCACATGCTGGACACAAAGGGCCGCAAGGATAGATTGATGCGGCTCTTGCCGTGCGGCATGCGCAATTCGCTCAAAGCCTGATTGATCTCGTAAAACGGCCGTTGCAAACGGTCGAATAGAAACTGACCCTGATCCGTTAGTTCCAGAGATCGGTTCTTGCGCAGAAACAGCTTGCAAGCCAAATACTCCTCCAGCACCTTGATCTGGTGGCTGACTGCCGAGGGAGAGACCAGCAGGTCTTCTGCCGCCTTGGTGAAGTTCAACCTTTGCGCCGACACCGTAAAGGTTCTTAAGGCATTCAGTAATGGCACCTGCATGACGGGCTATGTCTCCTGACGTGGGTAGCTTTGTTCTGGAATTATTTATTATCGGAGCATAAGCCTTGCCGCCTTCAAAAACCAGTCAGGCAGAACGCCGAGCTTGCGGCAGGCAAAAAAAAACCGGCCCGGGCCGGTTTTCAAACAGACAAGCAGACTTACTCGTCCACATCGGTTTTGCGTCGTACCGGAACCAGTACATTGCGTGCTTTCTCACGTGCCGACCTGGAAGAATCAAACAGCTTCCAGGCTCCCAGAGCCAAAGCCCCGATACGCATCCAGCGCCCGCCAAAACTGCTCAGCACGGCAGAAGCACCGGACAACAGGAACGGATAACGGCGCGACAAGGACAGCGCGCTGGTGACTACACCGCCCATGCTCAAACCCGACGGCTTGACGCTGTTCCACAAATTGCCGGGGCTTAAATCTTCGCCCAGGGAGTGGATCTGGGACGACATGGTCTGCCGCTCCAACGAGGCGCGGACTCGCAACAGTTCAATACGCACAGCCCGCTCCTGGGCGGACATGCTCTCTTGCTTCGTGCTCATTTGCCGTCTCCCTCGGAATCCCTCAAGCGCTCAATAAACGCGACATCGCGACGCAACTCGGACAAGGTGGCCGAAAAAGGAATCGGGCCTGTAGTCAGACGACGGCGTACGGCCAGGAAAAGACCCACTCCCAAACCGGCATACAGAACGACCAGCACTCCCAAAGCCCAGTAACGATAATCCGTAGGCCAGAAGTACAAGGCCAGCAACAAGCTGAAAACCAGCACCGCCAGAGTGGAGAACAGCAGTGCGCCAAACACCATGCTGAAGATGGTTATCAGGCTTGCCTTTTGCTGACCGGCTTCCAGAGCGAACAGCTCCAGCCTGGTACTGACAGCCCCTATCAAGGTAGAACCAAGCTGACTGATAGTTTGCCTAAGCGCCATGATTTATCCCTGCTCTGCGACATCCTGCCATTGCATGCAATGGCAAGAGCCTGATTTCTAAGAGGCTGCCGATCTGGACCGCAAAGTCCAGATCGGCAGGGCTGCTTTTTATGCTGCTGCAACCCCGCAAAGGGCCCGCAGCGCAGAGCAAAGACAGATTAACGACGGCTGATCAGCATACCGAACATCAGGCCCACAATACCGGCCACGCCAATGGCTTGCCAGGGCTTGTCGTGGACATAGTTGTCGGTTGCCTTGGCGGCACGCACACTGTGCTCGACCACGGCTTCCTGAGCATCGTGCAGGGAATCCCGGGTCACACGCAGAGAGCGCAGCGCCTTCTCACGCAGCTCACCGGCCTTGTCGCCCGTGGCTTCAGCGGCCTCACGCATCAGTTTTTCAGCTTCATCCAAGCTCGCTTTCACTTCTTCGATGAATTTGTCTCCGCTGTTTTCCACACTTTTCTTGGTAGCCATAAATAACTCCTTGCAGTTGAAAGGGACACGCGACAAATACGTATCGCCAAGTGAATGGCGCCATAGCAGCGCCGCACAAAATTCTTTAACCCGCTGTTTTCAGGATAAAGATACTCGATGTACCTGAGACCAGTCAGTCGCAGGTTTACTTCAGTTGCGTCACATCCACCGTGGACGGGACACCGTTCTGAATACTTTCCTGCTTCATCACCATCTGCACATCCGGGCAATACCAATCCGTAACCTGGGAGTTGATGCCCGGTATGGGCAGACTGATGCCACTGAAACTGGCCTGAGTAGGCTCGATCTCGCGTTGATAACGAATAGGCCAACATTGGTAATTGCCCAATGCGGTCTGTACCGATTGTTGAGCTCCAACCGTCTTGGCACCAGTATGAATGCGCAAGACATTGGCGTTGGACTGGGAGCGCTTGTCCAGATTGATCTGGAAATCCTGGCGCGGGAAGGTTTGCCCTTCCTGCAGCCCACCGTGTTCGTAGGAAAACAGGCCCAGCAGGCGCAGGTCAAACGAACCTTGAACGGCTTCCAGACCACCACGGCCATCATCGCGCTGGAAACGGGTGCGGCCATCGCGCACCGTCATCACGTAGTCAATATTGGGCTTGCTGGCCGGCAAACCGGCCAGGGCTACACTGGCCTTGCCCTGTACACGCGCCTGGCACTGATCACCGCCCTGCTTTTTCACGTCAGAAAAAGCCAGATCAGCGCCCAAGGCCAGAAAGCCCGAGCCAGTCAGTTGTATCTGCCCACCGTCACGCATGAAAGGCACGTCACACAAACCAGCCTGAGCCGAGCTCAGGCCCAACATGACCAACAGCGGTGCAGCCATCCAAGCATTCAGTTTCATGTACATCCTGATTCAGTGAAACTTAGATTCGACTCTTTATTATGCCTATCCCCTCTGGCGTACTGGCAAGGGATTGTAAAAAAGCACGACAAGTTCTGGACTTAGAGTTCGCCGTCCTGAACCTTCTGGCGAGTACCAAAAATACGGTCGCCCGCATCACCCAGCCCCGGCACGATATAACCATGCTCGTCCAGATGCTGATCAATGGACGCGGTATAGATATGGACATCAGGGTGATGTTTTTCAAGAGTGGCAATGCCTTCCGGAGCCGCCACCAACACCAAAGCGCGAATATTCTTGCAGCCTGCTTTTTTCAGCAGATCAATCGTGGCGACCATGGAACCACCTGTTGCCAGCATGGGGTCGATAATCAGGGCCAAACGCTGATCCAGCTCGCCGACCAGACGCTCCAGATAGGTCTGGGCTTCAAAGGTTTCTTCGTTGCGAGCAATACCGATCACGCTGACTTTGGCGCCAGGAATCAAGCTCAACACCCCGTCCAGCATGCCAATACCAGCGCGCAAGATGGGCACAACTGTCACTTTCTTGCCAGCCAGCTTTTCCACTTCCACATTGCCACACCAACCCTCAATGGTGGTGGGTTCCAGGGGCAGATCCTTGCACGCCTCGTAGGTCAGCAAAGAGGCGATTTCCTGGGACATTTCGCGGAAATTTTTCGTGCTCAGATCTGCCTTGCGCATCAAGCCCAGCTTATGGCGGATCAAAGGGTGGCGTATTTCGTGTATGGGCATGATTGCTTCATCAAATTAGGGACTAACTAAAAACAGGGCTGCAGCACAGCAGCCCGCACTATCGTGATCGTCAACGTACTGCCAGCCACTTCACCACCGCATCAAAAAAGGGTCGGGCAGAGGCAGAACGTTCGTCATTGACCATCATGACGACAATATACCGCTTTCCGCTGGCTCCCAGCACGTAACCGGCCAAGGCACGACTATCGCGCAGCGTGCCGGTTTTCAAGTGGGCACGGCCCTGAACCTCGTCATCGCGCAAGCGCGAACGCACCGTGCCGTCCACACCGGAGATCGCAAAGGACGAAATGTACTCGGGCATCCAGTTCGAGCGCCAGGCGACTTTCAGCATGTCAGCCATGCCGCCCGCCGTGACGCGGGCATTGCGTGACAGGCCCGAGCCGTTGTCCACGGTCCAGCCTGCGGTATTCACGCCCTGGCGACCCAGCACGTTCATGACGGCGCGCTCGCCGGTGGCCACCGTGGCACCGGGACCATTCATTTCTGCGCCCACGGTCAGCAAGATGGTACGGGCCATCACATTGTTGCTTTGCTTATTAATAAGACGGATCAGGTCAGACAGGGACTGCGAGTCATGCCAGGTAATCGCCTGCGCACGAGCCGGCACACGGCCTGCTTTGATGTCGCGGGCCAGGGTGCCGCCCAGATCGCGCCACAGGCTGCGGAACAGCTTGTCGAAAAACTCGGTTTGGGAATGAACCAGACGGTAAACGCTGAACTCACCGCAAGAAGCGGCGGCCTTGCCACTGACACGGACCACCATGCCACCGGCTTCAGGCTGAATCTGGGTACCAACAACAGGCGAACCAGGGCAGGTCGCCGTCGACCACTCGACTTCACCCTGTACGCGCACTCCGGGCAAAGGCGGGTCAATAATCGCAATCCATTTGCGCGCCTGTGTATCTGGCTGGAACACCAGCCGGGAAGCGCCTAGCCCCACCATCATGGCATCCGGGCTGGCGTTATAGGGACGGTCACCCGCATTATCGAAATCACCCGGATTGATGGTGACGTTGCCGAAGATGGAACGATCCACAATAACTTCGGTCAGATTCTTCACCCCACGCAAGCGGAGCTCGCGCAACATGTCCCATAACTGCGGCACGGTCAAAAACGGATCGCCCCCCGCCTTGATGTACAGAGGCCCTTTCAAAGTGCCTTGTTCGTCCACCTGCAGGCCGTCCTGGGCCATTAACGTCGTACGCCAGGTATATTCTGGCCCCAGAGCGGACAAACCGGCCCAGGTACTGACCAGTTTCATTACCGATGCGGGGTTACGGGGCTCCTGGGGATTGACGCCGATCAGGCGCGGACCGTCCACCTCGTCTACCACGATGGACAGAGACGATTGCGGCAAGCGGCTGGCGTTCCATACCGAAGCCAGCTCGGGCGGCAAGGCCTGGGCCAGGGCTAGTGATGCGCCTTGCACCATGAGCAAGGTGGCCAGAGCCACGTGCTTGCAACGACTCAAAACAGGCTTTGCCTTTAAAACGCCCATGCCCTCGTCTCCAACAGATCAATTCAGGAAAGACCCAAGCATACCGAAAGAAAAACACCACGGATATGGCCGTTTCAGCAATCTGGCGGCAAAGCGTTAAAATAGTCGGTTACCCCATCAGGCCCGGCCTTCTGGCCAGTGGCCCTTTACGACAAACCATGAGCATCGACCCCTCTTTAACTATCGCCCAGTTCGACTACGAGCTTCCCCCTGATCTGATCGCTCAAAGCCCGCCGGCCCAGCGCCAGGGCAGCCGTCTGCTGCATCTGGACGGTGCCAGCCAATTGCATGACCGCCAGTTCACCGACCTGCCCAGCCTGCTGCGCAAGGGTGACCTGCTGGTCTTTAACGATACGCGCGTCATCAAGGCCCGCCTGCATGGCCAGAAAAGCAGCGGCGGCAAGGTGGAAGTGCTGATCGAGCGCGTAACCGGCCCCGATACGGCTCTGGCCCATATCCGCGCCAGCAAGTCCCCCAAACCTGGCACGTTGCTGGAACTGGCCGACGGCAAGGTACTGGCCGATTGCACCGGGCGGGAAGACGCCCTGTTTGCGCTGCGCTTTCACGAGCCTGTGCTGGACATGCTGGAGCAATACGGCGCCACGCCTTTGCCACCCTACATTACCCACGCAGCGGACGAGGAAGACGACTCGCGCTACCAGACTGTTTACGCCCGTCACCCCGGTGCCGTGGCCGCCCCGACGGCTGGCCTGCACTTTACCGACGACATGCTGAACACCTTGCGCGAGCAAGGCGTGGACCAGGCCTTTGTGACCTTGCACGTGGGTGCAGGCACTTTTCAGCCTGTGCGTGTGGACAATATCAGCGAACACGTCATGCACGCCGAGCGTTACCATGTGCCCGCCGCCACCCTGGCCAAGATCGAAGCCACCCGCGCTGCCGGTGGCCGCGTCATTGCCGTGGGCACCACCAGTGTGCGTTCGCTGGAGTCTGCCGCCAGCAAAGAGCCCGGCATGAACCAGCGCTGCACCGATGGCAGCATTGAAGGCGACACGCGCCTGTTCATTACCCCCGGCTTCCAGTACCAGTGGGTGGATGCACTGATCACCAATTTCCATTTGCCCCAGTCCACCTTGCTGATGCTGGTATCGGCCCTGGCGGGGATCGAACCCATACAACGTGCCTACCAGCACGCCGTCCAATCCCGGTATCGCTTCTTTAGTTACGGCGATGCTATGTTCATTGAGCCTCCTACCCCATGAGTGGACTGAAGTTTGACCTCTTAAGCACCGATGGCGCCGCTCGCCGTGGCCAGATCACCCTGAACCACGGTGTGGTGCAAACCCCCATTTTCATGCCGGTAGGCACCTATGGCAGCGTCAAGGCCATGATGCCGCACGAGCTGAACGAGATTGGCTCACAGATCATATTGGGCAATACCTTTCACCTGTGGCTGCGTCCGGGCACGGAGGTCATGGACAAGTACCAGGGTCTGCATAATTTCATGCAATGGGACAAGCCCATCCTGACGGACTCGGGCGGTTTTCAGGTGTTCAGCCTGAAAGGCATGCGCAAGATTACCGAGGAAGGGGTGAAGTTTGCCTCCCCCATCACCGGCGAGCGCCTGTTTCTGACGCCTGAAGTGTCGATGCAAATCCAGTACTCCTTGAACTCCGATATTTCCATGGTGTTCGATGAATGCACGCCCTACTTGATTGACGACCGTCCCGCCACGCATATCGAAGCGGCTAAATCCATGCGCATGTCCTTGCGCTGGGCTCGCCGTTCACGCGAGGAATTCAAGCGTCTGAATAACCCCAATGCCCTGTTTGGCATTGTGCAAGGCGGCATGTACGAGGACCTGCGCGACGAATCCCTGGCTGGTCTGACCGAAATCGGCTTTGAAGGCTATGCCATTGGCGGCCTGTCCGTAGGCGAGCCCAAAGAAGACATGATGCGCATTCTGGCGCACACCACCCCGAAACTGCCCACGCATGCCCCCCGCTATCTAATGGGTGTGGGTACACCGGAAGATCTGGTCGAAGGGGTCAGCCAGGGCGTGGACATGTTTGACTGCGTCATGCCCACCCGCAATGCGCGCAATGGCTGGCTGTTTACCCGTTACGGCGACATCAAGATACGCAATGCCCGTTACCGCGACGATACCCGCCCGCTGGATCCCAGCTGCACCTGCCATACCTGCAAGCATTTCTCGCGTGGCTACTTGCATCATTTGCAGCGTTCCAATGAAATTACCGGCTCGCGTTTGAATACCTTGCACAATCTGCATTTCTATTTGCAGATCATGCAAGAGATGCGCGATGCTATCGAGCAAAAGCGTTTCGCGGCCTGGCGGGAGCAGTTCCACCAGGATCGGGCGCGCGGTATTGAATGACACGCTGTTTGTGATACCGCAATAAAGTGCCGCTACAATACACCGTTAGTTTTTGACAACCCACACAAAAAAATCCTCAGGAGCCCCACATGTCCGCTGTTGACATTCTGACTCTCATCCCCGCCCAGGCAGCTGCCGGCGGCGAAAATGCCTTGATGGGCATGCTGCCCATCATCTTGATGTTCGTTGTGCTGTACTTCTTGATGATTCGTCCTCAAATGAAGCGTCAGAAAGAGCACCGCAACCTGGTATCCAACCTGGCCAAAGGCGACGAAGTAATCACCTCCGGCGGTCTGCTGGGCAAAGTCAGCAAAGTTCACGACAACTACCTGACCGTTGAAGTGGCCAACTTGACCGACAAGCCTGTTGAAGTTCTGGTCCAACGCGTGGCCGTTACGACTGTTCTGCCCAAAGGCACGATCAAGTCGCTGTAATGCCTCCGACCCCGGACCTCGGTCCGGGGTTGCCATTTCTGCACCCGTCGTAGATATCCCATGAATCGTTATCCTCTCTGGAAATATGTCATCGTCTTGGTCGCGCTGGCGATCGGCCTGATCTATACCTTGCCCAATCTGTTTGGTGAGTCTCCTGCTGTCCAGGTTTCCAGCGCCAAATCCACGGTCCGGCTTGAAACCAACCTGATCAGTCACGTTGAAGAGCTGCTCAAGAAAAACAATATTCCTACGACGGGCTCGTATTTTGAACAAAACGGACCTAGCGCCACTGCGCGTTTCCGTTTTGAGTCCACCGATGTTCAGCTCAAGGCCAAAGACCTGATCGAGCGCGAACTGAACAAGGACTCCACAGCTACCGCCCCCGACTACACCGTCGCCCTGAACCTGGTGTCTGCGTCGCCTGCCTGGCTGACCGCACTGGGCGCCCACCCCATGCACCTGGGCCTGGACTTGCGCGGTGGCGTGCACTTCCTGCTGCAAGTGGATATGCAAGGCGCGCTTCAAGCCCGCTACGACTCCATGGTGGCAGATGCCCGCAGCGTGCTGCGCGAAGCCAAAGTGCCTGTTGGCGGCATCGAGCGTGATGGTCACTCGCTGCGCATGAGCTTTGCCTCGGCAGACGATCGCGACCGCGCTCAATCGGAAATGCGTCGCGCCATGCCTGATCTGGCTTTCACCCCCGCCGGTGACAGCGGTCTGACAGCCCGTTTGACCGAAGCCGCCACCATTCAGGTGCAATCGAACGCCCTCAAGCAAAACATCACCACCTTGCATAACCGAATCAATGAGCTGGGCGTAGCCGAGCCTGTGATTCAACAGCAAGGGTCCGATCGCATCGTGGTTCAACTGCCCGGCGTGCAGGATGTAGCCAAAGCCAAGGAAATTCTGGGTCGTACGGCCACACTGGAACTGCGCATGGTGGAAGACTCGCCTGCTGCCGTTGCGGCCTTGAACTCGGGTACCGTGCCCTTTGGTCTGGAGCGCTACACCGAGCGTGGTGGTGCCCCCCTGCTGCTGCGTCGCCAGGTCATCCTGACAGGTGAAAACCTGCAGGACGCCCAGCCCGGTCGTGATTCGCAAACCCAGCAACCCACCGTCAACCTGACGCTGGACAATAAGGGCTCGCGCATTTTCCGCGACATTACCCGCAACAACATCAACAAGCGCATGGCGATTGTGCTGTTTGAAAATGGCGTGGGTGAAGTGGTGACGGCTCCGGTTATCCGTAGCGAAATTCCTAACGGCCAGGTACAGATCAGCGGCAGCATGAATGCTCAGGAAGCCGCCGATATTTCCCTGCTGCTGCGTGCCGGTTCGCTGGCCGCCCCCATGAGCATCATTGAAGAGCGCACCATTGGCCCTAGCCTGGGTGCCGACAATATTCGCCAAGGCTTTAACGCCACGCTGTACGGCTTTATTGCGATCGCCATCTTCATCATGCTGTACTACCACCTGATTGGTCTGTTCTCCACCATTGGCCTGACCTTCAACGTGCTCTTGCTGCTGGCTGTCTTGTCCATGCTGCAAGCCACCCTGACCTTGCCGGGTATTGCAGCTATCGCCCTGACCCTGGGTATGGCCATTGACGCCAACGTGCTGATCAACGAGCGTATCCGCGAGGAGCTACGCAATGGTGCCTCGCCGCAACAAGCCATTCACCTGGGTTTTGATCGTGCCTGGGCCACTATTTTCGACTCCAACCTGACCAGTCTGATTGTGGGTGTCGCTTTGCTGGCCTTCGGTTCCGGTCCTATCCGTGGTTTTGCGGTCGTCCACGTGATCGGTATTCTGACCTCCATGTTCTCTTCGGTGGTTGGGGTTCGTGCCCTGGTCAACCTCTGGTATGGCAACCGTCGTCGCCTGCAGGGTATTTCCATTGGTCAGGTCTGGAAACCACAGGACAAGAAGTAAAGTGCCGGGGCCGGTGCAAACCGGCCAGGCCCAACTACAGGCATAAAGCATCATGGAATTTTTTCGTATTCACCGCACTATCCCGTTCATGCGCCATGCGTTGGTGCTGAACCTGATCAGTTTTCTGACATTTATTGCAGCGGTCGTCTTCATTATTGTGCGCGGCTTTCACCTGTCCATCGAATTTACCGGTGGTACGGTCATGGAAGTGCACTATCAGCAAACCGTGCAGGTAGAAGATGTGCGCGGCTCGATTCAGTCGCTGGGCTATACCGACTTCCAGGTACAGAACTTCGGCACGTCGCAGGACATCATGATCCGCTTGCCCGTTCTGGACGGACAAGACTCTACCCAGCAAAGCGAACAAGTACTCCAGGCCTTGAAGCAGCAGCACTCGGACGTGGAGCTGCGCCGTGTGGAGTTCGTGGGCCCACAGGTGGGGCAGGAACTGCTGCATAACGGTTTGATGGCCCTGGCCTTTGTGGTCGCGGGTATCTTGCTGTATCTGGGTTTCCGCTTTGAGTGGAAGCTGGCACTGGCTTGTGCGATTGCCAACTTGCACGACGTGGTCATCATTCTGGGCTTTTTCGCATTCTTCCAGTGGGAGTTCTCGCTGTCGGTGCTGGCTGGTGTCCTGGCTGTGCTGGGTTACTCCGTGAACGAATCCGTTGTGGTGATGGACCGTATCCGTGAGAACTTCCGCAAGCAGCGCAAGATGTCGGTGTCGGACATTATTGATCTGTCCATCACCCAGAACATCTCGCGTACCATCATCACCCACGGTTCTACCCAGATGATGGTACTGTCGATTTTCTTCTTCGGTGGCCCAACGCTGCACAACTTCTCGCTGGCGCTGACCATCGGTATCTGGTTCGGTATTTACTCCTCCGTGTTCGTGGCCGCCGCCATTTCCATGTGGCTGGGCGTGAAACGTGAGGATCTGGTCAAGCCGATCAAGAAAGACGAAGGCGGCGAGGTTGTAGAAGGCTAAGTTGCTTCTTGGCTCGCTGTTAACGAAAGCCCGACATTAAAACAATGTCGGGCTTTTTTGTTTCTAAGGCTGCTGGATTGCGAGTAATAGGGTGGCAGGCGTTTGTTTTATTGAGGGCCGGGGCAGGTCGGCTTGGCGGGTCATTCGCCCGTGCTGCGCACGGGTTCCCTTGTCAGGGGCCAGATGCGGGCGGGTCGTGAACTCGGAGCGCGGTTTGTCCCCCGGACAAACCGCAAGCGTGCTCCTCAAACAGCACGCCCCTTGCACCCCGCATCTGGCCCCTGCCCGCGGCGAATAACCTGACTCGCCCGCCGACCTGCCCCGGCCCTCAATAAAACAAAAAGAGGCTTACTGCTGCCACCCTATATTTATCTGAAGGGATACTTCGGCACGACGGTTAGACAACGGGCAATACTGCCATCACGATATGACGGGATCTCGCAGCTGTGGCAGCATCAACGAGGTTTACAGAAAATCTCATTTCCATCGGGCTGAAATAACTTGCTGCTGTCGTTTTCAGTGCACAAGCTGCAATGACTGGATGACACACTACAAGCCATAAGTAATGCAAGGGAGGGACGACCAACTACGTAATTAATTCGGGATGGTTTCATCAGGCCGTAAGGTCAATACGCGCACACCACTGTCTGTCACCGCTACCGTGTGCTCAAACTGTGCTGACAGCAAGCCATCGCAAGTGCGCACGGTCCAGCCATCTTTCCCGGTTTGCACCGCAGGGCCACCTTGATTCAGCATGGGTTCAATCGTGAACACCATGCCCTCTTTCAATCGCAGTCCTGTGCGCGGCATGCCCCAGTGCAAAACTTCAGGCGCTTCGTGCATTTCCCGCCCGATGCCGTGCCCACAGTAATCACGTACAACGGAATACCCATTCTTGCGTGCGTACTGGGAGATGGCAAACCCCACATCACCCAAAGTCGCGCCGGGGCGTACGGCTTGTATACCTTTCCACATCGCCATATAGCAGGCATCGACCAGTTTTTGCGCAGCAGGAGTCACCTGCCCCACCGTGTAGGTTTTGCTGGAATCCGCAATAAAACCGTTCTTCTCCAGGGTGATGTCGAAATTCACGATATCCCCCTCTTTCAGTACATCCGTCGTGGACGGCATACCGTGACACACGACTTGATTAGGCGATGAGTTCAGAACATAGGCATAACCGTACTGCCCTTTGCTGGCGGGCCGGGCTTGCAGCTCATGGACGATGTAGCTCTCGACCAGATCATTGATCTGCATGGTGTTCATGCCAATCAGATCTAACTGATCCAGGCGCGTGAACACTTGAGCCAGCAAACGGCCCGACTCGGCCATCAAGGCAATTTCATCTGCCATCTTGATCATGCTGACTCCACCTGATCCAGAGGCACGGCAGGCTCACCCAAACCAGCCGCCTTCATTTCACGGGCGACAATCTCGTTAAAACTCATGGTCGGGTTCAGTTCGCACAACAACCCCATACGTATCCAGAAAGCCGCCTGCGCATTGATGGAGCGACATGAAACCGTACTCGCCTTGCGTAGCTGGTCGTGCAGCTCGTCATCAATATTCACGATACCCATTTTTCAATCCTTATATGATCCATATACGAATCATATAATCCGCAAAATCAGGACGCAAGTAGAAGCTGACTGAAAATCCTGATCCAGCTTCATGCCCCCACAAGACTATTTCCAGCCTTCTCACCCCAAAGGGCGGCCTGTCTGCAACAAGTCCTCCCACATGATCCCAGCTTGCTTGTGGCTCACGGGAGGCTGGGCGTTATAATGCCCGATTCCTCATTTTCAATGGCCCGCGGGATATACACCCGTCACGGCTCCTTCTATGACCGACACCACAATCTCTACCCCCGCCAGCGCGGATGCTGCTACCAAGCCTGCCCGCAAGCTCTTCATTCGCACCTTTGGCTGCCAGATGAACGAGTACGACTCCGAAAAAATGGCCGATATCCTGAATCAGGATCGCCCCGTGGAGTTGACCACCAACCCCGAAGAAGCAGACATCATCCTGTTCAATACCTGTTCGGTACGCGAGAAAGCACAAGAAAAGGTGTTCTCGGATCTGGGCCGGGTTCAGCATTTGAAAGCGCTCAATCCCGATCTGGTCATTGGCGTAGGTGGCTGTGTGGCCAGTCAGGAAGGCGACACGATTATTCGTCGTGCTCCCTACGTGGATGTGGTGTTCGGACCACAAACCTTGCACCGCCTGCCCGAGCTGATCGTCAAGCGCCGCAACAGCGGCCGCTCGCAAGTGGATATCAGTTTTCCTGAAATCGAAAAATTCGACGCCCTGCCTCCCGCACGCGTGGAGGGTTATTCCGCCTTTGTGTCCATCATGGAAGGCTGCAGCAAGTACTGCAGCTTCTGTGTAGTGCCCTACACCCGTGGCCCCGAAGTCTCCCGTCCCTTTGACGACGTACTGATGGAAGTGGCTGACCTGGCCGACCAGGGTGTGCGGGAAGTGACGCTGCTGGGCCAGAACGTGAACGCCTACCGTGGCCCGACCGACGTCGCTGGCGAGATTGCCGACTTTGCCATGCTGCTGGAGTACGTGCACGAGATCCCTGGTATCGAGCGCATTCGCTACACCACCTCGCACCCCAAGGAAATGACCTCGCGCCTGATCGCCGCCCACGGCAATCTGCCCAAGCTGGTCCCCTTTCTGCACTTGCCCGTACAGGCCGGCAGCGACCGTATTCTGGCTGCAATGAAACGCGGCTACACTGCGCTGGAGTTCAAATCCATCGTGCGCCGCCTGCGTGAAGCGCGTCCCGACATCGTCTTGTCCTCGGACTTTATTGTGGGCTTTCCCGGTGAGACGGAAGAGGATTTCCAGAAGACACTGAAGCTGATTCGCGATGTGAATTTCGACCAGTCTTTCTCTTTTGTGTATTCGCGTCGCCCCGGCACACCGGCCGCCGACCTGGAAGACAACACCAGCAAAGAAGAAAAGCTGGACCGCCTGCACCGCCTGCAAGCGCAAATCAACGAGCAGGCCCAGGCCATCAGCCAGGCCATGGTCGGCAGCGTACAACGCATTCTGGTCGAAGGCACCTCGCGCAAAGACGACTCGGAACTGAAAGGCCGTACCGAAAACAACCGCATCATCAACTTCCCCGGCGACCCTCGCCTGATCGGACAAATTGTGGATGTGCACGTGACCCAAGTACTGACCAATACCTTGCGCGGAGAAATCGTGACCCATGACCGGGTTGCAGGAGCCTGATCCATGACTAGCCAACGCCGCCGCATGCCCACTTCCTTGCGCCTGGACGGGGACAATACCCATCTGGCCAATATGTGTGGCCCCTTGGACGAGAACATCAAGCAGATTGCCATTGCCTATGACGTCACCCTGCGTCGGCGTGGCAGTCATGTTTCGATTGAAGGCGAGCGCGCGGAGGAGGCTGCCAAAGCCATTGACTGGTTCCATTCGCGCGCCGTGCACCGTGCGCTGAATATCGACGATATTCAGTTGGGCCTGGTTGAGCTGGGCGCCAGCCGCCGCCACGAAAAAGAGGAAAAGCCCGAGCCCCTGCCCGAGCTGCCCCCCGTAGGCCAGGAAGAAATTTCCCTGCGTACCGCCAAACGCGACCTGCGTCCTCGCACACCCGGTCAGCGCGAATACCTGCGCAATATCCTGAACAATGACATCAACTTCGGCGTAGGCCCGGCCGGGACTGGCAAGACCTGGTTGGCAGTGGCCTGCGCCATCGATGCGCTGGAGCGCGAATCCGTCCATCGCTTGGTGCTGACACGTCCTGCTGTCGAGGCGGGTGAGCGCCTGGGCTTTTTGCCAGGCGATCTGGCCCAGAAGGTAGATCCCTATCTGCGCCCTTTGTACGATGCTTTGTATGACTTGATGGGTGTGGAGAAGGTACAGCGCCTGTTCGAAAAACAAATCATCGAAATCGCACCGCTGGCCTATATGCGCGGCCGCACGCTGAACCATGCTTTCGTGATCCTGGACGAAGCCCAGAACACCACGCCGGAACAAATGAAAATGTTCCTGACGCGCATCGGTTTTGGCAGCAAGGCGGTGATTACCGGCGACCCCACTCAGGTGGACTTGCCCAAAGGCCAGCGCAGCGGCTTGAATCATGCCGTCAAGGTGCTGGAAAACGTGCAGGGTATTTCCTGCTCGCGCTTTAGCAGCCGTGATGTCGTGCGCCACCCGCTGGTTGCGCGAATTGTGGACGCCTACGAACGAGCCGGTGATGCCTGATCTGTCCCTGAGCGTCCAGTACGCTGTTGATTGCCCCGAGCTGAGCCGCTCCCGTATCCGCCGCTGGATGCAGCGCACGATTGATATGGCAGTCGAACGCATCCACCCCGAAGATCGCTTCACCGCCCTTTCCGCCACCTTGCGTATTGTGGACGCCGAAGAAGGCCAGAGCCTGAACCTGAGCTACCGGGAACGCGACTACGCCACCAATGTGCTGACCTTTGAATATGGTCAGGACGAGGACGGCGTGGTCCACGGCGATATCGTCTTGTGCCTGCCCGTGCTGGAGCGTGAAGCCCAGGAACAGCAAAAGCCATTTCTGCACCATGCCGCTCATCTGGTGGTGCACGGCTGTCTGCATTCCCTGGGTTACGACCACATTGAAGAGGACGAAGCCCAGGACATGGAAGCGCTGGAAACCGCTGTTCTGGCCAGTTTGCGCATCCCTGATCCCTACCAGGAGCGCTAGCTCGCCCACTTGTCACAAAGGGCCTCCCATCCCTGACAAAGCTGCGCCAATCCTCACTTGCCTTCCCGCATTCCGAATGATGACAGGTACATACCTTGTCATCATTTTTCGGTTATGCTTGTTTCTTCCTTAACTCGTCCTTCGGACAATGTCAGACTCTGCTCCCGACCCCGAGCCCCGCCCTTCCAAGGCCAGCTCAAACAATCCCATCTCTCGCTTAAGTGCTTTTTTCAATCGGCGTCACGAACCCGAAGACCGAGAAGACCTTAAGTCTGTCCTGGTTGCGGCCCACGCCCGCAAAGTTATCGACGACGAATCGCTGTCCATGATCGCCGGAACACTGGATATGGCCAACAAAACAGTGGCCGATATCATGGTGCCCCGATCCAAGATCGATATGCTGGACATCGCCAAACCGTTGACCGAGATGCTGCCCATCATTATTGAAACGGGCCACAGCCGCTTTCCGATCTACGAGACGGAGCGCGACAATATCATCGGTATCTTGCTGGCCAAGGACCTGCTGCTCTCGATCGCCAATCCCACGCTGGATTTGCGCCCGCTGATTCGCCCTGCGGTATTCATTCCCGAGACCAAGCGCCTGAACGTCTTGCTGCACGAGTTCCGTGGCAGCCGCAATCACCTGGCCGTCGTTATTGACGAGCACGGTGGTACAGCAGGCCTGGTCACCATGGAAGACGTGCTGGAACAAATTGTGGGCGACATCGAAGACGAATACGATGAAGACGCCGAGCAGACCATTTTCCAGGCCGGCCCCGACAGCTGGCGTGTCATGGCACTGACTGAAATCCCCGATTTCAACGAAGCCTTCCAGACCCACCTCCCTAACGACGACTTTGACACCGTAGGTGGTTGGCTGGCGTCCGAATTGGGACATATCCCTCGCCGGGGCGATGTGGCCCAGCTTGATGGCATCAGCCTCACGGTTGTCCGTGCGGATGCCAAACGAGCCCTTTGGTTGCACGTTCAGCGAGCCACACCCGCCGAGCCTAATCTTGAACAAGCCTGATTCCAAACCTTTACCCCAGGCGCTTGGCGTCGCTTTACTGCTGGTCCTGGGGGGCTTGCATGCCCTGTCCTTTTCCATTGGCCCGCTGCCATCCTGGATTTTGCCTTTCTACCAGATCACCCTGCTGGCCATTGCCTGCTCGCAGATCATGGGTTCGACGTCCGTGCGCCAGGCCTTTGGTCGCAGTTATCTGTTTGGGCTGGGGCATTTTGGCGTAGGGATTTACTGGCTGTACATCAGCATGCACCAGTATGGTGGCATGCCCTCCTGGATGGCCGCCCTGGGCGTTTTGCTACTGGCTGCCGCCCTGGCCCTCTTTCCTGCTCTTGCTTCAGCGGTTTGGCAAAAACTGCGCCCCAAGCACGATAGTGATTCCTGGCTACCACGATTATTGTTATCAGCAGGCTGGGCAAGCTGCTGGGCATTAAGCGAATGGCTGCGCGGCAATTTGCTGACTGGCTTTCCTTGGTTGAATATCGGCTACGCCCACGCAGAAGGGATGTTTACCGGCTGGGCACCCGTTGTGGGTGTGTATGGCCTGGCCTGGCTGTCGGCTTTCAGCGCCGCCGTGATTGCCCAGTTTGCCGCCTCCAAAGACAAGAACCAAAGCCCTTCCAGCGCGATCGGCATTGGTATCGCCATGATTTTTGGCCTGATCGGGATCAGTCTGCCGCATATTGCCTGGGTCCAGCCCCATGGCGCGCCCTTTATTGCCCGCCTGGTGCAAGGCAATATCGATCAAAGCGCCAAGTTCGGCCCCAATATGAGCGAAGGCATAGAGCGTTATTACGAGCTGGCAAACCTGCCGGCCAAGACCCCCGAAGACGCGCCGCGCCTGATTGTTCTGCCTGAAACCGTTATCCCCGTATTGCAAAACCGCCTGGAAACCAGCTTCTGGTTGCGCTGGACGGAACTGGCACAGCGCCATCAAGCCAATCTGGTGCTGGGTGTCCCCATGGACCGTGGCACGGTCAACGGCAAGCTGAGCTACACCAACAGCGCCTTGCTGATCAGCCCCGAGACTCAGCCCCAGGACATCATCAATAGCACGGCCAGCTACTACGACAAGCATCATCTGGTGCCTTTCGGCGAATTCATCCCCACCGGCTTTCAATGGTTTGTGGACATGATGAATATCCCGCTGGGGGACTTCCATCGTGGCGCCTTGCCGCAAGCGCCCTTCAAGATGGCAGAGGGGCGTGTTGCCCCCAACATCTGCTATGAAGACGTGTTTGGTGAAGAGATCATCCAGGCCGTGCAAGGCAGTCCTGGCCAGGAAGGCGCTACCTTGCTGTTGAACATCAGCAATCTGGGCTGGTTTGGCGATTCCTGGGCCTTGAGCCAGCACTTGCAGATCTCACGTATGCGGGCTCTGGAAACAGGCCGTCCCATGCTGCGTGCCACCAATACCGGCATGACAGCCGCCATTGATCCTTATGGGCGTGTTCGTGCAGCTCTGCCGCCCCTGACGCCGGGTGTGCTGGATGTGGAAGTTCAAGGCACAACAGGCCTGACTCCCTACGTGAAATACGGCAATCTGCCCTTCTTGATCTGGGCAGGCCTGCTTCTGATTATTTTTGCCTGGCGCTCTCGTCGTCAGGACTAAGCACCAACAAACTCACCACAGGCTTTGCGGTAGCGGAGACTCCCTGAAAGGATTCTGCTATTGCAAAGCCTGCGGTGCATTCGGGTACAAGCGCGCGGCAAAACCACCGGCACGCTCCCGATTCCAGGTCTTGCACCAGTCCACGAACTCATCCGCCGGGATAGGCGTAGAGCACAAGTAGCCCTGCATATAGTCGCAACCGGCGTTGTTCAACAAATCCAGTTGCTCGTGACTGGTCACACCTTCTGCCACTACCCGCAAGCCCAGCTTTTGCGCCATGACAATCATGGCCTGAGTCAGCACCAGATCCTCGCTGCTCAGGGCCAGATTGCGGATATAGCACTGATCAATCTTGAGCACATTGATGGAAAACCGCTTCAGGTGCGACAGAGAGGAGTAGCCGGTGCCAAAATCATCCAACGCCACACTCATGCCGTACTCACGCAAGGAGCGCAACTGCTGCAAGGCTTGCCCCTGATCGTCCAGCAACAAGCGCTCGGTAATTTCCACCACCAGCGCATCACCCGGAATGCCTTGGGTTTGCAGATACTCCACCCACTCGCGCGCGCAGGAGCCATTGAGCTTGAACTGCGCGGGCGAGACATTCAGGCTGACCCGGAAACCGGGGTCCAGCTCGTTGCGTAGTTTCACCGCGGCCTGGGCAGCCGTCTCGAACACCCATTCGCCAATCAGCACAATCAGACCGGAATCTTCGGAAAACGGAATGAATTCTGAAGGGGGCACCAAGCCCAACTGCGGGTGTTCCCAGCGTATCAAGGCCTCGGCACGGGTGACCTGCCCTGTACGCAAATCCACAATCGGCTGGTAATACAGCTGGAACTGCTGCTCGCTCAGGGCCTTTTGCAAATCCTGCGAAAAACGCAAGCGCGCTTCCACGGCTTCGCTCATGGCAGGCAGGAAGCGACAGTATTGATTGCGGCCGCAAGCCTTGGCGGCGTACATGGCCATATCCGCATTCTTCAAAAGCTGGCCGGCATCATCGCCATCTTCGGGGAACAGCGTGATTCCCAAACTGGCGGAAACAGACACCGAGTTCTTGCCCAACTGGAAAGGCTCTTCAATCGTGTCCAGCAAACAGCGACAAGTGCGCTCCACAATCGAGGTATCGCTGATATCCGAGATGATGACGGTAAACTCGTCACCACCAATACGGGCCACGGTATCCGTTACCCGCACACAGCGCTGCAAACGCTGGGCGACTTCCTGCAGCAGGACGTCGCCCTTCTCGTGCCCCAAGGAGTCGTTCACATCCTTGAAAAAATCCAGATCCATAAAGATCAGCGCGAAAGGCAAGCCTGTGCGACGCGACTGCTCGCGCGCTTGCTGCAAGCGATCCTGGAACATCTGCCGATTGGGCAAGCCCGTCAAATGATCGTAATGCGCCTGCTTCCACATCTGCGCTTCACGCTTCTTATGGCTGGTGATGTCGGTGAACAAGCCAATATGGCGATACACCGTGCCATCCGGGTTCCAGGCAGTGCTGATGGTCAAACGCTCGGCAAAATCCTCGCCGTTCTTGCGTCGATTCCAGATATCGCCCTGCCACCGCCCGGTTTCCGAAATCTCGCGCCACATTTTGCGGTAGAACTCCGTGTCCTGACGTCCCGAGTTCAGGATAGACAAGGTGCGGCCCCGCACTTCGTCCAGCTCGTAGCCGGTGATGCGGCTAAACGCCGGGTTGGCATCTACCACATGGCCAAAACGATCCGTCACAACAATGGCTTCGCAAGTGTTCTCGTACACCACGGCCGCCAAACGACCCGTCACTTCGTTGCGCACCCGCGTGGTGATGTCCTGCACTACTGCCACCATGCCCATACGACCCTCGAGCTCGATGGGAATGGCACAGATTTCGACATCAATGGATTTGCCGTCATAACGCAATGCCCGCGTTTCATAGCGCAAACTGCTGCCACCAGAACGCGAATCGGCCACCACTTGAGTCAAAGAAGGAAATCGCGGCGACAGAAAGACTTGATCAACCGTGAACTCCTGGCGCAATTGTGCACGGCTATATCCCAATGTCTCTGCCAGCTTTTTATTGACGAAATCAAAGCGGCCATCGCGGGATAAATAAACTCCCAATAAAGGGTTGTGGCTCAAACTGCGGCATATGGCGTTGAGCTGGGATAAATTGCGCTGCTGAATAGAAAGCTGCGCATCCAGCTGTTGAATCTGCAAACCGCAGTAATTCAAAATCTGCGACAAATAACGCGTTTCACTAGTGCCTGAACTGGTGCTTTTCGCACGGTAATTGCCGCCAGTAAAAGCCTGGCCTTGAGCCACCAGCTGTCGCAAGGGATCGGCTGCCCAGGCACGCAACATGAAGTAGGACAGACACAGCGCGATCAAATCCAGACCCAGCATGAAGAACACCGTCCAGCGGTGCTGCGAGCGGATACTTTCACGCGAGGCATCAAACGCATCCAGCAATTGCTGGGTGTTATGACGAAACAACGAGTCTTCCGCGTTCAGGCTGGCCGCTGGCAGGAGCACTTGCTCGGAGCTGACCGGAAAATCCAGACGCATCAAGCGCCGCTGCCATTCATTACTTAGTTGGGAGACCAGCCCCAGCAAGGGCTTGTCCAGCGGGACCAGGACCACACCATCGACTACTCCGCCATCGCGTAACAACTGCACTACCCCTTGGAACTGCTGATCCAAGTGGCGCAAACGGGCAGGCGTCGAACTGGAAGGCGCGGCCAGCGCCACGGAATAGCTGATATCAGAGAGCTGGCGCAGGAGGCCGCTACTTGCCTGCAGGCGAATTTCTGCCTGGTTTTGCTTGTAAATGACAGTAACCGTTGCGGAGATCAACAACAGCCAGACCAACAGCACCCAAATCAGCAAAGCACTCAAACTGATTCGTCTTTGTGCATCCACTGGAACAGGCAGAGGTGATGATATGCACTGCTTTGCTGACATAGCGCCATTAAATAAAAAAATGCAGGCTAAGTGAGGGGCCTACAAAACGTAATTATTGCAGGTGAAATGTTACTCAACGAAGCATACCATCATTAGATTACAGAGCAGCGCAAATTTCTCACAAACCCTGCATTTATGCGCCTAAGAAGGGAATTAGACGAGCCTGAAAGGGACAAAAAAACGACGCTAATAGTTGAAAGCATTTCCTTCTATTGAGCCACAAATGAAATGTTATGACACAAAGAAGATACAAAACTCCGTATAAAACAAAAAGATACACGCCCATTTCAGGCACGCCCTTAGCCCTGTTTTCGGCTTCCGCACGCCGGGGGTATCGCCTCCTCTGCCTGCCCCCTGCCCCCCCTCTGGCAGCACCTCTGAAGTTTTTTCACTTTATTCTGGTTTTTTTCTTCAAAAGACTTGCACAAAGACGAAAACACCTTCATAATCTCAATTCTTCGTTGGTGGTCGACAAAAAGAACACCGAAATGGGGGTATAGCTCAGCTGGGAGAGCGCTTGCATGGCATGCAAGAGGTCAGCGGTTCGATCCCGCTTACCTCCACCAAAAAACGAAGATTAGCTGTAGAGTCCTGTCCCCTTCGTCTAGAGGCCTAGGACACCACCCTTTCACGGTGGGTACAGGGGTTCGAATCCCCTAGGGGACGCCAAGATTCTTGGCACCGCTGCGGAGCGGTAGTTCAGTTGGTTAGAATACCGGCCTGTCACGCCGGGGGTCGCGGGTTCGAGTCCCGTCCGCTCCGCCAAAAAATTTAAAAATCAGTCCTGGACTGGTTTTAGCAGTTTGAAGTGGCAAGCCTCGTCAAGCCTGACACTTATTTCGATACTTCGGTTTTTTGACGCAGTTAAAAAACGAAGTAAAGAAAATTGGGGGTATAGCTCAGCTGGGAGAGCGCTTGCATGGCATGCAAGAGGTCAGCGGTTCGATCCCGCTTACCTCCACCAAAACGACGATTTAGTTGTAAGTCCTGTCCCCTTCGTCTAGAGGCCTAGGACACCACCCTTTCACGGTGGGTACAGGGGTTCGAATCCCCTAGGGGACGCCAAGATTCTTGGCACCGCTGCGGAGCGGTAGTTCAGTTGGTTAGAATACCGGCCTGTCACGCCGGGGGTCGCGGGTTCGAGCCCCGTCCGCTCCGCCAAAAAATTCAAAAAGCCTGATAGATTTCGATCTGTCAGGCTTTTTTCATTGGTGGACTCCCGGCCTGCAAGCATGCGCACCAGAACACCTCTCTCAGCCTCTGGTGCCTATCGCTCGTCTACGAATACCGTGCAAAGAAAAACCGATAAGCACTAATGCCCCTCCAAACAGGCATACCGCATGCCACCCACCCAGACGCCAGGCAATACCAGCCCGACCAGCAAAACCACCGCCTGCCCCAGAATCAATTTTCTACGGTCAATCCGGTCTCCAAGAGGGACCAGAAAAAACAGGCCGCAAACAAACCCCAACTGGGTCGCCATCGGGGCCAGATTAATCAGCCCTCTTTCCTGCGAGAATGCCTGTTGCAACAGTTCCAGAAGCGGCTGGTTGTAATAGACATTCGAGACAAATACGCCAGGCATCTCCCATCCGAACAACCATACGCATCAGCCACCTTGCAAAAAGCGCTATCCCTGGCACGCTCTCAACAAGCCAAAGCCTGGAAGGTCAGACTCAAAGCATGATCCCATCCTGCGGATGCCCTGCTGCCTGCTCAAGCCATCGGCTGATCTAAAAGGTTTGCCTGTCAAGAAGAGTCCCATCAAGCAAAAAAACGGGATATGTGGCCTCAATTTACTTGCCGCGGCTTAACAAGGAAGTTAATGTATTGCGTTATCGTTACTTCAACATTCAACTTCTATGCCAGCCAGTACCCTGGGCCAGCGTGGTCCGACCGAGCATCATCGCCGCGAACAGATCATTGAGCAGGCCAATACGCATTTCCGGCTCTACGGGTATCGCAAGACCTCTGTTGCCAGCCTGGCCAAATCCATAGGCGTGTCCAGCGCTTATCTCTATCGTTTTTTCGACTCCAAGCAGGCTATCGGCCAGGCGATCTGCCACTCTGTGCTCAAAGGCATGCACGTGCAGCTGCAACAGATTGTGGAGGGCGACTTGCCCCCTATCGAACGTCTGCGCCACTTCATTGAAACCGCCTGCACGCTAAGCCTGGAGCTGTTCTTGCAGGAAGGCCGCATGCAAGAAGTGGTCATTGAAGCGCTGCAAAACAATTGGACAACAGTGGACCAGCACAGAGAAGATTTGCTGACCCAAATCACCGCCCTGGTGCGCGCGGGCCGTGAAAGCGGCGACTTTGAACGCCGCACGCCCTTGGACGAGGTGGTTCAAGGCATCCTGTTTGCCTTGACCGCCTGTCTACACCCTGTCTTGCTGGAAATACATCCGCCTGAAAAAACCCGCCAAGGTTTGCTGGTGGTAACGCAGCTTATCCTGCGTAGCCTGATGCCTTGAACGTCACGTCCCAAGTTACAGTTCATCCAACTATTTACCTACCCGGAGTCCTGCATGGCTCTTTTTCGCTCTCTTAGCCCTGTCTTGAGTTTGTCCGCCGCCCTTGTACTGATGGGGTGCAGCCAGCAGACACAGGAGGCCGACCCTCGCACTCAGGCTCCTTTGGTCATTCAAAGCGTGATTCAGCCCAAGGCCGATCAGCAACGACGTTTCCTGGGGCTGGTCAGCGCACGGGTGGAAAGCCCGCTGGCATTTCGGGTAGGCGGCAAGATTGATACGCGCAAAGTTCAAAACGGCGAGCACGTTGAAAAAGGCCAGCTCTTGATGACGCTGGACCCCAAGGATCTGCAACTGGATTACCGCGCCCGTCTGGCTGCCGTGCAGGCCGCCCAGGCTCAGGCCGAACAAGCCCAGTCAGATTACAAACGCTTGTCCCTGCTGGTGGAGCAAGGCGGTGTTTCCCGTCAGGCGCATGAACAAAGCCAGAAGGCACTGCGTAGCGCACAGGCAAATCTGAAGTCCGCCCAAGCACAAGCTGAAATAGCCCGCAACGCCGACCAATACAGTTCCCTGAAAGCAGAAGCCAGCGGCATCATTACCGCCCAGATTGCGGATGTTGGCCAAGTTGTCAGCCCGGGGCAAGCCGTGCTGCGCCTGGCCCAGGACGGCCCACGTGATGTCATTGTCAGCCTGCCCGAACAATGGGATATCCCGCTGGGTACTCGCGCCACCATTGAACTAACGGACTCCCAGGAAAGCCTGCCCGCCCAACTGCGCGAGTTGGCCCAATCCTCTGACCCTGCAACCCGCAGCTATCAGGCCCGCTTTTCCTTCGAGGGCGAGAATGTCACCGCAAGACTGGGTTCCAGCGCCATTGTGCATTTGACGCCCCCGGATGCAGACGCCTTGAATCAAGTGCCGCTGACTGCAATTTACGATGCGGGTAAAGGGCCCGGTGTGTGGGTAATTGATGATCAGAAAACCGTGCACTGGCAGCCCGTGACCATTGCCAAGCTTGCCCAGGAACACGCTTACCTGTCCCAAGGCCCTGAAGCCGGTACGGCCATCGTGGCGTTGGGCGCTAACCTTTTGCATGAAGGCCAGGAAGTTCGTCCTGAAACACGCGAGGTCAAGCAATGACAGGCCGCTTCAATCTCTCCGCTCTGGCGGTGCGTGAACGGGCCATCACGCTGTTTCTGATCATTGCTCTGGCAGCGTCCGGCATTTACTCCTTCGTGAAACTGGGGCGAGCCGAAGACCCGGCTTTTACCGTGAAAGTGCTGACCGTCACCGCCATGTGGCCCGGAGCCACTGCCCAGGAAATGCAGGATCTGGTGGCCGAGCCCATGGAAAAGCGCATGCAGGAACTGCGCTGGTTTGACAAGGTAGAGACGGTTACTCGTCCCGGCACAGCCTTGATGGTGGTGACCCTGAAAGACACCATGCCGCCCGCGGACGTTCAGAGCGAGTTCTATCAGCTCCGCAAGAAGCTGCAGGATCAGGCTCCGCGCTTGCCCAAAGGCGTGCAGGGGCCGTTTGTGAACGACGAATACTCGGACGTGTCCTTCAGCCTGTTCGCGCTGCAAGCCCCCGGTCTGCCACCGCGCCTGCTGACTCGCGAGGCCGAGAAAGTACGCAGCCAGCTACTGCAAGTCCCCGGCGTCAAGAAGGTGAATATTCTGGGCGAGCAAAGCGAGCGTATTTTTGTCGATCTGGACGAAGCCAAGCTGCACAATCTGCAGCTCAATCCTCAACAGATTCTGGAAGCCTTGTCCAAGCGCAGTGCCATGACAGCCAGTGGTGCCATCAGCACCGATGGCCCGCGTATTCACATGCGCCTTAGCGCCGGGCTGGAGGATGTGGAGGCCATCAGCAATACCTATATCTACGTGCAGGGTCATAATCTGCGCTTGGGCGACATTGCCACTATCAGCCGTGGTTACGAGGACCCACCCAGCTTCGAGATTCACCACAACGCACAATTTGCCATGTTGCTGGATGTGGTGATGCAGGAGGGCTACAACGGCCTGTATCTGGGCAAGGATCTGGAAAAGGCACGGGAAGATATTGCCGCTGCCCTGCCCCTGGGCTTCTCCCTGGAGACCGTCACCAACCAGTCGGTGAACATTGCCTCCGCCGTAGGCGAGTTCATGTTCAAGTTCTTCGCGGCGCTGAGCGTGGTGCTGCTGGTGTGTCTGGTCAGCATGGGCTGGCGGGTCGGGATTGTAGTGGCTGCCGCTGTGCCCCTGACGCTGGCCATGGTGTTCGTCATCATGATGATGACAGGCAAGGTGTTTGATCGGGTAACGCTGGGCGCGCTGATTATCTCGCTGGGCCTGCTGGTGGACGACGCCATTATTGCGATCGAGATCATGATCGTGAAAATGGAAGAAGGCATGGACCGCCTGAAAGCCGCCGCCTATGCCTGGAACCATACGGCAGCCCCCATGCTGTCCGGCACCCTGGTGACGATTATCGGCTTTCTGCCGGTGGGTTTTGCCCGTTCCTCTGCCGGGGAGTACGCCGGCAATATCTTCTGGATTCTGGCCGCTGCCCTGCTGACCTCCTGGCTGGTTGCGGTGGCCTTCACTCCCTATATGGGCGTGAAATTGCTGCCCGCCATTCCAGCCCGTCCCGGCGGCCATCAGGCCATTTACGACACCCCCAATTACATGCGCCTGCGCCGCATGATTGCCTGGTCGGTACACCACAAGTTTCTGGTGGCCGGAATTGTGGTGGCGGCCTTCGTGCTGGCGGTTGTAGGCATGGGTTTCGTCAAACAGCAATTCTTCCCCACCTCCGACCGACCCGAGCTGCTGGTAGAAGTGCAGTTACCCGAGGGCAGCAGTATTCAGTCCACGCAAGCCGTTACTCGCAAGGTGGAGAGCTGGTTGCGCGAGCAGCCCGAAACCAAGCTGGTCACCAGCTATGCCGGGCAAGGCGCACCGCGCTTTTTCCTGTCCTACAACCCTGAACTGCCTGATCCCTCCTTTGCTCGTCTGGTGGTGCTGACGGCTGATCACCACGACCGCGATGCGCTGCTGCAACGCTTCCGCCAAGTGGTGGCCGATGGCCTGACACCAGAAGCGCGTGTCCGTGCCACTCAGCTAGTGTTCGGGCCATCCACCAAATACCCGGTGGAGTTCCTGGTACGTGGCCCTGATCTGGACAAGCTACGTGATATTTCCGAGCAGGCCATGGCGGTGATGCGGGCCGACAAGGACATGCGTCAGGTGAACGTGGACTGGGGTTCGCGCGTACCCGTCCTGAAGCTGGACGTAGACCCACAACGTCTGCAAGCCTTGGGTTTGAATCGCCAGAGTCTGGCCGAACAAATCCAGTTGCAGCTGGATGGCACAACCGTTGCGGAATACCGCGAGGACCTGCGTAATGTGCTGGTTGTGGCGCGCAGCTCGGCCAGCAACCGCCATGACCCAACTCGCCTGTCCGGCCTGACCGTCATGAATGATCAGGGCCAGAACCTGCCCTTGGAGCAAGTCGGCAAGCTGGAAATCATGCAGGAAGAACCCAAGCTGGCCCGTCGCAACCGCCTGCCCACCATGACCGTGCGAGGGGATATTGCTCCGCACGTGCAACCGGCAGAAGTGGCCAACCGGGTGATGAAGGAGTTTGCCTCCTTGCAGGCTTCCCTGCCCCCTGGCTACCTGATCGAGATGAGCGGCATCACCGCCGAGGCCAAGAAGTCCAATGACGCGCTGCTGCCCGTCTTCCCGGTCATGATTGCCTTGATGCTGCTGGTCATCGTGATTCAGGTACGTTCGCTCTCGAACATGATCATGGTGTTCCTGACCGCCCCCTTGGGCTTGATTGGCAGCGTGCCCGCCTTGCTGATTTTCCAGCAACCCTTTGGTTTTACCGCGATTCTGGGGCTGATCGGTCTGGCGGGGATCCTGATGCGCAATACCTTGATTCTGATTGAGCAGATCAAGACCAACCGGGCTGAAGGTACCTCACCCTACGATGCCGTGATTGAAGCCACTGTGCAGCGTGCCCGCCCCGTCATTCTGACGGCGCTGGCGGCGGTACTGGCCTTCATTCCGCTGTCCTTCTCCGTGTTCTGGGGCTCCATGGCCCTGACGCTGATCGGCGGTACAGCCATTGGCACCATCCTGACGCTCTTGTTCTTGCCCAGCTTGTATTCGATCTGGAATCGAATCCAGGATCCACGCGCCTCATAACTTGCTTGAAGGCTGAAACTGTGTAAATAATGGATGCATGGTTTGAACACAAACAAACCATGCATCCCACTGCCAGTCTTGTGGGTCCAGAGAACAGAACGACGCAAGATAGCTTATGTCTACACAGAAAGACCTGCCCGCCGCCCTGTCTCACGCTTTCGAGAAGGCGATCTACCGTATACACAGCCCAAAGGGCGATATGGACGTGCGCATCGGCCAGCTCAACCGCCCTCTGAATCAATTACTGGAACAAGAAAACAGCCGTGGGGCGGCAATTTTGACCGCCTGCAATCCAGGCGCGCAAATTTGCAGCCGTGCCTTTAACGATGCGGTTCAGGAAAGCTTGCTGCGCGATTTGCAGAAACTGGATCTGCGCTGGTGGCCCGCCGTGAATCTGGACCCCAAGGGCAAATGGCCGGATGAACCCAGCCTGCTGGTGCTGGACATCAGCCTGCAACAGGCACGCTGGCAAGCACGCCTGTTCAAGCAATTGGCTTTTGTCTATATACCGCTCAATGGCAAGCCGCAGCTGCATCAAGTGCAGCAGCGCCTGCCGGTGTCTGATCAAGCCGCTTCAAACAGCCCCGTTCCCTTCTAAGCGCTGACGAAAGTCTTCAGCAATGGCGGCACCTTTCAGCCGCCCTTCCGGCAAGACCTGCGCCCAGGCGCGCCACTCGTGGCCGGTTGCTACCAGCACACCGTCCATATTGAAGACTTGATATTCAAGCTTGAAGCGCCGCTCCAGCCATTGAGCCACCTGCACGCAAACGCGAATCTCGCGATCATAGGTAACGGGTGCGCGGAAGTTGGCACCGACATCCACCAAGGGCGTTACCGCATCATATTCCTGGCGCAAGATACGCTGACTCAAGCCTGCCTGCCGCAGCCACGCCTGATACGTGCAGTCAAACCAATAAAAATAATTGGGATAGAAAACAATCCCGGCCTCATCGCAATCACCCCATTCCACAGTGATGCGGCGCTCGAACACGTGCATGTTTATCCTTTTGCAAAATCGCCTGCCAGTTTACCTCGGATAAAAAGGTGGAAACCACGGTAATCAGGCACTGAATCAGCCGCTGAAACATTTTGCAAATACTGCCTTTGAAATAGTTTGTATCCCTCACAATAATTGAAATTAAGCGAAGTTAGCGACAATTTCGTCTAAAAATCACTGAAATAGGCCCCATAGCGAGACAAGCCTCCGGAGCCTGCCAGCCCCAGGAGTCGTCTTTCACAGGCAGAAAACCTAGCATAGCTGCGTCACTGAATAAGGTAGCCTGCCATGTCTGTAAATACCCCCGCACCCTGGACGATTCGTCGCATCATGGAGCTTTACGAGCTGCCCTTTATGGACCTCGTGTTCCAGGCGCAGACCGTACATAGACAGCACCACCCGGCCAATCAAATCCAGCTCTCCAGCCTGCTCTCCATCAAGACAGGCGCCTGTCCCGAAGATTGCTCCTACTGCCCGCAATCGTCCAAATACCAGACCGAGCTGGAACCTGAACCCTTGATGCCCCTGGAACAGGTATTGGAAGCGGCCCGCGCCGCCCAAGCACAGGGTGCTCAGCGTTTTTGCATGGGTGCCGCCTGGCGCTCTCCTACCGAAAAACAATTGGACCAGGTAGTTGAGATGGTCAGCGCCGTCAAAGCGATGGGGCTGGAAACCTGTGTCACCTTGGGCATGCTCAAAGACGGTCAGGCGCAACGCCTGAAAGATGCCGGGCTGGACTACTACAACCACAATCTGGACACCTCCCCCGAGTTCTATGGCCAGATCATCAGCACGCGCACGTACCAGGACCGCCTGGACACGCTGGAACGCGTACGCGCAGCCGGTTTGAACAGTTGCTGCGGCGGGATTATCGGCATGGGTGAAAGCCGTCGCGAGCGTGCTGGCCTGTTGGCTCAGCTGGCCAATATGCGCCCCTACCCCGAGTCCGTACCTATCAACCAATTGGTGAAAGTGCCGGGCACGCCGCTGGACCAGGTCGATGATCTGGACCCCTTCGAGTTTGTACGCACAATTGCCATTGCACGTATCCTGATGCCCACCAGCGCCGTACGCCTGTCGGCGGGACGAGAAACCATGGATGACAGCACTCAAGCCCTTTGCTTTATGGCCGGTGCCAACTCCATTTTCTATGGCGAGCAATTGCTGACTACCGGCAACCCGCAGTTTGTGGCGGACCAGGGTCTGTTTGCCCGCCTGCAACTGGAAGCGGCCAAAACCACGCTGTCCGAACCCCCTTTGTCATTGGAACAAACCCGTCCACGCGCTATGGTCGAGGCCCTCTAACATGCTCACTCTGATCGCCAGCATTCTGTGCAGTGTTGCCGTTTCCATTCTGCTGAAAGTCGCTCGCCAGCGGCAGATCGATGTCGCCCAGGCCATCATGGTTAACTACGGCGTGGCAGTCACCTTGAGTCTGGTATTGCTGCAACCGCATCCCAGCAGCCTGCTGAATCCTGCTACCCCCTGGTGGATTCTGATTGCCTTGGGTGTGCTCTTGCCCAGCGTCTTTCTGTTCATGGCGGCGGCAGTGCGGCAAGCCGGGATTGTGCTGAGCGATGCTGCCCAGCGCCTGTCCCTGTTCATTCCCTTGTTGGCGGCCTTTCTCTTGTTTGGCGAGCAACTGGCTGGTCAGAAACTGCTGGGCATCGCCCTGGCCCTGATTGCCTTGCTGTGCCTGCTGATACGTCCGCGGCAGGCCAGTAGCCAGGAAGCAGGCTGCGGGCATCCTGCCCTGATGCTGCTGGCTGTGTGGCTAGGCTATGGCGTGATCGACATCATGTTCAAGCAGCTCTCCAGAGCCGGTGCAGCTTTCTCCAGCAGTCTGGTGGTGTCCTTCTCGCTGGCCGGTGTGCTGATGCTGTGCTGGCTGCTGGCCAAGCGCACCAGCTGGCATAAAGGCAGCCTTTTAGCCGGTCTGGTGCTGGGCCTGCTGAACTTCGGGAATATTTTCTTTTATATCCGCGCCCACCAGATCTTCCCGGAGAACCCCACTCTGGTGTTCTCGGCCATGAATATTGGCGTGATTGCCATGGGTGCCGTCATCGGCGCGGGCTTCTTCAAGGAAAAGCTCAGCGCGCTCAATATGGTGGGGGTTGCCCTGGCCATTGGCGCTATCGTGGCCCTGATTCCGCGGTGAACAATATCGGGCATGTCTCATACATGCCCGCGTAAACGCACTATACGAGAATTCTTATATTTGACATTTAAAACTTCAGGAACCGCGGCTTTTCATCTCCTGTAGATTAGAAAAAAACGATTTTTACCGACGCCCACGTCGGAGACTACACAGGAGACATGATCATGACCGGATTTACCCGTCGACAGTTACTGCTGGCCGCCGCTTCCGCTGGAGCCGGCGCACTGGCTGCCCCTTGGCTTGGCCGCAGTGTGCTGGCGGCCAACAAACCCGTCGTTGCCGCCCTGTTCTGCGGCCACATTGATGACAACGGCTTCATGCAAGCTGGTTATCAGGGCTTCAAGAAGGCCATGGACCAGTTGCCTATTACCGGCCACTACAAAGATCAGGTGGCTAACGAAACCCAGGCGCAAATTGCCGCTCTGCGCGAACTGGCAACACAATACAAACCGGCCTTGCTGATCGCCCACGGCGGTCAGAACACCGATGCTGCCCTGGCCGTTGCCAAGGAGTTTCCGGATACCCGCTTTGTGATCACGCAAGGTGCCGTCACTGCCAGCAATCTGAGCAGCTATGACGTGCGTCAGGAAGAGTCAGCCTGGCTGGCCGGTGCCTATGCCGCCCTGATGACCAAGACCGGCGTGGTGGCCCACCAGTCCGGCATACGCGTGCCCCCTGGTTTGCGCGCCCGCGCTTCCTATGCCGCTGGCGTCAAGCATGCCAATCCGGATGTGAAGCTGCTGACAAACTTCTCCGGCAACCAGGATGATATTGAGCTGGCCGCGCGGGTCACCCAGGCACAGGCCAAAGCTGGTGCAGACATCATCTACACCATGCTGAACAAAGGCCGTAGCGGCACAACGCAGGCCTGCCGTGAACTGGGCATCAAAGAAATTGGTAATGTGATCGACTGGGTCGCCCGTGAGCCCGACGTATTCGTCGGTTCCGCCTGGGCCGATGTAGGCATTGGCGTATTTGAAGCTTGCAAGGATCTGAGCGAAAACAAGTTCGAGTCCGGCAAGATCTTCAAGGTTGGCCTGCAGCAACCGGATGCGGTGCGCCTGATCATGGCCCCGGACACACCGGATGCCGTGCGCCAGCGTATTGCAGCGCTGCAGCAGGATATTCTGGCTGGCAAGATTGAGGTTGAGGCCGAATTCAACGGGCCTGAGTTCCAGACTTAAGATCCGGGCAGAAATAAAAAACCCAGGCTTGGCCTGGGTTTTTTTATGAGTGAATCATGCTCGTAAACCGCTATGAGAACATGCTCGATTCTGGCGGCGACCTAAGGGGCTGGATCTGAGGGTTTACGTGCTTTCTCTGCGTCTTTCTCAGCGCTCGAGCTTTCCACATCTGCCGCGCTCCCAAAAGCATCCAAGCCTTCAGAATTCACAGAGCTTCCCGAGCTTCCCGAGCTTCCCGAGCTTCCCGAGCTTCCAACAACAGGATCAGCCCGTTTGTCGTCCTCGGCAAGTGTCGCCTCTGCAGCCTCATCTTCCGCCTTGCGCTCCGCAGCCGTGCTTTCCGTCGTTGCGGGCACCCGCTCTTCAACAGGCGGCAGATCCTCGAACACAGGGTCGTGCGACACGTCAGAGCTGATATCTACCCGTGGGTCCAGTGCCACCGCCGCAGCCGAGCTTTGCAAGCTGTCTGGCATAGGCACAAAGGTAGTAGGCGCATCCTGGCTCAAGTGATCGCCCAGTACCTTTTGCGGGCGGACCAGCAGAACCAAAGCCAAGCCACAGGCTGCCACGAAGATGTAGTACAGATTGCTGCCAATATAAGACATCAGGCCGCCGGCAAGCAGCGGCCCCAGACAGGCCCCCAAGCCATAGACCATATACAAAATGGCGCTCAAGCCAACTCGCCGCTCCGGATCCACGTTGTCATTGGCGAAAGCCGCGCCCAAGGGGTACAGCGTAAATTGCAGAATCCCGAACAACGCCGAAAAAATCAGCAGAAACCAGAACGGGGCCTCAAACCAGCCCCACAAAGGAATGGCCAAGGCCAGCAAACAGATCGCGTTAATGCGGATCAGTTTGACGCGATTCATGCGGTCCGCCAGCCAACCCACCGGCCATTGGGCCAGCACACCGGCGGCCACAGACACGGCGACAAACAAGGCAGCCTGCTCATTGCTTAGATGAACGCGCACCGCATACACGGGCGCCAGACCATAAAAGGCCCCGGTCAACATACCGGCGACCAGCAGCACCATCATGGACAAGGGCACGCGGTCCAGGTAATAGCGTGCGTTAATGGGCGCGGGTACTTGCAAGGGTGGGTGACTGCGACGGGTAATCGCCACCGGCACCAGACTGAAGGCCGAACAGATCGCCACAAATACCAGCGGCTCGTAATTCAGATGCGGAAACAGAGTCAGCGACAACTGCCCCAGCACGGTGCCCAGGCTGGAGAACACCATGTAAAAGGCAAAAATGGTGCCGCGTTGACTATTGTCGCTTTGCTCGTTCAGCCAGCTTTCAATCCCCATGAACTGCACCACCATGGCCGCACCCGCCAAAAAGCGCAGCAGCAGCCAGACGTACATGGAATCAACCAGAATCTGAACCAGCACACAGATGGTGACAATAGCAGCACTGGCGGCGTACGCCCGAATATGACCCACGCCCATGATCAGGCGGTGACCCATACGAGCACCAAATACCAGGCCCAGGTAATACACCGCAATCAGCCCGCCAATCCATACCTCTGACACCGAGATGGCCGTCAGGCGCACCCCCATGAAGGTATTGAACAGGCCCGAGCTGAGCAAGAGCATCAGGGTCGCAAAGTACAGGGACGAAAACGCACCCACCGATGACAGCATCCAGACATCCTAAAAAAACCGCGGCACCGGCCCCCAACTCTCGCTACCATCCAGATTCCGGCCTGGGTTTTGCGACAGGAGCACGGTAAAAAAAAGCGCCAGCTTGCCGCCAGCGCCTTGCAATCCTTCTATCCCTCGCCACGCCGGACTGGCGGGGGATCAGATACTTACGACTTTACCTGTTTCAACAGGGTGTCTGCATCCGATGTGTGCAGGCCGCCGTCGTTATCAATGTTCAATTGTTTGACAACACCGTCTTCCAGCAAGGCAGAGAAACGCTTGGAGCGCACACCCAGGCCTTTGGACGTCAGGTCAAATTCCAGACCCAATGCTTTGGTCCAGACAGCACTGCCATCGGCCAGCAGACGTACTTTGCCATTGACGTTCAGGGACTTGCCCCAAGCGCCCATTACGAAAGGATCGTTCACTGCCACGCACCAGATCTCGTCTACGCCGGCAGCCTTGAACTCGTCTGCCTTGGCAATAAAGCCAGGCAAGTGCTGCTCGGAGCAGGTGGGGGTGAAAGCGCCAGGAACGGCGAACACGGCAATTTTCTTGCCTTTAACCAGATCAGCCACCTGAAAGTTGTTGGGGCCCATAGGGCAGCTTTCTGTGGCGGTTTCAATGTACTCGCTAAGGGTCGCGTCTGGAACGCGCGCACCGACTGAAATGGACATAAGGTCTCCGTATGAATAAATACCGCCAGTATGGCGGCCCGAACTACCTATGATACTAATAGACTGGCCTGTCTTAGCAAATAACACTTATCAGTACGTTTCACAGGGCTACAAAACCGCGCGGGGTCTGGACACAAAAAAAGCCCCCACGCTACGCCTTCGGCTTGCTGCCCCCCGAGGGGGAGTTTTTTGTCTTGGGACGGCCCAGCGACAAAAAAAGCCCCCACGCTACGCCTTTTGCTTGCCGCCCCCCGAGGGGGAGCGTTTGCCTTGGGACGGCCCAGCGACAAAAAAAAGGCCGGGCTTTTTGCCCGGCCTTCAAGGTGATTCACGTCTTGCGCAGCTTGCATCAAGCCGTACTGCCACATCAGGGGCTCACCTTGCCCTGCTCGCGGATAGCGATCAGGACTACTACAGCCATCCCATCATGCGGGGCAGCCAAAGCGTAATTTCAGGTACGAAGGTAATCATCAACAGGAAGGCCAAACCAGTCAGCAACCAAGGCAATGTGGACTTGGTAACTTCGGTCAGGCCCAACTTCGATATGCTGGACGCCACATACAGGTTCAAGCCCACTGGTGGTGTCGCCAGCCCAATCTCCATGTTCACCACCAGCATGATGCCAAAGTGAACCGGGTCCATGCCCAGCTTCATGGCGACAGGAAACAGGATGGGAGCCATGATCAGAATCAGTCCCGAGGGCTCCATCACCATACCGATCACCAGCAACAGGACGTTCACGAACAGCAGGAAGGCGATCAGGCCCATGCCTTGCGACACAATCCATTCCGCAATGGCTTGTGGAATCTGCTCGGAGGTCAGAATGAAGGCGAACATGACCGCGTTGGTGATGATGTACAGCAGCATGGCACTCATGGCTGCCGATTCCAGCACGATACGTTTGACCTCGCGCAGCTTCACATCCTTGTAGACCCAGACCGCAATCACAAAGGCGTAAACCGCACTGATAGCTGCTGCTTCGGTAGGCGTGAACACACCGGAGTAAATCCCGCCCATCACGATAACGATCAACATCAGCCCCCAGATGGAGTCCATGAAGGCGCGCCAGCGTTCTTTGTAGGAAGCACGCGGCATACGGGGGTAGCCCAGTTTCCAGGCGCGGAACATGGTCGTGGCACCCAGGAGAAACGCCAGGATCAAACCCGGAACCACACCGGCAATAAACAGCTGACCGATAGAAGCCGTGCCAACTTTGACCCCATCCGGACCTTCAACCATCATGCCGCTGGTTGCCACGGCATACATCACCATCACAATCGAGGGTGGCAGCAAGATGCCCAGACCGCCGGAGGTCGCCACAATGCCAGTCCCGAATTGCACGGGGTAGCCTTGTTTAACCATGGCCGGAATCATGATGGAACCAATAGCCGCCACGGTAGCAGGCGAGGAGCCACTGATCGATGCAAACAGCGCGCAAGCCAGTACAGCAGCCAAACCCATACCGCCGGGCAAGTGGCCGACCATGGAAGCGGCAAAGCGAATCATGCGTTGTGCGACCCCGCCATGCGTGAGGAAGCTACCGGCCAGGATGAAGAACGGAATCGCCATGATCTCGAACTTCTCGATCCCGGTGAACAGCTTGAGCGCAATACTGTCCATAGGAACTTCGGTCATGGTGAACAGGAACCCCATCACCGTCAGACCCAGGGCAATCGATACCGGCATGCCTGTCAGCAACAGGATAGCCAGCAAGGCAAAAATAATCAGGGCGGTCATGCGCGCGCTCCTTCGGATTCAGACACACCGCGCTCTGTTTCAGCGATCAGATCCGCCGCAGGCTCGTGATGAGGCAAATGGCCCGTCTGGATAAAGTTCATCAAGGCTTGCAGGAAGCGGAAGCACATCAGCAAGGAGCCCGCAGGTACCGCCAGATACACAATCCACACTGGCACTTCCAGGTCAGCCGACACCTGGGCTGTCTGGGCAATGCCGTAGACAAAGCGGCCACCAATCCAGGCAACAATGGCTGTGAACAAGGCACCGGCGAACAGGGAAATCACCACCAGCAGATGACGCCAGCGTGGGCCCACAGCGTTCACCAGCACGTCCACACCCACGTGGATACCAACACGAACGCCGTAAGCGGCGCCGAATTTGGCCATCCAGACAAACAGGTAAATGCACAGTTCCTGTGCCCAGAGCAAATTGACGCCGGCCACGCTTCGATAGGTAGAACGGGCCATGGCGGTAATGGACTCATAACCCTGAGCCCGCGACCAGGACACCAGATCCGCCAGCAGGCTGACCGAGTAGCGCTGGCAGACCGCTACAAAAATAATCACTACGGCCGCCACCATCAGAAATGAGATGAAAATTTCCTCAAAGCGGTCCAGAAATCGTAAAAACATGGGTAGCTCCAGACTACAGTCTGCCCGCCCGGGGGCCGGGCAGACACAAGCATGTAGCGGGAAGAAAAGAAGAACAGGTCTGAATCAGACCTGTACAAGACAATCAGATGAAGCAGGCTTTATTCGGTAGCCTTGTAGAAGGCGTCGATCACGTCCTGGCCGATACGCGAAGCCATTTCCTTGTGCACGGGACGCAGCTGCTTGACCCATTCCTGACGCTCGGCATCGCTCAGTTGGTAGAACTGGGTCTTGCCGAACTCTTCCATGGCCTTCATGGAATCGTTGTTCTCTTGCTCTGCAATGTCGTTGGCGTAAACCGTGGCTTCTTCCATGGCTTTTTCCATGCCTTGGCGAATATCGTCAGGCAGACCTTCCCAGAACTTCTTGTTCACGATCACGGCATAACCCAGGTAACCGTGGTTGGACACGGTGGCGTGCTTTTGCACTTCGTGCATTTTCTGGGTGTACATGTTCGATGGCGGGTTCTCGGTGCCGTCGACCACACCTGTTTGCAGAGCCTGGTATACCTCGGAGAAGGCCATCACCTGAGGCACAGCGTCCAGTGCCTTGAACTGGGCTTCCAGAACCTTGGAGGACTGGATGCGCATCTTCAGACCCAGGAAATCATCCACGCTTTTCAGGGGCGTGTTGGCGCTCATGACCTTGAAGCCGTTATCCCAGTAGGACAGACCCTTGATGCCCTTGGGCTCCAGCTTGTCCAGCAGCATGCGGCCCACAGGACCTTCGGTCACCTTACGCAGGTCCTCACGGTTCTGAAAAATGAAAGGCAGGTCGAACACTTCAAATTCGCGTACGCCCAGAGGGCCAAACTTGGCCAGCGACGGAGCCAGCATGTGCACGGCGCCCAGTTGCAGGGCTTCCAGTTCTTCCTTGTCCTTGTAAAGCTGCGAGTTCGGGTAGACCTCGACAACCACCTTGCCCTCGGTGTACTTTTCGGCCAGTTCCTTAAAGCGCACGGCACCCTTGCCCTTAGGTGTATCTGGCGATACAACGTGGCTGAACTTGATGATCATGGGGTTAGCCAGAACAGGCGCGGACAAGAATACGGACGCCAGCAAGCTGGCCACAAGGGTCTTTTTCATGTTTGCCTCCGGTCGGTTAAGAGCCGACACGTTTTATTGATTGATGTGCTTGAAAGCGTGTAGCTTAAAAAAGCGGCCCCGAATTATCTATTGTGGAAATCCGAAACCTTTTGTCATGATGCGTCTTGCCCGTCCGTCCGGATTCATACGCCAAGCGGCCTCGCGCACTCTGGCGGCCTACCCGATCAGCACCTATGTGCCTATTTTGGCCATCCTGATTATTGTGCTGCTGATGGGCGTGTTTGCCTGGGCGGTCAATAAGGAACGGGATGAGGAGCAGTCCAACGAGCTGATACGCAATGCCTTGTGGGTGGAGCAATCCCTGTCCTTTCAGCTGCGCTCGCACGAGAACAATTTAAGCCGCATTGCCAGCGAAATTGAAGTCCAGTCCCAGCCCGTCACGACCCAGACCGCGCTGACGCAATTACAGCACTTCAAGACCATCCACCCGGATCTGCTGAAAGTGGCCGTGCAGGATCGATTTGGCACCACCTTGCTGGTGCGCCCGCCCGGTGCTGATACGCGGATTGCAGCCCACGTCAGCACGCCGCGCACGTCCACCTGGCTACCGGCCTATTACTCCAATGAACACCAGGAAAGCGTGCTGGATCTGGTGGTTCCCATTTACGAAGACAACGATATTGTCGGCACCTTGCGCGCCACCTTTTCGCTGGCCACCATCCTGATGGAAAACGTGCCCTGGTGGATTGCCGAGCAATATCACGTCTCCCTGATCGACCAAAGCGACCAGACGCTGGCCACACGCTCCAAAGGCGAGCCGGGCGAAAGCCAGTTGCGCTACGCCATGTCGGTAGACCCGCCCTTGCATGGTGTGCGTTTACTGATGACGCCTTACCCGCAAAAGAACATCCCCACCTTCACCTTGCTACTGACCGTGATTGCGGGCCTGGCCCTGCTGGCTGTGGTGAACCTGGCCATGCAACATCACTACGTCCGCAAGCGCCGTGAAGCCGAGCTGGCCCTGATGCAGGAGCAGGCCTTTCGCAGCGCAATCGAAAACTCCATGGTGACTGGCATGCGCGCCCGCGATCTGGACGGCAAGGTGCTGTATGTGAACCCGGCGTTTTGCGAACTGGTGGGCCGCAGCAGCGAAGAAATTATTGGTCTGGCCCCACCCATGCCCTGGTGGGTGCCGGAAATGATGGATGAAACACTGGAGCGTCGAGATCGACTGAAATCCTCCCGCTCGGTGCAAGTTTTTGACACCCTGTTCCAGCGCCCGGACGGCTCACGTGTCGATGTGCAGGTCTTTGAATCCCCGCTGATTGACGCGCAAAAACGGCACGTGGGCTGGATCAGTTCCATCATCGATATCAGCTCGCGCAAGCAGGCCGAAGCCCTGGCCAGTTCCCAATCCGAACAGCTACACCACACGGCCAAGCTCATTACCATGGGTGAAATGGCCTCCACACTGGCCCACGAGCTGAACCAGCCGCTCTCGGCCATTGCCAGCTATGCGGCTGGTTCCCTGAACCTGCTGGGTAATGAACCGCTGGACCCGAAACAGCTGCGTCGCGGTCTGGAAAGCCTGGCGGAACAAACCCGCCGCGCAGGGCAAATCATCCACCGCATTCACGACTTTGTGCGCAAGCGCGATCCGCAGCTTAGCCCTCTGAATTTGCCCGATGCCTTGCAAGGCGCCTTGGCCATGGCCAAGGCAGGTCTGCGCCATCACCAGATTCAATTGATTGTGCCCTCCCACCCTGAAAACCTGCCTGTAATGGGCGACAAGGTACTGCTGGAACAACTGATTTTCAACCTGCTGCGCAATGCCGCCGAAGCCATGTCGGGCCTGGAGCCAGAACGCCGGGTACTGGAAGTGACCATGCAAGCCAGCAATGGTGTCGTGCTGGTGATGGTGGCCGACCAGGGCCCCGGCGTGGCAGCAACGATCATGGCAGAAGTGTTCCAGGCCTTTACCACCACCAAAGCCCAAGGTCTGGGTATTGGCTTGAACATTTGCCGCTCCATCGTGGAGTTGCACCATGGCAAACTCTGGTTTGAAAACGGGGTTTCTCACGGTGCTACCTTCCTGTTTTCCCTACCCTTGATCGAACATGACTAAGCGCGCCCCTTTGGTCCACATCGTGGACGACGACCCGGCCATCCGCGATGCCCTGTCCTGGCTGTTCTCCACCCGGCAGGTCAATACCGAACTCTGGGAAAGCGGCGAGGCTTTTCTGAATGCCCTGAGCCCCGAAACGCAGGGCTGCATCCTGCTCGACATACGTATGGATGGTCTGTCCGGCCTGGAAGTGTTCGAGCAATTGCGCGAGCGCCAATCCCGTCTGCCCGTTATTTTCCTGACCGGCCACGGCGACCTGCCGCTGGCCGTGACCGCGCTGAAACAAGGCGCGGCGGATTTCATCGAAAAGCCCTTTAACGATAACGATCTGGTGGACCGGGTACTGGATGTGCTGCGCAGCTACGAGGCCAGTCAGGAAGAACGGGACAACGAGCAGGCACTGGAAGAGCGGCTGGACACCCTGTCGCAGCGCGAGCGCGAAGTGCTGGCCCTGGCCCTGGAGGGACGGCTGAACAAGCAGATTGCCCAGGACCTGAGCATCACCATGCGCACCGTGGAAGTGCACCGCGCTCGGGCACTTGAAAAAATGCAGGCTCGCACCCTGATCGAACTGGCCCGACTGCTGGACCCGGCCCGCTTGCGGGAAGACCGCAACCCGCCGGGGCCTTAGCCAGAGCCACCGCGCCGGGTGTATATAATGCAACCATAAACAATTAGAACCGCGCACTAGGCCCGGTCCCGGAGCGATCATGAGCACCACTACCGAAAACACAGATTTGCACCTTTCCCATCTGGATGAAGATGGAAAAGTTCAGATGGTCGATGTCAGCCACAAATCCGCCACCTCCCGCTCGGCCACGGCCCGCGCCGTGGTGCGTTTGAGTCCCGCTGCTTACCAATTGCTGTCCGCTCAGCACAATGCCAAGGGCGAAGTGCTGAACACCGCACGCGTGGCCGGTGTGCTGGCCGCCAAGCGCTGTGCCGAGCTGATTCCCATGTGCCACAGCCTGCCCCTGGATTTTGTCGGCATTGATTTTGAAAGCGACGCCGCAGCAGGCACCATTGCCGTGCTGGCCACCTGCCGCACCCGCTACACCACCGGCGTCGAGATGGAAGCCATGACGGCCTGCTCCATTGCCGCCCTGACCATTTACGATATGTGCAAAGCGGCCGACAAAGGCATTGTGATCGAACAGACCCGTTTGCTGGAGAAAACCGGCGGCAAAAGCGGAACCTGGACTGCCCAGCTCTAAGCCCTTTCACGGAGATAGCATGACAAGCCCTTTGACATTGCGCGTCCTGTACTTCGCCCAAGTGGCCGAACGCACAGGCCAGCGCCAGGAAAACTGGGAATGGCCCCAGGAAGGCACCGTTCAGCAATGGACCGAGGCCCTGCTGCAACGCCACCCGAATTTAAGCGATATGGCCGGCCGCCTGCATGTGGCCGTCAACCAGTTTCACGCCAAGCCTACCGACCCTGTCCGCCCCGGCGATGAAGTGGCTGTGTTCGAGCCCGTCACCGGAGGTTGAGATGGTTCGCATCCAGACTGAAGACTTTGATGTCGCGGCCCTGAACGCGGAGCTGCGCGCCACGGCTGGCGGCAAGGCCGGTGCCATGGTGACATTTACCGGCTATGTGCGCGATCAGGCCGATGGCACCGCCACCGAATCCCTGTTCCTGGAACACTACCCCGGCATGTGCGAGCGCGAGATTGAAGCGGTTTGCGACCAGGCCCGTCAACGCTGGCTCATACTGGATACGCTGGTCGTACACCGCGTGGGCGAGTTGCACCTGACCGAGCAGATTGTGTATGTTGGCGTCACCAGTGCCCACCGTGGCGACGCTTTTCGCGCCTGCGAATTCATCATGGACGTGCTGAAAACCCGCGCCCCTTTCTGGAAGCGCGAAACCCTGGCTGACGGCAAGCGTTTCTGGGTACAGCAGCGCGACAGCGACGCCCAGAAAACCGATTCCTGGAATACCTCTGCGGACACCGACAAGCATGTCTAAAGCCAAGACCGACCGCCCCGCCGCACGTTTGAACGCGGCTGTTCTGACGATTTCAGACCGCCGGGGCCCCGACGAGGACAGCTCGGGTGATTACCTGGCCGCCAGCTTGACGGAAAGCGGCCATTACTGTGTGCAGCGCGCCATCAGCAAGGACAATATTTACGCTATCCGTGCGCTCTTGAGCCAATGGATTGTGGATCCTGACATTCACGTCATCATCTGCAATGGCGGCACCGGCTTCAGCCACAAGAAATCCACGATTGCGGCCGTCACCCCCTTGCTGGATCAGGTCATTACCGGCTTTGGAGAACAATTCCGCTACTTGTCCTATCAGGACATTGGCTCCTCGGCGCTGCAGTCCGATGCGCTGGCAGGAACGGCCAACCGTACCTTGCTGTTCTGCATTCCCGGTTCGGGCGGCGCCTGCAAGCTGGCCTGGGAAAAGATCCTGAAAGAGCAGCTGGACAGCCGACATCGGCCCTGCAATTTTGCCTCGGAATATCTGGAGCCACCCGCCCCTTCAGCCCAGGCTTGACCCCACATGCAACGGTACAGAGCAGCTTGCACGCACGGTGACGACCACACGGCCATCACTCGCTCCAAACCAGAACCCAGTTTTATCGAGTTTCCCCAAACCTATGATCGAATTTGACGTAGCTCAGCAGCGACTGGCCCAGGCAGGGCAAGTCCCCACCCAAACCGAAACCTGCGACTTGTCGCAAGCTTTGGGACGCATTCTGGCCCAGGATATTCAAGCGCAATTGGACATGCCGCCCGCCGACAATAGCGCCATGGACGGCTATGCTCTGCGCCTGGCTGACATTGCCGACGGCAAGGTACTGCCCATTCAGCAGCGCTGCTATGCCGGCGATATTCCTGAAACGCTGAAAGAGAACATGGCGATCCGTATCTTTACCGGCAGCATGTTGCCACCCGGGGCGGATACCGTGGTTATTCAGGAAAACTGCCAGGAAGACGAAGCAGGTGTGCGCATTCTGGAAATGCCCGAGGCTGGTGTGAACATCCGCCGCCGAGGCGAGGACATGCGCATTGGTGAAGTGCTGATCACCACAGGCACCAAGCTGACGGCGGCCCATATTGCCCAACTGGCTGCGCAAGGCCACGCTCAGCTGCAGGTCTACCCGCTGCTGACCGTCGGTATTCTGACCACCGGCGACGAGCTGACCCCTGCCGGCCAGCCTTTGAAAGCCGGCCAGATCTACAACTCCAACGCCCCCATGCTGCGTGCACAACTGCAAGCGCTAGGGGTTGAAACAGTCCACGCGGTTCATGCCAAGGACACGCTGGAAGCCATTCAGGACGCCCTGAAAGAGCTGCTGCAACGCTGCGACCTAGTGCTGACCGTAGGCGGTGTCTCGGTCGGTGAAAAAGACTTTGTGAAACCTGCCATCGAAGGCATAGGCGGCCAGCTGGATCTGTGGAAAGTGCGCATGAAACCCGGCAAGCCGCTGGCGCTGGCCTACATTGATCAGAAACCACTGGTGTGCCTGCCCGGCAATCCGGTGTCGTCCTACGCCGTGTTCTCCTTGATGGTCTCTCCCCTGATTCGTCGTCTGCAAGGTCGCCAGCAAGTCCTGCCCACCACACGCTACGGCATCCTGCAGGGCGAGCGTCACTTTGAAGGTGACCGCGAAGAGTTCATTCGTGTTCAGGTAGATAACGACGAGCAGGGCCGCCTGCTGGTTCGCCCCTTCGATAATCAGGGTTCAGGCGTGATCAGCTCCTTGCCTTGGGCACAGGCGCTGGCCCGCCTCCCTGCCGATACCCACACTGCCCCCGGCGACGTTGTGCGTCTGTATGAATACAGCCAGTGGCAGGCATAAGTTCAGACACTGATCCAAGCTTTGGCCTTGCCATAAGAAACCGCCCTGATCAGGGCGGTTTTTTTTGCTTGAACGAACAGTTCCAGGCTCTTGCCCGCCTGCCCGGCAGCTTCATTTTTTGCTGCGACATCGTCACGTTTAATTACCTGTCATTGCCCCTCTGAGCGTTCAACGGCTCTTACCTATACTGGCCGGCTGCCTGTCGGTCAGCCATTCACTCTGGCTGTCACTGACTATCCCTTCTTATCAATGTCTCACCCCGGTAGCAGCCAATGAATAACACCTATCGCCTTATCTTTAATCGCCGTCTCGGACTTTGGCAGGTCGTCAGTGAATTGGCTAAAGGGCATGGGAAAGGCCGGGGCCAATCAAGCACGGTATCAGCAACATCCTCAGGTACAAGGCTGCCCATCCAGGAGCGTCAAGCAACATGGCTGCACCATACGCTCAGGGCAGCCCTGCTTGCCATGGCCCTGTCAGGTCAGGCACATGCCGATAGCTTCCACACGGGAGAGATCTTGTGGGACCGTCAAAACCTCTTTGTGGGCAAAACTGGCACGGGTGCTCAACGCATCGAAACCGTCAATTATGGTACCGCTTACCACGAGAGTCGCAGCGTCATCCTGGGCCATGAGATCAGCGGCATTGGCACTATCAGCGTCTCGGGGCTCAACTCCTCCTACCACATACAACCACCCGCCCCCCACCAGCCCACCGTACTAACCGTGGGCAACGCTGGAACGGGAGCAGTCAACCTGATGCAGTCAGGCGGCCTGAAAACTTACGGTAGCAAGATGATCCTGGGCGCCCAGTCCACAGGCCAGGGCACGCTCACTATCGGTGCCGCTCCCGGAGCGGAGCCCGTTGCCGCCGGTTACCTGGAGGCTGGCAGTGTTGAATTCGGATCGGGCAAGGGGACCGTCAACTTCAACACTTCCGATACCCATCTGTTTGCAAGCCCACTGGTGAGCCTGCCCGGCTCGGGACAGCATGACATCAATCAACTCGCCGGCGTTACCATCCTGACGGCTGACAGCCAGCACTACAAGGGCAAGACCACCGTCTCAGGCGGCACGCTGCTTATCAGAGGCACGCTAAGCGGTGATATGCAGGTAAACGGCGGCACCTTGCAGTTTGGAGATAAAACAGCGGGCCTTCATAACCTCGTCAACAGTGTGAGCGTTCAGGGCTCAGGAAGTACTCTGGCGATAGACTCATCGGCCCAGCTAAGCGTTGATCAGACCCTTGAGCTGGCGAGCAATACCATCCTGGACCTGGGTGTCGCGCAGTCGGGCCAATCCCTCTCTGCCAAACAGCTCAAGATCGGGCAAGGCGTCACACTTGAGCTGAACAATGTCGCCAATGTGGGCGAGAGCGTGCGCACTCTCATCCAGACCAGTGATGGCATTAACGGCGAGTTTTCAACCATCAATGTGGTGGATACCTCCCCCGACAAGGTGGATTACAAGACAGTACAAGTTACCAAGTCCGACGATAGCGCTCGCTTGCTGGCCGCCTCTATCCTTAGCTGGAATGCCAACACTACGGTGGCACATGGCACGTTCACCCTGGCCAAAGCTTCAGACAAATTTACGGTTTCCACAAACCTGAAAGACCAGTCTGGCAACAGCGCCACGAACTGGGACGGCCGCAGCTTGACCAAAGCCGGGCCAGGAACCCTGGTTCTCGCTGGTATCAATACGTATACCGGCGGCACCGTGCTGACAGGCGGGACCCTGGAGGTCGAGCGCGACGAAAATCTGGGTGCAGCCAGTGGCTCACTGTCTTTCAATCAAGCCACCTTGGCCACGACGGCCTCTTTTGACAGCAACCGAAAGGTCACACTCAATCAGGCTGGCGAATTCAACGTTGCCTCCAACACAACACTGGGCCTGAACAACACCATATCCGGTACAGGGGCGCTGACTAAAAGCGGAAATGGCATCCTCGTGCTGAACGCTCAAAACAGTTATGAGGGCGGCACGATCCTGAACGCTGGCACGGTGCAGGTTCAAAACGATGGCAACCTGGGAGGCAGCAGCACAACCCTCACTTTCCAAGGGGGTTCGCTGAAGACGACTGGCTCGTTTAACAGCATGCGGAGCATCACCCTTGCGAATGCAGGAAGAATAGACACGGCCACAAACACAAGTGTCAACTTGCAAGGCACCCTCTCCGGGCCTGGCGATCTGATCAAAGCGGGTGATGGCACGCTGCGCTTGAGCGGTAACGCCAACGCCTACGGTAATACTTATATTCGAGCGGGCACACTGATCGGCAACACCAGCTCCATTTCTGGCCAAGTCTCCAACCTGGGCAAGCTGGTCTTTGATCAAGTCGCCAATGGCCGCTTTGACCAGGTCATTTCCGGCTCGGGCTCGGTGCACAAACAAGGCACAGGCACCCTGGAGCTGAATGCAGTCAATCTTTACAGCGGCGACACAAGGGTTTCCGAAGGCACGCTGAGCATCAAACACAACAACAACCTGGGCAGTGCCACGTCCAAATTGATCATGGATGGCGGCACCTTGGCCACCCAACAAGATCTCCACCTGGGACGCTTGGTCCAATTGGATCAGGACAGCCAGTTCAATATTGCTTCTGGCGGTACTCTGCACCTGAACCAAATCGTCTCGGGCACCGGAGCCCTGATCCTGCAAGGTGCAGGCATCCTGGAGTTGAACGCGGCGAACAGCTATAGCGGCGGCACTGAATTGCAAGGCGGGCAACTGCATGTCGCCCGCGATGCCGCCTTGGGGAATGCCACAGGCGGACTCAAGCTGAACGGGGGCACGCTGGTCGCAACACAGACGTTTGATAGCTCACGCGATGTACAGCTGGCGCAAACAGGGCAAATCGAGGTGCGTGCCGACAAAAACCTGGGGCTGAACGGCGTACTCGCCGGCTCGGGCAGCTTGTCCAAGCTAGGCTCGGGCACACTGACCCTAAGCGGTGACAACAGCTTTAGCGGCGGTCTGAACCTGTTGGAAGGCACCGTGAGCATTGATCGCGACGCTAACCTGGGAGACGGCCAAGGGGGGCTGCTCTTTAACGGCGGCGTACTGGCCACAAGCGCCTCTTTTAACTCGGCTCGCGCAGCCGAGTTCAAGCAAGATGCACAGTGGAACATATCCGATCAGTCACAACTGCACTTGAGTGGCACACTCAGCGGCACAGGCGCCTTGCTGAAAACAGGCAATGGCACGCTACGTCTGAGCGGTCAAAACCAGTACCTGGGCGGCACAGCCATTCATGAGGGCACCCTGGAAGTGGCGCAAGACGCCAATCTAGGGGATGCCAGCGGCAGCATCCGCTTGCATGGTGGGACTTTGCACGCCACGAACTCCTTTACGAGCGCCCGCCAAATAGAGCTGGACCAACAAGAGACCATTACGGTCAGCTCGGGTGCCACCCTGGCTCTGACGGGCTCCATTGAGGGCACGGGTGCGCTCCATCAAAAGGGCGGCGGTACGATGGTGCTGAGTGGCGATAATAGCTATCAAGGCGGCACCACCTTGCATGAAGGACGACTAGTCGTCAGCCAGGACAGCAATTTAGGCTCCGGCGCACTGAGCTTTCAGGGCGGCGAACTCGCCAGCACAGCCTCTTTTGACATGAACCGCCAGATCACCCTGAGCCAAACCGCTAATCTGGATGTGGCAGACAACACCGTACTGGGGCTGAACGGAAAAATCAGTGGTAGCGGCAAGCTGGTTAAAGAAGGCGCGGGCACTCTCCGACTGTCCAACACTGCCAACCACTATGAAGGCGGCACAACACTGGCCGACGGTCGCCTGGAAGTGTCCCAGGACGCGAACCTGGGCGCCGCCAGCGGTGAGTTACGTTTTCAGGGCGGCACTCTGGTCGCCACGGACTCCTTCAGTACTGCTCGCGATATCGTCCTGCTGGATGCTGGAAAGTTTGAGATCAGCCAGGACAACTCGCTGGATCTGAACGGAACGGTATCAGGGGCGGCTGAGCTCATCAAAGACGGCATTGGAACACTGGCGCTGAGCGGTAACAATAACTACCAAGGCGACACCGTGCTCAAGCAAGGCACAGTACAAGTCGCTCGCGACGCCAACCTGGGGGATAGCAACAGCAAGCTGGTCTTCAAGGGTGGCACGCTGGCCACCACCGACTCCTTTAGCTCGGCTCGCGCGGCCAGCTTCCTGGAAGATGCAAGCTGGAAGGTAGCCGATGGCACCACGCTGAGCTTGAGCGGCACCTTAAGCGGCACCGGTGCCTTGAACAAGAGCGGTGCCGGCACCCTGGTACTGAGTGGGCAAAATAGCTACCAAGGTGGCACCCACGTCACTGATGGCACGGTGCAGGTCAGCCAAGACGCTAATTTGGGCGCTCTCCAGGGACAAGTCAGCCTGAAAAATGGCACCTTGGCGGTGACTGACTCTTTTGCCAGCACCCGTCAGATTGAGCTGGAACAAACCGGCACGATCGCCGTTAACGCCAACACCAGCCTGAGCCTGAACGGAGCCATCACGGGCACTGGCTCACTGGAAAAAACCGGCACAGGAACGATGATCTTGGCCGGCACCAATACCTATGTAGGCGGTACCGCCCTGCATGAAGGGCGAGTCGTCGTCAGCCAGGACAGCAATTTAGGCTCGGGCGCACTGGACTTCCAGGGCGGCACCTTAGCCACGACGGACTCTTTTGGCATGAGCCGCCAGATCACCCTGAGCCAAACCGCTCATCTGGATGTGGCGGACAACACCGAACTGGGCCTGAGCGGCCAAATCGGCGGGAGCGGCGATCTGATTAAAGAAGGCGCAGGTACTCTGCGCCTGTCCAACACCGCCAACCGCTATGGCGACACACAGATTCTGGCGGGCACTCTGATTGGCAATGCCAGTTCCCTGTCGGGCAATGTGCTCAACCAGGGTACGCTAGTATTCGAGCAAGCCTCGGCCGGACAATTCCAGAGCGAACTGTCGGGGGCTGGCTCTCTGCTCAAGACCGGCGCGGGAGCCCTGACGCTATCAGGTAACAATAGCGGCTATACCGGCCACAGCACGGTGTCCGAGGGCACGCTGACCGTACTGGGGCAGCTCGGTGGTTCGGCCAGCGTCAAGAACGGCACCCTGCAGTTTGGTAACGGCGTGAACGGAGCCGCCAGCCACCTGGTGGGTGACCTGAATATCGAAGGGGCAGACAGCACCTTATCCGTGCAAGGACCCGCTACCCTCCACGTGGACGGCACCGTCAATTTGCACGACAACACGGTATTGGACATTGCCGCTGGTCCCAACAGCCCCGCACTGGTAGCGGACAGCGTGATCCTGGGAGACCAGGTTGCCTTCACACTGGGTGGCATCAGTCACGAAGGCCAGCTGGACAAAGTGCTGGTGACTACACGTGACGGCATACAAGGCGACTTCGCCTCCATTCAGGTGGGCGGCTTCAATGGCACGGTGGACTATCTCAACCTGAACACACACAAGTCCGCTGACCAAACTCAACTACTGGCCAGCTATGGCCTGAGCTGGACCGCCAACAACAATCTGGCCCACGGCACCTTCACCTTGACCGATGCCAGTAATCGGTTCGTCGTCGGCACGGACTTGAAGGACCAGACAAGCAACAGCGCCACGGGCTGGGATGGCAGCAGCTTGCACAAGGCAGGCGCGGGCACCCTGGTGCTGAGCGGTCAGAACAGCTACACCGGCGGCACAACACTGGCCGACGGCCGCCTGGAAGTGTCCCAGGACGCGAACCTGGGCGCCGCCAGCGGTGAGTTACGTTTTCAGGGCGGCACTCTGGTCGCCACGGACTCCTTCAGTACTGCTCGCGATATCGCCCTGCTGGATGCAGGAAAGTTTGAGATCAGCCAGGACAACGCACTGGATCTGAACGGAACGGTATCAGGGGCGGCTGAACTCATCAAAGATGGCAATGGCACACTGACACTGAGCGGCAGCAATAGCTATCAAGGTGACACCGTGCTCAAGCAAGGCACAGTACAAGTCGCTCGCGACGCCAACCTGGGGGATAGCAGCAGCACACTGGTCTTCAAGGGCGGCACACTGGCCACCACCGACTCCTTTAGCTCGGCTCGCTCTGCCAGCTTCCTGGAAGATGCAAGCTGGCAGGTGGCCGATGGCACCACGCTGAGCTTGAGCGGCACCATAAGCGGCATCGGCGCCTTGAACAAGAGCGGTGCCGGCACCCTGGTACTGAGTGGGCAAAATAGCTACCAAGGTGGCACCCACGTCACTGATGGCACGGTGCAGGTCAGTCAAGACGCCAACTTGGGCGATCTCCAGGGACAAGTCAGCCTGAACAATGGCACCTTGGCAGTGACTGACTCTTTTGCCAGCGCTCGTCAGATTGAGCTGGAACAAACCGGCACGATCGCCGTTAACGCCAACACCAGCCTGAGCCTGAACGGAGCCATCACAGGCACCGGCTCACTGGAAAAAACCGGCACAGGGACGGTCGTCTTGGCGGGCACCAATACCTATGAAGGCGGTACCACCCTGCATGAAGGGCGCGTCGTCGTCAGCCAGGACAGCAATTTAGGCTCCGGTGCACTGAACTTCCAGGGCGGCACCTTAGCCACGACGGACTCTTTTGACAGCACACGCCAGATCACACTGAATCAAGCCGGCCATCTGGATGTGGCGGCCAACACGGTACTGGGCTTGAGCGGGCAAATCAGCGGGAGCGGCAATCTGATTAAAGAAGGCGAGGGTACTCTGCGCCTGTCCAACACCGCCAACCGCTATGGCGACACACAAATCCTGGCGGGCACCCTGATTGGCAATGCCAGTTCCCTGTCGGGCAATGTGCTCAACCAGGGTACGCTCGTATTCGAGCAGTCCTCGGCCGGACAATTCCAGGGCGAACTGTCGGGTGCAGGCTCTCTGCTCAAGACCGGCGCTGGCACCCTGGTGCTGAGTGGTCAGAACAGCTACACCGGCGGCACAACACTGGCCGACGGTCGCCTGGAAGTGTCTCAGGACGCGAACCTGGGTGCAGTCAGCAGTGAGTTACGTTTCCAGGGCGGCACCCTGGTCGCCACGGACTCCTTCAGTACTGCTCGTGATATCGCCCTGCTGGATGCAGGACAGTTTGAGATCAACGATGACAGCACGCTGGATCTGAACGGAACGGTATCAGGGACGGCTGAACTCATCAAAGACGGCAATGGCACACTGGCGCTGAGCGGCAACAATAGCTACCAAGGCGACACCGTGCTCAAGCAAGGTACGGTACAAGTCGCTCGCGATGCCAATCTGGGGGATAGCAGCAGCAAGCTGGTCTTCAAGGGCGGCACACTGGCCACCTCCGACTCCTTTAGCTCGGCTCGCGCGGCCAGCTTCCTGGTAGATGCAAGCTGGAAGGTTGCCGATAGCACCGCGCTGAATTTGAGCGGCACTTTAAGCGGCACCGGTGCCTTGAACAAGAGCGGTGCCGGCACCCTGGTACTGAGTGGGCAAAATAGCTACCAAGGCGGCACCAGTATCACTGATGGCACGGTGCAGGTCAGTCAAGACGCTAATTTGGGCGATATCCAGGGACAAGTCAGCCTGAACAATGGCACCCTGGCGGTGACTGACTCTTTCGCCAGCGCTCGTCAAATTGAGCTGGAACAAACCGGCACGATCGCCGTTAACGCCAACACCAGCCTGAGCCTGAACGGAGCCATCACGGGCATCGGCTCACTGGAAAAAACCGGCACAGGGACGGTCATCCTGGCGGGCACCAATACCTATGTAGGCGGTACCG
>NZ_AVOG02000057.1:0-545 GCF_000465875.3 Alcaligenes sp. EGD-AK7 | reverse complement strand
GTCTTGACCATGCCCAGCTTGGTGTTGACCGTGCTGCCCTCGATCAGCGGCAGCAGGTCGCGCTGCACGCCCTCGCGGGAAACGTCGGCGCCGCTGGTATTGCCGCGCTTGGCAACCTTGTCGATCTCGTCGATGAAGACGATGCCGTTCTGCTCCACCGCCTCCAGGGCGCGGGCCTTGAGGTCTTCTTCGTTGACCAGGCGCGCGGCTTCCTCGTCGCGGATGAGCTTGAAGGCTTCCTTGATCTTCAGCTTGCGGCTCTTCTTCTTGCCCTTGCCCATGTTGGCGAAGAGGTTCTGCAGCTGGTTGGTCATCTCCTCCATGCCGGGCGGGGCCATGATTTCCACCCCGGCCGGGACGTCGGCCACTTCGATGTCGATCTCCTTGTCGTCCAGCTGGCCTTCGCGCAGGCGCTTGCGGAACAGCTGGCGGGTGTTGGAGTCCTCGCGGGCCGGCTCGTCGCCGAAGCCGCCGGTGCGCGCCGGCGGCAGCAGGGCGTCGAGGATGCGTTCCTCGGCGGCGTCCTCGGCGCGGTACTTGACCTT
>NZ_AVOG02000059.1:0-538 GCF_000465875.3 Alcaligenes sp. EGD-AK7 | reverse complement strand
CTTCACGTGTAGGAGCGGGCCCTGCCCGCGATTCGCGCGCAGGGCGCGCTCCTACAAGGGGAATGCAATGGCGTGGATGGGATCACCCCGGCTTTCCGCGCCCCAAAAGCAAAACCCCCGACCAGCCAGGCTGATCAGGGGTTTTGGGATAGGTGCTTGACGATGACCTACTCTCACATGGGGAAACCCCACACTACCATCGGCGATGCGTCGTTTCACTGCTGAGTTCGGGATGGGATCAGGTGGTTCCAACGCTCTATGGTCGTCAAGCAATTCTTTCGGATGCTCGTGGCTTGCGCACACGCTCACCCTGATTCGGGTATGTGACAGGTCTTCTTTGCGGTTCACACGAACTTTCGGTTCGTCGACTTCACCGTCTAACACACAAATTGTTTGGGTGTTATATGGTCAAGCCTCACGGGCAATTAGTATTGGTTAGCTCAACGCCTCACAGCGCTTACACACCCAACCTATCAACGTCGTAGTCTTCGACGGCCCTTTAGGGAGCTCAAGCTCCAGTGAGATCTCATCTTGAGGC
>NZ_AVOG02000060.1:0-537 GCF_000465875.3 Alcaligenes sp. EGD-AK7 | reverse complement strand
AAAAACCTCCGTGCATGGATCGGTGGCAGGGCCCGCGTCGCGCAGCGATGCCCCTGTGAAGGAGTCGTCTGGCACCTGCCGGAATCGACAACGAGCCGGCGAATGCACACCGCGGCGGTTGAACTTAGCGGCCGCCGTTGGGCTCGTATTTCAGGCAGGGGCCAGCACCAAAGGCCCGATACGATCCCGTTCGCAGAAGGAAAAACGAGATGTACAACAAGACACTGACCGCCGCGTTCGCTGTTGCCATCCTGGGTTCCGGTGCCGCCTTCGCCGCCGACAAGCCCGGCGCCGACTGGATCACCCTCGAGCAGGCCGTGGAAAAGGCCAAGGCCGCCGGCTACACCGAGCTGCACGGCATCGAAGCCGATGGCGACGGCTGGGAAGGCGAGGGCATGAAGCAGGACGGCAAGAAGTACGAGTTCAAGATCGACGGCCGCACCGGCGAGGTGACCAAGGACAAGGAAGACTGATACGTCTGCCGCGCGGCCGAAACGCCGCGCCGGGTTCATCGGCCGTCCGGGTCGTGGACTCGTC
>NZ_AVOG02000061.1:0-513 GCF_000465875.3 Alcaligenes sp. EGD-AK7 | reverse complement strand
GGTAGGGAAATCGTTGGCCGGCAGGGTCGACAGCGTGAAGCGGCTGCGCCCCGACTTGATGACGACCTTCTGGTCATCCAGGCGAATGCTGATCAACGCATCGCTCGGCAGGCTCTTGCAGATGTCCATGAGCTTGCGCGCCGGCACGGTGATCTCGCCAGGCTCGGCGGCATCTTCCAGCGCGACACGGCCCACCAGTTCGACTTCCAGGTCGGTACCGGTCAGCGACAGCTGCTGCCCCTGTACGACGAGAAGAACGTTGGACAGCACCGGCAAGGTCTGACGGCGCTCGACGACGCCAGCAACCAGCTGCAGGGGTTTCAACAGGGCTTCGCGCTGAATGGAAAAATGCATGGTCTGGTCCCTTGCCTATAGATTGGGTCGCACTCAGGTTGTCAAAGTTCGCAGCAAATTCTTGTAGTCTTCGCGTATGTCCGCATCCGTTTCCCGCAATTCGGCGATCTTACGGCAGGCGTGCAGCACCGTGGTGTGATCCCGACCGCCGAACGCGTC
>NZ_AVOG02000062.1:0-513 GCF_000465875.3 Alcaligenes sp. EGD-AK7 | reverse complement strand
TACCAGCGGCGAACTCAACTGCAGTTTGTCGCGTAGGGTGCACACCAAGGCGTCACTCTTACCGGGTCTCTTGTCTGGCGAGGGTACTGGCCTGAGCAATTCGTTCAGGAAGCGTGTGTTGCAGTACCGTCTGCAACTGTTCGATTTGACGGCGCTGGTCACGCAACTGGTGTTGTTGCACGCGTAGCGCTGTTAGGTGCGGACGGAGGCGCTTTTTCAGCGATGATGCTTCTTCCTCTGCATCCAACCGCGCGCGTTGCAGATGTGCCTGTTCGGTGTTCCATGCCGCTTGGCTCTGTTCGATTTGCGCGTGCAGTTCGCGCAGTTCCCGCTCCTTCTCAAACTCCCGCTGAGTCAGCATTTGAGCTTCGGCGATGAGTCGTTCATTGGCGCGATTGAGGGCGACGACATCGTTTTGCTGGCTCATCAACTGGTCTCGCACGATGCGAAGCTCCTTCTTTAACTGTTGGAGTTGCGCTTCATGGCGGCTCAGTTCTTGGGTTCTTAGCTCCT
>NZ_AVOG02000063.1:0-509 GCF_000465875.3 Alcaligenes sp. EGD-AK7 | reverse complement strand
AGGGGAGGCGTAGGGAAACCGAGTCTTAATAGGGCGATCAGTCGCTGGGAGTAGACCCGAAACCGGGCGATCTATCCATGGGCAGGTTGAAGGTTGAGTAACATCGACTGGAGGACCGAACCGACTACCGTTGAAAAGTTAGCGGATGACCTGTGGATCGGAGTGAAAGGCTAATCAAGCCCGGAGATAGCTGGTTCTCCTCGAAAGCTATTTAGGTAGCGCCTCGTGTATCACTGCTGGGGGTAGAGCACTGTTTCGGCTAGGGGGTCATCCCGACTTACCAAACCGATGCAAACTCCGAATACCAGCAAGTGTCAGCACGGGAGACACACGGCGGGTGCTAACGTCCGTCGTGAAAAGGGAAACAACCCAGACCGTCAGCTAAGGTCCCAAAGTCATGGTTAAGTGGGAAACGATGTGGGAAGGCTTAGACAGCTAGGAGGTTGGCTTAGAAGCAGCCATCCTTTAAAGAAAGCGTAATAGCTCACTAGTCGAGTCGGCCTGCGCGG
>NZ_AVOG02000064.1:0-512 GCF_000465875.3 Alcaligenes sp. EGD-AK7 | reverse complement strand
GACCATGAACAGATCCTGCTCGGCGGCGCCGGCCTGTTCGACGCGGTGGAGCAGGTCAGCCGCGAACAATGGCGGCTGTACGTCGAACGACTGGCCCTGGCCGAGCGTTATCCGGGCATCCAGGGCGTCGGCTTCACCCAGGCCATCCGTCCAGCTGAGCGAGCCGCCCATGTGGCGCGCATCCGCTCCCAGGGCTTTGCCGATTACGACATCCACCCAGCTGGCGAGCGCGAGCTGTACACCTCGATCATCTTTCTGGAACCGTTCAGCGGGCGCAACCTGGCGGCCTTCGGCTACGACATGTACGCCGAACCGATACGTCAGCAGGCCATGCAGCGCGCGGCGCAGCTCGGCGAGACCAGCATCACCGGCAAGGTGACGCTGGTACAGGAGACCCATGGCACGGTCCAGGCCGGGGTGCTGCTCTATGTGCCCGTGTATCGCCCGCACCTGCCGACAAGCACGCCGGACGAGCGCATGCAGGCGCTGCTCGGCTTCGTCTACAGCCCCTA
>NZ_AVOG02000065.1:0-510 GCF_000465875.3 Alcaligenes sp. EGD-AK7 | reverse complement strand
CGCCGGCACCGCGGATTTCGAGGTCGTGGGTGGCCAGGACAAAGCCGGCACCGAGGTCCTGGGCGTTGGCGATGGCTTCCAGACGCTTCTGCGCATCATCGGTCATGGCCTTGCGCGGCGGGGTGAGCAGATAGGCATAGGCCTGGTGATGGCTACGGCCGACGCGGCCGCGCAGCTGGTGCAGCTGGGCCAGGCCGAACTTGTCGGCGCGCTCGATGATGATGGTGTTGGCGCTGGGCACATCGATGCCGGTTTCGATGATGGTCGAGGCCACCAGCACGTTGAAGCGCTTGTGGTAGAAGTCGCTCATCACTCGTTCCAGATCGCGTTCGTGCATCTGCCCGTGACCGATGCCGATGCGCGCCTCGGGCACCAGTTCGGCCAGGTCGCGGGCGCACTTCTCGATGCTTTTCACCTCGTTGTGCAGGTAGTAGACCTGGCCGCCGCGCAGCAGCTCGCGCAGCAGCGCCTCCTTGATCACCGCGTTCTGCTGCTCCATGACGAAGGTGC
>NZ_AVOG02000066.1:0-508 GCF_000465875.3 Alcaligenes sp. EGD-AK7 | reverse complement strand
GTGCAGACGCTCCAGCAACGCCTGGCCGGCAGCGGCGCCCGGCGGCATGCGCAGCAGTTGCAGGGCCTGGTCGGAGAGCTCCAGGCGTTGGTTCGCCAGGTCGAATTGCCAGTCGCCGAACAACCCGACCTGCTGGGTCAGGCGCAGGCGCGCCTGCACCGCCTGGGCGGTCTGGGCGCTCGCCACGTCGCGACTGATGTCGCTGAAGAACAGGTACAGGCCGTCGGCATGCGGATAGGCATGAATGCGATACCAGCCCTGATACTGCGGCGAAAAGGTCTCGATGCGCCGCGCGATGCCCAGGTCCATCACCTCCTGCAGCGCGACACCAAGCTCGGCGCCACGTGCCTGCGGCAGCAGGTCCCACATCACCGCGCCCAGCAATTCGCTGCGCGGACGCTGCAGAAGGGCGACCGCCCGACCATTGAGGTCGACCAGCCGCCAGTCGCGATCGAGCCGGCAGAAGCCGTCATCCAGGTGCTCCAGCAAGGTGGTGAGTTCGTCGTTG
>NZ_AVOG02000067.1:0-267865 GCF_000465875.3 Alcaligenes sp. EGD-AK7 | reverse complement strand
CATCAGGTAGTGTGTCAAGCGTTTTCTTGAAGAAGTTAGAAAGTTTTAAAACCGTCCAACTTATCCCGCTTAAACCAGAACTTTCGTTCCTTTCTACCTGCTGAACAATTAACCGTGAGGCTAACCATCCAACTTCACAAACAAGGGTAAATTTTCAAAACCGTTTCAACCTGCAAAACCGCTTAAAAACTTAACGCTGCGTTCTCTGGAGCAGAACCTAGAACTTTAACACAGAATTTTCTGATTTGTCAAGCTCCGGGTTTTACACCCTGTCAGTTTCCTGACCAGTCATTCAAGCTTCGGTGCGGGCCTCTTGGCCAAGGCGGTGAATCTTGTCTAACTGCTCTCTGTAGCGCTTCAGGGAAAACCCTGTGTGTGCTGCAGCGAGAAAAGAACTATAGCACGAGGATTTTCCGCTTTGCAAGAGTTTCATGGGATTTTTCTTGGCATTTAAGAAGCAGAAACCCTTCAAAAACACTTAGACCATTGATAACAATAAGGAATAACTATAAAAATAATTTTTAGCTTATTTCGACTTTTTGCCTTCAGGCAGGAGGCTTCAAGCTTCTTCAGAGCAAAACACGAACAGAAAGCTATTTTCCTCACGGAAATTCGTTAAATCATCTCCCCCATTCTCTGACAACTCCTCCCTCTATCCTCTTCTATATAGATAGAAGAAAAACTCCCTCCAAAGAACAGTCGCCAGTCGATGGGTTGGTTGGTTGGTTGGTTGGTTGCTGGATGGATAGATGGCGGACAAAAGAACGGCCACACGAACACTGCATCGGCCCTGTGCCTTCAACCAACAGTGTCTATATAGAGATAGATAACGAGTTGAATGGCCTCCAAGATCGAGCATTATGCAGGGCTGCTAGCCACCCGGTCCCGGGGCCTCGAGTGGCGACCTACATAAAGCAACTGGAACCATAAACGCCTCCAAGCAGTCCCCCAAACAAAGACAAGCGAAGCATTCATCCTCCCTAAACTCTCTATATAGTCATAAAGGCATAGCAGCCTCACCGACTTGGCCCTACACTAGCCCGGAACAGATATTCCTGAGCGAAATTACTATGCATGAAGACATCCTGATTAACGTCACTCCGTTTGAAACCCGTGTTGCCCTGGTCGAGCAAGGTGCTGTCCAGGAAATTCATATCGAGCGCAGCATCCAACGCGGTTATGTGGGGAACGTCTATCTGGGAAAGGTGGCACGGGTTTTGCCCGGCATGCAAAGTGCCTTCATTGATATTGGCCTGGAACGCGCGGCGTTTATCCATGTCGCGGACTTACGCCAGAATCGCACCGAGCGTAATCAGGGTAGTCCCACCACGCCGATTGAAAAGCTCTTGTACGAAGGTCAGTCTCTATTAGTACAAGTCATCAAGGATCCTTTGGGTACCAAGGGTGCTCGTGTATCAACACAAATCAGTATTGCGGGCCGCATGTTGGTGTATCTGCCTTTTGATCCTCATATTGGCGTATCGCAACGGATTGGTTCGGATGCAGACCGGATCGAGCTGCGCGAGCGTGTCAGTCGTCTTATGCCCAAGGATGAGAAAGGCGGTTTCATCGTACGGACTCAGGCCGAATGCGCGACGGATGAAGAGATCAGTGCAGACCAGCAGTATCTGCGTACTTTGTGGACACGTATTCAGGAACGTATCCGCGAGCAAGGCGCCCCCTCTGTGCTTTATACGGACTTGAGCCTGGCGCAACGTGTTTTACGCGATATGGTGACGCCCAACACCCAATCCATCATCGTGGACTCACGCACCGTCGTGCAGGAGATGAAGGAGTGGGCACAGATTTACACGCCCTCGGTGCTTGAGCGCATCAGTCACCACAAAGGCAGTCGCGCTCTGTTTGATACAGCCCATGTGGATGAAGAAATCAATCGCGCCCTGTCGCGTCGGGTAGATTTGAAGTCCGGCGGCTATTTGATTATCGATCAGACCGAAGCACTCACTACGGTGGATGTGAATACCGGCGGTTTCGTCGGTGGTCGCAACTTTGACGACACGATCTTCAAAACAAACCTGGAAGCAGCGATTGCCCTGGCCCGCCAGCTGCGTCTGCGCAATCTGGGTGGCATCATCATCCTGGACTTTATTGATATGGACGACCCTGCTCACCGGGAGTCTGTCTTGCAGGAGCTGCAAAAAGCGCTGGCCAAAGACCGCACTCGCGTGACGATCAATGGCTTTAGTCAATTAGGCCTGGTGGAAATGACGCGCAAACGTACGCGTGACTCTTTGGCGCACCAACTATGCGAGCCCTGCCCCACCTGCCAATCGCGAGGTTCCGTCCGTACGGCCCGCACCGTCTGCTATGAAATCTTGCGCGAAGTCCTGCGCGAAGCCAAACAATTCAATCCCAAGGAATTTCGTATTTTGGCGGCCCAGGAGGTCGTGGACCTGTTTCTGGAAGAAGAAAGCCAGCACTTGGCCGTGGCGGGCGACTTTATTGGCAAGCCCATTTCCCTGGAGGTAGATCCACACTACTCCCAGGAACAGTACGACATTATTTTGCTGTAATTGGTCAGCATTGGGGTTGGCTGGGTAGCCAATCCCCTGCATTAGCTCTTGTACGGCAAGGTCTGCGGCCTGCTCGGACACGCTCCTACACACGCAAAGCTCAGACACAGATACAAGCAAACCAGCAAACATCTTCTGGCACGCGGCAACTAGCAGCAGAAAAACACGCCCCGGCTTATTCGCTGATCTGATGGCGGATGATATGAAAGCCCTCTGACTCCTGAGGTGCCACAAAGTAAGAGCTGAACAAATCAAACTGCGCTTCGGTCGTCTCAAAGGGATGCTCACCACTGGCATTACGGGCATGCAAACGTGCCTTGCACAGTTTGTCAGCCACATCCAGATAATGCAGTTCATGAGCCACAGCCGATTTTTCAATCAGCTCCCGCGCCCAAGCGCGTGTTGCCAGGGTATTGGACGGAAAATCCAGCACTACAGACACTCCGGCCCGCAACAAAGCAGCAATATGCGGTGCCATGGCCGCCCGCAACTGCGCTGAACAGCGCGCGTAATCTTCCAAAGACGCAATTTGACCGGGGTATACGTTAGCCAGCCAAACGTCTTCGCTGATTAGTACGGTCTTGGGCTGCTCGGACAGCTTTTTAGCAAGGGTGGATTTACCCGCCGCAATCTTGCCGCAAATCAGATAAAGCATCGCTGCTGTCGAGGCTGTCTGTCTGACTGGGGGTGTAGAGGCAAGATCCATAATCATCTCTGTTCATTGAGAGGGACTGAAAACAATAAACCCGCCTGAAAAAGCGGGTCACGAGCAGGACAGACTTGTCCTGCGATCAGGGCGCCTCATGTGCTGAGCGAGTTGCCCAGCACAAAGCTTGGACACTTACAGCGGCGCAACCGGTACAAAATCATCCTCGGGCAGCACTTCTTTTGGTGCATCGTCCGGGTTGCACACACCTGGAGCACGAATTGAAGTGAAGATCTCCTGAATCTCTCGCTTCACATCAGCGCGGTAAGCGTAAACCTTTGCGTCTACCCAACCCTTTTGCATCATGGTCAGATCGATCAGGATACTTTTATCCCAGCCCGCCCCCGGTTCCAGTTCGTAGCGCAAAGTGCCGTAGCTGGCCTGACGCTCATCCATTTTGAAAACCGCTGCTTTGCCACACTCGGCCTGATGCTTGAACAAGGCACGCTGAATACCCACAAAGTCCGTATTGATGCGGCGCTCCGTCTTGAAATAGCTGGGACGACGCAAATCCTGTTCTCGCAGTTCCGCACCCTGCTTGGCACACCCTGCCAACACAGCCAGCCCGGCCAGCGCAAGAATGATTTTCTTCATGATGTTCCTTATCGTGCAGCCCCAGGCTGCTTATTCGTTGAACTGAAACTGCATTTGGTAGAAACCGGCGTACACACCGTTGCGGGCCAGCAATTCGTCGTGACGGCCCTGCTCAATAATCCGCCCTTCGTCCAGCACCAGGATTTGATCCGCATTTTGTACGGTAGACAGACGATGCGCAATCACCAAGGTACTGCGGCCCTTCATCAAGGTCTCCAGCGACATCTGAACCTGACGCTCGGACTCATTATCCAGAGCCGAGGTGGCCTCATCCAGAATCAGAATGGGAGCATTTTTAATCAAGGCACGGGCGATGGCCAGACGCTGACGCTGGCCACCAGACAGGGAATTGGCATTCTCGCCCACCATCGTATCCAGACCTTGTGGCAAGCCTTCCACGAACTCGCGCAGATTGGCTGCCTCCAGCGCTTCCCAGATACGCTCCGGCGTAACATCGGCTCCCGCACCATAGGCCACGTTTTGACCAATCGTCGCCTCAAACAGCACCACATCCTGGCTAACCAAAGAAATCTGGCTACGCAAGCTACGCAAGGTCAGCTCTTCCGAGGGAATGCCGTCTACCCGCACTTGCCCACTGCTAGGAATCAAGAAACGCGGCAACATATTGGCCAGTGTGGTCTTGCCACTACCGGAACGACCAACCAGGGCAATAGTCTGGCCGGGCTGCACCGCAAAACTGACCTCGGACAAGGTATCGCGATGCGCGTTGGGGAAACGATGTGACACCGAGTCGAACTCGATATGCCCATGCACAGGCTGCGTGAACTCTCGAGTCCCGGTATCGGGCTCAGGGTCCTGGTCAACCAGCTTGAAGACACTTTCTGCCGCCACCAGCATGCGCTGCATCGTGCCGGTGATATTGGTCAAACGCTTGATAGGATCAAAAATCTGTCCCAGGGCAGCCATGAAAGCGGCAAAGCTACCGATAGTCAGCGTGCCGGTATTGGCCTGGTAAAGAGCGACAAAAATCACTCCGGCCACGGCAATCGACACAAACAGCTGTGTAATAGGCGACAGAGCGGCATCCGCAGAAGCTGCACGCATGGCGAAGCGGCGCAGGCGCGCATTCACATACATGAAACGGGTGTTTTCACGCTCGTAGCCATCAAACAGCTTGATGACACGTTGGGCATCAATAGCTTCACTGACCACACGAGTCAGCTCGGCATTCATGTTCACGGTATCGCGGTTAATGCGGCGCAGGCGACGCGACACCAGTTTGGCCACAAAGACCGAGGCGGGCATGACCAGAAACACGATCACGGTCAATTGCCAGGACATGTAAAGCAGAACGCCCAACAAGGCGATCACGGTCAAGGTTTCACGCACTACGACGGTGACCACCTCGGTGGCCACGCCAGTCATGGTGCCGGCATCAATCGTGAAGCGGTTCAGCAAACGGCCAGTATCCCCTTGCTTGAACTCCGAATCGGACAATCCCAGCAAGCGGGAGAACATGTCACCACGTAAAGTCAGCAACATTTTGTTGGCGATCCAGGCAAACAAATAAGAACTGCCGTAGCTGGTCACGCCGCGCACAAACATCAGCCCGATCACCGCCAGCGGGATGGACCACATATAGTCCGGATTGGCACCCGTAAAGCCATCATCCAGCAAAGGCTTCATGATCACCGCCAGCACTGGCTGGGTAGCTGAGGAGATGCTGACCAGGATCAGCGCCAGCACCGCCACCTTCCAATAAGGCAGCAAACGGCTATAAATGCGCTTCCAGAGATCGGATTTGACAGGATCGTGCCCAGCAGGCTTGATTTTGGTTTCTATGGCGTTGGACAACGAGGACACCCTATATACTATCTAATTGTGTTTATTCTAACGCTCATTGCCTGAGTCGAGCGCCTCCGCACTTGTTGGTTCTGCCTAGTTGTCCTGTTCATGTCTGATCCCTCTGCCCTTTATTTACGATTGCCTAATTGGCTAGGCGATGTATGCATGAGCCTGCCGTGTTTACAGGCTCTGCTGGATACCGGTTTGCCCGTCGTGGTTTGCGCCCGTCCCTGGGCCCGCGAACTGCTGTCGGCTTACCCCTTGCATGGCTTCATCCCCATGAGCAGCCACTGGCACCAGGATGCCAAGGCCATACGCCGTTATCGTCGCCAGCACGGCCATCGCCAAGCGTATGGCCTGCTGCTGCCCGATTCGCTGAGCAGTGCCCTCAGCTTCAAACTGGCAGGTCTGCCAGCCTGCGGTTACCGGGACGATGGCCGTAGCCTTTTATTACGATGGCCGTTAAATAAGCCGCAAAAGCAGTTGCATGCGGTGCAATCCTGGTTCTATATTGTTCAGCAGGCTTTGGCGCTGTGGAAATTGAACCCGGCGCCTGAACAAGCCCCAGCCACCCTGGATTTGACGCTCAGCCCCCTGCAACGGCAAGAAGGCGACAACAGTCTACGCCAAGCCGCCCTGCGCCCCGGTGACTATATTCTGATCGCCCCTACCGCAACGGGACTGCACAAAGGCCGCGTCAAAGTCTGGCCGTATTTCGACCAACTGACCCGCCATCTGCAAGCCCAAGGCAAAACCGTCATTATGTGCCCCCCGCCGAACGAGCATGAGGCTGCCCTGCAAAATGCGCCCAGCGCACGTTGCCTGCCGCCCCTGCCTTTAGGAGCGTTTGCGCGGCTTTGCCAACAGGCGCAGTGGGTTATTTGCAATGACTCTGGCGTCTCCCATGTCGCGGCAGCCATCAAGGCCCAGCAGCTGACCTTATGTGGCGTCACCAACCCTGAAGACACCGGTCCCTGGTCGCCACGGGCGATTTGCCTGGGGCGCGATGGCCAATGGCCAACGCTGGACGAGGTGGCGCAAGTGCTGGAGTCAGAGCGGGAGCACCCATGAATGTATCGAGCATCCTGACCAGCCTGGTCATTCCGCTGAATTTGTTTGCCGCCCTACTACTTGTGGCGGTGCTGCTCTTTATCTTGCGCCTGCGCAAAACCGCCGCCGCTCTGGCCTTGGCCGGACTGCTCTGGACCGGCGCCTGGTCCCTGCCTGCCACCAGTCTGTATGCGGGCGGTTATCTGGAAAAAATGTATCCCTATCAGCCGGCTGAGCAGGTAACGCAAGCCGATGCCATTGTGGTTCTGGGCGGCCACACCGCTCAAAACCGCAGCAATTGGTTCTTGCCCCAAACAGCACAGAAAACATCGGCGCGGGTAGAACGAGCGGCCGATCTGTATAAAGCGGGCCGTGCACCTTACATTGTCTTGTCCGGAGCCGCGCTGGACGGCGGCATCAGTGAAGCCAAGGTCATGGCCAACACCCTGACTAATCTGGATGTGCCCGCCTCGGCCACACTGATGGAAAACGAAAGCCTGACCACCCAGCAAAATGGTGCATACACCGCCCAGCTACTGCAAGAAAAGCAGGCCAAGAAAGTCTTGTTGGTAACCTCTGCCCTGCACATGCCACGCGCCATGGCAATTTTCCGCAAGCAAGGGGTCGATGTCATTGCGGCTGGTGCCGCTCCACAGCTAACGGTTCCGAACAGCCCCGAGTTTTCCATGTGGAAACCCAATCTGATGGCCCTGCAATCCAGCCGCTCCATCATCAAGGAATATGTCGGGATTCTGGTGTACTGGTCCCGAGGCTGGGCATGATTTGCCGTTCTGAATGTGGGGCCTGCTGTATCGCCCCCTCTATCTCCAGTCCTATCCCCGGCATGCCCCACGGCAAGCCTGCGGGTGTGCCTTGCATTCAGCTGGACGAACAGCTACGTTGTCGGATTTTTGGCCAACCCGAACGCCCTGCCTGTTGCTCGGGCTTGCAAGCCTCGCCGGAAATGTGTGGAGAAAAGCGGGAAGATGCCTTGATCTGGCTAACGGAGCTGGAAACACTCACGGCTCCGTCCCTCAACAACTAGGCATAAAAAAAAGCGTTCTGAAATACACTCAGAACGCTTTTTGCTACAGGCTTGGCCTGCATCTGACTTTATAGCGCCCGCGCCTTCAAATAGGCCTGATAAGTATCCACCGAAAAACGCTGCGCATCAAAACGATTCTCTGCGCGCTGCCTGGCACGCTTGCCCACGGTATGCAAGCAGTACTTCTGACATAACATGTCTCGAACATGCGCCTCAATGGCTGCCACGTCTCCACAAGGCACCACCCAACCCTCATGCAAATGCTCGATGCTTTCCGGTAAACCACCCGCATCGGAGATCAAGACGGGCAGCCCCAAAGCCAAGGATTCGTAGCACGCGTACGAGGCCGACTCTTTATATGAAAGCACAAACCCCACATCACAGGCGGCCAGGATCGAGCGCACATCCTTAACCAAGCCGGGGAAAACCAATTGCTCGGCACAGCCCAAAGCCTGCACTTGCTCCCGAACAGCCTCCACAGGCGGATCACCTGCTACCACAATCCGAACGCGCTGCTTGAGTTCCGGCTCCAGACGGGACACTGCTTCAACCAGCAGCAGCCAACCTTTTTCCAGATCCGTGCCACCCACTGAGCCCAGCACCAAACTGTTCTCTGCCAAATCAGCGCCGAAAAGTGCTTGGCGTGCAACCTGCTTTTCCCGCGCGGAAACCGGGGAATAATGTTCCAAGTCCAGACCGTGATAAATCCGCTCAACGTTGCAACGCCGATAATCAGAATTGGCGAGTTGGCGGGCAACATAATCGCTGACAGCAATGCAAAGATCAGTCCCAAAGCGCGCCCGCAAACGGTTACCCATGCTGTGTAGACGCTTGGTATTGTGTTTGGTCCAGATAATAACGGGAGGATTCGACAAGGTTTTGCAGGCGATCATGACATGACGATGATCGGTACTGCCATTGCAATGCACGATATCGAAGGCTTCGCGCTGCAAAAAACGGCGCAGGTTCCAGATTTCCGACAAGGCCGTCCCGATACGGGCGGTATACAGGCCTGGCAACACTCTTACACCGGGTATCTGCGACGCTTCCCGATACAGTCGGCCCGTTGCCGGTGCCGCCAGAGTGAATTCACACTGATGGGCCAAACCGCGCAACAAACCCAGAATATAGGTGACATGGCCACCGCCATTACCATGGTGAATATCAGTGATCAGGACCTTCAAAACTCGCTCCGTCAGCGGCTGTGAATGACAGACAAATACTCAGATCGAGCATCTACAGGCCACAAAGTGTATCCGCTATTGCGTAAGCTGAACAATGACTGAACAGCAGTTTTGACGATTTAATCTCGGTAAAAGAGAAAACCTGGCTGCACCTGCCTTTAATCTTGGCGGCGAAGCAACACTTTTTGATACAGGTCCTGATAGCGAGTCGCGACGGCAGGCCAGCTGAATTGAACCAATAACTCACGCGAGTTCTCGATCAGATTCCTGGCCATGGCCGGGTCCTTGCTGATTTTCTCAATCGCCCGAGCCAGTTCCTGAGCATCCTCCGGATGGCTGAGCAGCAATGCGTGATAGCCGCCCTGCACATATTGGGCAAAGCCGCACCACGGAGCCGGGCTCAGGACAACCGGCAAGCCATAGGACATGGCTTCCAGCGGTGCCATGCCAAAGCTGTCATTCAGGGTGGGATGCACGTAAATATCGGCAGCGCGATAAAAAGGTTCGACGTTGGAGGTTTCACCCTGCAGGATGACGCGATCCTGCATATTCAGAGTCTGAAGCTGCTGGCGTATCTGGTCACGCAAACCCGGCTTTCCGCCCACCACCAGCAATCGATAATGAGAAGGCAGTTTCGCCAAGGCTTCCAGCACCGTATTCAAGCCTTTACGCAGCGGATTACGAGCCACCAACAGGCAGACAACCTGATCGTTCGCAAAACCCAAAGACTCGCGAACCTGGGTGCGCTCCTGGCCTTGGGCATCGGCTTGCGGCAAGGCCACACCGGGAGCAATGACGGGATAGTCGTGCACGCTGCCATAGGCTTGCTGCAATTGTTCGGCAATCAGGCCCGAAACGGCGACTACGGCATGAGGACCAGGGCGCAAACGGCGTTTTTCCAGGCCCAGATACCCCCAGACCCTCGGGCTGAAGTAAGAGCCCAGTTTTTTCAACAAAGGCAAAGGCCGCACGCGCCAGTTAAACCGCACGGGGGTGACATGCACTACTTCCACGTCCCCGCACCAGCCGTTCATGTGCGAGTGCACAATATCAAAACCTTGCGCCGTGGCCTTGGCGGCCTGACGGGCAAACAGAATGCCGCGTATCCAGCCCGGCCAATGCGACCAATGTCGAATAGGCACATAGGCCAGCTTCAAATCACAGCGACTGTCATATTCGCGCGCAAACACGGTGATTTCGTGTTTTTCGGCCAACTCGCGCATCAGCTCCACCCCATACGCTTCAGCGCCGCCAAAGCGGTTACCGAAACGGTCGACCACAAAAGCGATGCGCAGGCGCTCGGGAATCGCAGCGGGAGTGTCGCGGGTTTGATCTGAGCTCATGAGCGGGAAACCGTACGACGCTTGTCTTCCAGGCGTGTCACGCACTTTTGCACGAAGCGCAAAATATTGGTGGAACGCGAGACCGTCACACGGGGCAAGTCAAATAAATCATCGTCTGAACGGGCCAGACCGCGATTGGTCGTGGTGGCATTCAGATAACCAGCCTGACGCACCTGCTCACGAATAGCCTGATTCTGATCGCCATAGGGATAGCAAAACGCGCTGACTTCCACTTGCAGCACGTCTTGCAGCTCCGCCTTGGATTGCGCGATCTGGTAATGGGCAATTTCCGAGGACACATCGGTCAGATGCACATGGTCCAGCGTATGCGAACCGGCTTCATGACCGGCGTTCACCCAGGCGCGCAGTTCTGGCAAGGACATCAGACCGGAATGCGGCACTCCTTTGGGTTGGTCCCAGAAGTTCGAGCCGTCCAGATGCCGCGCCACAATGTAATTGGTCGCCGTAAAGCCCAATTCATCCAGCACCGGCATGGCGTTCTGAAAGACGTTACGGTAGCCATCATCAAAGCTGATTCCCACAACCTTGCCCTGCTTTTCACCCCGCAGGTACGGCATCAGTTGCGCCATGGATAAACCACGGTAACCCAAGCGCTTGAGCCAAGTCATCTGGCGCCGAAAATCAGTAGGATGCACGGTCAAACCACGGTAAGGCGAGCCCTTGGGAGCAGGCACCCCGACCTGGTGGTACATAAGAATCGGAATCATAGGCGGCATTATAAGGGGCTAATCAGACTTCTGACGGGTGTAATACCACAGCTTACTATATCGAAACAGGCTGCCAGAAGCGGCCATACACGCCAGAATGAAGCCTTGCGGGCCATCCAGGAAACCCCGTCGAACAATATAGTGACGCACAAAGGTCCAGCTGGCATGGCCAGCAATGCCCGGCAGGCTGGTGGTCTTGCCCTTGGCCTGCATTTGACGGGCCGCATCCGAGGAATAACGGTTGATCTTGTCGATAAAGACTTCAAGGCTGGCGTAGGGGTAATGCAGAAAATGTCCATCCAAGACCAGGACTGGATGCTCGGTCTGCACGCTTTCATGGACTTTGGCGTCGTTAAAACGGGCTGTACCACGCTTGAACAGTCGTAATACCCGGTCTGGCCACCAACCGCTATGGCGCATCCAGCGGCCAGCGAACTCTGACAGGCGGGCAATCCGGTAAGCCGTACCACGCGGCTGAGTCATTTCCTGCTGAATCAGTTGTGCAAGCTCGGGCGTAACACGCTCGTCCGCGTCAATGGACAGCACCCACTCTCCCGTGGCCTGATCCAGTGCCCGATTCTTCTGCGGCCCAAAACCGGGCCAATCCGGGGTGACCGTCACGTTCGCCCCCATGGAACGGGCGATTTCCACCGTCTCATCCGTACTGCCCGAGTCCACCACAATAATCTCGTCCGCAAAGGCAACGGATTCCAGGCAGGCACGAATATGCGCCTGCTCGTTTTTCGTAATCAGGATAACGGACAGGCGCTTGCCAGAACTCGACGCGGCGCTTTGCCCTACTTCTGTCGTTGACGACGACGCCATGCTTTCCACCTGTTGAAAATCGGACCGATCACGGGATGTACCGCAACATTCAGCCTGCGTCCTACCGATACGCCCGTCGTGTCACGCACGGCGAAACGATAAATGTGCAAAGGATCGCTACCAGGCTGGTTGGAGCCGAAGGCGCGCGTTGTATACAGATAGCGGAAACCGGCTTGCTGGGCGACCTGCACATAATCGGGATCAAAATAGCCTTGCGGCCAACACAGCTGGTCAGAGACCATACCCATATTGGCCTTCAAGGTCTGACGGGATTGCTCCAGTTCCCAACGCATCTTGTCGTTCTTTTGATCGCGCTGTTCGCTCAGGTCCCAGCGAGTATGGGTATGAGTATGACTGTGGAACTCGAACACACCATCAGCCTGCATGGCGTGGATTTCACTCCAGCGCAAAATCACCTCGTCGCTGCGACCTTGCTCGATACGCGCTTCACATTCGCGATGATCCGGGCATTCGGGCACGTCCTGGCCCTGGCCCAGATAAGGGCGCACAGGCCCCTCATTGATCCAGCTTGTCACCAGGAAAATCACGGCATTGAAGCCATATTTTTTCAACAAGGGATAAGCGTAGACCCAGTTATCCAGGTAGCCATCATCAAAGGTAATCAGTACCGATTTGGGCGGTACGCCCTGCCCTTGCAAATGGCCTACAAATTGCTCGGTTGTCAGGCTGGTCCAGCCGTTTTTCTTCAACCATTGCAAATGCTGCTCGAAATGCTCGGGACTGGCATTGATCATGCCCCCTTCCGGGGTGACATGGTGGTACATCATGACGGGCACGGTGCTTGCCACTTTCATCCCTGAAGCTCCTTTAACCAAGCATAATAAGCGCCTTCCAGCCGGTCGCCCATGGCAACCGGGGTAAAGCGCTCGTCGCCACGACAAAACAGGCGCCCTGCGGCTCCCATTTCCTGACGCAACTCCGTGCTCCGGATCATTTTTTCCAAGGCGGCACGCCACTGCTCCGGGTCGTGCAAATCCGCCAGCAAACCGCTGCGGCCTTCTTGCATCATCTCCGGGACCCCGCCAACGCGACTGCCCAGCACAGGAATGCCAGCGCTTCCAGCCTCTACAAAAACAGTGCCCGACGCTTCCATATGGGTCGCCAAGGCAAAAATATCCAGATTGGGCAGAATCGAGGGCACATCTGCACGAGCGCCCAGCATATGAATCCGCCCTTGCAGCCCCAGCTCCGCGATCAAGGCCTGCAACTGTTCATAGCCCGGAGAGCCGCCCCCCACCAGCACCAAGTGCAATTGAGGGTAGCGATCAAATAAAGGCTGCATGGCGGCGATCAGTTCATGATGGCCTTTTTCGCGCCGCAATACGGCAACGCAACCTACCAGCAAGGTATCAGACGCCAAACCCAACTGGGCACGCAAATCCAGGAGGGGCGCTGAATCAATCACGCCGGGATCGACACAGGGATAGACCACCCGAACATGCCCAGGTTTCACGCCCCGCTCGATCAGGTGATCGCGCACATAATCGCTGGGCGTAATCACCCGTTTGGGCACGATGGTGTAAGACATCAAGGAGCCCACTTTCTTGGCCAGATGGCGCGTACGCACAATCAAGGGAGTTCCCGCCAGGCGCCCGGCCACACCGGCCAGCATGGTGTCACGGCGGCTATGGCTGTTCAGCACATCAAACTGACCTTGGCGCAAGACCCGACGCAACTGGCGCACACCGCGCATGTAATTGGCCGGGCCATCCATCAACAGGGTATGAACCACAAAACCCTCGTCGCGCAGGCGCTCGGTCAACTGGGCGTGGGGTTGGCAGGCGGCCTCCACCTGATGCCCCCTTTCGCGCAAGATGCGCATGGCTCGCAGGATGTAGTTTTCCTGACCACCAAAGCTGGTGGCAGCTTCCGAGTGCAGAATGCGCAAGGGCCTCATCGGTAGCTGATCTCCACCTCGCGCGTGGCGTCCCAGCCTTCCAGCTGCTCCAGCAAGGAATCCGCCAGACGAACACGCCACTGCGGGCCCAACTGCACCACGCACTCATAATCGGGACGCAGCAGTTGTACCTCGACCGGCACCCCGCCCTGCTCCTGGGCACGGTGTGGTGCCAACAAGGTTTGCAGACGCTGTGCGTCGGCATTATTGTTCAGGCCGATGCTCAGGCAACTGGCACGGGCTTCACGGGCCAACTGCAAGTCAAAAATAGCATCAGCATTGATACGCAAGCCGCCGGTGTAATCGTCGTTGCTGACCTTGCCCTGGATGATGATCAACTGGTCTTCTTTCAGACGCTGGCGATGCTCTTCAAACAGCTCATTGAAGATGGCCACTTCCAGCTGCGCCGAGCCGTCATCCAGCATGGCGTAAAGCATCTTGCCGCGACGTGTCATGCGTACACGCACCGCTGACAGCACACCGGCAAACCACTGCGGACTGCGCGACGCTTCCAAACGTGCCAACGGTGTCGGTGCAAAACGGCGGACCTCATCACGCCAGGCGTCAAACAAATGGCCGCTGAAGTAAAAGCCCAGTGCCGTCTTTTCCTGACGCAAGCGATCTTGCAGGCTCCAGGGAGCCACTTTCGCAACCTCGCCTTCCACAATATCGTTGGAGTCGTCATCAAACAGCGAAGACTGGTTGGCGCTACGTTCGGCCTGTTCGGCAGCTTCAGTAGCGGCACCGATACTGGCCAGCAAAGCGGCGCGGTTTTCATCAATCGTGTCAAAAGCGCCGGCACGCACCAAGGCTTCAATGGTGCGCTTGTTCACCTGATGGCGGTCTACACGACGGCAGAAATCAAACAGGCTGGTGAAAGGACCGCCTTGCTTGCGAGCATCCACAATCGCTTCAACCGCAGCCTGACCGGTACCCTTCACGGCGCCCAGACCGTAGCGCATGGTGCGTGGCGGCAAGCCTTTTTCCGTATAGCTGTCCTGCACAGGCTCAAAGCGATAGTTGGACGCATTGATATCTGGCGGCAAGACTTCCACGCCGTTGGCCAGCGCGTCTTTCCAGAAAATCTGGACCTTGTCGGTATCGTCCATATCGGACAACAAAGTCGCGGCCAGGAACTCGGCCGGATGGTGGGCTTTGAGCCAGGCTGTCTGATAGGCGATGAGAGCATAAGCAGCAGAGTGACTCTTGTTAAAGCCATAGCCCGCAAACTTTTCCATCAGGTCAAACAGCTTGACCGCCAATTCAGGGTCGTGGCCTTTCTTGACCGCCCCTTCCTCAAACAGAACCCGGTGCTTGGCCATCTCCTCGGGCTTTTTCTTGCCCATGGCACGGCGCAGCAAGTCGGCACCACCCAGCGAGTAGCCACCGATAATCTGCGAGATCAGCATCACCTGTTCCTGGTAGACGATGACTCCGTAGGTGCTGCTCAAGGTGCTTTCCAGATCCGGGTGGAAGTAATCGACCTCGGCTCGACCGTGTTTACGGTTCACGAAGTCCACCACCATGCCCGACTCCAGCGGCCCCGGACGATACAGGGCCAGCATGGCGATAATGTCTTCAAAGGTGGAAGGCCGCAGACTGCGCAGCAGCTCCTTCATCCCACGCGATTCCAGCTGGAACACCGCTGTCGTATTACCTTCACACAACAGCTTGTAGGAGGCGTCGTCATCCAATGGCAAGGCCATGATGTCGAACTCGCGCTTGTCCGCATTGAACTGGCGTACATAGCGCACGGCCCAGTCCAGAATCGTCAGGTTACGCAGCCCCAGAAAGTCGAACTTGACCAGGCCGGCAGCCTCCACGTCGTCCTTGTCGTATTGCGACACGGCGTTGGCGTCCGGGCCAGACTGGGCATACAGCGGGCAAAAATCGATCAATTTGCCGGGTGCAATCAAGACCCCCCCGGCGTGCATGCCCACACTACGGGTCAGGCCTTCCAAGGGACGGGCCAGATCGATCAGGGCTTTGACTTCCTCGTCGTTCTCGTAACGCTCGCGGAAGGCAGGCTCATCGGCCAGCGCACGTTCCAGCGTCCAGGGATCGGCGGGGTTGAAAGGAATCAGTTTGGACAAGCCATCGCACAGGCTGTAAGGCAATTCCAGCACACGGCCTACGTCGCGCACCACGGCTTTTGCGCCCAGAGTACCGAATGTGGCGATCTGGCTGACGGCCTGACGGCCATATTTCTGTTTAACGTAATCAATAACGCGTTCGCGGTTGTCCTGACAAAAGTCCACGTCAAAGTCAGGCATGGATACCCGCTCGGGATTCAGGAAACGTTCGAACAGCAAGTCATAGCGCAAGGGATCCAGATCAGTAATCCCCATGCTGTAAGCCACCAGGGAACCCGCCCCCGAACCCCGGCCCGGCCCTACGGGCACGCCATTGTGCTTGCCCCAGTTAATGAAGTCCGCCACGATCAGGAAGTAGCCGGGAAAGCCCATGGAAATAATGGTGTTGCACTCCCACATCAAACGCTCTTCGTAAGTGGGGCGTTGCTTCTCGCGCTCCTCGGGGTCGGCATACAGCTGCTTCAAGCGGATTTCCAGACCGTCTTTGGCCTGTTGAATCAGGAAGTCGCCCAGCGACATGCCATCAGGCGTGGGAAAATCGGGCAGATAGGGTTTGCCCAGTTCCAGCTCCAGGTTGCAACGCTTGGCAATTTCCAGCGTGTTTTCCAGCGCAGCAGGAACGTCCGCAAAGCGCTGCTGCATTTCGTCCGAGCTTAGAAAATATTGCTCTTGCGTAAAACGCTTCACACGCTTGGGGTTGGCCAGCTGTTCGCCTTCGGCAATACATACCCGCACCTCATGCGCGCGGAAATCGTCGGGTGCAATAAATTGAATCGGGTGCGTCGCTACCACGGGCAGGTCCAGCTCCGCGGCCAAGCGCATGGCAGCTTGTACATACAGTTCGTCGCCGTCCGCACCGCTGCGTTGCAACTCAATATAGAAAGCGCCCGGGAACAGACTGTCCCAGTGGCGGGCGCAATCACGGGCCAATTCCAGATTGCCATCGGCCAGGGCCTGGCCTACATCGCCCATACGTCCACCGGACAGGGCAATCAGGCCACTGCACTCTTTCAGCCAGGCGCGCTGCACTTCTGCTCGCCCCTTGTACTGGTTGCCCAGCCAGGCACGGGTCAGAATGTCACACAGGCTCAAGTAACCGGCCTCGTTTTGCACCAGCAATAGCAAGCGCGACGGTTTTTCGCGGTCTTCCTCGTTTTGCAGCCAGATATCACAGCCCATGATGGCTTTCAGCCCGGCTTTACGCGCCGAGGTATAGAACTTGATCTGTCCAAACAAGTTGCACAAGTCCGTCAAAGCCAGTGCAGGCTGCCCATAGGCCTGCGCTTTCTTGATCATTTCGGGAATACGGGCGATGCCGTCCACCACGGAGAACTCCGAGTGGGATCGCAAATGGACAAAGGAAGGGGTGGTTTCGCTCATGATGGAATTGTACTGAAGCCAATAGACATTGGTGACCCTGAAGCGATGCTCAAGGTGAATAAGGGCAGGCAATATGTTTCGATTGGTTCACATCTCACTGAACAACAAACGCACAATCACCCGCCCCCTGCCGACCAATACCAAAATAACAAACAATCTAGCGCTGCAAGGCAGCCCAGGCTTTTTCCAGCCGCTTGACCGAGACAGGCATGGGGGTGCGCAGTTCCTGGGCAAACAAGGACACACGCAGTTCCTCCAGCATCCAGCGGAAATCCCGCAAACCGCTATCAGTCGCACCTTTCAGCGCGGCCACGGCACGCTGGTACTTGGTCAGCAAAACCGACATATCCTGCATCAGGCGTTGATCGCGAGCCGGGTCGGCACGCAGCTTGTCCACCCGTGTTTGTACCGCTTTCAAGTAACGCGGCATATGCGCCAACTGCGCGTATTCATTGCTTTCCAGAAACAAGGTGGGCATCAAGGCGTTCAATTGCTGCTGTATGTCTTTCAAAGCCTCGGGGTGGGCCTTGATTTGCGCCAGTTTCTTCTGGGCGGCACTCCATTCAGTCAGAATCTGCCCGGCCAGACGCGCCACTTCCTGGGCCACCAGACCCAGACGGCTGCGGCCCTCCTGCACGCGAGCCTCGAACTCGGCCTGGTTCTTGGGCCAGGGCTCCATCATGCAGGACTGCTCCAGAGCCACATCAATAATCTGGTCACGCAATTGTTCCTGCGTCCCCAGATTGATGTACAGCATGCTGATACGAGTCAGGTCCGTAATGTTCTTTTCCAGAAAGCGCACCTGCTCGCGCAGGGCCAAACGGAACAAGCGGCGCAAACCCTGACGGTGCTGACGCTGGGCCTGGGCCGGGTCATCGAACACATCCAGATCGCAATGGGTTTTCTTGTCGATCAAGGCCGGATAGCCAATAAAGCTGCGCCCCTTGCGTTTGATTTCCATCAGCTCGGGCAGTTCACCAAAGCTCCAGCTGGTCAGTTGCTCGTGATCCAGCACTTGCGCTACCTGTTCGTCGCTGGCGGCCATTTGCTGGAAGGAGGCCTGGGCCTGACGGCCATGCTCGGCCTTGAGCTGATCCAGATTGCGACCGCCCGACAACATGCGGCCATGCTCGTCAATGACCCGGAAGTTCATGAACAAGTGCGTCGCCAGCGTCTCGGGCTTGAAGTCACTGCGCTGCGGCCTTTGCTTGAGCTGAGTCCACATATCCTGCGAAATGGCGTCAAGCAGGCTCATGCCCGGATCGGCTGCTTTTTCAAACCAGCGTTGGTGAAAAGCGGCAGCATAATCGGGCAGCGGCACACAATGGCGGCGGATGCGTTGCGGCAAGGATTTCAGCAAAGCCAGCACTTTTTCTTTCAGCATGCCGGGCACCAGCCACTCGCAACGCGCAGCGTCGATCTGGTTCAAGGCGAACAAGGGAACGCTCAAGGTCACCCCATCGCGCACCGAGCCCGGCTCGAAGTGATAATCCAGCGCCATCTTCACGCCCTGCCATTCAACGGAGCGCGGAAAGACCTCGGTGGTGATGCCGGCTGCGTCGTGCTGCATCAATTCGTCGCGGTTCAGCTCCAGGCCCTTGGCCTCTTCTTTGGACAAGCCCTTGAACCACTTTTCCAATGTGGCGGTCTGGTACACGTCCTTGGGAATGCGCTGATCGTAAAACGCGTAAATCAGTTCTTCGTCCACCAGAATATCGGGACGGCGGGATTGGTGCTCCAAACGCTCTACCGCCTGTATCTGCTGACGGTTATGACGCAGGAAAGGCAGGTTGGAGTCGATCTCGCCTGGCACCAGAGCCTGGCGCAAGAACAACTCGCGTGCCTGCACCGGATCAATGCGGCCAAAGTGAATGCGACGGCCACTGTAAATCAGCAAGCCATACAAGGTAGCGCGCTCATTGGCCACTACCTGCCCGGCTTTCTTCTCCCAGCGCGGATCGCCCCAGGTTTTGCGCAGCAAATGGGCACCGACTTTCTCAATCCACTGCGGCTCGATACGCGCCACACAGCGGGCAAAGAGTCGCGTGGTTTCCATCAGCTCGCCCGCAAGTATCCAACGGCCTGCTTTCTTGACCAGCTTGGAGCCGGGGTGAATCACAAAGCGCAATTCACGCGTGCCTTGGTAGACACCCGTTTCTTCACTCTTGTAGCCAATATTGCCGATCAAGCCCGTCAACAAGGCCAGATGCACCTGCTCATACGTAGCTGCCGAGGGGTTGGCGACCCAGCGCTGCTCCTGTACCAGACTGCGTAATTGGGTATGAACATCTCGCCATTCACGAATACGCAAAGGGGACAGCAAAGCCTGTTTGACGCTATTGGCAAACTTGCGCTGCGAGCTTTGTTCCTGCGACAGCTCTTCCAACCAGTTCCACAGCTTCACATAGGACAGGAACTCGGACTTGTCGTCGTTGAAACGGGCATGGGCCTGATTGGCCGCTTCACGCTCATGGACAGGACGATCACGCGGATCTTGCACGGACATGGCCGAGGCCACGATCAGCATTTCCGTCAAACAATGATGTTCATGACCGGCCAGAATCATGCGGGCCACACGCGGGTCCACAGGCAGTTTGGCCAGGGAACGGCCTACCTTGGTCAGGCGCTGCTGTTCATCCAGCGCACCCAGCTCTTGCAGAATTTGATACCCATCGGCAATCGCACGGCCAGTGGGCGGCTCCACAAAGGGGAAGGTTTCCACATCGTCCAGATGCAAGGCCTTCATGCGCAGAATCACCGAGGCCAGCGAGGAACGCAGAATCTCGGGATCCGTAAAGGGGGGGCGGCTCTTGAAATCCTGCTCGTCATACAGACGAATACAGATACCGGGGCCAATACGACCGCAACGCCCTGCCCGCTGGCTGGCCGAGGCCTGACTGATCGCTTCAATACGCAGTTGCTCGACCTTGTTGCGCCAGGAATAGCGCTTGATACGCGCCAGACCACTATCGACCACAAAGCGAATGCCAGGCACGGTCAGCGAGGTTTCTGCCACATTGGTCGCCAGCACCACACGGCGCGCATTGCCTTTGGGTCGGAAAATACGTTCCTGATCCGCCTGCGACAGACGCGCAAACAAGGGCAGGATCACGGTATTGATGGGCTTTTCTTTTTCCAGCGCCTCGGTGGCTTCGCGGATTTCGCGCTCACCTGGCAGGAAGACCAGAATGTCGCCCGTACCATGCCGGGCACATTCCTGCACCGCATCCACAATGCCTTGCATCAGATCCCGCTCTTCCTCGGAGGTGGAACGGCGTTCTTCGGCATCGACCAAAGACGGATCCAGAATCGGGCGGTACACAATATCGACGGGATACAGACGGCCCGACACTTCAATGACAGGCGCCTTCTTGCCCTTGTGGGCAAAGTGCTGCGCGAAACGTTCGGCATCAATTGTGGCCGAGGTAATAATCAGCTTCAGGTCCGGACGACGTGGCAGCAACTGCTTTAAAAAGCCCAGCAGGAAGTCAATATTCAGACTGCGTTCATGGGCCTCGTCAATAATGATGGTGTCATAGCGGCTTAACAGGGGATCGCGCTGGGACTCGGCCAGCAAGATCCCGTCTGTCATCAATTTGATGGCCGAGCGCGGTCCGGTCTTGTCGTTAAAGCGGATTTGGTACCCTACCCAGTCACCAATCTCCGATTGCAGCTCCTGGGCAATACGCTTGGCGACCGACGTGGCGGCCAGACGGCGCGGCTGAGTATGACCAATAATCTTGCCCTGCAGGCCACGGCCCAGCTCCAGACAGATTTTGGGTAATTGGGTGGTTTTGCCCGAGCCGGTTTCACCACACACAATGACCACCTGATGGTCTTTGATCGCCTGCGCAATTTCGGCCCGTCGGGCGCTGACTGGCAGGTCATCAGGGTACGAAATTGTTGGTAAAGAGTGTGGGTTTTCAGTCAATTCGTCGGACTCGTGCATGAAAGGTAGTTTCTGGTACAGACATCATTATAATTTTGGCTTGAAACCATTTGGACGCAAAGATCCCCCGCAATGAACACAGACATCCCCGACTCGTACAACGCCATCGAACCACCTGATGAATCCCAGGCACAATTTGTGCGATGGTTCAGGGAAGTGGCGCCTTATGTGCACGATTTTCGTGGCAAGACGTTCGTGGTGGCCTTTGGGGGCGAGCTCATCAACGATGGACTGCTCTACACCCTGATCCCGGATTTGTCGCTGCTGTCAGCACTGGGCATCAAGCTGGTGCTGGTGCATGGCTCCCGCCCCCAGGTCAATGAGCAACTGCGCCTGAAAGGCGAAACCACGCAATTCGGTCGCGGTACCGAGCCAACCAGTGCGGTCGCTCTGGAATGCGCCAAAGAAGCCGCTGGTGAAATTCGCCTGGATATTGAAGCCGCATTCAGCCAGGGTTTGCCCAACACCCCCATGTCCCATGCCCAGATTCGCATCATTTCGGGCAACTTTGTGACCGCGCGTCCGGTGGGCGTGATTGATGGCCTGGACTTCAAGCATTCTGGGGCGGTACGCAAGCTGGACGTGGACGCCATGCGGCTAATCATGAGCCAAGGAGCGCTTATTCTACTCTCCCCATTGGGTTTTTCTCCAACTGGCGAGGCCTTTACCCTGGACATGGAAGATCTGGCCACCAGCACGGCCATCGCCCTGCGCGCTGAAAAGCTGATTTTCCTGACCCCGGAGCATATCGGGCACTCCAATAATCTGGATATCGATTCGGAACTGGCCCGTGCCGATGCCGACTCCCTGCTGGCCTCGGGCAAGCTGGACGAGGACTGCTCCACCTTCCTGCGCTACGCCTCGCAAGCCGTCAAACGCGGTATTGCCCGTGCGCACCTGGTGCCCTACAAGCAGGACGGCAGCATTTTGCTGGAGATCTTCACCCACGATGGGGTGGGCACCATGGTGGTGGAAGACACACTGGACGATTTGCGCCCGGCCAATCTGGACGATGTGGGTGCAATCGTGCAACTGATCGAACCCCTTGAAATTGACGGCACCCTGGTCCCCCGTGGCCGTTCGGTCATCGAGCGCGAGGTGGAGCAGTTCACGGTTCTGGAGCACGACGGCATTATTTACGGCTGTGTGGCATTAATTCCGTACGAAGAAGAAAGCATGGCCGAAATGGCCTGTCTCATCGTGCACCCGGAATGGCAAGGCTCGGGCGAAGGTGAAATTCTCTTGCGCCATACCGAAGCCAAGGCCCGTGCGGCCGGCTTCAAGCGTCTTTTTGTGCTGACCACCCGCACGTCTCACTGGTTTATCAAGCGTGGCTTTGTACAAGGTGGCGTGTCCGATCTGCCCAAGGGCAAGCAGTCGCATTACAACCGTTCGCGCAACAGCATGGTCTTTATTAAAAAGCTGTAAGCCGGTTTGACCCTCCTGCGCCCCTAAGTACAATACGCCCATCCAAGCATTTGATTGAAAAGGAACACATATGGCACGCATGATTCACTGTGTGAAGCTGAAACAGGAAGCCGAGGGCCTGGAGTTTCCCCCCTACCCCGGCGAGCTGGGCACCAAGATCTGGCACTCGATTTCCAAACAGGCCTGGGCCAACTGGATGGACGTGCAAACCCGTCTGGTGAACGAGAACCGCCTGAACCTGGCCGACGCCCGTGCCCGCACGTATTTGAAAGAACAGATGGAGCAATATCTGTTTGAAGACAAGGACGTGGAAGCCGACGGTTTTACCGCCCCTTCCGCTTAAGTCCCGATTCAGGACACGCACCCAAACCCCGGAGCATTACCATCGTGCTCCGGGGTTTCTTTATTTCTGCCCCCGACTCCCCCGCCTTTCCCCGCATTCCTATCAAATAGCCCCGCCTTCAACACGCAGCCAAAACGTAATTAAATGAAACACTGCGCGACAAGTTAGTTTCAGACTGGTCAAAAATCAAAAGAAATGGGATTTTTCTACAGTTACCTGAAGCCCTAAGGCACAAAATCACGGCTGGCCTTGATGCGCATACAGTGCCCAAGCCACACCGGCCCATCACGTGTCCATGTCTGAGCAGCCTTGCGCCGAGCCCTGCACAGCACCGCCGCTTACTGCTTTACCCACAGGAAAAGAAGTTCATGTGCCGCCTAGACCTACCCGAGATTGACCAGTACTCCACTCACTTGCGCCTGTGGCTGGTCAACCTGAGCTATTTGGAGGCTTTGTATGGGCCGCAGTTTCATGCTTTTGTGCTGGATACCGTGCAGCAAAGGCTGCTGGACTGTGGGCTGACTGCCAATGAAATCTTTATCCGGGGAGATTTTGTCCTGATTGCCTTGAAGCAGTTGGGCAAGCAACACCGCTTTCAGCGTACCCATCCCAATGCCCTGGCCCAATTGCTGGGTGCGGCACTGGAGTGTGACCCCATCACCCAGGATGAGCACCGCATCTACCTGCACACCCAGATGGCTTACCACTACGATAGCCGTCAGTACGACACGAATCAGCTCCACCCTCCCGCTCCCAACCCCTGCTCTCATAATCACCCAGCCACGCTGGCCGCCTGGCACAAAGTTTGGGCCAAGACGTACCGGGACGATATGAGTCTGGCAGTTCGCATGCTGGATGATTTACAGAATGGGCTGCTGGCCCTGGCCTTTCAGCCCATCTATCACCTGGGTGAAAAACACAAGAACAAGGACTTTTATGAAGAAGCCTTGATTCGTCACTGCGGCACGGCGGATTACTCTTTACCCGAGGCCATCGCCGCTCTGGAGCGATTAGGTCTGGTATCCCGGCTGGATCGCAGTGTCTTGGGCAGTGTGGTGGAGCTGCTCAGTACAAAACCTGGTCTTTGTCTGGGAGTGAATATCTCCGCAGGCTCCCTGCAGGACGATTTGTGGTGGCAGGATCTGTTCAGCTATCTGGACAGTCGCCCGGATGTGGCCCAGCGCCTGATTCTGGAGGTGACGGAAACCGGCACCATCGCCCACAAGCCCACGGCGCTGCGCCTGATTGCCCAACTGCAAAACCTGGGGGTACGGATTGCTCTGGACGACACGGGATCGGGCAATAGCACCCTCGCCTTTCTGGTGCAGACCCATGCCGACATTATCAAAATTGACCGCTCGATCTTGCTGCGGGCACGCAGCCCCGGTCAGCCAGCCCATTTGCTGCGCAATCTGGTCAATGTCTGCGCCGATTACAGCCCCTACGTGATCATCGAAGGTGTCGAGGACGAGGCTGATCTGGAGTTTGTGCGCCAGTCCGGTGCGCACGGCGTGCAGGGCTATCTGCTGGCCTTGCCAACGCTGACCCCGCCCTGGTGGAACTCAGCAGTATTGATTACGGTGCAGGATGCGGTACTGCTACGTACCCAGTTCTATCCTGACCAAGCCCCCCAAGGCTACGGCTTTAGTTTTTGAAAAGCAAACAAGCCTTGCATGGTGTCATGCAAGGCTTGCAGCAAGAAGGCCCGGGTCGGAATCAGGCTTTGTCTTCGGATTCCGGTTCTGGCAAGGGTTCACCACGTGCAGTACGCTCGGTGTTTTTCACACCGGTGTGACGCACGTCGTCACCACGCACCATGTAGATCACGCGTTCAGCCATGTTCTTGGCGTGGTCGCCAATACGCTCCAGCGCACGGGCGATAAAGATCAGATCAATGGAGTGCGAAATCGTGCGTGGATCTTCAATCATGTAAGTGATGATGTGACGCAGCGAACCCTTCCACTCACGATCCACTTCCTTGTCGCTACGCACAATCTGTGCTGCGTGTACGGCATCCTGGCGCGCAAAGGCGTCCAGCACATCGTTGATCATGCCAGCGACTGAGGAGCTCATGTGACGCAGTTCCACCACGGGCTCGTAGCCAGCGGTACCTTCGTGCAGACGGCGAGCCATCTTGGCGATGCGCTCGGCCTCGTCCCCGCAGCGTTCCATATCGGTCAGCATTTTGGAGATGGACAGCAACATGCGCAAGTCAATGGCGGTGGGTTGATTACGGGCGATCAGGTTGGTGATGCGCTCGTCAATTTCCACTTCCAGGCGGTTGATTTCTTTTTCACGCTCGCGAACCTGGTCAACCAGCGACATATCCCCGGTTTGCAGGGCTTCGGTCGCACTGCGAACCATAGATTCAACAATACCGCCCATCTGCAAGAACAGCGAACGGGTGGCCTCCAGATCGGAGTGAAACTGCTTATTGGTATGTTCGTTCATAGTGGCCTTCTGTAACAGCAAAATGGCTCGCGCCAGCGCTTAATCCGTGCATAGATTAAGCACCGATTATGACAGAGACATTAAAATTCAGAAACCGTCGCCAGGCAGGGTACGCACACCCTGTTGACCGGCAATCAAGGCCACGCTGGCTGGGGTAATCGCGAACAGGCCACAGCACACCACACCGGGCATATTGTTGATCTGGGCTTCCAGAGCAGCCGGGTCTGCAATCGACAAACCGGACACGTCCAGAATCAGGCCACCGTTATCGGTGACAAAGCCCGTACGCTCGACGGGATTACCGCCCAAGGCACGCAATTGACGAGCCACGGCATTCTTGGCCATGGGGATGACTTCCACCGGCAAGGGGAACGCCCCCAGGCGATCCACCAGTTTGGAATCGTCCACAATGCACAGGAACTTGTCCGAGACCGAAGCCACGATTTTCTCGCGGGTCAAAGCGCCACCGCCGCCCTTGGTCATGTTCAACGCCGCATCGATTTCGTCGGCACCATCCACATACCAGTCCATACGTTCGATGGTGTTCAAGTCTTGCACTGCAATACCCAGACTTTGCAGGCGAGCGGTCGAGCGCTCCGAGCTGGAAGCAGCAGCCTTGAAGGCATGTTTGTGCGCCGCCAGAGCATCAATAAACAAATCAACCGTGGAACCCGTACCCACACCCAGAATGGAATCCGGGGTCAGGAAAGGAAGGACGTAATCAACCGCGGCCTGAGCCACCTGTTGTTTGAGTTCGGTCTGTGTGTACATGGCAGATATAAAAATGGGGGGGCTTGGCCCCCCTTGGTTTATTTAAGAAAACGAGCGGCAAATTTGCCTTCGTTGAAACCCACACTGACCTCGCCCTCGGGCGTAATCAGCAAGGGGCGGCGCACCAGCGCCGGAAATTCAGCAATCAAGGCCAGCCATTGGGCATCGTCCTGCGGCTCTTTACGTTCCGCAGGCAAATTACGCCAGGTCATGGAGGCGCGGTTAACCAGCTTGGGCCAGCCACCCAGCTCCTGCGCCCATTGTTGCAAGCGGGCCGCTTCCAAGGGATGTTCGCGGTAATCCACAAAGTTCAATGGCAGACCGTTTTGCTCAAACCAGGCAATCGCCTTTTGGCAGGTGCTGCAATTTTTCAAACCATACATCGTGAACACGGCAATACTCCTTATCAATCAGGCGCGACGCTCGCGGCGTACCTGCAAGCGGCTGGCGACTACAACAAAAATACCAATCACCAAAATCAGCAGGGTTGCCAACGCATTGATCTCGGGCTTGAGACCCAAGCGTACGCGCGAAAACACTTCCACCGGTAACGTGGTAAAGCCAGGACCGGACAGGAAGGAGGCAATCACCACATCGTCCAGCGACAAGGTAAAGGCCAGCAACCAGGCCGCCATCAAGGCAGGCACGATCGAAGGCAGGACCACCTGGAAAAACGCCCTCAAGGGGGTGGCACCCAAATCAAGCGCCGCTTCTTCCTGAGAGCGATCCAGCTCACGCATACGCGATTGCAGAATCACGGTCGCGTACGCGGTGCACAGCACCACGTGACCAATCCAGATAGTGAAGATACCGTTCTGTTCCGGCCAGCCAAACAGGGAGTTCAGCTCCACAAACATCAGCAGCAGGGAAATACCCAGCACCACTTCCGGGATGACCAGCGGTGCACTGACCAGACCGATATACAGAGCAAAGCCCTTGAAGCGTCCCATACGGGCCAGCACATAGGCGGCCCAGGTGCCCAGAATGGTGGCCATGGTCGCGGTCAGCACGGCTATCAGGAAAGACAGCTTGGCAGCACTGAGCAGCGCTTTATCCTGAAACAGGGATTCGTACCAGCGGAAGGAAAAACCCGACCAGGACGTCATGATGGCCGATTCATTAAATGAAAAGACGATCAGGAACAGGATAGGAATGTACAGAAAACCAAAGCCCAGCGTCAGGACGATGGCACGCAGCCAGGGATTAGGCTTGGTCATGAGCGGCCTCCCCGTTGCGCTTCCATCTGTCGCATCTGGCTGTACTGGAAGAAAATCAAGGGAATGATCAAGAGCAGGACCATCACGCAAGTGACGGCAGCAGCCATCGGCCAGTCCGCATTATTGAAGAACTCGGTCCACATGACACGGCCCATCATCAAGGTGTCAGCCCCACCCAGCATTTCCGGAATCACGTACTCGCCTACGGCCGGAATAAACACCAGCATGGCACCGGCAATCACGCCGGACATGGACATGGGCAAGGTGATATTCCAGAACGCCGACCAGGGACGTGCGCCCAGATCGTAAGCCGCTTCCAGCAAGCGCATATCCAGCTTTACCAGATTCGCATACAAAGGGAGGATGAAAAATGGCAGATAGGCATAGATCAAACCGATATAGACGGCCAGATCGGTGCGGTAGATTTCCAGCGGCGCATCAATAATGCCTATCCACAGCAAGACCTGATTGAGCAGGCCATCGCCACGCAAGATGCCTACCCAGGCGTAGACACGCAGCAGCATGGAGGTCCAGAAAGGCAGAATCACCGCCAGCAACAACAGACTACGCACGGCGGGTGAAGAGCGCGCAATGTAGTAAGCCACCGGGTAGCCGATCAGGATACAAAAGATCGTGGTGACGGCAGCCATCTTCAAGGAGCTGACGTAGGTGGCCAAATACAGATTGTCGCTGAACAGCAGGATATAGCCGCGCAGGTTCAGTACAAAGGAAATGCTTTCCTCGGCAAACTGGGCCAAGGGCGTATACGGCGGCACCCCGAAATCAAGATCGGCAAAACTGATCTTGAGCACGAGCAAAAATGGCACCAGCAGAAACAGGATCATCCACAGGAATGTGGGTGCGACCACCAGCGTGCGACTGGTGGGCAGCAGTTTGCGCCAGGACAGGTTCTTCATGTGCTCAGTACCGTTGCGCTGTCGTCGGACCAGGACACGTAGACCTCTTCGTCCACGCCGGGAGCATCTGGCTGGGCCAAGGTGCCGCTAGGCATTTGCGCCTCGATCAACATGCCGGCGTCCAGACGAATCTGGTAGCGGGTGTAGCTACCCATCCAGGACACATGAGTCACGATGCCGTGGCCCCAGTTGGTGTCCTCGGAAGGCAACTCACGACTCACCTTGATCTGCTCGGGACGAATGGACACATACACGTCCATGCCCAGCGGTTCGCTGATCCCGTGGCTGACATACAAGGGGCGGTTTAACTCCTCGCACTCGATATGAACGTGGTCCGGTTCGTCCACCGTCACTACGCCGGTGAACAAATTGGTGGAACCGATAAAGCCCGCCACAAAGCGCGAGTTCGGGAAGGAGTACACATCGTAAGGCGTACCGGACTGGATGATCTGCCCATCGGACATTACCGCCAGTCGGCTGGCCATGGTCATGGCCTCTTCCTGGTCGTGAGTCACCATAATGCAGGTCACTCCCACACGCTCCAGAATCTTGACCAGCTCAATCTGGGTTTTCTGACGAATCTGCTTGTCCAATGCGGACATGGGTTCGTCCAGCAAGAGCAGCTTGGGACGCTTGACCAGGCTACGCGCCAAAGCGACACGCTGTTGCTGCCCGCCTGACAACTGATTGGGTTTGCGGCGTGAAAAACCCGCCATCTGCACCAGATCCAGGGCTTCAAATACGCGTTCGTGGATTTCGTTGCGGGGCACGCCTTCCTGCTTCAAGCCAAAAGCCACATTGGCCTCAACCGACATGTGCGGAAACAGCGCGTAGGACTGGAACATCATATTGACCGGCCGCCGGTAAGGCGGCAGGTCGGTAATATCCTCGTTGTCCAGATAAATCCGACCGGAAGTCGGCTCCTCGAAACCTGCCAGCATACGCAGCAAGGTGGATTTGCCACTGCCTGAACTACCCAGCAGCGCAAAAATTTCGTGACGGGCGACGTCCAGACTTACAGACTGGACGGCCACCGTATCGCCAAAAATCTTGACGACTTCGTCCACACGCACGAAAGCATCCTCGCCATCCATCCAGGGCGAGGTTCCGGTACGGATATCTTGCATGATGCCTTAACGTCCAGACTTGAGTTCAGCCCACAGGCGCGTTTGCAGACGCTGCACCTTCAGTGGCTGTGGTTTGATGACGAACAAAGTCTTGGAGACTTCGGGCGAAGGGTAAATCATGGGGTTGTCAGCTACTTCCTTGACCACGAACTCGCGCGCATCTTTATTGGCGTTCGGGTAGAACATGGTGTTGGTAATGGCGGCATGGACTTCCGGCGTTTCAATGTAGTTGATGAAGGCGTGGGCCTCTTTCACATTGCTCGCGCTCTTGGGGATGGCCATGGTGTCAAACCAGACCGGAGCCCCGCCTTGCGGAATGTAGTAGTCGATGGCGTACGGCTTTTTAGCCTGGCGCGCACGATCAGCGGAGATCATCACGTCGCCGGAGAAACCGTAGACCATGCACAGATCGCCCGCAGCCAGCTCGTCGATATAGCCCGAGGAGCTGAACTGACGTACGTAAGGACGGATTTGCTTGAGCAAGTCCAGGGCTTCGCGGTAATCGGCTTCATTGCTGCTGTTGGGGTCTTTGCCAATGTAGTGCAGCACGGCCGGGAACACCTGGGCGGCTTCGTCCAGAATGGAAATGCCACAGCCTTTCAGCTTCTCGGCATTTTCAGGCTTGAACAGCATGTCCCAGTTGCCCAGGTCCACCTGCTCGCCCATGATCTCTTTGACTTTGGTAACGTTGTAGCCCAGGCCATTGGTGCCGTAGCCCCAGGGAATCAGGTATTCATTGCCGGGGTCCACATCGGAGAGCAGCGCCATGATGTCCGGATCCAGATGGGACCAGTTGGGAATCTGACTTTTATCCAGCTTCTGGAACAAACCGCCTTCGATCTGACGCGCTGCGTAATGCGTGGAGGGAACCACCACGTCGTACCCCGACTTGCCCGTCAACAACTTGGCTTGCAAAGTGTCGTTATTGTCGTAAACGTCATAACGCACGGTAATGCCCGTGGCTTTCTGAAAGCCGGACAAGGTGTCGGGGGCCGTATATTCAGCCCAGTTATAGACGTTAACAACCTGATTTTGTGCCTGTGCAACAGGCATGATGGCAGCAGCGGCCAGCAGGCCGGCGAGTACCTGTGGTGTGTTCATCCCAAAAGACATCACGAGTCCCCTTCCTATCGAAAGCGAAAAACCCAAAAGGCGAGATGATAAAGCTTTTTTAAAGCCCGTAGTCGTAATTAACGCTGCGTTTGGTGACGGTAAGCAGAAAACATCTGCTGCCACCACTGATCGCCACGCGGCCCACACACTTTGAGCAAAGATCGTCTCAGGCGTTGCACATTACCCAGCGCCTGGGCGGGGCTGACGGGCCCCTGTCGTGCACGGTCAAAATCGATCAGCCAGACTTTGTCATTCGCATCCAGCAAAATATTGTAGGCGTTAAGGTCAGCGTGCCAAACCTCGAATTGGTGCATGCGGACAATCTCGTGTGCCACCGCTTCGGGGGAGGCACGGTCCAGGCACAGAGTCAAAGGCTGCACATTGGGCACCCGCTGGCTTATCAGAGCCGCATGGTACCAAAAACCTTGCTGCCACCATGCGCCCGCCAGCACTTTGGGGACGGCCAAGCCCTTGTTGTGCAAATAAGACATCACCTGAAATTCTCGCCAGCTGCGAGTCCGGGATGCCCCTTGCCACAAGTAGGAAGACTCATTGAAGCGAGCCACCAGACCACCACGGCGGTAGTGACGCAGCACCGCCTGACCAAAGGGCCCGTTCACAAACCAGGCGGCCTGACGACCACCCTGTCCCACCTTGCTGGCCTGGTCGCCATACGAGGTGGCCTCGAACCAGCGCTGCAAGGCCTCAGGCTCCAGATCCAGCTGATTGGCCAGCTCCGGTGCCAACAAGGCACCGCCGCCGGGCAAAGAATAGACAGTTTCGGATTGGGTGCTCACAGCAGCTCCTCAGGCACGAACCAGCAACAGGGCCATGATCAATACCAGCATGCAGGCAAAAATAAACTTCAGGCGATTCTCAGGCAGACGGTAGGCCAGACGCACACCAAACGGCACCAGCAGCAGGCTGCCTATCGCCATCGGTATGCCGACCTGCCAGGTAGCCTGACCATGAAACGCGTACGTCGCCAAGGCGACCAACGTGCCGGGAATAATCATGGACAGGGCCAAGCCTTGCGCACCGGTCTGGCTATAACCCATACGGCTGGTCAGGAACGGCACCACCAGCACCGCACCGCCCACACCAAACACGCCTCCGGCCAAGCCCGCCATCATGCCTACCGCGATATACCACAGCTGGCCAAACGACTCCGGGTCCGGACGCGGCTTGTCACTGCGACGACGCCGCCGGGAAAAACCCAGACTCTGGTCGAAATAATACAGGGCAATGGCCATCACAAATACCGAGTAAATGCGACGCAGCAAGATCGCATCCATGCCCAGAGCCAGACGTGCGCCCAGCCAGGTAAAGATGATGGAGGAGATCGCCCCCAATGCTGCCCGACGAAAATCAATGTGGTTGCGACGATGGTACTGGCGCACGGTCAGCAGCACCGCAGGCACCACCATGATCAGGGCCGTACCTTGAGCGGTTTGCTGGTCCATACCCAGAATCAGGCCCAGCAATGGAATAGCCAGCAAGCCGCCACCGATCCCCAGGACCCCGCCGGTATAGCCAATAAGCGCGCCTCCCAGCAAGCAGGCCAGGATCAATTCAATACTTATCATGGCGGTTACAGATTACGCAGACGGTCGACAGCGTCTTCCACCCGGTCTACCGCCCAGATTTCCAGGCCTTCGATCGCCTGACGCGGGGCGTTGCTCTTGGGAATCAAGGCAATGCTGAAGCCCAACTTGGCCGCTTCGCGCAAACGCTCCTGCCCACGCGGGGCCGGACGAATTTCACCGGCCAGGCCGATTTCCCCAAACACGACCAGGCCACGTGGCAAGGGGCGGTTATTCAGGGAGGACAAAATAGCCAGCAACACCGCCAAGTCAGCGGCTGGCTCGGTAATCTTGACGCCCCCTACAGCGTTCACGAACACGTCCTGATCGTAAGTGACCACGCCAGCATGACGATGCATCACCGCCAGCAGCATGGCCAGACGGGAGCTTTCCAGCCCCACAGACAGGCGACGCGGATTGGGTACATGGGCCGAGTCCACCAAAGCCTGAATTTCCACCAGCAAAGGCCGTGTGCCTTCCTGGGTGGCCATGACGCAGGAACCGGCTACTGACTGGGAATGCTGGGACAAGAACAGGGCCGAAGGATTGCTGACTCCTTTCAAGCCTTTTTCCGTCATGGCAAACACGCCCAATTCATTTACCGCGCCAAAGCGGTTCTTGAATGCGCGCACCATACGGAAGGAGGAATGGGTGTCCCCCTCGAAATACAGCACCGTATCCACAATGTGCTCCAGCACACGCGGACCGGCCAAGGTCCCGTCTTTGGTGACGTGACCGATAAAAATCATGGAGGTACCGCTTTGCTTGGCCAGACGGGTGAGCTGGGCCGCACATTCACGCACCTGCGATACCGAGCCTGGGGCCGCACTGAGCTGATCGGAATACAGGGTTTGAATCGAGTCGATCACCACCACGCTAGGCTGGTGCGACTGCAAGGCCTGGCTGATGGATTCCAGACGAATTTCAGCCAGCAGATCCACACCTTCGGTAGGCACGCCCAAACGGCGAGCACGCAAGGCGACCTGCTCGGCGGACTCCTCGCCCGTCACATACAGAACTTTGGTTTGCTGGGCCAAGGCTGCCATGGCCTGCAGCAGCAGCGTGGATTTACCGACACCGGGATCGCCCCCGATCAGGATCACGCCGCCTTCCACCAGGCCACCGCCCAGGACACGATCGAACTCGCCTATGCCTGTGGGCACACGCGGCAGTTCCCGTGCCTGCACATCGGAAAGACTTTGGACCGGGCTGGAGCCAGCCAGGGAAGCAAAACGATGCGCACTGGCCGCAGCCGGTGTCTCTACCGTTTCCTGCAAGCTGTTCCAAGCCCCGCAGGCCGGGCATTTGCCCGCCCACTTGGGTGTATCTGCCCCGCACTCCGTGCAAACAAATACAACTTTGGCCTTGCGGGCCGCACGAGTACTGGTGGCCATAGAAATTCCTTAACGTCCGGCCAAGCTGCCACCGCCATCCACGCCCAGATTCTGGCCGGTGATATAAGCAGCTTCATCGCTTAGCAAGAAGGTAACCGCAGCAGCCACTTCGGCCGCCTGCCCAAAACGTCCCAAAGGAATGGAGGACAGGCTGCGCTGTTCGGCTTCGCTGCCGACGGGATGATTGGCACGGAACAATTCGGTTTCGATCGGACCAGGAGAGACCGCATTGACGGTAATGCCGTAAGGAGCCAATTCCAAGGCCCAGGTGCGGGTACAACCCAGCAAGGCACTTTTGGCCGCGGCATAGCTGGTGCGATCGGAACCGCCGTGCACAACACGACTGCAAATATTGACGATGCGGCCTTCCTTGCGCGCTTTCATCGAAGGGATGAAAGCCTGGGCCACTTGCACCGCCACACGTACATTCAGGTCAAACACCTGATAAAGATTGCCCAGGTCCACCTGACCAATCGGTTCGGGCGCGACCATACCTACGTTGTTCACAACCGCATCAACGGGATATTTTTCGCGGATAACGCGCAGCATTTCCTCGGTTTCGCCTGCATTGCTCAAATCGCAGGAGTACAGATATCCGGGGAAATCAATGCTTTCGGTGTGGCGGGCCAGACCCACAACGTGGGCCCCGGCATCAGCCAGCCTTTGGCTGATTGCCCAGCCGATTCCTTTGGTAGCGCCGGTAACGAGTACACATTTATTTTTCATGGCTATGCCTTGTTGGTGTTAATCCTGGATGACGCGCGGCACGCGTGGGGCGACCGCGCAAATCAATTCGTAGCCCAGGGTTCCGGCTGCCGCAGCAACCTCATCCACACTGGGCCCGCCTTGACCGAACAACACCGCCTGACTGCCTACACCGGCGGCGGGCACCGGGGTCAGGTCGACTGCCAGCATGTCCATGGACACACGACCGAGCAAACGAGTGCGCACACCGTTCACGGTAATCGGGGTGCCGGTTCCCGCGTGACGCGGGTAACCATCGGCATAGCCACAAGCCACCACGCCAATACGCATGGCCTGCTCGGCAATGTACGTATGGCCGTAGCCAATGCCCTCGCCCTGCTTGACGCCGCGCACGCTGATCAGCTCTGCGGCCAAAGTCATACCAGGCTGCAGGCCGAAGTCCTCGGCGCTGATGTCCGCAAAAGGAGAGCTGCCGTACAGACAAATACCGGGGCGTACCCAGTGATCCGGACCGGAGGGCATGTATGCACCCAGGTCAGGGCTTAGTGTTGCCGCTGAATTACACACACTGACCGGGCCCGGCAAGCCGTCGGTGATCCGGTTAAAGCAGCGAATCTGCTCCAGCGTGGCGTCGATATTGTCGTCAGCGCGCGCAAAGTGCGTCATGCGCCCCACGGTTCCCAGCTTGCCCGCTTTTTGCAGACGCTGAGCGCGCTCGAAGGCGGCGGGGTAATCGTCCACGCTGAAACCCAGACGGTTCATGCCGCTATTGAGCTTGACCATGGCATTCAAGGCCACCCCGCCCTTCCACTGCTCCAGCATCTTGAGCTGCTCGTGGCAATGAATGACAGTGGTCAGGCCAAACTCGGCCAGCACATCCAGATCTTCAGGCTGGAAAAAACCTTCCAGCAACATGATGGGGCCGGTCCAACCGGCAGCCCGACAACGTATGGCTTCTTTCAGGTCCAGCATCGCCATGCCTTCGGCGGCACTGAATGCCCGCACCGCATTTTCGATGTCATGACCGTAAGCATTGGCCTTCATGACGGCCCAGATATGGGGCCGTTTTACGCCGGATGGAGCCGTGGCGTTATTCAGGCTCTGAATAACCATATCGAGATTGTGACGCAGTGACGCAATATGAATGGTGGCCGAGATAGGACGTGGCATGGTTCTCCCCGAAGCAATACGAAAGTCTAAACCAGCCCTAGTGGAAACGAAAGCCGTATACTGGCGGACTATGTCTATCGAGCACTATGAAAACTTCCCTGTCGCCTCTGTGCTGCTACCTCGTCGGCTACGCCGACCGGTCACCGATATTTATCGTTTTGCCCGCAGCGCCGACGACATTGCTGATGAAGGCGATTTAAGCGCTGCCGAGCGCCTGGAACTGCTGGCGCAGTTCGAAGCCGGAATAGAACAACTGCAATATCACCAGCCCGTCCTGGCCGATACCCCGCACAGTGAAATTTTTGTCCCTCTGGCCAGCAGCATCAGCAACTTCCAGTTGCCTCTCAAGCCTTTTCTGGACCTGCTGTCTGCGTTTCGCCAGGATGTCACCACCCATCGCTATAGCGATATGGCCCAGGTGCTGGATTACTGTACCCGCTCGGCCAACCCGGTCGGCCGTTTGATGCTGCATCTGTATCAAGCCCACAGCCCGGAGCTGATCGAGATGGCCGACTCCACCTGTACCGGGCTGCAACTGGTTAATTTCTGGCAGGACGTGGCACTGGACTGGCACAAGAACCGTGTCTATATCCCGCAAGACCTGCTGGCCCAATATGATCTGGATGATGATTACATCCAGGCCCGTACCCAGCTGCTGCGTCAGCCCGAGGCCGATGCCCGCTGGCAGGAAATGATGCAGTTGCTGGTTACCGATGCCCGTCAACGCCTGCAAGCCGGGCTGCTGCTGTCCAGCTATCTGTCCGGGCGCATCAGCCTGGAACTGAAAATGATGGTATTGGGCGGCCTGCGTATTCTGGAACGCCTGGAAGCGGTAAAGTTTGATGTCTTCAGCCATCGTCCCACCCTGTCCCGCCTGGACTGGCTACGCCTGATTACCCGCGGCTTGAGCCGTACCCCTTACCGACCCTGAACGTCCATGAGCCCAGACGAGTATTGTCAGAACAAGGCAGCCCAGAGCGGCTCCAGTTTTTACTACGCCTTTTTGTTTCTGCCGCCTGAACGCCGCCGTGCCATCACGGCGCTGTACGCGTTTTGCCGCGAGGTGGACGACGTGGTGGACGAGGTTCACGAGGAATCGGTTGCCCGCATGAAGCTGGTCTGGTGGCGCACGCAAGTGGCCGATCTGTACGAAGGCCGTGCCCATCACCCGGTCATGCAGGCCCTGGCACCGCATATAAAGGCGTTCGATCTGCCTCAGGACGAGCTGCTGGCCGTGATTGACGGCATGGAAATGGATCTGGACCAGGTTCGCTACCAAAGCTGGAGCGAGCTGGAACGCTACTGTTGGCACGCCGCCAGCGTGGTGGGACTGCTGTCGGCGCGTATTTTTGGCCAAACCCAGGAACAGACCAGCGACTATGCCCAAAAACTGGGCCTGGCTTTTCAGCTGACCAATATTATCCGTGATGTAGGCGATGACGCTCGTCGTGGCCGCATCTACCTGCCCCAGGAAGATCTGGACAAGTTTGGTGTGTCACCTCACGAGATCCTGGATCAACAGCATTCGGAGCGCTTCGAGGCCCTGATGGCCTTTCAAACCGAACGCGCCCAGGACTTGTACCGCCAGGCCATGCGCGCCCTGCCCGCTGTGGACCGCCGGGCACAACGCCCAGGCCTGTTGATGGCCGCCATCTACCATGCCCTGCTGGTAGAAATTGCCAATGATCGTTGGCATGTGCTGGAACAGCGCATTTCGCTGACACCCATTCGCAAATTCTGGTTGGCCTGGAAAACCTGGGTATCGGGCGGCCGCAGCTTGCAACGTAAACTGGGCCGATGAAAGTCGCGGTTATCGGGGCGGGCTGGGCGGGCTGTGCTGCCGCCTGGCGGCTGAAGACGCAAGGCCATCAGGTCAGTGTCTTTGAAGCCTCGCGCCATATAGGCGGGCGTGCCCGCCGCATCCACAGCCCCAATCTGGGGCGTGATACCGATAATGGCCAGCACATCATGCTGGGCGCCTACTCCGTCATTCTGGGTTTGATGGGGGAAATCGGACTGGACGAAGCATCCCGTCTGGAACGCAAGGATCTGGACGTGATCTCGGCCGATGGGCGCTTTCGCCTGCGCAATCGCCCCTTGCCTGCCCCCTTCCATTTATTGACTGGCCTGCTAGGCGCCCAGGGCCTGAGCTGGTCGCAGAAAATCAAGCTGGCACGTTTTTGCCGCTGGCTGATGAAACAGCAATGGCGCACCCCGGATGGTCTGACGGTTTTGCAGCTCCTGGAGCAGCATCAGCAAGACAGCCAGGTCATCCGTTTGTTCTGGCAGCCGCTCTGCGTGGCGGCCATGAACACGCCCATTGAGCAAGCCTGCGCCCAACTCTTTGCCCATGTCTTGCGCGACAGCCTGGGCGGTCCCCGGCAAGCCAGCCAAACCTTGATTCCCTTGATGGATTTAAGCCAGCTCTGGTGCGAGCCCGCCCTGCGTGACATTCAGCTACAGCTGGGCCACAGAGTACAAAGACTGGAACTGACAGAGTCAGGTGTACAAATTGACGGCCTGCAGTTTGATGCAGCCATTGTGGCCTGCCCTCCCGTCCAGGCTGCGCGCCTGCTGCATAGCCTACCCAGCAGCCCGGCCAGCGAACAACTGCTGGCCGATCTGGAAGCCTTCAGCTACATCCCTATTGCCACCCTGTATCTGGAATTGGAACAGGCCTGGAATCTGCCCCATTCCATGTTGATGCTGGACGATAAAAGCGGCAGTGGTGGCCAATGGCTGTTTGATCACAGCGCCCTGAAACCGGGCAGCGGTGAAACGCTGGTGGGGATCGTCATCAGCGATGCTGTGCGCCTGCAAGCGCTGGACCGCGAGCAAGCCATTGCCGCGATCATCGAGCAGGTACGCAGCCAGACCCGGCACCTGAAAGCCATGCCTGCCATACGGGCCAGCGAGCTGATTATCGAAAAACGGGCTACGTTTGCGGCTGTGCCCGGTCTGCGTCGCCCTTCGGTAGCGACACCTTGGCCAGCTATTCGTCTGGCAGGCGACTGGACCGATACCGGCTACCCCGGTGTGCTGGAAGGCGCTGTGCGCAGCGGTCTGAAAGCCGCGCATCTGTAAGGGCCACGACTGAGCACTACTGCGCCGACGGTGTCAGCAAAGTTTGCGCAGGCTTATGAGCGGCCAGAAACTCCGATTGAAACAGGCACATGCGCACCACATCCCGATATTGGCCGTTAATGAAGAACTCGTGCTTGAGCTCGCCTTCCACCTGAAAACCAAACTTCTGATAAATGTGAATGGCCTTGTGGTTTTCCTTGTCCACAATCAGCACGATCTTGTACAGGTTCAGCACTCCAAAGCCGTACTCGATAGCCAGCTTGGTCGCCCGCGAGGCAATGCCCTTGCCCTGGAACTCCGGCGCAATAATGATCTGGAACTCTGCCCGGCGGTGTACATAATCAATTTCCACCAGTTCCACCACGCCGGACGGCTGCCCTTCCCACTCCACAACGAAACGACGTTCACGCTGATCGTGAATATGCTCATCGTACAGAGCCGCCAGCTCGCCATAGGTTTCGTAAGGTTCTTCGAACCAGTAGCGCATCACGCTGGCGTTATTGTCCAGCAAATGCACAAAGCGCAAATCTTCGCGCTCCAGCGGGCGTAATTTAACGTGAGTCGTTTTACTCATGATTTTTCTATCCTTTCTCTATGTTCGATAGACGAGCCGCCTATCTGCCTATACCAAAGGCCATAGACATCATGCCCGCATATCGTGTGTTTTTGATGAAGGCCTGATAGAAAAAGTTCAGTTGGCTGCAAAACCGCAGCCCGACCAGTCTTGCGGTAAAACCGGCCAAAAACGCAAAAACCCCGATTTCTGCTTTCCTGCATAGCAAACTGAACATCAGTCAGGCCAGCAGGAATATCAAAATCGGGGTTTGAAACTACTACCTGGCCGCTATGGCTGCGCCAGCCCGGAGCTAGCGCAGGTAGCGGGCATCAGGTTGGGGCGTGTTCCTCGATGTAGCGACGTACTTGAGCTACATCCGAATCCATCACCACCACCTTCTGTGGCAAGTCTGCCAGACCGGTCAGGTGCGCAGGCACCGGAGCGGGCTGACCAATCGCTTCTTCGATTGTCTCGGAGAACTTGGCAGGCAGCGCGGTTTCCAGCACCAGCATGGGGATGCCTTCTTCGCGGAAGTTCTGAGCCACCTTGACGGCGTCTGCCGTGTGCGGGTCGATCAGAGTCTGGTACTGCTTGTTCACCTGAGCAATGGTGTTCAGACGATCCTGGTGCGAGCTGGCACCAGCCACAAAGCCGAACTCTTCCTGGAAGCGTGGCAGATGCTCGCTCAGGTCGAATTGGCCTTCTTTGGCTAGCTGCTCCCACAATGCCTTGACCTTGCTACCATCACGGCCCAGCAGATCAAACACAAAGCGCTCGAAGTTGGAGGCACGGGAAATGTCCATGGATGGGCTGGACGTGGCGTAAGTTTGCTCGGAACCACGGGGACGATAAATACCGGTGCGGAAGAACTCTTCCAGCACGTTGTTTTCGTTGGTGGCCAGAACCAGCTTGGCGATAGGCAGCCCCATCTGACGAGCAATGTGGCCCGACAGAATATTGCCGAAGTTACCCGAAGGAACAGCAAACGAGACCTTTTGACCGGCCTGGTTCGTGCTGCGCAGCCAGCCCCAGAAGTAGTACACCACCTGAGCGGAAATACGTGCCCAGTTAATGGAGTTCACGGCGCCCAGATGCCATTTGGACTTGAACTCCAGATCACCAGCCAATGCCTTGACGATGTCCTGGCAATCATCGAACACACCTTTCACCGACAGGTTGTGGATGTTTTCGTCTTGCAAGGAGTACATCTGAGCGCGTTGGAAAGCACTCATGCGACCGTAAGGCGAGAGCATGAACACGCTGACGCCACGCTTGCCGCGCAAGGCGTATTCAGCCGCCGAACCCGTGTCGCCAGACGTGGCACCCACAATGTTCAAGGTGCTGTTGCGCTGTGTCAGCACGTATTCGAAAACCTGGCCCAGGAACTGCATGGCCATGTCTTTAAAAGCCAGGGTTGGGCCTTGGGACAAGCCCAGCAAGGAGAAACCGGGTTCCAGTTCCTTGACCGGTACCACCTGCTCGCTGTCGAACACTCCAGGGGCGTAAGCACGTGCCGTCAAGGCGGACAGTTCATCAGCCGGAATATCGGTGACAAACAGGCCCAGCACTTTGGCGGCCAGTTCGGGGTAGCTCAGGGCGCGCCAGGACTCCAGCGTTTCTGCACTGACTTGAGGGTAGCTCTCTGGCATGGCCAAACCGCCATCCGGAGCCAGGCCTTCCAGCAAGATGTCCGAAAATGGCTGGGCCTTCATGCCGCCACGAGTAGAGATGTAATTCATTACAGGTTCTCCACGCGCAGACGGGTCACGGCAGACTGAACAAAAGGCAGATTCTGAATCTGGCTGATCGCACCATTGATGGCACCTTCACGCGCTTCATGCGTCAGGAAGATGATGTCAGCCTGTTCACCGGCTGGCTCCTGGAACATGGAACCGATCGAGATCGAGGCTTGCGCCAGAATGCGAGCCACATCAGCCAGAACACCAGGACGGTCATCCACACGCAAACGCAGGTAGTACGAGGACACCACTTCATCCATAGGCAGGATGGGCGTATCGGACATGGCGTTGTGCTGGAAGGCCAGGTAAGGCACGCGATGTTCCGGTTCTGCCGTTTGCAGACGGGTCACATCCACCAGGTCCGCCACCACCGCCGAGGCGGTGGGCAAGGCGCCGGCACCGGCACCGTAGTAAACGGTTTGGCCAACGGCATCGCCATGCACCAGCACCGCGTTCATGGCACCTTGGACATTGGCCAGCATGCTTTGCAGTGGAACCAGTGTGGGGTGTACGCGCAGTTCGATACCTTCCTCACGGGCGCGGGTAATACCCAGCAGCTTGATGTTGTAGCCCAGGCGTTGTGCGTGTTGCAGGTCTTCCAGTGCCAGGCTGGTAATGCCTTCCACGTGAGCCTTGCTAAATTGCACGGGGATACCAAAGGCCAGGGAGGCCAGCAGGCTCAGCTTGTGCGCAGCATCCACACCTTCAATGTCGAAAGTAGGATCGGCTTCGGCGTAACCCAGACGCTGGGCATCGGCCAGGGCTTCAGCAAAGCTGACACCACGGTTACGCATTTCGGACAGGATGTAGTTGGTGGTGCCGTTGATAATGCCGGCCAGCCACTGAATACGATTGGCCGTCAGGCCTTCGCGAATTGCCTTGATGATAGGAATACCACCGGCCACAGCGGCTTCGAAGGCCACCATGACGCTACGCTCGTGAGCAGCGGCAAAAATCTTGTTGCCATGCTTGGCCAGCAGCGCCTTGTTGGCGGTGACCACGTGCTTGCCCTGGGCAATGGCTTCCATGACCCACTCGCGTGCCAGGGTGTCGCCACCCACCAGCTCGACCACAATATCGATCTCGGGGTTGCGCACCACATCCATGCCGTCTGTGGTCAGGGTGACCTCGTCCCCCACCAGCGCGCGTGCCTTTTCCAGGTCACGCACAGCAATAGCGACCACCTCAATACGGCGACCGGCGCGGCGAGCGATTTCATCTGCATTGCGTTTCAATACGTTCCAGGTGCCGCTGCCAACCACACCCAAACCCAGCAAACCTACTTTGATAGGACTCATTGAACAAATCCGTCCTTACGGAACATTTCTTTGATGCCGCGTACCGCCTGACGGGTACGTTGCTCGTTTTCGATCAGCGCAAAGCGCACATAGTTGTCGCCATACTCACCAAAGCCGATGCCGGGGGATACGGCTACTTTGGCATCGCTCAGTAAGCGCTTGGCAAACTCCAGCGAACCGATGTCCTTGTAGAACTCGGGAATCTTGGCCCAGATATACATTGATGCCTTGGGGACATCGACCATCCAGCCTGCTTCATGCAGGCCCTTGGCCAATACGTCGCGACGGCGGCGGTACTGCTCCACCACCTCGCTGACACAATCTTGTGGTCCTTCCAGCGCCGCAATGGCGGCCACCTGAATCGGTGTGAAGGTACCGTAGTCGTGATAGCTCTTGATACGTGCCAGGGCATTGACCAAGGACTCGTTCCCCACCATGAAGCCAATACGCCAGCCGGCCATATTGTAGCTTTTGCTCATGGTAAAAAACTCGACTGCGACATCGCGCGCACCTTCCACCTGCATGATGGAGGGGGCCACGTAGCCGTCAAAGGTAATGTCGGCATAGGCCAGATCGTGTACCACCAGAATATTGTGCTCGCGTGCCAGCGCCACAATACGCTCAAAAAAGGACAGTTCCACACACTGGGCCGTCGGATTGCTGGGAAAACCCAGAATCATCATTTTGGGCTTGGGAATGGACTCCCGCACGGCTTTTTCGATTTCCTCGAAAAAGTCCACGCCGGGGACCATGGGCACCGAACGGATATTCGCGCCGGCAATGACGGCACCATATATATGAATCGGGTAGCTGGGGTTGGGCACCAGAACGGTGTCGCCCTTGTCCAGGGTTGCCAGCATCAAGTGGGCCAGACCTTCTTTGGAACCGATGGTAACGATCGCTTCACTATCAGGATCCAATTGCACATTGTAGCGGCGCTCGTACCAATTGGTCACGGCTCGGCGCAGACGCGGAATGCCTTTGGAGACAGAATAACCATGAGTGTCCGGGCGGGTGGCCGCCTCGACCAGCTTTTCCACGATGTGCGCCGGTGTCGCGCCGTCCGGGTTCCCCATGGACATGTCGATAATGTCCTCGCCACGACGGCGGGCGGCCATTTTCAGCTCGCCTGTAATGTTGAACACGTAAGGCGGCAAACGCTCGATGCGCGGAAAGCGAATCATGACATTCCTTGAGAAGAAAACAGCGAAGACCCAAACCAAAAGGTGCGAAGTAAATCAAAGAGTTTAATCCATGATTGACTTACTGAGAATCACTGCAAACAGATCAGGTGCCGCATCGTCCCTGACTCTTTGCGCTATCATCGACCCTGTAACGGGAGAGACTCATCGTGCAACTGCAACGCGAACACAATCCAGCCATGAATGCCATCACCGCTTACGGTGAGGACTATGTGGCAATCAACTTTCAAAACCACGATCATTCCATCTTCTTTAGCCCTGAAGGTCCTGTGCAGGACCTGGCCATTCAAAGCGCAACCGAGCTGACAGCCCCGTTGCTGCGCCGGATTGCCGGACTGGAATCGGTCAAGCAAGACCCCATGGCCTTTCTGGACGACGCCCCACCGGCGCGCCCTGACAACGCCCCCGAATTGATCTTGATTGGGACTGGCCAGCGCCAACACTTTCTGCACCCGGCTGTCACGCAGGAAATGCTGCAGTGGGGCATAGGTGTGGAAATCATGGATACCCAGGCCGCCGCCAGAACTTACAATATCCTCATGTCCGAAGGCCGCAAAGTTGTCGCCGCCTTACTCATACAGGAAAAAGCATGACAGCCCTACAAATTGGTGCCCCCATCCCCGACTTTTCCGTGCCCTCCACCCAGGGCGAGTTCAGCGCCGCTGACCTGAAAGGAAAAATGACAGTGTTGTACTTTTACCCCAAAGACAACACGCCGGGCTGCACCACCGAGTCCCAGAATTTCCGCGATGCCCTGCCCGAATTTCAGGCTGCAGGCGCACAAATCATTGGCGTTTCGCGCGACTCGCTCAGTTCGCACGAACGTTTTATCGACAAGCAAGCCCTGACTTTCCCTTTGCTTGCCGACACCGAAGAGCGCTTGTGCGAACTGTTTGGGGTCATGAAAATGAAAAACATGTACGGTAAACAGGTACGTGGCATCGAGCGCAGCACCTTTTTGATCGACGCCCAAGGTGTGTTGATTCAAGAATGGCGTGGCATCAAAGTGCCCGGCCACGTCCAAGCTGTATTACAGGCTGTTCAGCAAGCCGCCTGAAACCTTACCGTGCCGACTTGCAGGTCGGCACACAACCAGGAGTACGTGTTATATGCCGCTACCAACGTTGCCCACCAAGCTGGGAACCCTGCTTAGCGAAAAAGATGACAGTGTCATCCTTGCCGATCCACCCGTACCACTAGACGAACCCGACACTCCCCCCGCCAGCCCCAAAGCCGCCACCAGCAAAGCGGCTGCTACGCCACGCTCCAAAAAGCCTGCGCCCGTCAAAACGGCGCCCGCGGCCCCCGCAGCAGCGCCTGCGCCCGCCAGTGTGGCCAAAGCAGCTCCCAGCAAAAGCGCTGCCGCCAGCCCTGCCCAGCCCCCCAAGCCTGTCGCCGGCGCAGCCAGCAAACGCACCCGTCTGGCCCCCACCCAGCGCAAATTGTTTGTGCTGGATACCAACGTCTTGCTGCACGACTCCAATTCGCTGTTCAAGTTTGAAGAGCACGACATCTTCCTGCCCATGATGGTGCTGGAAGAACTGGATCACCAGAAAAAGGGCCTGTCTGAAGTGGCTCGCAATGCGCGTCAGGTCAGCCGCTCCCTGGAAGGTCTGGTGGGCGATCATGGTCTGGACAAGCCCATCAATCTGGATGGCATCGGCAATACCGAAGCGCGTGGCGCCGTCACCTTCCAGACCAGCGCTCTGGATACCACCCTGCCTATCCAGCTGCCGCTGGGCAAGGCGGACAACGCCATTTTGGCCGTGGTCAATGCCCTGACCCAGAGCATGCCCAAACGCGAAGTGGTGCTGGTGTCCAAAGACATCAATATGCGTCTGAAGGCCAAGGCACTGGGCCTGCTGGCCGAAGACTACCGCCACGATCACGTTCTGGATGACTCCGACCTGCTGTATGACGGTGTCATGCCCTTGCCGGACAATTTCTGGACCAAGCACGGCAAGAACATGGAGTCCTGGCAACAGGGTGGCACCACCTTCTACCGCATCAGCGGGCCGCTGTGCAGCCAGTTCATGGTCAACCAGTTCGTATTTACCGAAGGCGACGATCCCTTGTACGCCCAGGTACGCGAAACCGCTGGCAATACCGCCGTACTGGCCACCTTGCGCGACTACAGTCACGGCAAGAACAACGTCTGGGGCATTACGGCTCGCAACCGCGAACAGAACTTTGCCCTGAATCTGTTGATGAACCCGGATTTTGATTTCGTCTCCCTGCTGGGCCATGCCGGTACGGGTAAAACGCTGCTGGCCCTGGCCAGTGCGTTGACCCAAACCCTGGAGACCAAGCGCTACAACGAGATCATCATCACCCGTGCCACCGTGCCTGTCGGAGATGACATTGGCTTCCTGCCCGGTACCGAGGAAGAAAAAATGCAGCCCTGGATGGGTGCGCTGGAAGACAACCTGGAAGTCCTGCACCTGGGCACCGGCAAGTCCTCCAGCAACCTGAACAACCCACAAGGCACCGAGGCTCCGCGCAACTCCACCATGGAACTGGTGCGCTCCAAGATCAAGGTCAAATCCCTGAGCTTCATGCGCGGTCGTACCTTCATGAACAAGTTCCTGATCATCGACGAGGCGCAGAACCTGACGCCCAAGCAGATGAAAACACTGGTGACGCGCGCCGGTCCAGGAACTAAAATTGTCTGCTTGGGCAATATTGCCCAGATCGACACGCCCTACCTGACCGAGGGCAGTTCGGGGCTGACCTACGTAGTAGACCGATTCAAAGGCTGGCCGCATGCAGGCCACATTACCTTGCAACGTGGTGAGCGCTCCCGTCTGGCCGACTACGCCAGCGACGCACTCTAAACCGAATCGCTACTCACTCAAACCGGGTCCAGGACCCGGTTTTTTTTTACCGCCAGGCTGCATCAAGGCCAACAAGCACAGCAAAGACGCAGCGTGGGGGATTTTTATTGACTGTTATGAAACGTACTGCACAGCCCATCGGGCTTACCATGGGCGATGCCGCTGGCATAGGCCCGGAAATTATTGCCCGCCTGATTGTTGAAGGCCTGCCCCACCCCGCCGTAGTCTATGGCGATGCGGGTGCGCTGCGCCGTGCCCTGACACTGATTGGCGCCGACCAGGACTGGCACGTCGAGGAGGTGGAGCAGCCTGTTTGCACACCCAAGGGGCTCATTGCCGTCCTGAATCGCTGGCAAGCCCTGCCCGACGATCTGCCCTATGGCGAAGTTAACGCTCAGGCCGGACGCGGCGCCTACGAATACCTGTGCCACGCTATTGATGATGCCCAAGCCGGTCTGATCCGTGCCATCGTCACCGCCCCACTGAACAAGCTGGCCATGCAAAAAGGCGGTATCGATGCCCCTGGCCACACCGAGATTCTGGCCGAGCGCAGCCACACCGAGCACTACGCCATGATGCTGGCTAACGAACACTTGCGCTCCATTCTGGTCACCATTCACGAACCGCTGGCCCGTGTCCCCTCCCTGATTACTAAAGAACGCGTCTTGCAAACCATCCGGCTGGCACAGTTGGCCTGCACCCAGGCCGGGATCGCCAAGCCCCGTGTGGCGGTGGCAGGCTTGAACCCCCATGCCGGTGAGAGTGGCAAATTCGGCTCTGAGGATATTGAGCAGATCACACCGGCCATTGAACAAGCCTGCGCCGAAGGCATCCAGGCCAGCGGCCCCTGGCCCGGCGACACGATCTTCATGCGGGCTCGCCAAGGGGAGTTCGATATTGTGGTGGCCCAGTACCATGACCAAGGGCTGATTCCCATCAAGCTGCTGGGTCTGGACGAAGGCGTGAACGTGACAGTGGGCCTGCCCTTTATCCGCACCAGTGTCGACCACGGCACCGCGTACGACATTGCCGGACAGGGCAAGGCTGATGCCTCCTCCCTGGGCTATGCCTACCGTATGGCTCTTTCCATGAGCGCGCATCAAGCATGATCAAGCGCTTACCGATTGACCCGTTTTTGCTGAAGCTGTTTGCCACGGTTGCACTTGCCAGTCTGCTGCCTGCCCAAGGTTGGGGCGTGCCTCTGTTCCAACACATCACGCAGATCGCGATTGCCCTGCTGTTCTTTCTGCATGGTGCCCGCCTGTCTCGTGAGGCTATCTGGGGCGGCCTGTCCCACTGGCGTTTGCACCTGTTGATTCTGTCCGTCACCTTTGTGCTCTTCCCTATTCTGGGCAGCGGCGTGGCGGCTGTGCTGCGTCCCTGGCTAACCGACAATCTGTACCTGGGAATACTGTTTCTGGCTTGCCTGCCCAGCACCGTGCAGTCTGCCGTGGCGCTGACCGCAATGGCCAGAGGGAATGTGCCGGTGTCGATTTGCAGCGCCTCGGCCTCCACCTTGCTGGGCGTGTTCATCACTCCCTTGCTGGTCGGCATCATGCTGGCGGGTGCCACCAGCGCCCAGGCCACCGTGTCGCTGGAGGCGGTGGGCAAGATCATGCTGCAGCTATTTTTCCCCTTTGTCTTCGGGCATATGCTGCGTCCCGTGATCGGGGCCTGGGTCATGAAGCGTCAGCAACTACTGAAAGTCGTGGATCAAGGCTCGATTCTGCTGGTGGTGTATACGGCTTTTTCAGGCGCGGTGGTGGGCGGTCTGTGGTCCTCCACCCCATTGAGTGCCTTGGGACTGATTGTGCTGTCCAACGCCGTTCTGCTGACCTTGGCGCAAGTGCTGGCCTGGAACCTGGGGCGCTGGCTGGGCTTTTCTTTTGAGGACCGTGTCAGCCTGCTGATGTGTGGTTCCAATAAAAGCCTGAGCAGCGGCATCCCGATTGCCAATGTCATTTTCCCCAGTGCCATGGTCGGGCCTATCATCTTGCCGATCATGTTGTTTCACCAGTGGCAGCTACTGGTATGTGCATGGCTGGCGAAAAGACTGGCGGCCCGGAGTGAAAACTAAGAGAACGACGAACCTCCTCGCCTGACTACCCATACACGCTGAACGATGAATAAAAAAGAGGCATACCAAGGTATGCCTCTTTTTTGTCCTGACATCTGGCAAACGGCCTCACAAGCCCGCGCACTGAAGCAGCCACTGTACTTTTTAATTGGGCATGTAATCCAGAAAGCGCGTGCTGGCTCCGGCGAAGGTCAAGCGAACCGAACCAATAGGACCGTTACGCTGTTTACCAATAATAATTTCAGCCGTGCCTTTATCGGGCGAGTCCGGGTTGTAGACCTCGTCACGGTAAATAAACAAGATCAAGTCAGCATCCTGCTCAATAGCGCCGGATTCGCGCAAGTCACTCATCACTGGGCGCTTGTTGGGCCGTTGCTCCAGGCTTCGGTTCAACTGCGACAAAGCAATCAAGGGACAATTCAATTCTTTGGCCAGACCTTTCAAGGAACGACTGATTTCAGAAATTTCCGTTGCCCGGTTCTCGCCACCGCTTGAGGACATCAGTTGCAAGTAGTCGATGATGATCAAGCCCAGTTGGCCACACTGTCGTGCCAGACGTCGAGCCCGTGCACGCACTTCCATGGACGACAGGCCGGGCGTTTCATCAATGTAAATCTGGGCCTCCTGCACCTGCTGCACGGCATGTGTCAGACGTGGCCAATCGTCGGCTGTCAGCTTGCCGGTACGCATACGGTGCTGGTCCAGCAAACCGACCGAACCGACCATACGCATGGCCAACTGTACCGCGCCCATTTCCATGGAGAACACGGCAACGGGCAAACCCTGGGCAATCGCAACGTGCTCGCCAATATTCATGGAGAACGAAGTTTTACCCATGGAAGGACGACCCGCCACAATCACCAGGTCGCCTGGCTGCAAGCCTGACGTCATCTTGTCCAGGTCAATAAAGCCAGTTGGCACCCCGGTTACTTCCGAGTCGCCTTCGCGGTGATACAGCTCGTCAATACGTTCCACCACCTGGCTTAGCAGGGGCTGGATTTCCAGAAAGCCTTGCGAGCCACGCGCCCCTTCCTGGGCAATCTGAAACACACGGGTTTCCGCCTCGTCCAGAATCTGCCGGGCCTCCTTGCCCTGCGGATTGAAGGCGGCCGAGGAAATATCATCAGCCACGGTGACCAGCTTGCGCAGAGTGGAACGCTCGCGCACGATTTCGGCGTAGCGACGAATGTTAGCAGCCGATGGCGTGTTGTGAGCCAGCGCATTCAAATAGGCCAGCCCACCCACCTCTTCCTGCTTGCCTGCAACCGACAGGGACTCAAAGACCGTGACGACGTCAGCAGGACGGGCCAGACCAATCAAGCGGGTAATGTGTTGCCAGATCAGCTTGTGATCAAACCGATAAAAATCCTCGTCGGTGACAATATCGGCCACCCGGTCAAACGCGGCATTATCGAGCAACAAGCCACCGAGCACCGACTGCTCCGCCTCAATGGAATGAGGCGGGACCCTGAGGTAATCCAGCGTTGAATCGGATTTGGCTGACTTGCTTTCCATGCATATACCTTCAAATCAAGGAAAAAAATCGACGCCGCAGCCAACAGAATGTGTTGTGCGGGCTTGAACAGTATGTGTATCTGGGGTCAGAACAGTCAGGCTCAACAGCGTGCTGGGCTGACAGGACCGAATGCGGCAATACAGTCACGCCGCAGGCGTGCTGGCTCTCTTCAAACAGAATGAAGAGAAAACAAAAAAGCCGGCTTGCACCGGCTTTTTTGAGCTTGGCAGATACACTCCATGAAAGAATGTACCATGCGTCAACGCGCTAGTCTTAGGCTACGTCGCCTTGAACCACAACGTTGATTTCAGCGATCACGTCAGGGTGCAGAACAACCTGAACGGGGTACTCGCCAATGGCTTTCAGGTGACCGTCTGGCAGACGAACCTGAGTCTTGACCAGGTCGGCAAAGCCGGCATTTTGCAATGCATTGGCGATGTCCATGGTGGTCACGGAACCAAACAAACGACCGTCCACACCGGCTTTTTGAACCAGGGTGAAAGCTTGGCCGTTCAGCTTTTCGTTCTGAGCCTGAGCAGCGGCCAGCTTTTCAGCTTGCAGCTTTTCCAGTTCGGCACGGCGTGCTTCGAACTCTTGCAGAGCGGCAGCCGTAGCACGGCGAGCAACTTTGCGTGGCAGCAGGAAATTACGGGCGTAACCATCACGTACGCGCACAACGTCACCCAGATTACCCAGGTTGGCGACTTTTTCGAGCAAAATAACTTGCATGACTAAGGTTCCTCTGGATTATTTGTGGTTGTCGGTGTACGGCAACAGCGCCAGGAAACGAGCGCGCTTGACAGCGGTGTCCAGCTGACGCTGGTAGTGAGCTTTGGTGCCCGTCAAACGTGCAGGGATGATCTTGCCATTTTCCTGGATGAAATCACGCAGGGTGTCCAGATCTTTGTAATCAATTTCTTCAACGCCAGCGACGGTGAAGCGGCAGAATTTGCGACGCTTGAACAGTGGGTTCTGTTGTGCAAATTTGCGTTTTTTGTCTTTGCCTCTACGGAAAGCCATTTTGTGCCTCGTTAGTAACCGGGCTATACCCGGAAGAATTCAGTGTGAAGCGAGGTGTTGAACACTTCGCGACGATCGAGCCAGACCAGTCAAACCGTAACAGAGCCTTGTCCCGGAAAGTGACGCTGATATTGCTGTACATGCAGCACCAGACGCGTCGAACCTTTACGGGCTGGGGCAATAAAACCTTGTAGCTGCAAACGGGCTCCCAAAGGAGTGTCTGCCAGACCCAGTGCATTATTTCCCAAAGCCACTACCTGCATCGTCAAAGCGATTTGCCGGGAGTGACCGGCTTCCATTACGGAAGATTCGTGTTCCAGGACCAATTCCAGAGCTGGGACACCAGCCGGCGTATAACGCAAGGGCTTGATGTCGACAAGCTGACCGGCAAGAGAGAACTGGTTCACGTAGTCGGAGCTATTACTCTTCAGCTTGAGCTTCGGCTTCAGCGGCTGCAGGAGCGCTGGCTTCAGTACTTGCTTTACGTGCTTCTTCGCGTTCGACGGACTTCATCATGACCGAAGCGCCTTCAGGGGCTTTCTTCGTGCCAGCGATGAGGTAACGCAAGATAGCGTCGTTGTAGCGGAAGGAATGCTCCAGCTCGTCCAGGGTGGACTGACCGCATTCGATGTTCAGGCACACGTAGTGAGCCTTGACCAGTTTCTGGATTGGGTAAGCCAGTTGACGGCGGCCCCAGTCTTCCAGACGATGAATAGCACCGCCTTCGGAAGTAACAATCGCCGAATAGCGCTCGATCATGGCGGGCACTTGCTCGCTTTGATCGGGATGCACAATGAACACTACTTCGTAGTGACGCATGGAACAACTCCTTGTGGATATCGCCTACTACCCGCTGTAAAACCAGTCAGGCACCAAGCGCGACAGCCCGCCCATTCAATCCGGGTCGAGCAAGAAACCATAGATACTAGCACCAAGAAAGGCTGACTGACAAGCCAAAAGCCTTAGCCCTGCACGCTTGCGTAGGCAGAGTGATTATGAATCGACTCAAAATTCTCGGCTTCGATGCTATAACGCAACACTCCGGGCAAGCTGCGCACGCTGACGGCTACATCACGCACCAGATCTTCGACGAATTTGGGATTGTCGTACGCGTATTCGGTAACGTACTTTTCGTCAGTGCGCTTGAGCAAGCCCCACAGCTGACAGGACGCCTGCTCTTCAACCGATTTGATCAGCGTAGGCAAGTCCAGCGTAGCCGGATCCGCAAACACGGCCTGCACGGTAACGTGCGAGCGCTGATTATGCGCACCGTACTCCGAAATGGCCTTGGAGCACGGGCACAGGCTGGTAACCGGAACCAGTACGGACAACTCAAATTCGGGCTGGGCATCCACACCGACACGTGCTGTCCAGCTGACGGTGTAATCCATCAGGCTGGCCACACCGGATACGGGCGCCACTTTTTCCAGGAAAACGGGGAAGGTGGCTGTCATGTCGCCACGTCCGGCATTGAGCAAAGGCAACATGGCCTGGGCCATCTGCACAAAACCGGCGGGCGTCATGGCTTGACGGCGGTACTCTTCCAGCAAAGCGACAAAGCGCGACATATGGGTGCCTTTTTCTTCGGGCGGCAAGGCCACCGTCAACTCCCATTGCGCCACGGTGGGCACGGCCTGCCCCTGCAGGTCCAGCATCATCGGATGCCGCACCCCGCGCACACCCACGCGCTGAATCGCAACACGGCGTGTATCCGTGCTGCTTTGCACATCTGGCATGGCCAAAGGCGATTCCGACACTGTATTCATATCCATCAGGTTCAGCTACGACAGAGCCGCAACCGTAAATAAAAACAATAATGAATTATTATCTTACGCTTATCGCACACGAGGTTCGATAACCTTAATAAGAACGCGCATATTGGGGTATTTAAACCCTAAACTGTGCAGAAATTGCCTCACGCCTCAAGCAAACTTGAGAAACGTGCACGAATGGAGCGCTCGATGCCGGCGGCATCCAGACCCAGATCCTGAGCAATTTTCTTCTGATCGCCGTGGTCGATGAATTCGTCGGGGTAGCCCAGTTGCAATACCGGCATCACCAGCGCTTCACGACTGACAAACTCCAGCACCGCACTGCCTGCGCCCCCCATCAAACAGCCCTCTTCCACGGTAACAAATGCCTGATGGCCTTGTGCCAGCTCTTGCAGCAAGGCTTCGTCCATAGGTTTTACAAAACGCATGTCTACCACGGTGGCATCCAGAACCTCGGCTGCTTTCAGCGCCTCGTGCAACACGGGACCAAAAGCCAGAATGGCCAGATTCTTGCCCTGACGGCGCAGATTGGCCTTGCCCAGCGGCACGGTATGGAGCTCCTGATCCACTTCAGCACCGATACCCGCTCCGCGCGGATAGCGCACCGAGCTGGGCCCTGGGTGCTGATAGCAACAGGTCAGCAACAAGCGGGTTTCGTTTTCGTCCGACGGCGTGGCCACCACCATGTTCGGAATGCAGCGCAGAAAGGCGATGTCGTAATTACCGGCATGCGTTGCCCCGTCTGCGCCCACAATACCGGCGCGATCCAGCGCAAAAGTGACATCCAGATTCTGCAGGGCTACATCATGAATCAGTTGATCGTAGCCGCGCTGCAAAAAGGTAGAGTAAATCGCCACAACCGGCTTCTGCCCTTCACAGGCCAAGCCACCGGCAAAGGTCACGGCGTGCTGTTCGGCAATGCCCACATCAAAATAACGACGGGGGAATTGTTGCTCGAACTCCACCATGCCACTGCCTTCACGCATGGCGGGAGTAATACCGTACAGACGTTGATCCTGCCTGGCCATATCGCACAACCACTGACCGAAAATCTGTGTAAAGGTAGGGCGCGGCTTGGTCGTAGGCGTGACCAAACCCACAGAAGGATCGAATTTGCCTGGACCGTGGTAGAGCACCGGATCGGCTTCAGCCAGCTTGTAGCCCTGCCCTTTACGGGTCACCACATGCAGGAACTGCAAACCACCCAGATCACGCAGATTGCTCAAGGTAGAGACCAGCGCATCCAGATCGTGACCATCAATCGGGCCCACGTAGTTAAAACCCAGCTCTTCAAACAGCGTGGCCGGAGACAGAATCCCCTTGGCGTGGCCTTCAAACTTGCGCGCCAGTTCCAGCACAGGCGGGACATGCTGCAAGACAGTACGGCCTACATTCTTGGCAGCGGCGTAGAACCGGCCCGACATCAGGCGAGCCAGATAATGATTCAAGGCGCCCACCGGCGGCGAGATCGACATGTCGTTGTCGTTCAACACCACCAGCACATTTACATCGGGCGTTACACCAGCATTGTTCAGGGCTTCAAACGCCATACCGGCCGTCATCGCGCCATCACCGATCACGGCAATGTGCTGACGCTCGATCCCGGCATTGCGCGAGGCCACGGCCATCCCCAGTACCGCGGAAATCGAGGTTGAGGAATGCGCCGTACCAAAGTCGTCGTACTCGGACTCGGAGCGCTTGGGAAAACCGGAGATGCCATCTTGCTGACGCAAACCACTCATCTGATCGCGGCGGCCTGTCAGAATCTTGTGCGGATAGGACTGGTGACCCACATCCCACACGATACGGTCGTGGGGAGTCTCGAACACATAGTGCAAGGCAGTGGTCAATTCAACCGTGCCCAGATTGGACGACAAATGCCCACCGGTTTTGGATACGGATTGCAGAACAAACTCGCGCAGTTGTCGTGCCAGCTCGGGAAGATCACGTTGATCAAGCTGGCGCAAGTCGGCGGGAGACTGGATCTGCTCTAGGGAAACGGTTGTCATACTAAAGACGTCTATCCGGGCAAATAAGTGAAACGACTGTCTAAAAACAATCGCCAATCGGCTATTGTAAAACGCTTCGCGGCCTGTGCCAAAGTAGCACAGGCCCGCGTCGCTTAATGATTGCGACCCACGATGTAATCAGCCAGTTGTGTCAGACGTGCCGCAGCAGGTCCCAAAGGACGCAAGGCCAACTGGGCCTGCTCATTCAGAGCACCGAGCAACTCGCGCGATCCGTCCATACCCAGGATGGAGACATAGGTGGGCTTGTTATCGGCGGCGTCTTTGCCAGCCGTCTTGCCCAGCGTGGCGGTATCAGCCGTCACATCCAGAATATCGTCCACGACCTGGAAGGCCAGACCCACAGCCTGGGCGTACTCTTCCAAACCATTACGCACGGTAGAGGAAGCACCCGCCACAATACCACCCAGCAAAACGCTGGCTTGCAACATGGCGCCGGTTTTCATGCTGTGCATCTCTTGCAACTGATCACGGTCCAGGGCAATGCCCACGCTGGCGCAATCAATAGCCTGACCACCGGCCATACCGGCACTGCCGGCGGCCTGCGCCAACTGGGTAATGGCTTGCACAATCAGCGCAGGGGCAATCGGCATTTGTGCCAATAACTCAAAGGCCAAGGGTTGCAAGGCATCGCCAGCCAGCATGGCGCAAGCTTCATCAAACTGAACATGAGTGGTTGGGCGACCACGACGCAATTTGTCGTCATCCATGCACGGCAAATCGTCGTGAACCAGCGAGTAGGCGTGGATCAATTCCACCGCCGCCGCTGCCAACTCCAATGCTTTCAATTGGGCTGCGGCCATGGGCTTGCCTTGCAAGGCAGCCTCACCGGCGGCATACACCAAGGCAGCGCGCACGCGCTTGCCACCACCCAGCACGGAGTAGCGCATGGCTTCGTGCAAACGAGCAGGTTCCTGGCTGACAGGGGGCAGCAATTGTTCCAGTACGGTCTCAGTCTGCTCAACCCGCGCCTGCAGCCAATCAGAAAAACTGGTAGAACTCATCTTAACTATCTCCAACAGCTTCATCCCCGGACAAGGGGCGCAGCAGATTGCCTTGCAATACGCTGACTTGTTCTTGTGCAAGGTCCAGCTTGCGCTGACACAATTGGGCTAATTCCACGCCCTGCTCGTAAGCTTGCAAAGCCTGCTCCAGCGGCAATGCCCCGCTTTCCATGCGAGCGACCAGCGCTTCCAGTTGTGCCAGAGCGGACTCGAAATCCTGCTGGGCTGGCGCCTGGGCGCTTTGATTATCATCGCGAGATTTAACCATAACTATTCCTGATCAATGAGGGCCGTCAGGACTGGCTGAGACCCAATTGGAAGTGGCATTGTACGGGAGGCGGCGGCTTGCTGCCCTTCCCAAGGAGTACTTTCTACTTTGGGACCGCTCCACAGCAAAAAAGCCGCTCCGGAGCGGCTTTCTCAGCACCAGAAACTCAGGGCGTTGAACTAGCTGCGCGCAACAGGTCGGCTGGCGTCACTCACCCATTCACTCCAGGAGCCGGGATAAATGCTGGAGCCAGACAGACCGGCCAACTCCATGGCAAAAAGATTGTGACAAGCTGTAATACCGGAACCACACTGGTGCACAACCATCTCTGCCGAAATCGCTCCCAGCAAGTCCTGAAACTCCTGGCGCAGCTGATCGGCCGGTTTGAAACGCCCCTGTTCACCCAGATTATTCAGGTGCGACCGATTAAGCGCATCGGGGATATGACCTGCGACCGGGTCCATCGGTTCCACGTCACCGCGATATCGCTCGGCAGCACGTGCGTCCAATACGGTAAAGATAGGTTTGGACAGGTTTTTCAGTACCTGCTCGGTCTGCACAGTAGGCATGGCAGCCTGCTCAGGCACACTCAATTTAGCAGCTGCTGGTACAGGCCTGGCCGGGCCGCATTCTTCGGCTCCGCCCAACTGCTGCCAGGCCTGCCAGCCCCCATCCAGAATGGCGACTTGAGGATGCCCCAACCAGCGCAGCATCCACCACATATGGCTGGCGAATAAAGAACCTTGGGCGTCGTAGACCACGACCTGCATACCATCACGCAAGCCGTTTTTCTGCAAAAGCTGCGCCAGCTCCTGACGGCTGGGTAAAGGATGACGGCCATTCAGACCCGTCTTGGGTGCCGCCAGATCCAGCTCGTGATCCAGAAACACGGCACCCGGAATATGCCCCTGTTCGTAAGCGCGTCGTCCTGCCTGGTGGTCGGCCAAATCATGGCGTACATCCAGAATCAGCCACTCCGAATTATTCAGATTGGCCTGGACTTGCTCTGCGCTAATCAGAAATTCAAACACGTTCTGCCTCCTTGACGGGAGCCTGCTCCGCTGTCGCGGCCTGACCTCGCAAGATACGATCCTCGCTGTAGGTACGCCAGGCCGACAACAGACCAGACCCAATAATCAATGCCATACCTGCCCAGGCTAACCAGTCAGGCACATCCCCCCAGAAAGCAATGCCAATCAGGGCGGCGAAAATAATGGTGGTGTATTGCAAGGCTGCGGTCAACAAGGCCGAGCCCAAGCCAAAAGCACGCGTCATGGTCAATTGCCCGAACAAACCGGACAGGCCCACGCCCAGCAAGGCCAGCCACGCGCGCCAGCTCAGCTCGCGCCAGCCCTCCCACAAAAGTCCAACCAGGCTGGAACAGACGACAAAACAGGAGAACAGCAGCACGGTGCGCCATTCCGGCTCGCCAGAGCGCCCCAGGGCACGTACCTGCATCATGGCCACCGCGCTCAAGGCGCCGGCACACAGGCCCAGCATGGCGGCCCACCATTGGTCTGGCGTAATGCTGGGGCGCAGGACACCGATCACGCCCATGAAGCCCAGCAACACGGCAATCAGACGCACAGGGTCACGCTGGGTGCCACCCCAGGCAAGCATCCAGAAAGCAATAAACAAGGGAGCGGTGTAGTTCAGGCTGACCGCGGTGGACAAGGGCAGATTAGCCAGAGCCAGAAAGCCCAGCCACATGGAACTGACCCCGGAGACATTACGCCGGACATGCAGTTTCCAGCTTTGAGGAGCCAGCCTCAAACCACGGCTTTTAGCCCAGAACACCAGCAGAAGAACCGAGGGCACACCCCGGAACAAAACAATTTGCGCCATCGACGCCCCGGCATCGGCGGACACTTTGACACAGGCCCCCATAATGGCAAACATGGCGCAGGCTACCAGCATCCATAATGACTGCATGTGATCAAACCAGATTCAGTAATAAGGGAAAGCCACTACTATACTCCCCACCTTGTAAAAGTGGACCGGTAACCCCATATCCAGACCACTTACGCAACAGCAAGAACCTCGGCGCAAGAAACTATCTTGCCCGGAAGCTGACTAAAAGCTGAATATTTTATTTTCACGCCTGGAATCAAGGCTAAAATTCGCGCAGATCGTGTTCTCACGATCACGATTTTTTCTGTTACACCGGAATCCGCATTCATGAAACGAATTGTCCTTTTCTTAATCACCAACCTGGCCGTCATGCTGGTGCTCAGCGCCTCCATGAATATTTTGGGTGTGGGACGTTACCTGAACGCGCAAGGTCTGGACCTGACTCAATTGCTGATTTTCTCGGCTTTGGTCGGTTTTACCGGCGCCATTATCTCCTTGCTGATGAGCAAATGGATGGCCAAGCAAAGCGTGAACGCCCGTGTCATTGACCCGAACGCCCCCGCCAATGCCGAAGAGGCCTGGCTGGTCGATACCGTGCACCAACTGGCCGACCGTGCCGGTATTGGCCGCCCCGAAGTGGCCATTTACGAAGGCGAGCCCAATGCCTTTGCCACCGGCGCTTTCAAGAATGATGCTCTGGTCGCCGTGTCCACGGGCTTGCTGCGAGGCATGACCGAAGAAGAAGTCATGGCGGTGCTCGGCCACGAAGTTGCCCACATTGCCAATGGCGACATGGTCACCCTGACCTTGATCCAAGGCGTGGTGAACACCTTTGTGATCTTTCTGGCCCGTCTGGCCGGCTACTTTGTTGACCGCGTGCTACTGCGCAATGATCGCGACGTGGGCATGGGTTACTACGCCTCGGTCTTTGTGTTTGAGCTGATTTTTGGCGTGCTGGCCTCCATCATCGTGGCCTGGTTCTCGCGTCAGCGTGAGTACCGTGCTGATGCCGGTTCCGCTCAGTTGCTGGGTTCGCGTCAGCCCATGATTCACGCGCTGGCCCGTCTGGGCGGCATGGCTCCTGGCGAACTGCCCAAGAACTTTGAAGCCTCCGGTATTTCGGGTGGTCGTTCGATCAGTGCGATCTTCGCCTCCCACCCTCCTATCGCTGCACGTATTCAGGCTTTGCAAAGCGCTCAATCAGTCTAAGATCCCAGGCGGCCTGAACGGCACAGCCAAATAAAATGCCCCAAAAGCCCACAGGCTTTTGGGGCGTTTTTTATACATTGGCGCAAACTTAGCGTATCGGCTGCCGGACAAAGGGCCACACACAGATCCAAACCTAATCAGCAAAGTGATATTCCAAAATATCGTCACCGAACTCATCACGCTGGCCGCTTTCGGTCCAGCCTAAATGACGATAGAAACCATAGGAGCGCACCTGAGGATCACTATTACAAGCCAGGAACAGGCGCGTAAAACCACGCCCCTGCAAGTCCTGCATCATCTGTGTCAGCAAACGACGGCCCAGACCCAGGCTTTCATAGTCGGGCAACAGCGCCAGCACCATGATCTCGCCGCTCTCGCTATCACCGAAGCAATAGCCAGCCATCTGCTCATCGACCAGGGCCACATAGCCGGGGCAACTACCATCCTCAATACCTGCGGCCCAGCTTTCGGCGGTAACTCCCAAGGCGGCCAGATCCTCTTCAGAAAAAGCATTTTCACGAGTCAGTCCCCGGATACGCAGGCATTCGCGGGCGTCATCAGGCACTGCAGCGCGCAAGACTATCTTGCTCATTCACTACTCCAATATAAAAAGGGCAATGACGGCAAATCATCACGTCATCGACCATACAAAAGACTTAAGGGGTGTCAGTGTTGAGTTGGCTCAACCACTGGGCAATGTCGCCCACGACCTGGGGCATGGCCGAGCTGCCATCGGCCTGCGTCATGACGTGGTCCAGATCGGAATAGCTGCGCCACACCACATGCGGGTTATCCACCAGTGCCACCATCTGGGCAGCGACTTGCGGCGAGACCGAGGTATCGCGCCCGGACTGAATCACCAGAGTGGGGATAGCAATCCGTCGCAGCACCTCGGCCTGATCCAGATTCAGCATCTGCTGCCACCAATCGCGTCCATGTCCGCTCATCCGAGTATCCAGGCCGGCCCTGGCCTGCCTCAAAAATTCGCCCAAGCCATCAAGCATGGCTTGCTTGTCGGCAGCCGGCATCTCTTGGATCGAGGCGCTATAGAGCACATCATCCTGGAACCAGCGCCCGCCGCCATTAAAACTGATGGCCGCATCCAGATGCGAAGTCTGGGCCGCCAGCAAATGAACAATCACCGCTCCCTCGCTGCCACCCAAGGCAAAAAGCTTGTCATAGCGGGTCTGACTTTGCAGCTGTTTTAAAACCGCATCCAGATCAGCCACACGCTGTTGGGGCTGGTCGCGCTGAATATAGTCTGTCGGGCAGTCGCTACGCTCGGGATCGTCGCTATCAGGCAGCGCGGCCGTCAGCGCATATTTTTCCACCGCCAGCACCTGGGCTTGTGGACGAGCCTTGGCCAGGGCTTCCCAAACAACTTTCTTGTGCGCCACGCTATTGCAATCCGAGCCTTGCACAATCAGAAGCAGCTCATGCACACCTTCTTGAGGGGCGATGGCAGGCTGGACGTAATAATGAATGGTGCTGCCATCTGCACGCGCCAATTCATGTGGCTGCGCTTGAGCATAAGCCTGGCTGCCCACGACCCCAGAGATAGCAAGGCCCGCCAGGCGGGCCAGAGAAATTGAATAATCCATGCCGCACTGTGGCACAGAATGATGAAGATTTGATGGAGAAAAATGGCGGACTCGCCGCCATGAAAAGGGACCAGCCAGCAAAGAGCTGACCTGACCGGGGGAGACATCAAGCCATCACACCCTTTGCTGGCTGGTGTCCCGCCGCCGGTCGCCATTTGCCCAAAAAGACGACCGGACTGGCAAGACTCAAGGCTTCATGGGATTGGTCTTTTCTGGATTGATTTGATAGCGCTGCAAAGCATCGCTGACCAGCGAGCGTGGCAACGAACCTTCGTCGGCCAAGGCCTTCAAGGCCGAGACCACGATAAAGTGCCGGTCCACTTCAAATCCGTGGCAACCACAATCGGGCCTGCATGCCCTTCCAGGCAAGACTGCACATAAGGGATACGCGGCTCGCTTTCCGGGTGCAAGGTGTTCCAGCGCTCCGTATCCAGGCCATCACGACGCAGTTGGTTCAGGCTGGGCGCATTCCACACATCGCTGGCCACACCAAAGTCCTCTTGCAGCAACTGTGCGGCAGCCAGCACCTCCATCAAGATAGAGCCACTGCCCATCAACTGCACACGCGGGGCCTTGGCTTTTTGCTGCGGTCCCGCCTGCAAGAGATACAGCCCTTTGATAATGCCCTGCTCCACCCCTTCCGGCATCTCGGGATGCGGGTAGTTTTCATTGAGCACGGTAATGTAATAGAACACGTCCTCCTGATCCTGATACATGCGACGAACACCATCCTGCATGATCACGGCCAGCTCATAGGAGAAGGTGGGGTCAAAAGAGCGGAATCGTGGGCACACCGTGATTGCTGTAGGCCGTGCCTGCTGCAATCCAGGAGGAGATCGCCCCGGACTCATTCAGGCCTTCCTGCAAGATCTGCCCGTCCTTGGCTTCTTTATAATAGCTCAGTTGGCCGGCATCCTGCGGCGTGTACAACTGCCCTAAATAAAAGTGGATACCAATCTGGCGGAACAGACCTTCCATCCCGAAGGTGCGCGACTCATCCGGCACGATGGGCACAATCAATTTGCCCAGCACCGGGTCTTTCAACAAGGTGCTCAAAATACGCACAAAGGCCATGGTCGTGGACAGACCACGCTCGCCCGTACCCTTCAACTGTGCGGCAAAACTGTCCAGTGCGGGAACAGCCAAGGCCGGAACGGAAGTTCTGCGCGATGGCACAAACCCGCCCAGAGCAGCACGACGTTGCTGCAAGTAAACCGCTTCCGGGCTGCCTGGCTCGGGGCGCAGATAAGGCAAGGCTTCCAGTTGCTCGTCCGAAACAGGTAGCTGGAAGCGATCCCGGAAAGCACGCACGGCATCCGCGCTCATTTGCTTGAGCTGGTGATTGATGTTCTGGCCTTCACCGGCCTCGCCCATACCAAAACCCTTCACGGTTTTCACCAGAATTGCGGTCGGCCCGCCATGGCTGTTACGTGCGGCTTGGGCATAAGCGGCGTAGACCTTGTCAGGATCGTGACCACCACGGGCCAGGGCCCAGATGTCGTCGTCCGACAAATCCGCTACCAGTTCCAGCCACTCAGTCGTCTCTTGCGGGTCCTCATCTGCGATCTGCAAAGCGTGATTCATAACAATCTCCAGGTGGATAGGCCGGATCCGCCACGCGACGTCCTCACGGCCTGAACAAGACGCAGGGCAGGACAGACCCTCACCCATACGATTGCAATTGCAACTAAAAAATAAATTCCTGGGGGAAAGAACGATGAGTCGCTCCGACACGGATCTGTGGTTTTCCTTTGTGCGCGCGCACCGCAGCATCCTGAAAGAAATCGAACGCAGACTGGCTGCCGAAAAGTTGCCACCCTATGCCTGGTACGACGTGCTGTGGGGACTGGAAAGCGGGCCGGAGGGAACCCGTCGCATGCATGAACTGGCCGATCGACTGGTCATAGAACGCTATAACCTGACGCGACTGATCGACCGGCTGGAAGCCCAAGGGCTGGTCCAGCGCAGTCGTTCCTCGGAAGATGGTCGGGCCGCCTTTGCCAGCATCACGGATGAAGGCCGGGCCTTGCGCAAACAGATGTGGCAGATCTACCAAAGCGCTGTGCAGGAACTGTTTCTGTCGGCCTTCTCCGATCAGGAACAAACGCAGTTTGCACACGGGCTGGATCAGGCTGCCCGACAAGCGCGGCAACCCTCCAACACCTAGATGTGTCTAACTGATACCTGAGGCTCACGCTTGTAAGATGCGCTGGGCTATTATTTAGCAATGAAAGAAATCTTCGCACTTCTCGATTTCGGGGGTTATATCGCCTTGCTCCTGTGGGGTATCCACATGGTGCAAAGCGGTGTGCAACGCGCCTTTGGTGCTGAGCTGGGCGTCTGGATGGGCCATGCCCTGGGCCGCCCCCGCCGCGCCTTTTTTGCGGGTGCGGCCATTACCGCCGCCATTCAAAGCAGTACCGCCACCGGACTGATGATTACCAGCTTTGCCGCCACTGGCATGGTTGCCCTGGTTCCAGCCCTGGCCGCCATGTTGGGCGCCAATGTGGGCACGACGCTGATCGTGCAACTGCTGTCCTTCAAAATGACCGCGCTGGCCCCGGCCCTGATTCTTCTGGGCGTCTGGCTGTTCCGCTCGCAGGAGCCTGGACGCCGTCGTGACCTGGGTCGCGTCTTTATTGGTCTGGGCCTCTTGCTGCTGTCCCTGCATGAACTGGTGGGCTTGTTCTCCCCCATTCAGGACGCCCCCCTGCTGCAAACCATTCTGGAAGCGCTGGCAGGCAGTCCCATGACGGGCATGCTGCTGGCCGCTCTGCTGACCTGGGCCGCACACTCCAGTGTGGCCATTGTGGTGCTGATCATCTCGCTGGCCAGTCACCAGCATATGGACCCGCAGCTGACCTACGCGCTGGTGCTGGGTGCCAACGTGGGTACCGCCATCAACCCGATTCTGGAAGGGGCTGGCGGCTCCAAGGACCCAGCCAACAAACGTCTGCCCGTCGGCAACTTGGGCACACGTGTGTTTGGTTGTCTGGTCGGCATGATTTTGCTGCCCTGGATTCCGGATTTGATGAGCTGGTTCACCAATGATCCAGCTCGTGCTGTGGCCAACTTCCATACCTTCTTCAACCTGGCCGTGGCAGCCTTGTTCCTGCCTTTACTCAAACCCTATTCGCGTCTGCTGAGCCGTTATCTGCCCCGCCGCACCGACCCGGATGATCCCGGCCTGCCCTTGTATCTGGACCAGTCCGCCCAGGAAGTGCCTGCCGTGGCCTTGGGCAATGCAGCGCGTGAGGCGTTGCGTCTGTCCGATATGCTGCAGGAAATCCTGGATACGGCCCGTCAGAACATGCTGAACAATAGCGCCCAAAGCATTAACCATGCGCGCTATATCAGCAATGCCGTCAACCGTCTGGAGCCGCTGATCACCACCTATCTGGCCAGTATGGACCAGGAAAACCTCAGCAAGAAGGATACCCGTCGTCTGAACGATATTCTGACGTTCTCCACCAATATCTCGCACGCCGCCACGATCAGCGTCAATGGCTTGCTCAGCCACACGGCCAAGCTGCGTAAACAAGGCTGGATACTGCAATCGGAAGAACAGGCCGAAATCGGCAAAGTCATGGACAGGCTGATTCGCAACCAGCGTCAGGCAGCAGCCCTGTTTGTGGCCGAAGATGTAAAAACCGCCCGCTTCCTGGCCTTTGAAAAAGACTTCTTCCGCGAACTGGAAGTGGCGGCGGGAGACCGTCATATTCGCAAGATCAAGGCCGGTCAGCTGGACTCCGCCGAGCAGGGCTCCTTGTACCTGGAGATTTTGCGCGACGTGCGTACCATCAACTCCTATCTGGTCAGCGCCGCCGCCTATCCAATTCTGGCCAAGCACGACGAGTTGCTGCCCAACCGAGTGCGCTCCAACGAGGAATAAACAGACTGCAGCCAGGCGGTGAAAACAAGCCGCTCTGCTACTTAAAAAAAAGGCGACCATCAGGTCGCCTTTTCCTTTAGCTTGCCAGGAAGCCTTAGTGAGCCTGTTCCCAGTTATCACCCACGCCGACTTCAGCCACCAGCGGCACATCCAGCTTGGCTACATTGCACATCAGGCCCGGCAGGTTTTCACGCAGAACATCCAGCTCGTCTTCGGGTACATCGAATACCAGCTCGTCATGTACCTGCATCACCATCTGCGTGCGCAGCCCTTTTTCTTCCAGCCAGCGCTGCACAGCCACCATGGCCATCTTGATCAGGTCGGCCGACGTGCCCTGCATTGGCGCGTTAATGGCGGCACGCTCTGCACCGGCCATGCGTGGCCCTTTCGCGCCCTTCAGTTCAGGTAGCCACAGACGGCGACCAAACACGGTTTCCACATAACCCTGCTCATGCGCCTGCGCCTTGATGCGCGTCATGTAGCTGGCCACGCCAGGATAGCGGGCGAAGTAGCGATCAATATAGGCACGGGCTGCATCACGAGTAATGCCCAGATTGCTGGCCAGACCAAATTCGCCCATGCCGTAGATCAGACCAAAGTTGATCGCCTTGGCCGCACGACGCTGGTCCGAGCTGACGTCCTTGGCATCCACACCGAAGATCTCGGCAGCGGTTGCCGTGTGCACGTCCCCACCCTGCTCAAACACCTGCTGCAGATTCTCGTCGCCCGATACATGGGCCATGACGCGCAATTCGATCTGGGAATAGTCAGCCGACACCACTTTGCCCAGTTCAGACACGAAAGCGGCGCGAACACGGCGGCCTTCTGCGGTACGCACAGGAATGTTCTGCAAGTTGGGATCGGAGGAAGCCAGACGTCCGGTAATGACGGCAGCCTGTGCATAACGGGTATGCACACGGCCACTGTCCGGGTTCACCATTTTGGGCAATTTGTCCGTATAGGTGGACTTGAGCTTGGCCAGGCCACGATATTCCAGTAGTACCTGCGGCAAGGGGTAATCCTGAGCCAAACGGGTCAGCACATCCTCATCGGTAGAGGGGGCACCGCTGGCGGTTTTACGAACCACCGGAATACCCAGCTTGCCGAACAGAATCTCGCCCACTTGCTTGGGGGAGTTCATATTGAAAGGTTGGTCGGCCAGTTCGTAAGCCTTGTTTTCCAGTTCCAGCATTTTCTGGCCCAGCTCGTGGCTTTGGCGCGCCAGAGTAGGCACATCAATCTTGACGCCATTGCGCTCCACAATGGTCAGCACGTCTGACGCCTGCACTTCCAGCAAATAGATACGCTCCAGCCCCTCTTCCCTGGCTACTTGAGGGCGCAGGCACTGATGCAGACGCAAGGTGTAATCCGCGTCTTCACAAGCGTATTGCGAGGCCACAGGAATATCCACCTCGTCAAAGCTGATCTGCTTGGCACCCTTGCCGCAAATATCCTCGTAAGAGGCGCCTTTCAGACCCAACCATTGCAAGGCCAGCTCTTCCATGCTGACACGCTTGTGCGATTGCAGAACATAAGCCTGCAACATGGTGTCCTCGCGAATACCGCGCAGGCTGACTTTTTCATTCAGCAGGACATGGGTATCGTATTTGGCGTTATGCAGAACCTTGGCCGCCTCTGCGCTTTCCAACCAGGGGCGCAGCGTTTCCAAGACATAGTCTTTATCCAGCTGTTCTACATCCAGCGAGCCACGATGAGCCACCGGCACATAAAAAGCCTGCCCCGCCTTGACCGACACCGACAGGCCCACCAGACGCGCTATCAAGGGGTCCAGGGAGGTGGTTTCAGTATCCAAGGCCACCAGCTCGGCTTTTTCCAGCAGGCTTAGCAGGGTCTGTAGTTGTTCTTTCGTCGTGACGGTCTGGTAATCCAGCTCGGCAGGCGCAGCAGGTGTTTCAGCCTCGACACGGGCATCCTGGGCGGGAACGCGTTTGGGATCATCCGTCAATTCACGCAACCAGCTGCGGAAACCGAAGGTCTCGTAGATATCCTGCAACACGGCGTTGTCGCGGGGCTCTGGCTCCAGCGCCTCGAAATCCCCCGTAAACCCAGGCACTTCGCAATCAAGTTTGACGGTGACCAGTTTGCGCGTCATTTCAAAGTTGGAACTGAAGTCGCGCAGATTCTGGCCGGCCACCCCCTTGATTTTGTCGGCATGCTGCAACAATTCATCCAGACTGCCATATTCGCCCAACCACTTGGCAGCCGTCTTGGGCCCCACCTTGGGAACGCCGGGAATATTGTCCGAGGTGTCGCCAATCAGCATCAAATAATCGATAATCTGATCTGGGCGTACCCCATACTTGCTGGTAACGCCTTCTACATCCAGCTTTTCGTTACTCATGGTGTTGACCAGCTGCACATGCTCATTGACCAGTTGGGCCAGGTCCTTGTCCCCGGTAGACACCACGGTCTCGATGCCATTTTCTGCCGCCAGACGGGAAAGCGTGCCGATGATATCGTCGGCCTCTACGCCAGGCTGACAAATCAGATGCCAGCCCATGGCGCGTACCGCTTTATGAATAGGCTCTATTTGCACCGCCATATCTTCGGGCATGGAGGGCCGGTTAGCCTTGTATTGATCGTACAGATCGTCCCGGAATGTGCGGCCTTTGGCATCAAATACGCATACCATATAGTCCGCTTGATAATCCTGTAGCAGACGGCGCAGCATATTGATGACCCCGTACAAGGCGCCTGTGGGCTGGCCTTGCGCGTTTCGCAGATCGGGCATCGCATGGTACGCTCGGTACAGATAGCTGGAACCATCAACGAGCAACAAGGTTTTTTTCATGTCTAACAATAAAATCGTCCGTTTACCGGCCTCTGAGCAGATTCCTACCATCATGAAGGAGCTGCAAACTGCGGTCGATACATTAAAAGAAATGGGTGCTGGCGTTAGTGTTTTCGGCAGCGCACGCATCAAACCCGGTCATCCTTACTACGAACTGGCCCAGGAACTGGGCCGTCGTCTGGCCGAAGCGGGCGTCACCCTGATTGCTGGCGGTGGCCCTGGCCTGATGGAAGCCGCCAATAAAGGCGCGTACGAAGCAGGCGGGCAAAGTATTGGCCTGAATATACGCTTGCCTCACGAAACCACCAACAACCCTTACCAGACACAAAGTCTGCAGTTCGAGTACTTCTACTCGCGCAAGGCCACCTTTTTCATGCACAGCTGGGCCTACATTGCCCTGCCTGGCGGTTTCGGTACCCTGGACGAGCTGTTTGAAGTCATGACCCTGGTTCAAACAGGCAAAGTCCCACCCGCACCCATTGTACTGATCGGCACTTCCTTTTGGTCCGGCCTGATCGAATGGATTGGTGACCAATTGATGGAGATGGGTCTGATTGGTCCGAAAGACCTGAATTTGCTGGTCCTGACCGACGATCTGGACGAGGTCATGGGCTACATCAACCAGTGCTGCGTACTGCCTAGGGCGGAACCCGCATTGCCCCAGTAAGGCGTACGGGTTAAATTTGCAGTCTTTCTTCGGCCCTCCATCAGCAGGGCCGAATTTGTATTGAATGCCACAAGCTAGTCGATATTTGCCGGAGTCCTCCACATGAACAAAATGCTTGCCCGCCTCCTGATGGTGGCTTTTTGCAGTGCCTTGGTGCCCGCTGCTGCCCATGCAGCCGGGCCGTCCGAAATCCGTTTTGCCACTGAAGCGGGTTATCCCCCCTTCGAGTTTCTGGACCCCAGTGGCGAGCTGCAAGGCTTTGACATCGACATCGGCAACGAAATCTGTAAGCGCCTGCAAGCCAAGTGCGTGTGGATCGATCAGTCCTTTGACAGCTTGATCCCCGGCCTGCAAGCCCGCAAATTCGATCTGGCCAACTCCACCATGACCGCCACCGAGGCACGCGCCAAGGTGATCGACTTTAGCGAGCCCATGTATATCGTGCCGGTTCGCCTGGCCGCCCGCAAAGGCAGCGGTCTGGAGCCCACCGCCGAATCCCTGAAAGGCAAGCGTGTCGGTGTGCAGCAAGGCACCACCATGGAAACCTATGCGCGCCAGAACTGGGCCAACAACGGTGTCACCATCGTGGCTTACCCCAGCTACACCGACGCCTTCAATGACCTGGCCGGTGGCCGCGTGGACGCCACCTTCCAGGAAGCCCAGAACGCCGTTGAAGGCTTTTTGACCAAGCCTGCCGGTGCCGACTTTGAGCTGACTGGCAGCACCGTGGACGACAGCCCTATCCTGAACGAACCTATCGCCATGGGTATTCGCAAGGGCAACAAGAAACTCAAGAAAACTGTTGATGAAGTTCTGCGTGAAATGAAGGCCGATGGCACCATGCAGACCTTTGCCGACAAATACTTCCAAAAAGAAAACATTCGCATCGCGCCCTGACCTGGATACCTGAACCATGTTGCTTTACGGTTATGGGCCGCAGTTGCTGGTCGGCACCTGGGAAACCATCAAACTGGCCGTGCTCTCGCTGCTGGTTTCCCTGGTGCTGGGTCTGGTCGCTGCCCTGATGAAACTGTCCCGCACCTCGCTGCTGCGATGGGTGGGCGGTTTGTACACCACCTTGATCCGGGGCGTCCCGGATCTGGTGCTTTTGATGTTGTTCTTTTTCAGCTTGCAAATCTGGTTGAACGAACTGACTGACTGGCTGGAATGGGACATGATCGAGATCGATCCCTTCGGAGCCGGTGTGGTCACGCTGGGCTTTATTTATGGTGCTTACTTTGCCGAAACCTTCCGCGGCGCCCTGATGGCCATCCCCAAGGGCCAGATGGAAGCGGGCAAAGCCTGTGGCTGGAGCGCCTGGCAAGTTCTGCATCGCATCCAGATTCCTCAGATGATGCGCTACGCCCTGCCCGGACTGGGCAATAACTGGCAAATCCTGCTCAAATCCACCGCGCTGGTGTCCCTGATCGGCCTGAGCGATGTGGTCAAGATTGCGCAAAATGCCGGTAACGCAACCTTCAACTCCTTCCTCTTTGTGGGCATCACTGCCCTGATCTATCTGGGCCTGACCGCCGTCAGCAATATTGGACTGGGCTACCTGGAGCGACGCTACAACATTGGCGTGAAAGGAGCACAGTTCTAATGGATGTTCTGAACGAATTCTGGCGCGCCTATCTGTACCAAAGCAATGGTCAGCTCTCGGGTCTGGCCATGACACTTTGGCTGCTGGTGATCTCGGTTGCCATCGGCTTTTTCCTGTCGATTTTCATGGCCATTGGCCGTGTCTCGGGCAAGGCCTGGCTATCGCGCCCTATTGGTGCCTTCACCTACTTTTTCCGTGGCACTCCCTTGTACGTGCAGATCCTTTTGATCTACACCGCCATGTACAAGCTGGCCATCGTCAAATCCGTGCCTGCATTGGAAGCCTTCTTCATGAGCGGCTTCAATTGCATGATTCTGGCACTGACCTTGAACACTGTTGGCTACACCACCGAGATTTTTGCCGGAGCCATCCGCTCCATGCCTCCCGGTGAAGTCGAGTCGGCCCGTGCGTATGGCATGTCCGGCTGGACCTTGTACCGCCGCGTGATTCTGCCGCAAGCCCTGCGCCGTGTGCTGCCTGCTTACAGCAATGAAGTGGTGCTGATGCTGCATGCCACCTCGCTGGCCTTTACAGCCACCGTCCCGGATCTGCTCAAGATTGCTCGTGACGCCAATGCGGCCACCTATCAAACCTTCACCTCCTACGGGATTGCTGCACTGATTTACCTGTGCGTGTCCTTCATTCTGGTGGGCATTTTCCGTATCGTGGAAAAGCGCCAAATGGCATTTTTGAATCACTGAACGCTGAGGTGCTGAGGTGCTGAACAAGAAAAAAGGGCCGCTTTCACAAGCCGCCCTTTTTTCTTTAGCGATACAGCTACCGTATCAATCCCCCATATGGTCCAGGTTCTGATAACGCATCTGACGCCCCATCACACCGGCCATCATCAGAAAGAACGTCAGGCCACGTCGCACTTCCGGCTCCTTAGCCAGGCGTATAAGCCCCATCAGGGTCGGGGTGGTCTCCGTAGCTCTCACCTGGTCCGCAGCCATACGTGCGGCGTTTCCAACCGACCAGGCAGCCCCTACACCCTCCTCAAAGCCCTTCATGAGCTTTTCAAGCATATAGTCGTCGCTCATATCGACCAGATCGGCCAGCAGGGACACCGCATCCACCACCCGATTCAAACGACCACCGGCCAGCAAAGGTTCGATCTTGCCGATCAGTTCATCCAGGCCCTTGATGCCCGGATCCTCTCCAAGCAGGCTTTCCAGGGCGGAAGGGGACTTCTGAGCAGCGCCCGCATCACCGGGATTCAAGGATTTATCCGATACCGAATTCATCTGTCTCTCCTGAATTAGACCAAGCCACGGGCCACGGCCCAGTAAATACCCCGGTTAAAACCCTTGCGCAGCAGTCCACCCAGTTTGGTGGGCGGCGTAGGATGCACATCCTCCTTGTAGTCGTACCAGAGGGGCATACCGCCCTCCAGACCCATTTGGGCTACCGCCACCACCCGGCCATCGTATTCGTCGCTGGTGCGCCCAAATCGCAACTCTGAGGCCAGGTTGTTGACCACTACGGGCGATTGGTTATGGCAGGAGCCACCCGCTTTACTGATAGGCAGGTCCACCGTGTCACCCAACACGTATACATTGTCCAGCCCCAGCACCTTCATGGTTTGGTGATCGGTGGGGACCCAGCCCTCGTTGTCGGCGGCTTGAGAAATCCCCGAGTCACGTACAGCAGGCACCGCCGTAATGGGAGGAGTCGCCATCAGGAGGTCGAACGGCTCTTCTGCGCCTTCTTCGGAATAGGCAATCTTGCGTTCAGGGTCTACACGGCTCAGGGTGAAACCGCGTTGATGCTTGATGTCACGATCCTCAAAAATGGGCGGCAAGACCTGACAAACCTCGTTCTGCATGAACAGACAATTACGCAAAAGCTGGGAGGTCGTGGGATAGGTATAAGCAATCTCCACCTTGTCGCGTACACCACGACGACGCAGGTACTCGTCCAGCATCAAGGTTGTTTCTACCGGTGCAATACCGCACTGGTGAGGGACGTTATGGGTTTTGGGGAAGGTGACCGTTACCAGTACGCGGCCTTTTTCCAACTTGCTCAGGCGGTCAGCCAGTTGACGCGCAGGAGCATGCTGATAGAAGTGATCACCGCCCTCTTTCAAACCTTCAATTTTTTCCGGAGAGGGCACGCAGCCCGTAGACAGCACCAGGTAGTCGTAATCAATCTTCTTGCCACTGGTGCAATGCAGGCGGCTGGCCTTGAAGTCAAAACCACTGACTTCCTCTAGCTGAAAATCAATTTCGGGGCGCAAAAGTGAAATTTGCGGACGTCGCAACTCGTCCCTGAAAAAAGCATCAAAAGCCACGTACATAAAAGCGGGTTTGTAATAATGCCAGGGAGAGTTGGACAGCATGGTAATGCGGACTTTACCAGAGCGAATTTCCGGGTATAGCTTGGTCACTAAATGATTGGCGGTCATCGTACCGCCAATACCACCACCTACAATCACAATATGCTGCACCATCAGTATTCTCCTTAATGGGGGAAACTGCGCACCGGCTCTTGCAATGAAAAAATCTTTTCAAAAACAAGAAGATGCCCAGCTACAACTGAGACTTTGCAAAGCGAGCTTGGTAATGCGTCCAGCCAGTTTGTATCAAGCAGGTATTAAGCAGAAATTAAAGCAACCCATCAGACTCAATAAGCCACTTAATCAATTTTATTTATCCCACACCCTTTCTTGAATTTAAAAATCAAGCTGGGGTGCTTATGCATACACCCCAGCTTTTTAATACCGCGTTCTAAATCCGGCTGACGCCAACCATAGTAAGACAAAAAAAACGCCTGCATCAAGCAGGCGTTTTCTCTTATCGCTAAACCCGAAAAATTAACTTTCGCGTTGGCTGCGACGGCGCTCGTGTTCTTTCAGGTAACGCTTGCGCAGGCGAATGGACTTGGGAGTCACTTCAACCAGCTCGTCGTCATCCAGGAAATCCACGGCGTATTCAAGAGTCAGACGAATAGGTGGAACCAGATCAATGTGCTCGTCCTTGCCGGAAGCACGCACGTTGGTCAGTTTCTTTTCCTTGATGGGGTTAACCACCAGGTCGTTGTCGCGGCTGTGAATACCGATGATCATGCCTTCGTACAGGGCATCACCCGGGGACACGAACATGCGACCACGATCCTGCAGCTTCCACAAGGCGTAGGCCACGGCATCACCGTCGTCCTGGCTGATCAGCACGCCGTTACGACGCTCGCCAACCGTGCCTTCGCGCATGGGGCGGAACTCGTCAAAGGTGTGGCTCATCAAGCCGGTACCGCGTGTCAGCGTCATGAACTCGCCCTGGAAACCGATCAGGCCACGGGCGGGAATACGGTACTCCAGACGTGTACGACCACGGCCGTCAGCAACCATATCCTGCAAGTCACCACGACGGCGACCCAGCTCTTCCATTACGCCGCCTTGGTGGCCGTCTTCGACGTCCACGGTCAGCTGCTCGTAGGGCTCCATCTTGACGCCGTTCTCTTCACGAATCAGCACGCGTGGACGCGACACGGCCATTTCATAGCCCTCGCGACGCATGTTTTCGATCAGAATGGTCAGGTGCAACTCACCGCGACCGCACACTTCAAATACGGTGTCGTCGTCGGTTTCGTTAACACGCAAAGCCACGTTGGACTTCAATTCACGGTCCAGGCGATCACGCAACTGACGGCTGGTCACGAACTTGCCTTCACGGCCTGCCAGAGGCGAGGTGTTCACCATGAAGTTCATGGTCAGCGTAGGCTCGTCAATGCGCAGCAAAGGCAGAGCTTCCTGGTGAGCAGGATCGGTCACCGTGCAACCAATGCCCAGCTCTTCAATACCGTTGATCAGCACGATGTCGCCGGCTTCAGCTTCATCTACCGATACACGCTCCAGGCCCTTGAACTTCAGAACCTGATTGATACGGCCTTTGATGACTTCGCCATCAGGACCAAATTTCACGACCACGTCCTGGGCAGCGCGCACGCGGCCACGGTTCACACGGCCTACACCGATCTTGCCCACGTAGGAGCTGTAGTCCAGCGAACAGATCTGCAACTGCAACGGTGCGTTGACGTCGTCCTCACGCTGGGGCACATGCTCCAGGATAGCGTCGAACAAAGGACGCATATCGCCTTCACGCACGTCTTCGGTCAAACCGGCGTAGCCCGACAGACCCGATGCGTAAATGATGGGGAAATCCAGCTGTTCGTCGGTCGCGCCCAGTTTGTCGAACAAGTCGAACGTGGCGTTGATCGCGAAGTCAGGACGAGCGCCGGGACGGTCAACCTTGTTGACCACCACAATCGGACGCAGACCCAGCTCCAGAGCTTTGCGAGTCACAAAGCGGGTTTGAGGCATGGGGCCTTCAACCGCATCCACCAGCAACAACACGCCGTCAACCATGGACAGCACGCGTTCGACCTCACCACCAAAGTCAGCGTGACCGGGGGTGTCGATAATGTTGATGTGGGTGCCTTCGTATTCAACGGCACAGTTCTTCGCCAGAATGGTAATACCGCGTTCTTTCTCGATATCGCCCGAGTCCATGACACGTTCGGAGATATGTTCGTTGTCACGGAACGTACCTGCCTGTCTCAACAATTGATCGACCAGGGTGGTCTTCCCGTGGTCAACGTGGGCAATAATGGCCACATTGCGCAATGCGCGTCTCATAACTCATCCTTCTGATTGAAGTTTTTTGGGCAAAATCTCGGTAGGCAAGCTCTCGATGGCCAGCAAGGCCGACATCGGGTCTTCCATCGCCTGCAACCCGTCCAGGGTGTAGGCGTCGTCGATATGAAAAGGTCCTAATTCTGTCCGGCGCAAGGCCGTCAGATGGGCAAAACACCCCAGAGCACGTCCAATGTCTTGCGCCAGGGTCCGGATATAGGTTCCCTTGCTGCAACGTACAAACAAACGCGCCGATTGCGGCGTAAAGTCTTGCACCTGCAAATCGTGAATCACGAGATGTCGTGCCTCACGTTCCAGCTCTATACCCTGACGGGCATATTCATACAGGGGCTTGCCATCGCGCTTGAGCGCGGAATACATGGGCGGCACCTGGGTAATGGGTCCTCGGAAAGCAGGTAGAACTGCCTCCAGCGCCTCGAGGGTGACACCGGCAAAATCTGCCGGAGCCTGGGACACCACATTGCCGGTCAAGTCACCTGAATCGGTTTCCTGCCCAAACTGCAAGGTAGCTTCATAGGCTTTGTCTGCTTCCAGCATCGTGGCGGAAATCTTGGTAGCCCGGCCAAAACAGCAAACCAGCAGGCCCGTTGCAAACGGGTCCAGGGTTCCAGTATGGCCAGCTTTGCGGGCATCCAGAGTGCGGCGGGCACGCTGCAAAGCGTGGTTGCTGGACATTCCGTCGGACTTGTCCAGTAGCAGCACACCATCAATCAACTGCCCGCGTTTTCGCGTAGCCATCGTGTGTCAATCCGTGAAGAAACAACAGCCGCGTCAGGGCTGTTCGTCTGGCTCGTCCGATTTGGAAGCAGAGCCAGTCAATTCGCTATCGGCCTGGTTGGCGCTGTCGATGAGCTTGGAGAGCTCCATGCCGCGTTCCAACTGTCGGTCGTGATGAAAATGCAGAGTAGGAACCGTGTGGATGTGCAGCAGCTTGAACAACAGCGAGTGCAACCAACCGGCCTTCTCGGTCAAAGCCGCCTGAGCGACTTCAGGCTCGGCGCCCAGCACCGAGTAATACACTTTGGCGTGTGCGTAGTCTGGAGACAGCTCCACGCCGGTCAAGGTAATCAGACCAGCGCGGGTCATGTCGATCTCGCGCTGGATCAGGACCGCCAGATCCTTCTGGATCTGGTCGGCCAGGCGCAGGTTGCGCCCCGGGTTTGGTTTGGACTTGTGTCGTGCCATAAATTACAGTGTCCGGGCGATCTCTTTGATCTCGAAGATCTCAAGCTGGTCGCCCACTTGGATGTCGTTGTTGCCACGCAGCGTGATACCGCAATCGAAGCCGGAACGCACTTCCTTGACGTCGTCCTTGAAGCGGCGCAGGGAATCCAGGTAGCCACTCCAGTGCACGACGTTGTTGCGCAGCAAGCGAACTTGCGAATCGCGACGGACCACGCCTTCGGTAACCATACAACCGGCGATATTACCAATACGCGACACGTTGTAGACTTCGCGGATTTCAACCATACCGATGACTTCTTCGCGCTGCTCGGGAGCCAGCATGCCGGACAGGGCTGCTTTGACCTCGTCAACCGCATCGTAAATGATGTTGTAGTAACGCAGATCAATGCCGTTGGCTTCAGCCAGTTTCTTGGCGCTTTGCTCGGCACGGACGTTAAAGCCGATCACTACCGCGTTGGAAGCAATCGCCAGGTTGACGTCGCTCTCGGAGATGCCACCCACGGCGGCGTGTACAACCACCACACGCACTTCGTCGGTAGACAGCTTGACCAGCGACTGTACCAGCGCTTCTTGCGAGCCCTGAACGTCGGTCTTGATGATGAGCGACAGGGTTTGCATGCCTTCGCCCAGATTGTCGAACATGGACTCCAGCTTGGCGGCCTGTTGACGCGACAGTTTCACATCACGGAACTTGCCTTGACGGAACAGCGCGATCTCACGAGCTTTACGTTCGTCAGCCATCACAACCAGTTCATCACCCGCAGCGGGCACTTCAGTCAGACCCTGGATTTCTACAGGAATCGACGGACCAGCCGAATTCAGCGACTTGCCGGTTTCGTTCAGCATGGCGCGAACGCGACCGAAGGAGGCGCCGACCAGCACGCTGTCACCACGGTTCAAGGTACCGCTTTGAACCAGGATGGTGGCCACAGGACCGCGGCCCTTGTCCAGACGGGCTTCAATAACCGTACCCTTGGCAGGTGCGTCAACCGGAGCCTTCAACTCCAGCATTTCGGCCTGCAGCAGCACGTTTTCCAGCAATTCGTCGATGCCTTGGCCGGTTTTGGCCGACACAGGAATAAAGGGCACATCGCCACCGTATTCTTCAGGCACCACTTCTTCGGCTACCAGTTCCTGCTTGACGCGCTCTGGATTAGCTTCAGGTTTATCAATCTTGTTGATCGCCACCACCAGCGGCACGCCAGCGGCGCGAGCGTGGTGAATGGCTTCACGGGTCTGGGGCATCACACCGTCATCGGAGGCCACCACCAGAATCACCACGTCAGTGGCTTTGGTACCGCGGGCACGCATGGCTGTAAAGGCTTCGTGACCGGGAGTGTCCAGGAACGTAGCCGTGCCGCGTTCTGTCTTGACGTTGTACGCACCGATGTGCTGGGTAATACCACCGGCCTCGCCCGAGGCGATCTTGGCGCGACGGATGTAGTCCAGCAGCGAAGTCTTACCGTGGTCAACGTGACCCATGACAGTTACCACTGGAGCACGGGGCTTCAGTTCGGCGTCGTTCTGAGCATCGGTATCGACCAGGAAGGCTTCAGGATCGTCCAGCTTGGCAGCAATCGCCTTGTGACCCAGCTCTTCGACCAGAATCATGGCTGTTTCCTGATCCAGAACCTGGTTGATGGTAACCATCTGACCCAGCTTCATCAGGTGCTTGATCACCTCGGCAGCCTTGACGGCCATCCGGTGAGCCAGATCGCTGACCGAAATGGTTTCCGGCACGTGCACTTCACGGGCAATGAATTCTGCCACTTGCGGTTCACGGCGCTCGGCCTGAGCGTTGCGGCCACCACGACCACCCTTGCCACGACCTGCCTTGGCATTGGCTTTCCAGCCTTCACGACCACCACCGGCACCGGCGGAAGCCACATCAGCCTTGGAAGGCTGCTTCTTGCGGCTGGCATCGCTGGTCCAGCCAGGGGTGCTGTCAGTCTTGACGGGTTTGCCCGGGGCCTTCTCGGTCTTGGAGCCTTTGGCGTCTTTCTTCTGAGCGCCCTTGGCACCTGCCTTGCTATCAGCCTCTGGCTCGGGAGCACGCAAGACCTTACGAGGACGGTTCAACATATCGCGCAACGCAGCGGCTTCGGCCTCTGCGGCCTTACGGGCGCGATCACGATCCTGGTCTTGCTCCACATCGGCGGCAACAGGAGGAATCACCGGGCCACGCACTGCACGGCGCTGACCAGTAGCAGCCATATCCCGAGGTTTTCCAGTCGAAGTGGGCGTTTTAGTCCCTTGAGGGTGCTGATTTTTATTCACAGAGTTAGCTTGACGGGCGTCGTTTACAGATTTAGTAGGTTCCACGGGCTTTTCTTGGGCCGTAGGAGAGGGAGCCGATTCGGCCTTTTCCTGAACAGGCGCTGCCGCAGCTTCGGATGGCTCCGTTGCAGCAGGTGCTTGTTCCTGAGGCTGAGGCTCGGGTTTCTTTGTATCTTCCTGAGCAGCCTCAACGGGCTGTGCAGGAGCAGCAGGTTCGGGCGCAGGCTCGGCAACAGGAGTCGGCTCGGGAGCAGCGACCACTTCGGGTTCAGGCTCTGGCTTGGGCTCAGGCTTGGACTCGACAGGGGCTTGCTCTTTCACAGGAGCTTCAGGAGTTGCTGCCACAGGATCTACAGGCTTGCTGACAGGCGCGGCAGGCGCCTGTTCAACAGCCGGCTTTTCCTGACTGGCCGCCTGGGCCTGAGCAGCTTGCTCCTTTGCATTTTCCTGTGCCAATGCCGCATTGGCTTCTGCCACCAGCTCGGAGGGATCACGCTTTACAAACACGCGTTTTTTGCGTGTTTCCACCTGAATCGTGCGGGAGCGACCCGATCCGTCATCCTGACGGATCTCCGATGTTTGACGGCGAGTCAGGGTGATCTTGTTGCCTTCCTGACTGCCGTGCGAGCGGCGCAACGATTCAAGCAGCTTCGCCTTATCCGAATCAGTGATGGCGTCATCAACTGATTTGAGCTCAATACCTGCGCTACGCAACTGCTCCAGCAGAACATTCGCAGGCATTTTCAGTTCTTGAGCGAACTGGGCGACAGTGTTACTCGACATTCGACTCTCTCTTGCTTTACTACAACTATTCTTAATGAATACAACGCGCGGGACCTAGCTAGACATATCAGGCCTCGTCGTCAAACCAGTGGGCACGGGCACGCATGATCAGTTCGCTGGCCGCATCTTGCGCCAGGCCGGTCATCTCGGACAGTTCGTCCGTTGCCAGTTCCGCCAGTTCATCCAGCGTTGTAATCTCGTTTTCGGCCAGTACGGCGATCAGCTCAGGCGTCATGCCCTCGACTCCTGCCAGTTCCTTGACCGCGGTCTGTACCAATTCTTCCTTGGCGATGGCCTCGCTCAGCAGCGCGTTGCGGGCGCGGGCACGCAGCTCGTTGACAGTTTCTTCGTCAAAGGCTTCGATGTCCTGCAATTCCTGCAGAGGCACATAAGCGATTTCTTCCAGACCGGTAAACCCTTCGTCGATCAGAATATCGGCCACGGCTTCGTCCACATCCAGACGGGACATGAAGGTAGCACGCAATTCTTCGCGCTCTTCGTCCTGACGGTTGCGGCTTTCTTCCGGTGTCATGATGTTGATCTGCCAGCCCGTCAATTCCGATGCCAGACGCACGTTCTGACCACGCGAACCAATCGCCTTGGGCAGGTTTTCTTCGTCTACCACCACATCCATGGCGTGCTTGTCTTCGTCCACCAGAATGGATTCGACGTGTGCCGGTGCCAGAGCACCGATCACGAATTCGGCCGGATCATCGGCCCACAACACGATATCGACCTGCTCGCCGCCCAGTTCGTTACGCACCGCAGTAACGCGCGAACCTCGCATGCCCACACAAGTACCGATAGGATCGATACGCTTGTCGTAAGCAATAACAGCGATCTTGGCGCGCACACCCGCATCACGGGCAGCGGCCTTGATTTCCAGCAGGCCCTGTTCGATCTCGGGTACTTCGTTCTCGAACAGTTCTTTAATGAATTCAGGTGCTGTACGCGACAAGATGACCTGCTGGCCACGTGCTGCGTAGTCCACCTTCTGTACCCAGGCGCGGACACGGTCGCCCACGCGGATATTTTCCTTGGGGATCATTTCCGAACGAGGCAAACGTGCTTCGATCTTGCCCATTTCGATAATGGCATCGCCCTTGTCCATGCGCTTGACCGTACCGGAAACGATGGTCTCACCACGCTCCAGGAAGTCGTTGAGCACTTGCTCGCGCTCGGCATCACGGATTTTTTGCAGGATGGCCTGCTTGGCAGCCTGGGCACCGATACGGCCAAACTCGATAGGCTCGAGTGGCTCTTCGATGTAATCGTCCACTTGCAGCTCGGGATCGATCTCCTGGGCGTCCGACAGCATCTCCTGCTTGTCGGGCTCTTGCAGACCGGCCTCGTCGGGCACGACCAGCCAGCGCCGGAAGCCTTCGTGGGCGCCGGTTTCCCTGTCGATTTCCACACGGATATCGACATCTTCCTTGAAGCGCTTTTTCATGGCCGAGGCCAAGGCGCTCTCGAGCGCGCTGAACACGACATCACGCGCTACGGATTTTTCACGCGCCAGCGCATCGACCAGCAATAGAATTTCGCGACTCATCGCTTCTTACCCTTGAAATCAAGAACGGGATCCAATTTGGCACGATCCACCTGGTCATAGGTGAATTCGACCTGCGTCAGCTTGCCCGATGCTTCGTCCAGTTCCAGCCTAAAAACGGTATCCAGCGGAACACTAGCCGGTAGCGCCCCTTCAGGAGCGTGGAGCGTACCCACAAACACTTTCCGATTGTCGAGCGCCTCGTGCAGGCGCACCTGCACCCGACTGCCCGCAAAGCGCACGTAATCGCCAATACGCAACAAGGGGCGATCTATCCCCGGCGAGGCCACTTCCATGCGCTTGTAATCCACGTTTTCCACTTCGAAAACGCGTGATAATTGTTTAGACACCCATTCACAGTGTTCGATACGCACCCCTTCCGGGTGATCGATGACGATGCGTAACAAGCCTAGCGGCGCACGCTCCACGTCCACCAGTTCGTACTCGGTACCCGCCAGGGTCTCTTGTGCCAAAGCTAGAATGTCTGCCATAAAATCCAAAAAAAATGGGCTGTACGCCAGCCCATGGTCACCATGCACGCTTGAGAATCAAGCGGGCCCTGGTCTTGCGCATTGCCAACGTCAAATCGGGATAGTTGCAGGCGCAACCGAACCGGATGATCTACGCGGTCTTTGCCTTGAAAGACCGCCCTATTCGCTGGCGCGCAGCATCAAAAAAGACCCAGCCGACACAAACGTCTCTGAGCCAAGTTCTATATTCTACCAGAAAACCGGAAAATACGTGCATTCACACGGCCTTACAGGCCCAAACCGCAGGGTTCGGGCCACAAACTCAAAGTCCGTGCGACTTGGCTTTACCGGCGCCCGCGTCCCAAGTGGGATTCATGGGCTGCCGAGCTGGCTGGCTGCCAGTCGTCATCACGACGGCTGACACGGCGCACCACCGTTGTTTTCTTCACAGGGGCCCTGGGCGTTTGCCCGGCACCGGCACGATCGGACGCGCCGCGACGGGCCGAAGGCGCACGTCCTTCCTGTGCCCCGCGAGCGTGACCACCACGGGCCTGCTCACCGCGCGCCTGATCGCCACGCACTGGACGGCGGCCATTGTGCACACGCGCACCTTCCTGCGAACGCCCCTCGCGACCGCGACCTTCATGCGCGCGTCCTTCCGAAGAACGCCCTTCCGCCGAGCGACCGCGTTGCTGGCCACCACGTACACCCTGACCGCTACGTGGAGCACCACGCCCTTGACCACCGTGTTCACGACGACCACCATCAGGATGGCCATTGGCCAGACCACCGCTAATGAACAAGGCACCGCTGACGGATTCGTTTACACGCACATTATTTGAGGAGCGACCGCGACCTGCCACACGACCACCACGCCCCATGCGAGCACCACTCAGACCGTTATGCTCCAGCGTACCGAAACCGGGAGGCAAAGCGCTGTCGTGGGACAGAGGTTGACGTTCGCGACGCTGGTGGGTGCCTTCGTCATCCGACTCTTTCACCAGCCCCAGGCGCAGCATGAATGCCATCACCACATCAGCATCCAATTCTTCCCAACGGCCACGGCGCAGATTTTTAGGCAGACCCACATCCCCAAAACGAGTGCGAATCAGACGGCTGACCGTCACACCCATCGCTTCAAACATACGGCGCACTTCACGGTTACGGCCTTCATGAATAGTGACGCGATACCAACGGTTGCTGCCTTCGCCACCCAAAAATTCGATCATGCCGAACTTGGCCACACCGTCTTCCAACTGCACGCCATCGCGCATGGATTGCATTTGCTCTTCGCTCAGCTCACCCAGAACACGTACAGCATATTCACGCTCGGCACCGTAGCGCGGATGCATCATGCGGTTGGCAATATCACCCGATGTCGTGAAGATCAGCAAACCCTCGGTATTCAAATCCAGTCGACCGACCGACAACCACTTGCCCACTTTCAGGGAAGGCAGGCGACCAAACACGGTGGCACGGCCTTCGGGATCGTCGTGCGTGACAATTTCGCCAGCCGGCTTGTGATACAGAATCACGCGCGGAGGACGCTTGGTGTTGGCACGATTGATCAGTTGACCATTGATACGCACCTTGTCATCGGCACTGACACGCTGACCGATATGGGCAGGTTCGCCATTCACGGAGACACGACCTGCAACGATCAGTTCTTCCATATCGCGGCGCGAGCCGATACCGGCTTCAGCCAGCACCTTGTGCAATTTAGGCTGCACCAAGTCGCTGCCCATGTATTTACCCAGGCGCTGCGACAAACGACTTTGCTTGTCCAGATGGCTGAATGCGATGTCATCATCACCATCCAGAATCACAACCGGAGCGTCGTCAGCAGGGTTGGAGTAACGAACGGCCTGGGTGTTGCCTGGTCGCTTGTTGGCGCCACCGCGTGTATCTGGACGACGACCGGCAGCCGCAGGTTTGCGTCGATTGTTTTGTGGGCGAGCTGGGCGGGCCTTGGCCTCACCAGGAGCGGCCGCCTGGACCTCTTCATTCTGGCGGGGAGCCGACTCTTGCGTGGCATCGCCACGACGGCGGCGAAACGGCGTGCGCAGCTTGCGCCCCTGGCCCTTCGCGCGGGGATTCTTGGGGTCGGCCGCGCCAGAGGCGTCCGACATGGAGGCTGTGTTCGTCTCGTGCGAATCAGTCATTTTTAATCATTTACTCCAGAGTTTTTTATTTCGTCCGGTACCTGTATATCCGATAGGCCAGCCGCAGCCTGGGCCTCATCCACGGGGTCCGGTGTCGTATTCACTTCAGCTTGTTCGGTTTGTGGCAGCTCCGCTTCTGAAACCGCCTCAAGCAAATCGTCCTGACTGCCTGGCTCGGAATCCAGTTCGGACTCCAGCTCAAGCTGAGCAACAGAGGCCTGTAGCGGCTCCATGCTCACTTCCAAAGCAGCGTCTTGCTCTGCTTCTAGTTCTATTTCTTGCCCTGCTTCGGAACCAGTTTGCTGCCCTGCCACAGATGCAGACTCTTGCTCTGCACCCTGCTCTGCCGCTTGCTCCTGGCTCTGATCCTGATGATCCCCGCCCTGCTGTTGATCTTGCTGTTGATCCTGTTGCTGATCCCGTTCTTGATCCAATTCTTTGTTCTGCTCCTGATCAGCCGACGCAGCTGCTTGCCCGTTTGGCAAGGAAGCCAAGGCATCCAGGGAGTCCAGAGTTTCAACCGAAGGCAACTCATCCAAAGAGCGCAGACCCAGATCATTCAGAAACTGACGGGTCGTTCCCAGCAATGCCGGACGTCCGGGCGCATCACGATAGCCCAGCACTTCAATCCAGCCCCGATCCTCCAGGGTACGCACAATTTGAGTCGATACGCTCACACCACGTATGTCCTCAATATCCCCACGGGTAACAGGTTGCCGCCAAGCAATAATCGCCAAGGTTTCCAGCACGGCCCGCGAATACTTGGGCGCGCGCTCCAGACTAAGACGGGACAAAAACACTTGCATGGCCGGGCGACTTTGAAAGCGCCAACCCGAGGCAACCTGAACCAATTCCAGGCCACGCTCCTTCCAATCCAATTGCAAGATAGCCAGATAACGGCGCAGATCATCCGCGCTCAGCGGCGGGGAGACAAACATTTTGCGCAACTCGGCGCTGTTCATGGGCTGCTGTGCACACAGCAAAGCCGTCTCCAGGACTCGGATTATTTCACTTTCAGTCACTGCTGGGAAGCCTCACTTTCTGGCGATACTTGCATAAAGCAAAAATTCCATGTTAGTATTTATCTTTTCCGGCGCGGGGTGGAGCAGCATGGTAGCTCGTCGGGCTCATAACCCGAAGGTCGTAGGTTCAAATCCTGCCCCCGCAACCATCACCCGGAACTGCTTAGCGGAATCAAACAAGCCAGCCAATTTGTGCTGGCTTTTTTGTTGCCCGCTGTTTTGATCTGCAATCTTGCGCGCGGCGCAGCCCACAGTCAGAACACGCAGGCCAGCCATCAGCGCTATGGCAACAACCCCAGCCCAAGCAAAGGCCACCGCAGCAGCCGCAGCACGCATCCGAATCACCATCGTCGCCATCATCGGGCCTTTTTGCATCGGGCCGGAAGCGCACGCAAGCCCGCCGCCCTGGCTCAAACCAGAAACAGCCGCTTTAAAAGCAATTAAAAATGTTGTGTAAGCACACATGCTGATGATGAGTATGTCCGCAAGCCCTATCGGACTGGATTTGAATTGGCGCTCCGGATTGGCGGAACGCGAAAACAGCACAACAACGTTTGGGGCAATAACTGATCGGGGCGACAGGTCTACATTGTCAAATGCCAACATCAAGGCACCAACAGACCACCGCAGGGCTTATCGATTGCCTAAACCTGAAGCAAAGCCAGAAACAGAGAAATTCGTTTTGCCGGGACATCCCGCCTAGTAGGGGAGCCGACTGCTATCAAAGCCAGATGCCAGCCATCAAGAACTGGTCGCTATACAGGAAGCCGCTTGCGCGTTTGAACTTTTTGAAATGCCAGTCCGGCTGAACCTGTAAGCACAGTTCGTATTACACCATTGCGACCAGCAAGACGCAAGAAAATTGAGGATCGTTTTATCCAGCCTTTATGCCCCTTCCAGCGGCAATCGCCAAATATTGATGAAATAAACACGCCACACTATGTACATAATCAAAAACTATGTTATAGTTACTTTTCTGACGCGGGGTGGAGCAGCATGGTAGCTCGTCGGGCTCATAACCCGAAGGTCGTAGGTTCAAATCCTGCCCCCGCAACCAAATTCATTTATCAGCTTCTTGCAGATAAATTTAAAAAAACCGGATTTATTCCGGTTTTTTTTATGCCTGTTATTTTTAAATAGTCCGGCTTCGTCAAAACAATAAACAAGGCGAACCCAAGACAAGCCCTCTTCCTGCAGTAACTCCCACCCCGCTAGTACGCCCCCATCTACTTCAAGCACGAAATTTTCTTGACGGCCGCAGTCTCACCGTGCGATAAACCTTCCCGTGCGGGTGATTAGCCAGCTTGAGCATGACCAGAACACAGAATAACAAGTCAGCTCCAGCCCCTCTAATCGTGCTTCAAAACCCGTCAATCAGCTTATCTGTGCGTGAACACAGTGGCATCCCGTGGGTGCCGCCAACGCTGCACGTGCACGATCCACAGCCAAGCTGAGTTTCAAGAAAGACGAAATCCCTTATGAAAGCCAGGTCGCCCCTTCTCCAGCTCTGGAGCAAGCGCATGCCTGCGTGATCCCGGGACCAGTCGTACTTTTTCCGCAGTCAATCAAAAACAACCGGAACTGGCTGGAGACAGCCGACTAAAGGATCAAGACATGAAACGAGTACCAGCGACCGTAGGTGCCACCCTGGCCTTGCTGATGGCCAGCACCAGCTCCTTTGCCGCCACCACCTATTTGACTTGCGAGTTTGCCGACCCCTCTGGCAAGCCCCAGGTCTTCAATTTCGCCCTGGATCAAGAGGCCGGCACCTTTGGGGTGTACGTTCCTGCTTCGGGCAGCGAAAGAATGGAACGAGGCACCTTTGCCGACAACAAAGCCAGCTTGAATGAAGGCGCGATTGCCTGGGAGATTGACCTGGCAAGCGGCACCATCATCCGTGATCGCCGCATGGTAGGCGAGAAAGATCAAGGCAGCTGCAGCGCCATTTCCGCCGAACGCAGCGGCTTCGAGCAGTAATCCCCTCTCCCCAAAAAGACATGCTTCTGCCCCCTTCCCAGGGGCAGCGCAGCTTATCTCTACAGCGCGAAAATGAAGAAACTTACAAGTATTGTGATCCTGGGCGCGATCGGCATTGCCATCGGCGCCTACGCCAGCGGCCAATTCAACACCTGGCTGCCACAGGAAATGAAGGTCGGCACCTCTGGCAGTTCCCTTCTGGGCAATGGTGAAGTGAGCCTGCAAAAGCAGGATATGCAACTGGCCGAGAAACTGCAGCCAGTAATTGCCTGCCTGAATGACGTCGCCAGCCCCTTGAGCCAGCATGCCCAGAAATACATCAAGGAATATCAGAACCTTGTCGCTACCCCCGGCTCCACCCGCATTGCCGCCAGCTTCAAGATCAAGGTGTACGAGCAGAACAACTCCATCTCGCGCGAATGCATCACCCAAATGCGCAATGCCATCGCCATGCCGCCAGCAGACGCTGGACTGGACAAGCCTGGTCAAGTGTTTGCTGACACGCTGGAAAACCTGATTCCCGTCATGAATGAAGCGGATCTCTATTACAGTCGCAAGGACAATATTGACGACCAGATGAAGAAAGGCCGCGAGCTGGACGAGCAGATCATGCCTCTGTTCATCAGCTTCTTTGATGCGGAAGACACGCTCAGACAAACAGTCTCGGAGCGCAATCACAGTCTGCGGGAAAAACAGCTGGTAGCGATTGAAGAGGCTTACGGCACCGAGAACTTTGCTTGGCACACGCTGAATGTCTCTCTGGCCGCCCGCCGCGCCGTTGATGCCATCAGCACGTTGGCAGAGTCCGAGCAGCTCACTGGCCAGTCCATCGAGAAAATCGAGCAAGCGTATCAAGCCGCCTTCGACAAGGCTGATGCCTTTGCCAAAGCACATCCCGACACCAAAACGCAGCTGGGCAACGCGCCCAAGTGGTTTGCCCTGTCCAGCAACTTCAATACCTTCCTGGTGGGCTTGAAGGATCTGCGCCGAGCCCTGGCATCGGACGCAAAGCAAGCCAATGTGGAGTACCAGCTCTCCAAGCTGGAGAACGACTACAACAGCATGATCAGAAACTACAACATGCTACCCGACGCCTGACGAAACCAGGCTAATGGCTGCGTTTTCCGTAAGCGGGAGAGCGCAGCCTGCGCACTGGCAATGGCAGACCCCAAGCAAGATGGGGTTGGTCCGGTATTACAGGGCCTCACGCCACCAGGGCCAAACGCTCATTAGCGCGCCGCGTCATCCTTGCGAAGATCGAAAAACCGCAAACCATCACGCAGACGATCACGCAGCCACACATAGACAGACGGGGCTTCTTGCCCTGTATTGAATCTGGCTTGCACCTTCATGCCAGACATCAATTTACGCACCTGATCCACAGACAAGCCAGACTCCAGACGTGCCGCTGGCCAAGGGGGATCCATTGTCATATTCAACGACAAGCGCCCCTGAGGCGCGGGTAGCTGAGCAATAAATGCCAGCAAGGCATCGCGGCTGTCCCGATCCGCCACCGAGTCAGGCATCAACTGCACGGAAGTGCGTGCGGCCAACAAGGCCTTCTCGATACCAGGGCGCGGGTCTTCGTACATGCTCATGTTCATCACCAACGCAGGCATGATCATGGACTGGATCAGATTCTGATTATCCAGGTACAGATTCAGACTTTTAAGCTCCGCCTGCTCAAGATCATCGGCACCCAAGGGGCGTCCTGCGGCCGACTCAATCCCGAATTGCGCCTGAGCACGAACCTCACGCAGGTACTGACTACGCAGTCGAACCTGCTCCAAATTCAATTGTGCCAAGGCCGAGTCCCACTTGTACTTGAAAGTAAAATCCATAGGCTTGGCTTGCAGGCGCATTACGTAGTCCTGCCCTGGCAAACGTCCCGTCAGAACATAGATCCCGCTTACTTGTAGATCCATGGAGTCTGGAATAACTTGCCGCTCGGACAAGGATGCCAAGCCCTCATCACGCAAGATCAGCTCATCAAAGGCCAGCAGCATTGACGAAAAACTGGCCGACCACTGTCCGTTCTGAACTAGACAAGCCCCCTCCTGATCCTGCATCTGCAGCTCGTCGCCGGATTGCGGCTGTAAAGCGACATAATTACGCAAATACTCACAGGCAGGACCCGCTTGAGCCGAACCCGCCAGCACCATCCACGTCCCCAGCGCCAAGGCAATTTTCTTCATGAATTCCTCTTATTGGGCAAGCGCTGGCAACAATACCAATCAAGCCTTCCCTTTGCATGAAACGCTGGCTAGTATACAAAGCCGTCAGGGTCTATGCCCTAGCCCTGTTTCAAGTTGAGCTTACCGACATACTCCCTGCCATGGTCAGCACTGAACCGATCCAATTCTCACTTTGCACACAACTGAGTCAGCTCGACGCAGCACACTGGGACGCGCTCTCTGGCCATCACCTGTTGCTCAGTCATGCTTTTCTGACGTCATTGGACAAAGCTGGCTGCGCCATTCCACAAACAGGCTGGTCACCACATTACCTCTTGATGCATCGTGGACAGACGCTGTGTGGTGCCGTGCCCCTGTATCTGAAGCACCATTCGCGCGGCGAGTATGTGTTTGATCAGGGCTGGGCTCAGGCTTATCAACGCCATGGGCTGGACTACTACCCCAAGCTGCTCAGTGCCGTCCCCTTCACGCCCGTTAGCGGCCCACGTCTGCTGGCGCACACACAAGAGGATCGCATCCTGCTGGCCAGGCAACTGATCCAGCTGACGCAAAGTAATCAGCTGTCCTCTGTGCATGTCCTGTTCCCGAATCCAGAGGACAGGCAAGCTCTGGAGCAGGCGGGCTTCATGATTCGCCACGATGTGCAGTTTCACTGGCAAAACCAGAACTACGCCAGCTACGAGGACTTCCTGGCTTCCCTGACCCAGCAAAAGCGCAAAAAAATGCGACAGGACAGCCGCAAGGTTTACGAGCAGGGGCTGTCCTTTGAGCACAAACAGGGCCAGGAGATTAGCGAGCAGAACCTGGACTACTTTTACCAGTGCTATGCCAATACCTATCAGGAGCGCGGACAACGCCCCTATCTGAATCGGGATTTCTTTGCGCGCCTGCACGAACATCTACCCGACTCTCTGGTACTGATTCTGGCGCAGCAAGATGGGCAAGATGTAGCCTGCGCCCTGTCGCTGCGGGACGGGCATACACTTTATGGACGTTACTGGGGCTGTACTCGATACGTGCCAGGCCTGCATTTCGAGACCTGCTACAACCAGGCAATTCAGTTCTGCATTGCGCAGCAACTGCGTTTCTTTGAAGGCGGTGCTCAAGGGGAGCACAAGCTCTCGCGAGGTTTGCTGCCCACTCCCACCAGCTCGGCGCACTGGATTGCTGACCCCCGCTTTGCCCACGCCATTGAAGAGTTCCTGCATGAAGAAGCGGGCCATGTGGCCCGCTATCAGGAAGCACTAAACAGCCATACCCCGTTTAAAACGCTGGCAAGCTAAAAATCAGTCTTTCTTGTCTTTGCCTGGTGGCGCAAAGGGAAAGACCGAGAACATTTGCCGGGTCTGATCCTGCATTTGGTCCTGCATTTGCACGAACAGATTCTTGCTCTGATCGATATAGCTGTTCATGACGGTTTGCATCACAGGCGCCTGTATGCTCATGAACTGAGCCCAGGCTTCGGGGCCGAACTGACCGCCGTAGACGCCTTTGGACTGTTCAGTCATGCGCTCCTGGATTTCCATGAAGGCCTGAATGTTCTTTTCCAGATACGAGCCCATCACCCCCTGCATGGCATTGCCATAAAAGCGGATGATCTGCATCAGCACCGGAGTGGAGAACATGGGGATACCCCCGCTTTCTTCCTCAAGAATGATCTGCAACAGAATACTGCGCGTCAGGTCCTCGCCGCTTTTGGCATCGACGACCGCGAACTCCTCTCCTGACAGGACCAGTTGCTTGACATCGACCATAGTGATGTAAGCGCTGGCCTGCGTGTCGTACAAGCGACGATTGGGGTATTTCTTGATGAGTCGAGGGGATCCCATGCTGGTGCTTACTTCCTAATCAATAAATCAAAAACACGCGCTATGCACTGCAACAAGCCTTAGCTCATGTGCAAGCCACCGTTCAGGGAGAAATCCGCACCCGTGGCAAAGCCGGAATCACCCGAGGCCAGCCAGGCCACCATGGAGCCAATTTCATCCGGTGTACCCAAACGGCCCACTGGAATGGTCGCCACGATTTTCTCCAGAACGTCGGGGCGAATCGCACGCACCATGTCCGTACCAATATAACCGGGGGAAATAGTATTGACCGTCACCCCCTTATTGGCAACCTCCTGAGCCAGAGCCATGGTAAAGCCGTGGATCCCGGCTTTAGCCGTGGAGTAGTTGGTCTGGCCAAACTGCCCTTTCTGCCCGTTTACTGAGCTGATATTGATGATGCGGCCCCATTGGCGCTCTACCATGCCATCAATGACTTGTTTGGTCACGTTGAACAGGCTGTTCAGGTTGGTGTCAATCACCGCGCGCCAATCTTCCTGACTCATTTTACGGAAGGTGCCGTCGCGTGTAATCCCGGCATTATTGACCAGAACATCCACACGACCAAAATCGGCAAAGACTTTTTTAAAGGTTTCAACGGTCGAGTCCCAGTCTGCTACGTTGCCCACCGAAGCATGAAATGTGTAGCCCAGCTCGGCCTGCTCACCCAACCATTTCTGAAAATCGCGATTGGGGCCGCAGCCTGCAATAACGGTAAAACCGTCTTTGGCCAGACGCTGACAAATGACTGTCCCTATCCCTCCCATACCACCAGTGACGTAAGCTACTTTGCTGCTCATATACTTCTCCTGAAAGGGGTGACAAAGCTCGATCCCTGGGCCGGCCCGGACAATGAAAAAGCCTGGCGTCGGGATAATGGAAGCAGGCAGACCGCCCGGCTCCCGAAACCTGAAAAATTGAAAATTAACTGGCGCGCACTTTCACATAACTGCCGGGCGCATCCTCCAGCACGGGATAACGCGCATGGCCCAGACGACGTTTTGCGCGACGCCGCGAACCCGACAAAGGTGCAAGCCACGCAATCCAATCGGACCACCAGCTACCAGGTACGGACTGAGCCCGCTCCATATACTGCTGGGCATCCAGCGTGGCGACTGGCTCGCCATCTTGCAGCACCCAGTAATTACGGCGCTGCTTGGCAGGTGGATTGATCACGCCTGCGATATGGCCCGAAGCTCCCAGCACAAAACGATGCTGAGCCGCAGGCAGTGCCTGCAAGGACGCATAGGCCGACTGCCAGGGCACGATATGGTCTTCTTTGGAGCCATACAGGTACACAGGCAAATCCAGTTGGCTCAGATCGGCGCGGTGCGCCCCCACGGGAACACCACCTTTTTGAACCAGACGATTTTCCAGATAGGTATTGCGCAAATACCAGGTAAAGAAAGGACCGGGCAAATGGGTGCCGTCGGAGTTCCAGTACAGCAAGTCAAAGGCAGGTGGTTTTTTACCCTGCAAGTAGTTACTGTTCACATAGTTCCAAACCAGCTCGGCGGGGCGCAGGAAAGAAAAGGTACTGGCCAGCTCACGGGCATTGAGCAATCCGCCCTGCCCCAACTGCCACTCCCGAAACGCAACCTGTGCTTCGTCGATAAAGACATTCAGCATGCCCACATCGGTGAAATCCAACATGGTGGTCAGCAAGGTCATGGAAACGGCCGGGTCCTGACCTTTATCGCGTGCCAGAGCCAAAGCGCTGGCCAGCAAGGTGCCACCGATACAAAAGCCCAGCGTATTGATTTTTTCCTGGCCCGACAGCTCCTGGCTGACACGAATCGCTTCCAGCACGCCCTGCTCCAGATAATCCTGCCAACTCAGTGCATGGATATGGGCCGCGTCATTCGGCTGGGGATTGCGCCAGGACATCAGGTACACCGTCAGCCCCTGATCCAGAGCGTGGCGTACAAAGGAATTCTCCGGCTGCAGGTCCAGAATGTAGAACTTGTTGATGCAGGGCGGCACGATCAGCAAGGGCACGGCATGGACCATGCTGGTAGTAGGTGCGTATTGAATCAGTTGAAAAATATCGTTCTGGAATACCACGGCACCGGGGGTAGCACCCACGTTTTTCCCCAGTTGAAACTGGCTTTCATCCGTTTGTGTCAGACGGCCTTTTTGCCAGTCGTCCATAAAATTGGACATTCCTTCCAGCACCGACTGGCCGCCCGTATCCATCATGGTTTGCAGGGCCTGGGGGTTGAGCATCAAATAGTTGCTGGGCGACATGGCCTCAGCCCACTGCATCATGGAAAAGCTCAGGCGCTCACGCTGCGGGGCTTCCAGCTCCATCGAGTCCAGCATCTCGTTCATGGCCTGAACGCTAAGCTGCCAGATATGGGCATTGAACAAGGCGGTGGGATTGCTCTGCCAGGCGGCATCCGCAAACCGGCGATCCTGGGGAGGTGGCAAGGCACCGCGCTGGGCCTGGTCCCACAACTCCTGCCACTGTTGCATATAACGAGCTTGCAGTTCAGCACAGCGGGTGGCATCGATCGGTTTGCCAAAACCTTGAAAAGCTCTGTTGTTACTCGACATCTGCCACCTGTAAACGAATTGCAAATACGCTTAGAGCATGACGTTCGTAACAAAAGCAGTCAATTGGGGTAATTAATTAGGCTGGCACGCCAATAGACGGAATTAAAGATTCCATATCGTATTTAATACGATTAAAAAACCGTTAAAGCAGGTTCAAGCGAGCAATGGTGGCCTGTCGGCCGGTCAAGGGCGAGCGGCGGTAGGAATAAAACAATTCATTCTCTTGAAACGTACACAAGCCACTCAAGTGCACGGTCATTGTTCCAGGGCTTAATTTTTCCAAACGGTGGCGGGCAATACCGGGCAAATCCGCCTGCCATTTTCCAGGACGCTTTCCCTGAATAAAAAAGGCGGCCAATTCCGGCTCATCCTGAACATAGGCATCAAAGACTTCCTGCCCGACTTCAAAGTGTTCTTGACTGATTGCCGGACCAATCCAGGCTTGCCAGGATTGCGCTTGGGGACAACGGGCGGCCATCGCCTGCCAGGTACGCTCCAGGACTCCGGCTTGCAGACCACGCCAACCGGCATGGGCCACACCCAAGACCTGAGATTGCTCGTCCCAGATCACCACCGGCAGGCAATCGGCGGTCAGAATGGCCAGGGTACGGTCCCGGCGTGTAGTGATGGCAGCATCAAACTGTCTGGGCACGGCAGGCAAAACATCCTGATCTGCATCCAGCACATCTGTGCCGTGTACCTGTGCCAGCCAGACTGGCTCCGAACCCAGGAAGTCCGCCAGCCGCTGGCGGTTAACCTGCACCCGCTCCGGATCGTCGCCGGTATTCAGACCCAGATTCAGGCTGTCACGCTCGTCCTGGCTGACGCCACCGGCCCGAGTCGTACAGAAATAAAGCAGCCCCGCTTGTTCGGGGCCGCTAACACCAGGAATCAGCTTTGAGTGTGCCATTCAATCGCCTCTGCAACAGACTGATAGTCAGACGGTGGCTCCGCCGAGAAGCGACGGCGCTCGCCCGTATCGGGATCATCAAACTCCAGCACATGGGCATGCAGCATTTGGCGCTGCGCCCCCGCGACAACGCGGCCACCATATAAGGTATCGGCCAGCAGAGGATGCTTGATTGAGCTCAGGTGGACACGAATCTGGTGGGTACGCCCTGTCTCCAGTCGGCAAGCCACCTCGGTCACCGCTTCCTCGCCTGCATAACCCTGACGCAACATTTGATAATGCGTTACAGCATGCTTGGGAGCGACGGACGGCCCAGTACTCATGCGCACTGGCACGCGCAAATCGCGTCCAATCGGCTCATCGACCGAGCCCTGGCCCGGCAAGACGCCATGGACCAACGCCAGATACTGGCGTCCCATGCTACGCTCTTGCAGTTGTCGGACAAAGTGAGTTTGTGCGACTTCCGTGCGGGCCACGACCAGCAAGCCGGAAGTGTCTTTGTCCAGCCGGTGTACAACACCGGCACGGGGTACCTGACGCAGATTGGGGAAGCGAAACAGCAAACCATTGAGCAAGGTGCCACGCCAGTTACCCGCACCAGGATGCGTGACCAGACCCACTGGCTTGTTAACCACCAGCCAGGAGTCGCTTTGAGCCACAATCTCGAAGGCCACGTCATCAGGTTCGAAGGCCATGTCTTCTGGGGCCTGCTGCTCCCAGACCAGCACGGTATCACCGGGGTAAACCGTATGCTTGACCTTGACGGCCTGGCCGTTGACGAGAACATGCCCACTCTCGACCCAGGACTGTAGACGGCTGCGCGAATGCTGTGGCAATAAACGCGCTAAGGTCTTGTCCAGACGATCGGGAGACGCAGTGATGGGAAGGATAAAACGCAGTGCGTCGGAAGAAACAACACTATCTTTTTCAGTATCTGTGTCAGGCATGGCGACAAATCATATAATTGAGCAGCAATGCTAACACCAAGGACGCTTTTGTGACTCGCCTGAACCTGAACTTGCCACGTATTCGTGGTACCAAGCTGGCCCAAGTAGCCGCATTAATGCTGGCTGCCACTTTGCTTGCTGGCTGCGGCACTACCAAAAAAGAAGTTGACCCCACCTCGGGTTGGACCGCCGAGCGCCTGTATAAAGACGCCCGTGAAGAAATGTCCGCCGGCAACTGGAAAGACGCGCGTACCCGCCTGGAAGCCGTCGAGTCCCGCTACCCCTTTGGCACTTACGCACAGCAATCGCTGATCGACCAGGCCTATATCAACTGGAAAGACGAAGAGCCTGCCAAAGCCCTGGCCGCTATCGACCGCTTCCAGAAGCAGTACCCCAGCCACCCCGGTACCGACTACATGCTGTACCTGAAAGGGCTGATCTCCTTTACGCCTCCTAGCGCTGCCCTGTCCAACATTACCCAACAGGACCCCAGCGAGCGTGACCCCAAAGGTCTGCGCGAATCCTACGAAGCCTTTAACGATCTGCTGCAACGCTACCCCAATAGCCGTTACGCACCGGATGCCGCCAAGCGCTTGACCTGGCTGGTCAGCACCATCGCCCAGAACGAAGTGCACGTAGCCGAGTACTACTACAAGCGTGGCGCTTACGTGGCTGCTGTGAACCGTGCGCAAACCGTGATTACGGACTTCAAGGGCGTGCCTATTGCTGAACGCGCGCTGTACTTGATGTACCTGTCCTACGACAAGATGGGTCAAACCGAGCTGCGTGACACCACCAAACGCGTGATGGATCAGAACTTCCCGGACTCCACCTACTTCAAGGACGGTCTGGATGCCAAGGTTAACTACTGGAACCCGATTAACTGGTTCTAAACCTTTAGGCAAAGCAGCACAAAACACAGGCTGCCTTTGTGAAGCGACAATAAAACGCCTCACAGAACGCAGTCAAAAAAAGGCCGAATCCCATACAGGATTCGGCCTTTTCAGTTTTCCGGCTTCAAGCTGATATTCCTTACCAGCCTGCTCTGCCCTGCTCATCAAAACAGTAACGACAAGCCAGGTAGCTCCTTAGCCTGCAGCCATCTAAACACACCCCGCCCCCACAGGCCCCAGAGCATCCTGAATATCACCCCACCTTCTTGGCATTGTCCTTTTGCACGCTATACATACGCTCTGCAAAAGCCTTGGCCTTGGCTGGGTCCAGGGGCTGGCCTCCCAGAATCTTCATAGTGTCGTCCAGATACACCATGCGGTCTTCCAGCTCTTCCTGCAGGCCAATCAGGTAATAGCCAATCTGACAAAAGTACGTCGTCCGGGCTCGGGTCTGGGCTTCAATCTCTTCCACACCCATGCGCTGAAAGAAATTGGCCAAGGCATTCATGCAGGCCTTGTCCGCCCGCTCGACGGCTTGACGCACTCGCTCGGAGCGCCTTGCCCAATCCCGCATGGCCATATCCAGGCCCGGCTCAAAACGGGACACGTCCAACCAGGTAGAGAACAGGGACAACATGCCATCTTGCAGATTGTCCACATTCTCCAGCGCCAACATGGTGGAGCGCATATTCTTTTGTTCCCAGAAACCGACCAGCCCATCCAGCAGATCGTCCCTGTCCTTGAAATGCCAATAAAAACTGCCTCGCGTGACGGCCATCACCTGCGCCAGACGAGTGATGCGCACCGCCTCCACGCCTTCCTGCATGAACAGGCGAATGGCCGCCTCCAGCCAATCCGCCCGCGTCAAATGCACATTGGGCTCGGTCAGTGCGCCGGCCTGGGCCACACGTTCAATCAATTCCTTATCGCTCATATCGCCTGCTTGTAGAGTCGCTTTAGTCGCCAAAGTATACCGGCGCTCCTCTTATAACAGGCCCAGCATTCGTGGAAACGCCAAGGAAACAGCGGGCACGAAGGTGGTGATCAATTGAATCGGAATAGCCACAAACACGATCATGGCGATGGCCGGGCCAAAGGAACGATGTACCGTCACCTTGCTGATACGGCAGGACATGTACAGCACAGGTGCCATCGGCGGGCTGTTGGAACCCACAATCACCGCACACGCCACAATCGCGGCAAACTGTATCGGATTGACATCGGCCACGCCCACCAAAGGCAGCAGCAAGGGAGCCACCACCACGGTCAAGGACACATCGTCAATAATCATGCCCACCAGAATCAGGAACACATTGACCATCAAGAGAATGCCGATGGGGCTATCCACCAGACCTGTCACAAAGGCGGTCAGGTCCTGAGGCACGCCTTGCGCAACCAAAATACGGCCGATCAGAAAGGAGAACAGCAAGATCAGGATAACGGTGCCCGTAGTCTCTGCCGTGCGAACGAAGCTGTCACGCAGCTTGCGCAGGGTCAGTTCACGATACACAAAGCAGCCGATGCCAATCACCAGCACAACCGCCACCGCCGCAGCTTCCGTGGGTGTGAATACGCCCCCGTAAATACCACCCAGAATCAAGGTGGGAATACACAAGGCGGGCACGGCATAAAGCAAAGTCTTGAGGGAAGAACGACGGGATTTTTCATCAACAGCTTGTGCTGGCAGTTCCTTGAACCAGCGTCCAGCCACCACATAATTGAACAGCGTCAGCCCGACCATCAACAGAATCCCTGGCCCGATCGTGGCTGCAAAACACGCCACTACCGACTGCTGCGTCACCACCGCGAACAGAATCATGGTGATGGACGGCGGAATCAGAATCCCTAGCAAAGAGGAAATCCCCAGCAAGGCCGCCGAGTACTGACGCGGATAACCGCGCTGCTCCATGGGATCGACCAGAATGGTGCCAATGGACGCCACCGCCGCCGAGGCCGTACCCGAAATCGCCCCGAACACCCCGGAAGCCAGCACCATGCTGGCCCCCATGCCACCACGACGATTCTTGACCAGCATCTCGGCAAAGCCCACCAAACGGTGTGCAATCCCGCCTGCCTGCATCAAGTACCCCGCCATGATGAACAAAGGCAAAGCCAGCAGAACCAGGGAGTTCAAGGAACGGAAACCTTGCAGCATTAAGGTGTTCAAGTTGACGTCATACACCAGCGTCAACATCAGCAGCGTGCCGGCAAAGGACCAGGCCACTGGCACCCCGACACCTAGCAGGAACAGGAGCAAGAGAACAGAAAATCCAGCATGCATAATCAATGGCCTCCATGGCGCAAGGCCATTAAAGACTGATAAACATCGCGCAAGGCATACATCAGGCTACCGGCGGCGTTCAGACCAATAGCGGCTTGCGGTACCCAGACAGGAATTCCCAGCTCGGCCATCGTGGTCGAGAACCGGGAACCCCACATGAACATGCGCAAGGTCCAATAGGCAAAAGCCACCACAATGATCAGCACCAGTACGGACACGATGAAACGATGGATAGCACGCGCCCGTGGGGTCTTCAAACGATGCGACAGGTAATCCACCACCAAATGCTGACGGGACTGGCTGGCGATCAAGGCCCCCGTCATGTACAGCCAGATCGCCGCCACCATCACAATGGTGTGCACACCGGCTGCCGGCCAATTCAGGTAATAACGTGCGGCCACCACATAGGCCAAACCTGCCGCCACCACAACGCTGGACGCAATGGCCAGCCATTCCAGAGCGATCAGGGTCGGCCCTCGCTTGATCAGAGGGTCCTCACTCACATTCATACTCCCTTGTTCCAAGGTGTTCACTTGAGAGCCGAGGCGTTTTTCTCGATATGGGCCATGATGCTGTCGCCCACTTCAGCGTGCATCGCAGGCCAGACCTTGGCACGCACATGGGTGCCCAAAGCAGCCAGTTGATCCTTGTCGAGCTCAAGGTAGGTTTTACCCAGCGCTTTCCACTTCTCCACAATGGCCGCGTCCGCTACCTGGGCCTTGGAAAACTGATCTTGCATGATGGTGATGGCCGAGGCCTGAATCACTTCCTGCTGCTCGGGCTTCAAGGCTTCCCAGGCTTCCAGGTTCATGGACAACACGCCGGTAATGAACTGCTGCTTGCTGCGCACGTAGTAATCCAGCGTGTCACGGAAATATTCGTAGTCGTAATAAATGACGTTGGCTGCATCGCCATCCACCACGCCGGTCTGAATTGACGTAAACACTTCGCCCCAGTCAATGGCTGCCGTCTGGTAACCCATGGCTTGCACGGACTGCTGCATCATGGAGATCGGGGGAACACGTACCTTGATGTTCCTGGCGTCTTCTACCGTCACCGCATGTTTGCCTTTGGTGGCGACGCCATTGAATCCTTCAGGCCAGGCACCGAAGAACTTCAAGCCGTTCTCTTTGTAGATACCGTCCAGCGTTTCATTCAACCAGCCACCGGGCTGGTACGCGGCCAAGGCTTCTTCCCAGGTGGTGAACATATAGGGTGTGTAGATCACCGCAATGCGCTTGTCGTAGGAAGTCATGGGCCAGTTCAGCATCAACTGCACATCACCGGCTACGTGCTGGTCAAACACTTCTTCCTGACCACCCAACTGGTTTTGATAGAAAACGCGTGGCGACACCACGCCTTGCGTACCCTCTTTGATCAGCGCAGCCCATTTCTCGATCGCATCACCGCTAGGCGAACCTTGCGCGCCCGAGTCCGTTGCAATGCGCATGGTCTGTGCGGACACGGTGGCCGCGCTCAGGCTGAACATCACCGTCAGCAAGGTCTTGCTCAAAAGCTTCATAACTCCTCCTGGGTATGTCTTTTAAATTTATTGTTCAAACGTCGGCTATCAGGCTTCCGCCCGGTGCCGCCATAACTCCCAGGCCAAACGGGCCCGGACACCCACATCCAGAAACGGACGTGGCGGCAAGGCATCGGGTTGCCCCAAAGCCTGCATATCGGCAATCAAGGGATTGTCCACACCGCAAGCCAGATCGGCGACCAACATGCCGGAAATCGTGCCCTTGGTCAGACCCACCCCGTTCTGACACACCGCGGAATACACATGCGGTGCCACCTGCCCAAAGCCTGGGGAGCCATTACGGGACAAGCAGATAAAGCCGGTCCAGGTGTGCTCCATTTCCACGTTTTTCAGATTCGGGAAACGCTCGTCAAACAGGGTTTTGTGCTCAATGCGCACGCGGCGGCGGCTTTCATCATCACTGCGCAAATTGGGCGCGTAAGTCATGTGCTGGCGGATCAGAATGCGTTGGTCATTGGTTCGACGCATGGTGATGCCCACAAAGGCATTGGCGGGGGTCAATCCCCAACTGGGCAAACCACCCAGCTCGCGCTGTTCGCTTTCCGTCAGGCAGCGGGTCAGGCTGGCATGAGCGGCCATGGGCATCAGCTTGCCGCTGTAAAAACCGAACTGCTCGGCAAACACGTTCACAGCCAGAATCATCTTGCCGGCACGCACTTTGCCACCGGGTGTTTCCAGCGTGACGCCATCACCTTGCTGCACAGAAAGCACAGGCGTTTTTTCGTAGACGGTAACGTTGGGAGGCATGTTGTCGGCCAGACCACGCGACAGACCCGCCGGGTTCAGCAACACGGTACCGGGGGTATAAATGCCTGTGCGGAAATGCGTGAACCCCAACTTGTCCTGCAAGGCTTTGCCGTCCAGCCATTCGTACGGCTCTTGCAAGGAATCCAGAACCTGACGCGTCGGCTTCAGTGTTTTCTCTACGCCCTCTTGCGAGACCGCAGCGTGGAACTTACCGATGGGACTCCAGTCGCATTCAATGCCGTAACGCTCTACCTGTGTTTTCAGATATGCAATCGCCGTACGTGCCAGGCGCAGATGCGAACGCGCGGCATCCAGCTCGCCCATCGAGCTACCCACGTTGTGGGGGCTATCAATGGCAAAGCCGGAGTTTCGACCTTGAGCACCCTCGCCCACCTGATCCGCTTCCAGTACCACGATGCTGTCACCGGGGCGGTTCTCTGCCAGACGACGGGCGGCGGCCAAACCGGCCAGACCACCACCGACAATCACCCAATCCGCCTGTATGTCTTTAGCCAGGGACGGTTTGGGGGTACGAGGAGTCAGCAGCCGACTCCACCCATTGGTCTTGTCGTTCTCCGGCAAGCGCGTGATTTTCCGGATGCTCATGCGGCCGTCCGTGCGCTAGCCCAGTTGCTGGGATGCAGACAGTAATGAATCAAGGCGGATTCTGTTTCGTAAATCAAGGGTGTGCCAGCAGGCAGCCAGATGCAATCCAGAGGCCCAGCCGTCAACACTCCTTGTGGGGTGTGAATGTTGATGCTGCCTTCAATCACCGTGACCACTTCGTCATACAGGACGGTCCATTCAATCCGTGCCTTGCTCAAGCGGGCATAACCGGCACTTAAAGGCGTACCGTCCTGTTCTCCCACGATCTCGGCCAGTTGTGCCATCTCGGGCTTTTCCTGTCGAGGCTGGAAGGCCAACTCATCAAAACGCATTACCCGCGGCATAGTCTTTTCTGTCGTCATTAGGATCACCAAACACAAGTGGATTTAGAACATACATAGTTGTATGCTGTGATGGTAATGAGCCAGATTTGGGGAGTCAATCTATTGGAGGATGGGGATTACCCTGCGTTCGGCAGTCAAGTGTTTTACATTTAAACAATGAAGCCGGCGTCACAAGCACCCTTCGGAATGATGTTTCTCATGGAGCGGCAAACCGTTTTTTTGACGGGCCTCGTGCTGAGGATCCTGGCTAAAATTACCCGGATGCAAAATCAGCAGAATGGATTGTTGATTTCTGAACAAGTGTGGACATGCACCACACTTTTCCTCGCCACCGTTTCCCCGTCCCCGGACGTGCCTCCTTCTTAAAGCAGACACCATGAATCACGAACAAGCAGAAAAACAGGTGCTGCAAGCCATTCCTGTCCTGGCAGCGAAGCAAAGCATTGACGAATGCATCACTCAACTGCAAGCCAGCGGCCTGTCAGAAGTCCGTGCGACCAAGCTTTGCGTAATGATTCCCGAAGCCTTCGGGCTGGCACTGGCCTGGCGTCTGGGTGCCAAGCTGCCTGATGAAGAGCAGATGTTTGATGTGCGCAATCGCGCAGGCGAAACGGTCCAAGTCTCCATGCTGGGCCAGCATGTATTTTCCATGGCGCTGGCCATGGCTGTCGCTGTACTCAAGCAGGGCTGGTATCCGCCTATCACTCGGGAAGCATTTGAGGCAGTCAGCAATCGCAGCGCCATCATGTCCGTGCTGCAGCAGATAGAGGGCAATCTGGAAGGTGCTGGCACGCCCGATCTGTTCTTGTGGGGCTTGGTGGCAGAGGACATCATCGCAGACGAGTCCTTGCCCTAGATTTATATAAAAAAGCCAGCCCGCGGTGGGCTGCACAGGGAGCGGCTGGCTTTATTTCCTCTGCTCCTCTGCCTCAAGCTTCTACAAGCGTGTAGTCCAAGCCAAGGCAAACGGAATACAAGCCGTATTCTCAAGCCTGTTCAGAGCTGTCGTTCAGTTCCACATCGCTGGCTTGAGCACTCTGCCGCCTGGTTTTCTGCTCCCGCAGAAACGCCAAGGCACGGGCAGGATCACGAGTACGCGCAAAGGGGGGCAAACCACGCCACAGCAATTTGCCGTAGGGCTTCTCGACAATACGGGTGTCGCCCACCATCAGCACGCCCCAATCACGTTCGGTACGAATCAAACGCCCTGCCCCTTGCTTCAAGGCAATGGCGGCTTCGGGCAACTGATATTCCATGAAGGGATTACCGCCCCTGTCCTTGCACTCCTTGATACGCGCTTCCAGCACCGGATCATCCGGCGGAGCAAAGGGCAGCTTGTCGATAGCAACCAGCGTCAAGGCATCACCGGGCAGGTCAATCCCTTCCCAGAAGCTGGCGCTTCCCACCAAAACCGCATTACCACGGGCACGGAACTCGTCCAGCAGAACTTGCCGTGAACGCTCCCCCTGGCGCAACACATTGCGTTCGATGTCTTCCCGATCAAATCGGTCCCGCAGCATATCTGCAATCCGCTCGACCGAGCGCAAGGTGGTACAGAGCACCAGCACACCACCCTGACCCGCCTTGATCAGCGGAATGAGCGCATCCACGAAGGCCTGATTGAAGTTGGGATGGCTAGGAAGCGGCAAGGTGCTGGGGACGTAGAACAACGCCTGGTTCGGATAGTCGAACGGCGAAGCCCAGGCTTCGGTGCGAGCATCAAACAAGCCCAACTGTCGCTTGAAGTGGTTGAAATCCCCATGCACCGACAAGGTGGCTGAGGTCAGCACCCAGGACTGCTCCTTGCCTCGGTAGCGCGAGAAAATCTTGGCCACCGACAAAGGGGCACTGTGCAGGCGCAGATAATGCTGCCCACTTTCTACCCAACGCACGAACTCGTCGGGCTGGTCTTCGTCTTTTTCACTTTCTGGCAAATAGGCGTGACGGCCTTGACGATCCGGCTGGCTCCATTGGAACAAGCGCGCACGTAACTCCAAGGCGCTTTTATGCGCCGCCGTCAGATCAGGATGGCGCTCAGCCACCATGGCCAGCATCTTGATGACCTTGTCGAAGGTCTCCAGCAAATTCTCCAGCGCCTCGTCAAAAAGCTCGGGCTCGGGCAAGGCCTGAAAAGTGGCACGGCCACCTTGGGCGGCCAGCGACGCGGTGCGCAAATGCAAATCCCGAGCAGCTTGCTCCAGCTTGCGCGCCACCTGACTCCAGTCCACGGTCTCGCGCGCCTGGGCCAGACCCGCCGCTTCTATCTGACGACACAAATCCGTCAATTGATACAAGGACACGCTACTACCCAGAAAACGGGTGGCCACGTCGGGCAGTTGGTGTGCCTCGTCAAACACCACCAGATCCACGCTAGGCAGCAAATCCGTCACACCCTCTTCGCGCAAGGCCAGGTCCGCCATGAATAGAGCATGGTTCACCACTACTACATCCGCATCCTGGGCATGACGGCGCGCCTTCATCACAAAGCAGTCGCGCACAAAGGGGCAATCCTGTCCCAGGCAGTTATCGCGTGTGGAAGTGACTCGGTGCCAGATATCCGCGTCTTCCGGGACTTCGGCCAGCTCACCCTTGTCGCCGCTACGGCTGCGCTCCGTAAAAAGCTGGATGGCCCGCAGATAAGCAATTTCCGCACGGGACTTCAGGGCACGGTCATCCTGCCCCAATCGTTCCAAATGGTAATGACAAACGTAGTTGCTGCGCCCCTTGAGCAAGGCCACATCCACCGGCAAGGCCAGCGCCTTGCGCAGGTGGGGAATATCCCGACGGAACAATTGGTCCTGCAAGGTGCGCGTACCGGTCGAGACCAAGGCTTTGCCACCTTGCATGAACACAGGCACCAGATAGGCCCAGGTCTTGCCCGTTCCGGTACCAGCCTCGGCAATCAATACACCGGACTCGGCAACCGTCTCGCTGATGGCTTGGGCCAGCTCCAGCTGAGCCTGCCGCGGACGATAGTGCGAGACAGACTCTGCCAGAGGGCCTTGGGGAGAAAAGATATCGGAATAATCCTGCAACAACATGGGGCAAAACCGCTCAGGGAGAGGTGACGAATGACAGAACTGTCTACAATCACAGTGGAATACATACAAGATGATACCTGCCAATTCTGGGTCGCTGCCGGTCTTTATGGCAAAATGCGGCGCTTGCAGACCCTTTTACAACGATGGACCCATAACTGAAATGACTGTGGAAACCCTCGCCCAGCAACAGGATCACCAACAGATTCTGGCGCTACTGGCCTCTGAACTGAACATCCGCATCCAACAAGCCGCCTCTACGGTTGAGCTCTTGGACAACGGGGCCACGGTCCCTTTTATTGCCCGTTACCGCAAGGAAGCTACCGGCGGCCTGGACGATAATGTCCTGCGTGATCTGGAAGTGCGCCTGATCTATTTGCGCGATATGCAATCGCGTCGTCATGCCATTCTGGAATCGATCCGCCAGCAGGAAAAACTGACGCCCGAGCTGGAGCAAGCCATTTTGGCGGCTGACACCAAGCAGCGTCTGGAAGACTTGTACGCCCCTTACAAGCCCAAGCGCCGTACCCGTGCCCAGATTGCCCGCGAAGCCGGCCTGGAGCCGCTGGCGGACGCCATTCTGGCCCAGAAGGATGCAGACCCTGTGGCGCTGGCCGAAGGCTTTCTGAATGCCGAAGCCAAGATCGACACGGCCAAAGCCGCCCTGGACGGTGCCCGCGACATTCTGGCCGAACGCTTTGCCGAGCAGGCCGATCTGCTGGAAGCCATGCGCGACTATCTGTGGAAGTCCGCTCACCTGTACTCCAAGGTTGCCGAAGGCAAGGAACAGGAAGGCGACAAGTTCCGCGACTGGTTCGACTTTAACGAAGCGCTGCGCCAACTACCTTCTCACCGTGTACTGGCTTTGTTGCGCGGTCGTCAGCAAGGTGCACTGGACCTGCGCCTGGGCCTGAACCCCGAGCAGGATGCGCTTCTGCCCCACCCTTGTGTACTGAAAGTCGCCGAGCTGACCGATATTGGCGCTGACTTTTCCGCCGACGCCAGCCCACGCGACCATTGGCTGGCCGAGGTTTGCCGCTGGACCTGGCGCGTCAAGTTGCTGACAGCATTCGAATCCGAGCTGATTGGCCGTCTGCGCGAAGAAGCCGAGCAAGAATCCACCCGCGTGTTTGCCGCCAATCTGCGCGATTTGCTGCTGGCAGCCCCCGCTGGCAATAAAGCCGTTCTGGGCCTGGACCCAGGTATTCGTACCGGCGTAAAAGCCGCTGTGATCGATGCAACCGGCAAGGTGCTGGATACGGCCACCGTCTACCCCTTTGAACCCCGTCGTGACCGCGAAGGCGCCATTCGTACCCTGGCCGGCTTGGCGACTCGCTACCAAGTTGAACTGGTGGCGATTGGTAACGGCACAGCGTCACGCGAAACCGAGAAACTGGTTGCCGACCTGCAATCCGCTTTCCCGCAGTTGCCTTTGACCCGCGTGGTCGTGTCGGAGGCCGGCGCTTCGGTGTACTCCGCCTCTGAACTGGCCGCACAGGAATTCCCGGATATGGACGTCAGCCTGCGCGGTGCCGTCTCTATTGCCCGCCGCCTGCAAGATCCGCTGGCCGAGCTGGTCAAGATCGACCCCAAATCCATTGGTGTTGGCCAATACCAGCATGACGTAAACCAGCGCGAACTGGCTCGCAGCCTGGACGCCGTGGTCGAGGATTGTGTGAACGCCGTGGGTGTGGACGTCAACACCGCCTCTGCTCCCCTGCTGGCGCGCGTTTCCGGCCTGAACAACACGCTGGCCAAAAACATCGTCACCTGGCGTGACGAAAACGGTGCCTTCCAAAGCCGCAAGCAGTTGCGTGAAGTGCCGCGCTTTGGTGAAAAAGCCTTTGAACAGGCAGCGGGCTTTTTGCGTATTCCCGGTGCAGCCAACCCTCTGGATGCCTCGGCAGTTCACCCCGAAGCCTACCCGGTTGCCGCCCGCATTCTGGAGCGCCTGCAAACCGAAGCCAGCGATGTCATGGGTAAATCCGGCGCATTGAAAGGCTTGTCGCCTTCGGACTTCACGGATGAACGCTTTGGTTTGCCCACCGTGCGTGATATTTTTAATGAAATTGAAAAGCCCGGTCGCGACCCTCGCCCTGAATTCACCACCGCCAAGTTCCAGGAAGGCATCAACTCCCTGAACGATTTGACGCCCGGCATGATTCTGGAAGGCGTGGTCACCAATGTGGCCAACTTTGGTGCCTTTGTGGACGTGGGTGTGCACCAGGACGGTCTGGTGCATATCTCGGCCCTGTCCGAGACCTTTGTCAAAGATCCGCGTGATGTGGTTCGCGTTGGGCAGACCGTTAAGGTTAAAGTCCAGGAAGTGGATGTAGCTCGTAAGCGTATCGGCTTGACCATGCGCCTGAACGACGACAGCGGCCCTGTGCGTGGTTCCAGCAACACCAGCAACGCACCCCAGCGCCGTTCCGGAAACAATCGCCCCAACCGGCAAGCTGAACCGGCACCGACAGGTGCTATGGCAGCCGCCTTTAGCAAACTTCGGAGATAAGCCATGACTGAGACCGAGCGCCTTTCCCAACTGACGCGTCTGCTCAATCTGCTGACCGGATTTGATCAGAAGGAACAGGATATTGCAGCCATCAGCCAGTCCGTGCTGACAGCCAGCGCCAGCCCGACAGCGATGGGTGAGGCGTATGGCAAGCACGCCCAGAACTTGATGGAACACGATCCGGATGGCGCTCTGATCCTGGCCATCAGCTACGAGCTGGACGACTATCTGGCTCTGGCCGATACCGTGGACGAACTGTGGGAAGAGATTCTGGCTGCCTTTGAAAGCCAGGATCTGCCCGCCTTTCCCTACGACGACATGCCTTTTCAGGACGTGGACGGCTTTTTCCAATGGGCGAACGAGCAGTTGCAGGAGTTTCACCCCTCCTACTGCCTGCTGGAATTTGCCCAAAGCTATGACGAGGAATTTCAGCTGATCGTGGTCAAACGCGAGAACCTGGAGGAAATCCTGAGTCTGTGTGAAAAGTTGGATATTCCTGCCCAGCCAGCCGAATAAGGCCAGCAATCCCGGCCTAAACACACCAAGCCCTGCGTGAGCATTCATGCAGGGCTTGATGCTTTTGGCCCGCTTGAATGCCAAGCAGCTCAAAGCGCATTAGTCTAGTCCCGCCATCAACATCAGCAAGCGAGCCTCTTGTGCTCGCTTGGCTGCTTGGCCCAAACATGAACACCCACTTTGCCGGGACCGGCGCAAAGTCAGTTCCAGCGCGGCAAGGTCCAGAAGGAAAAACATGGAGCAAAAACACTGGTCGCAGGTCGAACTCCTGCACGAAACCGTATCCAACCCCAATATCCATGTGCGTGGCACGCACAGCTACTACAGCCATGCCTGGACCGGCAGTTTTGAAGAAAGCGTGGTGCGTTACCTGTACGGGGACGAGTACAGCCTCAAGGCATGGACCTCGCAATGGCCAGTGGACCAGCTCCACATCGGTGACTACGTCTGCATCGGTGCCGAGGCCGTCATCCTGATGGGTGGCAATCACACCCACCGCATGGACTGGTTCAGCCTGTATCCCTTCGTAGACAAAATTACGGAGGCCTACGTTGGCAAAGGTGACACCTACATCCATGACGGTGCCTGGATCGGTATGCGGGCCATGATCATGCCCGGCGTGGTCATTGGTGAAGGTGCCGTAATTGCCTCGGGTGCACTGGTCACCAAGAATGTGGCCCCGTATACGATTGTGGCAGGCAACCCAGCTGTGCCGGTGCGCAAGCGCTTTGAGGACGCAGCGATTGACCGGCTATTGGCCTTGAAGATTTACGACTGGTCGGAAGAGAAATTCACGGCGTTGCGAGATGTGATCTGCGCAGAAGATATTGCAGCATTGGAGCTGGCCAGCCAGGACTGGGATCAGAAGTCCAAAGCCCAAGGGCGACTGGCCTAGGCTCAAGTCCAGGTCTTAAGTCCGAATCCAGATTTCGGGCTCAGAATTCAGAGTTCACGTTCGAATCAGATCTGATTTGGCTTGGTTTGGCTTGGTTTGACCTGACCTGACCTGACCTGACCTGACCTGATTTCAAGAATGAATTTAAGGCCAAAGCCGATTACACGAGCAAGCTCAAGCCAAGCTCCAGCTTTGATCTTCTGCACACGTTCAATACAACGCAGAAAGAACAGCCCCAAAAGTGAGATAGGTCTCTCTTTTGGGGCTGCTCATTTTCAAGCAATCTTCAAGCTGAAGCGTTGCTGCTCAAAGAAGCTTGCTGCCTCCACTGCGGCATCAATCCTGAACAGCCGATCAATCCCACAGTAGACAAACCACTTAGTCGCGCATCGAATCCAAAGCGGCTGCAACGGCATCACGCAGATCTGCCGATACTCGTGCCACTTCTTCACCGGCACAATGGATTTGCAACTCCTGACCTTCCTGCTTGGCAACTTCGGCAAAAGCCGCAGTCTGCAGTGCCTTGATCGCCACACCAGCCTGTTTTGGGTCTGCATAAGAGCGAGACAGAAACAGCTCTTGTCCAGCAGCATCTTGCAGGCGGAAACGGAAGGTGCCGTCTTCGTCGCGGAAGTTCACAAAACGAGCTTTACGAGCCTTGGCTTCAGTCTTGCTAACTGCCACGCTCAAGGGGTCACGCAGGCCCACGGCCGCCTTCAATTCATGGATGAAGGGAGTAGCGTAGGCACGAGCCTTGCGCGCGCCGACTTGCAGCAAATCCTCAATATCCTGGGGACGAGCCATCAAGGCTTCGTAGCGATCACGCATGGGCGCAATCATGGCTTCCAGCAACTGATGCAAGGCATCCTTGGCCTCGCCCCAGGCCATGCCGTCGATCAACTGCTGACGAAAGGCCTGGGTCTGCTCGGGTGTCGCAAATGCCTTGTACAAGGCCGTCAGGTGCGAATCATCGGGATCTTTAGACTCGCCGGGACCTTTGGAGTCCGTCACGATGCGGGCAATGGCTGCCTTCAGTGCCTTGGCACCACCCTCGAACAGAGGAATCGTGTTGTCGTAGCTCTTGGACATCTTGCGGCCATCCAGACCAGGCAAGAGGGCCACGTCCTCTTCCACCTGCACTTCAGGCAATACAAACAGCTCCTTGCCACGGCCATACAGGTGGTTGAAGCTCTTGGCGATATCGCGTGCCATTTCCAGGTGCTGCACCTGATCCCGGCCCACGGGCACCTTGTGGGCATTGAACATCAGGATGTCGGCCGCCATCAGTACGGGGTAGCTGAACAGGCCCATGGTGACGCCATCATCAGGCTCTACGCCCGCCGCTTCATTCTTGTCGACAGAAGCCTTGTAGGCGTGGGCACGGTTCATCAAGCCCTTGCCGGTTACGCAACCCAGCATCCAGGACAGCTCCGGAATTTCCGGAATATCGGATTGACGGTAGAACGTTACTTTTTCCACATCCAGGCCGCAGGCCAGCCAGGTAGCAGCAATCGCACGGCGCGAAATGGCTACGCGCTCCGGATCGTCACATTTGATCAGGGCGTGGTAGTCCGCCATGAAGAAAAATGCGTCGACATCGGCTTGCTGGCTAGCACGGATAGCAGGGCGAATCGCCCCGGCATAATTACCCAAGTGTGGAATACCGGTCGTTGTAACGCCGGTCAGTACTCGTGTCGTCATGATAAAAAATACGCTTATAAAACTACGTGTCAGGGTTCAGGAATCAGACGCGTGGCCAGTGGCCGCGCCCAGCATCCTACAAAATAACTGCCTGGCGCCGTTCTGACTCCAGGTACTCCCGCGATTGCATTTCCATCAAACGCGAGACAGTACGGTGGAACTCATTGGCCATAGGGCCATCCACATACAATTCTTCTTCAGGCACCGCTGCGGACATGATGAACTTCACCTTGTGATCGTAAAAAACGTCGACCAGCCAGGTGAAGCGTCGCGCCGCAGAGGCATCACGCGCCGTCATGCGAGGTACGTCAGACAAAATCACGGTCTGGAAGCGGTTCGCCAGTTCCAGATAGTCGTTTTGCGAACGTGGGCTGACGCACAGGGTCTCGAAATCAAACCAGACGGCTGAACCGGACAAGGCGACCGCTTTTACATCCCGGTTTTCAATACTGAGCACCGGCTCTTGAGGGGCCGTGTCCGACAAGGCGGTGAACATTGATTGCAGCTCTGCGGTGGTCTGCGGGCCCAATGGCGTCAAATAGGTTTTCACCTGCTCCAGAGCACGACGGCGATAATCCACGCCCGTATCCACGTTCATGATATCCATGTTCTTCTGGATCAGCGCAATCGCAGGCAAGATGCGGTCGCGGTGCAGGCCTTCCGGATACAAGGTGGAAGGCTCATAGTTGGAGGTCATCACAAAGGACGTACCGCGCTCGAACAGACCCAGCAGCAGCTTGTACAGAATCATGGCATCGGCCACATCCGAGACGTGGAACTCGTCAAAACAGATCAGGCGATAACGCTTGGCGATACGTTTGGCGACCTCATCCAAGGGATCGCTCATGCCTTTGACCTGATTCAGCTCTTTGTGCACGCCGCGCATGAACTCATGGAAGTGAATCCGAGTTTTGCGCTTGAGCGGCACCGTCAGGTAGAAGGCGTCCATCAGGAAGCTCTTGCCGCGCCCGACCCCACCCCACAGGTACACACCACGCGGCACCTCCGGGCGGGAGAACATACGACGCAAGGCGCTGGAGCGCATTTTGCGAAACTCTACCCACTCGTCGTAATAGCGTTGCAGCCGGTCTATAGCTTGCTCCTGTGCCTGGTCGGCACGGTAGCCTTTTTCCGCTAAAGCCTGATGGTAATACTCGCGAACATTCATATCACTGAAAATAAAAGAACCTGTCCAAGACAGGTAGTAGTCTGCCAGCATGCACTGCGATCCACAGCAGCACCGCTTTTGATGCAGGGTCTGAGCATACTGCGCGGTCAATTATCTCACGCATCGCAACCGCTACGGACTGCTGTGATCAGCCTTTCGTGACGAAAAAAAGGGCGAGCCTGTGCCCGCCCTTTTCCAACAACACCCTGAAAGTCTATCAGAAGTTCAGAGCGCGTTTGTCCACTGCCAAGGCCGCTTCTTTCAGGGCTTCGGACAGGGTTGGGTGAGCATGGCAAATACGGGCGATATCTTCCGACGCGCCACGGAATTCCATGATTGCAACAGCTTCAGCCACCAGCTCGGAAGCCACAGGGCCCACAAAGTGCACGCCCAGAACTTCGTCGGTCTTGGCATCCGCCAGAACCTTCACAAAGCCGGTCGTGTCACCCAGTGCGCGGGCACGGCCGTTAGCCAGGAAGGGGAAGCTGCCAGCGCGGTAAGCACGGCCTTCGGTCTTCAGTTGCTGCTCGGTCTTGCCAACCCAAGCGATTTCGGGCGAGGTGTAGATAACCCAAGGTACAGTGTCGAAGTTGACGTGGGGCTGCTGACCAGCCAGACGCTCGGCCACAGCCACACCTTCCTCTTCGGCTTTGTGAGCCAGCATAGGACCACGCACCACGTCACCCACCGCCCAGATACCTGGCAGGCTGGTGGCGCAATCGTCGTCCACAACCACGAAGCCGCGCTCGTCCAGTTTCAGACCGATGGTGTCTGCACCCAGACCGGCAGTGTTAGGCACACGGCCGATGGACACGATCAGCTTGTCGGCTTCCAGCTTGTGCTCGGCACCAGCGGCGTCCACGTAGTTGATGGTGACCTGTTTGGCAGACTTCTTGATTTCGCCAACTTTCACGCCCACATTGATCTTCAGACCTTGCTTGGTGAAAGCCTTCAGGGCTTCCTTGGCAACGTCGCGATCCACGGCGGAAAGGAACTCGGGAGCACCTTCCAGAATGGTCACTTCGGCACCCAGGCGACGCCACACGCTACCCAGTTCCAGACCAATCACACCGGCACCGATAACGGCCAGCTTCTTGGGAACCTTGGGCAGACGCAGTGCGCCGTCGTTGGACAGAATTTGCTCTTCGTCGAACTCGGCACCGGGCAAGGCACGAGCCGAGCTACCGGTAGCGATGATGACGTTCTTGGCAACCAGCTCTTCAGCGTTGGCACCGGCCACATTCACCGACCAGCCGCCGTCAACCTTGGCGCCAAAGGAAGCGGTGCCGTGGAAGAAAGTGACCTTGTTCTTTTTGAACAGGTACAGGATGCCGTCGTTGTTCTGCTTGACGACCACGTCTTTGCGACCGATCAGCTTGTCCAGATTCAGCGATACGCCCTTGACGTCCACACCGTGATCAGCCAGATGCAGATTGGCGTGCTCGAAGTGCTCGGACGATTGCAGCAAGGCCTTGGAAGGAATGCAACCAACGTTGGTGCAAGTACCGCCAGGAGCGGGTTTGCCTTCAGCGGTGGACCATGCGTCCACGCAAGCGACGCTCATACCCAGTTGAGCAGCACGGATGGCGGCGATGTAGCCACCAGGGCCTGCACCAATCACGACAACATCAAATTGCTTAGCCATAAAAAATCCCATAAATGTGAAAAGGCACGCTGGACCGCCCGGAAGTCGGGCGGGAAAGTATCAGGTGGCGAACGCCAACCCCCAGGGCCTTAAACAAAGTCGGCCAAGGCTTAGAAGCAAGCACTTGGCCGTAAACATACTAGACCGAAACTACCGCGTGCTTAGACGTTCAACAGCAGACGCTGTGGATCTTCCAAGGCTTCCTTCATGGCCACCAGACCCAGAACGGCTTCGCGGCCGTCGATGATACGGTGGTCGTAGGACATGGCCAGGTAGTTCATGGGGCGAATCACGATCTGACCGTTTTCCACAACAGCGCGATCCTTGGTGGCGTGGATGCCCAGGATGGCGGACTGAGGTGGGTTGATGATGGGGGTAGACAGCATGGAGCCGAACACGCCACCGTTGGAGATCGAGAAGGTACCGCCTGTCATTTCTTCCAGGGTCAGCTTGCCGTCGCGGGCACGAGCACCGAAGTCAGCGATTTGCTTTTCGATGTCAGCGATGGACATTTGATCAGCGTTACGCAGGATAGGCACCACCAGACCGCGTGGGCTACCAACGGCCACACCGATGTCAAAGTAACCGTGGTAGATGATGTCCTTGCCATCAACCGAGGCGTTCAGTACAGGGTATTTCTTCAGGGCGGCAACAGCAGCCTTGACGAAGAAGGACATGAAGCCCAGTTTCACGCCGTGCTCTTTCTCGAACTGATCTTTGTATTTCTTGCGCAGATCCAGCACAGCTTGCATGTTGACTTCGTTGAACGTGGTCAGCATGGCGTTTTCGGACTGCGACTGCAGCAAACGCTCGGCGATGCGAGCGCGCAGACGGCTCATGGGCACGCGCTGCTCTGGACGGCCGTCCAGGGACAGGGTTGGAGGGGCAACAGGAGCGGCAGCAGGTTTAGCAGCAGCGGCGTTGGCTTCCAGAGCGTCACCCTTGGTGATGCGACCACCACGGCCGGAACCTTCCACGGAGCTGGCTTCCACACCCTTTTCAGCCAGGATCTTGGCAGCAGCAGGCGAAGCAACCGAAGAGGCGGCGGAGCTGGCAGCAGGGGCGGCAGCGGCTGGGGCAGCAGCAGGAGCGGCTTCTTGTGCAGCGGCGGCAGGAGCGGCAGCGCTGGCCTTGCCTTCGGAGTCGATACGGGCCAGCACGTCGCCGGAAGTCACAGTGCTGCCGTTGGCCTTGACGATTTCGCTCAGCACGCCCGAGGCAGGAGCGGGAACTTCCAGCACAACCTTGTCGGTTTCGACTTCGATCAGGATTTCATCAGCCTGGACCATTTCGCCAGGTTGTTTTTTCCACTCCAGCAAAGTGGCTTCGGAGATGGATTCAGAGAGTTGGGGAACCAGAACGTCGGTAATTGCCATGATTATATTTTCCGTATTTAAAATTTAGGGTGCGTTATTTGGTCAGCATGAAGCCTTTGCGAGCGCCGAAAGCCTGCTCCAGCAGCGCCTTTTGTTGTTCCTGGTGTTTGGCCAGGTAACCAACGGCAGGCGAAGCGGACGCGGCACGGCCGGCGTAACCCAGCTTCTGACCTTCGGTCATGTTCTCGTAGATGTGATGCTGAATGTAGAACCATGCACCTTGGTTTTGAGGTTCGTCCTGAACCCAGATAACTTCCTTGGCGTTGCTGTACTTGGCCAGCTCTGCCTGGAAGGCCTTGTGGGCAAACGGATACAACTGCTCCACACGGATAATGGCAATATCGTTGCGCTCCAGCTCTTTACGGTGGTTCACCAGATCGTAGTAAACCTTGCCCGAGCAAGCCAGAACACGTTTGACAGCGGCTGCATCAATTGCCTGATCGGTCTCGCCGATCACGGGCATGAAGTGACCCTCAGCCAGATCGCTCAGTGGCGAGGTAGCGTCTTTATTACGCAGCAAGGACTTGGGCGTCATGATGACCAAAGGCTTGCGGAAAGGACGGATCATCTGACGACGCAGCACGTGGAAGATCTGGGCGCCGTTGGTGGGCTGAACAACCTGGATATTGTTGTCAGCGCACAGTTGCAAGAAGCGCTCGATACGGGCCGAGGAGTGCTCCGGACCCTGACCTTCGTAGCCGTGTGGCAGCATCAGAGTCAGACCGCAATGACGGCCCCACTTGGCTTCACCCGACGTAATGAACTGGTCGATCACAACCTGGGCACCGTTGGCGAAGTCGCCGAACTGAGCTTCCCAGATAGTCAAAATGTTGGGCTCTGCCGAAGCGTAACCGTATTCAAATGCCAGCACGGCTTCTTCGGACAGAACCGAGTCGATCACCGTGAAGTTGGCCTGGCCTTCGGAGACGTTCTGCAAAGGAATGTAGGTGCCGTCGTTCCAGCGCTCACGTTTTTGATCGTGCAGCACAGCGTGACGGTGGGTAAACGTACCACGGCCCGAGTCCTGGCCGGTAATACGGATGGCGTAGCCGTTGTTCACCAAGGTTGCAAAGGCCAAGTGCTCGCCCATGCCCCAGTCCACCTGAGCTTCGCCACGTGCCATGGCACGACGGTCGTTCAGCATGCGGTTGACCAGTGGGTGAACCGTAAAGCCTTCTGGCACGGTGGTCAGTTTTTCACCAATGCGTGTCAGTTCGGACATAGGCAAGGCGGTGTCAGCCTGGTCAGTCCATTTGGCGCCCAGGAAAGCAGACCAGTCGGTGGCGTACTTGTTCTTGTAGTCTGTCAGAACAGGTTCAACCGTGCGCTTGCCATCTTCCATCAGTTGACGGTAAGCCTTGACCAGATCTTCGGGTTCGTTCTCGGACAGAATGCCTTGAGCAACCAGCTTGTCGGCGTACAGTTTGCGTGTACCGTTGTGCTGACCAATCTTCTTGTACATCAGCGGCTGGGTCATCGAAGGAGTGTCTTGCTCGTTGTGGCCCAGTTTGCGGAAGCAAACAATATCAACCACCACGTCGTGTTTGAACTCGCGGCGGAAGTCCAGAGCCAGCTGAGTCACGAACACCACGGCTTCAGGATCGTCGCCGTTCACGTGGAAGACGGGGGCTTCAATCATCTTGACCACGTCCGTGCAATACAGCGTGGAGCGTGTATCGCGAGGATCAGAGGTGGTGAAACCGATCTGGTTGTTAATAACGATGTGCAGCGTACCACCGGTACCGTAGCCACGGGTCTGGGCCAGGTTCAGTGTTTCCATGACCACACCCTGACCGGCAAAAGCCGCGTCACCATGAACCAGCACGGGCAGAACCTGGCTGCCGTCTTCGTCGCTACGACGATCCTGACGAGCACGGACCGACCCCTCGACCACTGGGTTAACAATTTCCAGGTGGGATGGGTTAAAGGCCAGAGACAGGTGAACCGGACCGCCACGAGTGGACAGGTCGCTGGAGAAACCGTTGTGGTACTTCACGTCGCCGTCGGTCAAGCCTTCAGCGTGACGGCCTTCAAACTCGGCAAACAGGTCACCGGGCATCTTGCCCATGATGTTGACCAGCATGTTCAGACGACCACGGTGAGCCATACCCACGATGATTTCCTGAACGCCGTTCTCGCCAGCGTGGTTGACCACTTCATCCATACAAGCGATGAAGCTCTCGCCACCTTCCAGGGAGAAGCGTTTCTGACCGACGTATTTGGTGTGCAGGAAGCGCTCCAGGCCTTCAGCCTCGGTCAGCTGCTGCAAGATGTTGCGTTTTTGCTCAACGTTGAAAGAACCTGTGCCATGCACCGACTCCAGGCGCTGCTGAATCCAGCGCTTGACGACCGGGTCGGAGATGTACATGAATTCTGCGCCCACCGAACGGGAGTACGTATCACGCAAGGCCTTGAGCATGTCGCGCAGCGTCATGGTGTCGGCTTTGGTGAAGTAAGTGTTGGTGGCGGAGTAGACCTGGTCCAGATCTGCTTCGGTCAAACCGTAGAAAGCAGGGTCCAGTTCAGGGATGCTGGGGCGTTCGGAGCGCTTCAGGGGATCCAGATCAGCAATGCGTGCACCCAGGGAGCGGTAAGCAGCAATCATGGACTGAATCGACACTTGCTTCATGGCAACTGTCAGGTCCGGTGCTTGGGCGCTGGTCAGGAAGGCATTGGCTTTGGCACGCTGAGCGAAGGACTCGACGATGGGAGCGTGAGCTTGATCGCGGGTGCTGTCGCGGCCGTCAGTCGCAGGCTGGTGCTGCAGCTGGTCGAAGTACTCGCGCCATTGGTCGGCGACGGAGCCTGGATTGTCGAGGTAGGACTCGTAGAGTTCTTCGACGTAAGGAGCATTGCTCCCGAACAAATAAGAGTTACTGAGCAGTTCTTTTTGCGATGACATTATTACGCTTCACCTATCCGAGTGTTTCACTCGTGTTGAGATGCAGGAAAACCTTCCGCGACACGGACCTCGCCGGTTAGCGGATAGCAGGAGCAGAAGGCAACGTGGGACGCCTTATACAAGCCGTATTGATCTAGTATAACGCCGCACACAAAAGGCGCAATTAATGACATCTAAAATGCTTGGCGACTGCGTCATACCGTTGGCATTAACAAACACATCGATCTATCACGAGGGCGAATTCTTACAAAAGAAGCGCTCCAAATCATGATTGACGCCCCTTGGCTGCCCCACATGAAGGAAAAATTCCGATATGCTAATCGGGTGCAGCAAGTACGCGCTTCGCGGGCCCCTTTTCCACCAAACCGAGCCCAGCCTGCCCTTGGTCACCTTGAGGCAGGCAACAAGCGTTGCCATGACATATGCTGCCTATAACAAATCAGCACCTACCTGGCGACTGTATTTCTTATAAATTAGATTCACTTTTACACTAGAAAATCCTATCAGGAGCTTTACCAAAATGGATGCCAACGCCGATCTGGCCAAACTTGCGCTGGACTATCACGCGTATCCCACTCCCGGGAAAATCTCGGTGGTCCCTACCAAGACCCTAGCCAATCAAGATGACCTCTCGCTAGCCTACTCCCCCGGCGTCGCATCTGCTTGCATGGCCATCCACGCCGAAGGCGAAGAAGCCGCCGCCAAGTACACCTCGCGCGCCAACCTGGTTGCCGTGGTTACCAACGGTACCGCCGTGCTGGGTCTGGGCAATATCGGCCCCCTGGCCGCCAAGCCCGTCATGGAAGGCAAAGGCTGCCTGTTCAAGAAATTCGCCGGCATCGATGTGTTCGATATCGAATTGAACGAAACCGATCCGGACAAGCTGGTCGACATCATTGCCGCACTGGAACCCACCCTGGGTGGTGTGAACCTGGAAGACATCAAGGCCCCCGAATGCTTCTACATCGAGAAGAAGCTGCGCGAGCGCATGAGCATTCCCGTGTTCCACGATGACCAGCACGGTACCGCCATCATCTCGTCCTCCGCTGTTCTGAACGGCCTGAAAGTCGTCAACAAGAACATCGCCGACATCAAGCTGGTTTGCTCGGGCGCTGGCGCTGCTGCCATTGCTTGCCTGGACTTGCTGGTTGCCCTGGGAGTGAAGCTGAGCAACATTTTCGTGGCTGACTCGCGCGGCATCATCTGGAAAGGTCGCGACGAGAACATGGAGCCCAACAAGGCTCGCTACGCTCAGGAAACCGATGCCCGCACCCTGGCTGATGCCATGGTTGGCGCTGACGTGTTCCTGGGTTGTTCCGCTCCTGGCGTATTGTCCGCCGACATGGTCAAGACCATGGCCGACAAGCCCCTGATTCTGGCCCTGGCCAACCCCGAGCCTGAAATCCGCCCCGAAGTAGCCAAGGCTGCCCGCCCTGACTGCATTATCGCGACTGGCCGTTCGGACTACCCGAACCAGGTCAACAACGTGCTGTGCTTCCCCTTCATCTTCCGTGGTGCCCTGGACGTTGGCGCCAGCGTGATCAACGAAGAAATGAAGCTGGCTTGCGTGAAAGCCATTGCCGATCTGGCCCAGGTCGAGCAAAGCGACGATATGGCCACTGCTTACGGCGGCGAAGATCTGCGTTTTGGTCCTGAGTACATCATCCCCAAACCGTTCGACTCCCGTCTGATCGTTCAGATCGCACCTGCCGTGGCCCAAGCTGCGATGGACTCCGGCGTTGCCGCCCGTCCTATCGAAGACATGGACGCCTACCGTCAGAAGCTGATCGCCATGACCTACCACACCGGCCCGCTGATGCGTCCGTTGTACATGCAGGCCAAGGCTGCGCCCAAGCGCATCATTTACGCTGACGGCGAAGACGAACGCGTATTGCGTGCCGTGCAAACCGTCGTGGACGAGAAGCTGGCCCAGCCTATTCTGGTGGGTCGCCCCAGCGTGATCGACATGCGCGTCAAGAAAGCAGGCCTGCGTCTGGAAGCGGGCAAGAACGTGCAAATCGTTGATCCTGAAGACGACGATCGCTTCACCGAGACCTGGACTGCCTACTACAAGCTCAAGGCACGTGAAGGCGTGACTCCAGACATCGCCAAAGCCATGATACGCAAGCACAACTCGCTGATCGGCGTGATGCTGCTGCAACGTGGTGATGCTGACGGCATGATCTGCGGTGTGGCCAGCAACTACGACAGCCAGCTGCACTATGTTGAGCAAGTCATTGGCCTGAAGAAAGAAGCCCAGACTTTCGCCGCCATGAACGTGCTGATGCTGCCTACACAAACTCTGTTTGTGTGCGACACCCACGTCAACGAGAACCCCACTGCCGAACAGATCGCCGACATGACGATCCAGGCCGCTGACGAAGTCAAACGCTTCGGTGTGGTGCCTCGTGTCGCGCTCTTGTCGCACTCGAACTTTGGCAGCCGCCAGACCGAGTCGTCCCGCAAGATGGCCAAGGCTCGTCAGATCCTGGCTGAACGCGCTCCCGACCTGGAAGTGGACGGCGAAATGCACGCTGACTCCGCCCTGTCCGAGAAAATCCGCCTGAAGGCCTTCCCCGACAGCACGCTGCGCGGTTCGGCCAATCTGCTGATTACTCCTAACCTGGACGCCGGCAACATCACCTACAACATGCTGAAGATGACAGGCAGCAACGGTGTGGCCATGGGCCCCATCCTGCTGGGTGCGGCTCGCCCCATCCACATCCTGACCACCAGCGCTACGGTGCGTCGTATCATCAACATGACAGCCCTGGCTGTTGTGGATGCACAGCAAGAAGCCCAGCAAAACAGCTAATCCTGTTTAGCTGAATAAAAACCGGATGCAGCGTAAAGCAGCATCCGGTTTTTTATTTCATGATGACTTTGGCACCCAGTTTCGCTGAACAAAGCTGTCGCCTGATCCAACAGAGTATCGGTGCTCAGGATCAAGCTCATTTAGCCACAATGGACACAACACAGCCGCGTATCCTCTCTCAGGGTTGGCGGGTGCCCGGAATCTTGTGCAAGTTCACTCCGTCAGCCGCGAAGTGTCCGAACCAGATGAGCAGACATCGCACTCCAAGAGCAGCCTATTTCCGCACCCGCCCTGCTCGCACAGACAAAGGCCAACTGATTCGGCGACGCTGATCGGGATCACCCCACTGCTTGCGCAACTCCACTTCCACTGCGCTCAAGGGACTGGCGCCCAGCGCTTTTTCAGCCGCTTTCACAGCCGACCAGGTTCTGATGTATCCCAGGAGCTGTGGCAAACTCCAATCCACCTCCATGGCCAAAGGCGGCAAGCTCAGCTCCTGAAAAGGAAAGGCCAGGCTGCGATACCCCTCTTCCACATGACGGCGCTCCGGTGGCCAGTAAGCGCCGATGGTTTCATAGTAGAAGTGCTGCATGACGCTATCCACTGCACCCTCCACATGCAAGACGCCATAGGTGATCAAAGCCAGCAAGGCATCGGGGCGAGCGATACGCTGAACCTCGGCATAGAAAGGCCCCAGATCCAGCCAATGAGCCGCTTGCGCGACGGTGATCAAATCCACGCTGTTATCAGCCAGACCGCTGTTGTCAGCCAAAGCCGTGCGATAGCTCACACCCTCTTGCGGCTGCGCCTGAGCAATCTGATCGGCGCTGCCATCCGTGGCAATCACTTCCTTGAATCGCTTGGCCAGCAACACAGAAAGCTGCCCAGTCCCGCAGGCACAATCCAGCGCCCTATCCTGTGCGGGACTCAGTTCGGCCAACACATCCGCCAGCTTTTGCGGATAACTGGGGCGGTAACTGGCATAGTCGGCTGCAACTTGGGAAAAGTGATCTTTGAACTGGGAGTCTGCCATCGCTTCACCTTTGTCTCTTGATATCAAGCCATATAGTAGTTTGCTAAACGCGGAGCCTGGAAACCAGCGTAAAAAAGAGACTATTTTTAAGCAGGCACATGAGGCATCCCTAGCCACTCGCTCACCGAGTGGCCGACTGACTGCCCCTGCTCAAACAGGCCGACGAAGTTTGAACTTGCGATGACCCACACGTTGCGCATGATAGATCCCTGCATGCCCCGAGAACACATAGGCTGCTACACAAGCGATCGCCGCCAAAGGCCCCAGTTCTGCACCAAACAGCTCCATCGCCATCAGTGTGCACGCAATCGGTACATTGGCTGCGCCGGCAAAGACGGCCACAAAGCCCAAGCCCGCCATCATTGAAAAAGGCATGTGCAGCAAGGGAGCCAAGGCATTACCCAGAGTCGCCCCTATGTAGAACAAGGGCGTGACCTCCCCTCCTTTAAAACCGGAGCCTAAAGACAGGACAGTAAACCCCAGCTTGCCCAGAAAATCCCATGGCTGCATAGGCTCGTGGAAAGCGCGCACTATTTCCGGAACACCCAGGCCAATGTACTGGTAGGCATCCAACGCCCAGACAGCGATCGCCACCACCAGCCCGCCCCAGAAGGGTCGCATGGGTGCATACTTGATGCTCTTTTTCATCCAGGCGGAAAGCTGGTGAGTCAGCATGGCGAACAACATGCCGATCAGGCCGAACAGAACCCCGGCGATCAGCACAGCCAGCATGCTCCAGCCGTCTAGTGACACGACGTGCTCAACGACGTAATGGGTATGCTGCACCCCCCAGACCAGGCCCACCTGGTCGGCAGCAATCGCAGCGATCAGGCAAGGGAACAAGGCGTTGTAGCGCATACGGCCTATCGCCAGCACTTCCATGCCAAACACGGCTCCGGCTAAAGGCGTGCCAAACACAGATGAAAAGCCGGCACTCATACCTGCCATCAACAGAATGCGTCGATCTTCCCGGTCCAAGCGAAACACATAGGTTAGCTGGTCCGACAAGGCGGCACCCATTTGTACGGCGGTGCCCTCTCGGCCTACCGATGCACCGAACAAATGGGAAATCACGGTTCCGCCAAGTACCAAAGGCGCCATGCGCAAAGGCACCACTTTCTTGGGGTCGTGAATTTCCTCGATCAGCAGGTTATTACCTGCACTAACAGACTGCCCTACGCGTTCATACACCCAGCCTACGGCCAAGCCTGCCAGCGGCAGTAGCCAAATCAGCCAGGCATGCTGTATCCGCCAGGAGGTAGCCTGCTCGAGTGAAAAAAGGAAAAAAGCGGAAGCGCTGCCTGCCAGCACGGCAATCAGGCAAGCGAGCACAAACCATTTGCCGTAATACGACAGCAGGTTTAGCGAGAGTGAGGTTTTGAGTCTGTTCATGGGTCGTAAGCTCAATGGAATCGGGCTGACCACAAACAGAAGATGTAAACGCGGACGCCTACAGCCCCGACGGTGGTCAGGTCACTGTAGACGTCATCAGCTGCTTCAGAACGAAACGGCGGTTAAAGGAGGAACGTCATCTCCAGGAAGAAATTGTACAACGACTCCTTGAAGCCGCAAATAAACAGAGCGAAATTTTCAAGCCATGACCGGCGTCATCTGACGGCCTCGGGACAGGCTCAAGCCCCCTATGGTCAGTGCCAGGAAGACTGCGGCAGCTATCCACCAGCCCATGGCACCAGTAATCAAGGCCTGGCCGATCAGGCCTGCCTGAATGACGTAATACACCATGGGTATCAAGGTCTTGCGAACAATCTCGCCCTCACGTCCCAACATGCCGACAACCGCACCGGCAGCCACCACGTTATGGACGCAAATCATATTGCCAGCTGCTCCACCTACCGCCTGCAATGCAACCACGATAGCGGACTGGTCCACACTCAAGCCAATTTGCTGAGCGGTAGAGAACTGGAAGTACGAAAACATCATGTTGCTGACAGTATTGGAGCCCGCAATAAATGCCCCCAAACTACCCACCCAGGGTGAAACCGTAGGCCATGCCTGCCCAACCGCCGACGCGGCCCCTTGAGCCAGCACCAGCGGCATGCTGGCAATGGAACCATCAGCCGCTGCCGAGTTGATAAACACCTGCACCATAGGCACGGCCAACAACAAAGCAGGAGCTGCGCTGCCCATGGTACGCAGCGATGCTTTCACACCGACGACATACTGCTGACTGTTCATGCGAAAAATCGCAATGCAGGCCAGTGAGACCAGAATCAAGATGGCCCCGGGCGAGAACAGCAACTGAGCCGATGTAGAAATACCAGTACCCAAAATACCTTCCACCTTGATTGTGGCCGAAGGCCCCGTCAACCAGGCTTTTACGGCAGGAACAGTACGAGTAAAGATCAAAAGTGCAACCACCAGCACATACGGCGAGAAAGCCCGCAATACCGAAAAGCGTTGCTGCGATTCCGTGTTATCCATCGCCACTGTGCCCAGCCAGTGGGACGGCCATTGACTGCGATCCGGGAAATCAAAGGTTTTGCGAGGTGCAAACCAGCCCTTTCGAGCTGCGCTCACCACGATTACCAGTCCGACCATCGAACCCAGCATGGAGGGGAACTCAGGGCCCAGGGTAATGGCAATCAGGTAGTACGGAACGGTAAAGGCCAAACCGGCAAACAAAGCAAACTTCCATGCCCCCAGCCCCTCGGCAAAGGAGCGGCGTTCACCGAAAAAGCGAGTCAACAAACCGCAGAGCAACAGTGGAATCACAAAGCCGGTCATGGCATGAATCAAGGCGACGTTCTCGACGATCTGCTGCAAATACTCAAGCGGCTGCAAGGGCGAAATGGCAGCTGCAACATCAACCTTGTTATCAATACCTGAACGCACTCCAACCAGCATGGGCGTACCAACCGCCCCGAAAGACACAGGCGTGGACTGGATAACCAACACAGCCATCACCGCTGCCATGGCTGGAAAGCCCAGCGCCAGCAGCAAGGGAGCCCCAACAGCGGAAGGCGTACCGAAACCCGACGAGCCCTCGATCAGGGAGCCGAACAGCCAGGCAACAATAATGACCTGAATGCGACGATCCGGCGATACATCCATAAAGCCCTGGCGAATCGCACTTAATGCTCCGCCCACCTTGAGCGTATTCAAAAGCAGCACGGCACCAAATACAATGAACAGCAGGGTCAATGCGGTAACAATACCGTTGATCGTGGCTGCAGCAATAACTTCGGCCTGGCTCCCCCATACAAATAAAGCGAGAATCGCCGTAACCAGATACGCGGCCCCCATCGATAGTTTGGCTGATCGCCCCATCACCACCATCAATAGAAAAACAACCAATAATGGCGTCAGAGCCAACAAGGTGTATAAAAGACTCATCCCGGATTCTCCTTTGTGTGACTGCACGTATAGGAGGAAGAGGTTTTGTTGGTGAACAAATGCGGCTATGAGCCCGGCCCTGGGCAGCGCAACCACTTCCCGTTTTGTATTTTTGAGCATCATAGCGGTATTACCACCTTTGCATTACCAGCAGAAACCCTGACTATTTTGGCGCCTCAAGGCCTTAATACGATTAAAAAACCAAGAAAGTGGTAATACCAAATTTAAAGAAGCGTCCTATATGACTATGAATCCCAGCACTCGCCTATCGGACCTGGTTGCTGAAAAAATCCGGCAACTTATACAGGATGAACAGTTGCAACCCGGTGACCGAATCCCGTCCGAGCGTCAATTGGCTGAACGGCTGGATGTGTCGCGTGTACCGATACGGGAGGCCTTGCGCTCGCTAAGCTCTGAAGGCTTGCTGATTACCCGCCGTGGTGGGGGTACTTATGTTCAAGACAGCGAGTTGATCAACTGGCCAGCCCAGAGCATTGCGCCTCTGGAGGAGCTGATCAATGAAGACCCCTTGTATCGCTATGATGTTCTAGAGGCACGTCGGGCCTTGGAAGCCAGCACAGCCTGGCATGCGGCACAACGAGCAACAGATGCGGACAAAAAGCACATTGAACAGTGCTTCCAAGTGATGGTTCGGCATCAACAAAACCAGGATGCAGACCTGTCGGCACGTGCAGACGCCCAATTTCATCTGGCAATTGCCATGGCCTCTCATAATGTCGTGCTGGTGCAACTGATGAATGGCTTGTTCCAGTTAGTGTTCTCTACAGTGAAAGAGAACCGGCGCGCCATGTTCGAGTTCGACAATGCACGGGAAGTGGAAATTTTGACCGAGCAGCACGCGGGAGTTATGAAAGCTATTTTGGATGGTGATGCAGAACGGGCTCGCGAGCTGATCGGGCACCACCTGGATCATGTCCAGGCCAAAGTCCGATTTTCTGAAGAGAACAAAGCTCGTGAACAGCGGATTTTCCGCTTCAACAACCACCTGTCTCAGCCTTGAAGCCTAGCCTGTCAGACATTGGGGCTGCTGCATGTTGACGTGCATAGGGTGATGACAATGCCAGCGACAATGCCGGCGACTCTGGCGGTGCGGGCAGTGTTGGTGATCGCTGTGGCTGTGGCTGTAGCCATAGCAATAAAAAAATAACGGGCAAAAAAAAGTGCACCCAATGGTGCACTTGACCTTCCAGCTACTGCTTCATAACGCTACGGGCTACATGAACACCCGGGGCACGCCCCAGGGATCGCAGCCCGAAAGCATTAACGTTGAGCAGGTACGTCGCGCTGAGTTGGGCCCACGTACAGCTGACGTGGACGGCCGATCTTGTAATCTGGATCGGACAGCATTTCGTTCCACTGAGCAATCCAGCCTACGGTACGAGCCAGGGCGAAGATAGCGGTGAACAAGGACGTCGGGATGCCGATAGCGCGCTGAACGATACCCGAGTAGAAGTCTACGTTGGGGTACAGCTTGCGTTCGACGAAGTATGGATCTTCCAGAGCAATACGCTCCAGTTCCATGGCCAGCTTGAACAGAGGATCGTTCTCCAGGCCCAGGGCTTCCAGAACTTCCTTGCAGGTTTCTTGCATCAGCTTGGCGCGTGGGTCGTAGTTCTTGTAGACACGGTGACCAAAGCCCATCAGGCGCACGCCCGAGTTCTTGTCCTTGACCTTCTCCATGAACTCGCCAACCTTGTCGATGCCGCCGTTGGCTTGCAACTCTTCCAGCATGTTCAGGCAAGCTTCGTTTGCACCACCGTGGGCAGGGCCCCACAAGCAAGCAACACCCGCAGCGATCGCAGCGAAAGGATTGGTACCCGACGAACCGCACAGACGCACGGTGGAGGTGGAGGCGTTTTGTTCGTGATCTGCATGCAGGATGAAGATACGGTCCAGAGCGCGCTCAACCACTTCGTTGACCTTGTAGTCTTCGCAAGGGGTAGCGAACATCATGCGCAAGAAGTTGCCGGTGTAGGACAAATCATTCTTGGGATAGATGAAAGGCTGTCCCAAAGAATACTTGTACGCCATCGCAACCAGAGTAGGCAGCTTGGCGATCAAGCGGATAGCCGACACATGACGGTGATGAGGATTCGTGATGTCCGTGGAATCATGGTAGAACGCCGACAGGGCACCGACCAGGCCGGTCAGTATTGCCATGGGGTGAGCGTCCGGACGGAAGCCGCGCAGGAAGTGCTGCATCTGTTCCTGAACCATGGTGTGGTTCGTGACCAGGGAGTCAAATTCCTGCTTCTGATCTGCGTTGGGCAACTCGCCGTTCAGGATCAGGTAGCACACATCCATGAAATCGCACTTTTGTGCCAACTGGTCGATCGGGTAACCACGGTACATCAACTGGCCCTTGTCGCCGTCAATGTAGGTGATACCGGATTCGCAAGCCGCCGTTGCCATAAAGCCCGGGTCATAGGTAAACATACCTGTCTGACCGTAGAGCTTACGGATATCGATCACGTCCGGACCTACGGTGCCCTTGTGTACAGGGAACTCAACCGAAGGGCTACCGTCGGAGAAGGATAGCGTGGCTTTTTTATCTGACAATTCCATCACTTTTTTCCTCAATGGTTATAGCTTTCGCATAATGTCTACTAGTCGCTGAATGTCCGGTGTGGCGTACTGCCCTTCCGGCTCGGAGCGAGCCAGAAGGACATCCAGCAAAACTGTATCGTCCATTTCGAACAAGCGGGTCAGGGCCGAGACGTCCTGATCAGTCAGCTCGTTTTCGTATTGATCCAGAAAACGGGTGATCATCAAGTCGTTTTCAAGCAAGCCCCGGCGCGCACGCCAGCGCAGGCGCGCACGCTCCAATTCCGTCAATGTTCTCATCGGTACATACCCACCTTTTTAGATACTGCGACGCACCAGCATTTCTTTGATCTTGCCGATGGCATGCGACGGGTTCAGTCCTTTTGGACAGACGTCCGTGCAATTCATGATCGTGTGGCAGCGGAACAAGCGGTATGGATCTTCCAGATTGTCCAGACGCTCGCCCGTTGCTTCGTCACGCGAGTCGGCAATGAAACGATAGGCTTGCAACAAACCAGCAGGACCGACGAACTTGTCGGGGTTCCACCAGAACGATGGGCAAGAGGTCGAGCAGCAGGCGCACAGAATGCACTCGTACAGACCATCGAGCTCCTCACGGGCTTCGGGCGTTTGCAAACGCTCTTTCTCTGGAGGAGGAGCATCGTTGATCAGGAACGGCTTGACCGAATGGTACTGATCGAAGAAGTGGGTCATGTCCACGATCAGGTCACGGATAACCGGCAGACCTGGCAGTGGGCGCAGAACCACAGGCTCTTTCAAGTCGCGCATATTGGTGGTGCAGGCCAGTCCGTTCTTGCCATTGATGTTCATGGCATCGGAACCGCACACACCTTCACGGCAGGAGCGACGCAACGCCAGGCTGTCGTCCATGTCGTTTTTAATGCGCAGGATCGCATCGAGCAGCATCTTGTCGGTGGGCTCCAGCTCGACTTCGATCTTCTGCATGTAGGGACGCTCGTCCTTGTCAGGATCGTAGCGGTAGATTTCAAATTTGACCTTACGTTTTTGGCTCATGTCAGTATCCTGCTTAGAAAGTCCGGGCCTTGGGCGGAATCGTTTCGGCTGTCAGAGGCTTCATCTGGACAGGCTTGTACTCCAGACGGCTGCCTTCCGAGAACCACAAGGTGTGACGCAGCCAGTTTTCGTCGTCACGTTCTGGGTGGTCGTTCAGGGCATGAGCACCGCGACTTTCAGTACGATTGGCGGCCGACTTCGTCGTAGCGCGAGCCACTTCGATCATGTTGGCCACTTCCAGAGCTTCAATACGGGCGGTATTGAACACCTTGGACTTGTCTTTGAAGTAAATATCCTTGACTTCGGGAACCAGGGATTCGATCTGGTCGACACCTTTGTGCAACAGATCCAGGGTACGGAACACGCCGCAGTGAGCCTGCATGGCCACACGAATCTTGTTGCCCACGTCCTGTGCCTTTTCGCCCGATGTACGGGATTCCAGACGGTTGACGCGGTCCAGCGAGTACTCGATGGAGGACTCGTTGATTTCCTGGTGCGCGTGCGTTTTCTCGGGGTGCGAATCCACAATGTGGTTGCCGGCAGCGCGACCGAACACGATCAGGTCCAGCAGGGAGTTCGTACCCAGACGGTTGGCACCGTGCACGGAAGTAGCGGCACATTCACCGATGGCGTACAGACCGTTGACGATCTTGTTCTCGCCCGTTGGCGTTTGGGTCACAACCTGACCGTAGTAGTTCGTGGGGATACCGCCCATCTGGTAGTGGATGGTTGGAACCACAGGGATTGGGTCTTTGATCGGGTCCACGTTACCGAACTTGATCGCGATTTCGCGAATCGAAGGCAGACGTTTCTTGATGACGTCAGCGCCCAGGTGATCCAGTTTCAGAACCACGTAGCTACCGTCGCCACAACCGCGACCTTCCTTGATTTCCTGGTCCATGGAACGGGACACGAAGTCACGTGGGGCCAAGTCTTTCAGGGTGGGAGCGTAACGCTCCATGAAGCGCTCGCCGTCTTTATTGAGCAGGATACCGCCTTCACCGCGCACGCCTTCGGTAATCAGCACGCCAGCGCCGGCTACGCCAGTGGGGTGGAATTGCCAGAATTCCATGTCCTGCAAAGGCAGACCAGCACGAGCAGCCATACCCAAGCCGTCACCCGTGTTAATGAAGGCGTTGGTGGAAGCAGCCCAGATACGGCCAGCACCACCGGTAGCCAGCACCACGCGCTTGCCTTCCAGAACGTAGATTTCGCCGGTTTCCATTTCCAGAGCGGTTACGCCCAGAACGTCGCCCGCTTCGTTACGCAGCAGATCCAGCGCCATCCATTCCACGAAGAACTGGGTACGGGCAGCTACGTTACGCTGGTACAGGGTGTGCAACATGGCGTGGCCGGTACGGTCAGCAGCGGCACAGGCACGTTGAACAGGTTTTTCACCAAAGTTGGCAGTGTGACCACCAAATGGACGCTGGTAAATCGTACCGTCCTGGTTACGGTCAAACGGCATACCGAAGTGCTCAAGCTCGTACACAGCGTGTGGAGCTTCACGGCACATGAATTCAATGGCGTCCTGGTCGCCCAGCCAGTCCGAACCCTTGACGGTGTCGTACATGTGCCAGTACCAGTGATCCTCGCTCATGTTACCCAGGGAAGCACTGACGCCACCTTGAGCCGCCACGGTGTGGGAGCGGGTTGGGAACACCTTGCTGAGCACGGCCACGGACAAGCCAGCCTGAGCCAATTGCAGGGAACAACGCATACCGGCGCCACCGGCACCGACCACCACTACGTCAAACTGACGGCGGGGCAAAGATTTTGTGATGGAAGCCACGGTTTAGAGACTCCAGATAATTTTTGCAAAAAAGACGACACTGGCAACCAGCCACAGCAAGGTCAACACTTGCAGGAACAAGCGCAGACCAGCGGGCTTGACGTAGTCCATCCAGATGTCACGCACACCAATCCAGGCGTGCCAGGACAAAGACAGGAAGAACAAGGTTGCCAGCAACTGACCCAAAGGCAGGGAGCCGACCGTGAACGAGAACAGGCCGCGCCAGGTCTCGAAATTCAGTTCACTGCTAAACAGGATGCCGCCGATGATGACCAAGGTGTAGATGGCCATGATGACTGCGGTGACACGCTGTGCCAGAAAGTCCAAGGTACCGTAGTGGGCACCCACTACCAGGCGGTTTGCGCCAATGCGCTCACGATTTGCCATTACCACACCCCAAACAGTTTCAAACCAAACACAACGGTCAGCGCCAGGCTGACCCCGAACACCATACCGGCCGACTTCTTGGCGGACTCTTTGTCGTTACCCAGGTGCAGGTCCAGTGCCAGATAGCGGATGCCGGCACAGAAGTGGTGCAGGTAGCCCCAGATCAGGACCAGAAGGATCAGCTTACAGACAGGGTTGTCGACGTAGCTGCGCAAGGTCTCGAAGGACTCTGGAGAGCTGACGCTCAAAGAGAACAGTGGCAATAGAACGAGCGGCAGGCAAAGAAACAGCAATGCACCACTGACACGATGCAAAATCGACGATTTTGCAGCCAGGGGCAAGCGGTAGCTCAATATCTGCGGCACGCTGATATTGCGATACTGCGGACGCTGCTTGGGTGCGGTATCAGACATGATGGCCTCGAAGTAGATAAAAAAAAGTCATAAAATTTTTAACCTTGGTATTTTCACCTATTTGACACTACGGCGCAGTATCAAATACCGTATGCCGCCGAACTAGCTGAGCGTGTTTCGGTAATGGAAGCGCTCAGTCAGGTACAAGCCCCGGCGCAACTCCATCGGTCGATCACCATAGGTATAGGACACGCGTTCCACGTGCAGGAGCGGCGAACCGGCAGCGACCTGCAAGACCGAGGCGGCCTCTTCGGTGGCACTGACAGCACCAATCTTTTCATCTGCGCGCACCATGCTCACGCCGAATTTGCTCTCGAACCAGGCGTACATCGGGCCCTTGTTCTGCTCGACGGCCTCCAGGGTCAAACCCTTGAAGACGGAGCCAGGCAGCCAGATATCGTCATAAATGGTCGGGACCTGATCAAAGGACAAAACCCGGCGCAGGTTCACCACCATGTCGGAGGTGCGCAAATCCAGCAGCACGGCAACATCCGTAGGCGCTTTCATTCGACGCACATCCAGAATACGGCTCTGGGAAGCCACAGGCTTGCCATCATCCGGGGCCAGGCGCAGGAAACGAAAGCGCACACGAGCTTCGTGATGGGTGGCCACAAAGGTACCCTTGCCTTGACGACGGATCAGGAGGTTGTCGGCGGCCAGCTCATCAATGGCCTTGCGCACCGTGCCCTGGCTGACCTGAAAGCGGGCAGCCAGCTCCAGTTCACTGGGGATGGCTTCGCCGGGCTTCCACTCGCCACGATCCAGCCCCTGCAGCAACAAAGCCTTGATCTGTTGATACAGAGGGCTATAGGCCGCGCTAGGAGCGGATTTTTCGATTTCCTGGGTGCGTAGCGGCGGCACGTTATCAGACATGGGGCTCATAAAAAATGCGCGGCAGATACAGCTTGAAACGCGCATTTGTTCATAAAATAGACAGTGCACTAATTTTCGCATGACCGGCCCCGAATGTCTAACGCTCTTATGTCTTATATAAGATATAAGACGTTTGACGCCGCTATCGTTTTGGTCTAGTCTGCGCAGTGAAAAAAGAGGCTTTTCCTCTTGCGAAAAACCGTTTTCCACGCCAGCCGCCCGGTCTGCAAAAGATTTAAACTGTGTTTTTCGTCACCGTCTTCAAACCCAAAAACGGAGTCTTACTCTCATGTCCAAACCCGCAATGCGCGTCGCCGTTACCGGCGCTGCTGGCCAGATTGGCTACGCCCTGCTGTTTCGCATCGCTTCCGGCGAAATGCTGGGCAAAGACCAGCCTGTAATCCTGCAGCTGCTGGAACTCGCCGACGAGAAAGCCCAAAAGGCCCTGAAGGGCGTCATGATGGAACTGGACGACTGCGCCTTCCCGCTGCTGCAAGGCATGTCCGCCCACAGCGATCCTGAAACCGCCTTCAAAGATGCTGATATCGCCCTGCTGGTCGGTGCCCGTCCTCGTGGCCCAGGCATGGAGCGTAAAGATCTGCTGGCCTTCAACGCCCAGATCTTCACAGCACAAGGCCGTGCCCTGAACAAAGTGGCCAGCCGTGACGTGAAAGTGCTGGTGGTCGGCAACCCTGCCAACACCAACGCCTACATTGCCATGAAGTCCGCTCCTGATCTGCCAGCGAAGAACTTCACTGCCATGCTGCGCCTGGACCACAACCGCGCCCTGTCGCAGTTGGCCACCAAGTCCGGCAAGGCTGTTGCTGACATCGAGAACCTGATCGTTTGGGGCAACCACTCGCCCACCATGTACCCTGACACCCGTTTCGCTACCGTGAACGGCGAGAAGATCGACGCGATCATCAACGATCAGGCCTGGAACCGCGAAACCTTCATCCCCACCGTGGGCAAACGTGGCGCCGCCATCATCGAAGCCCGTGGCCTGTCCTCGGCTGCTTCGGCTGCCAACGCCGCCATCGACCACGTGCGCGACTGGGTGCTGGGTTCGAACGGCAAATGGGTCACCATGGGTGTTCCTTCGGACGGCTCCTACGGCATTCCTGAAGGCATCATCTACGGCGTGCCTGTGACCACCGAAAACGGTGAGTACAAGCGTGTTGAAGGGCTGGAAATCGACGCCTTCTCGCGTGAGCGCATGGACCACACCCTGAACGAGCTGCTGGAAGAGCGTGACGGTGTGAAAGACCTGCTGGGTTAATTGACCCGCTAGTCTGCAAAATCCCCGCCTGAACGGCGGGGATTTTTTTGCAGACCACAAAGAAGTGCCGGGCGCTGCATGCCAAAGGCCGAGTTGCAGATAGCGCAAGCCGCCATCCCTGCCTAAACACCCAAGACAGAGCGCTGATCAGACGCTACACCGCGTCTACGTTCGCCTCATCCTGCAAAGACTGTGCATAGACCACCATCCGCAAATGGCGGCTTTCATCAATAATGAGCGAAGTCTGCTCGAACTCGCGCAGTTGCCCATCCAGGACCAGACTACGCAGGCCACTACAGGGCAAATGCACATCATGTTGATCCCAGTACTGCTTGAACTCCGGTGAGACCCGCTTGAGCTCATTGACCAGCTCCTGCATATCCGTACCCTCTGTCGCACGTGCGAAATCCCGCCGAAAGCCGGACAACATTTCTGCTGCCTGCTGTTCCCAAGATGCAAAACGCGTATGCAGCACCGGATCCGTAAACATCTGCCAGAGCAAATTACGCTGTCCTGGCTGATGAGCGCCAAAGCCCAGCAATTCATCGGCCATGTCATTGAAGCCCAAGACATCCCAACGGAGATTCAGAACAAAAGCAGGATGGGGCAAATCGTGCATCAAGCGTCGCACCAGAGGAGGCAAGACACACCAGGTGATACCCGGCTCAGCTGGCAGCCGCTCGTGAGCCAGCAAAAACAGATGACGTCGCTCGGCCGCGTCCAGCTTCAAAACGCGAGCCAAATTATCCAGAAAGCTGGCTGAGACCCCGATGTCACGGCCTTGCTCCAGCCAGGTATACCAGGTCAACCCCACTCCGGCCAAAGCAGCAACCTCCTCGCGCCGCAATCCGGGAGTACGACGTCGGCCACCGCTAGGCAAGCCTACATCCTGAGGCAAAAGGCGTTCACGACAGGTGCGCAAAAAAGCGGACAAATCGGGCCGCGTTCGTTCCAGCGTTCTCACTAATCAAACCCCCATTACTTTCAGTAATAGCATAAACAGTTAAATTGTAATCGCTTAAAAAGAATTCAAGAATACAGATGTTTTCACCTCAGACAAGCATCATGAACTCGAATTCCTTCTGCTCTACCCCTTGCTCACACGCAGCAAACAACCCGCCCTGGCTCGGCCTTGCCGTCCTGCTTCTGGCCGGATTCGTCACAATTTTTGATTTATTCGTCGTCAATATCGCCATCCCCAGTATTCAAGACCAGCTGGGGGCCAGCTTTACCGAGATTGGCTTCATTGTGGCGGCTTATGAACTAGCCTTCGGCGTACTGCTGATTACAGGCGGCCGCTTGGGCGATCTATTCGGCAGGCGCCGACTTTTCATTATCGGCATGACCAGCTTCACCGTAGCCTCGGCTCTGTGCGGTGTTGCCCCCAATGCTCCACTGCTTATTGTGGCCCGAGTAGCACAAGGACTGGCAGCAGCCCTGCTCTTTCCCCAAGTTTATGCCTCCATCCGAGTCAATTTTGACGGAGACAACAGCCGCCGAGCGTTTGGGCTTTTAGGTATGACGCTGGGGCTGGCCGCCATCGCTGGGCAAATACTGGGGGGCTGGATGGTTCACGCCGATTTATTCCAGTTGGGCTGGCGCAGCATCTTTTTAATCAATATTCCAATCGGATTGCTGGCAGTTGCCGCCGCCCGCTACATCCCTGAAACCCGTGCTGACCAAAGCAGCAGCCTGGATGGTGCTGGCGTCATGTTGATCAGCCTGGCACTGAGCCTTTTGCTCATCCCTCTCATCCAAAGCGCCGAGCATGGGTGGCCCCCATCCAGCCTGGCCAGCCTTGCCGCCGCTGCTGCCTTCCTAGGGGTCTTCTATCTGCACCAAGAAAAACGGCGCTGCACAGGTCACGCTCCTTTAGTGGACATGCAGCTTCTAACCCAGCCGCGCTTTGCTTTAGGGACTCTATTGGTGTTGTTGGTGTACTCCACCGCCAGTTCTTTCTTTCTCTGCTTTGCCCTGTTGCTGCAAAGTGGCTTGGGCTTAAGCCCTCTGTATGCGGGCAGCATCTTTGCCCCTGCCAGTGTGGGTTTTGTGGCCGCATCCCTGAGTGCTCCCCGCCTCGTCGCCCGCTACGGCACCCGAGCCATTACCGTTGGTTCTTTCCTCTACGCCCTCTCTTTTGCCTGGCTGATTGCTCAAATTGCGTCAAGCGGTACAGAGTTGACTCCCACATACCTGATTCCCGCCCTGACTCTTCTGGGAGCGAGCCAAGGTCTAATCATGACGCCCTTGCTGAATCTGGTTCTAGGCTTCGTCGATGAAACGCAAGCAGGCATGGCCTCAGGTGTAATCTCCAGCACCCAACAAGTCGGCGCAGCCCTGGGGATTGCCGTGGTCGGCCTGCTCTTTAATAACGGGCGCACTTCAGGCAGCGCCACCTCAACCATTGCAGAACAATATATCTCTGCCTTTGCAACAGGCATGCTCTACAACATGGCTGCTGCTTTGCTGATCAGTCTGCTATTACTGGCGTTAAGCAGAACCAGCCAACACTAGAAACAAGCCTTAACCGGTGGAAGTCTGCTCATTGGCTTCATTTAAGCGGGCTGAATACAGCCATATACCATCAGCCTTTACGCAACTTCCGCCACAAGGTACTACGACTAATTCCCAACTGCTGTGCCGCCAAGGCACGGTTACCGCCACACTCTTCCAGTACTTTGGCCAGATGCTCTTGTTCATTGCGCTCCTGCTGATCACGCAAGGCTGGCAAGGCGGGCTCGCTCACCACGGCCCGCAACTCAGGCGCAATATCTTCCAGCACCACAGCCTGATCGCCTTGCACTGTGCCCAGGACCATCAAGCGTTCGATCAGGTTTTCCAGCTCGCGGATATTGCCGGGCCATATGTAGTGGCGGCCTAGTTCAAGCAACTCCGCCATCCACTGCGGGTTGAGCATGCTTGCACCACCCAGACGTTGGGCAACCTTGGCCAGTAAATGCTCCACCAACTCCGGCAAGTCCTGTGTGCGCAGACGCAAAGGCGGCAAACGCAGCACCAGAATGTTCAGTCGATAAAACAGATCCTGGCGGAACACGCCTTCTTTAACCTGCGCGGCCAGATCGCGGTGAGTAGCCGCAATCACGCGCACATCCACCGGCGTTGGCTCAATAGCCCCGATACGCAGCACTTCTTTTTCTTGCAGCACACGCAGCAAACGGGTTTGTAGCGGCAAGGGCATTTCGCCAATCTCGTCCAGAAACAGGGTGCCGGTGTGGGCCGCTTCCACCAGCCCCACCTTGCCACCTCGACTGGAGCCGGTAAATGCCCCCTCCACATACCCGAACAGCTCGCTTTCCAACAGGCTGTCCGGGAAAGCCGCGCAGTTCACGGCCACAAAGGGTTGCGCGCGTCTGGCGCTGGCGCTGTGAATGCCTTGAGCCAGCAATTCCTTGCCTGTGCCGCTTTCACCAATAATCAAGGTTGTGGCTGTACTTTGGGCGCAAGCCTGGGCTTGAGCACGCAGCTTGCGCATGGGCGAGCTTTGCCCCACCAGATCAGATAGCTCGTAACGGGCATGACGCGATGCGGCTTGCTGACTGCGGGATCGCAAACTACGGTCCAGTCGTTGAATCGCTGCCGGGTCCTGGCACAGCAACACAGCACCACTCAAACGCCCCTGCTCCAGAATCGGCATGCGGGTCACAATCGCGGTACGGCCACCTACTTGCTGCACCGTATCCAACTGCACTTCCAGACTGCGCAGCGTGCCAGCCAGATCCAGCTCGGGATACAAGGAACCCAAACGACGGCCAATCATGGCTTGAGCCGGTTGGCCCAACCAGGCTTCCATCGCCGGGTTGACGGTTTCAATCCGCTCGTCCCTGTCCACTGACACCACGCCGTCACGCAACTGCGCCAGAATCGTATTCAAGCGATCCCGGCGAGCAGCCTCAGCGCGAGCCACACGAGCCAGTTCGATAGCGGATTCCAGGGCCTGTCGCACCGCTCCTTGTGAATACAGCAGCACGCCTTCCATCTGATTCTCACGCGCCAGATCCACCACAAGACCGGGTGCCAGCACCCACTCCACGCCCAGCTCTTTCAAATCCTGGACACAGCTACGCGCATCAGCCTCGCTGCGATAGCTACGTAGCTCCACAGGCAGATCAAAACGCTGCACGAACTCCATCAGCTCCAGCGGCATTTCGCCATAGGTCACCACCGCTTTGCGCTCTGCCTGTGCCGAGGCCAGACTGCCCATAATGTCGAAGCCACCGGGATGGACCAACACCACTGGCAAGTCCAGATGTTCGCGCAAATAACTGCCGTTGGAACCGGCAGACACCAGCACGTCAATTTCGCCTGTTTGTCGCAAAACCTGCACGGCCTCCACGGCCTCGCCATAGGCTTTGTCCACAATCAGTATTTCGGCCTGGGCGCGAAACTGCGGCACCAGCTCCTCCAATAGAGAACGCAGTCCATGCAAGCCAAAAGCTACCAGACGCAGACGCGCAGGCGGGGAGGAAGGATAAGGCATATGGTTTCACCCGGGCTTCAATAATGCGACATTGTTTCAAATTACGTTTCAATATTGAAACACAAAACAGAAAAAGACAATATTCCTGGAAGGGAGCGACGACATCGCTCCACGCGAGAAATCCCCGCCTCCTCTGGGTTCAGGCTTTTCATCGCCCCCATATATGAACTTGGCACAGCATTTGCTTTAGTAGAAGCAACCCATCGCAGCACTACGCTGACGACATTTTTATATCTTGTGATCTGGAGCCCCAAATGAGCCAAAACCAACTGACATCGGCAGGCGCCCGTTTCCGCCAGGCCCTGCGTGAAGAACAGCCTTTGCAAATCATCGGCGCCATCAACGCCAACCACGCTTTGCTGGCCCAACGCGCCGGCTACCGCGCCATCTACTTGTCGGGTGGCGGTGTCGCGGCTGGCTCTTTGGGCTTGCCTGATCTGGGCATCAACACGCTGGACGACGTGCTGACCGACATTCGTCGCATTACCGATGTGTGCGATCTGCCTTTGATGGTGGACATTGATACCGGCTTTGGCGCTTCGGCCTTCAACATTGCTCGCACTATCAAAAGCCTGATCAAGTTCGGCGCTGCCGCTTGCCACATTGAAGACCAGGTCGGTGCCAAGCGTTGCGGTCACCGCCCCGGCAAAGAAATCGTCAGCACTGGCGAAATGGCCGACCGCGTGAAAGCCGCTGTTGACGCACGTACCGATCCAGAATTCTTCATCATGGCTCGTACAGACGCGATTGCCGTCGAAGGCGTGGACGCTGCTCTGGAACGTGCCCAGGCTTGCGCGGAAGCGGGTGCAGACGGCATTTTTGCTGAAGCCTGCTACGACCTGGACACCTACCGTCGCTTTACCGAAACCCTGAATGTGCCTGTGCTGGCCAACATTACCGAGTTCGGTCAGACCCCGCTATTCACTGTGGAAGAACTGGCGTCGGCCAATGTGGCCATGGTGCTCTACCCCCTGTCCGCTTTCCGCGCCATGAACAAGGCCGCCGAAACTGTCTACCAAGCGATCCGTCGTGACGGACATCAAAAAAATGTCATCGATTTGATGCAGACTCGTGAAGAACTGTACGATCGTATCGGCTACCATGCTTACGAGCAAAGCCTCGACAAGCTGTTCCAGAAAAACAAGAAGTCCTGAGCCACCACAGGCTCCCGCCCGGCCCCTTGACTGGGCCGTCGCGCGGGTAAAACCCCATTCAGCAGCCAGCCTCGTGCTGGCTGCCCAGCAACCAGGAGACCTTTATGAGCAGTACTGAGAACACCCCTAGCACTGGCTTCAAGCCCAAGAAATCTGTTGCCCTGTCTGGCGTTGTTGCAGGCAATACCGCCTTGTGCACGGTCGGTCGCAGTGGCAATGATCTGCACTACCGCGGCTACGATATCTTGGACCTGGCCCAGGCTTGCGAATTTGAAGAAGTGGCTCATTTGCTGATCCACGGCAAACTGCCCAACCGCGACGAACTGCGCGCGTATAAACAAAAGCTCAAGCGTCTGCGTGGCCTGCCTCTGGCCCTGCAAACCGCGCTGGAAACCCTACCTGCCCACAGCCACCCCATGGACGTGATGCGTACTGCCGTGTCGGTTCTGGGCTGCGTGCTGCCTGAAAAAGACGACCACAACCTGCCCGACGCACGCGACATCGCCGACCGTCTGATGGCTTGCCTGGGTTCGGCCCTGCTGTACTGGTACCACTACAGCCACAACGGCGAGATGATTGACGTACAGACCGACGACGACAGTATCGGCGCGCACTTCCTGCACCTGCTGCATGGTGAGAAGCCATCGGCCGAGTGGGAAAAAGCCATGCACGTCTCGCTGAACCTGTACGCCGAGCATGAGTTCAACGCCTCCACCTTTACCAGCCGCGTTATCGCCGGTACAGGTTCGGACTTCTATTCCGCGATTGCCGGTGCGATCGGTGCCCTGCGCGGCCCCAAGCACGGCGGTGCCAACGAAGTGGCTTTTGAAATCCAGAAGCGCTACGAGAACCCCGACCAGGCAGAAGAAGACATCCGCAAGCGCGTGGAAAACAAGGAAGTCATTATTGGCTTCGGTCACCCCGTCTACACCATCTCCGACCCACGCAACGAAGTGATCAAATCGGTGGCCAAAGAGCTGGCCGTGGCCGATGGCAACACTCGCATGTTCGACATTGCCGAGCGTCTGGAAAGCGTGATGTGGGAAGTGAAGAAAATGTTCCCCAATCTGGACTGGTTCTCGGCCGTGTCCTATCACACCATGGGTGTGCCTACTGCCATGTTCACGCCTTTGTTCGTGATCGCGCGTACGGCTGGCTGGGCGGCTCACATCATTGAGCAGCGCGTGGACAACAAGATTATTCGTCCTACCGCCAACTACATTGGCCCTGAAAACCAGAGCTTTGTGCCTCTGGACCAGCGCCCATAAGTCACAGATCCTGGGCTATTATTTGCCTGTGATCTAACCCACGGCCCCGCTGCATTGCGCACGCGGGGCCGTCTTGCTGGTGACTTCCATGCTCTCTGAATTTGTACGCTACGCCCTGCCGCTGGCCGGCACCTTGATGATTGCCTGTGCCTTGACCAGTCTGGTCTCCGGTGCGTATTTACTGCTTTTCAATCTGCGCCGCAGCAACCAGGTGTTGCGTCATCCCTATCTGGATCAGTACCCCTGGGAAAAACTCAGTTTTTCGCTGAAGGCAGGCGTACTGCTGGATTATTTTTTACGTCTGAATTTCCCCAAACGCCAAAGCTCGCTGTTTGGCAATGCCAATCGTCTGCTCAAGCACGTACAGCCCGACGACGTTCCCATGGGCGTCAAATGGCCCCTGATGGGACTGTGGGGCGGCTGCTTTCTGGGCATGATCGCCATGCTGGCTGTTTGGATTCTGATCGCCCTGCACTCCAACCCCACTTGAAGGAGCCTGCCATGACTACCGAGATCCACCACGACCCGCAAGCGCGTCTGTTTTACTGCGACATTGAAAACCGCCGCAGCGTGATCGAATACGAACTGGACGATGCTGTCATGAGCATCACCCACACCCGTGTGCCGCCCGAGCTGGAAGGCCGCGGCATTGCGGGGCAACTGACCCGCTTCGCATTGGAAACAGCAAAAAACCAACAGTGGAAAGTACGCCCTGTTTGCAGCTATGCCGTGGTCTATTTCCGCCGTCACCCTGAATACGCCGACTTGCTGGCCTGAGCCCGATAACAGTCAGCTTCTCGTAAGTCTTATATAAGATATAAGACCATTGCTTCGCTGCGCGCTTCAAATTACAATTGGGGCAACACGCGATTTATTGCATTTTCATATCAACCATTTACCGATAGGCACCCGCACTATGCTGGACTCTTACCGCGAACATGTTGCCGAGCGCGCTGCTCTGGGCATTCCTCCGCTGCCTTTGTCGGCTCAGCAGACCGCCGAGCTGATCGAGCTCATCAAGAACCCACCTGCCGGTGAGGAAGCATTTCTGGTCGACCTGCTGACGCACCGCGTCCCCGCCGGTGTGGACGATGCTGCCAAAGTGAAAGCCTCCTACCTGGCCGCCATCGCGCTGGGCACAGAAACCTGTGCTTTGATCAGCCGCGAGCGTGCCACTGAGCTGCTGGGAACCATGCTGGGTGGCTACAACATCAGCCCGCTGATCGATCTGCTGGATTCGCCTGAACTGGGTCAGATCGCCGCCAACGGCCTGAAAAACACCCTGTTGATGTTTGACTCTTTCCACGACGTTCAGGAAAAAGCCGAAAAAGGCAATGCCTTTGCAAAAGAAGTGCTGCAAAGCTGGGCCGACGGCGAGTGGTTCACCAGCCGTCCTGAAGTTCCAGAAAGCCTGACCGTGACCGTTTTCAAAGTCACCGGCGAGACCAACACGGACGATCTGTCCCCCGCCCCTGACGCCTGGAGCCGCCCGGACATTCCGCTGCACGCTCTGGCCATGCTGAAGAACCCGCGCCCAGGTATCGAACCTGAAGAGCCCGGCAAGAAAGGTCCTGTCAGCTTTATCGAATCCCTGAAAGAAAAGGGCCACCTGGTTGCCTACGTGGGCGACGTGGTCGGTACCGGTTCTTCGCGTAAATCGGCCACCAACTCCGTGTTGTGGTTCACCGGCGAAGACATTCCTTTCGTTCCCAACAAGCGCTTTGGTGGCGTGTGTCTGGGCAGCAAGATTGCTCCTATCTTCTACAACACCATGGAAGATGCCGGCGCTTTGCCTATCGAACTGGACGTTTCCAAAATGGAAATGGGCGACGTGGTGGAACTGCGTCCCTACGAAGGCAAGGCCTTCAAGAATGGCGAACTGATCTCCGAATTCCAGGTCAAGTCCGACGTCCTGTTTGACGAAGTGCGCGCCGGTGGCCGTATTCCCCTGATCATTGGCCGTGGCCTGACCACCCGTGCTCGCGAAGCACTGGGTCTGCCCCCAACCACCCTGTTCCGCCTGCCACAAAGCCCTGCCGATTCCGGTAAAGGCTTCTCCCTGGCCCAGAAGATGGTTGGCCGTGCTTGCGGTCTGCCTGAAGGCCAGGGCGTGCGTCCCGGTACCTACTGCGAACCACGCATGACCACCGTTGGCAGCCAGGACACCACCGGCCCAATGACTCGCGACGAACTGAAAGACCTGGCTTGCCTGGGCTTCTCGTCCGATCTGGTAATGCAGTCCTTCTGCCACACCGCCGCTTACCCCAAACCTGTTGACGTTAAGACTCACCACGAACTGCCTGCTTTCATCAGCACACGCGGTGGTGTTTCCCTGCGTCCAGGCGACGGTATCATCCACTCCTGGCTGAACCGCATGTTGTTGCCCGATACCGTGGGCACTGGCGGCGACTCGCACACCCGTTTCCCTATCGGCATCAGCTTCCCCGCTGGTTCCGGTCTGGTGGCCTTTGCCGCTGCTACCGGTGTGATGCCTCTGGACATGCCAGAATCCGTGCTGGTGCGCTTCAAGGGCGAAATGCAGCCCGGCGTCACCCTGCGTGACCTGGTTAACGCCATTCCTCTGTACGCCATCAAGCAAGGCTTGCTGACCGTCGAGAAAGCCGGCAAGAAGAACATCTTCTCCGGTCGCATTCTGGAAATCGAAGGTCTGCCCAACCTGAAGATCGAACAGGCTTTCGAGCTGTCCGACGCTTCGGCCGAGCGCTCCGCTGCTGCATGTACCGTGCGCCTGAGCAAAGAGCCCATCATCGAATACCTGAACAGCAACATCACGCTGCTCAAGTGGATGATTGCCAATGGCTACGAAGACGAGCGCACTATCTCCCGTCGTATCAAGGGCATGGAAGCCTGGCTGGCCAACCCGGAACTGCTGGAGCCCGATGCAGACGCTGAATACGCCGCTGTGATCGACATCGATCTGGCTGAAATCCACGAACCTATCGTGGCTTGCCCGAACGACCCGGACGACGTGAAGACGCTGTCCGACGTGTCCGGCACCGTGATCGACGAAGTGTTTATCGGTAGCTGCATGACCAACATCGGTCACTTCCGTGCCGCTTCCAAGCTGCTGGAAGGCAAGCGCGACATTCCAACCCGTCTGTGGGTCGCTCCTCCGACCAAGATGGACCAGCAACAGCTGAGCGAAGAAGGCCACTACGGCGTTCTGGGCGTAGCTGGTGCTCGTATGGAAATGCCCGGTTGCTCGCTGTGCATGGGTAACCAGGCACAGGTTCGCGAAGGCGCCACCGTCATGTCCACCAGCACCCGTAACTTCCCCAACCGTCTGGGCAAGAACACCAACGTGTTCCTGGGTTCGGCTGAACTGGCTGCCATCTGCTCGCGTCTGGGCCGCATCCCGACCCGCGAAGAGTACCTGGCCGACATGGGCGTTCTGCAAGCCAATAGCGAAGACATCTATCGCTACATGAACTTCGACCAGATCGAAGAGTTCAAGGAAATTGCTGACTCCGTAGGTCTGTAAGCCCTAGCGCTTGCAAAAAACGCCTTCGCCGCTTCATGCGGCGAAGGCGTTTTTCTTTGCCTGTTTGAAATGACTTCCCTCTCAAGAGGCCTGTAAAAAGCCTGTTCAGCACAGCCCACCCGTCGCTAAAGGTGCACTCACTCACGCTTATCTGCCCACGGGTATACCCCTATCATCATTGTGGTTACTCCTTATGTACGGCCAGTGTTCGAATCGCATATAAAGCTGAAAGCAAACTGAAAGAAAACTGAAATAACGCTGAAAAATCAGATTGCTGCAGTTTGCTCTCGAACGCTCACAGCCACTTCGGAGACACACCCAATGAGAAACAGGATCAAAAAAAGCACCGCGCCTCAAGCACAAACTGGCGCATCCCGGCGCAAGTTCCTGAGCGGTGCTGCAGCCGGCACCGCGGCTGCAGCAACGATGGGCTTTCCTGCCATCGCTCGCGCGCAGGGTCCCATCAACTTCCGCTTCCAAAGCACTTGGCCCACCGTCGACATCTTCCACGAATTCGCTCTTGATTTCGCCAAGAAGATCAACGACATGACCGGTGGAGATCTGAAAATCGAAGTTTTGCCCGCAGGGGCTGTTGTACCGGCCTTTGGCCTGCTGGATGCCGTCTCCAAGGGAACGCTGGACGGGGGCCACGGCGTGCTGGGTTACAACTACGGCAAGCAGAACGCCCTGGCCTTGTTTTCGTCAGGACCGGCCTTCGGCATGGACGCCAATATGGTCTTGGCATGGCACAAATATGGCGGCGGCAAGGAGTTGCTGGCCAAGCTGTACGATGCCATCGGTGGCAATGTCGTCTCCTTCCTGACCGGCCCGATGCCCACGCAACCGTTCGGCTGGTTCAAAAAACCTATCACCAAGACTGAAGATCTCAAGGGTCTGAAGTTCCGCACCAATGGCCTGGCTATCGACCTGTTCACTGAAATGGGCGCGGCCGTCAATGCTTTGCCGGGCGGTGAAATTGTTCCGGCACTGGACCGCGGCCTGCTCGATGGTGCGGAGTTCAACAACGCCGCCTCGGACCGCGCTCTGGGCTTTCCGGACGTGTCCAAGGTCTGCATGTTGCAAAGCTTTCACCAGGCTTCAGAAACCTTCGAGATCATGTTCAACAAGGACAAGTACAACGCCTTGCCGACACAGCTGAAGGCCATCGTCGACAACGCCGTGGAGGCCGCATCGGCCGACATGTCCTGGAAAGCAGTTGACCGTTACTCGCAGGACTACCAACGCCTGCAAAAGGAAGACGGCGTCAAATTCTACAAAACGCCCGACACCATTCTGCAGCAACAACTGGTCGTCTGGGACCAGATCGTCGCCAAGAAGGCCGAGACCAACCCCCTTTTCAAGGAAATCGACGCATCGCAACGAGCGTTCGCGGCACGCGCCATGGCGTGGGACATGGACACCAACAATAACCGCCGTATGGCCTACAACCACTACTTCGGTCGCAAGGCTCCCCAAGCCAAGAGCTGACCCCTAACGGCAATTGCACTGCGTCATCCCGTCCAGCCGGATGTGGATGACGTCTCCTTCCCCACTCCAGGCCGGCCGCGCCCCAAGCCGCAGCCGACACGCATCAGACCCTTTCCGCGCTAGCAAGGTGAACCTACCATGCAGAAAATTCTGGTCTTTATCGACCGGTTCAATACGTGGATAGGCCAGTTGTTCGGCTGGCTAGTCCTGGCATTGACCCTGTTCGTTTCCTTCGAGGTCTTCTCTCGATACGTACTCTCCAACCCGCACGCCTGGGCCTTTGACATGATGAACATGCTGTACGGTGGCCTGTTCATGATGGCCGGTGCCTACACGCTCTCCAAGAACGGCCATGTGCGCGGGGATGTGCTGTACGGCTTTTTTCCACCCCGTCTGCAGGCAGCCCTGGATCTGATCCTGTACATCCTGTTCTTCATCCCTGGTGTGGTCGCCATGTTCTGGGCCGGTTACTACTTCGCAGCCGAGTCCTGGGCCATCACGGAGCACTCCAATATCACGGCCAACGGACCGCCCATCTACCCGTTCAAGGCCATCATCCCGCTGGCCGGTTTCTGCCTTCTGCTGCAAAGCTTCGTGGAAATGGTGTATTGCGTACGCTGCCTGCGAGACGGGAAATGGCCTTCGCGCGACAAGGACGTTGAGGAAGTCGATGTCGACAAGCTCATGGATATGGTGGACGTCAAAAGCGATGACATTGAGAAACTGGATGCCTTTGTCACAGGCGACGGCAAGAAAGGGAGTCCAACATGAGAAAAGAAATCTGGTTCGGGCTCACCCTACTGATCGGCATCGTCCTGAGCATTGCCATCTTCATGCCAGCGCCAGCAGACATGAGCAACGGCCATTTGGGCCTGCTCATGCTGGCGCTGATTGTCGTCACCATCATGCTGGGCTTTCCCACCGCCTTCACCCTGATGGGGATGGGGGTGATCTTTACCTGGCTGGCCTATCGCGACATGGGCACGCAGCAAGCAATCCAGCAGACCCTGGACCTGATGGTTCTGCGCACCTACGCCGTCATGACCAACGACGTACTGATTGCGGTGCCTCTGTTCATCTTCATGGGTTACCTGGTTGAACGCGCCAACCTGATCCAGAGCCTGTTCCAGGGCATGCACCTGGCCATGGCACGAATTCCAGGTTCGCTGGCTGTAGCCACCATTGCCACCTGCGCCATCTTTGCCACGGCCACGGGCATTGTGGGGGCAGTGGTGACTCTGATGGGGCTACTGGCCATGCCCGCCATGCTGCGAGCGGGCTACAGCGTACAGCTAACGGCTGGCTCCATTACCGCAGGGGGCTGCCTGGGCATTTTGCTGCCCCCCTCCGTACTCCTGATCCTGTACGGCGCCGTCGCGGGTGTCTCGGTCGTGAAACTGTATGCCGGGGCCTTCTTCCCCGGCCTGATGCTGGCTGTCCTGTACGTGGTATACGTCATCATTCTGGCCAGGCTCAAGCCCAGTGTCGCGCCTCCGCTTTCCGCGGAAGACCGGATCGTGCCTCTGCCAGCCTTCGCACAAACCATCAAGGAGACCATTACAGACCGTGCTGTACCCGGCCTGATCAACGCCATGAAGGGGCCTCGCAACGTCGACGTGCCCATGAAGCTGCTGGTCAAGAATCTGGCCGTGGCCTTGCTGCCCGCTGTGATCTTCATCGCTGTCATGGGCTTTAGCTATCAGTCGATCACTGCACCTAAAGTAGCCGAGCACTACGAGCTGCAGGAAATGGGCGGCGGTTTCAATAACTTCGACAGTGACTACAGTGGCGGTGGGCTGGCAGAACCTCCGGGTGCTGGCGGTTTATCCGAACCTGAAGGCAGCGAGCCACTCGTGGCGCTGGGTGCCAGCGAACCGGGCGCAGAAGCTCCCGCAGCTGCAGCAGAGGCAGCCGAAGAAACAACTACGACAGAGCGCCAAGCCGCGCCAATGACATTCTGGATCTTTCTGATCGTGGGCAGTCTGGCCTTGTTGTGCTACTACGCCATGCTGAACTTCGCACGGCTGGAAATCTTCAAGATGCTGCTCAGCTCCTTCTTTCCGCTGACCATGCTGATCCTTGCCGTGCTGGGCAGTATTATCGCTGGCCTGTGCACTCCCACCGAGGCGGCGGCCTTGGGTGCCTTGGGCGGCATCCTGCTGGCCTTCGCCTATCGCCGCTTGAATTTCTCCATGGTGCGCGAATCGGTGTACCTCAGCGCCAAGACCAGTGCCATGGTCTGCTGGCTGTTCGTCGGTTCCAGTATTTTCTCGGCCGCCTTCGCCCTGCTGGGTGGTCAGGAACTGATCAATGGCTGGGTGCTGTCCATGGATCTGACACCCATCCAGTTCATGATCCTGGCGCAGATTGTTATTTTCCTGCTGGGTTGGCCGCTGGAATGGACAGAGATCATCATCATCTTCATGCCCATCTTCCTGCCACTGCTGGCGCACTATCAGATCGACCCCCTGTTCTTCGGCCTGCTCGTCGCCCTGAACCTGCAAACCGCATTCCTGTCACCACCGGTTGCCATGTCGGCTTTCTACCTGAAGGGCGTCTCGCCACCCCATGTCACCCTGAACCAGATTTTCCTGGGCATGATGCCCTTCATGGGTATCCAGATCCTGGCGATCATCATCCTGTATCTGTTCCCCGGCATCGGCCTGTGGCTACCTAGCGTGTTGTACTGATCGCAACCTGCCAACATCGGACCGGGCCCGACACCTCCCCCGCTATCACAGGGGAGGCGCCGGGTGCATGGAGGCGGCCCCTCGCGTACATGCCTGATAAGTCACAAATTATCGCCAGCCTCTATTTTGCAAGCACCAGAACTCTACCAGCCATCCCCTAGGGGCTACCCTCATTCACACACCCCGGTCGTGGCAAAGGGTAAACTAGCTTGTCCCTCTCTCGGTTTTGTATGTCCATGTCGCAACTCAATTCCAAACTGCTCGCCCAACAACCCAAAGAAATCCAGCGTCTGATCAATTACACCGACGCACTGGTACGTTCCGGCTCGCAGATCGAAGATCGCTATTGGCAAGGGCTGACCGCTCAATTGCTGGACAAGCTCTATAGCGGGCGCCGCAATACAGCGGTTGAACAGACACTGGAACTGCTGGGCAGCCAGCAACAAAACCAGCATTACGAAATCCTGATGGAACTGGCCGAGTCCCACGCCGAATGTCAGCAAATCGAGCATGACGGCGTGCTGTACGACGCCCTGCTGTTTTCGGCCCCGCTGACCGCCTGGACACGCTATCAACTGCCCCAGGGAGTACTGAAACCCCAGCAACACAAGGAACTGGAAGAGGCCTTGCGCGCCACGGTTCTGGCCGAAGGCACAATGTGCGCCCTGCTGCCCAATCTGGTCAATTACGACGAGATGCCGCAGACCTACCAGCAGGCTTACGCCTGGACGCGCAGCCTGACTGCGCAAGCTCTGGGCCGCAGCCAGGAGCCTGCTCCACTGAACAAACCCGAAGAAGCCAGCAGCCTGTTGGCCGACGCCCGCTTTCTGATTGGTGTGGTTATGGCTCCGGTCGGTCAGCCCCTGTTTCGCTGGCAACAATCCAGCGACAATCTGCAAGCCGACCACCTGCGCTGGGTAGAGCAATGGGTGGAGCGTTACTCCGCCATCGTCACGCCGTTGTTTACCGGCTGCCAGCTGCAGTTTCTGGCTCCCAACGCTTATTACGTCAATAACCGCGAGTCGGACCGCGAAATTCGCCCACTGGCCCTGAAGGCCGGTATCACCTGGCTGCAAACAGCCGTGAAGCTCTCGCCCGACCACTTGCGTGCGGTCATCGTTGCTTGCGGTGAAGAACAAGTCGAAGAATATCGCGTGGGCTTTAGCACCATTTCCTCGCCCACCGTGATTTATGGCTGTATCTGGCCTGTGTTGAGCCAGGAAGAGGCCGAGTCCTCTTTCCACAGCGACGACCATATCGACATCCCGGACGTGATTGCCGCCCTGCTCAGCACCCTGGGTCTGGTCCAGATTCAGCGCCTGCCCGGCCTGCACTCCACCGAGACCTGCGACGATTGCAACGCGCCCTTCTTCCCGGACATCAACGGCGAGATGCAGCACCCGGAACTGCCGGACGAAATCGATCTGGACCCCGTACAGCTGCACTAAATTGAACACCGCTACTGCTTCCCAACCTGTATCCATAGACCTGTTTTGCCGTGTTATCGACAATCTGGGGGATATAGGCGTGTGCTGGCGGCTGGCCCGTCAGTTAGCTGCCAAACCCGAGGTCGCCCAGCTACGCCTGTGGGTAGATGATCTGCACAGCTTCAGCCGTATCCAGTCCGAAATTCAAAGCGAACGGCAAAGCCAGCAACTGCAGGGCGTAGATATTGAGCATTGGCACGACGCGCGCCAAGAATACCCCGCAGCACATCCCTTCGTGATCGAGGCCTTTGCCTGCGAACCGCCCGAAGCCATGACACGGCAACTGACGGCAGATAGCCATGTGTGGATCAATCTGGATTACCTGAGCGCCGAACCCTGGGTACAGGGCTGCCACGGCCTGCCCTCCCCACAAGCCGGTAGTGCGAACAAATATTTTTTCTTTCCCGGCTTTGTCCCGCAAACAGGGGGGCTGCTGCGTGAAAGCGATCTGCTGGCCCGTCGCGATGCCTTTCAACAGGACGATGTCGCCTACCAGGCCATGCTGAGTCGTCTGGGCGTGGCGCAGGAGCACATTCAAGCTCTGCTCCAGGGCGAGATGCAGCAAATGTTCCTGTTCTGCTATCCCGATGCGCCCGTCCTGGCCCTGCCCGAAGTGCTATCTACACTAAAGCAGAAAACCCTGCTGCTGGTGCCCGAGTCTGTTGCCCAAGGTATCCCGGATCTGGAGCAAGGCCACTTGCAAGTTCAGCGCATCCCCGCCGTGAATCAGGCCGATTTTGATGCCCTGCTCTGGCGTAGCGCACTGAATATTGTGCGTGGCGAGGACTCCCTGGTACGCGCCATCTGGGCCGCTCAGCCCATGCTGTGGCAGCCTTACGTACAGAAAGAACAGGCCCATCTGGACAAGCTGCAAGCCTGGCTGGATACCGGCAATTTGCCCAAGCCGGTTCAAGCCCTGCATCTGGCCTGGAGCAGTGCCGATCAGGCCGGTGCCGCCACTGCCTTGAGCCGCTGCCTGGAACCCCAGGTGTTGCGTCTATGGCAACAAGAAGCCCGTGCTTATAGTGAAAAACTGGCTGAACAAGCCGATTTGGCCAGCAGTTTGCTGAGTTTTTACACCCAAGTCGCCCGAAAACGCTAAAATAACGGATTACCTCTTAAAAGCTCCCTGACACTGCGTTTGGCGGAGCCTGTCCCATTCGGAGTTTTTTTAATGAAAACCGCACAAGAACTGCGCGTTGGTAACGTCGCTATGGTTAATGGCGACCCTCTGGTCGTTCAGAAAACGGAATACAACAAATCCGGTCGCAACTCCGCCGTTGTCAAATTGAAGTTCAAGAACCTGCTGACCGGCTCGAACAGCGAAGCCGTGCACAAAGCTGACGAAAAATTTGAAGTGGTTCAGCTGGAAAAGCGCGAATGCACTTACTCCTACTTTGCTGACCCTATGTACGTCTTCATGGACGAAGAGTACAACCAGTACGAAATCGAAGCTGAAAGCATGGGCGACGCCCTGGATTACCTGGAAGAAAACATGTCCGTTGAGGCCGTTTTCTACGAAGGCCGTGCTATTTCGGTTGAACTGCCCACCATCATCGTGCGCGAAATCACCTACACCGAACCTGCCGTGAAAGGCGATACCTCCGGTAAAGTGCTGAAGCCTGCCAAGATCAACACGGGCACCGAAATCAGCGTGCCTTTGTTCTGCAATATCGGTGACAAGATCGAAATCGACACCCGCACTGGCGAATACCGCAGCCGCGTGATGTAAGAAAGACGTCGTGCCGCCCAGTGCGGTACGCGCAAAAAAGGGGCTGTTTTTACAGCCCCTTTTTCCTGCCTGCCATTTTACTAAAAATACTGTGCAACCGAGAAAGAGGCAGTATTAACTTAACACCAAAATACATATCTGCCCCTTGCTCTTAGCACAGCATTACCTCACCCCAAACGCCTCTTCAAAAATCCCCATAATCGTCTTCTTATCCGTCTGAATCGGATTAGTTGCACCGCACACATCCTTGAGCGCGTTATCGGCCAGAACCGGGAAATCTTCCCGCTTCACGCCCAGCTCTTCCAGCGACTTCGGAATCCCCACAATATCCGCCAGCTTTTTAATCGCTGCGATGACATCCAGGCCTTTCAGATCTGGATTGTTATCTGATAGCAGCTTGCCGATTTCATTCAGGCGCTCCCCTGCCACCTGCATATTGAAAGCCTGCACATGCGGCAGCAGCAGGGCATTACAGACACCGTGGGGCAGATCGTAGAAACCGCCTAGCTGGTGCGCCATGGCGTGGACATAGCCCAGTGACGCGTTATTGAATGCCATCCCTGCCAGAAACTGCGCATAGGCCATTTGTTCACGGGCTTTCTTGTTATGCGGCTCACGCACAGCAACGGGCAGGTATTTGGCGATCAGCTCTACCACTTTCACCGCACAGGCGTCGGTGATGGGGGTGGCGATTGTGGAAACGTAGGCTTCAACTGCGTGGGTCAGTGCATCCATGCCAGTAGCAGCAGTTAGCGATGCGGGCATGCCTTCCATCAGGTCGGAGTCGTTCACTGACAGGAACGGGGTGATGTGGCGGTCGATGATTGCCATTTTTACGTGGCGGGTTTCATCAGTAATGATGGTGAAGCGCGTCATTTCCGACGCGGTGCCTGCTGTGGTGTTGATAGCCAGCAGTGGCAGTTGCGGTTTGGCGGATTTATCTACGCCTTCGTAGTCAGCGATCTTGCCGCCGTTGCTGGCGACCAGGGCTACGCCTTTGGCACAGTCATGCGATGAACCGCCGCCCAAGGAAACAATCAGATCTGCGCCGTGTGCTTTCAAGGCGTCCAAGCCGGCATTCACGTTACCGACTGTAGGATTAGGCTGCACCTGATCAAAAATCGCGGTATTGATGCCTTGTGCAATCAGCTTGTCAGCCACCAGTTTCGCCATACCCAGCTTGGCCAAATCGGCATCAGTAATGATCAGAGCTTTTTTGAAGCCCATTTTCCCGACAATGGGCATGGCCTGATCCAGTGCGCCGGGGCCAAGAATATTGTGCGAGGGGATAAAGAATTCCGAGACTGTCATGGTGCGTATTCCTTATTAATGATCGAAGAAATTCCTTGCGGCCCTCTGGGATAAACACATAGCAAGCGCGCAAGGAGGGCATCCCCCCATATTGCATGGGGGGAGGTCTGACAACACTACGAATAGATCAAAGGATCAGAAGAAGCCCAGGGCGTTCGGGCTGTAGCTGACCAGCAAGCACTTGGTTTGCTGGTAGTTATTGAGGGCCATCTTATGGGTTTCGCGGCCGATACCGGATTGCTTGTAGCCACCGAAAGCGGCGTGAGCAGGATACAGGTGATAGCAGTTGGTCCAAACTCGGCCAGCTTCAACGCCACGGCCTACGCGGTAGGCACGCGAGCCGTCGCGGCTCCAGACTCCAGCACCCAGGCCAAACTCGGTGTCGTTGGCGATGGCAATGGCTTCTTCTTCGTCCTTGAAGGTGGTCACAGCGGCCACCGGTCCGAAGATTTCTTCCTGGAAGGTACGCATGCTGTTTTTACCCAGCAGCATGGTTGGGCTGATGTAGTAGCCATTATCCAGGCCTTCACCCAGACGATTGCGTTCGCCGCCAGTCAAGGCTTGTGCGCCCTCTTCTCGACCGATATTGATGTAGCCCAGGATGCGCTCCATCTGTTTCTCGGACACCTGCGCGCCCACCATTGTCCCGGCATTGAGCGGGTTGCCGGTCTGAATACGTTTGACTCGCTCCACGGCACGCTCGATAAAGCGCTCGTAGATGGATTCCTGAATCAGGATACGCGATGGGCATGTGCAAATCTCGCCCTGGTTCAGGGCAAACATGCTCAAACCTTCCAGGGCTTTGTCCAGGAAGGCATCATCAGCCTGCATCACGTCTTCAAAGAAGATGTTGGGGCTCTTGCCGCCCAGCTCTACCGTAGCGGGGATCAGGCGATCAGCTGCGGCGTGCAGGATTTCTCGGCCGACGGGGGTGGAGCCAGTGAAGGCGATTTTGGCGATGCGCTTGGAGTTGGCCAAGGCATGGCCTGCTTCTTTACCGTAGCCAGTGACGACGTTCAGTACGCCAGCGGGCAGCAGATCGCCGATGATTTCCATCAGCAGCAAAATGGAAGCGGGAGTTTGCTCGGCGGGTTTCAGGACGATGGGGCAACCGGCAGCCAGGGCGGGGGCCAGTTTCCAGGCGGCCATCAGCAGCGGGAAGTTCCAGGGGATGATCTGGCCGACGACGCCGATAGGCTCGTGGAAGTGGTAAGCAACCGTGGTGCTGTCCACATCCGAGATGCTGCCCTCTTGGGCGCGCAGGCAACCGGCAAAGTAGCGGAAATGGTCGACGGCCAAAGGCAAGTCAGCCGCGCGGGTTTCACGGATGGGTTTGCCATTGTCGATCGTTTCGGCAACCGCCAGACGTTCCAGGTTTTGTTCGATACGGTCAGCAATGCGCAACAGCACAGCGGAGCGCTCGGCAGGCGGGGTATTGGCCCACTGGTGGCGCACCTTGTGCGCGGCGTCCAGAGCCAGGTCAATGTCCGCTGCACCCGAGCGGGCTACCTGGCAAAAAACCTGCCCGGTGACGGGCGAGACGTTATCAAAATACTCGCCTTCGACCGGCGGCACCCAACGTCCACCAATGTAGTTGTCGTAACGGGATTTGAACGGGAATTCCAGATCCAGGCCCATGGATTTGAGATCGGACAGATTCATGATGTCTCCTTATTGATTTAGTTCGGTGTCACAAGGCGTGCACCGCAGGGAAAGGTTAGGGGTGCCTTTATCCTGTTTTAACTAAAGCAAATAACGTGCCAAACTACCTAGCGATTGTCCCGACTCGATCCTGAGCTCGCCCGCCTCCATAATGAAACGACCTCCAGTCGCAGGCTGCGACAGCTACTGTCGCAAAACGCGAGCACTGTCGCAGAATGCGACACCCCTCCCGGAGCACACTCATGACTTCTCTACACTCGTTTTGCCCGCAGACCAACGAAACCATGTGGCGTCAGTCCTGGGAACGCTGTCAGACGATGGAGTCGGAGTTAAGCGCGGAACCCAGAGACATGAGCCAAGGTGCGCTGCGACAGTTGCTGGAACAACAGCATCACCTGTTGCATCACTCCTCGGCGGCGGTACAGGATCTGGCGGCGCTGGTGCACCCGCATCGCAGTCTGGTTTTATTGTGCGACGCACAAGGCACGGTGTTGCAACAGGCGGGGGACCCGCACTTTCTGCAGCGGGCCGAACAGGTTGCCTTGCGTGCGGGTGTGAGTTGGGCGGAGAACCATCGCGGCACCAATGCTATTGGCACAGCTCTGGTCTGCGCACAGCCCATCAAGATTCACGGCAGCCAGCACTATTTGCCTGACAACCGGATTCTTAGCTGCCACGCCGCCCCCATTTACGACCCTTACGGCCAGATTATTGGAGTGCTGGATATCTCCGGGCCTTCAGAACTGGAACATCACTACGCGCTGGATTTGGCACAACTGTACGCCCGCCAGATCAGCCGCCAGATGCTGGAGTCACTGTGCACGCCATCGCGCCGTCTGCTGCATCTGCATACAGACCCCAGCCTGCTCAACAGTGCTTTTAGTGGGCGACTGATTCTGGAGGATGACACCATTGTGGCGGCCGATGAGTTGGCCGCCCGCATGTTGCGCCAGGACTGGCAGGAGCTACCCGGCCAGGACTTAAGTTCGGTACTGGAACAGGCGAAAAGCACGAGTCGACCTGTAACGCTCCACCTGAGCACAGCGGCTAAAACTCCGGCTCCAGCCCGCGCGGTACAGGCTCGGACCGAGACAGCAGAAGCAACACAACTACTGTCCCCTCAACAGGAAAAGGCGCTGGAACCGGCGTTGCGAGCCATGCAAATGGGCCTGTCCATCTTGCTCAGCGGCCCCAGCGGCTCGGGCAAAGAGCGTATGGCGCGTGAGCTGCATCGCCGTCACAAGTCGCAGTCCGGTCCTTTTGTGGCGATTAACTGCGCCGCCCTGCCCGAAACCCTGATCGAAGCCGAGTTGTTCGGGTATGAGGCCGGTGCGTTTACGGGTGCGCGCCGTCAGGGCTATGCAGGCAAATTGCGTCAGGCCCATGGCGGAGTGCTGTTTCTGGATGAAATTGGCGATATGCCAGTGGGTTTGCAAAGCCGTCTGCTACGGGTTCTGCAAGAGCGCGAGGTGCAGGCACTAGGTTCGGAACGCACACACAGGCTGGACTTCCAGCTGATCAGCGCCAGCCATCAACCGCTGGAAAAACTGGTGCGTGATGGCCGCTTCCGTGCCGACCTGTACTTCCGACTGCAAGACTATATCTGCACAGTCCCCAGCCTTAGGGAACGCAGCGATCTGGGCGACTATATTTCCAAAGAACTGGCTATTCTGGCACAAGGCCAGGCTGCTCCACAGCTACATCCCGAAGCCCTGCAAATACTGCAGGACTACGACTGGCCGGGCAATTACCGTCAGTTGCGATCGGTGCTGCTGCAAATCATTGTGCAAGATTCTCCGGGGCGGCTCTGGTTGGCCCAGGACCTGCCTGCCTTGCCGTGCTTGAATGCAGAACACCCGGTGCTGGCTCAAGAACCTGCCATCCCGGAGGTCCGGAGCATTACGGAAACCAGCTCCCTTGACTCCCCAAGGCCACAAACCCTGAAGGAACAGGAATACGCTGCCGTGCAGCAGGCTTTGAAACAGCATCAGGGAAATATTTCACAAGCGGCACGCGCCTTGGGACTGCATCGCAGTACCTTGCACCGCAGGCTGAAAGAGATGTCGCAGTTATTTACTGCAGGCGGTCATCATCCAGAAAGTCCGGAATCGGCATGGCAATAATGCCGTCGTCGGCCAGTTCCTGATACTCCTGCACCGTGGCCTGACCACGGATTGCGCGCGGCTCAATGTCGCCCTCGTGCATGCGCCGTGCTTCCTGGGCAAACTGGGTGCCCACATCGTCTGACTTGCGTATCACCGAACGCAGCTCTTGTAAAAGCTGACCTTGAATCGCCCGCATTTGCGCTTCGGTAGGCATGGTTGAAGGCAAGGGAGGCGGAACTGGAGCACTGGCAGGGGCGCCAAGGCTTTCCTGCGCACCTACATTGATACGTGGCGCTGAAAGTTTGCGTTTGACCTCGTGGCTGTCGCAGACGGGGCAACACAAAAGCCCACGACTGATCTGCTCATCGTAACTTTCGCGTGAGCTAAACCAACCCTCGAACACATGGCCGTGTTCGCATTCAAGATCAAAAACCTTCAGACTCATAATGTGTTTATCAATGGGCGGACAGACCGCCGTATTGTGACATAGAAGTGCCGGACCGATCAGGGCAAGTCCGGCATTTGGCGCGGCTTAACGGGGAACAGCGGCCAGCAGACGCTGCGTCAAATCTTCCTGCGGATGGAACAGAACGTGCTGTGCGCTGCCCTGCTCCACGATGCGTCCCTTGGCCATGATAGCAATTCGATCGGCCAGATACTCCACAACCCCGAAATTATGGGTAATGAATAAATAAGCCAGACCCAGTTCCATTTGTAACTCACGCATCAAATCCAGAATTTGCGCTTGTACGGACACGTCCAGGGCCGAGGTGGGTTCATCGCAAATCAGAACGGCGGGCTCTACCGCCAAGGCACGGGCAATAGCGATGCGCTGACGTTGCCCGCCGGAAAACTCATGTGCGTAACGATCCAGGGCATTCTTGGGTAGACCGACTTGGTCCACTAAAGTTTCAATTCGTTTGCGACGCGCCTTGGTGTCCAGCTCGGGACGCAGCGCGGTCAGGCCTTCCAGGAGAATGTCGCCCACCATCATGCGCGGATCCAGCGATCCATAGGGATCCTGAAAAATGATCTGCAAACGTGAGCGCAGTTGCCGCAAGGCCTTGCCTTTCACTTGCAAGACGTTCTGCCCCTGCATCTGCACCTGCCCGCTGATCTCAGCCTGATGATCCAGCAAGCGCATCAAAGTACGTGCGACCGTGCTTTTACCGCAGCCCGACTCGCCGACCAAAGCCAGGGTTTCGCCCTTGTGCAGTTGCAGGCTCAAGTCTTTGACCACGGGAATGACAGGCAGGCGTCGCCACCAGGAGCCAGCCTGCTTATAGGAAACAGACAAGCCCTGAATATCCAGCACCAGCTCTTTGCCGCTATTGCGCGGTGGGACTGCTTCAATGGGCGCAGGGGCACGGGACAAGGGACGCCCACGTTTCTCAAAAGTGGGAATGGCATTGAGCAATTCACGAGCATAAGGATGGCTAGGGCGCAAAAAGAACTGGCTTGCCAGCCCGGCTTCCACTATTTGTCCGTGCCGCATCAAGGCCACATAGTCGGCATACTGTTTGACCAGCAGCAAATCGTGCGTAATCAGCAAGATAGCCAGGCCCATCTCTTTCTGTATATCGGCCAACAACTGCAGAATCTGCGCCTGAACCGTTACATCCAGCGCAGTGGTTGGCTCGTCAGCCACCAGCAAATCAGGTTCCGCCGCCAAGGCAATGGCAATCATGATGCGTTGCTTCTGGCCGCCGGAGAACTGGAATGGAAAGTCGTCGTAACGCTGTGCGGCACCGGGGATGCCGACTCGCTCCAGCCATTTGATGGCCCTTGCCCTTTCCTGCCCCGCAGGAGCCACACCATGACGACGAATCACCTCGCTGATCTGCCGGCCAATGGACATGACCGGATTCAGACTGGTAGACGGCTCCTGAAAAATCACGCTGATGCGTTTACCGCGCACATCCTGCATTTGCTGTTCAGGCAAAGGTGGCAGTTCCAACCCGTCCAAGGCAATTTGACCGGACTGCATCCAGGCGGCTTCGGGCAAGAGGCGCAGGATCGCCATGGCCGTCATGCTTTTGCCGCAGCCGGACTCCCCCACCAAGGCAAAGGTTTCACCGCGCTGCACGGCCAAAGACAGATTACGCACCACACTTTGCACACCGGCATCGGACTGTACACGCAGTTCCAGACCCTCGATACTCAGCACGGCAGGCGTTGCAGCGGGCTTCACGGCGGAGACATTTTCAAGCTCGCTCATACCTTGGCTCCTCCTGGACGACGTACTCGCAAAACCTTGAAGCGACGAGTACGAGGGTCAAACGCCGTTTGCACCGCATCGGCAAAAATGTTCGCAGACAGTACCAAACCCAGCATCATCACAAAAGCCCCGGCCAGGCCCCACCAGATGATCGGGTCGCGGGACAGCTCGCTACGGGCGGCGTCAATCATGCGCCCAAAGGATGGCATGCTCGGGTCCACACCAATACCCAGATAAGACAACACAGCCTCGTACAGCACCAGGCCGGAGAACTCCAGAATCAGGGTGATCAGCACAATGTGCATGACGTTAGGCAGCAGGTGACGGAACATGATGCGCAGATGACCGACACCAAAGGCTTGGGCTGCCTGAACGTAGTCCAGCTCGCGCAGCTTCAACACCTCGGCCCGCAGCAGGCGGCACAGGCCCGCCCAGCCGGTTAACCCCAGAATCAGGCACAGCATGAACAAGCGCAGATCTGCGCGAGCGGCCACGGTGTCGAAGCTGTCGGGATGGGTGTCGATATAGACCTGCATCATCAACACGCAAGCGGCGATCAGCAGCACGCCAGGGATGGAAGTCAGCGTGGTGTAAATGTATTGAATGACATCATCCACCCAGCCCCGGAAGTATCCAGCGGCCAAGCCCAGAATGATGGCAGGTGGCAGCATGGCGAAGGTGGTCAAGGTGCCAATCACCAAAGCCGTGCGCACGCTTTTCAAGGCTTGCCAGATGATGTCGTTACCCGTGCGATCCGTGCCCAGCACGTAGTAATTCGCGCTAAGGCTCAGCACCAGGCATAGCAGTATCACCAGCACACAGGCGCTGAACCAGACCAGTCGCCAATTCACCAAGCCCTGCCCTTGCCACCAATAACGCCAGGCCGCGCCCCAACCCGGCTCCATGGATTGCTTGCGCCCCCAAAGCGTCAGCAGAACAGCCAGTAGCACACTGACCAGCCCCCCCCAGGCCAAACCTTTGGCGCCTAGCTGCAAAATATCGTGTCTATGCGCGGCAGGCGTATCCATACCCACCCCGGCATTGACCAGACGCGGAAAGTCCCGCACGGGCTTGCCATCTATCAGCATGCTTTCTTTGGTCAGTTGAAAGCGGGCCAAGGGAGCGGAATAGGTTTTTTCCACCTCGGCCAGCCCGGCTTTTTTCAGAATATCGTCCAACGCAGAACGGGCGACGGGGGCATAGCTGGCTGTGCTGGCTTCCTGCCCAGGGGCAGCCGGCAATAAAGGCCGGTAGTGGATGGAGTCCAGCAGACCAATCAGCAGGAAAAAGACCAGAAAAACAGCAGCACACATGGCCGAGGGCGTACGTGCCACACTGGCCCAGGCCGAGCGCAAGGCAGGCCGCTTGACGACGCGCCAGGTGTAGAGCGCCATGGCCAGAAACAGTGCCAGCACAAAGGTATCGGTCCAGAGAAAGACGAACTGTGGCATGGCGGGCTCAACTAAAACGAATGCGGGGGTCAACCAGGGTGTAGGAGATATCGGCCAGAATCAAACCGGCGATATAAAGCATTGATCCTAAAAACACCATGGCACGCACAATGGAGAAGTCCTGGGCATTGATGGCATCAATGGTGAAGCTGCCCAGACCCGGAATACCAAAAAAAGACTCCGAAATCAGGCTGCCCATGAACAGCAGGGGCAAAGCCGATACGGTGCCCGTCAGAATGGGCAAGAGCGCATTGGGCAAGACATGGCGGAACAAAACGGTAGATTCCGCCAGCCCCTTGGAGCGCGCCGTACGCACATAATCACGGCTGGCCTCTTCCAGGAACAGGCTGCGGTAAAAGCGGGATTCTGCGCCGATGCGCGACAAAATCCCCACCAGCACCGGCAAGACCAGAAAGCGCCAGTTATCCATCCCTTCCACCCAGCCCGAAAACGGCACCCAGCGCAGCACCCGTGCAAACAGCCATTGCCCGGCAATGATGTAGAACAGGCCCGAAATGGACATCAACACGACGCACAGCACAACGGCTGAAAAATCCAGTCGGGTTCCCCGAAAGAACACCATCAGCAAGGCAAAACTGATGCACACCCATAAGCCCAAAAAGAAGGTGGGCAAGGCCAGCGCCAAACTGGGCCCCATGCGTTGCTTGATCTGATAGGCAATATCCTGCCCCTGGTCGGACAAGCCAAAATCCAGGCGCAACAAAGGAACCGAGCGCTCGTAGAAAATCGTGTCGGTAAAGGTTTTGGAGCCTTCCGCTTGCGCGTTATAAAACAACGGCTTGTTATAACCGCGCTCTGCCTTCCAGTTTTCAATGGCCGTCTGGCTGACGCGCTGCCCACCAATGGACAAACGGGCCATATCGTCAGGCGTGTTCACGGCAAAGAACAGCACAAAGGTCAGCAGATTGACCCCTATCAGAATCAGCACGCCATACAGAATGCGCCGCAGCATATAGGAAAACATCAGTCTTTCTCCTTGCGCAGAGCCACATGGCGACGACGCGCCTGAGCCTGCGAGCGCACCACCCACACCAGAATCAAGGCCAGCAAGCCCAGCGGAATGGCGGGCCACCAGACGGGGCGGTTCCAGCGATCAATGCGCTCCACACGCTGTTCGGGGTCGATACGGTAATACTGGATGCTGTCGCGCACCATCATGGACGGCTTGGCATTGCGCACCCAGCTTTGGTAGGCTCCACCCGCATTGGGCACATAGCCAAACATCCAGGGGGCATCATGCTGGACCAGATGGATCATCTGCTGCACCACCGCCTGCTTGTCCGGGCCGTCGTTCAGAAAGCGCATTTGCTCGTACAGGCGATCAAACTCCGCGCTTTGGTAATTGGCGGCGTTCTCACCACCAAAATCCTTCTTGGCCTGGGGGCCATACAGCAAGGTGAAGAAGTTTTCGGCATCCGGGTAGTCGGCTACCCAGCCCCACAGAAATAGCTGTGCCGCGCCCCGCTTCATCTTGTCCTGAAAGCGGTTGTAATCGGTAGCGCGCACCTCCAGCTGCAAGCCTACCTGGGCCAGCTGACGGCGCATCCAGTCCACCGTGGCATCCGAGCCCATACCCATCATGGAGTCGTAATACAGAATCAGGGGCTTGCCGGTACGGCTGTCCCGTCCATCGGGATAGCCCGCCTGTCGCAGCAAATCACGCGCTTCGTCCAGACTGCGGCGTTTCACCACGCCATTGTCCTTGGTGTAGACATAAGGGTTGGCACCTTGGGGCAGCGGCTGATAGCCCGGCACGCCAGGCGGCAAAGGACTATGCGCGGCTTCCCCTTGGTCATTCATGAAAATGGAAACGTACTGCTCCCAGTCGAACACAATGCTGATGGCCAGGCGCAGCTTGCGGTTTTTCTCGAACTGCTCGGGCGTATCGCCCTGGCCGACCACCGGGTCGTGCCAGTTAAAGCCCATATAAAACAATTGCGCTTCAGGTGCCGTGCGCAATTGCAGGCCGCGCTCCTGATACAGATTGGCTTTGTCGACCGAGTCCTGCGCGGCCACTGTCATGGCGACACCGTACTCGCCCCGCTCCACCTGCGGAATGTCGTAATAGCCCTGCAGGAACTTGCCCATCAAGGGGACGCCCTCTTTTTCCAGAGAGAACACCACTTTGTCCAGAAAAGGCATGGGTTTGCCGCAATCTTCCAGTAAACCAGCAGCCTGGTCGCCGGGCTCGCCCACACAAGGGTATGGCTCCCCCCGGTAATTGGGGTTACGGCTCAGAACGTGACGACGATTGGTCAGGGATTCCGTCAGCATGAATGGGCCTGTACCCACGGGCCAGCTATCCAGTGTCAGATTGTGCTGCGCCATGCGCGGCTGGCTATAAAAGCGCTCGGCCTCCCAGGCCATGGGCGCGGTAAAGGTCATGGCCAGCCAGTACTTGAACTGTGGGTACTTGCCATTCACCTCGATGCGCAAGGTGTGTTTATCCAGCGCTCGCACACCCGGCAAGGTGTAGGGCCGCAAATCCAGCCATTGTGGACGCGGCTCCTGCTTGTCGATACGGGCCAGTTCTTCGCTGAACTCCTTGAAGCCCCGGATATGCTCGGCCATCACACCCAGCACAGGAGAGGCCAAGCGCGGGCTGGCCAAACGCTTGAAGGCGTAAACGTAATCGTGAGCCGTCAGCTCGCGTGAGCCGGTATGGGCGAAGTCGGTAATGCTGAAAGCATCGTTCAGGTCCGGCGCCCGCATGGGGTAATAGCGGTACTCGCCCTGTTCATCCAAGGCAAAGGCCGGATGCGGCTGAAAGCGAATGCCTTGCTTGATGGGAATATCGTAACGGCTGACTGCCACCTGTTCGCCCGGCACATCAGCAGGCAAACGATTACCCTGCTCATCAAGGTATACAGGCTCTACCAGCTCGGCCGCCGCCTTGGGAATCAGGCGGTAGGGACGGTCCAGATAGTGATAGCCGTACAGCGGCTCATAAATCGAATACGTAAACGGTGTCTCGTCACCGGAGTAGGACAAAGCCGGGTCCAGGTGATTGGGGGAGCGGGTCGTGAACGCGCTGTAGAGCGTGTTTTCTGCTGCGCTGCCTTCCTGATAAGGGCTGTTAACGGGTTTGGAGCAAGCTGCCAATCCGACGCACAACAAGGCCAGCCCCATCCGCCGCAAAGGGCTTAGCATTGCCCTTGCTGCCAGCAGTCATAACGCCATTTCCATGGCGGGACAGGACTGGGCTCTGACCAGATGCCTACACCGGCTTCCTTGGCTTCGCGCTCCAGCTGATCAATACGAGGGTCGCGCAGGAAGCGGCCGCGTTTTTCACGATTGGCCATGGCCATTCCAGCCCGTACCAGTTTCTGGTTGGCGGTTTCGCCATCGGCCAAAGGCACATCGCATACAGCGCGACCGTGGCGGTCGCGCTCATAGCAAGACAGGGTCAAATGTTTACCGGAAACCAAATCCGACAGGAAGCGCCGCGAGGCCACCGCAAAGGGCTGGCCGGGACGACGGCTGTCTTTGGTGGTTTCGGGAGCATCGATACTGGCCAGACGCACGCGCACCTGCCTGTTATTGCTGGGCAAAATCGTCAGCGTATCGCCGTCGGCCACCCGCACCACCCGCCCTGTCAGCTCGAAGTCTTGAGCCTGAACAGGCAAGGCCCAGACAGCCATCACAGCCGTCAAGCCAGCACAAACGGCTGTGCGCCGCGTCAAAGAAGAAAAGCCGGACAGGGAAAACACAGTCATGATGCGGACAACACTCCAGGCGGGTAGCAGAAACAAGGCTAACAAATTATAGATACTGCGCACCGCCTGTCCAGAGCAATGTCCCTAGTAGGCAGGCCTGCGTCAAGACGCCTGCAGGCGGGGCCAGATGCGATACAAATACCAGGAAGCCTGCTCCACACCTTCCAGCCCGAATACGGTAGCCGGACCTTGTTGCAGACGATGGGTCGCGAACAGATCCGCGACGGCATCGGGAGCCACCTGGCGCATCAGGCAGGCTTGGTACAGCAGGGCCAGTTTCTGCGTCCAGACACGGCCTCCCGCCTGGGAAACCGTGCTCAACAAATCCTGTGCAACCTGACCCAGTTCCGCATCATCTCCCGTACGGGCACGCAAGTCTGCCTGCAAGGCCTCCAGGACACCTTCCTGACTCAAGGCGCGCTGCACATCCAGGCACATCACATTGCCTGAACCTTCCCAAATAGAATTGACAGGAGCTTCGCGCAGCAAGCGTGGCATGGGGCCATCCTCGATATAACCGTTGCCGCCCCAGGTTTCCATGGCTTCGGCACACAGGGCGATGGCCCGGCGACATACCCAGAACTTGGCAGCCGGGGCCAGCACGCGTAGCACCGCCTGCGCCACGGGATCATCAGCCCGTTCCTGCAAGTCCACCAGGAACAGGGCCAGATGGGTGGCCGCTTCGCTTTCCAGGCTCATATCCAGCAATACCGCCTGCATCAAGGGCTGATCGATCAACTGTTTGCCAAAGCAGCGTCGGTGCTGACAGTAATGCAGGGACTGCACCAAAGCCTGCCGCATCAGGGCGGCACTGCCCAGCACGCAATCAATACGGGTACGGGCCGCCATTCCGGCCAGCAGAGCAATACCGCGACCGGTTTGGCCCACGCGCCAGGCCAGTGCACCATCAAAATCAATTTCGGCACTGGCGTTGGAGCGGTTGCCCAATTTGTCTTTCAGCCTGCGTATATACCGGCGATTCAAGCCATATTCGGTATAGCGCGGCATCAGGAAACAAGAAAACTGCTCGTGCTCACGCGCCAGTACCAGATGCCCGTCCGCCTGCGGCACGGAGAAAAACCATTTGTGCCCGTAAAGACGAAACGCCTGAGCCTGGGGATGCGCTTCAGTGGTGCAGCCGCGCAGATCAGAGCCGCCCTGCATTTCCGTCATGCCCATGCCCAGCAGCACGCTGCTTTTTTCTGTCATCAACTGATCAGAAGAATCATACTGATTGATGTCCAGCTTGGCCGCCCACTCCTGAAACGGATCAGCCTGCAATAAGGGCGCAGCGGCGCGCGTCATGGTCAAGGGACACAAGGTGCCCGCCTCAATCTGACCATGCATGTAAAAGCCCATGGCTCGTTGCAGGTGCCGGCCAGGTTCGGACTGATGGGGCCAGATATGCAGGCCCTGCTCCATGCCCAGGCTCATCAATTGATGCCAGGCGGGATGAAAATCCACCTGATCAACTCGTTGCCCTTGGGCAGACCAGCCTCGCCATTGCGGCGGCTGGCGATTAGCCAGGGCACCTTGCTCGCGCCAATGGGCAGAGCCCAGTTTCTGGCCGTAGTCCGCCAGCGCTTGCCGGGCCTCCTGGGAGGCCAGCTTGCTTTGCCAATGTTGTAAAGCCGGATCTTCGCCAAACAGATCGTCATTCATCAAATCCGGCACCTGATTCTGTAACTGCTGCTCCAGACCCATCTCGCCTCCTTGATTCCGGCCGTCCTGCCCCGTCTCTTAATCTAGAGCCATTTGGCCTTTTTGAATTTCCAGTACAAAAATCCGCACACGCTGCCCATCAGGCCCAAGGCCAGGGGGTAGCCCAGCGTCCATTCCAGCTCGGGCATGAATTTGAAGTTCATGCCGTAAATCCCCGCCACCGCGGTCGGCACGGCCAAAATGGCCGCCCAGGCCGCCAGCTTGCGGGTAGTGTCAGTCTGCTGCATCTGCCCTATCATCAAGCCACCTTCAAAGGCGAAGGCCAGGGCTTGCCGCAGGCTGTTAATAAATTCAGAAGTGCGGGCAATGCGGTCTGCCACTTCACCGAAATATGCCCGACTTTCCGCATCCACATACGCCAGCTCGATGCGCGACAAACGACGGCTTAGCTCCGCCAATGGCGTTACCGCGTTATACACGCGCAGCAAATCGCGCCGTAAACGATAAATACGCCGTACATCGTTTTCCTTGAAGCCCCGAATCAGAAATTGCTGTTCAATGGCCTCTACCGCCTTTTCGGTTTGTTCCAGGCAAGTCTGGTACTGGTCCACAATCAGATCCAGCAACTCCGAGGCGACAAAATCACTGCCCCGCTCCAGCAAGGCCGGTGTGCTTTCCAGACGGGCACGCAGCTCTAAATAGCTGCTGTTGGAGCCACGCCGCACCGTCAGCAACAAGCCGTGGGCAATCAGAATCTGCGTAGTACCAAAAAGTGGGCGCAGATCTTTCAGGCCCAAGGTTACCGCCACCACAATCAGGCAATTGCTGAACTCCAGCAATTTGGGACGGCGATGAGGGGCTATCAATTCTTCAACGGCATTGTCTGGCAGACCCAGTTGCCCCCCTACTTCGCGCAAGATCGCCTCGCTGGGGTCTTTCAAACCAATCCAGATAAAGCCGTCCTTCAAGGGATCGTGTACAGGCAGGTGATGAATATCCAAAGCCTGTGCTGGCTGGCCAGACTGATAGCGATACGCGGCCACCACAACGTCTTGTGCATCAGGGGCGACCGGAGCTATTTCTTGCATGCTGTCTCCTTGCAGACAAAGCCAATTTTTTTGTTCGATAATAGCACTGGCCTCCCTCCGCGCTGCGACCGCAGCGACTTGCAAGGAACGACATGAAATCACGATCCATTCTGTGCCTGGGCACACTGATTATGGCCTTGGGCGTAGGCCTGGGCGCGTTTGGTGCCCACGCCCTGCGCGCCATGGTTGACGCTTCGGCATTGGCAACCTGGCACACGGCCGTGCTGTATCAATTGCTGCATGGTCTGGGCTTGCTGCTGATTGCCGCGTTGGGCTCGCAATTGAATGCGACCTGGCAGTCGCGCAGCGCAATTCTGATGCTGGCTGGCGTACTGATTTTCAGCGGCAGCCTGTACATTCTGGTGCTTAGCGGCGTGAAATGGCTGGGCGCGATTACCCCTATTGGCGGAGTAGCCATGATTCTGGCCTGGCTCTTTCTGGCCATTGCCGCCCTGCGTGGCAAGGACGCCTGACCCCAGGCCTTTGCCTTCGTATAATGGGGCGCATATTCTGCCTACCAGGAGCGCCCCGTGTCTGATTCCGCCTTTTCCCTACGCGAATTTACCCGCCAACTGCCCAAGGCTGAACTGCACCTTCATATCGAAGGCACGCTGGAACCGGACTTGATCTTCAAGCTGGCCCAGCGCAATCACATTACGCTGCCCTATCCCGATCAGGCCAGCCTGCACGCCGCCTATCAGTTCACCGACTTGCAGTCCTTTCTGGACCTGTACTACGCCGGGGCGGGGGTTCTGATCACCGAGCAGGATTTCTTTGACATGACCTGGGCCTACTTTCTGCGCGCCCAGGCCGATGGCATTGTCCACACGGAAATCATGTTTGACCCGCAGACGCACACGGCACGCGGGATCGCCATGGAAACCGTGTTTGCCGGGATTGCCCGCGCCGCCCGCCAGGCCAGATCCGAGTTGGGGATCAGCAGCTATCTGATCTTGAGCTTCCTGCGCCACCTGAGCGAAGCCGAGGCGTTTGACACCCTGGAAGCCGCCTTGCCCTTGCGCAATCAGTATTCCGACCTGTGGATTGCAATTGGCCTGGACTCCTCGGAAAAGGGCAACCCGCCCGCCAAATTCGAGAAGGTTTATGCCCGTTGCCGAGAGCTGGGTTTCCGACTGGTCGCCCACGCGGGTGAGGAAGGCCCGGCCAGCTATGTACGCGATGCCCTTCAGCTTCTGAAAGTAGAACGTATCGACCATGGCGTGCGCAGCCAGGACGACCCGGCCCTGATGCAGTATTTGGCCGACCACGCCATTTCCTTGACAGTCTGTCCGCTGTCCAACATCAAGCTCAAGGTTTTTGATAGCCTGCACCAGCACAATCTGAAGCATTTGCTGGATCGCGGCCTGAATGTCTGCGTGAACTCGGACGACCCAGCCTATTTTGGCGGCTATCTGCTGGACAACTACCTGCAAACCGCCCAGGCCCTGAATCTGCGGGAGGCCGATTTACGCACTCTGGCAGCCAATAGCTTGCGCTCCTCCTTTTTACCCAAGGAGAAAAAGCAGGCCTGGTTGAACAAGCTGGAGCAGATTCCCGGAAATGACTGAATCCGCGCTGTACCTGCCACGTGCGTTCTTTGCCCGTGATCCGCGTTACGTTGCCCTGGAGTTGCTGGGCAAAACCCTGGTTTTGAATGACGAGCGCGGGGAGCGCTGCGCCACCATTGTAGAAACCGAAGCCTATCTGGGTCCCCAGGATCAGGCCGCCCACAGCCGACGCGGTATCACCGAGCGCACGCGACTGATGTTCGGCCCGGCAGGCTACGCCTATGTGTATTTGATCTACGGCCTGCACCACTGCATGAATATCGTCAGCGGTGTTGAAGGCGATGGTACGGCGGTCTTGCTGCGGGCGGCGCAATGGACGTCGCCCGAGGATGGCCCGTCCCTGTCAGGCCCCGGACGATTGTGCAAAGGGATGGGTATAGACAAAGCTTATAACGGTGCAGATGCCTGCGCCCCTGCCATGCATTGGCTGGACGCCCCCGCCCTGCCGCCGGAGCAAATTCTGATCAGCCCACGCATCGGCGTAGAGTACGCGGGCGCCTGGGCCAAGGCCCCCTTGCGCTACTCGATTGCCCAGCACCCCGAGGTGTCCGTCAAGCCGGGCAAAACCACCACAAAACGCAGTGTCAAAGGCCTTAAACGCCCCGCCTAGAACAGGTATTATTAATCCTTCAAGCTGAATGCTTCCCAGCTGCTTTTAAGGATTTCCCATGCGACTCTCCGTACTACTTAGCGTCCTTCCCGCCGTTTTGCTGGCTGCTTGCACGGCCACGGGCAATAGCGCGCAAACAAGCTCGACTTCTTCGTTCAGCGACTCTTCTGGTGGTCTGTGCAATGCGGACGCCTTGAATCCAGCCGGTCAAACCGCCAGCCAAAGCCAAGTTGAACGTCTGGTCAAACAGGCCGGTGCGGCAAAAGCCCGCGTCCTGGCTCCGGACCGCATGTACACCACGGACTACGACCCCACCCGTTTGAACATCCGCGTGGACGAACAAAACAAAATTACCTCCGTTTACTGCGGCTGATCCCTAATGACTCTTGAGCAAAGCCAACACTTGCTGGACACGCTATTTGCCCCTTGGGTGCAAGCCCTGAAATTGCGTGTAGAAAGCATGAATGAAGACGGCGTGGTTCTACGCCTGCCTTTTTCAGATCAATTGACGCACGTGGCCGGTGTGGTCTGCGGTCAGGTGTATATGGCGGCAGCCGATACCGCCATGGTGCTGGCCGTCAGTCAAAGTCTGGGGGAGTTTCGCCCCATGACTACAGTTTCACTGAACACCAGCTTTGTACGCCCGGTTAGCCAGGGGGATGTGCTGGTACACGCCCAAGTGCTGAAGCGTGGCAAAAGCATGGTCTTTGGCGACATCAAGCTGCTGGACGAGCAAGGTCGACTGGCCGCCCACGCCACCACCACCTACGCCCTGCTGCCAGGCTGATGCTCCTCGGGACGGCCACCCGCTTTGCAAGACAGACTCTGACACAAAACAATCCGTCCAGGGGTTTGGCAGAGCGGGCGTGGCACGACTATCATCGTCATAGCAGCTGCGCCCCGGCTTAGCCCTGTGGCCGCTGCCCCGTCCGATTCCTTGTTGATCGCTTTTCTGGAGAAGTTCAAATGGCAAAAGTCCTGGTTCTCTATTACTCCGCCTATGGCCACGTAGAAAAAATGGCCCAAGCGGTTGCCGAAGGTGCACAAAGCGCTGGCGCGACGGTGGACATCAAGCGTGTCCCCGAACTGGTCCCGGAAGCCGTGGCCCAGAAAGCGAATTTCAAGCTGGATCAAGCCGCCCCGGTCGCCACTATTGGCGACCTGGAAAACTACGACGCCATCATTGTCGGCACCGGCACCCGTTTCGGGCGCATCAGCTCGCAAATGGCCAGTTTTCTGGATCAGGCCGGTGGCCTGTGGGCGCGCGGCGCACTCAATGGCAAGGTAGGCGGCGCCTTTACCTCTACCGCCACCCAACACGGCGGACAGGAGCTGACGCTACTGTCCATTATTCATAACCTGATGCACTTTGGCATGATCGTGGTGGGCCTGCCCTACAGCTTTGCGGGCCAGACCCTGCTGAATGAAGTCACTGGCGGCAGCCCCTACGGCGCATCCACCATTGCCGGTGGCGACGGTTCACGTCAGCCCAGCCAGAACGAGCTGGACGGCGCCCGCTACCAGGGCCGTCATATCGCTGAAATTGCAATCAAGCTGAAAGGCTGAAACGGAGTACACAGATGGGCATGATGATAGATGGACAATGGCATAGCAAAGAGCCTGTCAGCAGCACCCAGTCCGATACATTTCAACGTGCCCAGTCTGCCTTCCGGGACTGGATTACCGCCGACGGCGGTCCCGGCCCGGACGGTCAGGCGGCGCAGCCTGCCCAGGCCAATCGCTATCACCTATATGTCTCGCTGGCCTGCCCCTGGGCGCATCGCACCTTGATCATGCGTGAATTAAAGGGGCTGCAAAAGCTGATTTCAGTGTCGGTGGTGAACCCCATCATGGGCGATCAGGGCTGGACCTTTGAACCGGCGGAGGGCGTGGTGCCGGACCTGGTCATGGATGCGCAGTTCCTGCATCAGCTCTATGCCAAGGCGGACCCGAAATTCACAGGGCGCATTACCGTGCCCGTACTGTGGGACAAGCAGCGCGGCACAATCATCAATAACGAGTCGGCCGAGATCATGCGTATTTTCAATAGCGCCTTTGATACTTTGGGCGCGCGCAGCCTGGATATGGCACCTGCCGAGCTGCTGGGCGAAATCGACCAGATCAATGCCCATGTGTATGACACCGTCAATAACGGGGTCTACAAAGCAGGTTTTGCCCGCTCACAAGCCGCCTACGACACAGCAGTTCATGCCCTGTTTGACAGCCTGGACGGGCTGGAGGCTCGCCTGAGCCAGCAGCGCTACCTGACTGGCACGCAACTGACCGAGGCCGACTGGCGCTTGTTCACTACCCTGATTCGCTTTGATCCGGTCTATGTTGGCCATTTCAAATGCAATCTGCGCCGTCTGATTGATTATCCGAATCTGTGGAACTACATGCTGGAGCTGTACCAAATGCCTGGCGTGGCCAGCACGGTCAGCCTGGATCACATCAAGACCCATTACTACAGCAGTCACCGCCATCTGAACCCGACGGGCATTGTGCCGGCTGGCCCTGTACTGGATCTGAACGGGCCCCACGGACGAGGTCATTTACCCGTCCAGCCAGGGCCCTTGCATATCGGGCTTCAGTAACCGGGGCGATCGAAAATATCGGGATTGAGCAAGATGGAGCGGTCTACCTGATTGATATCGGTACGACCGCAAAACGCCATGGACACGTCCAGCTCATTCGCCATCAGTTTCAGCAAACGGGCCACACCGGCCTGCCCCGCCGCACCCAAGGCATACAGGAAAGCACGGCCAATCATGGCACCTTGAGCGCCCAAGGCGCGGGCACGCAACACATCCTGACCGCTGCGAATACCACCATCGACCAGCACTTCGATCTTGTCACCTACCGCCTTGCTGATCGCAGGCAGGCAGGAAATTGAGGATGGCGCGCCATCCAGCTGACGGCCACCGTGATTGGACACGATCAAGGCATCAGCCCCGCTATCCACGGCATAACGTGCATCGTCCGCATCCATAATGCCTTTCACAATCAGCTTGCCGCCCCAGGCATTCTTGATCCACTCGATATCTTTCCAGTTCAGGCTCGGGTCGAACTGCTCGGCCGTCCAGGTCGACAAGGAGCGCAGATCCGACACTCCCTTGGCGTGGCCGACGATATTGCCAAAACTGCGACGATGCGTGCGCAGCATATTGCGGCACCAGTACGGCTTGGTCGCCAGATTCAGCAAATTAGGAATAGTCAGGCGTGGAGGCGTGGTCAAGCCATTCTTGATGTCCTTGTGACGCTGGCCCAAGACCTGCAAGTCAAGAGTCAACACCAGGGCCGAGCAGTTGGCCGCTTTGGCACGCGCAATCAGGTTTTCAATAAAGCTGCGATCACGCATCACATAAAGCTGAAACCAGAACGGGGCACGGGTAGCCTGGGCCACGTCCTCCAGCGAGCACACACTCATGGTGGACAGGGTGAAAGGAATACCAAAATCCCGTGCGGCCAAAGCCGCCAGCATTTCACCATCGGCGTGCTGCATGCCGGTCAGGCCGGTAGGGGCAATAGCCACGGGCATGGCAACATCCTGGCCCAGAAGCTTGGTCTTCAGACTGCGATGGTCAATGTCCACGGCCACACGCTGTTTGAATTTCAGTTTGTGAAAATCCTGCTCGTTCGCATGATACGTGCCCTGCGTCCAGGAGCCGGAGTCGGCGTAGTCATAAAACATCTTGGGCACGCGGCGTTTGGCCGCCAGGCGGAAATCTTCAGTGCAGGTAATTTTCGACAGATCCATTACATTGGGCTCCAAAACAATGGCGTAATAATGCGACTTTGTGCCCTGCGGGGCAAGTCATCCGGGGCAGACTGTTCGAAGTTTCTGTCTGGCGCGCCTAAAGGACCACCAAGACGAGCCCCCAAGACCAAAAATAAAGAGATTCACTGTTGTCCCGCTGCACGCCTTGCCATCTCTGGCTTTACAGCCTGCCAGCCGACCCCGAAAAACATAAAAAAAGACGATTTCAGTAAAATTTGTTGATATTTTGGTGACAAGTAAAAATAGCCGTGCTATATTTCTACTTCTTTAGCGGCTGTAGCTCAGTTGGATAGAGTACTTGGCTACGAACCAAGGGGTCGTGGGTTCGAATCCTGCCAGCCGCGCCATATTCAGTAAAAAAGCCATTTCTTCGGAAATGGCTTTTTTGCTTTCTACTCGGATATCAGACGGCACCACTACACTGCCGAGCGTCGCTCAAACCTGCACCCACAATAGCAATAAGCAATACGAGCAGGCTTGAACGAAGAAATAGAACGAGCAATAGCGGTTATGGCTTTATATAGTTAGGAACTCTATTGCTATGAGCCTTATCGCCTTTCAGACAACTCAATACCCGCACCGTCACCAAAGCCATCGTGCACCCATGCTGTCACGGGGACGGCATAGCTCCACCCACCCGCTTTCCACCAGCACTCTGCAAACCACGCTTGGATAGTATTGGCGGCAATACTCAAGCCATCAAACTCGTCATCCAGGAAATAGTCTTCGTGGAAGGCGTCCATCTTGCCCAAACCCAGAGAAAGCTCCATGGCCCTACCGGGGAAAATGGAAGGGTCGTTGCTGTCTACTTTATTATTGTCACCACGGTAGTAAATCCATGCCGACGGAGTTTCCAGGCCGTCTTCACCAAAGAAGATTTGCACCTCGGCATCCGCGACACTATCTGGCACAGGCAAGGCAAACAAGGTACGCAGTTCAGCAATAAAATGCTTTGAGGCGCGCTCCAAACACCGTTTATAACGCTGCTGAAACTGTGCCGGACTCAAGCCGAATGGAACCATGCCTGTAACTCCTGATGCAGCTAAACTGCTGCTAATTAACTGGTGACAGCCGCATCATCACGTTCGATTCTGACGCAACCGCACAAAGAGTAATGGCTCCACTCCCCAAGCAGCAAGTCACTCTTGCATCGGCAAGGTCATCCATACCCTGGCTTAAAAACACTACAAAGTGCCGGGTTAAATCCGCAGCCCCCTGCCCCGCACACCCCTCCAAATCCTTATTTTCCCGTGTTTTCAGAAAAATTTCGCACTTATTTCAAGAAAAATGCTTTCTAGGCTTGTCATGCTGATAAATAGTCTGCTATAGTTTCACTTCTTTAGCGGCTGTAGCTCAGTTGGATAGAGTACTTGGCTACGAACCAAGGGGTCGTGAGTTCGAATCTTGCCAGCCGCGCCATATTCAAGTTGGTTTCTTCACGGAAATCAGCGACCAGAGTTAGAACTCGTGGGGTCAAACCCAATGGATGAGACTCTGAAAAGATCAGCCCTGATGACATCGTCATCAGGGCTTTTTCTTTGCCTGCTGCTTTTACCCTGCATACCGCCGCTTACCTGCAAACAGATCAAAACTCCACGACTGCAGACCGGGCACAATGTCTGTTGCACTTTCCCGCCCCTACGGCCTCAACCGTAAAGGGACAAGCGGTGTAAAGTAGCGACTTCCGCCCAGACAGAGCCTGCCTGCTCTTGTTAGACCACAGTGTCTGCGCGGACCTCCTCTTAATCGACAGGATTGACCATGTTTGAGCGCACAAAACTTCTTTTGCCTTTAGCGGCCCTCCTTCTGGCCAGCGCCAATAGCTACGCCCAGGATAGCGGCCCTGCCATTCAGCTGGCGCAAATGGGCGGAGCCATGCACGCTGCCGCCGAAGTTTGCGGTGACTACAGCCAGACCCAGCTTGATGAGATGAAAAAACAGCAGAAATCCTCTATTCAAAGCATGGGCCTGAACGACGAGGACTTTGATAAAGCCTTTGAGCAAGGCCTGGACCGCGGTCGTCAGGATCTGCAAAAAGCCACTGCCGAACAGCGCAATCAGATGTGCGAGCAATTGCGCTCCGGCCCCAAGTTCTAAATTCGCTCTGCCCAGCAAGAAAGCGCTCTGGCCCGCAAGAACCAGAGCGCTTTTTACTGCCAGCGCGAAGACGGACTTGTCTTACAGCGCTTTGACCATATCTTCGATGGTCTTTTTGGCATCGCCAAACACCATCATGGTCTTGTCCATATAGAACAGCTCGTTATCCAGACCAGCATAACCAGCAGCCATGGAGCGCTTGTTCACGATCACGGTGCGAGCTTTGTAGGCTTCCAGAATCGGCATGCCCGCAATCGGCGAAGCCGGATCGTTCTTGGCGGCCGGGTTGACCACGTCGTTGGCACCCAGTACCAGCACCACGTCCGTTTGAGCAAACTCGCTATTGATGTCGTCCATTTCAAAGACCTGCTCGTAAGGCATTTCGGCCTCGGCCAGCAAGACGTTCATATGGCCAGGCATACGACCGGCGACCGGGTGGATGGCGTAGCGCACATTCACACCCTGGCTGGTCAGCTTGTCCGACAGCTCTTTCAAGGCGTGTTGAGCACGGGCCACGGCCAAACCATAACCAGGCACAATCACCACGGACTCGGCATTGCTCATCATGAACGCGGCATCTTCAGCACTGCCGGATTTCACCGAACGATTACCCTGATCTGCACCACCCGCAGCCGCTTCCGGATTGGCACCAAAACCGCCCAGAATCACGTTGAAGAAGGCGCGGTTCATGGCCTTGCACATGATGTAAGACAGAATCGCACCGGAGGAACCCACCAGCGAACCGGCAATGATCAGCATGGAGTTGTTCAGGGAAAAACCAATCCCTGCTGCTGCCCAGCCCGAATAGCTGTTCAGCATGGACACCACCACGGGCATGTCTGCGCCGCCAATCGGGATGATCAGCATCACGCCCAGCAGGAAGGACAAGGCCAGCAGCACACCAAAGGCCCACCATGCCTGGGTCATCACAAAGATCACGCCGCAAGCCAGGGCCAGCAGACCCAGCAGCAGGTTCAGCATGTGCTGACCTTTGAAGGTAACGGGTGCGCCCTGGAACAGTCGAAACTTGTACTTGCCCGACAGCTTGCCAAACGCGATCACCGAACCGGAGAAGGTAATGGCACCGACCAGCGCGCCCAAAGCCAGCTCCACACGGTTACCCATGGGCAGAGCCACCTCGGCCGAGCCAATGCCGAAGGCCACCGGCTCCAGCACCACGGCAATCGCAATGGCTACCGCCGCCAGACCAATCATGCTGTGCATGAAGGCCACCAGTTCCGGCATCTTGGTCATCTCGACACGGCGTGCCATGACGGTACCCAGCACGCCACCAATCACCAGACCAATCAGAACCCGCAGCAGACCAGAGAGCTCTTTGCCTTCAGGGGCCAGGCTATAAATCAGCACGGCTGTGGTCGCAATGGCCAAGGCCATCCCCACCATGCCAAACAAGTTGCCACGACGCGAACTGGCTGGATGCGACAAGCCTTTCAGGGCCTGAATGAAACACACCGAGGCCAACAAATAGCACAAGGTAACGGTATTCATGGAAATCATGACTGCCCTTCCTTGGGCGTATTTTTAGCGCCCTTCTTTTTGAACATTTCCAACATGCGGCGGGTTACCAGGAAACCACCAAACACGTTTACCGAGGCCAGCGCGGTGGCAATAATGCCCATCGCCTGCGCCCAAGGGCTTTCGGTCAGGGCCGCTGCCAGCATCCCGCCCACAATAATGATGGCCGAAATCGCGTTGGTCACCGCCATCAAGGGCGTGTGCAAAGCGGGCGTCACTGTCCAGACCACGTGGTAACCCACGTAAATGGCCAGCACAAAGATGATCAGGTTAATGACCAGGGGAGAAATAATATCCATGGCGTCAGGCTCCCTGCTGTGGAAAGAGTCGTTTGCCACCCTGTACAACACGGCTGGCATTCACAATGTCGTCGTCCGCAGGGATATGCAGCTCGTCAGACTGATCCTTGAGCATCAAGCCCAGGAACTGTTGAATATTGCGTGCATACAAGGCAGACGCATCCGCAGCCACACGGGCCGGGAAGTTGGTCTCGCCCACCAGGGTCACGCCATATTTCTCCACAATCTGGTCGGCTTCGGTCAAGGCGCAGTTGCCGCCACGGGCCGCAGCCAGGTCAATAATGACCGAACCTGCCCGCATGGACTGCACCACTTCCTCGGCAATCAGACGCGGGGCGGGCCGCCCCGGAATCAAGGCCGTAGTAATGATGACGTCGGCCTGGGCACAACGTGCCGCCACCACCGCCGCCTGCCGTTGCAACCAGGAGGCAGGCATGGGACGGGCATAACCGCCTACCCCTTGTGCCGCTTCGCGCTCTTCATCGGTCTCGTAGGGCACATCAATAAACTTGCCGCCCAAGGACTCGATCTGCTCACGCGCGGCAGGACGCACATCAGAGGCTTCTACCACCGCCCCCAGACGACGTGCCGTGGCAATCGCCTGCAAACCGGCCACACCCGCGCCCAGCACCACGACACGGGCCGCTTTGACGGTACCCGCCGCGGTCATCATCATGGGAAAGAACCGGGGATATAAGGTGGCTGCTTTCAGCACAGCGGCATAACCCGCGATATTGGCCTGCGAGGACAGAACGTCCATGCTTTGCGCCCGCGTGGTACGCGGGATCAGCTCCAGGGCGAACGCCTGGCAGCCCGAAGAAGCCAGCCTGTCCAGACCCTGACTTTCGTAAGGGTCCAGCATACCGACGACCACATGCTCGGCACGCAAACGCGCCGAATCAACATCAGCCGGGCCCACTACCAGCAGCACGGTGGCTTGATAGGGATCTCCTATCGTTGCCCCTGCTGCCTCGTAATCGGCATCCGAGCTGGCAATCCCCTGTCCGGCACCCGCCTCGATAATCACATCATGGCCCGCCTTGCGGTAAGCCTTGATGGTATCGGGCGTGGCCGCTACCCTCTTTTCCCCGGTCCCCCGGGGGCTTAGTACACCCAGTCGCATCTTCAATCTCCAGTTAATTAACTAACTTCTACGATCTCTGACGACGTGCAGTACCCGGATGGGTGAGTCTGTCACCACGTGGACACGACCCAACAACCTCTCCGGCCCGGTGTGTGTTTGCCCTCAACACCGGAACACCATCTATAAATTCGGATGTGCAAAAAACAGGCCTGGTGAAGACCGGCCTGAACAGGATAGAAACCTACCCTTTAGTGTCCCTCTCCCACTCCTGCCCCTTGCAGGAAACTGTCATTCTTTTTGAACTCACTATAAGGGCCTTTATTTGACACAAGAAACCCCGACCCGCACTAGACCGCTTTAGACGAAAAAGCAAGACACATTACTACCACCTGATTATCGCAATATGATGCCTGTTCGACGGAATTTTTTTTTCTTGCCCACTGGGTAACACTGAGTAGATCAGCCTTTGCTACGGACTTAGACGCCTGATAATTAAAACTACAAGCATTGGCCTGCTGCTAAGATAGCAACTTCCTATAAAACTTGTCACTAACTTGTAATTAATGTTCGTGTTCACGCCCCGGTGATGTTTGCGTCGCTACTGGCCGCTGAACCACTTCTTTTCAAAGCCTAGGCAACCGCCCCCTTGATGCGCGGTTTACCTGCACTACTCAGTCCCAGGCTGATCTATCCCCATGGCAGACATCCACATCGATCACGTAGTGAAACGCTACGGCAGCAATACCATCATCAATGAACTGAGCCTGCAAATCCGGCATGGCGAGTTCTTCACTTTATTAGGGCCCAGCGGCTGCGGCAAAACAACCTTGCTGCGCATGATTGCCGGTTTCATCATTCCTGATGAAGGCCGCCTGTTTCTGGACAAGGAAGACATTACCTACCTGCCCGCGCACAAGCGTGAGACCGGCATGGTGTTCCAGGACTACGCGCTGTTCCCCGATAAAACCGTGTTTGACAATGTGGCTTACGGCTTGCGGGTACGCAAAGTCAGCAGCAGCGAGATCAAGAAAAAAGTCGCCTACATTCTGGAGCGTGTGGAACTGGGTGGCATGGGCGAGCGTTACCCAGCTGAGCTGTCCGGAGGCCAACGCCAGCGTGTAGCCCTGGCCCGCGCCCTGGTGATTGAACCCCGTGTTCTGCTGATGGACGAGCCTTTGTCCAACCTGGATGCCAAGCTGCGTATTCAAATGCGCCAGGTCATCCGCGAATTGCAGCAGGAATCCAATATCACCGCTATTTTCGTGACGCATGATCAGGAAGAAGCCCTGTCCATGTCGGACCGTATTGCCTTGCTGCGCCAGGGCCGTATCGACCAGCTCGATACCCCCGAAGCCATGTACTCCACACCACGCACTGCCTATGCCGCCGACTTTATTGGCGCAGCCAATCTGATCGACACCCTGGGCGTGCATGTGGAGGACGGTCACACCACCGTCAGCATTGCGGGTGGGCACATTCTGGTGAACAACCCGCCCCCTGTCGGCCAAGTGCTGCTGGCAGTGCGCCCCGAAAACATCACCCTGCATACCGAGGCTCAGGCCAGCAGCATTCCGGCTCAAGTCGTGGCTCGCCAGTATCTGGGAACCAAAACGGCCTACAGCCTGAAGCTGAACGACGGCAAGCAAATTATTGCCGACGTTGCCGCTGCCCAGGACCCGCATCTGTCTGCAGGTGCTTCGGTGAACCTGAGCTTTAGCCCTGAATGTCGTCTGGTCGAGGCGTAAGACCCATGGCTATTGCTGCAAGACCCCTGGCCCTTCGTTCTCCCTGGTTCCTGCCCGCCCTGGTCTGTCTGGTGGTGCTGGTGTTCTGGGTTGTCTGGCCACTCGCCTCCCTGTTCTATCAAAGCGTGATCGACCCGGCAACAGGCCTGCCCAGCCTGCACGGCTTTGAAACCTTCTTTAGCGACCCTCGCTATGTTGAGGCCTTCTTCAACACCATCAAGCTGGGGCTGATCTCCACGATAGGTACGCTGCTGCTGGGTGCGCCGCTGGCCTATGTGGTGGCTCGCTACGACTTCCCCGGCAAGGCCATTGTGGCCATCCTGCCCCTGACCACCATTGTGCTGCCGGACATCATCGTCTCGCAGGCCTGGCTGATGCTGCTGGGCAATAACGGAGTGGTGCGTCTGGCCCTGGAAAGCATTGGTATTGACCTGCCCAGTTTCTACGGCTGGTTTGGCATGTCCTATGTGCTGATCCTGAACGATTACACCTATGTGTATATCGGTATGCTGGCTGCGCTCAAGGCCATTGACGGCACGCTGGAAGAAGCCGCCGTGAACCTGGGTGCCAGCAATTTCAAGCGCGCGCTCAGCGTCACCTTCCCGGTGCTGATGCCTGCCCTGCTGGTCAATGCCATGATTGTGTTCACGCTGGCCGTGGACAACTTCTCCATCCCCATGATTCTGGGCGGTCAGGTCGATGTGCTGTCCTCGCTGACCTACACCACCTTTCTGTCCGAGATGAGCGGTAACCCCACCATGCAAGGTGTGCTGGCCGTGGTGTCCGTGATTCTGGTCGGTGCGGTATTGTTCATCCAGAAGCGGGTCCTGGAGCGCAAGACCTTCCAGATGCAGCAAGGCCGCGCCCCGCGCCCGGTTCGCGCTCAAGGCCTGGCCGGTATCCTGCTGACCGTGGGTGCGGTGCTGTTTGTGACCTTCTCGCTGATTCCGGCCTTTATCGTGCTGATTGGTGCCTTCACCAAAGCCAGCGGCCCGGTCATGCAATACGGAACCTTCACGCTGGACAATATGGAGCGTGCCCTGCGCTACGCTCCCGAGCCCATCTTGAACTCGCTGATGCTGGCCAGTGTCGCCACTCTTGCAGGCACCTGCTTTGCCACGATCTGCAGTTACCTGATCGTGAAAAAGCGCCTGTTCGTGGTAACCGCGTTGGACTATATGGTGATGCTGCCTTTGGCCATTTCCGGCACCGTGCTGGGTATTGCCCTGATCCAGACCTACAACAGCGGCATGCTGGTACTGACCGGCACCTGGGTGATCATGGCCGGCGCATACTTTGTGCGTAAAGTACCCTTCTCCATTCGCTCGGCCTCGGCCTCGCTCTACAACATTCCCGACTCTATCGAAGAGGCCTCCATCAATCTGGGTGTCAGCCCCTTCCAGAGTTTCTTCAAAGTGGTTCTGCCCTTGATGAAGCCCGCCATTCTGGGCGCGGCCATCCTGATGTGGGTCACTTCGCTGGCTGAAATTTCCGCCACTATCGTGCTGTATTACGGTGGCATGGAGACCATGCCCATCCAGATGTTCCGTCAGATCGACGCTGGCTTCCTGGCCCGCGCTTCGGCCTATGGGGTGATCTTGATGGTCGTGATTCTGGTGCCGATTTATCTGGCTATCCGTTTTCTCAAGCTGGATCTGTTTTCCAGCCGCTAATCTAAAAAGGCTCACTATGCTGACTACACGTTTTCTGAAAACTGGTCTGGCACTCTCCCTCAGTGTCGGCGCCCTGTCCCTGTCCGGTGCCGCCCTGGCCGCCAATGCCGTGATGTACACACCCAACAATGTGCAAACCATTGATACGGCGCTGGAAATTGCTCGCAAGACCGCGTCTGACCTGTCCATTCAACAAGTGACTTCGGGCGCTGGTGCCTTGATGAAACGTATCGAAGCCGAAGCACAGAACCCGCTGGGTGACGTGGTATGGGGCACTGGCTACGGCACCATGGCGGCTTTCCAGCAGAACTTTGAAGCCTACGAATCGCCCGAGAACAAGGCCATTCCTGAAGCCTTCCACGGCAAGGACAGCCTGTGGACCAGCTCCAACGCCCACGTCATGGTCATCATGGCCAACGAGCGCCAACTGAAAGGCCAGGCCGCTCCAAAAACCTGGTCCGATCTGTTCGATCCTCAGTGGAAAGGCAAGGTCATTATTGGTGACCCCGCATCATCGGGCAGTGCCTACGACCAGGTTTATGGCATCTACCAACTGTACGGTGCAGAAGGCCTGCAAAAGCTGGCAGCCAACGTGATCGTGTCCAAGAGCTCGGGCCAGGTCTACAAAAGCGTGGCTAACGGCGAGTACCCCTTGGGCGTGACCATGGAATACGCGGCCTACGCCTACGTGGCCGGTGGTCAGAAAGGCATTGAGCTGATCTACCCTGAAGACGGTACCTTCATCGCTCCTGAAGGCGTAGCCGTAATCAAGAACCCCAAGAACGGCCAGGAAGCGGCTCACAAACTGGTCGACGTTCTGCTCTCCAAAGAAGTACAGGAAGCCGAGCTGGTGGAGAACTTCCGCCGTCCTACTCGCAGCGACATCAATGTGGCCGAGCTGACCAAGTTGCCTAACCTGGATCAGATCAAAGTGGCCAACATCGATCCTTTGAAGGCTGCTGCCGAGTACGAAACGGTCATCGAAGCCTGGAAACAGGCTTTGGCTGCAGCTGGCAAATAAGCCGGAGAAATTCAGAGCGCAATAGCAATGCGTGGTGGGCCTGCCCCACCCGCCTGCTGGTCCGCACTGAATGGACAAACCCCTTGATGCTGGATTCTCATCCGGCCCTCAAAGGGTTTTTTATTGCCTGAAATACGTGAGCAAAAACGGCTGCTGGGTGACGTATCCCAAGCACTCTCAGACCGGCTCCGAAACTGCGTTGCGCTCGGCAAGCAACAAGCCTGGAGAAAGACAGAGCTGCCTCATTTATCCACTGGATAAATCTGATCTTCACGCAGGCGTGGGCGATCGGCTTCCACTTCGGTCAAAGGCTCCACACGCTGCATGGTTGCCAGTGAACGCTGGGCCAGACGCTGGTACATACGTGTACCGAAAAACTTGCCATCAATGGCTTTCTGATCCAGTTCTTTGACCACCGTCGCGGGAGACCCGGCCACCAGACTGCGTGGCGGCACTTGCATCCCTTTCTTCACAAAGGCCATGGCGCCAATAATGCTGTCTGCACCAATATCCGCCGCGTCCATGACGACCGCATTCATGCCCACCAGCACGTTGCGGCCAATGACGCAGCCATGCAGCACGGCACCGTGCCCGACGTGGCCATCCTCATGCACCACCGTGTCCTGATAAGGCGTGCCATGAATAACACAGGTGTCCTGAATATTGGAACCGGCCTTCATGATGATGCGCCCGAAGTCCCCGCGCAAACTGGCCGAAGGACCGATATACACGCCCTCGCCAATAATGACGTCACCAATCAGTACAGCGGTAGGATGAACATAGGCCGTGGGGTGAACCACTGGCACCAGCCCATCAATAGAATAAATATTTTGCATACCTGCCTCGTACAAAAAGCCTGCACCCACAGCCGGCACAAGGTCCGGCCAAAAATACGATCATAGCTGCTGCAGACCGATATAATGCGCCGTACTCTTTCTTTTTGCATCCTATGAGCATGTTGTATTACTGGCTGGCCTTTTCCCTGGGCATGGTGTTTTACGCCGCCTACTTGTCGCAGTCCTTTTTGCTGTCGCAAGGCATCATCTATATGAAGGAAAAAGATCAATCGCCGCCCCTGCTCTGGTTGTTCACCCGCCTGATCGGCTTTATCCTGCGTGCCATTCCCGGCCTGCTGATGCGCCCTATCCCCCTGATTTTGTGGGTCGTGGGCCTGGGGCTGACAGTGCAATACAGTTTCGCACTTTAAACCAGACGGGCCGCACTTTTCTCATTCACTGCACGGACATCCGGGTCAGGATTGGGGGCTTCCTGCCCGCACGTCTGCGACTCCCAGTCAAGCCTTCTGCGCCTGTCAGTCAATTCAGCACTGTTCTCCCCTCCTAAACTGACACAAAACAGGATGGCCGGGCTCTGTAAGCAGCACGGCCTGGCGATCAAGATCGCGGATACCGCGACAAGGAGGATGTATGCAGACAAGGAAAATCGTCCGGGCAGCCGCCGTACAGGCCGCCTCTCCCAACTACGACCTGGCAGCAGGTGTTGATAAAACCATTGAACTGGCTCGACAAGCGCGTGATGAAGGCTGCGACCTGATCGTATTTGGTGAAACCTGGTTGCCAGGCTATCCCTTCCACGTCTGGCTAGGTGCACCGGCCTGGTCACTGAAATACAGCGCTCGTTACTATGCCAATTCGCTCTCGCTGGACAGCGCAGAGTTTCAGCGCATTGCCCAGGCTGCGCGAACCTTGGGCATTTTCATCGCATTGGGCTATAGCGAACGCAGCGGTGGCAGCCTGTATCTGGGCCAATGCCTGATCGATGACAAAGGCGAGATGCTATGGTCACGCCGCAAACTCAAACCCACGCATGTAGAGCGCACCGTATTTGGTGAAGGTTATGCCCGTGATCTGATTGTGTCCGACACAGAACTGGGACGCGTCGGCGCTTTATGCTGCTGGGAGCATTTGTCGCCCTTGAGCAAGTACGCGCTGTACTCCCAGCATGAAGCCATTCACATTGCTGCCTGGCCGTCGTTTTCGCTATACAGCGAACAGGCCCACGCCCTCAGTGCCAAGGTGAACATGGCCGCCTCGCAAATCTATTCGGTGGAAGGCCAGTGCTTTACCATCGCCGCCAGCAGTGTGGTTACTCAAGAGACGCTGGACATGCTGGAAGTGGGTGAGCACAACGCCTCTTTGCTGAAAGTGGGCGGTGGCAGCTCCATGATTTTTGCACCGGACGGGCGTACTCTGGCTCCCTACCTGCCTCATGATGCCGAAGGCTTGATCATTGCCGATCTGAATATGGAGGAGATTGCCTTCGCCAAGGCGATCAATGACCCCGTGGGCCACTATTCCAAACCTGAAGCCACCCGTCTGGTACTGGACTTGGGGCACCGCGACCCTATGACTCGAGTGCACTCCAAAAGCGTGACCAAGGCGGAGGCTCCCGAGCCAGGTGTGCAAAGTACGATTACCTCATTCGCTATCAGCCATCCCCAGGACTCGGACGCACTGCTAGTGCAAGAGCCGTCCTGATCCCAAGAGATGACACGGCCCGGACAGCTTGCCCGGGCCGTGACTCCTTCTGCTCCCCAGTCCTGCATCCGCGTCGTCCTGGTCTGAAATTATCGACCCCTGCCACTCTTTCTGGTCTGGCTCAAACCAGAGATCTTGCCTGATACTTAGTCAGTCCAGTTGACCGCGGTCCCTGCTGTCAGCCTTCGGACCCAAGACGGAGAGATCATCAATGGAGCAATGGTCCACCACGGCAGTTCCCGCTACCCGGCGCGCCCCCTATTGGATGGAGGCCGTCAACAAAGCTTATGTGCAGCTGGAGTGCGCCGTCCCCTCCCGTTCCGCTACCCCTTTCTTCGGGGCCATTACGCGACGGGAACTGGCAGAGGTCAGCCTATCTCGCATCTCCTCGACCACCCAGACCGTGCTGCGCACGCCGCTGCAAATTTCCAGAGCGTCCGAGGATATTTTTCTGCTCAGTATTCAAGTGGCAGGAGCGGGACAACTAATTCAGGATGAAAAGACCGCTACACTGAAACCCGGCGATCTGGCCCTGTACGACTCCACACGCCCCTATCAACTCCTGTTTGACCAGGACTTTGAGCAGTATGTCCTGTCTATGCCCGGCTCCATCCTGCGCAAGCGTTTGCGCAATGCCGAAGATATGACAGCCTGCAAAATAACCAGCGCCCAATCCGGCACGGCACGACTGCTCTCCTATATGGTGAGCGAGCTGATGGCCTGCCCGCCAACCGGCGGGCCTATTGTGGATCTATCACTTGCCGACAGCCTGGTCGGTATTCTGGTGGCAGCGCTGGCCGAGAATCTGGGCAGCCCGTCCTTAAAGGACGATACGGGATCCGTGCGGCGCGACCGGATCAAAGCCTATGTATTGGAGAATCTGCGCGACCCCGAGCTGAATATCGGCAAGATTGCCAAACGCCTGGGCCTGACAGCCAGCACTGTGCATCGCGCCTGGGAAGGCGAGACCGATTCACTGACAAACTGGATTTGGTCCATGCGCCTGCAAGGCGCTGAACAGGATTTGCGCCGTCTAGCCCATCACCACAAGACCATCACTGAAATTGCGTATCACTGGGGCTTCAGCAGCTCTGCCCATTTCAGCCGGGCATTTCGGCAGCGCTTTGGTGTGCCGCCTAAAGAGGCCCGCGAAAGTATGCGGGCCCAGGTCCAGACAAACACGATGCCTATCTGATCCGGCGGTCCGGCGATCCGGCGGTCCGGCGAGCCGGCGATCAGGCAATCGCCTTGCCGTCATTCAGAGCCAGCAGGCCCTTGATCAGACGGTACAGAATCCACACGCTGACAATCACGATGGTCACGAAACCGACCAGAATCGCCATCAACAAGAAAGACAGCGCCACACCAAGCAATCCCCACCAGAACGTACGGATTTGCCAATCAAAGTGCGACTCCAGATAGGTGCCGCGCACTTCATCGCGCTTGATGTAGTTGATGATGATGGCGACCAGGGCGGTGATGCCGCCAAACATGGACAAGATGTACAGCGCGTAATTGATCAGGGTCAGATTACGCAGACTGACCAACTGGTTTGTACCGTCGCCTTGTGGGACCGGGTTTCTTTCCTCATTCATCCGTAACTCCTTGGAAAAATAAACGGTAGCGTTACCTATCCCGTAACGCTACCGAAGAAAACCTGTTCAGGTCAGTGACTGCCTGGAGATTAACGCAGTCCAATAAATGGCATGGCGGAACCGGGAACCAGACTTTCTGGCAACTTACCGTCCCATTTTTCCACAGCATTCAAATTGACCAGATTGGTATTCTGGGCCAATGCCTGGGCCCTGGCAGAAATGGCCTTGGCTTCGGCGTCACCACGCAGGCGAATACCGTCAGCTTCGGCCATGTAGCGTTCGCGCTGAGCGCGGGCTTCTGCTTCAGCCTGAACCACTTTGATTTCAGCCTGAATGGAAGCAGTTTCTTTTTGCTGGCGGGTGGTTTCAATTTGAACCTGGGCCAACATGCGGTTTTCAATCGATTGCTCATAGGCTTTGGAGAACGACACTTCCTCAACCTGCACGCCCATCATTTGCAAAGGAGCGGACTCCAGGGTCACGCGCATGGCTTCGTTGATGTCAGCACCCAGCTTCTCGCGATTCTGAATCGACTGAGCAGCAGTGTACTTACCAAACACGTTCTTGATCACATCCAGAGCCTTACGTTCCAGCAAGCGAGCTTCCAGGGCATCGAGTGAACCGTACTCGGAATACAGCTGAGCCACATCAGTTTCAGGAACGCGGTATGTTACCGAAGCCACCATGGAAGCGGACTGCTGGTCAAAACTGTACGCCTCAAGCTGCATGCGAACCGTGTGATCACGTACCGAAATGGTACGTACCGTGTCAAAGAACGGAACCTTGAAGTCCAGACCAGGTTCGGCCACGCGAACCAGCTTACCGTTACGCAGCACCACGCCACGTTCACCCTGGTCCACCTGCAAGAACGAGCCCATGGAGGCCACGATCAGGATCAGGAAAATAACAACCGCCGCCCCCAGGAAACTCAGTCCCTTGGAGTAATTGGCAGGGCCACCTTCTGGCTTTGTTTTAGCGGCCAGTTTAGTAAATGGATTTTTATCAGTGCTCATCACGGCTTCCTTTATGTGGCTGACGCGTCTGGTCTTTTAATTGACGACGTTCCACCATCAGTTGCCGTATGCCTTTGGCAATCAGGTAGGCCAGCACAGCGGCCCCCAACAAAATCAAGATGATACGCATGACGCTTCAGTCTTCCCACTAGATTTCAATCAGAGCGCAATTATCCCCGATTCCCTCTGTCACGCTCAGAAAAGAAGCGTCAAAATATGACAAATGGACAGTATTGCTGGTAACAAATCTTGAACAGACGCCATTGCGACGCCCGAGAAAATGGAAAAAGCGGATTAGTTGCTTATTCTAGGGAAGCTAGGGCAGCGTCCAGTTCAGCCAGATGAGCCTGTACCGGCGGCACATCGCTACGGGTTGCAACCAGACGCAGGATATGGTTTTTACTGATCTGGAAGGTGCGCATCAACTGCTCCAGTTCAGCCGTAGAGTATTGGCGTGCGTTATCGCGCAAGGCCGCTTCCAGCGCATCCAGCTGCTCGTAAACCGAGTCCAGATCTTCGCGCTCCTGGATATAGAGACGAGTCAGCCAGATATGGCGTCCCACGCTATCCCATTGCTCCAGTCCGGCAAAGCCATACTTTTGCGTCAGGCTGTTCAATTGACGGTAAATGTCCGAACCGCGCTCGACCTGATCCACCTCCAGCATGGGTGGGAAACCGTCTGGCAGCCCGCCATCCCAAACCGGTTCGCTACGCTCTACGGTTTGCAGCACCGGCAAGATCTCACCCAGGCTTTGCACATAACGAGTCACAACCTGGTCATCCAATGCCAGCTCAGTTGACGACGCCAAAAAAGGCAGGCCCATCAAGGCCATGCTACAGATACAGAGGACTCGTTTAATCATCGCTCGCCCTAAAAAACAAGACCACCCGTCTTGAACGACGTAAAACACATTCGTCGATTGTAAGCACGGGAATGACTGCTTTTCTTTGTCTGTGCCAAAAACGACACAGCCTTTTCAATCCTCTACCGCCTTGGGTTGAAAAGTCTTGCACTTTAAAAATTCATGCTGTTTGAAACGCTGCCGCCAAGGACTCTCTACGATTTCACTTTGCCTGAATTGGCAAAAATAAAAAAGTAACAATTATTTTTTTTCTTGTGTTTGGAAAGGCGTGATGCCGTCTTGTTGTCGCTCTTGCTGCCTGAACCAGAGCCAGGTTTGCACAAAGCCAAACTTGAGCGCGGGTCCGAACACGGGCGGCGCTATGCGACAGACAATAAAAAAAGCCCTTGAAAACAAGGGCTTGATTTAATTCCAGCTGGCGGAGACGGAGGGATTCGAACCCTCGATACGGGTATAAGCCGTATGCTCCCTTAGCAGGGGAGTACCTTCAACCTCTCGGCCACGTCTCCAGCTCTAGGAAAGAAGTAACTATAGCATTTTTAAAAAACCAATGCAAATAGCTAAGGGGATTATTTTTCCTGATCCAGCTCGAACGTCTTGTGCAGAGCACGCACCGCCAATTCCATGTACTTGTCGGCAATAATCACCGAGGTCTTGATCTCGCTGGTGCTGATCATCTGGATGTTGATGCCCTCTTCGGACAAGGCGCGGAACATGGAGCTGGCAATACCAGCGTGGTTACGCATGCCAATACCGACGATGGACACTTTGCACACGGCTTCGTCAAATACGATTTCACCAGCACCCACAGCCGGGCCGACCTGGTTCATCAGCAGTTCCTTGGTACGCAGCGCGTCGTTGCGGCTGACGGTAAAGGAAAAGTCTGTGGTGCCCTGAACCGACAGGTTCTGCAAAATCATGTCGACTTCGATGTTAGCCGCTGCGATGGGGCCCAGAATGGAATAGGCCACGCCGGGGGTGTCGGGAACGGCACGCAGGGTGAACTTGGCTTCATCACGGCTGAAGGCGATGCCAGAGACAACGGCAGCTTCCATTTTTTGGTCTTCCTCGAAAGTAATCAGCGTACCCGAAGACATTTCTTCTTCGAGCGAAATCATGGGGTCGGTCATGGAGGACAAGACGCGCACAGGCACCTTGTACTTGCCAGCAAATTCCACAGACCGGATTTGAAGAACTTTGGAGCCCAAAGAGGCCATTTCCAGCATTTCTTCAAAGGACAGCACTTTCATGCGACGTGCTTCGGGCACGACGCGTGGGTCGGTGGTGTAGACACCATCCACATCGGTAAAGATCAGGCATTCGCTGGCCTTCATGGCAGCGGCAACAGCCACCGCGGAAGTATCCGAGCCACCACGACCCAGGGTCGTGATATTGCCTTCATCATCCACACCCTGGAAGCCGGTCACAACGACCACACGGCCTGCGTCCAGATCCTGGCGAATGCGGGTGTCATCAATAGAACTAATGCGGGCACGGGTGTAGGCATTGTCGGTCTTGACGGGAACTTGCCAACCGGCATAGCTGCGGGCGGGAACGCCCTGGGCAGCCAAGGCCATGGCCAACAAAGCGCTACTGGCTTGTTCGCCCGTAGCGGCCAGCATATCCAGCTCGCGCGGATCAGGCTGAATGCTCAGTTCTTTGGCCAGGCCTAGCAAACGGTTGGTTTCACCGGACATGGCCGAAGGAACCACCACAACTTGGTGCCCGGCGGCATGCCATTTGGCAACCCGACGCGCCACATTCTGGATGCGCTCGATCGAGCCCATCGACGTGCCGCCATATTTATGTACGATCAGGGACATCTTTTACTCTGCATCAAAGGGCTAAGGTCTGGGATAGACACAAAACCCAACTATTCTAACGACTTTCTGTGCCCCAAGCGCAGGCTCTACCACATACACACGCAAAAAAACACATACTTTGTCGACTCAACACCATAGCCCACGCTCCTGCCACAGGCCACCCCAAACTACTTACTTGCTTGATCGGCCACCAGGCCTGCTTGCTGGTCGCCTGGACCGGCAGATTCGATCTGCACCCGGCCTCGCACACAGCGCACCAGGTTCTGTCCATGCTTCCACATCAAATTTCTGTCGTGCCCCCGGGCATGCAGCCCGCGCAGTTGCTTGAGCAGTTCTGCCAGACGCGCTTGCGTAGGCAAGCCAGCTCCCTGCTCCTGCAACCAATAACGGAGCACCAGGCTTTGCCGCGCTGGCTCCAGGCTACGCCACGCCACCAAACTGAAACTGCGTCCTGTTTCATCAGGTTCCAGTGTCTGCCAGTCCTGGCTGGCCACACTATCCAATACTTCCTGCGTTTCGCGGCTTAGCTGGGCTTGACGCTGCAAACGGCTTTGCCAGCCCGGCCAGCGCGCGTCGAGTACAGGCGTGAGCAAATCGCGCACTGCGCCACGGGTGTAATCAGGATTGATATTGGTGGGATCTTGTACCGCATGCCAGCCCGTGGCTGCGGCAAACGCATCACTGGCTTGAAGAATAAGTGCCCTGGGCTGCTCCAGCCAGGGTCGCCAGTACTGCAATTGATCGCGCTGCATACGGGGTGCCATCGCCCCCAGACCGGTTGTACCCGTGCCTCGCAGCAAACGCATCAGAACCGTTTCGGCCTGATCATCTTGATGATGAGCCAGCAGCACATGCTGCAAGCCAACAAAGTGCGCCAGTTCAGCCAGGCCTTGATAGCGGGCATCTCGCGCGGCGGATTCCATGCCATCTGCGCTTAGACGGCGGGACTGTACCTGGACCCGCAAGCTGTGACAGGGTCGCTGCAAACGCGCAGCCAAGTCATGCACATGCGCTTGCCACTGATCGGCAATGGCTTGCAGGCCGTGATGAATATGGAAAAAATGAAGTGTGACTTTGCGGCGGCTGGCCCAAAGATGGGTATGTACCGCCAGCATTGCCGAGTCCGCACCACCACTTAAGGCGACAGCGACGCTATCGCCGCTTTTAAAACTTAGGTGATGGTTAAGCGCCTCCAGCAGCGGGGGTGAGGGGCTAAAGCCCCCCAGCTGACTGGAAGGCAATGGATCAGGCACGAACTTCCTGATAACGGCCGTAGGCCAGGAGACGTTCCATACGCTGCGCCAGCAGTTGTTCGGTGCTCAGGCCCGAGACCTGACGCAAGGCATCAGCCAGGGCACGGCCCAATTGGCGCGCCATCATGGTGGGATCGCGATGTGCGCCACCAATGGGCTCGTTGATCACGCGATCGACCAGGCCCAGTTCTTTCAGACGGGGAGCGGTAATGGCCAGGGCCTCAGCCGCCACGGGCGCCTTGTCCGCACTACGCCACAGAATCGAGGCACAACCTTCGGGCGAGATCACGGCGTAGGTGGAATATTGCAGCATGGAGACCACGTCACCCACGGCAATCGCCAACGCACCACCCGAACCGCCTTCACCAATAATGGTGGAGATGATAGGTACACGCAGTTTGGCCATGGCAAACAGGTTGTGACCGATTGCCTCGGACTGGCCACGCTCTTCAGCGCCAATACCAGGGTAGGCGCCGGGAGTATCAATGAAGGTAAAGACAGGGATACCAAATTTTTCCGCCAACCTCATCAAGCGCAGGGCTTTACGGTAGCCTTCGGGGCGCGGCATGCCAAAGTTGCGACGGGCGCGCTCTTTGGTATCACGACCTTTCTGGTGACCAATCACCATGCAAGGCGTACCGTTGAAACGGGCCAGACCACCCACAATGGCCAGGTCGTCCGCATACATGCGATCGCCATGCAGCTCGTGGAAGTCCGAGAAGATCTGGTTTACATAGTCCAGGGTGTATGGACGTTGTGGATGGCGAGCAACCAGGGCCGTTTGCCAAGGCGTGAGCTTGGCGTAAATGTTCTTGGCCAGCGTCTGGCTTTTTTGCTGCAGACGGCTGAGTTCCTCTGAAATATCCACAGCGGAATCAGATTGCACATAGCGGAGCTCTTCGATTTTGCCTTCGAGCTCGGCCAAAGGCTGCTCAAATTCCAGGAATGTATTTCGCATGTCGGTTCTTAAGGTTTAGGCCTAATTTAATATCGTACCGCAACTGTGTTCAGACTGCGCCACAGATGCCAGGTAGCCACCGTGCACCACGGTGCCCACGCTTGAGCAACTTCACGCGCCTCGAACCGGGAGACCGGCTCGCCGCTGAAATAGTGCAGAGAGATTGCCTTGAGCAGGCCCGCATCATCCAAGGGGAGAACATCGGGTCTGTGCAAGTTGAAAATCAGAAACATATCAGCCGTCCAGCGACCTACACCACGAATGGCGCACAGGTCCGCAATAACGGCTTCATCAGACAGGGACTGCCATGCCTGGGGGTCGATTTTACGAGCATCAAAGTGAGTCGCCAAATCAACAATATATTCGGCCTTGCGTTTGGGCAAGCCCAAACCATGCAGGGCCTCGTAACCCAGTTCCAAAATAAGTTCAGGCGAGAGTGGCTGGCCGCAACCGTCCAGCAGCTTGCGCCACAGCTGGTCCGCCGTACGCGAGGCCAGTTGCTGGCCCACAATGGAACGCACCAAAGTGGTGAAAGCCGGAGCCTGATGTTGTAGCCAGTAGTCGCCATGCTGGGGGATGAGCTTGCGCAAGATACGATCGCGCTTCATCAGCTGGGCGCAGGCGTCGTCCCAGTAATCAGGTTTGCCCACCAAACGAACTTGAGGGCCGGATTGAACGCCGCTTAGGCCCTGCGCCATTGTGTTGCTCCACCTGGCCGATCTTCCAGCTCTACGCCCTGCTCTTTAAGCTGCTCACGGATGGCGTCGGCGCGCGCAAAGTCGCGATTCTGTTTAGCCTGGCCGCGTTCCGCCAGAAGCTCGTCAATCTGGGCGTCGCTCAAGGAGTCGGCACCGGCCACGCTGGCTGCCTGACCAAAGCGTGTGCTGGCACGCCAGTAGACGGCCGGGTCCACTTGCAACAGACCAATCACGCCACCCAGAGCGCGCATCAAACCGGCGGCCTGCGCATCCTTGTCGCGGTTGGCCTGGCCAGCCAGTTCAAACAGAACGGCAACAGCGCCAGCCGTATTGAAATCGTCGTTCATGGCTTCGGCAAACGCCAGAGCGGGGCCTTGAGTCCAGTCAATCTGGACATCGGCGGCAGGAACGTGTTGAAGGGTCTGGTACAGACGGTCCAAAGCCTGCTGAGCATCGCGCAGATTATCTGGCGCGTAGTTTTGCAAGCTGCGGTAATGATTGCGCACAATAAAGAAGCGCAGCATTTCAGCTTCACGCGGATTGGCGATGTAGCTGCTTTCTTCGTCGGCTAGACCTTCGGGGGCCACGGTATCGCGAATGCGACGGAAGTTGCCCAGGGACTTGGACATTTTCTCCGAGTCCACCATCAGGGGACCGCAGTGCATCCAGACATTGGCCAACTGGCCGCCAAAGGCGCCTTCCGTTTGGGCAATTTCGTTTTCGTGGTGAGGGAACTTCAAGTCTGGGCCACCGCCGTGAATATCCAGGGGCAGGCCCAGCAGCGCCTTGCTCATGGCCGAACATTCGATGTGCCAGCCCGGACGGCCCAGGCCGTACGAGGATTCCCATTTGGATTCGGCGGGTTCGTCTTCTTTAGCCGACTTCCACAGCACAAAATCCAGAGGGTCACGCTTGGCCGAGTTCAGGGCAACACGCTCACCGGCACGCAGATCATCCAAAGAGCGACCCGACAATTTGCCGTAGCCGGGGAACTGACGCACGGCGTAGTTCACATCACCGTCTTCGGACTGATAGGCCAGGCCGTTTTCTTCCAGCTTGGCAATAATGCCCAGCATATCGGGCACGTGCTGCGTGGCGCGTGGTTCCGAGTCAGGGCTTTGCACACCCAGGGCCTTTTCGTCGGCATGCATGGCGGCAATATAGAAGTCCGTTACCTGAGACATCAGTTGCTTGCGCTCGACGGCACGGCGGATGATCTTGTCATCAATATCGGTAATATTGCGCACATAGGAGACGCGATAGCCGCTTGCTCGCAACCAACGCTGCACGATGTCAAAGCTGACCAGCATACGAGCGTGCCCCAGGTGACAGAAGTCGTACACCGTCATGCCACAGACGTACATACGCACGTGGCCCGGTTCAACCGGAGAAAACACCTCTTTAGAGCGTGACAACGAGTTATAAATGCGCAACATGGCCTGTAATCGTCATAAAATCGGAACCTTGTGCCAGAACAATTGCCCTTGGATCAGGTTCCGTATTTCCCGCCCGGCAAGAGGCAAGGTTAGAATGATGGTCAATAAGTATAGCAAGCAGACCTCGTTAAAGGCAGCAATCTACCAACCTTCCTGGTCTTCAAGCCAGATTTTATAGGCGCCCCCTCTGTGTTCAGTACACCTAGACGGACTCGGTTTCTCGCTCCTTGCACCTTGGCCCTTTTTCTGGCCCTGGGTCAAAACGTGAGCGCCCAATCCCTGCCCGATTTGCCCCCGCCCAGTGCGCGGGTGAACGATCCCTTGCTGGATATCGCTCCCGAACCTGAACGTGGCTGGAAGGGTCTGGCCCGTGCTCTGGACGTGCTGGCCCCCAGCGTCGATACCTCTTTGCCGCTTAGCGCCGCTGAAGTCAGCCAGCGCATCAGCACCTTGATTGCCCAGGGCCGTCATGCCGACGCCTTGCAGGCGATCGAAAAACAGCTGGAGCAACGCAAGGACCGGGGCGAGCCCGGTGCCAATGTGCAGTTGCTGTTTTTGAAGGCACGCGCCCTGTCGGCCAGTGGTGACCACAATGGCGCCATCAGCCTTTACCAGAACATGACCACCTATTACCCGGAGTTGCCCGAGCCCTGGAATAATCTGGCGGCCGAGTACATCGCGCAGGACAAGCTGGACCTGGCCCTGGAAGCCCTGAAAATGGCTTTGACCGCCGATCCGTCCTACGCACTGGCCCGCGCCAATATGGGTGAAGTCCAACTGATGCTGGCCAATGACACCTACCGTCAAGCCGCCGCCAGTGGTGTGCCCAAAGCAGCCCAGCGTGCGCAACAAACTGGCCAAATTCTGCAACAATAAGATTTTTCCTTGACTGGGTTGTCCCTATCTTATGTTTGCAAGCACATTTCAATGGTGTGATCAGGCTCGCAGCTTGCGCACCCTGCTTATTGCTGCCTGTATGGCTATGCCTATGATGAGCAGTCCGGCTATGGCAGCAGATTCTTCCACTTCTTCTGAAGGCACTTCTATGAGCACCTCTCCACGCGTCCAACTGCAGACGAACCAGGGCACCATCCTGATCGAACTGAACGCAGAAAAAGCCCCCAACACCGTAGCCAACTTTGTGGACTACGTGTCCAGCGGTTTTTACGACGGCACCGTGTTTCACCGTGTGATCAACAACTTCATGATCCAGGGCGGCGGCTTTGAGGCCGACATGAAGCAAAAAGCCACCAACGCTCCTGTCAAGAACGAAGCTGACAACGGTTTGAAGAACGACAAGTACACCCTGGCCATGGCTCGCACCTCCGACCCACACTCGGCTACGGCTCAGTTCTTCATCAACGTGGCTGACAACGACTTCCTGAACTTCACCGCTCCTACCGCCAATGGCTGGGGCTACGCCGTATTTGGCCGCGTGATCGAAGGCATGGACGTGGTCGACAAGATCAAGACCGTGCGCACCGGCAACAAGGGCTTCCACCAAGACGTGCCCGTTGAGGACGTCGTTCTGGAAAAAGCCACGCTTGTCGAATAAGCTCACGCTTGCGGGCAACATCTGGATTGCTGCGGACCTGCATCTGGGTCCGGACAATCCAGACACCGTCCAGGATTTCCTGCAGTTTCTGCACTCCGCCCAGCATCAAGCTCATGCCTTGATCCTGGGCGGTGATATTTTCAATGCCTGGATTGGTGACGATCAAATCGCCCACCCTGCTCCCTGGCTTGCTCAAGTCAGTGAGGCGCTGCGCACATTCGCGCAGCAGCATCCGCTGTATCTGATGCGCGGCAATCGCGATTTCCTGCTGGGCCAAACCTACGCCCGCCATGTTCACGCCACGCTATTGCCCGATCAAGTCGTTCTGGACACTTCTGCCGGCCTGATTCTGATGTCGCACGGCGACGAGTACTGCCTGGACGATCTGGCCTATCAACGCTTTCGCCATTGGGTACGCAAACCCTGGCTCCAGAAACTCTATCTGGCCTGCCCTTTAAGCTTGCGTCAGCGTATTGCCGATTCAGCCCGCGCCGGTAGCCAGCGCGGCAAGCAATACAAGTCCAAAGACATCATGGATGTGCAGCCTGCAGCTATTGTGGCAGCCTGCGAGGCGCATCCTGTGCAGGCCATGGTTCATGGCCATACACATCGCCCTGCAGTACATGACATTCCCGGCTTTGAGCCGGTACGCCGCTGGGTACTCCCGGATTGGGAATCTGACTCCTCGGAAGGAGGACGACGGGGCGGCTATATCAGCATTGAAGGTGTACAGCTCTGCCTGCACCAGTGGGGGCAAGAGGATCAGTGTCAGACACTGGGACCTCAGTAAGAGTGACTTCACCTACAGCCAGCTAGGTTTAAGCTCCACGTCTTTTTATACCTTCTTGCGATAAAACCTGTTTTTCTTCACACGGTGCTGGTGGCAGGAATCAAGGTGGCTGCATAAGCATTTTTGAGGGGGCAATTGGGCTCGACTTGGCGGGTCTCCGGCCCGTGCTGCGCACGGGCTCCCTGGTCTCTTGCAGTATCCAGGCGCCCTGTGAACTCGCGGGGTGGCTCGTCCCCCGGACGAACCACAAGCGCCCCGCTCAAACAGCACAGGGCTTGCATCCTGGATACTGCAAGAGCCTGCGGCCAGAGCCCTGACTCGCCCGTCGAGCCCAATTGCCCCCTCAAAAACGCAAAAAAGACCGTGATTTTTGCCAACAAGATACTTTCGCTCGCGGCAACCAAAGCGGACCACCGAAGGCTGGTCTCGTGCCCGACCACCGACTCTTGGCGCCATGAGCAGCAAGGCTGCTTGTCCCTTCCTCACTGTGAGCCTCTCGGTTCGTCTGCCCTGGTATCCGGGCGGTTCAGACTGCTTGCCGCAGGCGGTGTTCGGATACGGGGTGCAAGCGCCCTTCTGTTTGAGCGGGGCGCTTGTGTCTTGTCCGGTGGACAAGACACCCCGCGAGTTAAGGGCGCGCCCGTATCCGAACACCGACCAGGGTACCGGTGCGCAGCACCGGCAAGTAGTCAGCCCGGATACCGGGGCAGACGAACCGAGAGGCGTCTTGCTGAGACCAAGCTCCCTTCAATAAGCAGCAGCGTATCGAAGCCAAGCCAGACCAAATGACGGGCGACAAACCTGCTATTTGCCAACAAACCCTTGCACACAATAATCACCAAAAAAGTGCCTATCAAATTGGTACATCGCTAGATACGCGGACAGACAGACGGATAGACAGCTAGACAGATAAATAGATAGATAGATAGATAGATAGATAGATAGATAGATAGATAGGTAGGTAGGTAGGTAGGTAGGTAGGTAGAATATGTGCGTGAAAAGACGACATTTACCGAGCCTCCCTGAAAAGAAAAATCCCCGCTGGCAGGTCAAGCAAGCGGGGATTTCAAAACCTCTAAGGCGGCAAAGATCTAAGTCATCAGCCACACAAACAATACTCCGCCCAACGCAATCCGATACCAGGCAAAAGGACGATAGGTGCGACTGGACACAAAGCGCAGCACGGCCTTCACCAGGAACAAGGCGCTAAAGAAGGCAGCAACAAAGCCCACAATAATCGCGGTGCTTTGATCTGCACTCAAGGACGCACCGTTGCGATACAGGTCATAAACCGTAGCAGCCAGCATGGTTGGCATGGCCAGGAAGAAAGAAAACTCCGTGGCGGTCTTGCGCTGAATACCAGCCAACATGCCACCGATAATGGTGGCACCCGAACGTGAAGTACCAGGCACCATGGCAATGCACTGGGCAAAACCAACCACCAAAGCCTGCTTCCAGGTGATCTCTTCCAAGGCAAAGGCGGTAGCCTTCTGCGAGGTGGCGGTTTCACCCTGATCCAGCTCCGACGTGTTCTTCGCGTACTGCGGTTTGCGCTCGACCCACAGCATCAACAAACCACCCAATACCAGCGTGAACACAAACACAATCTGGTGATGGAACAGCGCTTTAACGTACTGAATCGTCAAGGCACCAATAACGGCAGCGGGCAAAAAGGCAATCAGCAGATTGCGAGTGAACATCAGCTCGGTGCGATCTCCGCGCAAGACCCCGGTGATCAGCTGAATCAAACGGGCGCGAAAAATCCAGATCACGGCCAGAATCGAACCAAACTGAATGACAACCTCGAAGACCTTGGCATCGCCCGAGGAAAAATCAATCCAGGAGCCCAGGATCAGCAAGTGCGCCGTACTGGAAACCGGAATGAATTCCGTGATGCCCTCAACAATCCCCAGAAACAGGGCTTTCAACAAATAGAGAGTTTGCTCAGTCATGTTGTCCGAATCAAAGCCAATAAAAATTAAGACGCCAGAAATGGATCGATTTGTTCATCATCGTATGGCACACGTTCCAGGCTGACCTGTGAAATGCGACGCCCTTCCAGCTCTTCCACCTTGAAGCGATACACCGCATCGCTTTGCTCAAGCACACACATATCGCCCACCTTGGGCAATTGTCCGAAACGCGTCAGCAGATAACCGGCCAGGGTGGCATATTCTTCCTCTTCATCCACCAGACCATCCACACCCAGCATCTGTTCCAGATGATGCAAGTCGGTGGAGCCGTCCAGGAGCCAGTGGTCCTGGGACTCCTGGACAATATCGGGGGTTTCGTCCTCGCTGGGGAAGTCGCCTGCAATCGCCTCGAAAATATCCAAAGGCGTCACCAAACCTTCAATAGTGCCGAACTCGTCCGTCACCATGACCAACTGCCCGCGGCTTTGCTTGATGGTTTCCATCAGGTCCAAAATCCCGATGGACTCATACACAAAAACCGGCTGACGCAATTGGTCCAGACGGATATGACCATGAATCAGCAGGTCTGCCAGTAACTCTTTGCTTCGACCAATGCCAATAACCTCATCGAGCGAACCGCGACACACTGGCACCATGCTATGGGGTTCATGTGTCATCTTTTCGCGCAGGACCTCAGGATCGTCCTGCACATTCACCCAGGTAATCGCATTGCGCGGCGTCATCACCGAATGCACGGTACGCTCGGACAAAGTCAGCACACCACTGACCATATTGCGTTCTTCCTGACCGAACACCATTTGCGCCGCTGCACCGGGCAGATCCGGCCCGATGACCGTTTCACCGGAAGCGGGACGCTTGCCCAACATGCGCAGCACAGCCTCGGCCGTACGCTCACGCATGGGACGACCTGCCTGCAGCATACGCAACTTGCGACGCGCCAGCTGATTGAACATTTCGATCAGGATGGAGAAGGAAATGGCCGCATACAGGTAACCCTTGGGTACATGTACGCCAAAGCCTTCCACCAGCAAGGAGAAGCCGATCATCAACAAAAAGCCCAGGCACAGGATCACCACCGTGGGGCGACTATTGATATAAGCCGTCAAGGGTTTGGAAGCAACCAGCATGATGCCAATGGCAATGACCACCGCCGCCATCATGATGGGCAGGTGCTCGACCATACCCACCGCAGTAATGACCGCGTCGATGGAGAACACGGCATCCAGCACCACGATCTGCGCCACGATGACCCAGAAGCTGGCATACATGCGCGAGCCGGAAGCATGAGCGCTGCGGTTCTCAATACGTTCGTGCAGCTCCAGTGTGCCCTTGAACAGCAGGAAAAAACCACCCACGATCATGATCAGATCACGGCCAGAAAAATCCAGACTGAATATGGAGATCAAGGGGTCGGTCAGCTGCACCAGATGGGACATGACCGTGAGCAAGCCAAGGCGCATCAGCAAGGCCAGTGACAGGCCCAGTACACGAGCCCGGTCGCGCTGCGCCGGAGGCAGCTTGTCGACCAAAATTGCAATGAACACCAGGTTATCGATGCCCAGCACAATTTCCAGAACTACCAGTGTGAGTAACCCAACCCAGGCGGTCGGGTCCATCAACCACTCCATCTCAGCTCCTTGGCGCTGTGATTAAAAGAACACCCCGGCAATGCCGGGGTCTAGGTTCTTAATCTTGCAGGTGCGACAGCATCTGAATAAAGATCTTCGGACTGGCGGCAATCACATTGCCAGTCTCTTTCCAGGTTTGTTCGCCTTCAAAGTCGCCCACCAGACCGCCGGCTTCGGTCACCAGCAAAGTGCCGGCAGCCAGATCCCAAGGTTGCAGATTGACGGCGCAGAAGCCATCCAGACGACCTGCAGCCACATAAGCCAGATCCAAAACCGTTGCACCCACGCGACGCACGGCAGCACATTCGGCCAGCATATCGGCAAATGGGGAGGTGGGTTTCACGCCTGCACCCGAATCCGGCACGTGTGCACCGATCAAGGCATCGTGGTAACGAGTCTGGCCCGACACACGAATACGACGGTCGTTCAGGAAGGCACCACCGCCACGGCTGGCCGTGAACATTTCATTGCGGTTGGTGTCGTAAATGACGGCATGGGCAGCCTGGCCACGGTGCATCAAGGCAATCGAAATTGCGTAGCACGGAAAGCCGTGGATAAAGTTGGTGGTGCCATCCAGAGGATCAATGACCCACTGGTATTCGGGAGTACCTTCGCCTGCGGGTTCCAGCGGTGGGCGCTCGCCCGTTTCCTCGCCGATAAAACCGTGGTCGGGGTAAGCTTCGCTCAACACTTCAATGATGGCTTCCTCTGCTGCGCGATCCACTTCCGTGACATAATCTTTAGGGCCTTTACGCGCAACCGACAGGTGCTGGAGGTCCAGACTGGCGCGAGAGATAATGGTGCCGGCACGGCGAGCCGCCTTGATGGCGGTATTGAGCATCGGGTGCATGGAAATTCCGTTTTTTTAACAATAATTGAGCCTGCCTGGCGTGCCCTGTTGCAGGGCAAAATCGCGTGAGCAGACACAGGAAGCGTAGCTTCAAAGTAGCTATTTTAAATGACTCAGACGCAAGCATCGGCATTTGATGATAATTTTCACCGGGTTCGCTTCATTATGGTGCAACCCAGCCACCCTGGAAACGTCGGCGCAGCAGCGCGAGCGATCAAAACCATGGGCTTTGGCGACTTATGTCTGGTCGACCCGCTAGACCCGGACGTTGCACAAAACCCTCAGGCAATCTCGCTGGCCAGCGGTGCCGTCGACGTTTTGGAGCAAGCAACTATTGTTCCCACTCTGGCGCATGCACTGGAACCGGTCACTCTGGCTTTTGCCCTGACGGCCCGCCCCCGCTATTTAGGACCGCCAGCCGCCGATATACGTCAGACTGCCGAACTGAGCCGTGAGCATCTGCGCCAGCACGCCGGAACCGTCGCCATTGTGCTGGGGACCGAACGCGTGGGCCTGACCAATGATCACATCAGCCAGTGCCAATACGTCTGCCATATTCCGGCCAATCCTGAATACAGTTCCCTGAATGTCGCCCAGGCTTTGCAACTGGCTGCCTGGGAATTGCGCTACGCGCTGCTGGCTGAAAGCGGTGCCAGCCTGCTGCCCCATACGGATGGCAAGGCAGACCCTGGCAAGGAGCTGGCTCCCCAAGCCAAAGTGCAAGCCTTGCTACAGCACTGGGAACAGGCCATTGAAAGCGTCAAGTTCCTGGACCCCAAACACCCCAAGAAGCTGGTGCCCCGCATGCAGCACCTGTTCGGGCGCGCCCAGCTTAGTTTGGACGAAGTGGATATGTTGCGCGGCCTGTGTACCGCCATGATCAAGACCGCCAAAACAGCGGGCCACCCCATCCCTGAACAACGTAAAGACGAATCGGCAGGCCCGGAACATCGCTAAAACCTGCCTTCAAACGCGCTACCCCTCTTGCCCGCTGCACCCAGCGGGCACTGTCTTTTATGAGCGATCACACAGTGGACACTTTCTTGGCTGGCGTATATTCTTACTGAGTTACTTTTTCGGTAAGCAATAGCTGTTTTCAAGCATGAACACTCCCGAGACCGTAGAACCGCAGGATCAGGCCGGGCCGCGCACCTTGCAACGCGGCCTGCTGGTGCTCAAGACTTTGCAGAATCATCAAGGCAAAGGGCTGAGCGTCACCGACCTGTCGCGCGCCACGCAATTACAGCGCCCCACCATCTACCGGCTGCTGGCCGCCCTGATCGATCACGGTCTGGTCCAGAACAGTAGCCATAGCCGTCGCTACAGCGCCACGCGCCAGGATCAGGGCCTGTTTGGACTGGACCCGCGTGTCACCATCATGCAGCCCATCATGCAAGAGCTGGCTCAACAGACTGGCGACGCGGTCTTTCTGGTGGGCCGCGATGGCGACGACTCCGTTAGCCTGTGGCGCGAAATTGGCCCCTACCCGGTACAGATTCTGGCCACTTATGTCGGCAAGCGTCAGCCTTTGGGCGTGGGTTCGGGTGGCATGGCCTATCTGGCCACACTTGGGGACGAAGCGATCGAGCAGATTATCGAACGCAATGCCAATCAACTGGATCAGTACGGTGGCATGACTCAGCGCGAGATGCGCCAGTTGGTCACCAACACCCGTATCCGGGGCTACTCGGTTGTAGGCAATTACGCCGTACGCGGTGCTTTGGGTGTGGGCTGCGCGTTGTGCGATCACAAAGGCCGCCCCATTCTGGCCATGAGTGTCACGGCCATTACCGAGCGCATGCCTGCGCCACGGCAAAAAGAAATTGCCGGTTTGCTGCGCGACGCGCTGGATTCGGTCGCCGACAAGTTTTAAATCTGGGCGGATTTCTCCCCCTGAATGGTGTCGGGATCGTTAACACCCTCATCCGCACACAGCCTGCCCTGTGTGCTTTTTTACGTCTCGAAGTTCATTCCCTCTGTCTGCTTTTCCAATCAACGCAGGTGGCTCCTCCAGGCTCAGCCTGTCAAAAAAAGAGAAACTACGCTGGCTATAAGCCCAGTCCCTTCCCACGCCGCACTCCCCCAGGTTGGCGTATGAAAAAAAGCAGTTCCGTTTCAAACAGCGCCCTATCCGCAACTCAAACTGATCCTCTAATCAGTTCGTTTTAGCTAAATATCCCCATCTCCCGTAAAACAAGCGGCTTTATACCCAAAGCCGCGTGTCGCAGCATTCGCACGCCCTTTTCCCCTAGGGTTAACGCGTCATCGTTTCGCCGCGCGTAAATAAAACAACATTTGCTTTATTGATCCACGCACTAGCCTGTCGCTATCTTGTGGGCACAACGATAAGCCCCCTAAGGGGCACACCATAAAAAAGGAAGGCGAGATACAGGCAACAGTCATTACCGAGGAGTACGCGCTAGCGGGACTGTGTATCCAGCATCCACATCCATCAGCCGACCCACTAGCCAGGTCGGGGAGACAAAAACAAGGATAAGTTCATCATGAACACCACTGCTACCCTCTCGGCCAAACCCAGGCCAAACTTGCTGACCCGCTTTACCAATATCTGCGTGCGTTACGTAGAAAAGTGGATGCCGGACCCGTATCTGTTCGCCGTCATCCTGAGCTTGCTGGTTGTAGGACTGATTGCCCTGTTTGTTGATGGCGCCACCCCCGGAGGAATGGTGGATGCCTGGTATCGCGGGGTATGGGGCCCCAAAAGTATTTTCACCTTTGCCCTGCAAATGGTGCTGATTCTGGTGACGGGCTACACCCTGGCCGAAGCACCACCCTTGAAACGCGCCATCATCTGGTTGGCCTCCCGTGCCCGCACACAAGTTGAAGGTGCCCTGCTGTGCTTTGCCGTGGGCGCGATCTTCTGCCTGCTGAACTGGGGCCTGGGTCTGGTGGCCGGTGCCCTGGTTGCACGCCAGGTTGCCCGCCGTCTGCCCAATGTGCACTTCGGTTATCTGATTGCCTCGGGTTATATGGGTTACCTGCTCTGGACTCAAGGTCTGTCCAGCTCGATTGCCCTGGCCAATACCGACCCCAACAGCCCCATTAACGTCATCCATCAACTGACCAGCATGACGGTGCCGTTCAGCCTGACCATTTTCCAGCCCTATAGCTGGATTCCAGTTGTGGCCCTGATCATCCTGCTGTTTCTGACGATCTGGCGCATGGAGCCTGACTACGCCTTGCCGCCTGACCCCGCCGTCTTTGCTGACATTGAAAAAGACCTGCCCAAAACCAAGCCCAGCACCCCGGCTGAAAAGCTGGAAAACCTGTGGATTCTGAATGTGCTGTTCTTTGCCGCGGGTATGTACTACTTCGTGCGCAGCGGTTTTGCGCTGAACATCTCATCCATGATCATGCTGTTTACCGTCACCGGTGCCCTGCTGCACTGGACGCCTATCCGCTTTATCAAATCCTTTGTCGAGTCCGCCAAAACGGCAGGCCCGCTGATTCTGCAGTACCCGCTGTATGGCGGCATCATGGGCTTGCTAGCCTATATCCCCATGGAAGGCGGTCGCGCCCTGGAAGAAATCCTGTCCTCCGCGCTGGTGACTGGGGCCAATGAATACACTCTGCCCTTCCTGACCTTTATCGCCTCCATCATCATCTCGCTGTTTGTTCCTTCCGGTGGCGGACACTGGGGTGTGCAAGGCCCCATCGCTGTGCAATCGGCCCTGGCCATTGGTCAGGACGGCCCTGCCTACCTGGGCCTGATGTCCATGGCCGTGGCCTTTGGCGAGGCGGTGGCCAATATGATCCAGCCCTTCTGGCTTTTGCCTGTGCTGGCCATTGCGCGCCTGAATGTACGACAAGTGATGGGCTTTACTGTCGTGGCCTTTCTGATTGGCACCGTCATTTTGACGATTGCTATTCTTATCGCACCCTTCACGCTCTAAGGACTTGCCATGTCTGTGAATGATTTCGCTACCCGAAACACGACATCCAGCCAGGAGGCAGCGGAGGCAGCAATTGCCCGCTACGAGCAAACCGAGGATCTGATTCAGGCCTTTGCCCATCTGGACAAGGAGCAGGTACGGCGTGTCGCCCAAGAGCAGGAGGACAACACCGGCCCCTTGAAGGGGCTGGTCATCGGCATCAAGGATTTGATCAATACGGCGGACGCTCCAGCCACCTATGGTTCGCCCATTTATCGCGACAACCGCCCCACCCAGGACGCTGCCATTGTGCAGGCTCTGCGTGCGGCCGGTGCCGTGCCTTTTGGCAAAACCGTCACCACAGAATTTGCGCTGTTTAGTCCACCCAAGACACGCAACCCCTGGAATCTGGAGCACACGCCGGGCGGTTCGTCGTCCGGCTCGGCCGCTGCCGTGGCTGCCAATGTGGTGCCGGTAGCTTTGGGCACCCAGACAGCGGGGTCCGTGGTGCGCCCCGCCACGTTCTGCGGAATTTATGGCTTCAAACCCAGCTTCGGCGCCTTGCCCAGCAGCGGCCTGAAAACCATCAGCCCGTCTCTGGACACCTTGGGAATTTTGGGCCAGCGCCTGGAGGATGTGCGCCGTGTGTTCAACGCGCTGCGCAGCACGCCGGAAGTATCGCAAGTCCTGCAGCAAGCCCCTTTACGCATGAGCTTTTTGCACACGCCCTGGTGGGAGGACATTGCCGAGGATTTGCGTGATCGGCTGGAAGCGACCGTGACTCACCTGAAAATGGATGACGGCCAGTTTGAAGTTCAGCTTAGCGACAGGGACAGTCTGTTTGGTGAACTGACCCACGCGCAGCAAGCCGTCATGGGGGCTGAAGTACTGGCCCATTTAAGCCATGAGCGCCAGCAACACCTGGAACTGCTCTCGCCAGCTTTGCAGACTTATCTGGATAAATGCGCACAGACTCAACCTGCCGAACTGATTCAGGCTCAAGGCCTGATCAATCAGGTCAAGCGCCAACCCGAGCTGATCTTCGGCGACGCAGACCTGATCCTGAGCGCAGCCGCCTTGGGCGAGGCTCCCACACGCGACACGACGGGCGATCCCGTGCTGTGCCGCGCCTGGACGGCACTGGGCATTCCATGCATCAACTTGCCCATCGGCTTTGGCAGCCACGGGCTTCCTTTAGGACTGCAAGTGGCTGCCCGCCCTGGGCAGGATGACCTGCTACTGGAAGCGGCCACCCGCATTGCCCATCGCCTGGGCACATTAACTATCGCGCTGCCTGAACTCCGATCCTGAAGGGTCGGGCAGCTTACTCAACGGATCACATCGACAGAGGTAGGACAGGGAAACCCAATGACGGACAGCAACTGGAATCTTAAGAATCAAGCCCGCCAGCAAAGACTGCAACGTGCCAGCCGCGCACTGGGAGACTCTTTGCAAGGCAAGATATGCAGCACGGATAAAGCCAGCAGCTTGCTGGAAGCCGTATTACAAGTAGGAGATCGAGTATGTCTGGAAGGCAATAACCAGAAGCAGGCCGACTTTCTGGCCGACGCACTGGTGGGCGTCGACCCAGCGCAGATTCATGACCTGCACATGGTGCAATCCGTGCTGGCCTTGCCCCAGCACCTGGATGTGTTTGAAAAAGGCATTGCGAACCGCCTGGACTTCAGCTTTTCCGGCCCGCAAGGTGCGCGCCTGGCCAGGCTGGCCTCGGCAGGACGACTGAACATCGGTGCCATTCATACCTATCTGGAGTTGTTTGCCCGTTACTTTGTAGATTTGACCCCGAATGTCGCGCTCATCGCGGCCCAGGCCGCCGATGAGCACGGCAATCTGTACACCGGCCCCAATACCGAAGATACCCCGGCTATTGTGGAAGCCACTGCCTTTTCCGGCGGCATTGTCATCGCCCAGGTCAACGAGCTGGTCGACAGCAAGACCACCCGCCTGCCGCGTGTGGACATTCCCGCCGACTGGGTGAACTTTGTCGTGCCCGCTCCCCGCCCGCACTTTATCGAACCGCTGTTTACCCGCGACCCAGCCCAGATCAGCGAAATCCAGGTCTTGATGGCCATGATGGCGATCAAGGGCATCTACGCGGAATACGGTGTGCAACGCCTGAACCACGGCATCGGTTTTGATACCGCCGCCATTGAATTGTTGCTGCCCACTTACGGCGAATCACTGGGCCTGAAAGGCAAGATTTGCCAGCACTGGGCCTTGAATCCGCATCCTGCCCTGATCCCGGCCATCGAAGCCGGTTGGGTGCAATCGGTGCACTCCTTCGGCTCCGAGCTGGGCATGGAAAACTATCTGCGCGCCCGCTCCGATGTGTTCTTCACCGGCCCGGATGGCAGCATGCGCAGCAACCGCGCGTTCTGTCAGGCGGCTGGCCACTACGCCTGTGACCTGTTCATCGGCTCCACCTTGCAGATCGACCTGCATGGCAATAGCTCCACCGCCACGCTGGGCCGTATTGCCGGTTTTGGTGGCGCACCCAATATGGGCGCGGATGCTCGCGGTCGTCGCCACGCCAGCCCCGCCTGGTTGAAAGCCGGGCAAGAGGCACGCCAAGGACGCCAAGGTGCAGCCGGTACGCCACGTGGTCAGAAGCTGGTGGTGCAGATTGTGGAAACCTTCCGCGAACACATGACGCCCGCCTTTGTGGACACCCTGGATGCCTGGACCCTGCAGGAGCAGACCGGCATGGATCTGCCGCCCATCATGGTGTACGGCGACGATGTCACTCACATCCTGACAGAAGAAGGCATCGCCAATCTCTTGCTGTGCCGTACCGACGAAGAGCGCGAACAAGCCATACGGGGCGTTGCCGGCTACACGCAAGTGGGCCTGGGCCGAGATGCCCGCATGGTGGAGAACCTGCGTGATCGCGGCATCATCCGTCGCCCTCAAGATTTGGGCATAGACCCACGCCAGGCCACCCGCAATTTATTGGCCGCACGCAGCATGCGGGATCTGGTTCAAGCCTCCGGCGGGCTGTATCAACCTCCGGCACGCTTCCGTAACTGGTAATGGCCCGCCACGCTATTTGCATTAGGAGATCACGATGACAAACATTCCTCACGGCCTGGAAACCCTGGCCTATAGCTTCAAAGGACAAGAGCCTATTGGCACCTTCCAGCCTGTGCTGGTGGGCGTGGTAGGTTCGGGCAATCTGGAAGTGCTGGCCGAGCCCAAGGACAGCGCCGAATGCACCATCCATATTCATACCTCGGCACGTGGTTTCTCCACGATCTGGGATGCGGTAGTGCGGGACTTTCACCAGCGCCATCCGCTGGCCGGTATTCACTTTGACATTAACGATATGGGGGCCACCCCTGCCGTGGTCAGTCTGCGTCTGGACCAGGCCGCCAGCGAAGCCCTGGCACGCAGCCAAGCACAAGGAACACAGTCATGAGCAGTTATCTGGAGTGTTCTGCCCGCCAGCGCGTCCAGGCTCTGTTTGACGCCAACAGCTTTCACGAATGGCTGCCCCCTGCACAACGCTTGAGCAGCCCCCATCTGGCCCAGTTGGGAGTGCCTTCTTCCTTTGATGATGGCGTGGCTATCGGCCGTGCTTTGCTGGAGGGGCAGACCGTGTATGTGGCGGCGCAGGAAGGCGAATTCATGGGCGGTGGCGTGGGCGAAGTCCACGGCGCCAAGCTGGTGGGCCTGCTGCGTCGAGCCATGACTGACCGTCCTGCAGGCGTAGTCCTGCTGCTGGAGTCCGGGGGTGTGCGTCTGCACGAAGCTAACGCCGGTTTGATAGCCGTCTCGGAAGTGATGCGCGCCCTGCTGGACACGCGTAATGCCGGAGTGCCTGTGCTTGCTTTGGTAGGCGGGCAAAACGGTTGCTTTGGGGGTATGGGCATTGTGGCCCGCTGCACCAACCACCTGATCATGAGCGACGTCGGCCGTCTGGCCATGTCCGGTCCGGAAGTGATTGAAGCCTCCCACGGAGTCGAAGAATACGACTCCAAGGACCGCGCTTTGGTCTGGCAAACCAGTGGCGGAAAACACCGCTGGCTGACCGCCGATTGCGACGACCTTGTACCGGACACCGTGGCCGCTTTCCGCGCCGCTGCCGTACAAGGCTTGAAGAATCCAGCCCGTGGCCCCGTCACCCTGGAAGAGCTGGAACAGGAACATCAGCTGCTGGCACACCGCGCAGCCCTGCTGCCTGTGGAGCAATGGAACCAAACTGAAAATCAGGCCCAAGCCTTGTGGCAAGCACTGGGGCTGGAACAAAGTGATCAAGTCGGGCAGATGGATGCTGCAGCCGTCAAAGCATTACGCAGCCAGGAGGCGCTGTCATGAAATGGGAAACACTGGTGCAATCGCTGTTCGATACGCAGCACAGCATTAGCGAACAGGATTTATTTTTGCAGGGCGATGCCCAGTTTGATGGCGAGACCTTGGCCGTGATCGGCACGACGGAACACGCCCCCATCGGCGTGTCCCTGGCCTTGACCCAGGCACAGGCCGTGCTGGACACCATCAAGAACCATCCTGGCCGTAGCCTGCTGCTTTTGGTCGATACCCAGGGCCAGCAACTGCGCCGCCGCGATGAGCTGCTGGGCATCAACCGCGCCATGGCTCACTTGGGCATGTGCCTGGATCTGGCCCGACGCAAAGGCCACAAGGTCATTGGGCTGGTGTACGACCAGGCCCTGTCCGGTGGCTTCATCACCTCCGGCCTGATTGCCGATGCCTGCTATGCCGTGCCCGAAGCCGAAATTCGCGTCATGCGCATTCCTGCCATGGCCCGCGTGACCAAGCTGCCCGAAGCCATGCTGGAAGAGCTGGCGCAGTCCAATCCGGTCTTTGCGCCCGGCGTAGGCAACTACGTGGCCATGGGAGGCATTCAGTCTGTCTGGGACAGCAGCTCGCCAGAGCAACTGCGTGCTTCCTTGCGGGCAGCACTGGCTCAATCCAATGATCAGGATCGCCGCGCCAGCGATGGTGCCGAACGTGGTGGCCGCCGCCTGGCTGCCCAGATCATTGAACAGGTCTTGCAGGCATCCTGATGAACGCCCAGCTGCCCGCTCGCCGTCACCACCTGATCACGCTGGACAACACAGCCTGGGATCAGGTGCTGACTGATCTGGAGCTGACCAGCCACGTCTGCCAGAGCCTGCATCAATGGCAGGCTCGAGGCTGGCCGCTGGTCGTCAGCCGTCAGCCAGGCGAACTGCATAGCGGACAGTTGCAAGTGGGCATTCCTTTACCGACCGATTGGGGGCGGCAACGTCTGTCCCTGATCGTTTCCCAAAACCAGAGCCTGTCTTGGGGCAGTTTTCCCCCCGCCCATGAAGCCCAAACCTTATTGCCAGCCTCCTTGGCGCAAGACTGGCTGAGCTTATGTCAGCGTATGCAAGCACATGGCTGCACGGCTCAGGTCTATGGCAGTTATGGCTGGGAGCTGATCACAGGACAGGGCTATGTGCGTGAAGGTTCAGACCTGGATTTGCTGCTACCCGTGCAGAGCGCCACGCAAGCAGATCGTCTGGTGGAGCTATTAAGTGCAATCAGCGAATTGTCCGGTTTGCCCCGTCTGGATGGAGAGTTGCTGTTCCCGGATGACGCCGCCATTGCCTGGCGTGAATGGCAGCAATGGCGCAGCGGTGCCAGCAGCAAAGTGATGATCAAACGCACTCATGGTGTACGTATTCAGGCGCACTCGGACTGGCCCGAGCACGCTCCTGCTCCGGAGTCCTCTCATGCTGCTTGATGCCATTGAAACCAGAACATTGGCGCCTCGCCCCACTGCCGCCGACTTCATGGATCCATCCCGTTCCTGGAGTTGTGCGGCCATAGGCCGTGCGGCGGTTCTAGCGCTGTATGACGAGCTGATTCTGGCCCCCAAACCGGGGCTGGTTTCCTTGCTCGACAGCGGCAGCCATGACGATATGGATGCCAGCACTTTTTATCGCAGTCTGTTTGCCCTGCGCCATTATTTTTCTGACATGGCGGCTCTGGGCCAACAGCGTGTTCCATTCAGCCAGCTGCAAACTCGCGGGATTGCAGCGGAGGCTCGCATGCAGGCGGCAACCGGGGGCATCAATACCCACCGTGGCGCCATCTTCATGCTGGGCCTGCTGTGCGCAGCCGCAGGCGCTTGCCTACCTTTTCGCACCCTGACTCCCGCCACGATTCGGGACCAACTTCAAACATTATGGGGGGCGGCTTTACAGGCCCGCAGCCTGCAAGCTTCGTCCGCACTGCCGGGCGGACGGGCGGTACGCCGCTATGGCTTGCAAGGCGCGAACCAGGAAGCAGCCCAGGGCTTTCCCACCTTGTTTGAAACGGCCTGGCCCGCCTGGCAAGTCGCTGTCAAAACTTTGTCTCCGCACAGCACACCAGTGGCAGAACAGCAGTTGCAAACCGTGGGTCTGCATACCTTCTTTTCTGTTATGGCGGTCCTTGACGATAGTAATCTGGCCCATCGTGGCGGACTGGAGGGGCTACACTACGCGCGCCGCTGCGCCATGCACTACCTGCAAGCAGGCAGTGCATTCAGCCCCGATGCGGTGCAACGCGCGCAAGCCTTGCATCAAGCCTTCATGAAACGTCGCCTGTCCCCCGGCGGCGCAGCCGACACCTTGTCGGCCTGCTGCTGGCTGGATCGCTTGCAAGCCTATGCACCCGGCAGTGCCAGCCAGCGTCGCCCTACTGGAGCCTGACTATGAAAATCGCCCTGCTGTTTTCCGGGCAAGGCATGCAATACGCAGACATGCTGCCCTGGATGAACCCGGCAAACCCCTCGCTGCTGCAAATGCAGGAACAGTTGCACGTTCCCGATTGGCGCGCTGCCATGCGCGATACCCGTTGGGCCAGCACCAATGCCCATGCCCAAGTTCTGCTGACAGCTTGCGCCTTGGCCGCTTGGCAGGAATTGCAGGAGCACGTCCCTGCTCTGCAAACCTCCAGGCGATCTTTGGTGGCCGTGGCGGGCTACAGCATTGGTGAACTGGCAGCCGCTTGTGTAGCGGGTGTGTTATATGCCAGCAATACCATCCAGCTCGCCGGACTAAGAGCCGCCTTGATGGATAAAGCCGGGGCCGGACAGGACAGCAGCATGCTGGCGATAAGTGGGGTTTCAATCCGGACGATTGAGCAATGGTGCCAAGCGCACGGCGCTGCCCTGGCGATACGCAATGGTCCTGATAGTGCTGTCTGTGCGGGACCACGTGACAAGCTTGCTGCCCTGGAAAAATTCGCTCAAGAACAAGGGGCACGTTGCACACCCCTGGCCGTGAATATTGCCTCCCATACCCATTGGATGAGCAGCGCGGCCCAGGCCTTTCAAGAGCAACTGAATCAAAGCGAACTGACTGCCCCAACCTTGCCTTGGCCCACCAATGCCGGTCTATGGGTGCATAACGCCACTACCGCTGCCCAGGCCTTATCAGCGCAGTTGATGCAAACTGTGCAATGGGACTCCTGCATGGAGCAGATTGAAGAGCGACAGCCCAATGTGGTGCTGGAGATTGGTCCGGGCCGCAGTCTGGCGACCATGTGGAATCAACGCTATCCGGAGATTCCTGCGCGCAGTGTGGACGAGTTCCAAACCCTGGATGGCTTGCAACGCTGGCTGTCTCGCTGGGCTGGATAAACGCAAGACAGCGGCTTGCGCAGACCCGTATCAGCCCGACGTCGGCCCTTCTTTTTCCAACTGAGTACGCACGATCCGGCAGGCCCGTAACAAGCTCAACACATTCGGGCTGCGCTCGCGCGACTTCATGCACACCAGGCCGATACGCTGTGAATGTCGATACTTCTGCTCCAGGCTCAGCCACTGAATCTTGTCAGAAAAAACCGCTTTGGCTCGCGCAGGTAAAAGGGAGCATCCCACACCACCACTGACCAGACTCATCAAGGAATAGATGTCTCCGGTGCGCATCACAATATCGGCATCAAACCCGGCTTTGGCCAACATGCGCTGCATGTCCCGCCCCGTTGCAAAATCATCGGTCAGCGACACAAAACGTTCCTTGGAACAACGCTCCAGATCCACCACGGACGAGTCCGATCCTTGCCAATCCATGGGAGCAGCAAACATCAGCTCATCATCAAAAATGGGCAGCACTTCCAGATCATCCGGTTGCTCCTGTGGCAACTCGATCAGGGCTGCGTCAATATGACCGCCCCGCAACTTTTGCAACAGCTTCTCGTTGGAGTCCAGCACCAGATCAATCTGCAATAAAGGCTTGTGAACCTTCAGCTCTACCAAAAGGCGCGGCACCAAACGTATCGTCAGCGAGTACATGGAACCTATGCGCAACTGATCCGACGAATACCCCCCGGCTTCCCGGGCAGCATCAATGCCGTGCTGCAAGGTGCGTATGGTTTCCTTGGCCGCTTCGGCCAGCTCGCGCGCCGACTCCTGTGGCACCAGATTGCGGCCCTCCTGCAAGAACAGCGGGCAGCGCAACCCTTCCTCCAGGCTTTTCAAGGCCCGATGCACGCTCACCGCACTGGTGCCCAATTGTTCAGCGGCACGGGCAATCGTGCCAGCTTCCAGAAAAGCCAGCAGAACTTCCAGGCGTCGTACCGTGATTTTTTCGTCGATCAGAAACATCGTGAGGGCAGGTGGAAAAACAGCGCCAGAGCAAAGAGTACAGTATGGGAGAAGTCCGCAGTAAGACCAATGCAGGCTAACCCGAAAAAAATGCCCCAAGCCGCTAAAAGCAAGGCTTGGGGCATTCCCATGTCAGGTCAGAACAGCACGGGCTTGAACCCGGCAAAATCGTATTCAGGATCTGGAAATCAGGCCCTGAACCCAAGGCTTAAGCAGCCTTTTTCTCGCCACCCGTTTGCACGATTTCACGTACTGGAACGGGCGTCTGCAAACCAGCCTGATTCAGCACTTGGACCGCACGGCGGAACAGATCAAAACGGGCATCCCAGAAGTCAGCAGCATTGATCCACGCACGCAGATTGACGGTGATTACGCTGTCCTTGTACTCCATGACCATGACCAAAGGAGCCGGGTCTTTCAGCACCTGAGGATGTTCATTGAGCAGGTCTTGCAGCAGCTTGATGGCCAGGTCCAGATCATCGCCATAACGTACGCCCACCCCGAAGTCCAAACGACGAGTGGTGTTACGGCTGTAGTTGATGATAGGGTTGCCCCAGATCAGGCTGTTGGGCAGCGTGAATTGAATGCCATCCACTTGCTCAAAGCGGGTCAGGAACAAACCCACTTCCTGCACAGTGCCGTCACCTTTACCAACAACCGACACAAACTCGCCCGCACGCAAAGGACGCAGCATCAGCAACATGATGCCGGCGGCGATATTTTGCAGTGTGTTCTGCAAGGCCAAGCCCACCGCCAAACCGGCGGCACCCAGTACCGCGATAATGCTGGCGGTCTGCACACCAAAACGGGCCAACACGGCAATCAGCACAAAGATGCGGATTGTCCAGACCGTTACGGACTGGGCCATGGGTACAATCGTCGGATCCACTCGGGGGGAACGGGCCGCCATCCGCTTGATGGCACGACCAGCGACGGACGATAGCCACCAGCCAATAATCAGAATCAACAAAGCGATCACGACGTTGAGCGCAATCGCGACAACGGCTGGAAACTCTGTCATCCAGGCTTGCAATTTTTCCACGTTTCAATCTCCTCAATTAAAAGGCAAAGCACCGAAGGGACTGGCCGCCAAGGGTAAACATTGCTAGTGCGCATCATAGCCTTGGGACGGGTCTGAACCCAAGTTGAGCAAGCCCACCATCTTATCCCCGAAAACTGTGGATAGCTCATAGGAAAAACTGGGCAAATCAGAAAAACCTTCCGTAGTATCAGCCACTTGAAAACCACGAACAGAAAACATCCAAATCCGGAAACAGACGCCAGCTTATCCCCATAAAATGTGGACAAGTCACAGGATAAACCGTGAATCACTGCACTTATCCCCGTGCAATCAAGCACTTAGAAATGGCGAGCAGAGAATCGACAATTCTTTACCATTTTTTTCCTCGGGCAAGCCTTTGCTTGTTGAAAACCGGCTTATCCACAAAAGATGTGCATAAAAATAGGGAAAACCCCTGTATTAGCAAAAAATAGGCTTATAAAACAATCACCTAAGTAGCTAGGTCAGGGATTCACCATTTTGCACCTGTTCAAGCCGGTACGCGCCACAGGGAAGCCAGCCAATGCTGCTCCTGCGGCGGCCTGTCTGTGGGGCGATAAAAGTGATCGATATACTCAAAGCCCGCTTGCTCCAGACGCTCTGACCACTGCTCCCAACTGTAGTAACAACCATAGCGCTGACCATTCCAGCCTTCTTGCCCCTGACCACGCGGATTGGAGGAGAACAGCACGCCGCCCGGTCGCAGACTGTGTCGCAAAGCAGTCAAAACCGCAGGCAGCTCCGCGCTGGGTATATGGAATAGAACCGCATTGGCAAACACACCATCAAAAGCCACAGCGGGCAAATTCAAATCCAGAAAGTCCTGATGCAGCACCGGCAAGCCTGTTTGCTGACGAGCCATCTCCACAAAAGCCGCACAGCCATCCAGCCCCACCGGACGATGGCCCATGGCCTGAAACGCGACCAGATCCCGCCCCGGTCCACAGCCCAGATCCAGAATATCCACGGGCCCCGGCAAGCCGATGGCCGCCAGCAAAGCATCACGATTCTGGCTGACATCATGGTCCCACGTGCCGTCCCGATAAGCCTGCGCATGGTCCTGGTAATGATTGACGGTGCGACGACTGGTTTCTTTCATCTGAACATCCTTGCCTATGCTATGGGTTTACTTGACGCTGCCTAACGATGGATCGACTATATCCTGAGTCCAATTTGAATCTGATGCCATGAAGCCAAGCTATCCGCTCTCCGTCCTAGACCTGTCCCCTATTGTTCAGGGCTCCACACCGGCCCAGTCCTTTCGCTGTTCGGCGGACATTGCCCGTCATGCCGAGCAGTGGGGCTATCACCGTTACTGGCTGGCCGAACACCACGGCATGCCCGGTATTGCCAGTGCTGCCACTTCAGTTCTGATCGGGCACATTGCCGGTCAAACCAGCCGCATTCGTGTGGGCGCGGGCGGCATCATGTTGCCCAACCATTCCCCTTTGGTGATTGCCGAGCAGTTTGGAACGCTGGCCTCCCTGTACCCCGGCCGTATTGACTTGGGCCTGGGTCGTGCCCCTGGCTCCGACCCCGAAACCGCCCGCGCCTTGCGCCGCAATCTGAACAGCGACCCCGACCAGTTTCCGCGCGACGTGCTGGAGCTGATGGACTATATGTCCGACGAGCCGCGCAACCGCATCATGGCCGTGCCCGGTCGCGGACTGAATGTGCCGGTCTGGATTCTGGGCTCCAGCCTGTTTGGTGCTCAACTGGCCGCCGCCTTGGGCTTGCCCTACGCCTTTGCTTCGCATTTTGCACCTGCTCAATTGATGGATGCTATTGAGGTTTACCGCCGTCAGTTCCAGCCTTCCGTGCATCTGGAAAAACCTTACGTCATGCTGGGCTACAACGTCTTTGCCGCCGACACGGAAGACGAAGCCAAACTACTGGCCTCCTCCTGGCAACAGTCTTTTGTGAACCTGCGCAGTGGTCGTCCCGGCCAGTTGCCACCGCCCGTACGCGACTACTACGAGCAATGCAGCCCATCCGCCCAGCATCTGCTGGACTCCCTGCTCAGCTGTACGGCCATTGGCAATCCGGAACAAGTGCTTGAACAGATGAAAGGCTTCATTCAACTGACCGGCGCCAACGAGCTGATGCTGAACGCCAATATCTTTGACCATAACAAGCGCTTGCGCTCCTACGAGATTGCCGCCGAGCTGCGCGGCAGTCTGGTATGAACCCACGCCATCTTCAGGAGACCGCACTGCGCTACTTCCAGGAAGTAGCGCGTTGTGGCTCTATCTCGCAGGCGGCCAGCAATCTGCATGTGGCCACATCGGCCATCAGCCGCCAGATCAGCGGACTGGAAGAAAACCTGGGTATGGCCTTGTTCGAGCGCCATGCCCGTGGCATGAACCTGACCGCTGCGGGAGAACTGCTGCTGGCCCATGCCCGTCGCAGCGCCATGGATGCCGAGCGCACCTTGCACGATATTGCCGCCTTGCAAGGGCTGCAAACCGGCCTGATACGCATCGCCTCCTCTGAAGGTTTGGCCGCCCAGCTACTGCCGCAATGCATTGCACAGTTTCGTGAAAAGCATCAGGGCATACGTTTTCAACTGGACGTACTGCCGCCACACCGCATCACCATGCTGCTGCTAAGCGGCCAGATTGATATAGGCATCAAATTCACCCAGACGGCTGAAAAAGACATCAAGACCTTGTTCCGCCGCGATGCGCCCGTCATGGCTCTGGCGGTTCCCGGCCACCCGGTAACCCGTACCGAACGCATCAGCCTGAAAAGCCTTCTGGCACACCCCCTGGCCTTGCCCGGCCCCGACACCACCGTGCGGCAAATGATGGATGTGGCCTGCAGCGCACAGAACCTGAGTCTGGACCCGGTATTCAGCAGCAATCACATGCAGTCTCTGCATCAATTTGCCTTGTCCGGCGCAGGCGTGACGGTGTCGGCCTTGCTCTCGGCTCGTCACCTGATTGAGCAAGGTTTGCTGCAAGCCAGTTTCATTCATGAACGCGGCCTGTTGAACCGCCAAATTGAAGTGCAGGCCCTGGCTGGCCGCCGCTTGCCCTCTATTGTTCGCCGCTTTCTGGACGAGTTGCTGCCACAGCTTGAGGTCGACCCTCTAGCCTTGCCAAAATAGCAACACTGACCTGCTTATTTGTTGCTGGTTCGGCATCATCGCCTTTCCTATCATCTCTTGATTGAGGAGATAGCCATGACAAGACCCAGCAACGCCGCAAGCAACGCGCAGCCCCCATCGACCCGTCGCCCCTGGCGGCGTCTTGCCCAAACCTTATTAGGTGCTGTTCTGGCCGTCAGCAGCGTGGCGGCCCATGCCAGCGATTGGCCTGATCGTCCCATTCGCCTGATCGTACCCTTCCCCACTGGCGGTGCCACCGACGTCATCAGCCGCCTGATTGCCGAAAGCGCGGCCAAAGCGATGAACGCCAACATCATTGTGGACAACCGCACGGGCGCGGGCGGCACAATTGGTTCAGGCGAAGTCGCTCGCAGCAAGCCCGATGGCTACACCCTCCTGTTCACCACCAGCAGCACCCACGCGATTGCTCCGCACCTGTACAAGTCCCTGCCCTACGATGCAGAAAAAGACTTCACCCCTATCGCTCACTTGGGCGATGCCGCCAGCGTCTTGCTGGTGAACCCGTCCGTACCCGCGCAAACTCTGCCGGAACTGATTGAATACGCGCGCGCCCATCCCGATGAGTTGAACTACGCCAGCAGTGGCAATGGCACCATCGTGCACCTGGGCACCGAAGCCTTTTTGAATCAGGCCAATATCGTCATGTCCCACGTTCCATACCGCGGAACCGGTCAGGCCATTAACGATATGCTGGGCGGTTCCATTCATGTTTTACTGGACGCCATCCCCACCGGGATGCCTTATGTGAACAGCGGCCAGTTGCGCGCCCTGGCAGTAACCGGCCAGCAGCGCTCGCCGCTGGCACCCGATTTGCCCACCTTTCAGGAGTCCGGCCTGCCGGGCTATGAGTCGGTGACCTGGTTTGGCCTGTACGCCCCCGCAGGCTTGCCCGACGAAATTCGTGACAAGGCTTATGAGGCTTTTTCACATGCCGTTCAGGACCCCAAAGTACGCTCGCGCCTGCAAACATTGGGCGTGGACCAACCCCGCAGCACCAGCCGAGAAGAGTTTATCTCTTTGGTCCGCGAGGACAGCGCACGCTGGCAAGGCCTGATCCAACTGACTGGAATACAGATTCAATGAACAAGACTGACACCTGTCTGGACTGGAACAACCCCTACCCGTCCGCCCGCTCTGCGGTACTTGGCCAGAACATGGTCAGCACCTCCCACCCCTTGGCCGCGCAAGCGGGCCTGCGCATGTTGCAGGCCGGTGGCAATGCCGTCGATGCCGCCCTGGCGGCCGCCATCACACTGACTGTGGTCGAACCCACGGGTTGCGGGATAGGCAGTGATGCCTTTGCCATCGTCTGGGACGGCAAAGAGCTGCATGGCTTGAACGCCTCCGGGCGCTCGCCCCGTGGCTGGTCGCCGGATCGTTTCAAAGGTCACGATGCCATCCCCGACAAGGGTTGGGAAAGTGTCTCCGTTCCCGGTGCGGTCTCTGCCTGGGCCGAGCTATCCAGCAAGCTGGGCCGTCTGAGTCTGGAGCAAGTGGCCGCCCCCGCGATTCATTACGCCCGAGAAGGCTTCCCGGTCTCGCCCGTAATCGCGCGCTTGTGGGAGCTAGGCCGTCAGCGTCTGGGCGATCAACCCGGTTTCGCCGAAGCCTTTTTACGTGATGGCAAAGCCCCAGTCGCTGGCCAGTGGTATCAGAACCAGGACCAGGCCAATACGCTGGAACGCATTGCGGCCACCCAGGGTCAGGACTTCTACACCGGCGAGCTGGCCAAACGCATTGCCGACTTCTCCCGCCAGCATGGCGGCGCCATGGACGAGCAGGATCTGGCCGAGCACCGCGCGAACTGGTGCGGCACCATCAGCCATCCTTTTGCCCAGTCCGTGATTCACGAAATCCCGCCCAATGGACAAGGTCTGGCGGCCTTGATGGCCTTGGGCATCATGGAACAAGCTGGTGTGGGCCAGCAGCCGCTGGACCATATCGACACGGTGCATTTGAGCATTGAAGCCATGAAGCTGGCTTTTGCCGATCTGTACGAGCACCACGCAGATCTGGAGCACATGATTCATCATCCCGAGCATTTGCTGGACCCGGCCTATCTGCGCGAGCGCGCCGCCCTGATTCAGATGGACAAGGCAGGCGACCCCAAGCACGGCCTGCCTGGCCCCTCCGGCACGGTCTATGTCACCGCCGCCGACTCCAGCGGCATGATGGTGTCCCTGATCCAGTCCAACTACATGGGTTTTGGTTCCGGCGTGGTCGTTCCCGGCACCGGCATCAGCATGCAGAACCGTGGTCATGGCTTTACCCTGCGCCCCGGTCATGTGAATGAAGTGGCCGGTGGCAAGCGCCCTTCGCACACCATTATTCCGGCCTTTGCCATGAATGCCGATGGCACCCCTCAAATGTCTTTTGGTGTGATGGGTGGCCCATTCCAGTCGCAAGGCCATATGCAAATGGCACTGCGTGTTCTGCTGTACGGTCAGAACCCGCAGGCCGCTGCCGATGCCCCACGCTGGCGCGTGACGGGTGGCCGTGGGGTGGCAGTAGAACCCACTTTCGATCCGGCGCTGGTTCAGGCCTTGCGCGAGCGCGGTCATGAAGTCGTCGTTGAACCCGGCAGCGGTGTGTTCGCCTTTGGCGGTGCACAACTGATTCTGCGTCAGGGCAATCATTACGTGGGCGGTTCCGACCCGCGTAAAGATGGTCAGGTGGTGGCTTACTAAGCCTATTTGCCTTCCAGAGATCACTGCCACTTTCTGATTGGGGTCTGGATAAGAACATCCAGACCCCAAATACCTTTGGGCCTCCCTATCTCTATTCAGACAAACCACTCGACGAAGCACAGGCACGCTCACCAAGGCCCCATCCCTTCAGCCCCCTTCAAGGCTCAGCCCCGTCCACCAAAGAGCCAGGCACAGCCCCCAAAGCAGGCTCCAACATCGACTTGGCCCACTAAACGTACACCGTGGTCAATATCTGACACTTTCCCTACACAAAGACTGTGTTTTTATCAGGTTTTCTTCAGCCAGACAGAATGACTGCTGTACCATCAAAAATTGCCGCTTCATACCCCGGAAGCGGTTTTCTATTTGTCTAAACGGCCCTGTCATCCAGAGGGCCGTACGCTGGAGCCCATTCGGTGCTGTCATTCTTTGAACGTCGATTAGATCCCTATCCCGAACAACACGTCGCCCCTCCTCCCAAAGGATTTTTCCCCTTCATCTGGGCCTGTACGAAAAATTCACGTGGCTGGATTGGCTTGATGACCGTAACCTCGATTGGCCTGTCGGCCTACGAGGCCATGCTGTTTGCCCTGCTCAGCTATATCGTGGACTGGCTGCCCTCGATTGAACCTGCCCAGTTCTGGAGCCAGCAGGGTGGCACGCTGTTGACCATTGCCGCTGTTCTGCTGGGCAGCGTCGTGCTGATCAGCCTGCATACGCTGGTCATGCACCAGGTACTGGCCATCAACTTCCCCATGCGCCTGCGTTGGCTGTTTCACAAGCTGATGCTGAATCAGAGCATGTCCTTTTACGCGGACGAGTTTGCTGGTCGCATCACCACCAAGATCATGCAAACCGCTCTGGCGGTGCGTGAAACGCTGTTCATGGCCGTGGAAGTGGTCGTGGGCATGAGCGCCTACCTGATCGGTATTCTGATTCTGGCGGGCAGCTTTGACCGCCTGCTGATCCTGCCCTTCCTGCTCTGGCTGGTAGGCTACGCTTTGGCCTGCGTGTACTTTGTGCCTCGTCTGGGCAAAGTCGGGGCTGAACAGGCCGACGCCCGTGCGCTGATGACGGGCCGTATTACCGACGCCTACACCAATATCAACACGGTCAAGCTGTTTGCCCACACACGCCGTGAAGCTGACCATGCCAAGAACGCGATGCGCCGCTTCCAGGAAACCGGCCATGCCCAGATGCGTCTGATCAGCATGTTTGAAGTGACCAACCATGTGCTGGCTACTGTCTTGCTGATCAGTTCGGCAGGCCTGGCCTTGTACTTGTGGTCGATTGATCAATCCACAGCCGGTGTAGTGGCGGCCGTCATTGCCATGGCACTGCGTCTGTCCGGCCATTCCCATTGGCTGATGTGGGAGCTGACCAATCTGTTCGAGAACGTAGGCACGATTCAGGACGGCATCAATACCTTGACGCAAAAACCCACGGTGGTAGATGCTCCCGATGCCAAGCCCCTGCAAATCGAGCAAGGTCGCATCGAATTCCAGGACGTGAGCTTTGCCTACCGCGATAAAAGCCGTCAGGTGATCGACAAGCTCAATCTGGTGATCAAACCGGGCGAGCGCGTTGGTCTGATTGGCCGTTCTGGCGCGGGCAAATCCACGCTGGTCAACTTGCTGCTGCGTTTCCATGATGTGGATAGCGGCACCATTCGCATTGATGGCCAGGACATTGCCCACGTCACGCAGGACAGTTTGCGTGCCGCCATTGGCATGGTGACGCAGGATACCTCCTTGCTGCACCGTTCCATGCGCGACAACATTCTGTATGGCCGCCCGGATGCCAACGACGAGCTGCTGCATATGGCGGTAGAGCGTGCCGCTGCTGCCGACTTCATCCCGCAACTGCATGACCGCCAGGGCCGTGAGGGCCTGGAGGCGCATGTGGGCGAGCGCGGTGTGAAACTATCTGGCGGCCAGCGTCAGCGTGTGGCAATTGCCCGCGTCATGCTGAAAGACGCCCCCATCCTGTTACTGGATGAAGCCACCAGCGCCCTGGACTCTGAAGTGGAAGCCGCCATCCAGGAAAGCCTCAACACCCTGATGCACGGCAAGACGGTAATTGCCATTGCCCACCGCCTGTCCACCATTGCGGCACTGGACCGCTTGATTGTGCTGGATCAGGGCCGCATCATCGAGCAAGGCAGCCACCAGGAATTGCTGGAAAAAGGTGGTTTGTATGCTCGTTTGTGGGCACGTCAAAGTGGTGGCTTCCTGGGAGAGACTGGCAAACAAGATAGTTAAAACGTGTCACTTGCTTGCAAAAAAAAACTGACGTTACATCTTTGTCCCATTAGAATTTCGAAAGATCAAACTTCGCCGTGCTTGCGGCGAAGTTTTTTTTCAACTTATTCAGCCCATACATAGAACAAGATTATGTTTTTAGTCTTCCCCGATTCCGCCGCCATTGCGGCACACCTGAGCGCCCGTCTTCAGGAAATTATTCGTCAGGATCCACAAGCGACTCTGGGTCTGGCAACCGGGGGGACCATGGAACCCGTCTACGCCCGTTTCGTACAGGACGTACGTGCCAATGGGCTGGATGTCTCCAAGATCAACAGCTTCAATCTGGACGAATATGTGGGTCTGGCGGCCGAGCACGAGCAAAGCTACGCCTACTACATGCGCCAGCACCTGTTCGGCCAATTGCCTTTTGATGCCGCCCGTTTGCATCTGCCCAATGGCCTGACCCAAGAGCTGGAGCAGCACTGCCAGGACTACTCCGCCGCGATTGCGGCCAGTGGGGGTGTCGCCTTGCAATTGCTGGGCGTAGGCACCAACGGCCACATCGGCTTTAACGAACCGGGCACCCCTTTTGACAGCCGCACCCATGTGGTGGCCCTGTCCGAGCGCACCCGTATCGACAACAGCCGCTTTTTTGATTCCATGGACGAAGTGCCTGCATCGGCCATCACCATGGGGATTGCCGATATTCTGAGCGCCCGTGAAATTGCCCTGGTGGTCACCGGCGAGCACAAGGCTCGCACCATGCTCAATTACCAGGAAGGCGGTGTCACGCCCGAGCTGCCTTTCACAGCCTTGAAGCAGCACGCCAACACCCACATCCTGCTGGATGAGGCGGCTGCCAGCCTGCTAGACCCCAGCCTCTGCCACCGTCCCCTGATCAGCCAGGCTGCCTGAGCCAGCTTGCCAGCCCCCGCCCAGTGCTCGGAAGAGCGCCGCGCGGGATTGCAGACGTGCCTGCATCAAACTGACGCGCACATCCTGAGCGGCGTACAAGGTACGCTGCGCATCCAGTAAAGACAGCAAAGTTTCCGAGCCAGAGCGATAACGTGCTTCGGCCAGTTGAAACGCCAGCCTGGCTTGCTCCCACTCCAGCTCCATAGTCTGCGCCTGGGCATCAAGGCTATGCAGTTGTGCCAGCACGCCTTCCACATCCATATAAGCTTGCACAATGGTCTGCCGATACTGCGCCAGCCATTCCTGCAAACGGGCGTCGCTCAAATCCTTGCCCGCCTCCAGACGACCGGCATTGAAGATAGGCGCCACCAGCCCGCTGATCAGGCTGTAGACCGGATGGCGCAAGCTTTCTTCCCAATGATTGCCCGATGCCCCTGCCCGCGCCCCCAAGGTCAGGCTGGGATACATGGCAGCGCGCGCCACATGCACATCGGCATGAGCCGCTGACAACTGGGCCTCGATGCGCGCAATATCAGGGCGCTGCGACAAGAGCTGTGAAGGCAGACCTGCTTCCAGCTCCGGCACGTGCAAGCTGGCAATATCCTCCTGCGGCTCGGGCATGATTTCAGTACGGCCCAACAAGGTCGCCAGCTCCACCCGCGTGCGAATGGCCTGTTCTTCAATCACAAACAATTTGCGCTGTTGCGAAGCCAGCAATTGGCGTTGCTGTGCCAGCTCCAAAGGCGAAGCCGCCCCCGCCTGCAAGCGTGCTTCCAGCAGGCTCAACAAGCGTTGCGCAACGGCCAGGTTTTGACGGGCAATGGCCACGCGCTGTTTGTCGCCCAAGGCTTGCAGGCTTAAATGCACCACCTGCGCCTGCACGCTGACACACAGCACATCCAGCTCGTAATTTGCCGCCTGGGCCAGGAACACGGCACTGTCGGCCTGAGCACGATTGCGTCCCCACACATCCAGCTCGTAGCTCATGAACACACCGGCCACATATTGCGAGCGAGTGTCTCCATGCGAGGAAGAAAACGGCGCATCTCTTTGCGCAGACAGATTGCCCTGCAATTCCGGCAGCAAACTGGCTCCGGCCATGCGTGCCTGAGCCTGCGCCTGCAAGATCCGGGCCTGTGCCTGACGCAGCACCGCCACGTCCTTCAAGGCTTCCTGCATCAGGCTGTTCAAGGCGGGGCTGTTATAAGCACGCCACCACTCCGGCTCTACCTGGGCCAGTACAGGACTGGGTGTCGCCTTGGCTTGCTGTTGATACGCCTGGGGCAGCGTCGGCGGGGTCTTGTCCAGATCAGAGGACAAGGAGCCGCACGCTTGCAGCACAAGCGTGCTCATGGCCCCTGCTATCCATCGGTAATGAGCCATGCTTACTCCCCTGCCAAAGCCTGAACGGGGTCCAGCGCGGCCGCCGTTCGTGCTGGCATATAGCCAAAAACCATGCCCGTCACCACGGCGCAGCCAAAGGCGCCCAAGGCCGCCCGCAAGGAAAACACCACATCCACCCCACCAAAAATCAGGCCGATACCCACCACAGCACCAGCCAGCACGCCCAGGCAACCGCCTGTAATCGTCAACAAAACCGCCTCAGTCAGAAACTGGCGCATGATGTCACTTTGCCGTGCACCGGTTGCCATGCGTATGCCAATTTCCCGCGTGCGTTCACGCACCGTCATCAACATTACGTTCATGACCCCGATGCCGCCTACCACCAAAGACACGGCGGCAATCAGGCCCAGCATCATGCTCATGGCCTGACGCGTGGAAGCCTCTGCCTGCAAGCGAGCCGCCGCATTCCCGATTGAAAAGTCTTCTCGCCCACCATGACGCTGTGTCAGCAACTGACGCATGTCTTGTTCCGCTTCCAGAACGGTGGAACTGTCCTGCGCATCAATCACCACATAGTCGGGCTGCGTCTGGGCCTGATACACACGGGCACGCGCCGCGTGATAAGGCACAAACACCATATCGTCGTAAGCCTGCGCGCCCGAATCGGCACCGCGCTCCTGCATCACCCCGACCACCTCAAAAGGTGAATTGCCGATCAGGAGCTGCTGCCCCAACGGCACGTCCATATCGGGGAAGAATTGCTTGGCGGCACGATGTCCCAGCACAACCAGGGGAGCCAGATCCCGGTCCTCGGCATCGGTGTAGTAGCGACCTTGTGCCAACTGCCAGCGATGAATATCCGGCATGGTTTCATTGGCGGCAAACACATACACCTGGCGGTCCACGCTGCCACGCCGCACGGTAATCGGATCTCCAATCACCGGCATGACACGCCGTATCAATGGCAGCTCGCCAATCGCCTCCAGATCCTCTTCTGTCAGTTGTCCTTTGGCGACCCCATTGGGCGGTGATGAACTGCTCAAGTAAATGATCGTGGTCCCCATCGTGCCCATCTGATCCATGACACGTTGGCGGGCACCTTCACCCACCGCCAGCATCACGATGACCGAGGCCACCCCGATAATCACGCCTAACAAGGTCAAGGCCGTGCGATGACGGTTAATGAACATGCTGCGCAAGGCGCTGCGGGTAGCATCCTTGATCTCCGAAACCCAGGGCGAGCGGCGGTGCTCGGGCGGTGGTAAAGACTGCTCAAGCTTGGGCTCGGTGGCCGTTTCTGGGCGGCTATCCGAGAGGATGCAGCCGTCACGAATTTCAATAATCCGGTCTGCCATCGCCGCGACCTCATGATCGTGCGTAAACAGGATAATGGTGTGACCAGAGTTCGAGAGCTTGCGCAGCAAGGCCATCACTTCTGCACCACTGCGCGAGTCCAGCGCACCCGTGGGTTCGTCGGCCAGAATGACACGGCCACCGTTCATCAAGGCACGAGCAATAGACACCCGCTGCTGCTGGCCGCCGGACAACTGATTGGGCCGGTTATCCAGCTTGTCCGCCAGACCTAGGCTACTGAGTAATTCTGCGGCACGTGCCGCACGCGCGCCCTCATCCATTCCCGCGTAAATGGCAGGCATCTGGACATTTTCACTGGCGCTTTCAGTCGGAATCAGGTGATAGCCCTGAAAGACAAAACCAAAGGTCTCACGGCGCAACTGGGCCAGCTCATCAGGACTGAGCTGTGCGACATCCCGACCTTGAAAAAGATAGGTGCCGCTGCTGGGTTTATCCAGACAACCCAGCAGATTCATCAGTGTCGATTTACCGGACCCCGAGGCCCCCACAATCGCCACAAACTCGCCCGGCTCAATACTCAAGCTGACATCGAACAGAACCTGCACAGCAGGCTTAGTGCTGGGCGGGCCGCCATAGATACGGTTAATGTCCCGCAGCTCAATCAAAGGAGGTGCAGCCCCTACCATTGCAGCCACCGCCAGCCACGCTCAGGAGTGAGCACCGCCAGAACAACGTGCTCCCCTTTAGCCAGCCCGTTCACGACTTGTACCTGGTGACGATTGCGCACTCCCAGTTCGACCGGCTTTTCCTGCACCTTGCCCCGCTCCAGCACCGGCACCGTAAAAGCATCAGGACCACTATCGGGGTCTGGGCGTAAAGCCACCAGGGGTATCAGTAAGGCCTGGTCGGCACGATCAATCTCAAACAGCACCTGCGCCGTCATCTGCGGCATCAATTCGCCGTCTTCATTGGCCACATCAAACAGCACCGTATACATGATGGCCTGTGTGGCAGTCGGTGCCGCCGCCGTGCTTTCATCCTGAGTGCTGCCCTCTGGCGCAGGCATGATTTGGCGAACCTTGGCCTGCCATTGACGCGCCCGCGTTTCGCCCTGCTCTCCCAGAGTCGTGAAGGTGACGGTCATACCGGGCTTGATACGACGAATATCGGCCTCGGACACGCTGGTCCACACTGTCATGGTGCTCAGGTCTGCAATGCGCAGAATGTTGGGAGTTTGATACGTGGCATTCAGCGTCTGGCCTTCACGCGCCTGCACGCCAATGACCGTGCCACTCATGGGCGCGTAAATGCGCGTATAGCCCAAGCGTGCCTCATCGGCTTTCAGCGTGGCCTGAGTCTGCTCCATCTGCGCTTGTACATGCGCTACCCGAGCCTGCGCAGTCGCCAGATTGGCTTGGGCAATCTGAATATCTTCCTGACGGCTGGCCTGCTGGCGCTCCAGTTGACGCTGGCGAGCCAATTGCTGACGCGCCAATAAAAGCTGAGCCTGCTGCTCGGCCAACTGGGCCCGGAACGCGGCCAAGGAAGCGCGGCCTGCATCGACGGTGGCTTGCTGCACACTGGGATCGATTTCCACCAGCAACTGGCCCTGCTCAACCTGATCGCCCGGCGCAACCGGCAAAGCCGTAATCTGCCCGGACACCTGCGCACCCACGTCCACATAGCGACTGGGCTTCAAAGTTCCCACCGCAGCAACGGTAGCGCGTATATCACTTTGCTCCACGGCCACCGTTTCAAACTGCTCTGAAGAACGCCCGGCCTGTGCGGCAAGCGCCCCCAGCACCAGCACCGCCACCAGGGCCAACGCCCAGCGGCGCTTTACTGCTTTGGACTTCATAACTAATCCCAAAAAACCGTAGATCTGCACCCGCCGTATCATGCGCGGCAGGTGATCAAAAAAACAAAAGTGGTCAAGAAGGCAGGTACTTGCTTAGACCAAAACCGGCTCCACGCTACTTAGCAGACAAGGAGGTTCCCACCTAAACGGTGCAGTCAAGCGGACAGGGCAAGAGGTCCTTTTTCAGGCCTTCCTTATAAAGACGTTTGAGAGCCCACTTTCCGGACATTTATTTTGTAAAAGTTATAGCGATGGGCTTGAGATAAGGGCGTCAAACATTTGCTGGACGCCCTATGTGGTGGAGAACAGGCAGGACTGTGCCCCCTGCCCGGTCCTTTCCTTAAAACTCCACCGAGACACTCAGCATGAACGTGCGTGGCTGCGACAAGACCAGATAGCCATTATTGGGATAGCCACCGACCGAAGCCCAATACGCCGTATCGGCCACATTCTCGACACTGGCCCTGAACGTCATGGGCACACCGGAAATCTTGCGCTGATAGCTGGCCCCCAGATCCCAACGCACCCAACCTGGCACACGGATCGCATTGGCCGAATCCGCGTAACGGGCACCGGTTGCCAGCAACTGCGTATCCAGCGACAAGCCTGTCACCTGCGGCACATCCCAGGTTAGGCCCAGACTGCCTTGCCAACGCGGCACGCCAATCACGCGCTGACCTTCGCTCAGCGGGTCACCCGTGTTTTTCTGCTTGGTGTCCAAGGCGGTCACTCCACCCAGAATGCGCAGGGAGTCCGTCAACTGGCCGTAGAAGCTCAGCTCCAACCCGTTATGGCGATCCTTGCCCGCTTCCACAAAACGCAGATCGTCGTTCACCACACCACGCGGTTTGGTCGTGGTAAAGAAGGTCAGCCCACCGCCCATGGAACCGTTGTCGTACTTGATTCCCAGCTCTTTTTGCTGGGCCACAAAGGCCGACAAGCGCTGCCCGGCGTTTTGAACCGGCTGATTGTTAAAGCGAGTCGGTGCCAGATCGCCTTGCGCCAGGCTTTCCGTGTAGTTGCCGTACAAAGCCCATTCATCAGTCAGCTTGAACACCACACCCGCAGCAGGGCTGGTATGTTGCTGACGATCTTTGCGCTGCAAGGCCTGGGTGCCATAGTCATAGCTGCGCGTTTCCATGATTTGATGGCGCAGCCCCAACATGACTTCCAGCCTGTCGTCCCAGAGATACATCAGGTCGCCCAGGGTATAACTGGTCAGTTTGGTGCGTCCCACCAAAGCGGGTGAACCCAAATCTCCCCCGGTATAAGCGAAGGGTGACAAGGCGTGATTCACAGGATCATAAAGATTACTTTCCTGCACGCTACCCATAGCCCAGGCATTTTTCTCTTTGTGGTCATACAAAGAAGCAGCAGCGACCAGCTCATGCAACACAGGCCCGGTCTCAAAACTGGCTCGCAAACCCAACTCGCCTGTTTTCACGTCATCACGTCGGGAATTGTTGAAACGCGAGAAGGTGGTTTTTCCCGAAACGGCATCCGTTACCGTCTGAGTCGCAAGCTGATTTTTTTCCTTGCCATCTTTCATGCCGAAAGCAGCCCACAGGGTCATGGAATCATTCAGATCATATTCCCCGCGTACCGTCCCAAAAATGGTTTTCTCATTAGAGTAGGTCCAGGGCTGGGCGAAGTTGCGCGTGTGCGAAGGCAAGCCCGGCAAAGCGGACAAGCCCGCCTTTAAAGCCACATTAGGCCGGACTTCACGCAGCTTATGTTCTTGATAGCCCAAGTCCGCCGACAAACGTACACGCTCACCACGCCAATCCACCCCTACCGTGTACAGGTCCAGACTGGTGTGCTCATTGTCGACCGCCGTATCACCACTGCGTTTGATGGCATTGATACGAATGCCTGCCGCATCATCGGCAAAACGACGCGCAATATCCGCCTTGATCTGGCTTTGTCCGCCACTGCCATAACCTGCACCGACCTTGGTCAGCGGGCTCTCGCCAGCCCGTTTGGGCAGCACATTGATCGTGCCCCCAATACCACCGCCGGAAGGCGCGGCACCGTACAGAAAGCCACCTGCGCCATGCAGCACTTCAATACGCTCGGCCAGTTCGGCAGCCGTCGCTTGCCGGGGCAGCAAACCAAACAAACCGTTGTAGGCAATATCATCGGACGCCGTCAAAAAGCCCCGAATGAAAAAACTTTCCTGAAAATTGCCAAAACCACGGGCCACGCGCACGGAAGGATCATGGCGCACCACATCGGCTACGGTCGACGCCTGCAATTGCTCGATATAGCGGCTGGTGTAGCTATTGACGCTGAAAGGCGAGTCCATGTTTTCAAGAGAACCCAATATCCCCACTCGCCCGCCGCTGGCGACCTGACCGCCCGCATACTCCGGCAACAAGCCCTGACGCGACGCATCCGCACTGGCATTAACGGTAATGGTGGACAACTCCTGCGGCTGGGCAACATCCCTCTGGTCTTGCGCCTGAGCCTGACAATGAAGAGCAAACAGAGACAGGGCAAGAGAGCGTCCCAGGCAAGGCTTGAATAAGCTGGTCATCACGATTACCTATCAAGCCTTGATGTTCTTCAGGTCAATACGCACCACACTTTCGCGCTTGCTGGCTTTGTACTGCGGAGTGGAAGGAGCTTTAACGGTGACGTACAACTGGCTGTCCGGGCCCAGCTCCAGGCTGTTGGGGTTATCAGGCAAGTTGTATTGCGCCTTGATCGCATAGCTACCGCCATCCAGCACAGACACTTTGCCTTGCTCGCGGTGAGTCAAATACAGCTCGTCGCGATCAGCGTTATACAAGACATCCATGGCATCCCCCACCGGCAGTTCCTGCAGCAATTTGCCGTTGCGGGCATCCAGCACATACACGGTTTTCTGGTCTTTGGTCTCGGTTACGTACAGACGATTGCGGCTGGAATCCAGCGCAAAATTCAAGAGCAAGGCGGGTTTGGCGCCAGCCGGTTTCCAGCGCTGTTCGATCTTGTTGGTTTGGGTATTGATCACCATCACTTCGCCGTCGCCATTGGCGGCATACAGACGATGCGATCCCGAATCCATCAGCAGACCGGTCACCCATTTGCCTGCGTTTTCAATGGTGTCGATCAGTTCCAGATTACGATCATCCAGCACCCAGATCACGGCCGGCGCACCTACGGCCCCCACATACACACGGCCTTGCTGGGAGTCGTGACGAATCGTGCGCGGCCCCATTTTGGTGTCATCAAAACTGGTATTGCTAAAGCGGACTCGCTCCAGGCTCCCGTCCTCTTTCAGCTCAACTTTGGAGACGGCAGCAGCCAGACTATTGGTGACGTACAGGGTGTCGCCCGACGCGTTCGTCGCCAGGCCGAAGTTGCTTTCATCGGTATAAATCGTCCCCTTCACATCCAGGGTGATCGGGTCCAATTTATAGATCACACCTCCCCGAACCGAAGGCGCACGCTCTGCCGAGGCCACATACAAGGACTTATCAAACGGGCTGTAAACCGTTTGATAAACCCCGTAAGCCAGATCCTTGCGTAAAGCCCCTTCTGCCGTAATTGACGTCTTTTGCGCCAGCTCCGGCGTCAAGGGCAGCGAGACTGACTCGGACGGCTGGGCATGGGCAAAAGATCCGGCACTTAGCAAAGCGGCAGACAAGACAGACAAAGCAAGGCGACGTGTGAACATTTCAATATCCCGTTTTAGAAATAGAAGTGATTATCATTTGTATTATTACATTAAGCACTTCCATGCTCAAAATCGGGATATCCCTGCACCTTAAGGAGAAACACGCGGGACTAAATCAGCCGCTTCCCTATCCCCCACTTGACTGCCCTCGCTACAATATCGACTCAGCCGCCTTCTGGGCGGCCTTGTTGTTGAATTCCCTGACCTGTACTGCGCTATGACTTCTGCTGCCGATCTGTCCGCCCACACGCCCATGATGCGTCAATACCTTCAGCTCAAAGCGGAGGCTGGCTCGCATCTGCTGTTCTATCGGATGGGGGACTTCTATGAGATGTTCTACGCCGATGCCGAACGCGGCGCACGCCTGCTGAACCTGACGCTAACCAAGCGCGGTTCCTCCAACGGCGAGCCTATCCCCATGGCTGGTGTGCCTTTTCACGCCATGGAAGGTTATCTGGCGCGTTTGGTGGCCTTGGGCGAATCCGTCGCCATCTGTGAGCAGGTCGGTGACCCGGCTGCCAGCAAAGGTCCGGTCGAGCGCAAGATCATGCGTGTGGTCACCCCCGGCACACTGACGGATGACGCCTTGCTGCCTCCCAAGGCAGACCGCCTGATCGCCGCCTGCACACTGATCAAGGTGCAACGTCAGGAAATGGTGGGGCTGGCCTGGATGAACCTGGCCAGTGGCGAGTTTCTGGTCAGCCAGTGCGAACCGGACATGCTGGATACGGAACTGAATCGTATCGGCCCTGTAGAACTGGTCTATCCCGAATCGCTGCGCCCTGCCCCGGAACTGCCGCAAGCCAGTTGCCACACCCTGCCGGATTGGCACTTTGCACAGGACGGTTCACGCGAAACCTTGCTGGACCATTTTGACCTGGATTCTTTAGCCAGCTTTGGTCTGGACGATCTGCCTGCGGCGACGGCGGCAGCCGGAGCCTTGCTGCGTTACGTCGGCAGCACACAATCTCAGTCCCTGGTCCACATCACCGCTATCCGTGTTCAACACAGCTCGGACTTTCTGGTGCTGGATGCCGTCACGCGCAAGAATCTGGAAATTACCGAAACCATTAGCGGTGAAACCAGCCCAACCCTGTTCTCCACACTGGATCATTGCCAGACCCCCATGGGCAGCCGTTTGCTGCGCCGCTGGCTGCATCACCCCTTGCGCTTGAACCACGCCGTTCAGCAGCGTCAGGATGTGGTGTCCCTGTTCTTCCAAACCCAGCAAAGCGCCAGCTTGAATGCAGGCGATCCTTTGGGTGTGCTGCGCCATGCCCTGCGCCGCTTCCCGGACCTGGAGCGTATTGCCACGCGTATTTCGCTACGCAGCGTGCGTCCTCGGGAGCTGGCCAGCTTGCGCGATGCGCTGGTGACACTGCCTGAACTACGTCGGGAGCTGGAACAGAACTTTGCTCAGTCTGAACACTTGCATGGGCATTTGTTAAGTCTGGCTCTGGACCCGGAGCTGGCTTCCTTGCTGCAGTCTGCCATCGCCTCCGAGCCCGCCTTGCTGATACGCGATGGTGGTGTCATTGCCGATGGCTACGATGCGGATCTGGACGAGCTACGCAGCCTGGCCAGCGATAGCGGCGATGTGCTGGTGAAGATCGAAGCCCGCGAACGCGAGCGCACCGGCATTGCTACCTTGCGCGTCGAATACAACCGTGTGCATGGTTTCTTTATTGAAGTCAGTCGCGGTCAGGCCGACAAGGTCCCCGACGACTACCGCCGCCGCCAGACACTGAAAAATGCCGAGCGCTTCATCACGCCTGAATTGAAAGAGTGGGAGGACAAGGTCCTGTCCGCCAAGGACCGCAGTCTGAGCCGCGAGAAGTTCCTGTTCGATGAATTGCTGGACAAGCTGCAAAGCTATGCAGGCCCCTTGGCCTTGTGCTCCAGCGCCCTTGCCGAACTGGATACCCTGTCCTCCCTGGCCTTGCACGCACTGGACAATAATTGGGTCGCCCCCGAGCTGACCGAGCAGGCTGGTATCTGGATTGAAGCAGGCCGTCACCCTGTGGTGGAGCACAGCATCGAGCGCTTCACGCCCAACCATTGTGAAATGCACGCGCAGCGTCGCATGTTGCTGATTACCGGCCCGAATATGGGCGGTAAATCCACCTATATGCGTCAGGTTGCCCTGATTGCCTTGCTGGCCCGCATCGGTAGCTTTGTACCGGCAAGCACAGCCCGTATTGGTCAGATCGACCGCATCTTTACCCGTATCGGTGCGGCGGATGATCTGGCTGGTGGCCGCTCTACCTTCATGATGGAAATGACCGAAGCAGCAGCCATTCTGGCCGGTGCCACCCCCTATAGCCTGGTGCTGATGGATGAAATTGGTCGCGGCACCTCCACCTATGATGGTCTGGCCCTGGCTTGGTCCATCGCGCATCGCCTGCTCAGCCACAATCAGGCACTGACCCTGTTTGCCACGCACTATTTCGAAATCACGCGTCTGCCCAACGAGCTACCTGCCGCTGCCAATGTGCACTTGGCCGCCGCAGAATCGGCCTCCGGCATTGTGTTCCTGCACGAAGTTCAGGAAGGCCCCGCCAGCCGCAGCTACGGGATTCAAGTTGCACAACGTGCCGGCATTCCCTCTGCGGTCATCCGTCAGGCCAGTCGCGAGCTAAGCCGTCTGGAAGCACAAAACGATCCTAGCGCACAGTTGGATTTGTTCAATGCAGGCAGCGCTCCGGAAGCCACGGTCGCCGAGCCTGATCCGACCACAGAAAAAGCACTGGACCTGCTGGATCAGTTCAAGCAACTGGATGTGGATGACCTGAGCGCACGCGACGCCCTGGATTTGCTGTACCGCTGGAAAAAAGAGATGAAGGCGGCGGGTTAAACAGTCCAGAAGGGAGCCCAAGAGGCTCCTTTTTTTATGTGGTTTTCCGAGGACCGTTGGCGAGCAGATCGACAATCAATCATTCTTAGACTCCTACCGTGAGTCAATCACTCTATATCGCAAGTATTTCTCTGGATTCTTTGCGCTGGATACGCCTGATACGCAGGCTAGCCATACACCGGGACAGGCCGGATCAGTTAAGCTACGGGCTAATTTAATTCTTGTTCGGGCAGTCCATGACTATCGACCAGCCATTGACCCTTTTGGGCGGCATCAGCGCGCATGAGTTCATGCAAACCTACTGGCAACGCAAACCTTTATTGATACGCGGCGCCATCCCTAATTTCAAGCACTCGCTGAGCATAGACAATATCCGCGAGCTGGTAACGCGTGAAGAAGTCGAGTCGCGCCTGATCATTCATGACGGCGAAGACTGGGAAATGGAAACCGGGCCTTTTGACGAGCTGCCGCCCGCCTCGCAGCCCAACTGGACCGCCCTGGCACAAAGCGTGGATCTGCACGACGACAACACCGCCGCCCTGATGCGTCAGTTCCGCTTCATTGGCGATGCCCGTCTGGACGACGCCATGATCAGCATTGCTTCTGACGGCGGTGGCGTAGGCCCACACTTCGACAGCTACGATGTGTTCCTGCTGCAAGCCCACGGCAAGCGTCACTGGCGTATCAGCCAGCAAAAAGACCTGAGCCTGGTGCCCGACCTGCCCTTGAAGATTCTGCGCAATTTTCAGGTAGAAGAAGAGTTCACGCTGGAACCCGGCGACATGCTGTATCTGCCCCCGCACGTGGCACATGACGGGATTGCAATGGGCGACTGCATGACGATTTCCATCGGCTTTCGCTCGCCTACCCAGGCAACGCTGGCCCGTGGTTTGATGGATGCCGCCTCGGATCAGTTGGCCGCCGCCAGTGGCGAAGGCTTTGGCTTGTATGCCGACCCACCGATGCCCATGCCCGAGAGCCTGCAGCAGCGCTACACCGACCCGGATGCCCAGGCCAGCACCACACCTGCCGCCTTGCCGGAGAAGCTTGTTCAGAAGTCGCTGGATGCCTTGAACGCCATTCGTTTTGACGAAGCATTGGCCTCACGGTTTCTGGGCGTCTGGCTGACCGAATTGCCCAGCAATAGCTGGTTCGACATTGCCGAAGACCCGGTTGACCTGCACGATCCCGAGCTGCCAGCAGGCCGCTTGGCTTTGGATCGCTGCTCGCGCATGATGTATCGCGGCGATGAGCTGTATATCAACGGTGAGGTCGCCCCCTGCCCCGCCAGCCCAGCCCTGAAACAACTGGCAGACCAACGTGAACTCTTGATCCCCGGCGACAGTTTCGAAGCCCTGGATGAAGATGAGCGCGAAATGCTGAATGCCTGGCTGGATGATGGCTGGCTGCAGTTCAAGGAAAACTGAGCACTGAGCCACTAACTCTGGCGAGTTCAGAAAAAAAGCGGAGCAGCTTGCAGGCTGCTTCGCTTTTTTATTGCTAACACCTCAGGAATCGAAAAACCGATACATTTGCTGGTTGCGGTTGCAGTTGCAGTTGCAGTTGCAGTTGCAGTTGCAGTTGCAGTTGCAGTTGCAGTTGCAGTTGCAGTTGCAGTTGCAGTTGCCACAGTATTTTATTCACGCCATCCAGCAAAAAAAAGCACTATCATGAACAACGCGATTCACAAGACGAGCAATTCGTCATAAAGCCACCATTAGTGGCTTTGCAGCCGAGCTTCAATCCAGCTCGGGCCACATTCAAAATCACGTAGCCCCCCCACTCAATCTAGTCAGGCACCTACCCAACTCAAAAGTGGTCTGCCCTGCACCCACAAAGCGTCCTATCTGACCAGTCCATTTAATCGTTATAAATAGTGCTCGTTTGTCATCTCTCCTTTTGGAAAGCGCAGAGCACTATGTCTACCTCCCGATCGACCTCATCCTCTCTAGTCAGCGACCTGATCCCGCCTATCGTGGCCGGTCTGATCTCGGTCATCGTCAACTACGGCGGCACCTTTATTCTGGTTTTCCAGGCCGCCAACGTAGCCGGCCTCAGCCCTGAGCTGACCGCCTCCTGGGTCTGGTCAATTTCCATTGGTGTGGGTGTTACCGGTTTGCTCTTGAGCTGGGTTTCGCGCGAACCCATCATCACCGCCTGGTCCACGCCCGCCGCTGCATTTCTGGTTACGGCTCTGGCCACCACGCCATATGAAGAAGCCGTCGGCGCCTACCTGATCTCGGCAGCGGCCTTTGTGGTCCTGGGCCTGTCCTCCTACTTCGAGCGCCTGATCCGTCTGATCCCCAACGGCATCGCTGCCGGTCTGCTGGCCGGCATTCTGCTGCAATTTGGCATTGGCGCATTTGGCAGCATGACACTGGACCCGAAACTGGCAGGTCTGCTGATTCTGGCCTACCTGATCATCAAACGCTTTTCCGCACGCTACGCAGTGGTCGGCATTCTGATCCTGGGCCTGAGCTTTCTGCTGCTGGAGCATCGCGTAGACCTGAGTGGCCTGAAACTGGAACTGGCCGCGCCGGTATTCACCATGCCAGTATTCACCCTGAATGCCTTGCTAAGCGTCGCCTTGCCCTTATTCCTGATCACGCTGACCGGCCAATACATGCCCGGCATGCTGGTCCTGCGTAACGACGGTTTTCGTACCAGTGCCAACCCAATTGTCTGGGTGACAGGACTGGGTTCGCTGATCATGGCTCCCTTTGGCTCCCATGCCATGAACGTAGCCGCCATTACCGCCGCTATCTGCACCGGGCCAGAGGCGCACCAGGATCCTTCCAAACGCTGGGTTGCCGGGATTGCCGCCGGTGTGTTCTACATTCTGGTTGGCGTTTTCGGAGTAACCCTGGCCGCTGTGTTCATGGCCTTCCCTGCAAGCTTTATTACCACGCTGGCGGGCTTGGCTTTGTTGGGCACCATTGGCGGCAGCCTGGCGGGAGCCATGGCAGACGTCAAATCGCGTGAAGCAGCCTTGATTACCTTTTTGGCATCAGCCGCCAATATCACCCTGTTCGGGATTGGCGGGGCTTTCTGGGGCCTGGTGATCGGTCTGCTGGCGTACTTTATTTTGAATGGGAAGTTGCCGCAGCGTAAAACGGAAAAGCTGGGTACTGAGGGGCTTCCGGCGGCGTCTGATGCTCGGTAACTCATAAAAACCTATTCAGGCCAGAACAGAGTTTCTGGCCTGAATGGCAAAAACATTCCCCTTGCCCATGCAGGATTACTGCCTTGAATACCACTGATTTTATTGTAAAAACTAGTCACAAAAAACCCATCAATAAGCACTATAAACCTGCAACTTATCCCTACTGCAGGCAAAAAACCCTGTAAGAATTAATAGACACAATCTATTGACTGCCTCTTCCACGCTCAAGTGCTAGCCTGCGCTGGCTTTGATCTTCAGGAAACGGTGTCATGTTTGGCGATTTTGATCTTGCGTCACCCTATGCAGCTTATGCCCGTCTTCGTCAGGGGCCGCCTTTGGTTTGGGATGCGGATTTCTGCGGTGGGGCGTGGTTAGTTCATAGGCACAGCGATGTACAAGCCGCCCTGCGCAATCCCGATTTAAGTGTGCGGCGTGTTGGCGGGTGGGTGGCCCAGGCTGGCGCTGACCCCTCCCCTCGTCTGCAAGCCTTCAAGGGCTTGATGGCCAGGACGCTGGTCTTTCTGGACCGCCCCCGTCACACACGCGTCAGACGAGTAGTGAACGCGGCTTTTAGTGCGAAGGCTTTGGAAACCCTGCACAGCACGATTGAAAAGCGCGTTACGCATATCCACCTGGAGTTAAAAGACAAGCTGCGGCACGGTTCAGTGGATCTGGTTGATGAGGTCTGTCGCCCACTCCCCGCCTTGGTCATGATGGACGTGCTCGGCTTGGAGCAACTGCCTTTGTCTGTTTTTCAGGCCTGGTCAGAGCAACTGGCAGGTTTTATCGGACAAGCCACGCCGGATATGCCTTTGCTGAGAAGCACCCAGGACGCCTTGCTGGATATGGCTGACTTTCTAGGCAACAGTGCCAATCTGCAAGAAGGCGGGTTGGCCTGGCGGCTTTTGCATGATGAGCAGCTTTCCCTTCAAGGCAGGCGCGAGCGCTTGGCACAGTCCTGTATGTTGCTCTTTGCAGGCTATGAAACCTCCCGGCATCTGCTTAGCTCCCTGTTTCAAACACTGCTGGCCGACTCCACAACGCTGCAGGACTTGCTATCGAATCCGCAGAAAATTCCTGCCGCGATCAAAGAGGTGCTGCGTCACGACAGCCCGATTCAGTACACAGCCAGACGTTTGATGCGCGACCAGCACTGGCATGGTCAGCATTTGCGCAAGGGGCAGTTGCTGCTTTTGCTCTTGGGCGCTGCCAACCGCGATCCGGCGGTGTTTGCCAATCCCGACGATCTGGACTTCAGCCGCAACAATCAGGCCGAGCTATCCATGGGACACGGAATTCATCATTGCCTGGGAGCCGGTTTGGTGCAGCTGGAAGCCAAGCTCGTACTTGAGCAATTCCTGCCTTTGCTCCCTCGCCTGCAAGGGACGCAAGGTGAGCGTATTCGACTCCCCGCCTATCGGGGCTGGAACCGCTTGCCGGTTCAATACCGGGCGGCACAGTCATGAGTGCCTTTCTCGCTCATCTGGATCAACAACTGGAGACTTTGAAGACCAGGAAACTGTGGCGCCAAAGAGCAATCAGCCGCCCCTTGCCAAACGCCCATATCGAACGCAATGGCCAGGTCTTGCTGAATTTCGCCGGCAATGACTATCTGGGCCTTAGTCAGCATCCACAACTCAAACGGCTAGAAGCACAAGACGTCGCCGGAGCGACGGCATCCCCGCTGATTTGTGGGCATCATGCGCTAGCTCAAGCACTGGAGCAGGAGCTGGCAGAATGGAGTGGCTTCGAGGCCAGCCGTCTTTTTGTCAGCGGTTATCAAGCCAGCCTGGGCGTGATTCCCGCGCTGATCGGAACGGGCGACACGATCTTTTGTGACAGGCTTAACCACGCCAGCCTGATTGATGCCAGCCGCCTATCCGGCGCTCGTTTACGTGTGTATCCCCATAGGGATATGGCACGGCTGGATGATTTGCTCGGCAGGCCAGCGCCGGGCTTCAAGCTGGTAATCTCGGACAGCCTGTTCAGCATGGACGGCACGATTGCCCCGGTCGATGAGCTGATCGCCTTATGCGAACGCCACGATGCTTTGCTGTATCTGGACGATGCACATGGCCTGGGAATTTTGGGTGAAAACGGACGTGGAGCGCCTGAGCTATTCCAGCTCACGACCACACAGCGTCGGCGTCTTATTTACCTGGGGACTTTTGGCAAGGCGGCTGGTCAAGGCGGTGCATTTATTGCCTGCTCCCACAAGCTGGCCGACTGGTTCACGCAATCCGCCCACAGCTATGTGTACAGCACCGGCTTGGCCCCGGCGCATTGTGCGTCCTTGCTGGCTTGTCTGCAGCTGATCAAACAAGCCCAGCCCCAGCGGACCCTGTTGAAAGAGCATATTCAGACGCTGCAAACCTTGAGCCAGTATCTGCCCTGGCGTCTAGCTCCCTCCGATACGCCCGTGCAAAGCCTGTTGATTGGCGAGGTAGAACCTGCTTTGCAACTGGCCGAAACCCTCCTGCAAAAAGGTATTTGGGCACCGGCCATACGCCCACCTACCGTTCCTCGCCATCAAGCCCGATTACGCATATCCCTGTCTGCCGCCCACCGGCAACAGGACATTGAAAAACTGGTCCAGGCACTACATGAAGCCGCCCAATCTTTACGGTGATTTGCCATGAACTCAAACTCCTTTCCCCCTTTGGCCCAACGCAGCCTGCAAGCGGTCTGGCATCCTTGCACTCAGATGCAGCATCACGATCAAGGCGTGCCGCTACTGGCAATCAAACGCGCCCAAGGCGCCTGGCTTCATGATGCCGACGGCAACGCCTATCTGGACGCCATCAGCTCCTGGTGGGTGAATCTGTTTGGCCATAGCCACCCGCATCTGGTGCAAGCCATTAGCGATCAGGTTCAGCAACTGGATCACATCATGCTCTGCGGCCTGACCCATGAGCCGGTTGTGCAGCTTTCCGAACGATTGGCCGCCTTGAGCAGCCATCGTTTAGGGCATGCTTTTTATGCCAGCGACGGTGCTTCCGCGGTTGAGATTGCCCTGAAGCTGAGCGTGCACTACTGGCGCAACCAAGGCCAGGAACACAAGCACCGCTTTGTAGGCATCGCGCAGGGATACCACGGCGAAACACTGGGTGCTCTGGCCGTGACCGATGTGCCCTTGTTTCGGGAAAACTACGGCACACAGCTGGGCCAGCAATACACCGCAGCCAGCCCCGATCTGCGTCAAGCCACTAGCCCGGACGAACACACGCAGGTCACCGAAAACGCACTGCACTCGCTGGAGCAGATTCTGGCTGGTCATCAGGACATTGCCGCCGTCATTCTGGAGCCGCTAGTGCAATGTGCGGCTGGCATGCACATGCACTCCCCCGACTATCTACGCGGCGTGCGCGAGCTGTGTGACCGCTATCAGGTGCATTTGATTCTGGACGAGATTGCCGTGGGTTGCGGCCGTACCGGCAGGTTCTTTGCCTGCGAGCAGGCCGGTATCTGGCCTGACCTGCTGTGCTTGTCCAAGGGAATTACCGGCGGCACGCTGCCCTTGTCCGTAGTGCTATCCAGCCCCTCGATTTATCAAGGGTTTTATGACCAGGACTTGCGCCGGGGCTTTCTGCATTCCCATTCTTATACCGGCAATCCCCTGGCCTGCCGAGCCGCGCTGGCTACGCTGGACTTGTTCCAGCAATACCCCGTCTACGAGCTGCAAAAAATGCTGGGACAAGCACTTGATGAAGGTTTGCATAGACTGAACCGGCACTATCCCAAGATGCAGCATCTGCGCCGCTGCGGGGTAATCTGGGCCTTTGATCTGGACACGGGCCCAGCTCGCTACGATCACCAGGGCTTTGCCCGGCGCTTTTACCGCTCTGCTTTGCAACAGGGACTGATGCTACGCCCTATCGGCAATACGGTGTACCTGATGCCCGGCTATCTCTGGGGCACAAAAGAGGTGGAGCATTGCCTGCATGGGCTGGGTCGTCTGCTGAAGGAATACGCATGAGGGCCTGCTTTGTGACGGGCACCGATACGGAAATTGGCAAAACGCTGATCAGCTCGGCTTTACTTCATTTACTAAGCCAAAGCGGCGCACGCACGCTCGGCATCAAACCCATTGCTTCGGGGGCCGTAGAGGTAGAAGGACGTTTACAGAACGAAGATGTGGATGCACTGGCGCGGCATTCCAGCCTGAAGCTCGCTCCCGAAACCCTGACACCGTACTTGTTTAAGCCCGCTGCGGCACCCCATATTCTGGCTGAACAAGCAGGAATCGAAATAGACCCGGCTCTGATCAAAACAACGGTTCAAACAGTGGCGAAGCAGGCCGATTATGCAATCGTTGAAGGAGCAGGAGGCTTCATGCTGCCCTTGGGGCAAGGGCGGACAGGCGTAGATTTAGCGCAAGTCTTGCAACTACCTGTGGTGCTGGTTATCGGTCTACGTTTGGGTGCCTTGAATCACGCTTTGCTGACGGCTCAAGCCATACGCGCCAGCGGCTTGAACTTGCTGGGCTGGGTCGCCAACCACATAGCGCCGGAGATGAGTTATGCCCAGGAGAACCTGCAAACGCTGCATGACTATCTGCCGAGCCCTTGCCTGGGTGTCATTCCCAGATTGGAAGCCACAACACTGGATGAGCGTATCCAGCAAGCTGCGCAATATTTACGCTCGCCTTGGGAAGATAGAGAATAGGCCTTTGGACAGGGCTTATAGAAAGTAGCTACCTACACTCCCCAGAAACGCCACGCCTAGCAGTAGACACACGGCGCCACCCAAGGCAAAGCGCAAGGCCGGGTTGGTGGACCAGGCGTCCAAACAGCTATTTAGCAAACGTTGACGCCATGTCCCCGACCCTGCCGCGCCTGCGGCTTGCCGGGAGTTTGCACGCAAACGACTCAGATGCTCCTCGCTGATTCCATCCATGGCTTCCCACTCCAGCTTCCAGCGCAAGAAGGCGGCCTGATGCTCGGGATCAATGGACAACCAGGCCCGGAAAGCAGACTGGCTGCGGGCATCGTTCTGATGTTTGGGGTCGTGCTGTTTGAGCAGCCAGCTCAAGGCCTGCTCATCAATGTGCTGCATGTGCTCGTCCTTAGACATACGAACCAGCCGGACGCGGCACTGCCCCGTCCGCCCGATTGAGCGGTGCCGGATTATGGCGGCACGCCAACATGGCCATGCGGATATAGTGCTCAACCACTCGGGGGCTGGTACCCATGCGTGTCGCAATTTCTTTGTAGTTCAGGCCCTCGAAGCGATGCAGCACAAAGGCTTCACGACGACGACGAGGCAAGGCCTCGATCATGGCCAGCATACGAGCACCCGGTTCAGAAGGAGCGTGAGCAGAGGCTTGTGTGCCACGCAGCATACGCAGGCAAAAACTTAAACCGTTACGGCAAAACGATTTCAGCATGGGCCACTCCCTAAAACACATTAAATGATAATGGTTCCTATTATCTTTACAGTTTTAGAGAAAGTCCAGCCCTGCTCAAGAAAGATTAACTCTGCTCACAAAATAAAAGATGGCCCCTCTCAAGTCTCTGCCAAAGAAAGGCTTTGCACCATTTCAGGGAGCACCGCAATCCAGGCGCTACAAACAGAGCGCAGCGCAGCCTGAAAAAGAGACTGTATCCTTTCAGGAAATGCCCCCAATGACCTCTTCTTCTGTAAAGGGAAAGCCAGCGCTAATCGCGCTGACCTCGCCAGATTCCTGGCCCCTGTTGGCTCCTCTTCGACAAGAGAAAGAGAGCCAAAGTAACTCAGAACGGAGCTAGTGCATAAAAAAAGCCCTGGCATGAAACCAGGGCTTTTTCCAGACGGCCCGCAGGCCGACTCAAAACAATCAGTTGCCGGGGCGCAGATTGGTAGACAGGACATTGATGATGCGCTTGGCTGTCGGCGTGGTCTGCTCCTGACCTTGCTGATCCAGCACCGTTACACGAGTGCCAGCACCTTGAGCGCTCAGCTTGATGCGGAAGGGTGTGGCTTCGGCGGTGTTGCGGCTGCCGAAGATGCGGCCAATGATGTTTTGCTGCTCGATCTTCTCGCCGGTATCCGAATCCAGATAGCGGATGAAGAACTCGCCAGCGGAACGGTCACGATCCTCAACCGAGAAACCGGCGGAGTCGATGGCTACGCCAACACGACGCCATGCACGATCAAAGGACTCGTTCAGCATCAACTCAGCCTGATCGCCCTTGTCCGACGCCTGGACCTGAACGCTGGAAGGATCCTTGGAAGCGTTGGCTACTTGTTCACGTGCTGTTTCAATATCCGAGCCCAGGAAGACCATCATGCGAGCCAGCATGGCCGCATTCAGACCTGGATCTTCTTTGGCGAACACCCATTTAAAGGCAGAACCGTCTGCCGTCGGTGTTTCTTCCATGTGCTGGTGGGACACATAGATTTCGGTCTTGTTGCCGACACGCTCAAAGCGGGTACGGAAGCGGTCACGTTCGCCACTATCAAAGACCTGGTCAATGATGGAACCCAAGGCACTGCGTATCCAGCTTTCTGGAATCTTGGCACGGTTTTCAGCCCAGTCGGTCTGAATCAAGCCGGCACGGGGGTCCTGGGACTGAATGGTAAAACCATGCTCACCCCAGAAATCGACGATGCGGGGGAACAGGTCTTCCACGGGGCGGTCTACGACCAGCCAGCGCAGATCGCCATCGCGCATCACCTTGATGGCATCAGACTGAGGCAGGATCGTATCGGCACCGCCCTTGGCCTGCTGCGCGGTTTGACCTTGCGAGTAGACCGAGTAAGACGTGGCACCTTCTGGCGCACGGTAATGTGCGTCACGGTTGGCCTGGGTCAGATCCGGCGGAATGCTCAAGGGATCGCCTGCTACCGTACTCTTGTAATTAACCGACTCGCCCTGGCCCATAATCTGGTCCATCGTCGAGCAGCCCGACAGCACCAACAGGCTCAAAGACAGCCCGATCAGGCTTTTATTAACTGGCTTTGCAATCATGGAAGAAGATCCGCAAGTTTCAAAGATTGACGCAGCAACTCGTGATGCTGTGCATTTAACGGCGTCAATGGTAAACGATATCCCAGCTGAGTAAGGCCCATTTCTGCAACTGCCCATTTCACGGGGATGGGGTTAGCCTCAACAAACAGGTTCTTGTTCAGACCTGCCAGATAGGCATTCAAACGGCGTACCGTCGGTACGTCCATATCCAAAGCGGCCTGGCACAACTGGCTCATCAGGCGTGGGGCCACGTTGGCCGTCACGGAGATATTGCCTTTGGCGCCCAGCAAGATATACGAAGCAGCGGTAGGATCATCGCCGCTGACCACTATGAAATCTTCGGGGGCATCACGCAGCAGCAAGCCGCCACGAGCCAGATCGCCCGTTGCGTCCTTGATACCGATGATGTTGGGGATTTGAGCCAGACGCAGCACGGTGTCGTTCTGCAGATCAGCCACGGTACGACCCGGCACGTTGTACAGGAACTGCGGCAGATCCACCGCTTCTGCAATGGCGCGGAAGTGCTGGTACATGCCTTCCTGAGTAGGACGGTTGTAGTAAGGCACCACCGACAAACCGGCGTCTGCACCCACTTCCTGGGCGTGACGCGACAGTTCGATGGCCTCGCGAGTGGAGTTGCCACCCACACCGGCAATCACGGGCACACGGCCAGCCGCGTGTTCAACGGCTACCTTGATCAGTTCAGCGTGCTCATCAACCGACACCGTGGGCGATTCGCCCGAGGTTCCAACGACCACCAGCACACGCGTTCCTTCCTGAATGTGCCAGTCGATCAGCTTTCGGTAAGCGGCAAAATCCAGACCCCCATTGGGATCCATGGGTGTAACAAGGGCAACCATGCTGCCCTGAAAATTGGAAATAGCAGAGTCCGAACTTGCCATGATGAGATGAATCTCCGGGTTTAAGGCCCTATAGCCGAAAAAAAATATGACTCACAAGTTTAACGGATAAGCCGTTAAATCATAAGAACCATTTCAATATGCCTTCGCCCAGCGCAATCAAGGGACTCATCAGGGTCCACAGTACGCCGGTAAACATCAGCAGGATCAAAATGACCATGCCATAAGGCTCGATACGAGAATAATGATAGGCCAAACGATTAGGCAATAGACTAAATACAATGCGCCCGCCATCCAAAGGCGGCAAAGGCAGCAGATTCAGTGCCATCAGAACCAGGTTGACCTGCACACCGGCCACCGCCATGCCCATCCAGAAGCGGCTGTCACCCTGCCCGATCTTGACCATCAAATGGGCATACAGAACCCACAAGATAGCCATCAGCATATTGGAGGCCGGTCCGGCCAGAGCAACCCAGAGCATGTCGCGCTTGGGATTGCGCAGGCGGCCCCAATCCACAGGGACGGGTTTGGCCCAGCCAAACAGAATGCCGCCCATGCCCATCATGGCGCTGGACAGCAACAGCACCGCCGGCACCACAATCGTGCCGATAGGGTCGATATGACGCAGTGGGTTCAGGCTGATACGACCGGCCAGCATGGCCGTCGGGTCGCCAAACATGCGGGCGACGTAGCCGTGGGCAGCTTCATGCAGCGTAATACCGAAAATGACTGGCAAAGCATAGACCGTCAAGGTCTGTATAAAAGAGTCCATGGTGATCCTTGGTCCAGGCCGGGGACTTATCCCCTACTTTTTCAAGACGATAAGTCGCCTGTCATCAGCCTGTCTGATTGGGACAGCGAGTGCTGCCCCAAGGTTCAGAATTGAAACACGGATAGGCACCTGGACGCGAGTTTTGTGCAAGCCCGCAGATCAGGACAGGCCCAAAGTGGCAGGATCACCCGAGCCACGACGCAACACCTCCGGCGTAGGGCCGGTCAGATCGATCACGGTAGTGGCCTGCAAGGGGCAAGGTCCACCATCGACAACCGCCGCCAACTGATGAGCATAACGGTCCAGAATTTCCTGGGCGTCGTTCAAGGGTTCGTCTTCGCCCTCAGGAATCAGCGTGGTGGAAATCAAGGGGCTGCCGACTTCTTCCATCAGGGCCAGGGCCACTTTCTGGTCGGGCACCCGAATACCAATGGTTTTGCGCGAAGGGTGCGACACGCGGCGCGGCACTTCCTTGGTAGCTTCCAAAATGAACGTCCACGGGCCAGGGGTGGCCATCTTCAACAAGCGATACTGCGGGTTATCCACTTTGGCAAAGTGGCTGATCTCGGCCAGATCACGACACAGCAAGGTCAGATGATGACGATCATCCAAGCCACGCAAACGACGCAGGTTGTCAGCGGCGGACTTGTCATCCAGGCGAGCGACAACGGCATAACTGGAATCGGTAGGAATGGCGAGCAGCCCTCCTTTCGCCAATAGTTCGGCTGCTTGAGCCAATGCGCGGGGTTGAGGATTTTCGGGATGAACGACGAATAATTGAGACATTTCGCGCTTCCTTGCTATTACGAGGGGAAATCATTAAACCTGAGTCACGCTCTAACCGGCAAGACCGGAGCAAGACTCAGGGTCGAAGTATTCTTGCACGAGTGTTGCATTCTTTAAAAAAAGCATGCTAGAATACATTTTTTACTTCACAGCCCACCTTGATGTAGGCCAGAAGCAAAAAAGCAGTAAACAGTGGTGACCGTAGCTCAGTTGGTAGAGTCCCGGATTGTGATTCCGGTTGTCGTGGGTTCGAGCCCCATCGGTCACCCCAGAAATTTACCGCTTCCAAGGTTTTGCAACTCTCCTTAAATGGTGACAAGACCAGGAACTGGAAAAAACATACTTGAAAGCCCGCCACGCAGCGGGCTTTTTTGCGTTTGTTCATCGTAACAAGTTTGCCGCCTTCGCACACCCCACGCAAGTTCAGGCTGGACAATAAACTGTGTTTGATTGTGAACCCCAGGCCAGTCCTGGCTTTCGCCTGCGACCCAGCCCTTCGAGTTGGCAGGCCCGCACAGCAAAAGCCCCTCCCCCATCAAACACCCGGCCTTTCAGCCCGCCTCCTCTGTAATAGAAACTGGCACAAAACCACGCTTTCTTATACTCTAATCTGTCCCATTTTCTGGAAGTTTGCTGATGACACTCGGTTTCCCCTGCTGGGATCAGGCACCCGTCAATTGGGACTGGCTTGCACAGGATGAAGATGGCCAATGGTTCTGGTATGGCGTCCAGCCCTCGCCTGGCATAGGCGGTGGCGTATGGCGCTCTCCCTCCCGCCTGCAGCAGTTTGCCGCCCGCGGCGAACCGAACCCGTCCTGGATGCACAGCCTCTACCAACGCCCGGACCTGCCTGACAAGAACCGTAGCACCTGAACCCATGCAAGAGCATCTGATACACCTGCGCTCCCTGCTGCACGATTACTGGCCGCATCTAGCCTTGGCGCTCAGCGTGGTACTGGGCGCTTCAGCGGCCATTCATGCCGCCATGACCAAAAATGATGTCCGCGCCGCCATCAGTTGGGTAGGCGTCATCATCATGTCGCCCCTGCTCGGGCCATTCCTGTATTTGATTGCCGGGATCAACCGCGTACGCAGACAAAGCCTTCTGGAACAAAGTGCAGACGTGTTCTATGAACAGGTCACCTATCTGCACCCTCCCGTCTCGGACATTGGTGCCCTGGTCGGCGCACCGTTTCGCTCTTTGCAAATTCTGGGTGACCGCGTCAGCCGCAGCCAACTACGCAATGGCAATAATGTGCGCGTTCTGGTCGGCGGCGATCAGGCTTATCCTGCCATGCTGGAAGCCATTGATCAGGCCCACAGCACCATTGCCTTGCAAAGCTATATCTTCGATAGCGATCGCCTGGGGCGTGAATTTGTCAGCGCCCTGTCGCGCGCCCATCAACGTGGCGTGCAGATTCGTGTGCTGGTCGATGCCATTGGGGCGAAATATTCGCGTACGCCCATTGTTCGATTGCTGCGCCGCGAAGGCATACGCTGCGCCCTGTTCATGACCAACCCCCTGGGCTTTCTGCGCATGCCCTACGCCAATCTGCGCAGTCACCGCAAATTGCTGATTGTGGATGGCACGGTAGGTTTTACCGGCGGCATGAATCTGCGTGAGTCCTTTATGGCGCAGTACAGCGACGGCAAGCCCTCTCAAGACACCCATTTCCGCTTGGAAGGCCCGGCAGTCATGCAATTGCTGGCTTCTTTCCGCCACGACTGGCAGTTCACGACTCGCGAAGATCTATCGCCCGCTTACTGGCATGCCAGTTCCTCGCCCGCCCCCAGACCTCACGTTCCGGCTCGCTGCATTGCTTCGGGCCCGGACCGTTTCATGGCCAGTACCCACCATATGCTGCAAGGGGCGTTTGCCATTGCCCAGCGCCATATCCGCATTCAGTCTCCCTACTTTCTGCCCGATCAGATCCTGTTGGGTGCCTTGAACACCGCCGCCCGACGCGGCATTCAAGTGGATATCGTCATCCCCGGGCAAAATAATCTGCGCCTGGTCAATTACGCCATGACAGCCCAACTGGATCAGGTGCTGCGCGCAGGCTGCCGGGTCTGGCGCGCCAGCGGCCCCTTCAACCACTCCAAGCTCATGACGATTGACGGAGTCTGGTCTTATATCGGTTCGTCCAATCTGGACCCGCGCAGCTTGCGATTGAACTTCGAGCTGGACGTAGAAATCTACAGCCGCGACACGGCCCGCCAAATCCAGAACCTGATTGATCTGGAAATTGAGGACGCCGAAGCCGTCAGCCTGGAGTCCTTAAGTTCAATCGGCTTTGGCAAGCGCTTGCGCAACCGCCTGATCTGGCTGGCCAGCCCCTATCTGTAATGTGTGCGCACCTAAAACTGCTGCAAGCTTCAAGAAAGCCCCTGGCTTGCACAATCTTTCAATCCGCTTGCGCACCCACCCTTTATAATCAAGCGCTTAAACGGTCTACACAGACAGGCGTGCCGTTCCAAAACAGACTTGAGCGCCATTAAAAAAACAATGTCCGAGCTTCCTTATTCCGACCTGGCCCAATGGGCCGCCCACCATCTGGAAAACCGCCCTCCCCGAGCCAAGTCCCTGGTCATGACCTTGTTTGGCGACGTAATTCGCCCACATGGCGGCAAACTTTGGCTAGGCAGTTTGATTCAGTTGCTGGCCCCCTTCGGGATCAGCGACCGACTGGTGCGCACCAGCGTGTACAGGCTGGCCGAGGAGGGCTGGCTGAGCGCGCAGCGCGAAGGGCGACGCAGCCAGTACACCTTGCGTCCCGAAGCCAGCCAGCGCTTCGAACACGCGTATCAACGCATCTACACCCCGACCTATCTGGCCTGGGACGGGCAATGGACGCTGATCTTCAGCATGCCCAGCTTGATGATGAACTCCAAGCAACGGGCAGACCTGCGCAAGGAACTGCTGTGGGAGGGCTTTTGCGCCTTGTCACCCACCGCTTTCCTGCATCCCAACCCGGATCACACGATTCTGGATTACATCCTGCAGGCGACACAGGCGCAGTCGCAGGTGTATGTGGGCAAGCTGGAACCTTCCCAACTGCCGCAAACCCGCCCTCTGTCCCAACTGATTCAGGACAGCTGGGATCTGGCCCAGGTGGCCAGCGGCTACGGTCAGTTCATCCAGCGCTTTGCGCCCGCTCTGGCCATGCTGGATGCAGGCCACGACTATAACGACGAGCTGGCCTTTGTGATTCGCACCCTGCTGATTCACGAGTTCCGCCGTATTCAGCTGCACGACCCTCAACTGCCTATTGAGCTACTGCCAGCAGGCTGGGCAGGGAAACAGGCTTATGAGCTGTGCCGGGATGTATACCGTCAGGTCTGCGGCAAGGCCGAGCGCTATATTCTGTCCACCTTGCGGGCCGAGGATGAACAGGCACCGGAGGCCGCCGCCTACTTCTACGAGCGTTTTGACGGCCTGCCCGTCCCGTCCGAGACCCAGGCCTGAAGCTGAATCCCTGAATAGAGAGACTGACTGCTGTGTGCTTGATATCCGCAACACACGACCAGCAGTACTGACAGCAATAGCGGCATGGGCAAATAAAAAACCCGGTGTGATCTGAATCACACCGGGTTTTTTTGCACCCTTAACAATCAGGCTCAGGCACGGGCAAACAAGCCCGGCCTGTCAGAGCAGATTAGTGCGCAGACGCTGCCTCTGCACCCACACCTGTCTCGGAGCGTACCGACTGAGCCTCGAAACCAGCACGGTCGATCTCGGCACGTGGGCTACGGTCAGTGATCGAGAAGAACCAGATCGCCACGAAAGCCAAAGGCATGGAGAACAAGGCTGCCGACGCATAAGGGAATGGCGAAGAACCGGCTGGATTGCCCAGCGTAGCTTCCCACACCGAAGGCGAGAGCAAAGTCAGCAGCAAGGCAACGATCAAGCCCAGGAAACCACCAATCGTGGCACCACGTGTCGTGCAGCCTTTCCACAGAATGGACAGGAACAGGACCGGGAAGTTAGCCGAGGCAGCAATCGCGAAGGCCAGAGACACCATGAAGGCGATGTTCTGCTTCTCGAAAATAATACCCAGCAACACGGCAACCACACCCAGGACCAAGGTGGTAGTGCGCGATACACGCATGACTTCCTCGTTCGTGGCTTCGCCCTTCTTGATCAGCGTGGAGTATAGGTCGTGCGACACGGCGGATGTACCGGAGAGCGTCAAACCAGCCACCACAGCCAGAATCGTGGCAAACGCCACTGCCGACATAAAGCCCAGGAACACGTCGCCACCAACAGCATCAGCCAAGTGCACAGCGGCCATATTGGAACCGCCAATCAGATCGCCGCCAACTTCCAGGAAGCGGGGATTGGTGGACACCAGCACGATAGCGCCGAAACCAATAATGAAGGTCAGGATGTAGAAGTAACCAATCCAGGTGGTTGCCCAGAACACGGATTTACGTGCTTCTTTTGCATCAGGCACGGTAAAGAAACGCATCAGAATGTGTGGCAGACCAGCAGTACCAAACATCAGAGCCATACCGAAGGAAATCGCGCTGATAGGATCCTTGATGAAGTTGCCGGGGCCCATGATGGCTTGACCAATTGTGGAGGCCTGGACAGCATCTTTACCGGCTGCAATAGCGGCATCTGTCTTGACCTGCACAGCCGCAGCGAACAGTTTTTCTGGCGAAAAACCATACTGTGCCAGCACCATGATGGCCATGAAGGAAGCACCGAACAGCAGCAGGCCAGCCTTGATGATCTGCACCCAGGTGGTGGCTGTCATGCCGCCAAACAGCACGTAGACCATCATCAACACACCCACCAGCACCACGGCCACCCAGTACTCCAGGCCAAACAGCAGCTTGATCAACTGACCGGCGCCTACCATCTGTGCGATCAGATAGAACAGAACCACAACCAGCGTGCCCGAGGCGGCAAAGGCGCGGATAGGACCTTGACGAAAGCGGTAAGCGGCTACGTCAGCAAAGGTGAATTTACCCAGGTTACGCAGCTTTTCTGCCAGCAGGAATGTAATGATGGGCCAGCCAACCAGAAAGCCGATGGAGTAGATCAGGCCATCGTAGCCGTTGATCATCACCGCCGCCGAAATACCCAAAAAGGAAGCCGCAGACATATAGTCACCGGCAATGGCCAGGCCGTTTTGAAAGCCTGTAATACCGCCACCTGCCGTGTAAAAGTCAGAGACCGACTTGGTGCGGGCAGCCGCCCATTTGGTAATCCACAAGGTCGCCAGCACAAAGACCGCAAACATGCCGATGGCGGTCCAGTTGGTCGGCTGCTTTTGCAGCTCGCCCAGATCGCCGCCAGCTGCCAGCAAGGCAGGACTGGCCAGCATCAGGCCCAGAGCCAGGCCGGAACGAAGGTAGGAATGCTTCATTTACGCACCTCCTCAAGGACGTCCTTGGCCATTTGGTCAAATTTGGTATTGGCGCGCCAGACATAAATGCCCGTAATGACAACAGCCAACACAATGACTCCAAAACCAATAGGAATACCCAGGGTCATGACGCCATCACCCAAGCGCTCTGCAAACAGTTCCTTGTCGAAAGCAATAATGCCGATGTAACTGTAGTAAGCCACCAGCATGACGATGGTGAGTATCCAACCCAGCCGCAACCGAGTCTTGACCAGATTCTGATAGCGAGGATTGGCCGTAATCCGACCTACAAGGGGGTCTTGCATAGTTTGTCTCCGCATTGTTCTGAACGCCTTATTTTGCTGGCGTATCTTATTGAACCGGCCCAGCCCGAAAAGGCTGAAAACGGCGCTATGAAGACGCCTGCCGACGTCTATGCGGTGAACATTAGAGCCCGACACTTACACCATACTTACTAAATGCATCGGCTCAGGGTAATGCCTAGGAGCAGAAAAGCACGCAAGAAAAAGGGGAGTAAGGTTGGCGCGGGTGGAGGGGTTCGAACCCCCGGCCCCAGGCTTAGAAGGCCTGTGCTCTATCCAACTGAGCTACACCCGCCAGGTGATGGTGGCATCGTCAAAACCGTCAGGCGATGCAAGGTCCGAGATAACGGTCCGTAAGGAATAAGGACCGAATTCAAGGCCCATTTTTTGTAAAAAAACAGACCTGAAAAGGACAATCGAATATTCTAGCCTGAAAATCTGTTTTAGATAAGCAGCACTCTGGTCAGAGTGTCAATACTGTAAGAAAAATAATTATAGGTAGTATTTTTAGTCGCAAATGGTACAGTCGTGTACGGATTAACCCGTTTTCCTGGACTTTTCTCCATGCCGACCAAAAAGAAACTAAGCAAGCACTCTTTAATACTATCGGCCCCCTTTCTTATCTTGAGCGCAGTCCTGAATACCGCACAGGCAGGTATCAGCTATCAGTTGCGCCAAGTACAGGCCAGTTCTGGTGAAACCGTCGATATTGACGCCATCGTCTACAACGACACAGGCAGCTTGATGAGCTGGACCGCCCCGCAAAACCTGGTTTTGCAGTGGCGCGACAATAACGGCAACGTCATCCGCAGCCTGGCCGAGCTGGTCAGCCCGCGGCCCCGAGCATCCATCCCCATCAACAACTTCACCGCCTACAGTTGGCGAGCTGTGGTCCCCAATGGTTTGACCGGCTTGCAAGCCGTCAATATTGAAGGCGAGCGTGTAATGTTGGCACTGGACACCAATCCGGAAGGCCAAAGCCCGATTACCTCGCAACCGGCAAACGCCGCCGTGGTGAACGCAGGTGCTGGCCATGACCCACGTGTCATTGACCCTGCCCTGCCCTATGCCCAGGCCGTCGCGGCCGGCGCACAACGCGAAGGGCCAGCCATCAATAACGGACAAGGCCTGAAACCCGCAAACTCCAGTTTCGAGAACTTCAGCAACGCGATTTCGGCTCACGACCCGACCTACTTTATTGTCGGCAATAAAGGCGGCACCAATGCCCGCTTCCAGCTGAGCTTCAAGTACCGTCTGCATTCGCCGGATGATCCTAGCAATCCGAAGTTCTACGATCACTTCTACATTGGCTATACGCAAACAGCCCTGTGGGATCTGCATGCCGACTCCAAGCCTTTTGTAGACACCACCTACCGCCCCAGCTTCTTCTGGCGTAAGGACTCCATCTGGGAATCCGAGCAGAAACGTCTGTTCATGGGTCTGGCCACCGGCTACGAACACGCTTCTAACGGCAAGGCCGGTGATGACTCGCGCTCCATGAACGAGGTCTTCATCCAGCCCGAATTCAATTACCGCTTTGATCACGGTGCCACACTGACGTTTGCCCCACGCATCAAGCACTATGTGTTCATGGGCGAGAACGCAGACTGGGCACACTACCGTGGCCGTTACGACTGGAAAGTCCGCTACGCCCAGGACAACGGACTGGTACTGTCTGGCATGTACAACAAGGGCGCGGGCAGCCGCAATACGCATGAGTTCACGATTGCCTGGCCACTGAACCGCACGCCTTTGAACATGAATGGCTATCTCTACGGCCAGTACTTCTCGGGCTATGCGGAAACCATGCTGGGCTACCGCGATCGCTCTTCGCAGTTCCGTATCGGTCTGGCGCTGGTGCCGTAAGCGCTTCTACAACAGTCCCCCACCGCGTCGGCTTCCCATGCCGGCGCGGGCCATATCATGATCACAGGCCTGAATCAGAAAGCGCTGAAACAAGGCCACCAATCCTTCCGGCTCACGTCCTTTGGGCCACAACAAGCCCACCTCTACCGACTCCACCGGGTCATGAATCCCGATCGCATGGATACGCTTGCCTTCCAGAGACCAGGGCCGGTAAACCATATCTGACAAGATTGTCACCCCAAAGCCATAAGCCACCAAACCGCGCACCGCCTCCAGGGAGCGGGTCCGCATAGCGACACGCTCCGGAAAGCCGGGGCTGCCCCAATGTCGCATGGCCGCCGTATCGGCATCGTCCACCGTCAGAAAGATGTAGGGATAGTTGTTGACCTGCTCCAGGGACACACTGGACTCATTGGCCAGGGCATGTTGATCCGACACCCATAAGCGCCGGCGGGAACTGCTCAGGCGATGGTGCCCGAACATGGCCAAATCGGTGATATTCGACAAAATAGCAACACCCAGATCGATACGCTCGCCCTCCAGGGCGGCCTCCATTTCGGGGCGCTCCATATCCACCAGCTCGATGTCGATATTCGGATAGCTGTGCTTGAAACGACTGATCAGATCAGGCAAGAAGTAGCCTAGAACCGTATAGCCCGCGGCTACCCGAATCTGCCCTTCGATATTTTGTCGCCGCAAATCTGCATGGTTCAGCGCATCGCTGACGGCATCAATCACGTGATGGGCGTGGTGAAAGAACGCCTGTCCCTGTGGCGTTAACTCCACACCATGGGGCAAACGCTCAAACAAGGCCACATTCAGCTGGCGCTCCAGACTTTGCACCGCATTACTGATGGCCGACTGCGAGACATTCTCCGCCTGGGCCGCCGCCGAGAACTGCCCGCTGACCGCCGCAGCAATGAAATATCGAAACTGCCTCAGAGTCACTTCGTGCTTCATAGCCATCCGTTTTTCAGATATCAGGTACACGTAAATTTGATTTTACGATAACAAAAAGCTGCCCTAGACTAAAGAACAAACTACAACAACTTGCACGAAAACCATCCTTCTTGCAGGAGACAAACTCATGAACGCCCCACTCAACAAACCTTACAAGGCCATGTTGGAATCCGTGTCCCTGGATGACAAATACACTGTCACCAAGGGCCGCGCCTATATGAGCGGCACCCAAGCCCTGGTGCGCTTGCCCATGCTGCAGAAAGAACGGGACCGGCGCGCCGGTCTGAATACAGCAGGCTTCATCTCTGGCTACCGGGGCTCCCCATTAGGGAGCGTAGACCAGGCTCTGTGGCAAGCCAGCAAACATCTGAAAGAACACGACATCGTGTTCAAACCCGGTCTGAACGAAGATCTGGCCGCTACCGCCGTCTGGGGTAGCCAGCAAACCAATCTGTACCCCAGTGCCCGTTTCGACGGCACCTTTGCCATGTGGTACGGCAAGGGCCCTGGCGTGGACCGCTCCATGGACGTGTTCAAGCATGCCAACTCGGCCGGTAGCGCCCGCCACGGCGGTGTTCTGGTACTGGCAGGCGATGACCACGGTGCCAAATCCTCCACCGTTGCCCACCAGTCCGATCACGTTTTCGCCGCCGCCGGTATTCCCGTGCTCTACCCGGCCAACGTGCAGGAATACCTGGATTTTGGCCAGCACGGCTGGGCCATGAGCCGTTTCTCCGGCCTATGGGTAGCCTTGAAATGTGTCACCGAAGTAGTGGAGTCAAACGCCTCGGTCGATCTGGACCCGGACAGCCTGAACATTGTCCTGCCCGAGATCGAGGACATGCCCGCCGATGGTCTGAACATCCGCTGGCCAGACCCGCCACTGGCGCAAGAAGCCCGCATGATGAACCACAAGTGGTACGCCGCTCTGGCTTATGTGCGCGCCAACAAATTGAACCGCGTCGAGATTGATTCGCCCGAAGCCCGCTTTGGCATCATGACGGCGGGTAAAGCCTATCTGGATACCCGTCAGGCACTGGCCGATCTGGGCCTGTCCGACGAGCTATGCGCCGAGCTAGGTATCCGACTATTTAAAGTGGGCTGTATTTGGCCCCTGGACGGGCAAGACGCCCGCCAGTTCGCAACCGGCCTGTCCGAAATTCTGGTGGTGGAAGAAAAACGCCAGATTCTGGAATATGCACTTAAAGAAGAGCTGTACAACTGGCGCGATGACGTACGTCCCAAGGTCTACGGCAAGTTTGACGAGACCGAACACGGTGGCGGCGAATGGTCCAGCTTGCGCTCGCCCTGGCTACTCCCTCCTCAAGGTGAACTGTCTCCTGCGATTATTGCGCGCGCCATTGCCCGCCGCCTATGCACCATGGACATTTCCGAGGAGCTGCAAGCCCGCATCCAGGCCCGTCTGGCCATTCTGGATGCCAAGGACCGCGAAGCCCGTATGCCGCGCGTCAGCGTAGAGCGCAAGCCCTGGTTCTGTTCGGGCTGTCCGCACAATACCTCCACTCGCGTGCCCGAAGGCTCGCGCGCCATGGCCGGGATTGGCTGTCACTACATGACGGTCTGGATGGATCGCAGCACCTCCACCTTCAGTCATATGGGCGGCGAAGGCGTCGCCTGGATTGGCCAACAACCCTTTACCGATGAAAAACACGTCTTCGCCAACCTGGGCGATGGCACGTATTTCCATTCGGGAATTTTGGCGATCCGAGCCTCGATCGCAGCCAACTCCAATATCACCTACAAGATTCTGTATAACGATGCCGTCGCCATGACAGGCGGCCAACCCGTAGACGGGATCTTGAAAGTCACCGACGTCATTGCCCAGGTCCATGCCGAGGGCGCTCGCAAGATTGTGGTGGTCACCGACGAGCCCGAGAAATTCAAGGGCGTTACCCTGGCTGGCAACCCGCCTGTGTATCACCGTGATGAGCTGGACCGCGTACAGCGCGAGCTGCGCGAAGTGCCCGGCACCACCATCCTGGTGTATGACCAGACCTGCGCCACGGAAAAACGCCGTCGCCGCAAGAAAGGGACTTACCCGGACCCTGCCCTGCGCGCCTTCATCAACGACACGGTCTGTGAAGGCTGCGGGGACTGCTCGGTCAAATCCAACTGCTTGTCCGTTGAGCCTCTGGACACCCCTATGGGCTCCAAGCGCCGCATCAACCAGTCCTCCTGTAATAAGGACTTCTCCTGCGTTAACGGTTTCTGCCCCAGCTTTGTCACGCTGAAAGGGGCGCAGGTACGCAAGCCGGAAGCTCAGGGCCGTTCGCTGGAGTCCTTCAATCTGGCCGATCTGCCTTTGCCCAAACTGCCGGATCTGGACAAGACCTACGGTATTTTGATCGCCGGTATTGGCGGCACAGGTGTTGTGACGGTAGGCGGCCTGCTGGGTATGGCTGCTCATATCGAGCAAAAAGGGGTCAGCGTTCTGGATATGGCCGGTTTGGCCCAGAAAGGTGGTGCGGTGCTGAGCCACGTGCAAATCGCACGCCAGCCCGATCTGCTCCATGCCACCCGCGTTCCAACGGGCGAGGCCTCCTTGCTGATTGGCAGTGATGCTCTGGTTAGCGCCTCCACGGATGTACTGAGCCGTGTCAGCCGCGATCGCACCCACACCATTATCAACACCGCAGCTAGCCCGACTTCGGACCTGATCGGCAATGCGCACTGGAAATTCCCGCTGCAAACCGCCTGCACGGATATCGAAAATGCCGTAGGCAAGGAAATCCGCTATCTGGACGCCAATGCCCTGGCCGTACACGTTATGGGCGATGCGCTCTATGCCAACCCCATCTTGCTGGGCTATGCCTTCCAGCGCGGCTGGATTCCGCTGCATATGGACAGCTTGCTGCGCGCTATCGAACTGAACGGCGTCGCTGTCAAAGCCAACCGTGAAGCCTTCCAGTGGGGGCGTCTGGCGGCTGAAAAGGGTATCGAAGCCTTGATGGAAGGTGCGACACCCAAAGCCCGCGAAGTCACTTTTCCTGAAAGCGTGCAATCCCTGATCAAGCGCATGGAAGAACACCTGACTGCGTATCAGAATCCGGCCTGGGCCAAGCGCTACCGCGACGCCATCAACAAGGTCATGGAACGCGAATCGCGCCTGAATCAGGACAAGGCTCTACCCCTGACTCGCATCGCCGCCACGCAACTGGCCAAGCTGATGAGCTACAAGGACGAGTACGAAGTGGCCCGCCTGTACACCGACCCGGCCTTCCTGGACAAGCTGCGTGCCCAGTTTGCGGGTGAGCCTGGCAAGGACTACCAGATTGAATACCATCTGGCCCCGCCCTTGCTCGGTCGCAAGAACAGCCAGGGTCAGCCAGTCAAGAGCAAGTTTGGCCCTTCGACCCGCAGCTTGTTCAAGATTCTGGCCCGTCTGCGTAGTTTGCGCGGTGGTGCGCTGGATATCTTTGGCTACACCCAGGAACGCCGTCAGGAACGTCAGAACATTGAAGACTATCTGGCCGACCTGAATGAAGTCAGCGCCCACCTGGATGCGGACAATATGGAAGTGGCCCAGCGCTGGTTGAACTACCCGGATCTGATCCGTGGCTACGGCCATGTCAAAGATGCGGGCCACGTCAAAGCCTACGCCCAGCGTGAACAACAACGCAGCCAGTTCCGTTCTCGTACCGAACCCAGCCAACGCGTTGCCTAAACCTATCGCCAGCCCTGGTAACACAGGGCTGGCTCCCCTTAACTCCTCCTTAGCGGCAGGCTGTCTTTCAAAGCGGCCTGCTTTTTTTTCGTCTTTAAACCCCGAACCGGCATGCGGCCACACTTCCCCGAGAAGCCCAAGCGTTCAGCAAGATAGTTTGCTCATTAAACTGACATACAATCGTGCAATTCGATGCCAGTGCCACCGTCCGTGGCAATTAGGTCGACCAGGACCACATTTTATGCGCCATCTTGTTTACGTTTTTGTTCCTTCAGCCCTGATTTTGCTGACCGCTTTCAGGCTGGCTTTTGCCTTGTGGCAATGGCCGCGTGTGCGTCAGGCCGGAGGTCTGCTGCCCATCCTGATTGGCGGCTTGCGTATCGACGCCCTGATGATCGCCGCGCTCAGCGCCCCCGTGGTCTTGCTGGCCCCCTGGCTAGGACACTATCCCGTCATGACGACGATAGCCGCCATCTGGTTTACCTTCGCCTGGTTCCTGCTGACCTTGCTGGAAGTTTCCACGCCCCAATTCATTATTGAATACGACACTCGCCCCAATCGGCTGTATGTGGACTATCTGAAGCACCCTCAAGAAGTAGTGGGCATGCTCTGGAAAGGCTACAAGCTGATGATAGGCATCGCCCTGATTGGTCTGGGGCTGATTGTGTACTCGGGCTGGTCTATTTTTGGTCACGTGTCTGCCGACCCCGTGATGAGCTGGTGGCTGCGTCCTATCTGGATGCTGATTGCTGCGGCCCTGTGCATCCTGGCAATTCGGGGCACCTTGGCCCACCGCCCCATCAATCCTTCTTCGGTCGCCTGGAGCAGCGACAGCATGCTCAACACGCTGCCCTTGAACTCGCTGTATAACGTGGCCTACGCCATCTACAGCATGAAAAACGAGCGCTCGGCTGAGGATATTTACGGTGGCCTGGACGTCGCAGAAATGAACCAGATCGTGCGCGATGCGGCTGCCTTGCCGGCTGGCCCTGACACACTCCCCACCCTGCATCGTCAGACGCCAGTGCAAAAACGTGAGCGCAAACCCAATCTGGTCCTGATCGTGGAGGAGAGCCTGGGGGCGCAATATGTCAGCAATCTGGGCGGCGCCAATCTAACCCCCGAACTGGACAAACTGGCCCAAACGGGCTGGAACTTTCGCCGCGCCTACGCTACCGGCACGCGTTCGGTACGGGGTCTGGAAGCGGTTTCTGCCGGTTTCCCCCCAACCGTGGCAGACGCTGTACTGCGCCTGCCCGGCTCGCAAACCCGCTTTTTCACCCTGGCCCAATTGCTCAAGGAACAAGGTTACCGCTCACGCTTTATCTATGGCGGCGAAGCCCACTTTGACAATATGAAGAGCTTTTTCCTGGGCAATGGCTTTGATGAGCTGCATGAGCAATCCAGCTTTGAGTCCCCCGAGTTCGTCGGCACCTGGGGCGCCAGCGACGAGGATATGTTCAACAAGTTGCACCAGTTGCTAAGCCAGGACAAGGAGCAACCCACCCTGACGCTGGCCTTCTCCGTCAGCAACCACTCGCCTTGGGAATACCCGGCTGGCCGTATTCAGGTGGAAGGCGATCCCGCCACGGTAGAGAACACGGTACGTTACGCCGACTGGGCCATTGGGGACTTCTTCAAGAAAGCGCGTGAATCCGACTATTGGGACAACACAGTATTCTTGATCGTGGCCGACCATGACTCGCGCGTGGGCGGTGCCAATCTGGTGCCTGTGCGTCACTTCCATATTCCTGCCCTGATTCTGGGCGCAGGCGTTCCCAGCCGTCAGGACGAACGCATCATGAGCCAGATTGACCTGGCTCCCACCCTGCTATCCCTGATGGGCATTGAAAGCGAGCACCCCATGATCGGGCGCGACCTGACCCAGCAGGACAGCGACCGGGCCATGATGCAGTACTTCGAGAACTATGGCTATTTGAAAGGCGACATCCTGACCGTGCTGATGCCCCACCTGCCGCCTTGTCAGTATCGCTATACCGCGCCGGACAAGTACGAGCCGCTGGAACAGATAGACGAAGGACTGGCCAAGGAAGCCCTTGCCCACGTGCTCTGGCCTAGCTGGGCGTATCACGAACAGGCTTACACCCTGCCCCACCTGCAAAAACGCTAAAACCGAGGGCTCAGGGCTTGACGAAGTCCTGAATTCGTTCTACTATGCTTGTCTTTAGTCGGGGCGTAGCGCAGCCTGGTAGCGCATCTGGTTTGGGACCAGAGGGTCGCGAGTTCGAATCCCGCCGCCCCGACCATTAAAGAATTAAAGGCTTAGTTCATTGCACAGTGAACTAAGCCTTTTTCTTTGCCTGCTCCCAGGGCAACGCCTTATTTGCGTTATGCTCTGACGACCGCCTTCAGCCCTGCTTGTTCCTGACCCGTTCACACTACACGGATGTGTCCTTCAAAAAGCTGAGTTTGCCATTAGGCTCGATATAAGCCGCCGCTACCTCTTCCAGCGACTGGATTCCGGCCAAACGCATTTCACTCAGGATTTCATCGCGGGTCACAAACTCCCGACGCATATTGCGCCACTGCAATTGCCCGTCCCTGACCACACACACTTTGCGCGGAGTGGCCAGTGCATTGAGCGCCGGGAATCGGTACATCAGCCAATCGACTATGTACCCCCAAGCCACAATGGTTGCGGCCACCAGCAGACCATCCGTCAAGGAATTGCTGCCGCCTGACATCGCATTACCACTGGCATCGGCAATCAGCAAAAGAATCAACAGGTCCGCAACGCCCAGCGATCCCAGTTCACGTCGTCCTGCCAGCCGCAGCAGGACGAACAGAACAAAGTACACCACTGTGCCTCGCAGCACGGACTCCAACACAGGTATTTCCAGTGCGAAGACCGTGCTCCAATCAGGTGTCAGCATGACGACAAGCAGCCTTTGATCAGTTCAGATCAAAGTACTGGTGGTCCTTGGGACGCTGGCCTGCCACATCCTTGGCCGTGATCTTGTCAGTGAACTCATTGCCCAGGTGAGAGCGCACATAGTTGACGACTTCGGCTATTTGCTCGTCATTGAGTACGCCACCAAAACCGGGCATGCCCTTATTGCCCTGGTTCACCATGAACACCACATAAGCAGGCGCCCCCAGTTTCGGATTCTTGGACAGGGACGGATACATGCCCGCCCCTTGAGCGCCCTTGCCATCGATCATGTGGCAAGACGCACAGACCTGCTCATAAATTTCCTGGCCGGTTTTCTGGGTAAAGACCACCGTATCACCCCCTACCACCGCCGTATCCGCATGGCTGATGGTCAACAGTCCCGAGGCCAGAAAAACCGCTAGAGATCGCATCATCATGACTAGGCTCCTTTGGAATCGGCTTGTTGATTACCCACAATATGGCTATGCAAGCGGGAAATCGCGTTCAGGGACGACAGGATCGCGCCTTCCTGCCAGGCGTTGACGTAAGAAGCGTGCTCACCCGCCAAAACCAGTCGACCATCAATCTGGCACAGGTTCTCGTAGTGCGCGGCCCGTGTCTGGTCCGTCCACATGCCATAGCAGCCCAATGTCCAGGGAACGCGGTGCCAGGCGACCGCCACCCCACTCTCGAACTCATCCTTATATTGAGGGTGGATTTGCGCACCATATTCCAGGGCCTTCTTGACCCGATCCTCGGGACTGAGCGACGACCATTCCACGGCGCTGGGACCGAACATATACCCCCCCAGCAATACGCCTTTGCCACCGGCCATCATGCCGCCACTGGGGTAAGAGATTTGTGTGATGGGCAGGTCGGTATAACTGATGCCGCCATAGATCGCGTCATCATCTTCCCAGAAGCGCCGTTTGAACTGCAGCCCGATCTTGACCGAGGGAGCGTAGGGCACAGCGTCAATGGCAGCGTGCATTTCCTTGCTGGCATCCAGATCTATCTGGCTCAGAATCGACAAGGGAATGGTGCATACGCACCAGTCTGCTGTTTCAGTGTGCTCGCTACCCTTGCTTTGATCCTTGTAGCTAACCGTCACCTTGCCATCACTCTGCTTGATCGCAGTGACCTTGGCATTAAAGGTAAACAGTCCCTCCAGCTCCTTGCCAAAAGCAGCGCCGATCTGGTCCATCCCACCCACCGGCTGAAACATGGTCTGCTGAAACTCGTACAGATCATGAATGCCCATATTGTGCCAAACACTGGAGCGCACAATATCGGCCAGTTTCAAAGGCTCGGAAAACTCGGGTTGTGCATTCAGACCACCTCCCGGATCACGCTCAAAACCGCGTACCTCGGAACTGGCATGGCCTTTCACATAAGCCATGTTCTTGTCCAAGGCCCCCCAGCTGCGCAAGGCTTCCAGCAGCTTTTCCTGATCCTCCTTGGACAAGGGTGCATCCAGAGACTGAGTATTAATGGCTTTGGACAAGAGCTCGGAGACCTGCCCCTGAAAATCCGCGTGGATATGGCGAAACCGCTGAGGCTTGCCACCAAAATGCTCTTTGCTATGCAGATAGGCGTTGTAGTTGTACTGGATAAACGGTTCCAGCCTGACTTTCAGCCGCTTGCAATAATCCAGCAAGGCCCGGTGATGGAAAGGAATCCGCCACGGGCCGGGGTTGATGTATTGATCCTTGTCGAACTTGACATCCTGCTTGGCGCCCCCCAGCTCGGTATAGCTGTCCCCGCCGTGCAAGGACCAGTTGCGCCCCCCCACTTTTTCCCGAAACTCCAGGATTTTGACTTTGTACCCTGCGTTGCGCAGCTCCAAAGCGGCCACCATGCCAGCCAGACCCGCCCCCAGGATCACCACAGAGGTCCCTGGCTTGGGCTTGCCTTCCAGGCGAATCGGGCCATCGTAACTGCCCTCCGCCGCATGGCCCAGACGCATCATGGCCTGATACATGGCCGCGCCACCTGCGGCATACCCGACCATGGTCAGGAAATGTCGCCGTGTCAGTATTCCACCCTGTGAAACTTGGCTCATCGTCCTTTCTCCTTTTGGAAAAATGATGAGCAGCATTCGCCCCCAACTTCTTTGCCTGCCCCCGATGCATGAATGCTACTCGTGTGGAAAAAAACAAAGAACACAATGCCTTATGATCAGCTTGTCACTTAACTATAAGCACCTAAAATGTTTAAGCCCAACATAAGAAACACATCTTTACAGGGCTGAAAATTAGCTGACTTCCGATAAATGCGTGCAAGCCCCTTTTTGATGTGGGCCTATGCTTGCCAAGTTCACCACGACGGGATATAATTTTTTTCTTAGTCGGGGCGTAGCGCAGCCTGGTAGCGCATCTGGTTTGGGACCAGAGGGTCGCGAGTTCGAATCCCGCCGCCCCGACCAAAAAATTCAAAGGCCTTGCAGAGCAATCTGCAAGGCCTTTTAGTTTTGCCGGTTCGGTTCACTGCGTCATTTAACTTTGGCTGGCGCTCACACCCACCGAGTCGGGCAAACCAAAAATAGAATCAAATGCCCAGTTGTAGATAAAGGCGAAGATGGGAAAGAAAGCCAGCAACACCGCTTCCATCAAAAAAGCTTTCCACAAGCTGACATTTAGCCACCACGCAATCAGCGGGATCAGCAAAGACACCAGCACAATCTGAAAACCGGCCACGTGCAGCACCCGGTGCCAGAACGTACGCGCCTGAATCTGACGACGACGCTCCCAGGCTTCAAACAGCATGTTGTAGAACAGGTTTACCGATACCGCGCAGGTGCTGATCATGAAAGACAGCATCCCGCTTTCCATGGCCCCTGCCCCACTCAAGTGCCCCAATACGGTTGCCGCTACCATCATGCCCAGCAACTCGAACATCCCTATGTAGACAACTCTTCTTTTCCATCCCTGCACGATAAATATCCTTGATCAAAAGCTCAGAAAGCATGATTATCCGCAGTACAGCTTCTAGAAAAAGTCAGATTCCATCAGTTTTACTTATGGTTTAGCCATGCTTACCAGTGATCATCTTGAGCTCTTGCTTGCCGTGGTTGAACACGGCTCCTTCTCCGCCGCCGCGCGGGCGTTGCGCCGCACACAATCGGCCGTCAGCATGGCCGTGGCCAATCTGGAGGCCGAGCTGGATCTGTCGCTTTTTGACCGCAGCCGACGTGAACCCGTACCCACGGCCGAACTACTGGCCATGCTGCCCGACGCCAAGCTGATCGCCAGCCGCTTGCAGAGTTTGCGGCTGCATTTGCAGGAGTTATCGGGGGGATTGGAAAGCCATTTACGGCTGGGTATCGTGTGCGACGTCGATCCCGAACCGGCGTTGATTGCCTTGCAGGCTCTGGAGCAACGCTATCCCGGTCTGGACATAGAACTGCGAACCGCGCCCCAAGACGCACTGGTCGAAGCGTTGCAAAAGCGCGAGCTGGATCTGTGCATTGCCTATGGCGGGCGGGAACTGGAAAGCGTGGGGATTGTGCAATCGCTGTGGACCGAAACCATTAGCGCTGTCGCTGCACCCGGCCATCCCTTGCTACAGGAAAGCCCCAGGCCCCTGGAAGATTTGAAAGCCTACCGGCAGATTGTGATTACCAGCCCCGACAAGGATATACGCAAGGACCGTTCCATGCTCAGCCTGCGTCAATGGAAAACGGACAGTCTGCCCATGACACTGGAACTGGTGGAACGGGGATTGGGCTGGGCGAATCTGCCCCTGTCTTGCCTGCGACCCTCACTGGAGTCTGGCCGTTTGCACCGTATCCAGTTCTCTACCGGCAGCAATGGTCTGGACTTGCCCATTTATCTTCTGCAATCCAAGGGACAGGATGTGGGCAAGGCGCGGGCCCTGTTCAGACAGGCCCTGCAAGACGAATTGAATACGCGCCTTGCGCCTATTCCGGTACGGTGACATTCGCCTGGCCGCTATCAGCCAGGAACTGCGCCACCATCCCTTCCTTTTTCTGCCGAGCAATAAAAGCCTCAACCCAGGCATGGGCCAGCGTACGCTCCGACGGCACCGCCATGGCCTGACGAATTACAGTGAAACTGTCGGGCAGCACACGCAAGCCGCTGCGGGAGCGGGCATAGCGCTCCAAAGGCTGTCGTACGCCCGCAGCGGCATCCAGCTCTTCTTCCACAAACAGATCAATCGCATCGGCAGAGGTCGTTGCTCGTACCAGATCGGCATGTTTTAAATGACGGCTCAGGAACAAATCGTAGGCCGCCCCTTTGCCAACGGCAATGCACACGCCTTGCTGATCCAGCTGATCCACGTTCTGAAAGGCGGACTTGTCACGCACCAGATAGGTGCCTTCGATATGCACATAGGCTTCACTGAAGCGAATCTTCTCCGCACGCTTGGGATCAATCGCCAAAAAAGCCAGATCCCACTCGTCCCTGTAGACCGCCTCTACGACAGCCTGGGCCGCATCGTAGCCATGAAATTGCACGCTCAGGCCCAGCTCTTGCGCCACGCTGCGCGCCAGGTCCGCCGAGACCCCTTTGGGCGACTGCTCATTGGCACCGCGTTGGGCCAGGACGGGATTGCCATAATTCATGGCAACACGCAAAACCCCGCTGGGGGCCAGTTCTGCTGCGACAGCCTGCTTTTGTGTCATGTAAATGCTCCGTCATACTTTTAAGAACCCGGTCTTCTACAATAACGCACCTTCCTGTCCCACTACATAATGGAGCGCCTGTATGTCTCGTGATGATCTTGGAAAACTCTTGCTGCGTGTCACGGTCGGTGTGTTGATCCTGCTGCACGGCATCGCCAAGATACGTTATGGCATCGGAGGAATCGAAAGAATGCTGATCGCCAATAATATGCCCGGCTTTCTGGCCTGGGGCGTGTACATAGGCGAAGTGATTGCTCCCGTCCTGATGATTCTGGGTTTTTACGCCCGTGCCGGCGGTTTGATTGTAGCCATGAACATGGTCATTGCCTTGCTGCTGGCCCATAGCAACCAGATCGGCAGTTTCAATGCCCAAGGTATTTGGGCATTGGAGTTGCAAGGCATGTTCCTGATTGGTGCGCTCACAGTCGGCTTGATTGGCGCCGGACGCTACAGCCTGGGTGGCGATGGCGGCCCCTGGAACTAAGGCTGGCCCGATTCATGTGCTGAAAAACGCCCGCTTCGCCGGGCGTTTTTCATGGATGATCAAGCTTAACCCCCACCTGCCCCCCCTTGTTCGCCCTAGCCACTCAGTCCGCTGGCCTCAGGTAGCTCTACACTCGACAATACTGCACTTGCACGGGAGTTAAAGTTGGCGTTGGCGTTGGCGTTGGCGTTGGCGTTGGCGTTGGCGTTGGCACCCAGCTTCCGGCCTTAACTTGCCAAGGTCAAATCCAGTCGCAAACCACCTTTTTCCGACGCACTGGCTTGCACCTTCCCCTGATAGCTGCGCGCGAGCTCACGCACAATATCCAATCCCAATCCAAAGCCTGGATGTCGCTCATCCGCACGCTGACCACGACCAAACACACGCTCCAACTGCTCCGGCCCCAGGCCAGGACCATCATCTTCCACCACCAGATGCAGCACATTGTCCTGCTGCCACACCTGACACCACACATTCTGCGTCGCCCATTTGCAGGCGTTATCCAACAGGTTTCCAGCCATCTCCTGCAAGTCCTGCTCTTCGCCTTTAAAGATCAACTCCTGATCGGGTAAATCCAGATGAATCTGTTTGTCGCCATGCAAACGCCCCATCACCCGACACAAGGATTGCAGGCAACTAGACACATTCGTACGCACACCTATGGCGCGTACCGCCATGGCCCGTGCACGAGACAAGTGGTGGTCAACCTGACGCTGGGCCAAGGCCACCTGCTCGCTAACCAAAGCCGCCAAATGCGGATCTTCGGATTGCGCAGCATTGCCCATAATCGTTAGCGGGGTTTTGACCGCATGGGCCAGATTTCCTGCCTGCGCCCGTGCGCGATCCACCATACCCGCATTAGCACTGAGTACAGCATTGAAATCATCCACCAAGGGTTGAATTTCACTGGGGAAATTGCCACTGACTTGTGGCTCCCGCCCCTCCTGCACATCCAGCAAACGACGTCGCAAAAGATGCAGAGGGTACAAGGCCAGCACCACTTGCAAGATTGCCGCCAGGATCAAACCCACGGCCAAACCACCCAGCGACAGGAACAGAATCCGCTCAAAACGGGCTAATGGTTCGGCCAGCAGCTCCCGGTTGCCGGCCACCATGATCTGCAAGCTTTGTCCCTTGTCATTCACCTCGTCCAGCTCCTGACGCAACACAACCAGGCGCTGCTTTTCCGGCCCCGTCAGTGACAAGACGCCATTGGGCGAATCGGGAGCATTCACATCCAGAGCCTCGTCCCACAAGGACGTCGAGCGCAAAACCACCGTCCACTGCTCACTGCCCGCTTCCTGGCGTGCAATCTGCCAGTACATACCCGAATAAGGCTGCTCAAATAAAGGATCGCTCAGGCGCGATTGCAAAGTCACCCCATCCGCATTGTCCAGATTCACGTCCGCCATAATCTGGTCCAGATGAGTTTGCAAACGCTGCTCGAACTGACGGTAAACGTGGTCTTGGAACAAGCGGTTCAGGCCCAAACCGGCCAGAACAATACTGATCAGAATCCAGGCCAAAGTCCCCAGCAGCAGGCGGCCACGCAGAGAGCCCAGAATGGTATGACCCCGCAAGGCGATCATGCTTCAGGGTCCACCAGACGGTAGCCCATACCTCGCACCGTTTCGATATAACCGGCGGGCAATTTCTTGCGCAGACGGCCGATAAAAACCTCGATGGTATTGGAGTCGCGCTCGAAGTCCTGAGAGTAAATATGCTCGGTCAATTGAGTACGCGACAGCACTTGGCCAGGGTGATGCATCATGAACGCCAGCAAACGGTATTCATGGCTGGTCAGCGACAAGACCATGCCCGCACAACTGATCGAGGACGAGCGCGCGTCCAGCTCCAATTTGCCCAGCTGCAAACGTGGGTTCGCCTGACCGGCCGCACGGCGCAGCAAAGCGCGCATACGAGCCAGCAGCTCTTCCATGTGAAAGGGTTTGGCCACGTAATCGTCTGCACCCGCATCCATACCTTCGACCTTATCGTGCCAATCATTGCGTGCGGTCAGAATCAGCACCGGCATATTGATGTCCGAAGCACGCCAGCGACGCAAGACCGATACCCCGTCCATGCCCGGCAAACCCAGATCCAGAACTACCGCATCAAAGGCCTCTACCTCGCCCTGATAATGGCCTTGCTCACCATCATGAGCCACCTGAACGGCATAGCCGGCCCGTTCCAGCGCCTGCTGCAATTGCGCTGCCAGGGTAGGTTCGTCTTCAACAACCAGTATCCGCATCTTAATGTCCTCGGGAATGCGAGCGTTTCACGCCGCGCACAAGCAGCACTTTGGCGGTCAAGGCATCCACTTTCAGACGCAACAAGCGGTTGTCATCAACCAGCATGCGCAAGTCATACACCCAAAGCTCAAAGCGCTCGTCATATTCAAACTGCACACGCAGCACTCGTCCGGGATAGGTCTCGCGCACCCGCTTCAAGACTTCCCGCAACGGCAAGGCTTCCCCACGGCGCACGGCTTCGCGGGCCTGATCGTGGCCCCGATAGGCCGGGCCCGGAGGCCAGTACGGGCTGGGGCCGAAACGCTCGTTAGGAGGGGGAGGCGGGGGTGGA
>NZ_AVOG02000068.1:0-500 GCF_000465875.3 Alcaligenes sp. EGD-AK7 | reverse complement strand
CCAGCCAGACATCGCGCGCCCAGTGCCAGACCGATTCCCAGCTCTCCTCGGTCAGCTCGCCATCGTCGCCATCCCACAGGGTGACCTGCCCGTCCAGATCGACCACGTAATAGTCGCGTCCATCCTGGCAGATCGGGATGAGATCGCGCGGCACGCCGGCGTCCCATGCGTTGGCGGCGACTTCCGGCAGATAGGTATGCGACTGCGGGTCGGTAGCGGTGACCGGCTCCAGGCGTCCATAGATGACATCGCTGACCTGCAGGAGGAATTCGCGCAGGCCGAACGGCAGATTGATCAGCAACTGCTCCTCGATCTCCACCAGCAGATCGTCGTCCGGCAGCTCCAGCGGCACCGGAACCGGCTCGTTGAGTTCGCGCAGCTGTTCGATGACCTCTTCCATCTCCACCTCCTGTCGTAATGCCCCAGCGCCAGGCTCCGTTTATACAGCCCGCCGGATTGGCGAGCCAGTTCTGTCGGGTTAAAGTGCCTGACCGAGCAAT
>NZ_AVOG02000069.1:0-240020 GCF_000465875.3 Alcaligenes sp. EGD-AK7 | reverse complement strand
CCGCCAGTGCCACTGATGTCATTGGCGAAGGTGGAGTGGTAGCCTAGCGTGTCCACATCGAACAGGCGGGTGAATTGCCCGGGTCCTTGTACGGCCTTGCCTACATTCATCAGGCCCCAGCCAAAAACGCTGGGGTCGCCCAGGTCAGTGGCGGTGGTCAGCAAGGTCTGCTGCAGGTGATATGCCGTGAAGTAGGGGAAGGCTTCCTTCACTAGCGCAGCACCGCCCGCGACGTGGGGGGAGGCCATGGAGGTGCCGCTAAAGGCGACATAGCCGCCAGAGGATTGGACCGAATTAATCCCTGGATTGTCGTCACCACCGGGGGCGGCCAAACACCACTCGGCTGCTACGCCGCACTTGTTCGCATAGGAGGCTAAAGAACCATCCTCGCCCAGGGCTGTCACGGCCAGCCAGTTATCTTTTAGTTCAGGAAACCAGTAGGGGGAGCCTGCCAGCAGGTCAGGGTGGTCCTGCGATTCATTGCCGGTGGCAAAGACCATCAGGGAGCCTGCGTCTACGCTGTTGTGGAAAGCCTCGATCGCCAGTGGTTGCCAATCCAGTACGCCTTCAGGCGAGCCATAGTCCAGGACATTGCAAGGTGGTGGGGAACTGGCATCGTTGCAACCATTGACGCCCAGGCTGCTGTTGATGATGGGCAGTTTGAACTGTGCCAGATAGTTCCAGCCTCGGGAGGCAACGCGGTCAAATGCGGCGGCTTGTTCGCGTGGGTCCGGTTCATAAGGATCGTTGCCAAGCATGTCATCATCATCGTCTTCTCTCGCATCGTAGGCGACCGCAAAGAGCTGACTGTTGAAGGCGACACCGTGCATGCCTTTGCCGTCGCGACGTGCGCCAATAATGCCCGCAACGTGGCTGCCATGACCTGCTGGAGGATCGGCATCTATGCCTTGGCCGTTGGCATAGGGGGTATCCGTGTTGAAGTCAAAGCCACCCGCAATGGCACCCGCAAACTCCGGGTGTTTGGCTTCAATTCCCGAATCCAGATAGCCGACCGTCACGCCTTTGCCTGTAAAGCCCAGTGAGTAGGCTTTGGCCGCATTGATCATGTCCAGGCCAGGCTGGCGTTTGTATTCTTTAGTACGCCATTGCTCCAATGAGCTGTCTGCTTGCGCATGGGTAAGGCCAGGCAAAGTCAGACTTAGCAAGGCCATCTGCACCAGCACATAGGTGCTGCGTTTCTTGTTCGACATCTCTTCCTCTCCTGGGTGTTTTTCTCTGTGTGGCGGCAACGTGTTGCGAGGTCGTGTTGTCGAGTCCTTGCGTGCCATTTAACGTCGTAGCTGTTGAATCTTATAGCGGCCAAATTTACGTTTTGTCATGCTTGGCGTTTGAAACACACGAAAACGGACGAGTGCACCGGAAGGGCAAGGAGAAGGAGTGGCGATTTCTCTGGTCAGAAAGGCGTTTAATGAGTGATCTGTTTTCTTTGTCTGGAAATCAGTTGGTGACGCCTTTGTTGCAGAGTCTGCAACATTTTGGGTGCAGGCCGGGGCTTGTAAGGGGCGAAGGCTTACCTGTTTGTCGTGGTATTAAGGTGCTTTGACGTGGTGAAGGCTGGAGCACAGATCCAGCGCTTCCAAGGCTTGCTGCGATTGCGAACTCGGGGACTTCAACCGGCCACAGGCTCTGCCAGCAAGGCACGCACTAGCTCAGGTTTCAAGGTTCGTGCCGCCGCAAACCCGGCAATATGGCGCACCCTGACCAGATCCAGAGCGAAGAAATGAAAGTCCGTAAAGCTGCTTAGAAATTCCATATCGGGAAAACGGGCGGTATAGGCTCGTTTGGCCTGTTCCCAGTCGGGCTGCTCGCGCTCCAGTTTGCGGGCCTGCATTTGGAAGGTGACACGGGGCAAGTCATGGACAGCATCCTGGCCATGCTCGCTTTGGCTGACCATCAGGCTGGCATCGGGACGTTGCAGCAAATAACGGGTGTGAGCCGCCATTTCGCTGATGTGGATGATGATGCTGGCTTGTTCGGGGCAGATCGCAAAAGGGACGCGAGAGACCACCGGCAAGCCCTGATTGCTGAGTGTGCCCAAAGACGCAGTGCGTTCGCTGCGGAGCAGGGCCTGCAGGCTGTTTAGCAATGGATCATCAACAGACATAAAGACACCTATTCTGAAAAAGCTTCCATACTGCGGTTGGGACTTCATTCGTCCCTAAGGGAGTTTCCTTGGGCTGCTCCGCAGAAAAATCTCCGCGCAGCCCCTTTGCTTTATTGCTATCCGAGTGGCGCTTCTGGGGGAGGGCCTGGCGATGAATAGCGATCACGCTGAGCTTTCTCCCCACCAAGGGGCATTTTTATCCTGGAGCAGTCCAGCGGTAAAAGATACTTGCTCACCCCTTACAAAACAGGCCGACATAAAGCCGGCCTGTTCAGGGGGAGTGATGCGTTTGGTTTACACCAGAACGCGCTCAATACCACCGTCGTTGGCACGGCGTACGTAGTCCGCCATCCAGTTCTCGCCCAGCATGTGCTTGGCCATTTCCACCACGATGTAATCCGCATCCATCTTGGTTTCGTCCTCGTAGCGGGACAAACCTTGCAGGCAGGACGGACAGGAGGTCAGCACTTTGACTTCGCCCTGGAAACCATCGGCACGGACGGCGTCCTGGTTCTTTTGCAGTTCTTCGTGCTTGCGGAAACGGATTTGCGTGGAAATATCCGGACGCGACACCGCCAGCGTGCCCGACTCGCCACAGCAGCGGTCGGCCTTGATGGTGCTGTCGCCCACCAGGGATTTGACCGTTTTCATGGGGTCTTGCAGCTTCATGGGGCTGTGGCAAGGGTCGTGGTACATGTAGCGCACGCCTTGCACGTCTTCCAGCTTCAAGCCTTTTTCCAGCAGGTATTCGTGGATGTCGATCAGGCGGCAGCCAGGGAAGATCTTGTCGAATTCATAGCCTGCCAGCTGGTCGTAACAGGTACCACAGCTGACCACCACGGTTTTGATATCCAGGTAGTTCAAGGTGGTGGCCATGCGGTGGAAAAGCACGCGGTTGTCGGTGATGATCTTCTCGGCCTTGTCGCTTTGACCGCTGCCGCGCTGCGGGTAGCCACAGCACAGGTAGCCAGGAGGCAGAACCGTCTGCACGCCGACATGCCAGAGCATGGCTTGAGTAGCCAGACCCACTTGCGAGAACAGACGCTCCGAACCACAGCCGGGGAAGTAGAACACGGCTTCCGAATCCACGGAGGTGGCTTCAGGGTTACGGATGATAGGTACGTAATCCGAGTTCTCGATATCCAGCAATTTACGGGCAGTCTGCTTGGGCAGGCCGCCGGGCATCTTGCGGTTGATGAAGTGGATGACCTGTTCGCGGATTGGTGCCTTGCCGATGGTGGCAGGGGGAGCGCTGACCTGTTTGCGAGCAGGGGCAGCCAGCAGATTGTGCACCGCACGCTGGGCCTTATAGCCCACTTCAATCATGGCGGTACGAGTGGCCTTGATGACGCGCGGGTCCTTGGCGTTCAGGAAGAACATGGCCGCAGCCGAGCCCGGATTGAAGGACTTCTTGCCCATGCGGTTCAGTAAGGAGCGCATTTCCATGGACACATCGCCAAAGTCGATGTCCACCGGACAGGGGTTGTAGCACTTGTGGCACAGGGTGCAGTGGTCGCCTACGTCTTCAAACTCTTCCCAATGCTTCAGGCTGATCCCGCGACGTGTTTGCTCTTCGTACAGGAAGGCTTCGATCAGCAGGGAAGTAGCCAGAATCTTGTTGCGGGGCGAGTACAGCAGGTTGGCGCGTGGCACGTGGGTGGCACAGACCGGTTTGCACTTGCCGCAACGCAAGCAATCCTTGATGGCATGGGAGATGGAGCCGATTTCGCTGCGTTGCATGATCAGCGATTCGTGACCCAGCAGGTTGAAGCTGGGGGTCCAGGCGCGGCTCAAGTCCGCACCGGGCATCAGCTTGCCAGCGTTGAAGTGGTTGTTCGGGTCCACTTCGCGCTTGTAGTTCTGGAAAGGCTCCAGCTCTTCTTGAGTCAGGAACTCGTACTTGGTCAAACCAATTCCGTGCTCACCGGAAATCACGCCGTCCAGACCGCGCGCAATTTGCATGATGCGGGCCACGGTGACATTGGCTTGCTGCAGCATGCCGTAGTCGTCCGAGTTCACGGGGATGTTGGTGTGTACGTTACCATCACCGGCGTGCATGTGCAGCGCCACAAACACACGGCTTTTCAGCACGCGGTCGTGAATGGCTTGCAGTTCGGTCAGTACGGCCGCGCAGTCGGCGCCGGGGAAAATATGTTCCAGGTTTTCGCGGATCTCGCTCTTCCAGGAGGTGCGGATCGTGTGATCTTGCAGCAGCTGGAAAATCGAGGTGTTCGGGTCTTCTTGCAGACGGGCCTCGATCGCGGCGCTGTCCAGCGGCACACCAATCTCGGCCAGCTCAGCCTGCGAGTCTTTCAGCGGCTTGTCCAGATTGTCCTGCAGCCACTGCCAGCGCTGGCGCACATCGCGCACGATTTGCAGGGCGTCGTGACGGCGCTCGTCCAGAATCTCTTCGCGGGTGTGCTCGGCGTCGTTGTGATCTTCGATCTTGCCCACGGGCAGATCGCCTTGCAGGAAGTTTTCCAGTTCACGGGTCAAGCGCAGCTTGTTGTCCGTGGACAGTTCAATATTGATGCGTTCGATTTCTTCGGTGTACTCACCCATGCGGCGCAGGGGGATCACCACGTCTTCGTTGATCTTGAAGGCGTTGGTATGGCGGGCAATGGCAGCGGTACGGGCACGGTCGGCCCAGAACTTCTTGCGGGCTTCGGCGCTGACGGCTACAAAGCCTTCACCGGAGCGGCCATTGGCCAGACGTACGACTTCTGAAGCGGCCGTTGCCACGGCATCGGGGTCGTCGCCCACGATGTCGCCAATCAGGACCATCTTGGGCAGACCATCGCGCTTGCTCTTGGTGGCATAGCCCACCGCGCGCAGATAGCGTTCGTCCAAGTGTTCCAGACCGGCCAGAATGGCGCCGATGCGCTTGCCTTCGCCGTTCAGGTAGTCAATGACTTCCACAATGGAGGGCACGGCCTGCTTGGCCTGGCCGAAAAACTCCATACAGACGGTGCGTGTATGCGCCGGCATGCGGTGCAGCACCCAGCGGGCCTGCGTGATCAGGCCGTCACAGCCTTCTTTCTGGATACCGGGCAAACCTGCCAGGAATTTGTCGGTAACGTCTTTACCCAGGCCTTCCTTGCGAAAGCGCCGACCCTCAATGTGCAGGGTTTCGCTGCGCAGCAACTGGGCACCAGGGGCGTAACGGCCATCAAACCATTTGACTTCAAAGTGGGCCATTTCCACGTCGTGGATCTTGCCCATATTGTGTTCAAGACGGGTCACTTCCAGCCAGTTTCCCTGGGCATCGACCATGCGCCACCAGGCGAGGTTATCCAGCGCAGTACCCCACAGCACGGCTTTCTTGCCGCCCGCGTTCATGGCGATATTGCCGCCCACACAGGAGGCATCGGCCGAGGTCGGGTCTACCGCAAACACGGCACCGGCGGCTTCGGCAGCGTCAGCCACACGACGGGTCACCACGCCAGCACCGGTCAGAATGGTGGTGACGGGCTCGGACATGCCGGGCAACGTGGTTTGTTCAGGCTTGCCAATGGCATCCAGCTTTTCGGTGTTGATGACAACCGAGCGCCAGCTAAGTGGAATGGCACCGCCGGTGTAACCGGTACCACCCCCACGCGGGATGATGGTCAGCTTCAGTTCGATACAGGCGCGCACCAGGGCGGCCATCTCGTTTTCGTGATCGGGGGTGAGCACGACAAAGGGATATTCCACACGCCAGTCGGTGGCGTCAGTGACGTGCGAGACGCGCGACAGGCCATCAAACTTGATGTTGTCCTTGGCGGTCAGGCGCGACAGGGAGCGCACAATTTTCTGGCGCAGCTCGCGGGTATCGGTAAATTCTTGTTCAAACGAGGCTACTGCACCCCGAGCAGCGTGCAACAGGCGCAGAACCTTGGCATCGCGATCGGGCACGGCGCTGTCGCGGCGCTGGTCAATCTCGTTCAAGCGATGGTTCAGGGCCTCGATCAGTTGATGCTGGCGCTTGGGATTGTCCAGCAGATCGTCCTGCAGATAGGGGTTGCGCTTGACGACCCAGATATCACCCAGCACTTCAAACAACATGCGTGCGGAGCGGCCGGTGCGGCGTTCGGAGCGTAGCTCGGACAGCTTTTCCCAGGCCTCTTCACCTAGCAGTCGCAGGATAATTTCCCGGTCTGAGTACGAAGTGTAGTTGTAGGGGATTTCACGCAGGCGCGGCGTGTCGTTGTTGCGTGCCTGGGCAGCCAGGTGCTTGCTTGCAATGGGGGCGTTCATGGCGATAGTTGGCAAGGCCCGTCAAGGGCGGCTCAGCGAGGAGCAGATAGGCAAAAGACAAGTGTATACGAATCGTAGCAGGGCTGCCCCCTTACTACAGGGCCAAGTCAGGGTTAAGGGGGTGTTTGCGGCCAGTTTGCTGCAAATTACCAACCCAATTTGGGGAAAATCCACAGCAGACCAGCGGTCATGGTGGTATAGCGCGCCAGTTTTCCCACCGCCATGTAAAACACGCTGGGCCAAAATGGCAGGCGTAGCCAACCGGCTACGGCACACAGGGGGTCGCCTACCACGGGTAGCCAGGACAAGAGCAGGGCGGGCGGTCCCATGCGGGTCAGCCAGCGCCGCCCCAGCTCGTGCCAGCGGCCTGCGGCCTTGTTCTTGGGAGTTGCGCCGTCTTCTGTGTGTTGCGGGTGCTTCTCGCGCCAGGCTTCGTAGGCTTTCTCGGCGCCCAGACCCATGGCATAGCTGATGGCCCCACCTGCCGTATTACCCACAGTGGCAACCAGCACGGCGGGCCAGAACATATGTGGAGCCAGATTGATATAGGCGAATACGGCGGGTTCCGAACCCAGGGGGAGCAGGGTAGCCGAGACCAGGCTGATGATGAAAATGGCGCTCAAGCCCACTTCGGGCAGAGATAGGGCGGCCAAGAGCCACGAAATAAGATCAGAGATCCAGGCTTGCATAAGTAATGTGGACGGGTTTTGTAGGGAGTAATGGACGCCAGTTAGGGCATCCGCCTATGGTATTCTGTTTTTCTTTTCCGGTGAGCGGTCTCAGGCAGGGGCCTGCGGCTGGCCTTGGTGGCAAAACCGGTTGTTACTAAAAGCTGAGTCATGTCGAACGATTACCTAAAGCGCATTCTGACCTCGAAAGTGTACGATGTTGCCATCGAAACACCACTTGAACCCGCTCCCCAGGTATCGGCACGAATTAGTAACACGGTCCTGCTCAAGCGCGAAGACTATCAGCCTGTTTTTAGCTTCAAGCTGCGCGGTGCCTATAACAAGATGGCCAATCTGTCGGCCGCAGAATTAAAACGGGGTGTATTGGCCGCTTCGGCGGGTAACCACGCGCAAGGCGTGGCCATGGCAGCGCGCAAGCTGGGTTGCCGTGCCGTTATCGTCATGCCAACCACCACCCCGCAAGTAAAAATTGATGGTGTACGTAATCTGGGCGGCGAAGTGGTCCTGGTGGGCGAGAGCTATTCGGATTCCTACCAGCACGCTCTGGAACTGCAAAAGAACGAAGGCCTGACCTTTGTGCACCCTTTTGACGATCCTGATGTGATCGCCGGGCAGGGCACGGTGGCCATGGAAATTCTGCAACAGCACCCCGGCCCGATTGAAGCGGTCTTTGTCGCGATTGGCGGCGGCGGTCTGGCGGCGGGCGTCGCCACATACATCAAGTCCTTGCGTCCTGAAATCAAAGTAATCGGCGTGCAGACCGAAGACTCCTGTGCCATGGTGCGCAGTATCAAGGCCGGTCGTCGTGTGAATTTGTCGGACGTGGGCCTGTTCTCTGACGGGACTGCCGTCAAGCAGGTGGGTTCCGAAACTTTCCGTCTGGTGCGTCAGTATGTGGATGATTTTGTCATCGTGGATACGGATGCGATTTGTGCGGCTATCAAAGATGTGTTTCAGGACTCGCGTAGCGTGCTGGAACCGGCTGGTGCCTTGGCTTTGGCGGGTGCCAAGCGCTACGCTGCTCAAAACAAGCTCAAGAACAAGACCCTGATTGCGGTCACGTCCGGCGCGAACATGAACTTTGACCGTATGCGCATGGTGGCGGACCGTGCAGATGTGGGCCAGGCTCGTGAAGCTTTGTTTGCCTTGACGATCCCCGAGGCAAAAGGCAGCTTCCGCCGCCTGTGCGATGCCCTGGGCACCCGCTCGGTGACGGAGTTCAACTACCGCATGTCCAATCCTGAAAAGGCGCACGTCTTTGTGGGTATGTCGATTTCCTCCGAAGCGGAGATCGAAAAGCTGGAAGAGCGTTTCGTAAAGAAAGGCTTTGGCACTTTGAATCTGACGGGTAACGAGCTGGCCAAGACCCATGTGCGTCATATGGTGGGTGGGGTGTCCAGTCAGGCTACGGACGAAGTCCTGCTGCGGTTCGAGTTTCCAGAGCGTCCTGGTGCTTTGCGTAAATTCCTGTCCAGCATGAATCAGGACTGGAATATCAGCTTGTTCCATTACCGTAATCAGGGTGATGACTACGGTCGCATTCTGATCGGTATCCAGGTCCCGTCTTCCGATAAAAAGGAATTCAAGGCTTTCCTGGGCAATCTGGGCTACCCGCACTGGGACGAAACGGATAACCCGGCTTACAAGCTGTTTTTGTAAGTCTATGGAGGGCGCACGGCATTCGCTGTCTTGCCTCAGACCAAATGAAAACACCTCGCTTGGAAAAGCGAGGTGTTTTTTTATTGGGGCTTGAATGTGGTGGCTGTCGTTGGAGCCGTATTGAGCCTGGGAGCCAGGAGCAGTGGGTGTCTGCTCCTGAGTTCGTCATGGGGGATTGGTTCAAGCCGCCTTACTGCCTTTGCGGCCTGATGGGCCGTTTGGCCATACGAATGTGCGATAAGGCCAGATGCCCGTTAGTACGGTGGCGACTTAACAAGCTCTATGTCACACACTGTTTTAGAGCCTGCCGCAACGGCTCCAGGCTGTCATTCAGACGTGCGAAAGCCTGTTCCTGACGGGCAGCCAGTGCATGGGCCTGTTCTACCGTCACCACTTCAAAGCCCAGATTCTGACCGGGCAAACGCTGGGCAACTTGAGCCAGATCCACGCTGATGACTTGTCCGATGCGTGGATAGCCGCCTGTAGTTTGCCGGTCTGCCATCAACACAATGGGCTGGCCATCGTTGGGGACTTGAATCGTGCCAAAGCAGGTGGGGGCGGACAGCAGTTCTTTTGGCGACTTGCGCTGCAAGGGCTGGCCTTCCAGGCGATAGCCCATGCGCTCTGAGGCCGGGCTGATGCGGTAGCTTTGGCCTTGGAACAATTCCAGCGATTCGTCGGTAAACAAATCGGCCTGATCCAGCATGACGCGCAGGCGTTCCCGTGGAGCCAGGGCCAGGGCGGCGGGCATGTAAATGCGCAGCTCATCCAGCTCGGCTTGCAGACTGTTCAAGGTCGTTTCGTCATTGGGTAGTGGTCGAGCCAATGCGATCTGGTCGCCTTTCTTCAAGGCGCGGCCTTCAAAACCACCCAGGCCAACGCGCATGTGGGTGCTTTGACTGCCCAGCAGGGATTCGACCTGAAAACCGCCGTAAACAGACAGGTAGCTACGGGCACCTTGGCCGGGTTTGGCGGACTGCATCGTCAGGGCTTGTCCGGCACGTGCCAGAGTAGGGCGCAGGACTGCTACGGGTTGGCCGTCCAGGCTGGCATTCATATCTGCGCCGGTCAGGACAAACAGGGCAGCTTCGTCAAAGCGCAGGCTGGGGCCTTGTACGGTAATTTCCAGGCTGGCCAGATCCTGGTCGGTGGTATTGCCTGCTAGCAAATGGGCCAGTCTGTGGGCGCGTTCATCCATGGCACCGCTGGGCGAAACCCCCAGGTGCTGGTGTCCATAACGGCCTCGGTCTTGCAGGCTGCTCATCATGCCTGGTTTGAGGATATGCACCGTCATGCGGGTGTCCAGTGATCAAACTGCTCGTGAGGCAGAGGCACAAAGCGCACTTGGTCGCCGGGGGCGAGCAGGGCGGCGGGCGAGCGCCGGGCATCAAACAAATTAACTGGCGAGCGGCCAATAAGATGCCAACCGCCGGGGGATTCGTTGGGGTAAATAATGGTTTGCTGGTTCGCAATGGCGACCGAGCCTTTGGGCAGCACAGTGCGTGGTGTGGCGCGGCGCGGCACATTCAGTTGCTCGGGCAAGATGCCCATATAGGGAGCGCCGGGGGCAAAGCCCACCATGAATACCAGTTGCACCTGGCTGCTGTGCAGTTCGATGACTTGTTCCTGGCTTAGCCCCAATTGCTCGGCAATGGCAGGCAGGTCCGGACCGAAGAGGCCGCCGTAGCACACGGGAACATCTACCAGTGCGCCGGGAGCGGCCTGGTCCTGGCTGGCATCCAGCTCGACCAGGGCTTGGTGAACATAGTCGTGCAAACGAGCAAGCTGGTCGCTGCTGCCATCCGGGTAAAAGTGGATGGCGACTGCGGTAAAGCTGGGGACCAGATCACGGACACAGGCGGGGGCGTGGTCGCGCAGCAAGCGGGCGGCGCGGGTACAGCGCAAGCCGGTGTCCAGAGAAAGCGGGCCGCTGAACTGTACTAGCAAACAGCGGTCGCCTTGCTCGTTAAGTTGCCAGGATTTGTGCATCTTTATTTGGCGAAAAGCGAATCCAGGCTGTTGAAGGCCTTGAACTCCAGGGCGTTGCCCGAAGGGTCCATGAAGAACATGGTGGCCTGTTCGCCGGGCTCGCCCTTGAAACGGATATAAGGTTCGATAACGAATTTGGTGCCAGCGGCCACCAGCTTGTCAGCCAGGGTCTGCCAGGTGGGCATGTCCAGCACGACGCCAAAGTGGCGCACGGGCACATTATGGGCATCCACCGCGCTGGTGGCGTTGCTGCCACACTCTGAAGGGGCCAGATGAGCCACGATCTGGTGGCCGTAGAAGTTGAAGTCAATCCACTGGTCCGAGGATCGGCCTTCGGGACAGCCCAGTGTCTGTCCGTAGAACTGGCGTGCAACGGCCAGATCATGGACCGGAAAAGCCAGGTGGAAAGGGCGCAGCTCGTTGGTATGGGACATGCTTGGCTCCTGTGCGGCATAAGGCCGCCAACGTGGTCTTCAGAGCCGTTTATTGTAGGGCCAATATGGCCCCACATGTTCTAGCTGTCCTGGAGTCGAACCCGGCTCTTGGGGAAACGCAACATAAATACGCTGCCCACACCCAGACGGCTCTGGATTTGCAGGTCGGCGTTATGTCGCACGATGATGTGTTTGGTGATGGCCAGGCCCAGACCCGTACCGCCGGTGGAGCGGGAACGGCCCTTGTCTACGCGGTAAAAGCGTTCGGTCAGGCGGGGAATATCCTGGGCGGCAATACCGATGCCCGTGTCTTGCACCGAATAACAGGCCTCGCCATTGTCATTCAGATACCAGCGCACGGTGATGGTGCCATCCTTGGGGGTATAGCGCACCGCGTTGGTAATCAGGTTGGAGACAGCCGAGCTCAGTTCGGTTTCCATGCCCTGAATGGCAATGCGAGGGTCCAGATCTGTGACAAAGCTGTGCTGGCCGCCAGAAATAGCCTCGCCTTGTTTCAGCGCGCTTTCAATCAACTGGCTGACCTGTACCGTCTCCCCTTCCACTGTGGGTGAGGATTCCAGCGTGGATAAGGTCAGCAAGTCGGACACAATCGACTGCATGTGGCGAGTCTGCTCCAGCATCATCTGCTCGTAGCGTTGACGCTGTTCCAAAGGCAGGCTTTCGGGCGGCATGTCCTGCAGGGTTTCCAGAAAACCCAGCAAGACGGTAAGCGGTGTGCGCAGTTCATGGGAGACATTGGCCACAAAGTCCTTGCGGGTAGTCTCCAGCATTTCCACCTGGGTGACATCACGCGTCACGATCAGGAACTGGCCCAGGCCATAAGGGGTTAATTGCAGCAGCAAGGAGCGCTCACGTCCGTCTTTGCTCAGATGCAGCAGCAAAGGGCCATCCCATTGAGGCTGACGGGCGTAACGAGAAAACTCGGGTTCGCGCAGGATATTGAAGATGCTGTGATGGCGGTCCGTGGCCAGATTCAGGCCTATGTGCTCACAGGCGGTCTGGTTGCACCATTGCAGTTCCATCTCCCCATTCAGGGTAATGGCACCGTCGGGCAGGGCCTCGGCGGCCATCATGATGCCGTCTACGTAACGATTCAGATCCTGAATTTCCTGGCGATCACGGCGCAGTTGGCGGTAGATGGGAGCCAGAATGGCGTCCCAGGGGCCAACTGCGGGGGGCGGAGGATCATTCAGGTTGCGGGTCCAGCGTTCAACGCGGGAAAGCTGCAGGGTGCTGATGACAACCAGCAATAACAGGCCACCACAAAACAAGGCCAGACCGGTGAATGGCCCTAGCCACCAGCCGATCAAGCTGCCCAACAGGGCCCAGATAACAATAGACGTAAATATGCTGAACATGGGATCAGGCGGTCGGCGCCTTTTCCAGTGGGGAAAGGGCAAAACGATAGCCCGAGCCACGAATCGTTTCAATATTTTTGTCGTGTCCGCTAGGCTCCAGCGCCTTGCGCAAGCGACGAATGTGCACGTCTACCGTACGTTCTTCCACAAATACGTGGTCGCCCCAGACCTGATCCAGCAACTGGGAGCGGGTGAATACGCGCTCGGTGTGTGTCATGAAAAAATGCAGCAGACGGAACTCGGTAGGCCCGATGGTCAGCGCCATGCCCTGGCTGGACAGACGGTGCGTGCTGGGGTCCAGCTGCAGGGTGCCGATGGAGATCACATCGTCAGTTAGCTGGGGAGCGCGGCGGCGCAATACGGCCTTGATGCGGGCAATCAGTTCTTTGGGCGAGAAAGGCTTGGTGATGTAATCGTCCGCACCGGCTTCCAGGCCATCGACCTTGTCCTGTTCCGAGCCTTTGGCGGTCAGCATGATGACCGGAATATGACGGGTACGTTCGTCCGAGCGCAGTTTGCGGGCCAGATTGATGCCCGAGGAGCCGGGCAGCATCCAGTCCACCAGAATCAAATCAGGCAGTTCCGCGCGAATGAGGATCTGGGCTTGTTCGGCATCGAAGGCGCGCAGCACTTTATGGCCGGCAAAAGACAGATTGACAGAGATCAGTTCCTGGATCGCAGGCTCATCTTCCACGACTAATATGCTTGTACTCATTGTTAGCTTCAGACTGGTCCGATAAAAAATAATAGAGGGTCAGGCTGGCTGTCTGTATTGTGCTTGGGCGCGGGGCCTGCTGTTGCCATCAGGCGGCTCAAGGGCAATACGGCAGGCGCTTCAAATCCCTGACTGCACGTAATAGCGCCATCATATGGCGTTAATGTTTCAGGTTTGTGAATGTGTAAAAAAGGGGAGCGCTCAGCGAGCCGGATTTTCGTTTCTGTACCGGGAAATCTGCGTTACGATTATGCACTATGGAAAAACAGCGTCCTCAAACCTCCTCCGCCCAGAACGCCGATACGCACTTCGGTTTTCAAACCGTGGCCGAAAACGAAAAAGCGGGCAAAGTAGCCCAGGTTTTTCATTCGGTGGCTAACAACTACGACATTATGAACGATCTGATGTCGGGCGGCCTGCACCGTATCTGGAAAGCCTTCACGATCGGTCGCGCAGCAGTGCGTCCCGGCATGAAAGTGCTGGATATTGCCGCGGGTACGGGTGATTTGACCAAGACTTTTGCGCGTCAGGCCGGTGCGGACGGCGAGGTCTGGCATACCGATATCAATAGCTCCATGCTGCGCGTGGGTCGTGATCGCTTGCAGGACAAGGGCATCATCACGCCCGTTACGGTCTGTGATGCCGAGCACCTGCCTTTCCCTGACGGCTATTTTGATCGCGTCTCGGTGGCCTTTGGCTTGCGCAACATGACGCACAAGGATCGCGCACTGGCTGAAATGAAGCGGGTGTTGCGTCCGGGCGGCAAATTGCTGGTGCTGGAGTTTTCCCGCGTGGCCAAGCCTTTGCAGGCCCCGTATGACTGGTATTCCTTCAATATCCTGCCCTGTATTGGCAAGTTTGTTGCCAAGGACGAGGAAAGCTACCGCTATCTGGCTGAATCCATTCGCATGCACCCCGATCAGGAAACTCTGGCCGACATGATGCGCGAAGTGGGTCTGGAGCGCGTGCAGTATTTCAATCTGACAGCCGGCGTAGCCGCGCTGCACGAAGGCATCCGCCTGGATTGATGCCAGGCGTTCCCTCTCTATATACAGCGGCACCTTCTGGTGCCGTTCGTTTTTTGTCTGTAATGAACGGTAAAAAAAACATGGTGCATGAGAACTTGTCATGTTAATGTTCAGCTTATCGTAAGTTTTCTTGAATAATCGACTGGGATGGCATGGCCGGGGGCGTCAAAACCCTGTGTGTTAAGCGCTTGTTCTGGTCAGGAGTTTGTGACTATGTCTGGACGGCTTTCTCGTTATTTCATGGCCGCTGTATTGGCTTTTAGCACCGGCGCCTTGCTGACCGTTTCTTATGATGCGGAAGCACGACGCATGGGTGGTGGCTCCAGTTTTGGCCGCCAATCCTCCAACATTACCAGCAACCGCTCGGCAGCGACGCCTCCTGCTGCAGCGAATAACGCGACTCGCTCGGCTACGCCTGCTGCGGGTGCCGCTGCTGCCGGTACGGCTGCGGCTGGTACCGCTGCCAAGTCGGGCATGTCCCGCTTCCTGGGCCCGATCGCCGGTATCGCCGCTGGTCTGGGTATTGCCGCCTTGCTGTCCAGCATGGGTCTGGGCGGTGCTTTCCTGGAAATGATGTCCAGCCTCTTGTTGATCGGTCTGGTGGTCTTCGCCGTTCTGTTCATCGTGCGTCGTCTGCGTGGCTCGGCTGCTCGTCCTGCCATGCAACAAGCCGGTGGTCAGTCCATGATGCGCAATGCTGATCCTGCTCCCAGCCCATGGAAGCAGCCCCAAGCTGCGCCAGCACCTATGCCTGCTGCCGCTCCAGCTGCTCAGCCCGCTGCTGCCGCCGCTGTTCCAGCGCCGCCAGTAGACGAGAGCTGGTTCATCCCCGGTGATTTCGACACGCCTACGTTCCTGGCCAATGCCAAGACCCAGTTCGTGGAAATCCAGAAGCTGTGGGACAAGGGCGACGTGGAGCAACTGCGTACCTTCCTGACCGACGACCTGCTCAAGGAAGCCGCTCCTCAAATCGCTCAGCGCCAAGGCGAGAACGTGACTCAAGTGGTACTGCTCAATGCAGAGCTGCTGGGTATTGAAAAAGTAGCCGACGGCCACCTGGCCAGCGTGCGCTACTCCGGTATGCTGCGTGAAGAAGTGGGTGCAGAGGCTTTCCGCTTTGAGGAAGTCTGGAATCTGTTCAAGGCCGACGGCGCAGGCTGGCTGCTGGCTGGTATTCAGCAGATCCCGGTTGACCCCAACGCTTGATCTTTACCTATACAGACAGCCGCCTTCTTACCCAGGCGGCTGTTCTGTTATGAGCGCTCCCGTTTCGCTGTGATCCCATCTGCCCGTGTTCCTGTCGCCCTGTACATCCGGCCGTGTCTGTGTCGGGTTAAACTGGCTGTTTTAATTGGACTGGTTTACTTGCCCCGGCAGTAGACTTGCATGGACATGCTTGGTATCCCTTCATTCCTAGAACCTGGCGCCGTGGGCGTGCGTTTGCTCAATGCCTTGCTTGATCGCGAGGATTGGGCGCGTGAGCGTTTGCGCAGCCATGCAGGTAAAACCGTGTCGCTGATTGTGGGCCGTTTGCAACTGGTCTACACCATCAGCTCTCAAGGAAAGCTGGAGCAGGGCCATCCTGCCGTCGTGCCGGATGTCACGTTGACACTGCCTCAGGACAAGCTACCTGAACTGCCACAAATTCTTCAAGACGGTGATTTCAGCCGTGTCGCCCAGTTAATGCATGTGCAAGGCGAGGCTGGGCTGGCCAATCTGGTGTCGGACCTGGCGGCCAATCTGCGCTGGGATGCCGAGCATGATCTGGCCAAAATTGTGGGTGATGTCATGGCGGTGCGTCTGTTCAGCGGGGCGCGCCGGGCCGTTTCCGGTTTGCGGGATCTGGGCCAGCGTTTGGCAGGCAATGCCAGCGAATACTTGACTGAAGAAAGTGCTTTACTGGTTACCCGCCCCGAACTGGAACGGATGCGCGAGCAATCGGCTGGTTTGGTCCAACGTCTGGACGAACTGGACCAGCGTTTGAAGCGTCTTGACGCGCGTCGGCGGGAGTCCTGAGCATGTTCTCCTTGTGTCGTCTGCTGACCATTTTGCTGGTTGTATTCCGTTATCGCCTGGACGAGCTGGTGCTATCGAGCATCCGCCACCCTTGGGCATCACGTATGTTGCGCATTGTGCGCCTGGGTCGCAAACCCAAGCTGCCACGTGGCGTACGTTTACGGCTGGCCCTGGAAAGTCTGGGGCCCATCTTCGTTAAATTCGGCCAGGTGCTCTCCACTCGCCGGGATTTGATCCCGCTGGATATTGCCGAGCAACTGGCTTTGCTGCAGGACCGGGTGCCGCCATTCCCTTCGGAGGTGGCGGAAGCCACAATTCAGAAGGCCCTGGGTGCTTCGCCTTACGAACTGTTCCAGAAGTTTGATCGCGAACCCATCGCTTCGGCGTCGATTGCGCAGGTTCACTTTGCCGAGCTGCACAATGGCCGCGAAGTGGCGGTGAAGGTATTGCGTCCCGGTATGCGCGAAGTCATCCATAAAGACTTGCGTCTGATGCGCGTGCTGGCTGCGTTCATGGAACGGCTGGGCCCGGATGCCCGTCGCTTGAAACCGCGCGAAGTGGTGGCCGAGTTCGACAAGTACCTGAACGACGAGCTGGACCTGATACGCGAAGCCTCCAACTGCAGTCAGCTACGCCGCAACTTCACCAAAGATGTAGAGCGTACCCAGCTTTTGATCGTGCCCGAAGTGCATTGGGACTATTGCGCCTCGACCGTGTTCACCATGGACCGCATGAAGGGCATCCCGGTCAACCAGATTGATCGCCTGCGCGCCGCCAATGTGGATTTGAAGGATCTGGCCCGCAAAGGGGTGGAGATTTTCTTCACCCAGGTGTTTACCGATGGTTTTTTCCATGCCGACATGCACCCCGGCAATATTTATGTCTCGGACGCACCGGAGAGCTTGGGCCGTTATATTGCCCTGGACTTTGGCATTGTGGGTTCGCTGTCCGAGTTCGACAAAAACTATCTGGCGCAAAACTTCCTGGCTTTTTTCCGGCGCGATTACCGCCGGGTGGCTCAACTGCACATCGAGTCCGGCTGGGTGCCACCTGAAACCCGTGAAGAGGAGCTGGAAGGCTCGGTACGCGCGGTATGTGAACCGTATTTTGATCGGCCCTTGTCCGAGATCTCCCTGGGGCAGGTGCTGTTGCGCCTGTTCCAGACCTCGCGCCGGTTCAATGTAGAAATTCAGCCGCAGCTGGTGCTGCTGCAGAAAACCCTTCTGAATGTGGAAGGGATGGGGCGGGATCTGGATCCGGAGCTGGATCTGTGGGATACCGCCAAACCTTATCTGGAAAAGTGGATGTACCAGCGTATTGGTCCATCGGGCTTTTATTCGCGTTTGAAACAGGAAGCAGGGCAGTGGGCCCAGATCATGCCGCAGCTTCCGCGTCTGGTGTATTCCGCTTTGAATAGGCCAGAGACAGGGCAGGCGTTGAACCAGGAACTCAAGCTGCTGCGCCAGTCGCAGCAGCAGACCAACCGATTATTGACTGCCTTATGCGCTGTATTGGCGGTTGCGGTCGGGGTGGCCATCTGGGCTTTGGTGGGGCGATAAGTGTGACGACCCCGCAACGCGTCAGTTTTTTTGTGGCTGACATATTTCTGATAACTGCAGGTTCTACGATAGACGCAGGTCCGCCAGCTGATTGCTAAGCTGGCGCTTTCCGGCGCCTTCCGGACGGTGAATGGCCGCCCTCAAGGAACCGCTTGATTCTTTTTAGGAATCGTTATGCTTTACCATGACTTATTTAAATCCATGGAAGCGGTGCGCTGGAATTTTGCGCATGACATACCGTGGGATGACTTTGATGGCAGCAAGCTCACAGACGAGCAGGCCTACACCATCAAAATGAACGCCATTACCGAGTGGGCAGCCTTGCCTGCTACCGAAATGTTCCTGCGTGACAATAAAGATGACAGCGATTTTTGCGCCTTTATGTCCGTGTGGTTCTTTGAAGAGCAAAAGCACTCGCTGGTTCTGATCGAATACCTGCGCCGTTTCCGCCCCGAGCTGATGCCTACCGAGGAAGAACTGCACAAAGTGCGTTTTGACTTCGATCCGGCCCCGGCCATGGAAACGCTGATGCTGCACTTTTGCGGCGAAGTGCGCCTGAACCATTGGTATCGCCGTGCTGCCGACTGGCACACCGAGCCTGTGATCAAGGCCATCTACAAGATCGTGGCTCAGGACGAGGCTCGTCACGCCGGTGCTTACTTGCGCTACATGAAGCGTGCCTTGGTGCACAAGGGCCAGGAATTTGGCCTGCAAGCCCGTCTGGCTTTCTCCAAGATTGGTGTTCTGATGGCTTCTGCTCATCGCACAGCACAGGCGTTGCACCCCACCAACTTGCACGTGAACAAAGCCATGTTCCCGGAAGACACCGTGCAGTCCAAGCTGCCATCGCCTGGCTGGTTGGAAAACTGGCTGGATACGCAGATTCGTTTCGACAAGGAATGGGAGCACAAGGTCAGCTCGCGCATCTTGCACAATATGTCGCTGCTGATGGGTAGCTCGTTCGAGACCGTGCAGGAATTGAACCGCTACCGCAAGGATCTGGCACGTCAGGTCGGCTCTGATTCGACGCTGGTGCAGGCTTGATATGAGCGCACGTTTCGAGGCCAAGGTGATGGGTCTGGATGCCTTGCGTGAAGCGGTGGAGCAGGGGCGCCTGGCGCGCCCGCTGGTCTTTACTAACGGTGTGTTTGATATTTTGCATCGTGGGCATGTCAGCTACCTGGACGAGGCTGCCCAATTGGGTGCCTCGCTGATTGTCGGTGTGAATACCGATGCCTCGGTGCGCCGTCTGAACAAGGGGCCGGAGCGCCCCATCAATCCCGAGCAGGATCGCGCTGCCTTGCTGGCTGCGCTGGCCTGCGTGGATGCGGTGGTCTTGTTTGACGAGGACACGCCCGAAGCCCTGATCGCGGCGCTGCGTCCGGACTTGATCGTGAAGGGCGGCGACTACGATATGGAAGCCTTGCCTGAAACGGCTTTAGTGCGTAGCTGGGGTGGCGATGCAGTCGCGATTCCCTTCGAGTTCCAGCGTTCCACGACAGCACTGGTCAAGAAGCTGCGCGACTAAAAGCGCAGGACAAATTGATGTGTTGAATCCCGGCTTGGTCCGGGATTTTTTTGCTTCTAAGTCGTGAGCTCGAGGTTCTGCTTTTAAAGGCCAGATTGCGGTGCCTAGACTGTATTTTTTGCCAGCGCAGGCTTCAGGACGCCGGTTCAAGCAGATCGTTGACAGCACGCAGATCGTTTTCGTTCAAGGTGCCGCTGGCTGCTTTCAGGCGCAGGCTGTTCATCAGAACTTCGTAACGCGCTTGGGCCAAGCTGCGTTGCGCTTCATACAACTGCTGTTGGGCATTGAGTACATCGATGTTTACACGTACACCGACCTCGTAAGCCAGCTTGTTGGCCTCTAGGGCGTCCTGACTGGATTTGGTGGCTGCTTCCAGTGCCTGCACACGGACCAGACCTGTGGTGACGCCAGAGAAGTACTGGCGCGTCTGCTGGATGGATTGCTGAATAGCGAACTGATGATCGTAGCGGGCCTGTTGCAGGCGCGAGCTTTGTTCGCGTACTTGCGAGCTGGTTTCACCACCACGGAAAATCGGGATGCTTAACTCCAGACCTAAAGCGCTGTTCAGCGAACGTGGGCCACCGCCCGCTTGGCCAAACAGAGTCTGGTCGCTACCGCTGCCGGTTTGGGCTTTCAGGGCCAGGGTGGGTTCGTGCAGGGCCTGGGTGCTTTTCAACTGCTCTTCGGCAGCACGGGCCTTGATATCAGCCAGTGCCACGGTCAAGCCGGATTGGCTGGACTGATCCAGCCAGTCTTGCAAATTCGCAGGCTGCGGGGCGGGAAGGCGTAAAGGCTCACGCAGGCGCGCCAGCGTGTCATAACGCTCCAGCGTCAGCGCAGCCAGCTTGTCCTGAGCCACCTGCAGGGCATTTTCAGCCTGCAAGACGCCAGCCCGGGTCAGGTCCAGGCGCGATTTGGTTTCGTAGGTATCGGTAATCGTGGTGCCACCCAGCTGAAAGTTCTGATCAGCAGCACGTAATTGCTCGTCAATGGCGGCTTGCTGGGCTTTCAGGGTAGACAGCGTATCTTGCGCAGCCAGCACATCAAAATAGCTTTGGCTGACGCGCAGCATCAAATCTTGCCGATCCAGCGTCAGCTGAATATCCGCACCCTGCGCCAGTAATTGGGCACGCTCGTAACGGGCCCAGGCATTACGGTTGTACACGGGTTGGCTCAGCGTCAAGGTCCAGGCAGCTCGGTCACTGGAATGCTGATTGGACAGCTTGCTGGTTTGACGCCGCTCTTGTAGTTCGGCTGTGCCGATGGCGCTTATCTGCGGCAACAGTTGTGCCCGGCTTTGGGGTACTTGTTCCTGATCGGCTTGATGCGCAGCTTGCGCAGCGCCAAACTGCGGTTCATGTGCCAGGGCCTGGTTCCAGGCCTGCAGCAGATCTTGCGACTGGGCGGTGCTACTTAAGGCAAGCAGCGAAAGCAATGCCAGGCGCAAGGGAGTCATGAACCGCATATGTGCTTAAAAGCGGAATTGCGAAACGGCGGTGCCGCGCAACGGTTTGATCCAGGTGTCGAACAGGGGTGTAGTCTCGAAGCTGGCCGCGCTGGTGCGAGTAATACGTACAGCCGTCATGACCGGGTTTTGACCGACCACTACAACCAGACGACCGCCGATACAGAGCTGGTACTTCAAAGCATCAGGAATGGTGGGCACGGAGCCGGTGACCAGAATGGCGTCGTACTCGGTGGTGCCCCAGCCTGCGTGCGCGTCACCCACTTCAACCTTGACGTTGCGCACATTGTTGCGCTGCAGGTTTTCCTGGGCGAAAGCGGCCAGTTTGCTGTCAATTTCGATGGAGGTAACTTGTTGGGACAGGTGAGCCAGCAAAGCAGCCTGGTAGCCCGAGCCGGTACCAATTTCGAGCACACCGTCGCTAGGCTGCAGCAGCAGCTCTTGAGTCAGACGGGCTTCGACTTTGGGCGAGAGCATGGTCTCATGCGTGTCCACGGCATTGATGATCAGTGGCAGCTCGGTGTCCGAAAAGGCCGAAGGGCGCAAGGACGAGGGAACAAAGCGTTCGCGCTGGACCTCGACCAATGCTTGCAGCACTTTTTCGTCGGATACGTTCCAGGGACGGATTTGTTGTTCCACCATGTAGTAACGGGCACGTTCGAGTTCAGACAGCGCAAAATGGTTCATAGCTTCCAGAAAACTAAAGGCTTGGCAAAGAGCCGATTATAAGCCAGCACATCGATAAAGATGCGCAGTTGGGCTTAGCAGGACGGCACCATTGCATGGAGCAAGGTGCTGGCGTTGTTGACGGCAATGGGCAAGAAGGTATCAAAATCCATGTGCGCTTCACTGTTGGCATTGTCTGAAATACTGCGTATGCAGACAAAAGGTACCTTGTTCAGATAGCACACCTGGGCAATGGCGCCACTTTCCATTTCGCAGGCTAAAGCGTTGAAGGTGGCGCTTAACCACTGTATTTTATCGTTACATGCGATAAATTGGTCGCCGGTAACAATTCGGCCCGTATGGACCTGATGGCCTTCGATCTGCTGGGCGGCGGTTTGAGCCACGGTCAGCAGGGCGGGATCGGCGGGGAAATCGAAGGTATCCAGACGGAAAACCTGTCCCGGCGCCAGACCCAGGGCTTTCAGTTCCACATCGTGCTGGACCAGGGTATCGGCAATGACGATATCGCCCGGTCGGATGCTGGGTTCAACCGCACCCGCAATACCGATATTGATAATGCTGTCCACGGCAAATTCCGAGATCAGCATCTGGGTGCAGGCGGCGGCGTTGACCTTGCCCACGCCGCAAACCACGGCCACAACGGGCTTGCCCAGATAGCTGCCGCGATGAAAATCCATGCCGGCGCGCTGGATGGTCTGGGGCTCTTGCAAGCGCTCCAGCACAATCTCCAGCTCTTCGCGCATGGCGACAATAATTCCAAGTGTAGACATAAGACAAGGGCCTTCAAGCGGCCCGATCAAACGGCACGTATCAGGACGATGGCCACAGTTTATGGAAGTGATGCACCGGACCATGTCCGCTGCCCACTGTCAGTTCACCCGAACGGGCAATGGCTTCGTACAAGTACTTTTTGGCAGCCAGAGCAGCGTCAGGCACATTGCTGTATTGGGGGAGCAGGGCGGCCAGCGCAGCCGACAAGGTGCAGCCGGTGCCGTGCGTATTGGCAGTATCAATACGTTTGGCGGGCATTTCGATCATCTTGTCGCCATCGTGCAGCAGGTCTATGCAGTCCGAACCGGGCAGGTGACCGCCTTTCAGGAAGACCCAGCGTTGATCGCTGTGATTCATCAGGCGACGCAGACGCTCGGCAGCCTGACGCATTTCCTTGACGGTTTCTACCGGGCGGGCGTCCAGCAGGACACCGGCTTCGGGCAGATTGGGCGTGATCATGGTGCACTGGGGCACTAACTGTTCACGCAGGGCATGGACGGCCGACTTTTCCAGCAGATGATCGCCGCTTTTGGCGATCATTACCGGGTCCAGCACCAGATGCCTGGGTTTGAAGTGAGCCATGCGCTCGGCCACCACGGTGGTGACGGCCTCCTGGCCCAACATGCCGATCTTGACACCATCAATGCGCACATCGGCAAACAGCGTATCAATCTGCTGGCGCACAAAGTCGGCAGGAACCGGGCTGATACCGGTTACCCCTTGAGTATTTTGTGCCGTCAAAGCGGCAATCACAGCGGTGGCATAAGCACCCAGGGCGCTCATGGCTTTGACATCAGCCAGAATACCGGCGCCGCCGGAGGGGTCAACCCCGGCAATGGTCAGCGTGTTGGGAATCATGTCTCAATCAGGTACGGGAGTGAATCAGCCCTTCGGTGGGGGAGCTGGGGTCGGCATCGTAGTATTTGCGGGGCACACGGCCAGCCAGATAAGCCTGACGACCGGCTTGTACAGCCAGGTTCATGGCGCTGGCCATCATCACAGGCTGGCGGGCACCGGCAATCGCGGTGTTCATCAGGACACCATCACAGCCCAGTTCCATGGCAATGGCCGCATCCGAGGCTGTACCGACACCGGCATCGACCAGCACAGGCACCTTGCTCTGATCGATGATCAGGCGCAGGTTCCAGGGGTTGATGATGCCCATGCCCGAACCGATCAGGGAGGCCAAGGGCATGATGGCTACACAGCCAATATCTTCCAGCATACGGGCCTGGATAGGATCGTCGGCGCAATACACCATCACATCAAAGCCTTCATCCACCAGGGTTTTGGCGGCTTTCAAGGTTTCGGGCATATTGGGGAACAGATTGCCGGAGTCGCCCAGCACTTCCAGTTTGACCAGTTTGTGGCCGTCCAGCAGTTCGCGGGCCAGACGCAAGGTACGCACGGCGTCCTCGGCGGTATAGCAACCCGCGGTGTTGGGCAGCAGGGTGTATTTGGAGGGGGGCAGGTAATCGAGCAGATTGGGCTCGTTGGCGTTCTGGCCGATATTGGTGCGGCGAATGGCCACCGTCACAATTTCAGCGCCACTGGCTTCAATAGCCTGACGAGTTTCATCAAAATCTTTGTATTTACCGGTGCCTACCAATAGCCGGGATTGGTAGCTGGTTCCGGCCAGGATAAAGGGATCGTTGTTCACTGTTTGGGTCATGGTGGTGCTTTGTTGCGCATCCGTCTTTGTTGACGGATAAAGAATTGGTTTTTTGCTGGGCAAACACTGCAAGAATAATCCATTTGGCCGGTGCCCGCAGGAAAACCCGTATGCCGGCTTGCTGGTGTGCGGTAGGGATTTGGCTCGGGCAGGGGGCTGGCCACGGATGCGAGCCTGATTGGCCTGTGGCTGTGGCAAATATATACCTTGGCATATTCGCCTTATGTTTAAGGCCATGCGCAAGGCCCCAATGCAGGCTGGCCCTGCCAGAGTTGCGATGCGAAAATTCTGTTGTTCCTCAAGAACGGGATTTTTCTTGAGGGATCCGTAGATTTCATCCGTTCTTTCTGTTTTATCGCTCGGACACAAGCCTCAGGTGCTGATGTACCTGGGGCTTGAGTTCGATTGGCATTGTTTGATTGTTAAAGGAGCACGTTCTTGGGTCCTGACCCTGAATCTGAAAGACGCACATTTGCGTTGCGCCCCGCGTTTCATGTCCGCATGAAACCCCATTGCGAATTGAGCACCGGCTCCAGGTTCCTCACGGTCTAAGACGTGTGGGGCGCTTCTGTGGCCGTGTGCCCAGGAGAATCTCATGCTGTTTTCCCGCCCTCACGATAGCTTGCAGCGCGCTTTGCGTATGGCTGTCGCCACTTACCGCCCTGTCGCCGTGTGCGACTTGCTGGCCTCGCACGGCACCCTGGCTTTTGCCCAGGCCTTGCCCGAGCTTTCGGCTCGTGTCCGCGCCGATGTTCTGGCCATGCTTCCCGAGTTTGATCGCAGTCAGGTCTACAACGCCATGCATACCGGCGTGCGAGTAGGGCATTTGGGTCGCCGCCGCACTCATGGCCCGTCGCCCAGCCTGTTCACCCTGTTCCCGCACCGCTACGGCACGCAGGACTGGTTGCGTGAGTATCGCCAGCCCCAGCGCTCTTGAGCACTGGACCCTACCCCTTTTCTGTTCAACCTGTCACAGCAGACCAGCCCATGCGGGGTTCGCACCGTCATGGACGGCTGCTGTGGCTTTCATCAACCCAAAAGAGTGCTATGCCGCAAACCATTCCCTCTTCCTTGAGCAGCAAACCGTATCAGGACAACTCGCTGGCCGCCCAGGTCTGGACCCGCTCGGCGCGTCGCCCCAGTGTTGCACCGTTCAAGGGTCGCAAGCGTTGGTCGCGCTACGAGCGTCTGTCCTTTTCCATGCTGCTGTCTTCGTGGGGCATTTTGATTGTGGTGGTGAGCTGGCTGTTTTTCAGCAACTCGCACCTGGAAACCCGGACCAGTTCTACCTCCGGCTCGCATTCCAGCTTTTACATGGGTACCACGACGCCGTCGCCCGATGCGTCCAGCACCCAAGAGACCCGTTCTGATGGAGATCAACAATGACGGACCAAGGTAAAACGCCGCCGCTCTTTGGCAACGACGGCCAGCCCAATAACTGGATGCGCATCAGCATCCATGCCACCGAGCAGATCAGTGGCCTTCGTAAAAAGCTGGGCGTGGAAATTCCACAGACCTTGCAGAACAGTCCCACACAGGAAGGCCCTTTCAGCTTTGTGCCTGTGACGTTTCTGAACGTGGACAAGGGTCAGAAGAAAGCCAGCCGTGTGGTGTTCATCCTGAGCCGCGAAGCCTTGGTGTCCATTGAACCTGATCCCAGCCCCAAGCCACTGGCCCAGGCCCTGCAGCGCTTGCAGCGTGATGGTCGCGAGAACGACGCCTTCGAAAGCTTTGCGGTGATTTTGCAATCCATTAACGATGCCACCGATGAACTGCTGGACTCCCTGAGCCACGATCTGGGCAAGGTGCTGACTCAGACCAACGCCGTGCTCAACAGCCTGGAAACCAAGGACCGGGACTTTGGCGTCAGTGATGTGGTCTCCACCCAGATGGATTTGAGCGAAGTAGAAGAACTCTTGTCCGACTGCCTGGAAAGCCAATTGCAGCTGGCCATGGCTGCTCGTCATGCCCTGGCGCGTTTACCCGCAGATCAGGAAAAACTGAAGCCTGTTTTTCATACCCTGATCGACGACATCGAGGCCGTGGAAAAGCAGGTGAACTTTGTGCACGACCGCGTCCGCCTTTTGCAGACCACCAACAATATGGCGCTGAACGTGAAGCAGAACCAGATTGTGAAAGTGTTCTCGGTGGTGACCGCCGTGTTCCTGCCCGCCATGCTGATTTCAACCTACTACAGCATGAACTTTGCCTATATGCCGATTCTGCAATGGGAGCACGCCGAGATAGTGGGGATTATTTCCACCGCCTTGTTCTCCATGTTGCCGCTGATCTATGTGAAACACCGAGGCTGGCTGCGCTAGAGCGCGCTGCCTTTGATACTTAAATGAATGGGAAGAATTTCGTATGTTGAACACACTGAAAAGCAGTACCGAGGTGGCAACGGCAGGCTCGGATAAATTACGCGGACTGGTTTGGAATGAAGACTTGAGCCTGCAGTCGGACTCCAACGCGGCCGTCCAGCAGCGCCGTCAGGCCATTGACCGGGCGCGTGCCAACCGCCCACGCACCGCGCATATCGAGCGCGAAATCATGATTGCGGTGGTGGTGCTGTACATCCTGATTCTGGGCAGTTTTGCCGGTCTGCATTTGTATGGCCACTACATGGTTTCCCCGGAAGCGGAACAGGTACAAAGTGAGGACTAAGCCATGACTGAAAAAAAACAGGGGGGCGCGGTGGTGTCCAGCCTGAGCGACAAGCGCGGGCAAAAAACGGCATGGTTGCAGCTGTCGGCCAGCCGGCACGATGAATTGGCCGAGGCGCAAGCCAAACTGGGCCTGGACCTGAGCGTCAAACGGGGCCGTGCTGCCGCGGAAGAAGCGGGCTTTATTCTGATTCCCGTGGAGATGGTGATACGTCAGGGCCAGCAGTACCGCGAAACCAGCCTGCTGTTCGCCTTGAGCAAGGACCGCCTGATCAGCGTGGAGCAGGACGTGCGGGTTGATACCTTGGAGCGAGTCAGCCAGCAGTTGAACGCCATGGCAGAGGCCGGACAAGCTGCGCCCAGCCCCGCGTCAATTCTGTTCATGATCCTGCAGGCTCTGAACGACCAGGCTCGTGCCACGATTTCCGATATTGCCGGGCGTCTGGACGAGCGCAGCGATACGGTGGCGGCAGCCAGTGGCGGCTTTGATACCTCCGGCCGTCAGGCCGGGGTAGCGGATATTGCCAGTACCGCTATCGGTCTGGGTGAGGCCGAGGAACTGGTCGCCAAAACCGTGGAAGGGCAATTGATGCTGGCTCGCGCAGGTCGTTGGCTGCGTCGTACGCCCGGTGGCGAAAGCGCAGAGAACCTGTCCATGTTGCTCTCGGATATTCAAAGCTTGCGTCGCTATGCCCGCTTTCAGCACGACAAGATCCGCAACTTGCAGCAGTCCTTGATGACCACGCTGGATTTGAAGCAGAACCAGGTGATCAAGGTCTTTACAGTGGTTACTGCCGTGTTCTTGCCGCCTACGCTGATCGCGGCGTTTTACGGCCAGAACTTTGCCAATATGCCCGAGCTGGAAATTATCGGTGGCGAGTGGCTGGTCATGGGCATGACCGCCGTATTTGCCTTGGCTCCCTTGGCCTATGTAAAGCGTAAAGGGTGGATGCGATGACGGCCCGTTTCAAGGATATGGCTTCCTGGCGGCGCTTGCAGGCCCCTGACCGTCAGGCGCTGGAAGATCTGGGCAAGTTGTATCGCGTGGATTTGTTGCCACAAGCCCAGGCCAGCCTGGGGATGGCCACACGCATACGCTGTGTGCGAGTGAGTGACGAACAGATGCAGGTGTCTGACCTGATCTGGTGTTTGGGGCAGGATGATCAGCCTTTGTATACCGTGGAAACTGGCCATCGTCTGCTGCGTCCCGGCCAGGCTCTGGAGCGCTTGAGTGCCCAGGAAATGTCCTTGGCCAGCTCCCATGCCCTGGCTTTGACTTTGCTGTATCAATTGCTGGCGCAGACCTCGCAAGTGCTGGACCGTATTGATCAGGGCCTGAGTGTCTCGACCCTGTCCTTGCGCGGCTTTCTGTCCAATGTCGGCACGGACTATTCGCGCGGTGCCGAGGACATGATTGATCTGGACAGCCATATGGCAACCCTGCACAAACCGCTGTCTCATGTGATGCATTCCATTGACGATCTGGAGCAGGCCGCACAACGCTTGCGCCGCTGGGTGTATCAGGAAAAAAGCCTGGAGTTGAGCCGAGTGGACGAGCTGATTGCCGCCATTGAAGGCATGCAGCGCCGTGCGCATTTCGCCATTGAACGCCAGCGTTTTCATTGGCGTGCCGCCGGAGAGTCCGTGGCCATGAGCGACCTGAACGTGACCAAGGTCTTTACGGTGCTGTGGGCCTTGCTGGTGCCCGGTACAGCCTTGATCAATTGGTACGGTCAGAACTTCCATGTCATGCCCGAGTTATCTTGGGAGGGCACCATGTGGGTGCAGTTGGTGACCGTGTTGGTGTTGACGGCGGTACCGATCTGGACAATCAAGAAATCGGGCGCGTTGCGTTGAGGGGAAGCGCCGTGTGCTGGCCCGGTTAGGCGGTGCACAGGCTGTTTGTTGAAGAACTCATTGAACGAAACAGAGGTGTTGATGGCCGATGACCACGAGATAGTGCCCGTTGGTTCTGAATGCAGGCCAGCGGGCGGTAACTCCTATCCGAATCAATTAGCGATTTTTGTCTTTCCACTGCGACGGTAAACACATCCCTAACCTTTCAGAGCGGGGTGGCCGTCCCTGCACCAATGTGTAGAGGTATCCATGAATGCAAGCCGGTTTTTCCATCCCGATCACAGCGCCGTCGTCCACCAGAGCCCGGTGCGTCTGGTACGCCGTGCCCACTGTGCGCTGAGCTACTACGCCACCCGCAGCGTGCCACAAGTGTTGCAAGCCTTGAATACCCAGCGCCATGGCCTGGCCTTTGATGAAGTGTTGCGCCGTCTTATACAGAACGGCCCCAATCAAGTACGGGTACTGCGTTCCAGCCCTGCTGATCTGACCCAAGTGGTCCAAACCATGAAAAAACAAACCTGTCAGGTGCGCCGCGATTTGACCATGTACGATCTGGCACGGGATCACCAGTCCCGCGTGCCGGCTCGTATGCTCGTGACTGGCGATATCGTGCTGTTGTCTGCCGGTGATTACGTGCCGGCGGATCTGCGCTTGATCCATCAGGATCACCTGATTCTGAACCGCGCCATTTTGCAGGCCGCACCCGATACTTGCGCCATGGGCGACCGGGTTGTGGCCGGGACCGCACAAGGTGTGGTGGTGGCGACGGGTAATCAAACCTTGTTAGGAGTTCTGATGCGTGAACCTGTTCCTGTGGCCTGCGGCTGGCGTCGTGTGCTGGAGTGCAGTCCTTTTCAATTGAGCAAAGCCGCTTCTTTGGCAGCTGGCGTGGCCCTGTTTGGTCTTGCAGGAGCGCTGATGATGCCCAGCCACAGCCATGCTGAAACCTCGGTGCAGCTCTATGGCACTTTGGATGCCGGTTTGGGTTGGACTCGCGTGAGCGGCGAAGGCTCGCAGCGCGACGTGTTAAGCGGTGGGCAGACGGACTCGCTGTGGGGGATTCGCGGCCATGAGGATCTGGGCGATGGGCTGCGTGCCACCTTCAATCTGGAAAGCGGTATTGATCTGGCCACAGGCCGGGCCGAGGATTCCGGGCGTCTGTTCAACTATCAGGCCTGGCTGGGTCTGGGCAGTGATAACTGGGGTGAGCTGCGTTTTGGACGCCAGTACACCGTGGGCCAGGAATTTGTCTCTGCCATTGAAGTGGGTTCCTGGAAAGACTTTGGCATGGGCGCTTTGATGCGTGCCTCGGACAACTACCAGATCTCCAATCAGTTCAGCTGGCGCAGCCCGGAATGGGCGGGTATGCAGTTAGGCGCCAGCTATAGCGCGGATGTGGGCGAGCAGGGCCTGGGAGGTTCCCGCAGCAAACTCTATAGCCTCGCTTTGCGCTACGAGGACGGCCCCTGGCTGTTGGGGGCCAGTTACGAGAGCTTGAGTCGTGTCGAGTCCCATCGTCCTACGGCCTGGCAATTGGGCGCGAGCTATGACTTTGAGGTAGCCCGCCTTGCAGCTGGCTGGAGCCGTCAGAGCAATGGCTTTGTGGGCCTGAATGGTGATGATGGTCCTGCCCATCTGCAAGACAAGGGCTTGGAAGGCTTGGGCCCGGCGGAGTTCATCAACGGTGGCCGGCTGGACACCTGGTATGTGGGCACGGCGATTCCTGTAGGCAAGGGCGAGTTCCAGCTGCAATGGTCTTTGGGCCGTCCGAACTGGACCTGGGAGGATACCGATGAGCGCGCACGTCGCATTCAGGTGATGTCTGTGGGCTACGTGCATGCTTTGTCGCCCCGAACTAGCGTCTATGCCTTTGCGGCTCAAGGACGTCGCTTTGATATGGAAACGGCAGCCAGTGCCAGCGAACCGCGTAGCAGCCGTGTGGCTTTGGGCGTGACGCATCACTTCTAATGAAATGGCCGGTTTCCTGCACCTGAGTCCGTGTTCTCACTGGCCCTGGCGCAGGAAGGTCGGGCAGGGCTGAGTGCTTGTGGGGACGGCTCAGGAGACATATCCCTAAGTATAAATTTGATGTCTGCAAGGCGATGGAAAGTGTGCAAATGCCTGGCAGACAAGCCCACACTCAGATGCGAAAATACTGTTGGTGCAAAAACCGTTGCACCTTCTTTTTTAACTACTCACGTTTAAAAGTAAATGGACCCTGATCCTTCTTTATGGCTTTGTTCCTGTAAAGGACAAGCCTCCTTAATGACCAGTCAATTGGACACTGGACCACAAAGCGGGCCCCTCTGATGAGGTGAGCACTCTTTCTGGACCCCTGTGTCCGAAGGAGAATGCTATGTTCCGCCTCAACCTGTTTCGTTCCGCCCCACACAACAACGCTCTGCAAGACGCTCTGCGCCTGGCCGCATCCCGCCAGCGTCAAGGCTACCTGCTGGAGCTGCTGCAAACCCACGGCGCTCGCGAGTTTGCTTACGCACTCAACGACCTGTCCGGTCGCACCATTGAAAATGCACTGTCCACACTGCCTACCGTGGAGCGCAGCCAAGTCCTCAAGCATCTGTCCCGTCGTGCCAAAGCCCGTCTGAACGATGTAGAAGGATTTCGCTACCAGCCCACTCATGCCGTGCTGACACTGCCTTCTTTTGTGATGTAAGGGCAGGCCGATAGCGGTGTGAGCTGAATGGCCTGACAGAGCTGGGTATACCGCTGGATTTTCTGTCGCATGAGTTCTCGCACAGGCACGGTTTACATACCGTGCCTGTTTGGAGTCAGGCTTGGCGAGTGTTTCTGGAGTTGGAGTTTTTCAGAATGGTTGTCCTTGTAATGTGGAAAGATCCACATCGTATTCAATGGATACAATACCGGCCGGAATTATGTTATTCCGGAAGCTGGATGGAGTAATACTGGGAAAGTTTTCATCTATTTCATAGATGATCGACTCTAACTGCCGGTATGTTTCTGTTCGAGCAGCCCCGCCGGCATGAAGTCCGATACGGCTTAGTAACGCTTCCAGTTCTTCTTCAACCAGTCCATGGTCGATGAGACGAAGTACTACAGAGTTGATGGAGTCGCCTGCCGTAGAAGGTTCGAACCGATGGTGAATGAGATAAAGAGGGTTGTGTCTGGATCGATTCAATTGAAATTGTCCTGCGATATGTACTACTGAGCCATAGCGACTTAGTGTTGATTTCACCTCGTATGATCTACCAGTAGCTTCAATATCTACAGATCCCTTTAGAGGTCCAATCCATTTTGCATTGATGCTTTGTGAAAGAAGCCGCTCCAGAGTAAGTAGTTCGCCGAGAGTACTGTAGGTCTGCTGGTCTCGATTGGTATTTCCTAATAATTGTCGCCAACGGTCCCACCATGCCAATGGATCGGAGATCAAGTGCGCTCTTGTTTGCCTGCCTATACCCAGTTCAATAAATTGTGCGCAGAGAACTGCAAACTCGTTACGCAGTGCCTCTTGTCCTGAGTCAAGGCGAAGCAAGGTGCGAATGTGCCCTCCAATGTCCCGCTCTACGGCGTTTAGCCTGGCTCCGGCGAAGAACTCGAGAACATGGCGAGGGCTGTTTAAAGGAACGGCGACGCCAAAGCGTCCATCTTCCCGAAATACCCAAGCTTCTGAATCAGTCTGCCCGGATACGACAGGGAGCATTGCGCCTTCTCGTACATTTGCAAAAGCAGTTCGAATTTCTTGTACGACGTTCATTGATTCAACCTGTCTTTTGCGCATCAAGTGAGTTGATCGATCTGTTTGTATAAGGCCTCCACATATTTTGGAAGTCCTCCTTGGTAAATAGAAGGTTCGACCATCACTACGGTCGCTGTATTAAGCTTCATCAGTTGTCGAATCTTTCTGTCCTTTTGAGGCCTTGTGCTTGCCGTTTGAATCATTACTCGGTATAGCTCCACGCGGAAACCATGGCGTCCCGGGCGCTCAACGATTTGTACAACATCGTCGGTGGTCATGCCTTTTATTGCCATGCGTGTGGAGTCTTCGTCGCCCTGCCATGAAAGATGAATGAACCACCAGATTGCACGTAGCCAGATACGGCTTCGATCCCGCCAAAAGCGTGCTTCGGCATTGCCTGAGTTCCATCGCGATCTTACATAGTCGGGTAGAACAATGAGAGACAGATGGCGCCAGATGCTTTCATCTGCGGCTTGGCGAACCTCGAACTTTTTTTCTTTCAGGACTCTGTACAGGGTCAGGCCAGCCTCCAGATCGTAAGCTCCTGCTTCCAGATCGCTGTTTTCAAAAGGTTGAAGATTGTCGACAATTGCTTGCCTTAACTCGGAATAGCTGGTGGCTAAAAAGCCGTGTTTGAATTCATCGTTATTTCTGAGTTCGTCAAATTTCCGGCTGGCTGCGTTACGTGTCAATTTAGCCCAGTTCATTGCGTCTCCAGAGGCGGTCGGGCTGTACTATCAATCCATGATTGAATAGAGCTGATTAGTGCCCCGGGTGACGTACAGTCGAGGTTGCCGCGCTTCACCATTGATGCTGCTGCATCTACTATGCTGCCGGGCACACTTTTTCCCGGCCGTCCGAAGGTAATGGGATTAAAATCATTTCCCATTTCAGCTTTGAGCTCCAGAAGAAATGTGCTCATCCATGCTGTAATTACTTGGCAAAAGAGGGGGCTCCATGCGTCTGACTCTTGTTCGCGCAGCAGTGGGAAAGCTGGATGGTCTGTGTTCAAGCATAAAGATAGCCAGACTGTAGAGAACTCGTCCTCCAAAGGATCAGACCAATCTTGAGTAAATAACCACAGGGGTTTGTCAACGCCAAGTGACTCGGATACAACAGGAAACAGTGAGCCGCTCCCGTCTACTATAAGTCGGGTTTCAGCTCCGAGCGTGCCGAATCTGAATCCTGGAAGACGCGCAAGGCCTTTTTCGCCCTCTTCGAGGGTGCCGACACTGGCAAGTAATAGCTGTAGCGAGAGTGTCCCAGTTCCCCGAGCAGTATTGGCGGGCAAGGTCAGCTTGAGCTTCACCGGGACTGGCGTATCGGATTGCTTGGGTAGCTCTAGAATCGCCGGCTCCCCAAGGAGGCGGCAGCCCGAGTCAATAGAGAGCCATTCCAGAGCTAGCGCCAGCGTCGCGGACCTTGGCGCAACTCCGTGCGGGCCGAATAGTAGGGTGGTGTTCCGGATATCATCAAGACAGCAGCTCACTTCCAGCTCGTCTTTGCTGGGATCCCAGTCGGAGTCATGGCCCAGTGTGTATTGTTCTCCCCATTTTCCTTTTTCTCCTGGACTGGTTCGTGATGAGGAAAATGAAATGGTCGGGGTAATCTCTAATTGTTCAATTAGTGCGGGAGTAAGTACAGGGTGCGGAGGGATTGGAGAATGTTTCATTCTTGTTCCTTCGCAGTTGCCAGTATCGAACTAGCGTGCAGTACTGGGCGCAAACTTCCTGTCATTTCCTTGGATATGTTGATGGTCAGCTCACCATCAAGGGTGGCACCATCCATTTTCAGTAGCCAAGGGTTGATCGTTATTGCAGTTCCGCTAGTGGTCAGGATGTCTGCATTGCCTGAAACGGTTTCTTCATTAATTGATGCTGTTTCGATTGTGAGGGGGAATGCCCCAAGCCCTTCAGCACCCCATTTCTCATGGCTGATGAAGCCCGACTCCGAATCGATCCCCAGTTGTATGTTCCTGCTGGAACGGCCTTTGCCCCAATACAATCTCCAGCAAATTTTTATGTTGCCTTCTCCGTACTGCACATTCCTTATTTCAAGATCAGGTAACGATGGTGTATCGCCCTGGTGCCTGGCTGGGCCCCCCTTGTCAGTCCTTCCGGTCGTTGTAGGTGCGATGCGTCCGTCTTGGCCGAAGCCGGAGGGTAGTAATTTGTCCGCAATATTGCGAGCTTCGCGTAGTGACACACGAGAGGGATTAGCTACTATGGGTGAGTGAAATCTTTCAATCGTACTGCCCGCCTTGCTTCGGATTCTGCTGATGATGGTAAGTCCTGCCTGATCCAACCACTGATGGTGGTCGGCCCGTTCGCATGAGCGTAAGTACGATTCCAGTGTCTGATCGTGATTGCGCAGCTTATCCTGGATGTCTTTTCTTAGTTCTCGGTCTTTATCTGGAACAAACAAGCCTATAAGGAAGGTTTTACCTGCTTCCAGCTGGGTATTTCCTCCCCAGCCTTTTGGGTCGACGCTATTATCCCAGCGGATGACCATGCCGGGTCCGCGCATGAAGGCTACTAAAGGTCGGTCCCGTTGAGCATGTTCTTGTATGTCGAAAATACAACGATAGGGATCGGGCATGTTATCTGGTACTGCCACCTTGAGTTGTTCTTGGGTCAGGCGAACAGCAGCAATCCGGCCGGCATTCGTGCCCGTTTTAAATACTCGGTGCACATCAATCGGAGCGTGGAAAACATTGTTCTCATTGGTACCGCATTGATCCAGATAGTCTTCCCTGAGCCTGTCAGTGGTTGGTTCCATCCTGTTATAGAGTGCTTGCAAAACTTGGAATACCGGCAACATTTTCCGGGTCTCCAAGCGACGTCCATTGATGCTGACTACGAGCGCTGGCCCGGCGCGAAATAAAGGATTGTCAATTCTTGCGCAGAACCACCGTTCCATCGAAATGCGGATATAGTCCGCATAGTTTGTGAACCACCATGGTGGTGGTTCAGATTTCGTTGGCTCATTAAGCTCATCGGAGTAGGCGTCGTCCTGTTGAGGGGTCAAGTCAGGACGAAGGAAAGGGATAATTATGCTTGTACCTGTCTCCTTCCCTGCGTATGGTTGCACATCGATTGCCTGCAGGATCCGTGCAACTTCGGTGGGCTCAGTAATTGGAGCGCCTTCGCCTACCCCCCACCAGGCAATGCCTGTGGCCGAGTCTCGTTGCAGGCGAGACTCGTCAGATTCGTTTTCGACAAGGCAAGCAACGAGTCTCTCTTCGAAATGATCGTCAACTTGAATACGTGAGTAATAGAGTACAAGTCCTATGCCCACCCGAAAGTAACATGTTTTACCAAGCCCCCATGACCCTCCAGCATTTTCATCATTGTGAGTACGACCTACTTCATAGACGAGTTTTAGAAAGTTCCCGCGCGGTGTGTCGGAAGTGACGTCTTTTAAGCGGATTGGGCCGGTTAGCCCTTCAGTGCCTGAATCTCGAATTTCGAGCATGCAGCCACCGTTGGGAAATCGGCGGGTGAGCACCTCTCTGTCGATACCAGACTCAAATAGATTAGTGACAGTGTCAGTTTCATGAGTACGGATTCTCACATCTATAGATACCGTATCAGTGGCAGGCTTTCGGGCAGCATCCAGGCTATTTTGAACAGCTTCGCGGACCAGCAGGTCAAGAGGAATCATTGATTCATTTTGCAATGCCCGCAGCAATGCGCTGCCAGACTCTTGCATTGGCCCCAAGCTTAGTGGAAAGTATTTCATTTATCGTTTCAAATCCCGGTGCCAGGAATATCATCTTCTTCGGTGAACAATACGGTGGGCATTTTCACAGTGAGATGTGTTGCGTAGGATCGTGTGGAGTCTTTAGCTCCTGGAAGCCAGATGCTGACGCCGACGATATCTTCTGTTGCTCCAAGCTCTCCCCTTTCCCTGGCTTTGTCTTTTCGTGGTTTGGATATTTCTGACTCGGCAGGTTTGCTGTTCTTGTCGATCAGGTAAAGTAAGAGTTGAGGGGTCTTGCCCAAGCCCGCTGCATTACGCATGCGTGAGATATCTTCATTGCTTGGGGGTTTGGAGTCGGTGTACTTTGTGTCGGTGTCGGCTAACAAGTCTAATGGATCTCGCAAGACACCAATCGAAACCGCGCTGTCGCTACTTGCGTTTTTTAGGCGAGAGCGAGTGATGAGTCCTATTGTCTCTCCGCATATGTGCCACGGATTGTGACCCCCTCCTGTACCTGCGACAACGACATTCCAATTTTGATATTCCGCATTTCCAGCTTGCTGTCGATACCATTCCAGAAATGGCTCTATGTCAGAGAAAAACTGTGCGTTTGGATGGAAGCTGAGCTTGCTCAAGAGCTGGGCAATCTTCTCGAAAGCTATGTTTTTCCAAATGAGGGCGTTTCGGGTTGAGGCTCTCATGGGGCCATTTGCAAGGCTGCCAAGGAATTTTTCGGTTTCAGATTTATTTTGTTGGAGAATGTGCTTGCTGTCTTCTCCTGAGTGAAAAATAGTTGTTTGCCGGTTGACTCCTGAAAAGTCATATTCAGCGGTGGTGGCATGTGCCATCCTGTTTTTAGCGGTTGGACGTAGCCATGAGGCACGTGGATGAACGCGGACCCTTGGTCCGAACTCATTAGGTTTGGCTCCTCCGTCCATGAATCTTTTGAGGTCGTCTCGCAGATCTTCTTCTGCCAATGTCAAAAACTCAAACTTTTCTTGGGTCAGGCGTGGCATCCAGATTCGGGGGAGGAGTTCATATCCTTTTCTGTAGCCAAACCAGCGGCCCATCTGCATCAGGGAGTCCCCAAGAACGGATGCCCGAAGAAAGTAAGTGCTAACAAGGTTTTCGATCGTTAGTCCGCGAGCAAGGGTGCTTCCACCTACGACGATAAATGCTGTTGAGAACTCAGGGTAGTCTTGAGCGCTGGGGTCAGGGTAGACCAGGCGCCGGATCTCGTTTTCATCATTGACACCATTATTCGCGCAGTTATCTATGCAGATATGAATGCCGCGGTGATAGGCGGTAGAGCCCTCCTCGTCAAGGGGGATTGAGGATACTCCTGCTAGTAGTTCCTTGATATGAGGTTCTAACGTATCGAAATCAGGGTAGTCACCAAGATTATGCAGCCAGCCATAGCCAGGGAAACGTTCGTTGAAATCATCTTTGCTAAGCTGTGTACCAATCTCCTCCCAAGTTGTCCGGCAGGCGGCAAGGAAGTCCAAGTCTGTGCGTGCTGTTGTGAGGTAACCGCGTATAGCATCGGCGAGATGTTTGTGATGCTGTTGCCTTTGACTGGTATGTACCAGCATGCTGACAGGCTTGGCAACGCTATTAGCGCGAAATACCGCTGCCGCGCAGATGAACCAGCGTATCGCTTCTTCAAGGCTATGAGGCATGTTTGCGGACGCCTCATCGTGTAAAACGCTGATGGCTTCTAGATCGCCTGAAGAAATTGGGTTGATAATTCCTAGGGGCTCGATATCGCGGTCAGGGACTCCAAATATCTGTGGTGGTCCGAAATGCTTGTTTGATTGCGGTAGTGAAAGAATGAAATCCTGGGGGTACAACCCCTCTCCAGGTCCTTCGTTCAGGAAGTTGGCTGCAGGTGTTGCTGTGTAGCCGATGTAGTTTACTGACAGCGCTTCAACCTGGGTTAGAGAGATGATTGCCTGGTTGATAGTGGTTCTGGTGTGCTCTGCAGCAGCAGTATTGATGCTGGCTTGATCTGCTTCATCATCAATGATCAAGATCCGCATTTGTCTCAATGACGCTTTGTCTTTCGTAAGCCATTCAAGCAGATTTTTGAGGCGTGTTGGATTTTTAAGGCACACAGTAAGGTAGCGTGACGTACTCCCTGGTCGAAAATGCTTGTCTGATGCTCGATGGCCATCTGGGCTGTCGCTTGAGGGTTGATCGATAGCCTCCCAGTGCAAGTTGCCGGGGTGATTCAGATCGTTAACTAATCGACGAAGCGTCTGGCGTCGTAGGTTTTCCAGTGTGCCGCTCAGGACAATTATTAAATTCCAACCATGATCTGCAGCCATAGCGGATAGCCCGGCAATACTTGCGGTTTTTCCTGACTGGACATGACCGATTACCATGCCTCGTACGGGCTGCTTAAACGGTGTTTTCTTTTTCAGCCGTTTCAGGATTCTGAGTGATGATTCTTCAATGGGTGAAATAGCATTATTGTCCCAACCTTGATTTTGCAGATGGGAACGGTAAAGTTGCCATGCAGAGTGCTCGGCCTCTGGAATATGGATGTCAGGTTCGGTTTCTTCTTGTCCAACTAAAACGAGCGGGCGTTGAGCGCGCGTCATGCGTGTGTCCGCATCTTCTTTTGCATCAAGAAGTGCTATCCATGCTGAAAGCCGATCTTGTAATGTGGAGCCAAGGCTTGGCCATGATGAAAAATCTTGCTGGAACTGCAGCCATTGATCGAGTTTTTCCGGCGTTTTTTCTACTTGGTCCCGCAGTTCTGTCCAAGTTTTGCCTTCTCGTAGTTGTCTTTCTATATGTGCACGATAAGGGTCAAATTCTGGATCAATAAGGAAATTTGTCATGGTTGTCTATGTCTATCCAAATAGTTTTTAATTAGGCAAGGGCAAAGCATGATCGCAATCATTTTCAATTTTATTACCGAACAGTTATTCGTCGGTATTTTTTAGTTACACGATTATGGCATATCGGGTATGGAGGTGGCTAATAAGCCCCTGGGTGATTGGGACTGTGAAGATAATAATTCGCCAATTTTTTTTGGGGCGAACCGCGCAACATGATGCTGGCGGTGAAGTATCAGTTCTAAGCCGAAGTAGAAAACCGCTCAGGATACCTGGGCTCGATAGCGATCCAGTTGCGCGCACAGTTCGCGAGTAGCAGCTATCAGCCTGGGGCCGGGGCGGTACAGCGCATCCGGGTTCAGGTTCAGCAAGGCGTGGGGACTTAGCCCCAGATGCTTTTCCCAGAACAGGTGGCGGGCGCGTAGTTGGGCCGGATCACGGTAGGCCATGATGACCACTTGCGGGCGCTTGTGCAGCACGTCTTCCAGGCTGATGGTGGGGGCGACGGCAGCATGGCGAGCGTAGATGTTTTGCGCTTTGCAGGTGGTCAGCACATCTTGAATCAAGGGATCGCGCGCCAAGGTGTACAACGGCTCGGAACCGATTTCCAGAAACACGCTGACCGTCTCGCCCAAGCGGCTGTTCTGGCGCAGGGCGGCAATCTGATTGTCCAGCAAAGCAGCCATCGGCACGGCTACCTCCGCCGTGTCCAGACTGTCTCCTGCCAGACGGACAAAGGCGGGAATATCGTCCAGTTTTTCAGGGGCGGCAAAGATCAGGCTGATATGGGTTTGCTGTAGCTGGCGCTGTAATTCAGGGCCGATCTGGTTGGCTTGCCAGGCCCAGACCTGATCAGGCTTTAGCTCCAGCAGCCGTTCCGGGTTTACGCGCAAGGCGTCCCCAATGCGGGGCAAATCCTTGGCGGCAGGCGGGTAGTCACTGGAACTGTCTACGGCGATCAAGTGCTCTTGGGCACCGGCGGCAAACAGAATTTCAGTGATGTGAGGGGCCAGACTAATCGCGCGGGCTGGAGCGACAGTTTGTGGGGGTTGGACTGCTTGCCCTGTCGCGGCTTTTTGTATTGTTTTATCTTGCTGCTTGCTCTGTACTTCTTGAGTGCTTTGCTCTGTGCTTGTCTGTGTCTCGGGCTGTGCTTGAGTCTGCGCCTGTGACAGCAGCGGGTCGTGCTCCTGCGCTTGCGTCAAGATGGGCAATCCCAAAAGCAGGGTGAACAGGCAAAGCAAACCCCATAGCCCCAATCCACTCCAGACAGAGCGCTTTGAGTGCTGAAGACGACAAGTCGCAAGCAAAGAGGGCATCGTGCGCCTTTAAGTAAATGGCGCGGCTCTTGTGCAGATCCGCGCCAAAATCAAGCAAAGCTGATTTTACTGATTACATGCGCCAGGCAAAGTTCAGGAACACGCTGGAGCCGGCGTTGTTATAGCCACGAGCCAAGGTGTAATCCTTGTCGAACACATTGTTCCAACGCAGCTGGGCTTCCAGACTGGAGGTCAGCGGGTAGCTTGCGGTCAGGTTCAACAGGCCGTAGCTGCCCAGGCGCTGTTCGTTCTTTGCGTCTTCATAGCGATGGGACGCGAACAAGTATTCTGCGCCGGTTTTCAGGTCACCAAACTTGTGCTCCACAGCAACTTTGTAGTTCTGCTTGGCACGACGCACCAATTGCTTGTCGGTGTTTCGATCTTTGGGGTCGGTGAAGTCGGCACTGGCAGTCAGCGTGGTGTCGCCCAACTGTTTCATGGCAGTCAAGGTCACGCCAGTGATACGCGCTTTTTCGGTGTTGCTGGTCGTGCACTCGAAGTTGGCGTCACACACATAAGGGTTGATCATGTCGCGGATGCGGTTCTGGTAGACCACCAAGCCCAGCTCAGTCGTATCGTCCGTGTAGCGGATATGGCCTTCGACGTTGCGGGATTTTTCCGGTTTCAGATCCGGGTTGCCTTGGAAGCCCCAGTTGTATGGCGAGTACAAGTCCGCGAACGTAGGTGCACGAAAGCCCGTGTTGGCGGCGACGCCTACTGTCCAGTTGCTGGTGATATCCAGGTCATAGCCCAGGCCACCCGTTACCTTGTTGCCATAGCCACTGATATTGTCGTTACGCACGCTGGCTTGCAGGTGGTGTTGATTGATGTCGCCACGGTAAATCAGGGCAAAGGCATTGGTGTTGCGCTTGTCGTCCTTGTGTACGGTGGTGTGGGTCATGCGCTCTTCCAGACGCTCGGCCAGCAAGGAGACGGTATGGCCCTTCGCCACGGTCAGATCGTTTTGCCAGCTGTATTGGCGTTGCAGTGTGGAATAGCGAGAGCCAAAGGCGCGGTTTTCCACTGTTTCTTTGCTTAGCGAGGCACTCAGGCGGCTGGTCCACAACTCAGACAGCTTGTTGGTGCTGGTCAGGCCGTAGGCTTGCTGACGTGTTTGCGTACTGGGGGTGCGGCGTTCGGACAGGCCGTTGTCGAATTGACCATCCATAAAGCTGTTGATGGCAGTCATGCCCAGGTGTTGGCCTTGTGCCCATTCATATCCCAGAGAACCGTTCAGTCCGTGCTGGGTGTAGCCATTTTTGTCCGGGTTGTAGCTGAAGGACAGCGGGTTGGTTGCGTTGAAACCATCGCTGGTGCCGTAGCTGGAAGCCAGGCTGTAGTCCCAGCCTTGGGCCGCACCTGAAAAACCGGCGCTGGCTTTGAAGGTGTCTTGCGAACCCAGGCCTACATTCCCCCATGCGCTCAAGGCACGGTCGCCGCCGCCTTTTTTGGTGATGATGTTCACCACACCACCAATGGCATCCGAGCCATAGAGGCTGCTGCCTGCGCCACGCACAATTTCAATGCGTTCGATCAGGGCGGGGTCAATCGCTTGCCAGTTCACCGAACCACTGGTGGAGCTGTTGATGCGCATCCCGTCGATCATGACGCGGGTATGTTGTGGATTGGTACCGCGCAGGTAAATGCCCGTTGTAGTCTGCGGGCCCCCACTGCTGTAAATCTCCACCCCAGGCTGACGCTGCAAAATTTCAGCCACACTGCTTTGACCTGCTTTCTGCAAGGTTTCCTGATCAATCACCGTCACGTCACCCACCACGTTTTTCAGTGGCTGAGCCATGCGGCTAGGGGTAACAACAATTTGATCCAGTTTGGCGACAGGGGCAGTTTGGGCCGTGGCGATCAAAGGCAGGGCGCCCGCCAGGGCGACCATCAAAGGTCTGATGGACAGTAGTGTCATGGAGATTCCTGTGAGATGTGCGTCCCCGCACATCAGTAAGCGAAGCCGCCCACCGTGGGACGGCCATGAATTCAGGGTCGAGAAGCAGGCTGGTGTCGGGCTTTGCGCGTAGCAGGTACCGTTGCGGGGGCAGCACGTTTGGCAGTTCCAGGGCGGAACCGCTCACGTTTCCCATTTGACTTTCCCAGGCCCAGGGCTACATGGGCCGGAAAGCACCTCTTTCCGAGCGGAAAATGTTACATGCCGCTGGGGCAAAGGTTAAGTGTTTAGGGGGGATTCGCTGTACAAAGCGCTACAATTGTGGCGCCAATCCACCATTCTCGCGGCTCTTGCTGTCAGATGCCGTCAACGTCCCGTTTCGTGTTACGGAGCTTTTAGTGTCCTATCCTGCTTTGCCTTATCCGATCTCTGCCTATACGCGTGGTACCGAGTTTGCGCGCCGTTTGGGGCAGCAAATTCTGATTCTGGATGGTGCAATGGGCACCATGATTCAGCGTTACAAATTGGGCGAGGCCGATTTCCGGGGCGAGCGCTTCGCGAATCACCATAAGGACGTCAAAGGCAATAACGAATTGCTGTCGCTGGTACGCCCTGACATCATTCGTGAAATTCACGAGAAATATCTGTCCGCCGGCGCCGACGTCATCAGCACCAACACGTTTGGTGCGACGGATATTGCCCAGGGTGACTACGATTTGCAGGGCATCAGCTATGACCTGAACCTGGCTTCTGCCCAACTGGCCTGTCAGGCGCGCGATGCCTTCAGTACACCTGAATGGCCGCGTTTTGTGGCTGGTGCCTTGGGCCCGCAGCCCAAGACGGCTTCTATTTCGCCGGATGTGAATGACCCGGCCGCCCGTAACGTCACCTTTGAGCAACTGCGTGTGGCCTACACCGAACAGGTCCGTGCCTTGCTGGATGGTGGCGTTGACATTCTGCTGATCGAAACCGTTTTTGACACGCTGAATGCCAAAGCAGCTGTGTTTGCTCTGGAAACGGTCTTTGATGAACGCGGTGAACGCGTTCCGGTGATGGTGTCGGGCACGGTCACGGATGCCTCGGGCCGTATCTTGTCTGGTCAGACCGTGGAGGCTTTCTGGAACTCCATGCGTCATGCCCGTCCTATTACGATTGGCCTGAACTGTGCCTTGGGCGCTGCCTTGATGCGTCCCTACGTGGCCGAGCTGTCCAAGATTTGTGACACCTATGTGTGTGTCTACCCTAACGCAGGCCTGCCCAACCCCATGGCGGAGACCGGCTTTGATGAAACACCTGCCGATACGTCCAGCCTGCTGCAAGAGTTCACGCAAGCCGGTTTGGTGAATATGGTGGGGGGCTGCTGTGGCACGACGCCAGAGCACATTGCCGCCATTGCCGAGCTGTGCCGCAAGCTGCCTCCCCGCATTGTTCCTGAAGTTCCTGTCAAAACCCGTTTGTCGGGTCTGGAACCACTGAATATTGACGAGGAAACCCTGTTTGTGAACGTGGGTGAACGTACCAATGTCACGGGCAGCAAGGCTTTCTTGCGCCTGATTCAGCAAGAAAACTACGAAGAAGCCTTGTCGGTGGCCCGTCAGCAGGTGGAAAACGGTGCACAGATTATCGACATCAATATGGACGAAGGCATGCTGGACTCGGCAGCCTGTATGCATCGTTTCCTGAACATGATTGCCTCCGAGCCGGATATTGCCCGCGTGCCCATCATGATCGACAGCTCCAAGTGGGATGTGATCGAAACGGGTTTGCGTTGCGTTCAAGGCAAGGCCATCGTGAACTCCATTTCCATGAAAGAGGGCATTGAGCCTTTCCTGGAACATGCCCGCCTGTGTCGTAAATACGGTGCCGCCATTGTTGTGATGGCGTTTGACGAGCAAGGTCAGGCCGATAGTTACGAGCGCCGGGTGGAGATTTGTGAGCGCGCTTATCGCTTGCTGGTGGACGAAGTCGGTTTCCCACCTGAAGACATTATTTTCGACCCCAACGTCTTTGCTGTTGCAACCGGCATGGACGAACATGCGACTTACGGTCTGGACTTTATTCGCGGTGTTGGCTGGATTCACAAGAATCTGCCGCATGCACGCTTGTCCGGTGGTATTTCCAACGTCAGTTTCTCCTTCCGTGGCAACGAAGCCATGCGCGAGGCCATCCACACCGTCTTCCTGTACTACGCTATTCAGGAAGGTCTGACCATGGGTATTGTGAATGCCGGTCAGTTGGGTGTGTACGCCGATATCGAACCGCATCTGCGCGACTTGATCGAAGACGTGATCCTGAATCGGGCCGAGCCCAAAGGGAAAACCGATCCGGCGGACGAACGCACCCCCACTGAACGCCTGGTGGAAATGGCCGAGAGCGTCAAAGGCTCCGGCGCCAAGAAAGAGGAAGACCTGAGCTGGCGCGAAACTACGGTTGAGCAGCGTCTGATCCACTCTTTGGTGCATGGCATTACCAGCTTCATCGTGGAAGATACGGAAGAAGTTCGTCAGAAGATTGATGCCCAGGGTGGTCGCCCCATCAGCGTGATTGAAGGTCCTTTGATGGACGGCATGAACGTGGTGGGCGACCTGTTCGGTCAGGGCAAGATGTTCCTGCCGCAGGTGGTGAAATCCGCGCGTGTAATGAAACAGGCCGTGGCCCACCTGATTCCCTTTATCGAAGAAGAAAAGCGCCAGATCGAGGCCGCAGGTGGTGATGTGCGCTCCAAAGGCCGCATGGTGATTGCCACGGTGAAGGGCGACGTCCATGACATTGGCAAGAACATTGTGTCCGTGGTGATGCAGTGCAATAACTTTGAAGTGGTCAATATGGGCGTGATGGTGCCTTGTGCCGAGATCCTCGCCAAGGCCAAAGAAGTGGAGGCCGATATTGTGGGTTTGTCCGGCCTGATCACTCCCAGCCTGGAGGAAATGGCCTATGTCGCTTCCGAGATGCAGCGCGACCCGTACTTCCGTGAGCGCAATATTCCTCTGATGATTGGCGGCGCAACCACCAGCCGCGTGCATACGGCGGTGAAGATCGCCCCGCATTACGACGGCCCGGTTATCTATACTCCGGACGCCAGCCGCTGCGTGGGTGTGGCTACCCAACTGGTGTCGGACAATGTGGAAGAGTTTTTGGCTGAAGTGCGCGAGGAATACGAGCAAGTGCGCCAGCGCCATGCCAATCGTAAAGCCACGCCTTTGATCTCGCTGGAAAAAGCGCGCGAAGACAAGCCTGCCATTGACTGGTCCACTTACGTGCCACCACGCCCTAAATTCATTGGCCGCCGCACCTTCAAAAACTACGACTTGGCCGATATTGCCCAGTTCATCGATTGGACGCCGTTTTTCCAGACTTGGAGCTTGTTCGGCAAGTATCCGGCCATTCTGGAAGACAAGGTGGTGGGCGAGCAGGCCAAGACGCTGTTTGCCGAAGGGCAGGCCATGTTGAAGAAAGTCATTGAAGGACGCTGGTTGACGGCAAACGGTGTGATTGCGTTCTACCCTGCCAATACCGTCAACGGCGAAGATATCGAGGTCTACTCGGACGAATCACGCAGCGAAGTCCTGTTCACCTGGCGCAACCTGCGCCAGCAAGGCGTCAAGCGTGAAGGCGTGGATAGCAAGTGTCTGGCTGACTACATTGCTCCGAAAGAAAGCGGCGTGGCCGATTACATCGGCATGTTTGCGGTTACTGGCGGGATTGGCGTAGACAAACTGTCCGAGCGCTTCCAGGCTGCCGGCGACGATTACTCGGACTTGATGATCAAGGCACTGGGCGACCGTTTTGCCGAGGGCTTTGCCGAATGTCTGCATGCTCGCGTACGTACCGACTTGTGGGGCTATGTCACCGACGAGCGCCTGTCCAACGAAGAGCTGATCGACGAGAAATACCAGGGCATTCGTCCTGCACCCGGCTATCCGGCCTGCCCGGAACACGTGGTCAAGCACGATATGTTCCGTGTCCTGCAGTGTGAAGACATCGAGATGTTCATCACCGACAGCTACGCCATGATTCCGGCTTCCAGTGTGTCGGGCTTCTACTTCAGCCATCCGCAGTCCAAGTACTTCAACGTGGGCAATATTGGTGAAGACCAGTTGCAAGACTATATCCAGCGCAGTGGTCGTACGGAAGAAGACGTACGCCGCAGCTTGTCGGGCGTATTAGGCTGATATGGGAACGACGGGGCCAACAGGGGCTAATCCGGGCGGCGCCGAGGGCGCCTCTCAAACCCGGCGTCAGGCTTTGGGACGATTTTTGCGTAATGCACGCGAGCGTATCCAGCCTGTAGACCTGGGGCTGGCCCCCGGTGTGCGCCGTCGCACTCCTGGTTTGCGTCGCGAAGAAGTGGCGCAGCTGTGCGATATCAGCACCACCTGGTACACCTGGATCGAGCAGGGTCGCGACGTTACCGTGTCCCCCACGGTCTGCGCCCGCCTGGCAACGGTCCTGAAACTGGCCCGGGCCGAGCGCCACTATCTGTTTGAACTGGCTGACTGCGCCGATCCCGAGCATTGGCAGGGTGATATTCAACCCTTGCCGCAAGGCTTGAGCGCATGTGTCGATAGCATCTCCGCCCCGGCCTACATTCTGGACCGCAGCTGGAACGTACTGGCTCGCAACGAAGCCTTGTTGGGTTTGTTCGATGGCTGGCCCGACCGTAGCGAGCAGCCCAATCTGCTGCGTTATATCTTCCTGGACCCGGCAGCGCGTGAGCTGGTGGTGGACTGGGAGCAGCGCGCCAGCCGCGTCGTGGCCGAGTTCCGCGCTGACGTAGGCGCCCATGCGGACGAGGCCGATATACAGGCTTTGATCCAGGAGTTGGCGCAGCAAAGCCAGGTATTCGCTTTCTGGTGGGGACGCCAGACCGTGGTGGAGCGGGAGGGCGGCTTGCGGGATTTCCGGCACCCCAGCCAGGGAGTGCGCCGCTTTCAGCAATTTACCTTTCGCCTGGCGATACGGCCGGATTGCAAGCTGGTGATGTTGCTGGAGGATGAGGATAAGCCGGTTTAAATTGGCTTCCTTATTATTTATTTTTCAAGATTGATTTTATTGCCAATCAAATTTTTTTCAATAAAATAAATTATCAAAATTATTGATTCTTGATTTGTCGTCTTGAATTAATTATCGGATTTCCCTCAATTACTTGAGCGCCGAAAAAGACTGCATTTTGCGAGATTGAGAGAGGGAGCCGGGCGTCAGGCCATAACTTGAGACGAAATGGCGGGTTAAGTGGCTTTGATCTGCAAAACCCGATAAAAGAGACGCTTGCAGTAAGGTGTGTCCTTGCATGATCAGGCGGCGTGCCATTTGCAGCTGACGCTGTAGTCGATACGCATGAGGCGGTAATTGCGTCACCGCCTTGAACGCCCTTAGAAATTGGAATCGGCTTAAACCGGCCTCCGTTGCCAGTTCATTAAGTGAGACCGGGATTTCTGGGTGAGCATCAAGACGAGCTTTGGCTCTGGCTAACTCGGCAGATAGAATCTCTGCTTCCGTGGGCTGATTATTTCCAAGCAGTGGCACCAGAATTTGAAAAAGCTCCTGCTCCGCAATTTCATCTATCAGTCCTTGCTTGGGCTCGCGCTTTGGATCGGTTAATGCCACGTACAGGCGCTTGAATGCCATGACCGCCGAGGTGTCGCCAAGAACAGGGTGGATAAACTCCACCCCGGCGCTATGCCCCATGGACTGGGCAAACTGGGCGATCAGCTCTGGGTCCAGATACAGCATGCGCCAGGTTCTTGCCTTGCCGTCTACGGGTCTTCCATCGTGAACTTCATTCGGGTTGACGGTAATCATGTTGCCGTTGGTCGCTCGTACCTGTCCGCGACCACTGGCTGAGTCCTGAGCTCCGCTGACCAGCACCCCTATCCCAAACTGATCGTGAGTATGCCGACCAAACGATTGGCTGGACATCGCTTCAACAGCGACGATATCTGTCTGCCCGCATACCTTCGCTTTGAATTGCTTACTGACCTTCATTTGGGATATTTCCTTTCATTTTCTAAGAGCGCACTTCGTGTTCCTGGATGAGTGGGGAAATGACTATTCTAATCGTTTTCTATTTTTGTTTTTATCAAAAAATAGTGCTCCCTCTTGATGTCTGCGGATTTTCTGTTTCCTTGCAATATCGTTCAAGATTTTTCTTGATCAATATTATTAAATACCAAGGTTATTACGTGAATTGATTTGCGTCCTAGAGGAAAAGATGTCAAGTCGCACACTTGGATATGTATTGTTGTCCTTGGCCATGATGACGGTTGGATCGACCGTTATTGCCTCCAAACTGATCGCTGGCAACATGCCTGCTTTTTTGGCAACGGCACTTCGTTTTGCTCTTGCCTTGCCGGTTTTGCTTGCCCTGATGTTCTGGCAGCGAGAGCGGTGGCCCAAGCTGTTGTTCCGGGACTGGGTACTGTTGCTGCTTCAGGCCGGGGCGGGCAGTGTTGGCTATACGACCTTACTGATAGCAGGCTTGTCCCATTTGTCGGCGGCTGATGCGGGCGTAATCATCGGCACATTGCCCGCTGTGTCTGCGCTCTTCTCCGTGATCGTCCTGGGCGAGCGGCCAGGGCTAAGGCTGCTGATCAGCGTCGTGCTGGCGACCTTGGGTGTCATGGCAGTGGTCTGGAAGGGCTCAGGTCCAAGTTCGTCCATTGGCATGTTTTATATCCTGGGAGCCGTGGTTTGTGAGAGCGCATTCATTTTGCTTAACAAGCGCATCCCTGTGCCGCTGCGGCCTTTGTTGCAAGCCACCACGATGACCGGTCTGGGCCTGCTGGTGTCCTTGCCCTTTGCTTTGCTTGAGTTACCGCTTTCCATGCCAGATACCGCAGCGATAGGTGCTGTGGCTTGGTATGCGCTTGTCCCTACCGTTGCAGGGTTTTTGCTGTGGTATGGCGGGGCAGCGCGGGTCAGTGGCAGCGAAGCGTCTGTATTTACGGCGGTGGCTCCTTTGACAGCCGTCACCCTGGCAGCGCTGGTTTTAGGGGAGCAGATTGGGTGGGTACAGATTGTGGGTGTTGCCACGGTCATTCTTGCCATTTTTGTGTTGACCTTCCCGGAGCGAACCCGAGCACGAACTGTACTGACGCAATAGGCAGTGTGCTTGCCTGTATTTCACATTTTCAATTGGCGAAAGGTGCCCTGCATACCATGTACTTCAATCATTCTGACACTGTGTGGAACCGCTTTCCGAGGCTGACGGCATTGGTCCTGGTTTTACAAGGGGTGAGGGTAGCTAAACTCCAAAACGATGCCCTGAACAGCACATTTACGAGGGTTGGCCAGTTGCTGGAGCAGGGGCCGGAGAGCGAACTCCCGTCTATTCAGGCCTGGCGTCAGGCGTATTCCCAGATGGGCATGAAGCCGACCCAATACCGCTGTGCGGTTGAGGCATTGCTGCGTCGCTTTCGTAAAGACGGACACCTGCCTGGCTTTCATCCCTTGATCGATACTTTGAACGCAGAGTCTATGCAGGCAGCCATTCCGATTGCGGCATTTGACTGCGCCCATATTTCTGGAGGCATCACAGTTCGGCCTGCCGATGGTACGGAGATTTACCGAACCTTTCAGGGTGAGGTCGAACATCCAACAGAGGACGAGATTGTGTTTGCCGATGAGGCCAACCATGCGCACTCACGTCGCTGGGTTTTCCGGCAGGGGGCTCAGTCCGTGGTCTCTAAAGAGTCAGATACGGTACTGGTCGTCGCGGAGGCATTACATGAGCGGGCTTATGAAGATCTGGAGGCCTTGCACGAACGCATCACGATACGTGCGGCTGAGTTGGAGATAGAGGTTCTGAAGGAGGGAATGCTGACTCAGCACAGTCGACGTTTTGAGTTTGTGCCTGAACTCTGTAAGTAGGGCATGGCGTTGGCGTCTTTCAGGTCTGTCAGCACAACAATCAGAGATAACAATGACTATTTTCCCCCCAGTAAGTGTTGATCGTTATGCACCACTTTTTGAGCCTTTGAGTATTGGTCCGGTAATCGCTAAAAACCGTTTCTATCAGGTGCCCCATTGCAATGGTATGAATCGGGTGCACCCAAGTGCAATGGCTCGAATGCGGGGGATCAAGGCTGAGGGCGGATGGGGTGTTATTTGCACTGAGCAGTGCGACATTCATTACTCCAGTTGTCATCCGAGAGAGCTGAGGCTTTGGGATACCAGGGATATACCTGTTTTATCCAAAGCTTGTGAGGAGATAGCGCGATACGGTGCTTTGGCAGGCATAGAGCTTGCTCACAATGGTTTTCACGTAACTAATTTGGAGACGCGTGCTATCCCTTTTGCCCCTTCCTTGGCTCCGACAAGAGGAGTGGCTCCCGTTACTGCCAGGGAAATGGACAAAAGTGATATTCGAGACTTTTTGCGTTGGCACAGGAATGCTGCGCTTAATGCTAAGAGAGCTGGGTTCGATATTGTGTACATCTATGCAGGCCACGACATGACGCTTCCAGCTCATTTCTTGTCGCGGCGTCATAACCAGAGAACAGACGAGTATGGGGGCAGCCTGGAAAATCGAGTGCGTTTATTAAAAGAGTTGCTCTTGGATACTAAGGAGGCCGTGGGGGATCGATGTGCAGTCGCTTTGCGATTCAGTGTAGATGAGCTGGCTGGACCTTTTGGTCTTTCTGCTGAGGGGGAGGGCCGTGATGTTGTTGAAATGTTGGCCGACTTGCCGGATCTTTGGGATGTAAATCTCAGTCCATTTGGGAATGATGGACAGACATCGCGTTTTAGTGATGAAGGTTTTCAGGACAGTTACATCAGCTTTGTGAAACAGGTCACTGGAAAGCCGGTTGTAGGTGTAGGTCGGTATACATCCCCGGATCATATGCTGTCATTAATCTCGACTGGGAAGTTGGATTTGATTGGGGCGGCGCGGCCCTCTATTGCAGACCCCTATCTTCCGGAGAAGATCAGAACAGGGGCATTTGAGGATATTCGAGAGTGTATCGGTTGCAATATTTGTGTGGCATCAGACAAGCTCAGTGTCCCCTTGCGATGCACTCAGAACCCCACCATGGGTGAAGAGTGGCGTAGAGAATGGCATCCAGAAATCATCCAGCCCAAAAATACAGATCATAAAGTTTTGGTGGTAGGGGCCGGGCCTGCTGGTTTGGAGGCCGCATTGTGGTTGGGAAGACGTGGCTATGAAACGATCTTGGCTGATAAGGAGCGCAATCTAGGTGGACGTGCTCTGACGGAGGCTAGTTTGCCTGGCTTATCAGCATGGCGTCGGGTTGCCGATTGGCGAGTGGGGCAGTTGCGCAAGAATCCGAATGTCCTTGTTCTACCGGAGAATCCTGTTTCCGCCAGCATGGTTCTGGAGACAGATTGCGATTTGATTGCCGTGGCAACTGGCGCTCGATGGCGGGCAGATGGTGTGGGGCGTACCTACTCGGCACCCGTTGAAGGTTTGAACCGGTTACCGGTTTTTACTCCTGACGATGTAATGGCTGGGAGTTCGCTTGGCGGCCGGGTACTCATATTTGATGACGATCACTACTACATGGCAGGGGTGATTGGAGAGCGGCTTGCCGCCCAAGGTTGTTCCGTGAGTTTTGTGACGCCAGAGAGCTTGGTCTCGGCATTCACGCTCAATACGGCTGAGCAGCCAAAAATTCAGAAAAGATTGATCGAGCTGTGTGAGGGTGTACATGTATCCCACAAGCTAGAGAAGATTTTATCGGATGGCGTTGTGATTGCTTGTGTGTTTACCGGGCGCAAGCGATTTCTCCTTGCGGATGCGGTGGTATTGGTGACCTCACAGGTACCGAATGATTCCTTGTATCGGGAGCTTGATGCGCAGCTTGCTGTTCTCAATGAAGGGGATGGCCCCCAGCGACGAGTAGTGAGGATTGGTGATTGTTATGCACCGGGTACGATAGCTGCCGCAGTTTATGCCGGTCATTTGTTCGCTAGGACATTGGACAACCGTTTATATGACATACCTCCATTTCGTCGAGAGAATGTGACATTGGATTGGAACCAGACTCTCCCGGAGGATTTGGATGTATTCAATGCGTTTCAGTCAGAGCGCATGGATATGTGTTCATAGCCGCTGAGGTTTTCATGCAGACCCCCATAACAATGCAAACCGACGCGTTTGATATCAAATTGGCTATTCAAGACCTTGTCTCGTACAGGTCGTTGAGTCGTAACGGTATGGCTGCTTTGATGGACAGTATCGTTTCTGGGAAAGCTAGCCAGGCACAAGTTGGGGCAGTGCTGACTGCATTACGCATGCGTGGTGAGACTATCGATGAGATAGTCGGTGCCGCTCTTGCAATGCGAGCACGTATGGTGACTATACAGGCTCCACCAGGAACGATGGATATTCTGGGAACGGGGGGCGATAACTCGGGGACATACAACGTTTCTACATGTGCTGCTTTTATTGTGGCAGGTGCTGGAGTTCGCGTAGCCAAGCAAGGGAATAGAGCATTTTCCTCAAGGTCTGGTGCTGCTGATGTCTTGCGAGCGCTTGGGGTAAATCTGGACGTACAGCCTCACACGATTGAACGCTGCATTGATGAGGTTGGAATTGGGTTCATTTTTGCTCCTGCTCATCATCCAGCTCTTGCGAAAGCGATGCCGGTGCGCGTAGAGCTTGGAACCAGAACACTTTTTAATATTCTTGGTCCGTTACTCAATCCAGCTGGGGTTAAGCATCATTTGGTTGGTGTTTACGCCAGAAGCTTAGTTCGCCCTTTAGCTGCTGCTTTGGCTGAGCTTGGATCTGAACGGGTTCTTGTTGTTCATGGTTCTGATGGACTAGATGAAATTACTACCACAGGTCCGACTTTTGCAACGTTGGCTATCAGTGGTCATTTGACTGATCTCGAGATACGGCCAGAGGACCTTGGCTTGTCTATAGCTGCGCCTGACGTCTTAAAAGGAGGAGATCCGCAGACGAATGCACATGCACTGCGTTCAGTCCTCGAAGGGGAGGCTGGGCCTTATAGGGATATCGCATTGATCAATGCGGCTGGAGCATTAATTGCATCCGGGAAAACAGAGGGCTGGTTGGATGCCATACGAATTGCGCGTGCTTCCATTGATGAGGGCCAGGCATTGCGATGTTTGCAGCGTTTGATCTCTGTTTCTTGTCAGGGGGATGCTCCCCAACTGTTTTCCTCTGAGCTTTCTGGTGACCTATGAGTATTTTGAACACGATCAAGGCTTATAAGCTTGAGGAAATCGAACGAGCTCGTAGCGAGATGTCTCTATCTAGGTTTGAGTCTCTTATATCCCGGTTGCCACTACCTCGATGTTTCGTTTCCGCCATGGAAAAACGCGTGGTGCGAGACCAGATTGCACTGATTGCAGAGATCAAGCGAGCGAGTCCATCAAAAGGATTGCTTAGAGAAGGCTTTGATGTTGTTGAGATTGCCCAAGCATATAAAAAGGGCGGTGCAGCATGTTTGTCGGTTTTGACTGATGCCCATTTTTTTCAAGGGAAGGCAGGGGATCTGCAGCTTGCAAAATCTGCGTCTGACTTGCCGGTACTGCGTAAGGATTTCATTGTGGATATGTATCAGGTCTATGAGTCCAGAGCGATGAACGCCGACTGCATTTTATTGATTATGTCGATGCTAGGTGATGACTCCTTACTGAAAGAGCTGATGGAGCGGGCTCAGAGTCTTGGAATGGAAGCGCTGGTTGAAGTTCATGATGAGGCCGAGGCAGAACGCGCCTTGTCTATGAATGTACGAATGGTCGGGATAAATAACCGTAACTTGAGTGACTTCTCGGTTGATCTTGGCGTGTCAGAGCGATTGTTCAAGATGTTGGGGCCGCATTGTTTGGCAGTTAGTGAAAGTGGAATATCCAGTCCAGCAGAAGTGCTTCGTCTTAAAGCTAGCGGAATAAAGGGTTTTTTGATTGGTGAGCAGTTGATGCGAGTGTCTGATATTGAACATGCGACGCGCTCTATCACCTGTTTGTAGTGGGTGTTTGCAACCCACCTTTCTTTGTTGTGACTTTGTTTTAAGAGGAACACTATGTCGATATATGAGGCCGCAGAGCAAGACGTGCCGTGTTTGGATGTTCGTTATTTAGAGAGTCATTGGGTTTCAACAGCTAACCTAGCTAATATTTGCTCTAAATCCGGCACCCCTGTCTTTGTTTACAGCGAAAGCCAGGTTCTGAAGAACTTTCAGCGCATTACATCAGCCTATCGTGCTGCAGGCTTGGAGGGGCGTGTCTCCCTGTACATTCCGTTTTTCCCCAATGCAAACCCTCATGTCATGAAACCTCTTCATGATGCAGGGGCTGGTATCTTGTTACAGATGCCTAATGAGTACGAGCTACTCACACAGTATGGGTTTGACAGATTCATTATTTCTCCAGGGCATGTTTCGAACAAGGAACTCAGCTATTGGAATGCCAAAAAGCATTTGGTGTTTCTGGCTAGCCTTGATGAAATCGCATTTGCTATTGAGCAGAATGCGCCGACGATCAGTGCTCGTATAGATAGTCTTCGTTCGGATAAACCTGGGGTGAAGGTCGAGCAACTGGGACAATTAGCCCAAATGTTGAAAGATAGTGGGCGAACTCTGGAGTGCTTTGAGGTGTATTGCGGAAGTGGCAATTCACTTCAGGATATGGTTGATATCGTGCGTGAAATCTTCCACATGTTTGTTAAACACTTTCCATCAGCGAAATCAATTAATTTTGCGGGTGGGCATGGTTTTAACTATGAATTATGGGATGAAGAGAAAAAGCATTTTGACTGGAATACCTATTTCCTTGCGATCCGTGACCTAGCGGTCGAAATGAAAATACCTGAGACGGTTAAATTCTTATTTGAACCGGCCCGTGATGTGTTGGCTGATTCCGGTGTTTTGGTGTCAAGCGTCAAACGAGATGTAGTGCGTCATTCCAATGGGCATATCGTTGTTACAGATAGTTCTCGCATGTTGATGCCCTCTGCCCAGCTACGTAATCGGCCTCACAATACTGTCTTTCTGGACGACCACTTTCAGGAAATTACAGACTACAAGGACGCGGGTAGAGCCAAAATTCGAGGCCGCACGCTGCTACGGAATGACTATCCTATACCAGGTGAAGTGACTGTCCCTGCCTCGGTAAAGGCAGGTGATTATTTGCTGGTTCTTGATGTGGGAGCGTATTGCGCGACGCAGCATATGGAGTTTTTGAATGTGCCGCCTGCTGGTGAGGTGATCGTTGGCAAGGATGGCCAGGCTCGCATGATCAGCAAGCCGGGTGATGACGCTGATAAATGGCGCAATCTGCTGGCGGCGCCCCAACTACTTTCTTTCGCTTAGGTGTTTCGAAGATGACTCAAGTGACGCACGATGTGAGTGAGGCTTTTAACGATGAGACAAATACAGTTGTAGGCAATGACCCAATTGTTTTGTTTGGGGAATGGCTCGAGTTAGCTCATCGGAGTGAGGTGAACGATGCAAATGCGATGGCGCTTGCTACGTCTGATGCCTCTGGAATGCCCAATGTCCGTATGGTCTTATTGAAGAAATTTGATCAAGAAGGACTGGTCTTTTATTCCAATACACAGTCTCAAAAAGGAGGAGAGCTGCTTAGCAATATGCAGGCTGCCGGGGTGTTGCATTGGAAGTCTTTGCACCGACAGATTCGTTTTCGTGGACAGGTTCAGCAAGTTTCGGACGCCGAGGCTGATGCACATTTTGCGTCTAGAGATCGTGCAAGCCGGATAGGGGCGTGGGCAAGTCAACAATCCCGCCCTTTGCTCAAACGAGGGGACCTGGCCAAAGCGGTTGCGGTCCAGGCGGCTCGCTTTGGCATTGGTGAAGTTCCAAGGCCCTCGTATTGGACTGGGTTTCGTATCGTTCCTCTGTCGATGGAGTTTTGGATCGATAAACCTTTTCGGCTTCATGATCGGTTGGTGTTCAAACGCAGTTCCATAGAGATGCCTTGGGCCTCTAGCCGCATGTATCCATGATTACCGCTGAGGGTGTGGCCCCTTAATCGCGTTTGTTTTACCCGGGGTCAGTTTGGCATGTAGATCTACTTCTTCTGCAAAGACTCACCATCGCTGGCTGACAGTCGGGCAAAAGACAGGCTGGAGATGGCCGTAATAGCACCCAGAATCAGAAAGGCCCAGATCGTATCCTGGGTCTCCACGCTGCTGGCTCCGCGCAATGCCATGCTGACATTCAGCGTTACCGCCGCACATGCTACGCCCAGACTGATAGCCAGTTGCTGCGCCATGGCAGCAAAACTGCTGGCCTGGCTCATGGCCTCAGAATCCAGGTCGGCGTAGGTCAGGGTGTTGACTGCGGTGAACTGCAGGGAGCGGAAAAAACCGCCTGCGGTCAGGACGGCAATCATGAGCCACATGGGCGTGGTGGCCTGGAACATGGCGCACAGGGCAATGAACAGGCCCGTCAGCCAGGCGTTGACGATCAGGACTTTGCGAAAACCGTAACGCCGGATGATGGGTGGGGCCACCAGTTTCATGCCCAGAGCACCAATCGCGCCGGTGAAGGTAATCAGGCCTGCTGATAATGCGCTCATGCCAAAGTTGGTTTGCAGCATGATGGCCAAAAGAAATGGCGCAGCGCCCAGCGAGAAACGACACAGATTGCCGCCCAGCACGGAAATGGCAAAGGTTTTGGTGCGCAGCAAGGACAAATCAATTATTGGGTAGGCAACTTGCCGGGAGTGCCAGACGTACCATGTGCCAGCGACCAGACCGGCCAGTGTCAGCCAGCCCAAGGTATCCCAGCCCAGCGTGCCATGGCCTACGTTCTCGAAGCTGGTCACCAGAGTGGCCAGACAGATGGCGCTCAAGATAAAGCCCAGCCAGTCCAGGGGCGGGCGCTCTGTGGGGTAGTCCTCGCGGATATAGCGCAGCACCAGGGCAATGCCCAGTATGCCAACGGGGATGTTGATCAGGAAAATCCAGTGCCAGCTGGCGTACGTGACTAAAAAACCACCCACGGGCGGGCCGATGATGGGGCCCAGCAAGGCAGGCAAGGTCAGCACCGCCATGGCGCTTAAAAGCTCATCTTTAGGGACGCGCCGCAGTAAGATAATGCGTCCCACCGGCACCATCATGGCCCCGGCCATGCCTTGTATCACGCGGGAAATAATCAGTTGTGACAGGGTCTGGGACAGGGCACATGCAACAGAACTGGCGGTAAAGAGTAGAATGGCGGCCAGGAACACCTTGCGAGCACCAAAGCGGTCTGCAGCCCATCCACTGATTGGAACGAATACGGCCACGGCCAGCAGGTAGCTGGTAATGATGGTATTCATGCGGATGACGCTGGTATCCAGCGACAAGGCCATCGTGGGCAGGGCAGTGGCTACAACCGTAGAGTCCAGCATTTGCATGAACAATGCACATCCCACAATGTAGGGAATAATGCGTATGGCTCGACGCTCTTGAGGGGACATGGTCGCCGGTTTGGCGGCTTCGGTCTGTTCAGATGCCATGCGGCGAACTCTCTGGTGTGCGGTGCAGTAAACTCAAACTTTTCTGTTATCCAATTTATTTAGGCGTACAGGTATTATGGCAAAGAATTTCGAATCCGAAATTACCCAGTTTCTTAAACAGTATAAAGAGCAGAACGCGGATACCGAAGCACGGCAGCGTGAAGGCCGTTATCGTCTGTGGGACAAGCAGATTGACCAGGAACTGCAAGACGGTTACAAGGCTGCTCGCACGCCTCAGAAACCTTACGTGTACTACGAAAACAACTAAATCTGTACACCTGCGCCTGTGACTGAGATCGCACAGCAGACTGTTGTGGATACGCCAGCTCCTCAGCCCGAGGATGTGCTGGCGCGTCTTTATGGTGAGCCGCTGTTTGCGATCCCTCAGGATCTGTATATTCCGCCTGATGCGCTGGAAGTATTTCTGGACGCCTTTGAAGGCCCGCTGGATCTGTTGCTGTATCTGATCCGCAAGCAGAACTTCAATGTGCTGGATATTCCGATGGCCCAGGTCACCGGGCAGTATCTGGCCTACGTGGAGCAGATCCGCGCCACCAATCTGGAGCTGGCGGGGGAGTATCTCTTGATGGCCGCGTTGCTGATCGAGATTAAATCCCGCATGTTGCTGCCAGTGCGGCGCGCTGACACGGGAGAAGAGGTGGATGATCCGCGTGCCGAGCTGGTACGCCGGCTGCTGGAATACGAGCGCATGAAGGAAGGCGCGCGTCGTCTGGACGAGCTACCCTTGATGGGGCGCGACTATCTGCTGGCCAATGCCCAGGCCGAACTGGTTATTGAGGCCATTCCACCGGAAGTGAATGCGGATGATTTGCGCGAGGCCTGGCTGGGCATCTTGAAGCGTGCCAAGCTCAATGCCAGTCACAAGATTACGCGTGAGCAGTTGTCGGTGCGTGATCACATGAGCCAGATTCTGCGACGTTTGCAGCATGTGCGCTTCATGGAGTTTACAGAGCTGTTTAATGAACGCCTGGATCAGGGTGATCCGGCGGCGGTGCTTGTCGTGCATTTTCTGGCGATGCTGGAATTGGCACGAGAGTCACTGCTTGAAATCACGCAGGCCGAGCCCTACGCTCCTATTTATTTGCGCCTGACTTATATTCGAGCGCAGGCCGATGGGCCTGATCTTATTCCGTAGCGGAGAATTTTTTGAAAGTCGTCCATAACATCCAAGAACTGCGCGATCAGCTCCAGGGCCAGACACGCGTGGCATTTGTTCCAACCATGGGGAATCTGCATCGAGCTCACCTGGACTTGATGAAGTTGGCTCGTCAGCATGGCGATCCGGTGGTGGCCAGTATTTTTGTGAACCGCCTGCAGTTTGGCCCTAACGAGGATTTTGATCGTTACCCGCGCACTTTGCAGGAAGATGCGGCCAAGATGGAGCAGGAGCGCGATGTGTATGTCTTGTTTGCTCCTTCGGAGCGCGAGATGTACCCCGAGCCACAGAGTTTTCGCGTCAGCCCGCCTGATCATTTGGGCCGTATCCTGGAAGGTCATTTCCGTCCTGACTTCTTTGAAGGCGTGTGTACGGTTGTGTTGAAGCTGTTTTCCTGTGTGCAGCCGCGTGTGGCTGTGTTTGGGAAGAAGGATTATCAGCAGTTGATGGTGGTGCGCCAGATGGTGCGTCAGTTCCAGTTGCCGGTAGAGATTCTGGCTCACGAGACGGTGCGGGAAGAGGATGGTTTGGCCATGTCTTCGCGTAATCGCTATTTGAGTCCCGAGGAACGCGCTCAGGCTCCGCAGATTTATTACGCACTGCAGGAAATGAATGAGCGTTTGCAGCAAGGTCAAAGCCGCGAGGAGATTGAGGCTTATGCGACCAAGAAGATGACGGATCTGGGCTGGAAGGTGGACTATATGGCCTTGCGTCGTCAGTCGGATTTGCTGGAACCGACGCCAGAGCAAATTGCAGCTGGCGAACCGTTGGTGGCATTGGCCGCTGCCAAATTGGGCGCGACGCGTTTGATCGACAACCTGGAAATGGTTAAAGCCTGATTTCTTGTGTTGTTTGGTGAGAAAAGCACAGTTTTTACTGTGCTTTTTTTATATCTGCGTGGTTTATTTTTGCAGTCTTTGTCTTTGTCTTTGTCTTTGTCTTTGTCTGGTGCTTTGGTTGGGGTGGTGGCAGTTCAGGCCCCCTCATGCCAGGGTGGGACTCAGTAAGACGCCACTCTGACGCGCAGCTCTGGGGGGCGGCTGACTACTTGCCGGTGCTGCGCACCGGTGCCCTTGTCGAGAGATAGCTACGGGCGCACCCTGAACTCACCCGGTACTTGGTCCCCCGGACCAAGTACAAGCGTCGGGTTCAAACAGCAGGGTGCTTGCATCCCTGCGCTATCTCCCGCCGGCGGCAAGCAGTCTGAATCGCCGCCCCCCAGAGCTGCGCGTCAGAGTGGCTCATGGCCGTGAATGCTCATCTCTGCTGGCAGTTTATGGGGCCGGGTTTGTTGTGTTGCGTTGTGTTGTGCTGTGGTGAGGTGGGGTGTTTGACCGATCCGGGGGGGTGACCCAGGTGATTGTTGTGTTTCTTGGGGGGATGAGGCTGTATCTTTGTCTGCGTTTATCCCCAATTTGAGGCGTAAAAAGATGGTTTTCCGACGCATTGAAAACCGTGTATCTATATTAGTCCTGTGACAAAAACATCCCGTACAAGTTAACAGTCGCGTAGTCCCTGCCTAAAATGACAAACTCTGTCTATGGTTGATTTTTCACATCGCAGGCGGCCTGTTCGCCTGGTACAGATATACGAGACTGACATGGTATTGAATAGTCATTTGCCCGCCTCTGTGCTGTTTGAAAGTCTGACTCCGCGCGAGCGCGACGTGCTGTCTTATATCGCCATCGGCAAGGCGAACAAGGTGATTGCGGCTGAATTGGCGATTTCCCAGCGTACGGTGGAGGCGCATCGGGCACGCGTTTTTCAGAAGTTACGCGTGCGCAATGCGGTTGAATTGACCCGCTTTGTATTTAGCGAGCCGGGCTTGCGCGATGTGCTGCCGCCCAGCCTGGTGGGCAGCCTGTCTATTCCTTAGATTAGCGGCAGGCGGGAGTGGCCTGGCCGTCCAGCTCGCTGATCGGGTCGATGTCGGCTTGGCGAGTCAGGTGGCTCTCCAGCGTAGGGCGTTGCTGGTTAAAGGTGTGAATGCGCAGTACGTTGTTGTTCACAAAGCTCAGATCGGCCAAGGTCGAGTCGTTGTTGGCCAGCAAAGCGATGCGGGTAGGCTGTGTGCCGATAGGTACCCAGCAGCCGCTCATGCGGTGTTCTTCGCCAGCACCCAGCGGGGTGGCACGCAAGCGCCATTGGCCAGCAGGAGCCAGGGTTACGCTGATTTTGTAGGGCTCACATGCGCCGCCTTGTGGTGGGCAGGACAGGGTGCCCAGAAAGGTTTTGGGCTCGGCCAGCTCTGGAACGCTACGGTCGACCATGGCGGCAGGCTGCTGGGCGCGGGCCGGTGTGATGGCGTGCAGGCCTTCCTGGTTACCGAAGCCTAAATTGATTTGCGAGGGGGCACGGGCGGTGCCGCTACCTTGCGCTTGGCGCAGGGCGTCTTTCTGGGTGGAGTCGCGACCCTCGTTGGGGGTAGGCTGAACGGGTGCTTGGGCACATGCTGCCAGCAAAACGACCGAAAGCAAGGTAAGGGAACGCAGGGGGGAAATCTTGGTGAAAGACATGGCGGGCTTCCGTGGACTGGTTGATAGCTGAATTCTACGCTAGACCTGGGGCGGCGGGACAGTATCAGGTCTATTCAGGGTAGGAGGATTGGCGCGGGTACGTTACAGTTTTGTTTTTTATCCGTGGATTGCGCATGCTGACAATTGGGCTGACTGGTGGAATTGGATCGGGCAAAAGCCAGGTGGCCAATTTTTTTGCCTCTTGGGGGGCGGCTGTCGTGGATACGGATGTCATCGCGCATGAGTTGACCGCGCCCGGTGGTCTGGCCATTGAGCCGATTCGCGCTGCTTTTGGGGCACAGGCCTTGGCCGCGGATGGTTCCATGGATCGGGATTGGATGCGGGCCTGTGTATTTGCCGATCCTGATGCCCGTCATCGGCTCGAGGCGATCATTCATCCCCTGATTTGGAACGTAACAAAAGCACAGACCTTGAAAGCGCAAGGATGTTATCTTGTTGTGGTTGTACCCTTGCTGGTGGAATCAGGACGATGGCGAGACCGTGTGGACCGGATTTGCGTTGTGGATTGTGATGAAGCGACCCAGATCGAGCGTGTTCAAAAGCGCAACGGGCTGGCAGTGGCCACAATTGAACGTATCATGGCAGCACAGGCGCAACGTCAGCAGCGCCTGGATGTGGCCGACGACGTGGTTCTGAATGATGGGCAGACGACTTTGCCCCTGTTGGAAGAGCGGGCGCGAGCAGTACACCAACGCTGGTGTGCCTTGACTGCCTGACAACACGACGTGTCTGACCCTCCAGTCGACAAAAAAAGGTTTTTAAACGCGTGACTCTATACGAATACCCCTGCAATGAGCGTGTCCGGGCTTTACTGAGAGTCGAATACTTGTTCGATAGGCTGTTTCATTTTTCGGCCAACCAGGATGCGTACTCGCATCAGATCGCTGTAGCGACTTTGTTTGATTTACTGGACATCTCGGATCGAACCGATTTGCGTTCTGCTGTTCTTCAAGACCTTGAGCGTCAGCGCGTGGCGCTGGCTGCGCTGCGTGAACACCCCGGTGTTCAGCTGCAGGCGCTGGACAAGATGATTGAACAAATTGTGCGCGCTTCTGCTGACCTCTCGGCCCAGGGGCGGGTGGGGCAGGGCCTGCGTGAAAATGAATGGTTGGCCAGTTTGCGGGGCCGGGTTGCTGTGCCCGGTGGCACGTCCCAGGTGGACATGCCTTCTTATTACTCCTGGCAACAGCGCCCCGATGCCGATCGTGTCCAGGATTTGCGCCGTTGGTCCGAGTCTTTCCTGCCACTGTATCAAGGTCTGGCCTTGATTTTGCGCTTGCTGCGTCAGTCGGGTGACTCGGCAGACCAACTGGCCCGTGACGGTTCCTATCAAGAAATGCTGGCAGGCAAGACCTTCCAGTTGCTGCGGGTGTGGGTGGACGCCGGTGCGTGCATCTATCCGGAAATGAGCGCTAACCGCTACGTCATCTGGATACGCTTTGTGCAGCAAGATAATCAATTGAAACCGCAGGCCGTGACGGGGGATATCCCCTTCAGGCTGGCCCGTTGCAACTTCGGCTGAAAACGCTGTTCATATAAGGTTCAGACTGCCGCTTTTATACTTGCTGTGCCAGCGTGGTCTAGCAGGGATGCGGTTTTGTCAGCGCTTGTATCTCTTTATCGTTTGAAACTAATTGCTATCGTGTTTTGGCTGCATAATGCGTGTCGCCGTCACGATCGGTAGTGCTTAAACGCTTATTTAGACCGTGCATAGAGACAATCAAGTTTTAGCCGGGGAGTATTCATGTCGGAGTTGAACACAGGCAGAGGTCGGCGGTCCCGATCCTTCTATGTCTGGGTGGTGGTAGGGCTGCTGGTGGTAGCAGGCCTCGTTTATTACGCCCTGTCTTCCCCTTCCAGTACGTCCACTCCCATGCGCGGGCCTCGCGGCATGATGGGGGCGACTAAAGTCCCGGTGCAGGTGGCCACGGTCAAGGAAGGCCTGATCGACCAAACGGTCAATGCGATTGCCACGGTTAAACCTTTGCAAACAGTCGCCGTGCGCGGCGAAGTTGATGGTGTGCTCGAACGCATCCACTTCAAGGACGGCCAACGTGTAAAGGCCGGCGATTTGCTGGCCGAGATTGATCCGCGTACCTATCAGGTGCAACTGGATCAGGCGCGTGGCCAATTGGCGCAGAATCAGGCTCAGCTCAAAGGGGCGCAGCAGGAACTGGCCCGCCACCGCGTCCTGTTTCAACAGAATTCTATTGCTCGCCAGGCCTTGGAAACCAAGGAAACGGCCGTTCAGCAACTGCAGGCACAGATCAAATCCAATCAAGCAGAGGTGGCCCGTGCGCAGGTCCAGCTGGATCGCACTCGTATTACGGCGCCTTTGGATGGCCGCCTGGGTTTGCGCAAGCTGGATCAGGGCAATCTGGTGTCTGCCGGTAGTACCGATGGGATTGTCGTCATTACCCAGACGGATCCCATAGGCGTGGAGTTCTCCTTGCCGCAGAATCAATTGAGCAGCCTGCTGGAGGCCATGAAACAAAGCGAATCGCCTTTGCGGGTGTCCCTGATCGACAGCAAGGGTCAGCTCTTGTCGGACAAGGGCCGTTTGCAGGCACTGGATAACCAGATCGACATCAATACCGGCACGCTGAAAGTGAAGGCCGAATTTGATAATGCCGATGAAACCTTGTTTGCTAATCAGTTTGTCAATTCCCGTGTCTTTTTGGGCCAGGAACAAGGCTTGCTGATCCCATCGCACGCTGTGCAACGGGGTTCGGTGGGCACGTATGTGTACACCCTGGATGCCGAGGACAAGGTCCATATCCAGGTGGTGGAATTGGGTACGGCCACGCTGGAATTGACCTTGATTAAAACCGGCCTGAAAGAGGGCGATCGTGTGGTGGTTGAAGGGACTGACCGTTTGCGTGAAGGCTCGGAGGTCGAGGTGATGCAGCAAGATGGTCAGGTCAAGGAAAAGCCTGCGCCCGATGATGCCGCCGACAAGCCAGAGCAAGGCAAACGTCCGGGTGAGGGTCGCCGTCCACGTCCTGCAAGCGAGTAAGCCGTGAGCATGTCGCGTATCTTTATCCTGCGCCCGGTGGCTACCACCTTGGCGATGGTGGCCTTGCTGGTGTCCGGCTTGCTGGCCTATCGCATGTTGCCCGTAGCCGCTTTGCCGCAGGTGGATTACCCCACTATTCAGGTGGTCACGCTCTATCCGGGCGCTAGCCCGGATGTAGTGGCGGCCTTGATCACTTCACCGCTGGAGCGGCGCTTCGGCAGCATGTCGGGCCTGTCGCAGATGATTTCGTCCAGCTCGGGCGGGGCATCGCGCATTACCTTGCAGTTTGATTTGGGCTTGCCCCTGGATGTGGCCGAGCAAGAGGTGCAGGCGGCGATTAATGCCGCCTCCAATATGCTGCCCAATGATTTGCCTGCACCGCCTATCTATAACAAGGTCAATCCGGCTGATACCCCGGTTATTTCTTTGGCGGTGACTTCCCCCAATATGCCCCTGCACGAGGTGCGCGACCTGATTGATGTGCGGGTTGCACAAAAACTCTCGCAGGTGACGGGTGTCGGACTGGTCAGCATTGCGGGTGGTCAGGAACCAGCCATGCGCATTCAGGCTGATCCCAACGCCTTGGCCGTCCGCAATCTGACCTTAAGTCACCTGCGGCAGGCGGTGGTCGCGGCCAACGTGAACCAACCCAAAGGCAATCTGGATGGGCCTCAGCGTTCCACCAGCATCGGTGCCAATGAACAACTGAAAACGGTACAGGATTATGAAAATCTGATCGTCAGCTACAAGGACGGTGCTGCTGTGCGTCTGGGCGAACTGGCCAAGGTGGTGCGGGATGCACAGGATGTGCGTCAGGCCGCCTGGATGGGGACTGTGCCTGCGATCTTGCTGAATATTCAGCGTCAGCCTGGCGCCAACGTCATTGATGTAGTGGACCAGATTCAAAGCCTGCTGCCCGAGATACGCCGTTCCTTGCCGGTCGGTGTGGATGTGGAAGTCGCCACGGACCGCACCCAGACCATTCGGGATTCGGTTGACCATGTGCAAAAGGAAATGATGCTGGCCATTGTGCTAGTGGTGCTGGTGACTTTTGTGTTCTTGCGCACCTGGACGGCTACGCTGATTCCCAGCGTTGTCGTGCCTATCTCCCTGATCGCAACGTTTGCCATCATGCTGATGTGGGGATTCAGTATTAATAACCTGACCCTGATGGCCTTGACGGTTGCCACCGGCTTTGTGGTTGATGATGCGATCGTGATGATCGAGAACATCGCCCGCTATATCGAAAAGGGCGAAACCGCCTTGCAGGCCGCTTTGAAGGGCGCGGAGCAAATTGGCTTTACCCTGCTGTCCCTGACCATCTCCCTGATCGCAGTGCTGATTCCGTTGCTGTTCATGAGTGATGTCATCGGCCGTTTGTTCCGTGAGTTTGCCATTACCCTGGCCGTCGCCATCCTGCTGTCCCTGTTCATTTCGCTGACGCTCACGCCCATGATGTGTGCGCGTATGCTCAAGCCCGAGGACGAGCGCCAGTATGGCCGTTTCACGACCTGGTTGGGCGATCAGATGGACCGCATCATTGCGGCTTACGACCGTGGCCTGATTGTGGTGCTGCGCCACCAGACGCTGACCTTGTGGGTAGCTCTGGGCACAGTGGTGTTGACGGGCCTGCTGTACGTGATCGTCCCCAAAGGCTTTTTCCCGCAACAGGATACCGGCCTGATTCAGGCGATTACCCAAGGACCGCAAACCGCGTCGTTCCGCGCAATGGGGAATTTGCAGCAGCAAGCCGTTGCGATTGTGCTGGAAGATCCGGATGTGGAAGCCGTCACGTCCTTTATCGGGGTAGATGGCACGAACGCCACCTTGAACAATGGCCGTCTGCAAATTGCTTTGAAGCCCATTGGTTCAGGCCGGGCCAGCGCCAATGAAATCATGGCCAGGCTCGATGAGCGTCTGAAAGATATTCCCGGTTTGTCGGTTTACCAACAGTCCATTCAGGAGCTGACGGTAGACGATCAGATCAGCCGTAATGTGTACCAGATGGCCTTGTCGGACCCGGAAACAGAGGTGCTGACGACCTGGATGCCGCGTTGGCTGGATGCCGTCAATGCCTTGCCGCAGATTAAAGATGCATCCATGAGCCTGCAAAACGATGGCCTGCAAGTGCTGCTGGATATAGACCGGGATGCGGCAGCCCGTGTGGGCGTGACCAAGGCAAATATCGACGATGCACTGTACGACGCGTTCGGACAGCGTTTGATCTCCACGATCTACACGCAGTCTGCCCAGTACCGCGTCGTGCTGGAGGTAAAGGATCAATATCGCCAAGGCCCGCAGGATCTGGAAAATATTCATGTAATGACAGCGGCAGGTACACCTGTGCCGATTACTTCCCTGGCGCGCATTCAGCTGGTTCCCACAACGTTATCGGTAGAGCGCTTGGGACAGTTCCCGTCCGTGAATGTGTCCTTTGACCTGGCTGATGGCTATTCCTTGTCCGACGCCATTGAAGCCATTGAAACCGTGCCCGACCAGATCGGTATGCCATCCTCGGTGGATACCCGCTACCTGGGTGCCGCCAAGGCCTTCCATGCCTCTTTGTCCAGCACGCTGTGGCTGATGTTGGCCGCCGTGCTGACCATGTACATCGTGCTGGGTGTTTTGTACGAAAGCTATATCCACCCCATCACTATTTTGTCGACGCTGCCTTCGGCTGCCATCGGCGCGCTGCTTGCCTTGCTGTTAGCCGGGCGGGATCTGGACATGGTGGGGGTGATCGGGATCATTCTGCTGATTGGTATCGTGAAAAAGAACGCCATCATGATGATCGACTTCGCCCTGGAGGCGCAGCGCGAGCAGGGCATGAAACCGCAAGAGGCCATTCATCAAGCCGCCTTGCTGCGTTTCCGCCCCATTTTGATGACGACTCTGGCGGCCTTGTTCAGTGCCATCCCTTTGATGCTGGCCACCGGCTCTGGCGCAGAGCTGCGTCAACCCTTGGGACTGGTCATGGTGGGCGGTCTCTTGGCTAGCCAAGTGCTGACCCTGTTCACGACTCCCGTGATCTATCTGTTTTTTGACCGCTTTACCCGTAATGGCGCCAAGTCGGTACGCGAGTCGACATGAAACGCTTGTTAGGGCTATTTATCTTCCGGCCAGTGGGCTCCAGCCTGCTGGCACTGGCGATGGTCTTGGTGGGCGCATTGGCCTTGCGGCTCTTGCCCGTGGCGTCTTTGCCGGAAATGGATTTTCCGGTGATTGCGATTTCGGCCAATTTGCCCGGTGCCAGCCCTGAAACCATGGCTTCCAGTGTGGCCACGCCACTGGAGCAGGCTTTAGGTTCTATTGCCGGGGTGTCGGAAATGAGCTCTCGCAGCAGCGAGGGTTCCACCCAGATCATGCTGGTATTTGAGTTGGACCGGGATATTGAAGGGGCTGCACGCGATGTGCAGGCCGCTATCAACCAGGCCCGGCCCATGTTACCTTCGGGCATGTCCAGCGTGCCCACCTACGAGAAGGTCAACCCTTCGTCCATGCCTATCATGGTGCTGGCCTTGACCTCGCAGACGGCCAACAAGGCCCAGCTGTTTGATATGGCCAGCGGCATTGTGCAGCAGAAGCTGGCCCAGATTCCGGGCGTAGGTTCGGTAGACGTGGGCGGTGGCTCCTTGCCAGCAGTGCGGGTGGGATTGAATCCCAAGGCATTGGCCTCGGCTGGCATTGCGCTGGACGATGTGCGTTCGGTGATCAATAACGCCAACAGTCTGCGTCCTAATGGCTATCTGGAAAGCGAGCAGGGCCAGTGGCAGATCAACTCGGGTAAGCAGTACAACCAGGCACGGTTTTTTGACCCCTTGATTCTGAAGAATCAGGATGGGCAGGTTATCCGTTTGGGGGATGTCGCCAAGGTCGAGGACTCTGTCGAAAACATTCACAGTATGGGTTATTGGAATAACCAGGAAGCGGTGCTGTTGATTGTGCGTCGTCAGGCGGGCGCCAATATTATCGAGACGGTCAATACCATTCGTGAACGCCTGGCTGGTATCGAGGAAATGCTGCCCACCCAGGCGCAATTGACAGTGGCTCAGGATCGTACGCCCAGTATTCGCGCCACGCTGGAAGAGGCCCAACTGACACTGATTATTGCGGTGGCCCTGGTGGTGCTGGTGGTCTTGCTGTTCCTGCGAAACTGGCGCGCTGCTTTAATTCCGGCCATTGCCGTTCCGGCGTCCTTGATCAGTACCTTTGCCTTCATGCATTTGTTCGGCTTTACGTTGAACACCATTTCCCTGATGGCCCTGATTGTCGCTACCGGATTTGTGGTGGATGACGCCATCGTGGTGCTGGAAAGCATTATGCGTTACCTGGAAAAAGGCTTGTCCCCCATGCGGGCGGCCTTGCGCGGGACGCGGGAGGTGGGCTTTACCGTCACAGCCATGAGCTTGTCGCTGGTGGCCGTGTTCATTCCCTTGTGGCTGATCGGGGGGCTGGCGGGGCGCTTGTTCATGGAGTTTGCCGTCACCTTGTGTACCGCCGTGCTGGTGTCCCTGGTGATCTCCTTGATGCTGACTCCCATGATGTCATCGCGCCTGCTGCGTCCTGGGCCGCAAGAGCATGAGTCCACCAACCCTGTCAGTCGTTTTTTGGGCTGGATAGGCAGTGTCAGCTGGCGTGGCTACCGTCGTTCATTGGGGTGGGCGCTCAAGCACCATCGACTGATGCTGTTCTCCTTGTTTGTCACAATTGGCCTGAATGTGTACCTCTACGCCGTAGTGCCCAAGGGGCTGTTCCCGCAGCAGGATACTGGCCAGTTGATGGGTTTTTTCCGGGTCGATCGGGGGACTTCCTTTCAGTCCATGGTGCCCAAGCTGGAATACTTCCGTTCCATCCTGAATCAGGACCCGGACATTCGTTCGGTGGCCGTGTTTGCCGGTGGTCGCAGTGGCAGCACTTCGTCCTTTATTCTGGTTGAACTCAAGCCTATGGATGAGCGCAAGGCCAGCACGACGGATGTTGTGAATCGTCTGCGCGAGCCTTTATCCACCACGCCGGGGGCGCGCATGTTCATGGTGCCGCAGCAGGATATTCCGGTCGGTAGCGGGGGCGGCGGGCGCAGTGGCTCTTACGACTATTCCTTGCTGGGCAGTGACCTGGAGCTGTTGAAAACCTGGTTGCCCAAGGTTCAGCAAGCCATGGCCGAATTGCCAGAGCTGGTGGACGTGGACACTGGCACGGACGATAAGGCCGGTCTGGTCCAACTGGAAATTGACCGCGATATGGCCACGCGCCTGGGCATTGATATGTCTATGGTGGCAGGGACTTTGAACAACTCCTTTTCCCAGCGTCAGGTTTCCACGATTTTTGGCCGCTTGAACCAGTATTACGTAGTCATGGAAGTGGAGCCGCGTTTTGCGCAGGATCTGGAGTCCCTGAAGGAAATCGAGGTTGTTGCCAAAGACGGCACTCGCGTTCCTTTGTCTGCCTTTACGCGCTTTACGACCGGCACCGCGCCGCGCAGCATTAACCATATGGGCTTGCTGGTGGCCGAGTCCGTGTCCTTCGGTTTGGCCGAAGGCGTCACCCTCAGTCAGGCAACGGCGGCCATTGAACAGGCCATGGCTCGCATTCAGCTTCCTACACGCGAGATCCAGGCCGGGTTTGAAGGTAATACGGCGCAGATGCTCGATGCCCTGGCCAAGCAACCCATGATGTTTCTGGCTGCCTTGGTGGCTTTGTATATCGTGCTGGGGATGCTGTACGAGAGCTATATGCACCCGCTCACCATTCTGTCCACTTTGCCTTCGGCCGGGATTGGGGCATTGCTGGCTCTGATGATGACCAGTGGCGAGTTCAACCTGATTGCCATGATCGGGGTGTTCTTGCTGATTGGTATCGTCAAGAAGAACGCCATCATGATGGTGGACTACGCCTTGCAAATGGAGCGTGAGCGCGGCATGGGGTCGCGTGAGGCTATTTACGAAGCCTGCCTGGTGCGATTCCGCCCCATCATGATGACGACCTTGTCCGCCATTTTTGGTGCTATTCCTTTGATTCTGGCCTCCGGGCCCGGCGTGGAAATGCGCCAGCCCTTGGGAGTCACCATTGTGGGTGGTTTGGTGCTCAGTCAAATCCTGACTTTGTACACCACGCCGGTGGTTTATCTTTATCTGGATCGTTTGCGCCATCGCTTCATGCGCCGCAAGAACCAGACAACTTTGAATATATAAGCTGATATGCCTACTTCTAACGCCATGATTCTTCCGCGCTTCGCACTGGCTGGGATGGTGCTGCTCCTGTCCGCATGTGCTGTTGGCCCTGATTATCAGCGGCCCGAAGCGCCGGTGGGCGAGCACTTCCGGGAAGAGGTACGGTCCACGGCCTGGAAGCAGGCCGAACCGGCTGATTTGAAAGACCGCGGCCCCTGGTGGGAAAGCTTCAACGATGGCGTGCTCAACACCCTGATGCAAAGCCTTAATGAGCAGAACTTTACCTTGCAGCAGGCACAGGCACGCGTTCGTCAGGCGCAGGCCACTCTGTCCAACACGCGTTCGACCCAGTTCCCGCAAGTAGGCAGTTCGGTCGGCACGACAAGGCGTGGCAGTGGGTCCGGTGATACCAGCCAAAGCAGCAGCGCCTATGACGCCAGCATTACGGTGAATTGGGAAGTGGACTTGTGGGGGCGGATTCGCCGTCAGGTAGAAGCAGGTGATGCTGGCCTGCAAGCCAGTGCTGCGGATATGGCTGCCACACGCTTGAGCCTGCAGTCTCAATTGGCGCAGACCTATTTGCAGTACCGCAGTGTGGAGTCCAGCGAGCGAGTGCTGGATGAAACCGTGGCCGCGTACGAGCGTTCTTTGCAAATCAATCAGAATCGCCTGGACGCCGGGTTTTCGGCACCGGGAGATGTGGCCGCAGCCTTAAGCCAGCTAGAGGGGGCTCGCACCCAGCGCTTGGCCTTGAATCGCGAGAAGGCCTCCTACCTGCATGCGATGGCTGTGTTGGTAGGCCGCGCACCTTCCCAGTTTGAGGTGGTGCCTCATGCGCCCTGGCCTGTTGCTCCGGATATTCCGGTGGGTCTGCCATCCAGTTTGCTGGAACGTCGCCCCGATGTGGCCCGTGCCGAGCGTCGCATGGCGCAGGCCAATGCCCAGATTGGTGTGGCCAAGGCTGCCTGGTTTCCCAGTTTGAGCCTGAAGGCCAGTGGGGGGTTCAGCAGCAGTGATCTTGGCGAATGGCTGACGGCACCCGCGCGTGTCTGGTCCCTGGGTCCTGCCTTTGCCCTGACCTTGCTGGATTTTGGGGCACGCCGTGCGCAAGTCGAGCAGGCCGAGGCCAGCTATGACGAACAATTGGCTGCCTACCGTCAGACGGTGCTGGATGCGTTGAAGGAAGTGGAAGATGCCTTGTCTGAACGCAATGGCCTGGAGCTGGAGCAAGCCAGCCAGGCGCGTTCTCTGGCCGCGGCACGCGAGTCCTTGCGGCTGACACGCAATCAGTTTGATGCCGGTCTGGTGGATTTTCTGAGTCTGGCCCAAACCCAGGCCACGGCGCTGTCGGCCGAGCGGCAGGCTTTGGACCTGGAGTCTCAACGCCTGCGGGCGGCGGTCAAACTGATGGTGGCCTTGGGCGGTGGCTGGGATGTGACGACAGGTCTGAGTCCCGAAGAGCCGAACGCGGTGGAAGCTGATCCAGCCGCTAAAGCAGAATAGGTTCGGCCTGACCTACACTAATCTGACCTGACCCGATCCAATCTGGTCTTAATCAAGTTTGGTTTAGTTTGGTTTGATGTGGTTCGGCGTTGGCTGAACTTCTTGGCGCTTGGTTTGGTTTAGTTTGGCCGTTTCATCGTGCTCTCCGGCCTGGCTGGGCCGGAGCTTCAACGCCCGGTTTGCCCCGTATGGACCAAGTAAAGATTGGACTACCTCCCAAGCTTGGGGCTGCAGTTTGCTTGCTTAGCGTTCAACAGCGGCTCATTCCTTGCTTGATATGGCGTGGAAACCGCCTCAGTCCTGGTCCATCCAGGCATACAGCCCGTCAACCCATTCCTCGCCGTCGGCCAAGCCCAAGGTGGCGTGGATCTCTTCGGCCCGCTGGTACAAGTCATCAAAGTCAATTTGTGGCGGGTCAGCAAAAGCCAGGGCGACCAGATTGCCATCGTGCGTTTCAGGTAACCAGACTACGGCCGGGAAGCTTTCTTGAAGCGCATGCAGATTGCGCGCATGGACCAGTTCCGAGCCCAGCAAATTCACCGTTAACAGTCCTTGTGGCCCCAGAGCCTTGCGGCAGGCCTGATAGAAAGCTGCGCTTTCCAGGGCAGGGTGTTCGGCCTGGTCGGAGTACACATCAATTTGCAGCACATCCAGCTCGCCGTAGACGGCATCCAGGTAGTCCAGCGCGTCTACCGTGTGCACGTTCAGGCGTTCGTCGTCGGGCGGCAGGTTAAACAGCAGGCGACTGGCCTGCACCACTTCCGGGTTGATTTCCACGGCGTCGATGCGCGCCTGGGGGAAGTGCTGGTAGCAAAAGCGTGTCAGGCTGCCTGCGCCCAGGCCAAGCTGGGCAATACGACGTGGATCGGTCTGGAACAAGGTCCAGATCATCATTTGGCGAATGTAGTGCAGCTCTAGCTGATCGGGAGCATCCAGACGCATGGCACCTTGCACCCAGGCAGAGCCCAGGTGCAGGTAGCGTACGCCTTCATGTTCTGAAATAGTGACGTGTGGCGTCATGCCGGGTCGTTGTCCAGCATGTGGCGTATACCGGCAATACCGTGTGCACCGTGGTTGCGGGCGTCAGCCAAGGTCCTGGCCGATTGCCCGCCTATGGCAAACACTGGCAGGCCAGCTTGTTCCGCCAGGCTGGCGAAACGGGCCCAGCCCATGCCTGGATCGCCGGGATGGGAGGAGGTTTCCAGGACATGGCCCAGAACCAGAAAGTCCGCCTGGATTTTGCGGGCTATTTCAATATCACTTTCATTGTGCGTGGACATGCCGATCAGGCCTTTGCTGATCGCGGGAAATGTCGTCAGGGTGTCGTGGCATTTCGCGGAAAGGGATTGGGCGTCGCTGGCGCGCAAATGCACACCATCGGCATGGTCCCACCAGCTCTCGGGGTGCAGGCTATTGACCAGGCAGCGCGCTTGGTAGCGCTGGCACAGGTTCACAACTTGCAGGAACGCCTGGTGCAAATGGAATTCGGCATCGGGCCGTGCAGCCCAGGCTGGCTCACGAAACTGGACCAGGGCCGGGCCTTGTTGCAGGGCTTGTTCCAGTTGTTCCAGATAGGCGGGTAAGCGGGCCGGCTCGTCGATGTTGGTAATCAGATAGCGTTCGGGCAGTTGCAGCCATTTAAGTGGCGGTTCGGTAGCAGGCAGTACAGGGCCGACTTCCAAAGGACCTTCAGGGTTGACCCAGGCAAGCTCTTGGCCTTCCAGGCACTGGGGTTCGCCTTCCCATTCCCGCACCAGGCAGAAAGAGAGTTTGACGAAATTCTTGGGGTATTCGTGTGTATAGGTAACCCAGGGGTGTGCGTGGGTGGTTTCAATGCCGAGTTCTTCGCGCAGTTCCCGTACCAGCGCCTGTATGACGCTCTCGCCCGCCTCAATCTTGCCGCCTGGCAGTTCCCACCAGCCCGGCCAGGGTTTATCGGCTGGGCGTTTTCCCAGTAGCACTTGGCCGTGTTGGTTCAGTAAAACGCCAACGGCCACTTCCAACGTGGGTTTAGACATGTCTAGCGGTCCAATCTCTAGCAAATTGACGTGCTACCCGGCCGGAGCGAGAGCCACGTTCCAGAGCCCATTGCAAGGCTTCCATACGCGAGCTTTCAATGTGTTCTGCAGGGCAACCCAAAGCGCCAAGCCAGTAATACACAATGTCCAGGTAGTCGTCTTGTTTAAAGGGGTAAAACGACAACCATAGTCCAAAGCGCTCGGACAGGGATACCTTTTCTTCAACGGCTTCACCGGGGTGGATCTCGCCGTCTGCAGACGTGGAGGCACTCAGGTTCTCTTTCATGTACTCGGGCATCAGGTGACGTCGGTTGGACGTGGCGTAGATCAGTACATTGTCGCCAGGGGAGGCCAGCGAGCCGTCCAGCACGGATTTAAGCGCCTTGTAACCGGCTTCACCTTCTTCAAAGGACAGGTCGTCGCTGAAGATGATGAAGTGTTCGGGGCGGGTGCTGATCAGGTCAATGATGTAGCCCAGGTCGCCCAGATCGGATTTGTCCACTTCGATCAGACGCAGGCCCTGATCGGCAAATTTGGCCAGCATGGCCTTGACCAGCGAGCTTTTGCCCGTACCGCGAGCACCTGTCATCAAGACGTTATTGGCCGGTTTGCCTGCCAGGAAATGGCGGGTGTTGCGCTCAATAATGCCCTTTTGGCGTTCGATATGATGCAGGTCTTCGGTCTGGATGGTGGCTACGTGCTGGACACCTTCAAGCCAGCCGCGCGAACCATTGGTACGCCAGCGAAAAGCAATGGAATCCCAGTTGATAGGGGGTGGAGCAGGGGGCAGCCAGGCTTCCAGTTGAGCGAGAACCCGCTCGGCCCGGCTGATCAGGGTACTAAGGTCTTGCGAACTCAAGACAGTCTCCGTTTCAGGTTGAAATGCTTATTATCGCTAATTTGGCCCCTTTTTCTGTGATCACTGTTGTGCTTGACGCGTAACAATAGGCCCAAAGCGATTCAAAATCGTATAATCATCAAGTTACGGTTGGCCGATAGCGGCCCCCTCCCTTACTCGTCCGGAATTCTGTTTTGAACCTGTCCACCCTGATTGAACCTATTGCCGACGACATGAAGGCTCTTGATGTCGTCATTCGTGAGCGCTTGAATTCGGATGTGGTGCTGATACGCACAATCGGCGAATACATCGTTAGTGCTGGCGGCAAGCGCATGCGTCCTGCGCTGCTGTTGCTGGTAGCCCGCGCGCTGGCTTATCAGGGGAGCACGCACCATCTGTTGGCAGGTGTGGTGGAGTTCATCCACACCGCCACCTTGCTGCACGACGATGTGGTCGATGAATCCGATATGCGACGCGGTCGCCACACGGCCAATGCGGTCTACGGTAATGCCGCCAGCGTGCTGGTTGGCGACTACCTGTACTCGCGCTCCTTCGAGATGATGGTGCAATCGAACTCCATGCCGGCCATGGCCGTGCTGTCGGCAGCCACCACGGTGATCGCCGAAGGCGAGGTTTTGCAGCTGCTGAACGTACACGACCCGGACGTTTCCCTGGAACGTTATCTGCAAGTCGTACGCTATAAGACAGCCAAGCTGTTTGAAGCGGCGGCGCAAGTGGGGGCGATTGTGGCCGGTGCTTCGCCTGAAATGGAAGAAGCCATGGCCGCCTATGGCCGCCACCTGGGTACCGCCTTCCAATTGGTTGACGACGTGCTCGATTACACCGGTGATGCCCAGGCCTTGGGCAAGAACGTGGGTGACGATCTGCGCGAAGGCAAACCCACCATGCCACTGATCCGTGTCATGGAAGTTGGCACACCCGAGCAGGTTCAACTGATCAAGTCGGCCATTGAAACCGGTGATGCGGATTTTGCCGCTGTTGCACAGGCTATCGAGCAAACCGATGCTTTGGCCTATACCCGTGAAGCGGCCAAGGCAGAAGCCCAGCTGGCTGTTCAGGCCTTGGCTGATGTTCCCGAGAGCGAATTCAAGCAGGTATTACTGAGCTTGTGCGCGTTTTCCATCGAGCGCGACCGCTAAGTCTCCAGCTTTTCCCAACCCGCCACATGGCGGGTTTTTTTGTAATAAAGCGGGCCGATTCAGGGAAATTGGCGTCATTAGGCGCCTGTTCATGTTATTTTTCTCGGTTTTACTACGCTGTTGGTGGTCATGCCTTTGTCCCACAAGGACGAAGTAGCGACGATAGACATGCCTATTTGAACAAATTGGTTTGAAGCCTCTGTCAGACACAAAGGTGCAGGCCCCTTATTCCAAAGATGTAAGGAACGGATAGATGAACATTCAGCTCGATATCGCGCAAACGGTAGGTTTGGCGGCTGTTTTTCTCGTGCTGGGAGAATATATAAAGAATCGCGTTGCTGTATTGGCCCGCTATTTTATTCCCAGCCCCATTATCGGCGGATTGATTTTTGCCTTGATTGCCTTGGTTGGACATCAGACCGGCTCGTTCAACTTTACGTTTAACGACGATATACGCAATTTCTTGCTGATGGCCTTTTTCACGACCATCGGTTTTTCAGCCAGCTTCGAGTTGCTGAAAAAGGGTGGTCTGGCCGTTGCTTTGTTCCTGGGCTGCGCGGTTGTCCTGATTATTTTGCAGAACGTGATGGGCGTGACCTTGGCGACCCTCATGGACGCCAATCCCTTGCTGGGTCTGGCCGCCGGTTCGATCTCCATGACGGGGGGCCACGGTACTTCTGCTGCCTTTGGTCCAATGCTGGAAAATGCTGGTGCTGTTGGGGCTTTGCCTGCTGCCATTGCCGCTTCGACATGGGGGCTGGTAATGGGTTGTGTCATCGGCGGCCCCTTGGGCAAGCGCCTGATGAAAAAATACAATATCGACGGTCCTGCTCCACACCGTCGTCATCGTCGTCAGCACGAAGGCACAGATGCGCCTCATGCGATGGAGACTACGGTCAAGCAAACCGTTCAGGCTGATGATGGCGGCTTTGAAATGCCGGTATACGCCGTAGTGCTGCTGTCTATAGCGATTGGTGTGGGCAGTGTCATCATTGAATGGCTGGGCGATCGTGGCATTGTCTTGCCTGCTTACCTGGGCTCCATGCTGGTGGCGGCCATCATCCGTAACGTGATCGACTGGCGTCGTTACCGCTTGCCGGAAAAAGAGTTTGAGATCATCGGCAATGTGTCGTTGGCTTTCTTCCTGGTCATGGCGCTGATGGTGATGAAACTGTGGGAGCTGGCTCAAGTGGCAGGTCCGCTCTTGGTGATCCTGATTGCCCAGACTGTCATGATGTTCTTCTTTGCCAGCTACGTGACTTTCAAGGTCATGGGCAAGGACTACGATGCTGTGGTGATGTCGGCTGGCCATTGTGGTTTTGGCATGGGTGCAACGCCTAACGCCATGGCGAATATGCAGGCCTTCACGGAAGATAATGGTCCATCACGCAAAGCCTTCTTTGTGATTCCTCTGGTGGGCTCCTTGTTCATCGACTTCTTCAATGCCGTGATCATTACCGGCTTTGTGAACTTTTTGACGTAAGCGCGCAAGGTTCAGGCCGCGCCGTTCGGCGCGGCAGTGTCTCGTGGCAGGGCCCTTGGGCGTCACGGACAGGGGGTGTGTGGATTTTGCTCGGGACGGCTTGGGCAAAGGCGATGCCCGAACCTTAGCGTACGCCGTTTTTTGATGGGCAAGATGGCAAGACCACCTCTGTAAACGATCCGTTCAGGCTTTGTTAAGCACATCCCTTAAGGCCTCGGACAGTTCAGGGTGACGCCAACTGAAACCTGCTTGCTGGGCGCGTTGCGGAATCAGTCGTTGTCCGCCCAGCAGCAGAACAGACATCTCTCCCAATGCCAGCCGTAGCACCCAGGCCGGGGCATGAAACAGGGCTGGCTTGCCCAGCTCTTGCGCCAGGATGCGGGTGAACTCCGCATTGCGCACAGGCTGCGGCGCACACGCGTTATAGGGGCCTTCACAGCTTTGACTGTGCAAAAGGTAGTCGATGAGAGCGACCTGGTCTTCAATGTGTATCCATGGCATCCACTGCTGACCATCACCTAGTCTGGCACCCAATCCTAGCTTGAACGAGGGGAGCAGCCGAGCTAGCATCCCGGCGTTTCTGGCCAAGACGGGCGCGGTGCGCAGCAAGACCACGCGCGCCCCCCACTGGCGAGCCTGTTCAGCCTCTTGCTCCCAGGCCACGCAAAGTTGGCTCCCAAAGTCCTTGTTGCCGGGTGCGCTGGCCTCAGTCAGTTGCTGTTCGCCGCCATCCCCGTACCAGCCTACCGCGGAGCCCGAGATCAAGACGGGGGGCACCGACGCTTGTCGCCCCATCCAGTCCACCAGACGGCGTGTCAGATCGACCCGACTTTGCCATAGAAGCTGGCGCCGTGCCTCAGTCCAGCGTTGATTGGCAATGGGAGCTCCGGCCAGGTTGATGACCGCGTCAAACGGCGCGCTGCCATTGAGCTCGTCCAGCACCGCGATACCCGTTGCGCCTGGGCACAATTGGGGGACTTGCTGGGGGTTTCGGCTCCACACCCAGAGTTCGTGGCCGTATTGTTGCCAGTGTTGGCAAAGGGCCTGTCCAATGAGGCCCGTGCCTCCTGTCAGAAGGATGCGCATGGAATTCTCCGTGTGTGAAGGTGAGCAAAGAACTTACCAAGGCAGTCCGTGACCATTGTAGGCCCAGAAACCACCACTGTCCTTTGAGCTGAGTGTGTCTAGCGTGGCCAGCAGGGCTTGCGCCGCATCGGCAGGCGGGCGGCCGATTTGAGCGCCCCGAAAGGGCGCCGACAAGGCTGAGGTAACAGTGCCCGGGTGCAGCGCTCGTGTCTGGGGAGCAACGGTGCAAAATGGGCCAGTACCAGGGCCGGGCCTATCGCGTTGGTGCTAAAGTTGGCCATCAGGTGGGCGGCATTCAGATCGGCCAAGCGCTTTTCAGGACCCCCGGTAGGGCTACTGAGCATGCCGGTGGCAAGCACGATGAGATGCCAGGGTCCTTGTGTGCTCAAGGTTTGGGCCGCTGTGGCAATCGTCTCGGGCTGATCGAAGTCCAGGGCGGGTGTGCTGCGCCGATGCAGGCTAACCAGCTCGCCGCAGCGAGGATCGGCGGCCAGCTGGGCGGTCATGGCGCCGGAGCTGCCCAGGATAAGGGCACGGTAAGCGGTGGGCAGGGATTGCATGTCATGCCTCGGTCAGTGTGGGTGGCTTACAGAGTATCCAGGTTCTTGCGCAGTTGCCCTGCGTGGGTGCGTAGGGCAACTTGTTGCTCGGGGGCCATTTTCTGCCATTGGCGATACATCAATGCCATCCGTCCCGCGCCTCCCAGTTCTTGGGCATTGCAGGCAAGGAAATCCCAGTACAAGGCATTGAAGGGGCAGGCGTGTGGCCCTGTTTTCTCCTTGGGCTTGTAGGCACAACCCTGACAGTAGTCGCTCATGCGTTGTAAATAGGCGGCGCTGCTGATGTAAGGCTTGGTGGCGATCAGGCCACCGTCGGCATACTGACTCATACCCAGTGTATTGGGCAGTTCCACCCATTCAAAAGCGTCAATATAGATGCCCAGATACCAGCGGTGGACAGCAGCCGGGTCGAGTCCGGCCAGCAGAGCAAAGTTGCCAATCACCATCAGGCGCTGGATATGGTGAGCATGAGCGCTGTGCAAGGACTGCTGAATGCACTGTTTCAGGCATCGCATGCGGGTGTTCCCAGTCCAGAACCAGTGCGGCAGTGGCAAATCATGCCCGAATGCATTGAGGCTTTCGTAGCCCGGCATGTGAGCCCAGTAGATGCCGCGTACGTATTCGCGCCAACCCAGGATCTGGCGTGTAAAGCCTTCCACGGCAGCCAAGGGGGCCTGTTCCTCTCGCCAGGCCCGTTCGGCCCGTTCCAGCACCTCAAGCGGGTGGAGCATTTTGACGTTCAGGGCGAACGAGAGCAGCGAGTGAAACAGCCGAGGAGCTCGGCTGGACATGGCATCTTCGTAGTCGCCAAAATGCGGCAGAGCATGGGTGATGAAGGCCTCCAGACAGTGCAGTGCTTCCTGGCGGTTCAGCGGCCAGCGAAAGGCGTTGGCCTGGGGATCGCCAAAGCTGGGCACATCACAACGCTGCAGCTTTTCCCAAAGCACACTGTGGTCGTGGCAGGGCCGCCAGTCGGTGGGTTCAGCCGGAGTGCCGGGCCAGGGTTTGCGATTCTCATGGTCAAAGTTCCACTTGCCACCGACCGGCTGCTCATGGTCGTCCAGCAGCAACCGGTACCGGCGACGCATACGGCGATAGAAATGCTCCATCAGCCATTGGCGTCGACCGCGCATCTGGGTCGCCAGCTCATCGCGGCGGCTCAGAAAGTGTTCACTATCCACCCCTGAGCAACTCAGGGACTGCGTGTCTGCCCACTGTTGCAATTGAGTATCCAGTCGCCATTCGTCGGCTTGTTGCCATTGCACCTGGTGGACACCGTAATGCGCCGCGAGCGCCGTCAGGTTGCCGGTGATGGAGTGACGGTTGCTGGGGTCTTCAAAGGTCACATAACGCACACGATGGCCAGCGGCTCGCAACTGCTGCGCAAAGTCACGCATTGCAGCGAAAATGGCCAGAATTTTCTGTGCATGATGCAAGACATAGTCGGTTTCCTGACGCACCTCCATCAGTACATAGACCACCTGACTGTCCACCTGTTGGAACCAGCTGTGCTGTGGGTTGAGCTGGTCGCCTAGTATCAGGCGCAGAGTGTGGGCGCGGTAGTGCGCGGGGTGTGCTGTCTCCATGTGCGGCTGCGTTTACATTCCAGTGACACGACGTACCGCCGAAAAGTACCAGCTATCGGGCAGGCATCGCATGAGCTTTACCCAGCGGGTAAAACGACGGGGGAAGTTCATTTCAAACTGTCCCTGTTTCCAGCCATGCAGGATATGACGGGCTGCTTCTTCTGGGGTGATGAGCGCGGGCATCTTGAAGCTGTTCTGGACGGTCAGCGGGGTGTCTACAAAACCGGGGTTGATAATGGAAATGCCCAGTCCCAACGGGTGCAGATCCAAATAGAGGTTCTCCGCCAGATTATTCAGTGCGGCTTTGGTGGGCCCATAGGCCAGGGACATTGGCAGCCCGCGGTAGCCCGCCACGCTACCCACCAGGGCCAGGTGGCCGCGTCCGGCCTCAAGCAGCATCGGGATGACCGCATCGAGCAGATGCAGCGCGCCCACATAATTGACTGCCAGATGTTTCTGCATCTCCAGAAGATTGAACTCGGTCGCCCGTTGGGGCAGGTACCTGCCTGCGCAATACAGCACCAGATCGGGCGCCATATCGACGCAGGCTTGTACTTTCAGCTTGGCCGCAGCCAGCGTTTCAGGTTCGGTGACATCCAGCGGGACGACGACAAACCTCTCCCGGCCTTGGGCCAGCTCGTGCAGCGCATCGGTGTCTCTGGCCGAGACGATGACCTGCGCGCCTTGCGCATGAAGCGCCTCCGCGGTGGCTCTGCCTATGCCTGATGAGGCACCGACAATCCAGGCGTATTTTCCTTGCCAGTGACTGAGCGGCGGATTGAGTTTTGCGTGTAGCAGTGTCATCACACTTACTCCTTCATGAAGGACAGTGTCACATCCCCCAGATGAACGCCGAATTTGCTCATGGCAGCGCGGTTGAGCATGGTGCGGCCATCCATCAAGTACATCCAGTCATCCATGTTCACGTTCCAGACCTTGCCGTCCACCGGCAGTGCCAGCACGTAATTCCAATGAAAGGCGTTGCCAGCGGTCTGGCCCTGGGCCTGGCCGACCACATCGTCAGCGCGTCCGCTGTAGCGGCCATCACCCAGATGCTTCAAATGCCAGATCCGTTGCTGAGTGGTGCCATCGCTGTAGACAAAGTGCTCGTCTAGCACGCCTTCATCGCCCTTCCAGGTGCCCGTCATGCGCACGGTAAAGCGCTTGACCACTTTGCCGGAACGGTCTGTGAACAGGCCGTGGGCGGTTAAGGGGCCATTGAAATATTGACGCAGGTCCAGTTCAGGGCGTTCCTGGGCATAGTCCTGGACCGTGGGTCCCACGCATCCGGCCAGTGTGCCCATGAGTGTCAGTCCCAGGGCAACGCGCCGCCAGGGCAGGGTTGAGACAAGGCTGTTTGTCAGTTTCATATCAGTCTCCAGGATGAGTGCAGATGCTCGGCGCGCCACAGGCCAGCCCACGCCAATAGTTTGAACAGGCAGGGAAGGCCCCCATAAGCCCAGGCCAACGCCTGCAGGCCAGACGGGTCGCTTGTGCCGCTCTGGTAACCCAGGGCGGAAAGAAGGGGCAGGCACAGACCGGCTGCCAAGGCTAGGTTGAGCTTGGCAGCACAAGTCCACCAGCCCAGATACCGTCCTTCGCCCGAGCCGCCCTGACCGGATTCATGGATGACACCGGTCAGCAGGGCGCCTGGCAAGGCCAGATCCGCGCCCAGAGCCAGCCCGCTTGCCAGGCAGATAACGAGGAAGGCGTCACCGTCGCTGGCATCAAGCCAGGGTGTCAGGGAAAAGGCGACAACGCTTGTCAGCATGCCGGCCCGCCAACTGGGTGCCAGTCCCCAGCGCGAGACAGCCCGTACCCATAAAGGCAGCCCTGCCGCGGCGGCGCCGAAATAGCACAGAAGAAAGAGCGGCTGCATCTCCGGGGCCTGCAGGCGGTCTGCCACGAAAAAGGGCAACAAGGTAGCGGGTATGGCGGCGGCTACGCCGTTGAGCATGAAGACGAATAACAGCCTGCGGAAACTGGCATCAGCCCAGGGTGAGGTGCTTGATGCAGAACTGCTGTGCCCAAGTGCATAATCCATGGGGTGGGCGGTAGCGAGCGGCAGGCGATGTAGCCCGAACAGGCCTATGGCCAAGGCTAGAAAAAGCACGACACTGGTCGCATCAAAGCCTAACCAGGTGGGCAATACGCTGGCCAGCAAGACACCAAGAAGCGTGGCGCCTTCACGCCATGCGGTGACACGCGCACGCCAATTGGGATCACCACCCCAGCGAGTCCCCCAGGCCTGATGCAAGATGCTTACGGCGCTATAGGCCAAGGTGCATACCAGCAGGCTGAGTGCCAGCCAGATCAACATCTCTTGTGGGTCACCTTCGGGAGGATGCCACAGTGCTGCAAAACCCAAGCCCATAATCATGCTGCCCAACAAAGCGGCCAGCCAGGCCTGGCCCAGGCCTCGATGCAAAAGACGATCGGCCAGCCTTCCCAGCGCAGGGTCTAGCACCGCGTCAACGGCTCGGGTAGCCAGCAGCACGGCGCCCAGGCCCGCCAGCGGCACCCCGGCCACCGCCGCGTAGTAATGCGGCAGGTTCACATATAAAGGGAGCGACACGAACGACAGCGGCAGGCCAAGACTTCCATAGGAGAGTCCCGTACGCCAATGCAGCGGCTTTAAGGGGCGGGAGCCTGGGGGGAGCATGGTTGCGCCTTTATCAGCGTTTGCCTAAGAGGGCTGTTCGCAAGCCTGGTGCAGAAGTCTGCTCAGACAGCCAAATTCCGAAAAACAGGCGCGCATACTCTGCGTCCTGAATACGGGCGGTTTCACGTCCATTATGGAAAAAGCGGACATCGCCGGTTCCGTCTGTCACGCCCAGCAGGCGATCTTGTGCCAGGACATCCGGAAAAGCCTTTTTCATCAGGAGCAGCCATTGGCGAGCCTGCTGCTCGGAGAAACTGCCCACACGCCGCATTTCGGCAACTGAACGCTCGGCAATGGCTTCGCCTTCCAGTTTGCGGTCATAGATCAGCTCCAGGGCGAAGGGCTGGCGTGCATACTCTTTGGGCTCGAAGTCCGGCATTGCCCACAGGCGCGCCTCGTAAACCCGCAGTCCAAAAAAGCGCATGGGACCACTGCCAACAAGATGGGCAGAGGGCAGGGTGGAGCGCAGCTCCTGGGGGACAGCCGCTGCGGCCGCCGAGAGATTAGGGGTCATGGCAATAAGGGTAGGGGCGAGAAGGCTGATGCCCACGATCAGGGCCTGGCGTCGTCGAATATCAGTCATGGTCAGGCCTTCTCAGGGTGAACTGGACTACATCGGTGTTGCCCATATCAAAGGCAGCCTCGCAATAGGCCAGATAAAATCGCCAGATGCGAACAAAGCGCTCGTCAAAGCCCTGGCTGCGGACTGCATCGAGCTTTTGCTCAAAAGCCTGACGCCAGCGTCGGAGTGTTTCGGCGTAATCCTTGCCAAAGCTCATTGCTCTGACCACGGTCAGGCCAGCTCGCTGGGCCTCGCGCTCGAAGGCCGTGACACTGGGCAGCAGCCCTCCGGGAAAAATGAATTGCTGGATAAAGTCGGAGGAGTGCAAATAACGGGCAAAAAGGTCTTCGCGCAGGGTGATGGATTGCACGCAGGCATAGCCGCCCGGTTTGAGGCAATCATGCAAAGTCTTGAAGTAGGTGCGCCAGTATTCATGCCCGACAGCTTCGAACATTTCAATGGAGACAATGGCGTCAAAGGGCTGCGCCGCGTGTTCTTTCGCCAGATCCCGGTAGTCCTGATAACGCAGATCAACCTGTTCCTGCAGGCCGGCTTTGCTTATGCGCTGCATGCCCCAGTCAAGCTGTTCGCGTGACAAGGTGACCCCTGTCACCTGCGCGCCGAACTCCGTGGCCGCTGTCTGGGCAAGCGCTCCCCAGCCACAGCCAATTTCCAGCAGTCGTTGCCCCGGCTGCAGTCCCGTCTCACGCAGCGCCCGTCTGGTTTTTGCGCCTTGAGCCTGCTCCAGATCAGCCTCGTGCAAGGCCGAGCCGTCAAGACCTTCGAACCAGGCAGCGCTGTAGCTCATGCTTGGGTCCAGCCAGAGTCGATAAAAGTCGTTGCCCAGATCGTAGTGAGCATGAATGTTTTTAGCGCTGCCCGCCCGCGTGTTGCGGTGAAGCATATGGCGCAGTCTGAAGCCCAGTCGAGCCCACCAGTGACCGTACACCAGTTGTTCCAGGTGATTGCGGTTGCGGATGCACAGACGCAGCAAGCCGCTTAGGTCATCGGTGTCCCATTGACCTTCTATATAGCCTTCCGCAAAGCCAATGTCGCCCGAGCTCAAGATGCGGTCCAGCGCCTCCCACTGCCCGATTGCGCAGCAGGCGTCGGGTTCCACTGCATTTTGCTTGGGAAAATGCCGCACTTGCCCATCGGGCAACTGAAGCTCCAACTGGCCATGAGGCAAATGCGTCAAGAGCTTCAGGACGCGGTTCGCGTGAGGTGACAAGTCGCTGCTTGCTGTTGCGGACTTGCTCAAGAGAGTGGCGGTGCTTGTATTCATCGTGTGACAGAGCGCTTGGGCGCTGGTGGTTTGCGATGGAAGGGAAGCCGCTTTGCCCACAGGCGTAGTGCTTGCCAATGGATGCGAACAATGACCCCCAGGGTCATCAGCGGTGTGCCAAAAAATGCCCTGCGTACGGTAGCCGCATTCAGGGGGTGTAGCGTTCCTTGAACACCTGTGCGTAACAGGGGGCCTGCGTCGTCGTACAGATCGACGAGCGCCAGGTTGGTAGTTTCATTGCGCGAGAATCGAAAGCGATACTCGCCGTGGGTTTCGCAAAACGGGGAGACATGAAATTGCTTGCTGGCAACTTGTTCGCAATCCCAGCCCAGATGCGGCCCTGCCAGGAGATAGGCATGACGCTCACCGAAGGTGTTGTTGACTTCGGCCAGAATCGCCGCCAGCGAACCGTCGGCCCGATGGGCGTACCAGAAGCTCACGGGCTTGAAGACATAACCCAGGACGCGCGGAAAGGTATGCAGCCAGATCTCGCCATCCGCATCCTCAATACCTTCCTGCTCTAACAGAGATTCAAACCAGGCCAGAGCGTCATTACCGCCATTGCCATGATCGCTGTCATGAAAGCTGATCCAGCCGCGTTGGTTGCGGCGCAGGACGGGGACTGGGTGTTCCCGCAGGCTACGCATGGGAAGCAGCAGGAAATAACCAGGGTAATGAAAGGCGTGCTCGACTGGCCGCAGCCGCCGATGCCAGATATGACCAAAGCCAATGAGAGCGGAGGCATTCATACGGTTTCCTCCTGCCTGAGATCAGTGTTGGCCGCCTGCTCTGCACGGTTCAGGGACAGCAGAACCTGGTCAGCGGCGCTCAGACCCGAACGCAAACCGTCCTCGTGAAATCCGTAGCCGCACCAGGCACCGCAGAACCAGGTCCGGCGTTGGCCCTGCAACTTTTCAAGCTGTTGTTGTGCCAGGATGGCGGCATGGTCAAAGACTGGGTGGCTGTACGTAATGCGCGCATGTACCTTGTCCGCGGCTATGGGACGGGCCGGATTGAGCGAGACCACGACGGCTTGCTGCCAGGGCAGTGGCTGAAGGCGGTTGATGAGGTAATGCAGGCAAACTCCGGTTTCCTCTGAAGCCGCCGAGCTGGCGCGTTCATAGTTCCAGGCCGCCCAGGCGGCTTGGCGCTGTGGCAAGACGGCAGTGTCGGTATGCAATACGGCTTCATTGGCTTGATAACGAATGCTGCCCAGCACGGCACGCTCTGTCTGGGTTGCGTCCTGGCCCAGCAGGCGCAATGCCTGATCACTATGGCAGGCCAGCACGACAGCATCGAACTGCTCGGTACCGTGAGGCATTTCTACCATGACGCTTTGGGCTTCACGTTTAAGGCTGAACACAGGGGCGTTCAATCGGATTTCGTGGCGGCCGTCCTCTTGCAGTCGCTCAATCATGCGGCGTACGTAGCGTTGAGAGCCGCCTCGAACGGTGTGCCACTGGGGACGGTTGGTGATCTGGATTAGTCCGTGATTGTGACAAAAGCGAATCAGGGTAGCGACGGGGAAGCGGAGCATTTGATCGGTCGGACAAGACCAGATGCTGCCAATCATGGGCAACAGGTAGTTGTTGCGAAATGTGCTGCCAAAGCCATGCAGATCCAGAAAGGTTTCTATGGGCGTATTGAGTTGTGACTCAAGCTGGCGCTGGGCGATATCCGTCGTCAGACGATTGAAGCGCAAAATTTCCAGCAACATGCCAATAAAGCGTGGGCTTATCAAGTTCCTGCGCTGTGCAAACACGCTGCCTAGAGAGCTACCGCTCCATTCCAGCCCCGGTCTGCCATCAGGGTGGGGAATCTGCACGGAGAAGGACATCTCCGAGGGGGCGGTCTCTACCTCCAGCTCCTTGAATAGCTTTGTGAGCAGGGGATAGGTGCGGTGGTTGAACACCAAAAAACCGGTATCCACCCCGTGGCTAATACCATCCAGGCTGAGCTCGACAGTATTGGCATGTCCGCCGAAATAAGAGTTGGCTTCAATCAGACAGACGCGATGCGTGTCTTGGGAGTGAGCAAGACGATAGGCAGCGGCCAAGCCGGATATGCCCGAACCGATTACAGCGATACGACGCATGGCAGCTCCTTAGGGTGTTGCGCAGGAGGTTATGAACCGGAAAGATCAAACAGTGAACTCATTAGTTCAAACTATAAACCTTAAATAATATTTTTGCACTATTTGGTATGCAAGATGATCTCATTCGTCCTAAAATAGAACTCATGAACGCTCGATCCTCAATCAAAGAACAAATCCAGCGCGTACGCGTAGAAGCCATCGTGACCGCTGTTAACCGTCTTTTGGCGACCAAAGGCTACGATGCCATGACGGTCGACCAAGTCGCCGCCGAGGCAGGCATGGCCAAGGCCAGCCTATATAAGCTGTTTACGTCCAAGGAAGAATTGGCCGCTGCGGCGATGGTGGGCGTGCTCGATCGCGCCCTGGCTTTTGTGGATGAGCTGCGCAAACAGGCTCAGGATGCTGCAGAAGCAGGCCAACCCATTACGGCGATTGATCAGCTCAAATCTGTGGTGCGCTGGACGATGGATACCCAGTTGCAAGGGGAAATGCCGTCGCTGCCCGCGCAGAACTCAAGCCTTAGCGCCTCGCTCCAGTCAAATGATGAGTACATGGATCGCCTGATTGCCTTGAGTAATCGTCTGAGCACCTGGATTATCGAGGCGCAGACGGCAGGCAGCCTGCAATCGGGTCTGCCAGTCGAGCTGGTGCTCTACACCTTGTTTGCGCGTGCATGTGACCCTGTGGTGAGCCTTCTCAAAGAGTCGGGGCAGTACACCCACGAGCAGATCATTGAATGGGTGAGCAGCACCACCTTTGATGGTCTGGCAGGTTCGGGCCGTACGTCCTTGGCACAGTAAGACAGTCTCCGGAATCCGTCCGGCACCCCCTGCCGGTGTTGGGGACGGAGTGTGAGGGGGGGCTACTTTTCCGATGTGGACATCGTACGTCGCAGCCAGCGCATCAATAAACCCAGCATGGGTAGCTTTTCGTAAAGCTCCTCTGCCGCATCCCAATAATCTCGATGATGGGTCACCCGACCTTGTCCATCAAAGGACAGCGCTGACGCTCCCCGGATGCAGTGTTCAAGATCCGGCTTCCAGCGTTTGATGCAGAAGCGGAACTCCCATTCCAGAAAGGCTCGTTGGTCCTGGACGATCTGCTGCGTAATGACAAAGCGTGGCGAGTGCAACGCTGTAAACATGTGCTCGAAGATGCCGCGGATGGCTGCAACGCCCTCTACCTCATTGAAGGGGTCCTTGAAATGGGCGTCAGGCGCATAGCAGACCTCCAGCTCGGATAGCCGGTCTGGCGTCAGCCCTTGATAAAGATGGACAATGCGGCGCACTGCCGCCGCCATATCTTCGGAACCTGTCGTCAAGTCAGCATTCATTTTTTTGGCCCGAGGGTTCAAGGAGCGATGGGAGACCAGCAGTATAAGGCTCAAGGAAGGGGCAGGAACGTGTGAGCGGAGAATTTTGATGCCTTAAGGACGCTGTTTGCCTTGGCGCAAGGACATGAACCACTGGCTACGTTTCAATGGTGGCTGTCTCTTGGGAGTTCACAATGCAAAGTCGTGTAGCGGGAACCGTGCTGTTAGCGGCCATCTTGGCCGGATGTTCGGCTGGGGAGTCCAGCAATCCGTCCGCTTTGCCCGAACTGGTGGAAGTGGCTGGCCCGGCCCGTGAGCTCATGCAGGCTGGCGAGTACTTGCTCGATGGCCGCCTGGTCGCGTCCGATACGGTGATGTATGCCCCGGCCCCGACCCTGAAAGCGATGAAATATCAAGTCAGCCAGTACGAGTACGATCAGTGCGTTCGTGCAGAACGTTGCAAGGCTGCAGATGCAGTGGGTCGAGGGCAGGCCAAGAATATGCCGGTTGTCGGGGTGAGCTGGCAGGACGGACAGGATTACGCTGCCTGGTTAAGCGAGCGTACAGGCAAGACATTCCGTTTGCCGCAGTATCTGGAATGGAGCTATTTCGCCGATCAGAAAGTACCTGAATCGGCGCAGGGTGGGCTGGATGAGAATGAGCAGGCCGCTTTGTGGCTGCAGGAATATCAGGAAAGCTACAAGCGCAAACAGGAGCAAGAGGTGCCCTTGGCGCCTTTGGGGCAGGGCGTTGCCAATGCTTATGGGGTGTTTGATGCGGGTGGGCAGGTGGCTGAATGGACCAATACCTGCCATGTCCGGGTACACCGCATCAGCGTGCCGCGCGCAGAGTCTCGCCTGGAAAACTGCGGTGTCCGTACCCTGGGGGGCGAGCACATTGCGGTGATGCCCGACTTTATTCGCGACCCAAAAACCGGGGCGTGTTCGGTGGGTGTGCCACCGCGTTACTTGGGTCTGCGTCTGGTCACTGAAGACTAAACCTGCGCTTAGCCGCGTTCCAGAACCGCTTGTGCAAACTTGTCCAGGTCCGCAATCGTAATTTGCTTGCGGCCTGCCAGAATCAAACCTTGATGATCCCAGCTGCTGACGACGCGGCTGGCCGTGTACAAGGTGGTTCCGGCCAGGTCAGCCAGATCTTGCCGGGTTACCGGAATACTCAAGGACGTCCCTTGTGCACCGCTTTGGCCCACCTGACGAATCAAGCGCAGCAGGCTGTGAGCCAGTCGCTGCTCCACTTCCAGACTATGAATTTCCAGCAGGCGATCATCGGCATCGCTTAGTCGTTGCGCGACCGTGTCTTGTGCAGAGCTGAGCAGGCAAGGAAAGCGTTGCGTCAGGCTGTCCCAGGACTTTTCAGGCCAGGCCAATGCGGCGCTGGTGGTTACGCTAATGGCGGTTGCCGGATAGTTGCGACGGCGCAGGGCAGGGGCAATGCCAATTACGTCGCCGGGCAAGGCAAAACGTACCAGGAGTTGTGAGCCATTGGGCATGGTGCGTACGACTTTGATCAGGCCTTGCAGCAGAACAAAAAAGTGGTCGCTGCTTTGTTCCTGACGAAAGACCTGGCTGTCCTTGTCGTAGTGGATCAGGCGCCCCTCCTGCCACAGTTCGTTAATGCTGGCTGCGTCCAGCTGGGAGAAAACGGGCAGGCTGGCTAACAAGGAGGGGTAGGATATGTCAGTCATCACTTAAGCTTTCTGAGCGGGTTTTAAGCCCTAGTTTGCTGGCCAGCTTGTGCAGATTGCTGGGGTCTATGCCTAGCTGCCGGGCAGCCTGGCTCCAGTTACCGTCGGTCTCATCCAGAGCTTGCCGGATCAGCTGGCTTTGCAGTTGCTCAACGGACTGACGCAAGGATTGGCGAGGTGCACCAATAGCCGTACTGGTCGTTGCGACAGGCTGGTGGGTAGAAGGTAACAAATTGAGATTATCGGCGCTAAGCGTAAATATTTGGTTACGATCTGGCGCATCGACCAGCAGGCGGATGGTTGCCCGACTGATCAAATGTTCTAGTTCGCGAACATTACCCGGCCAATGATAAGCCAGTAAAGCGGTTTCTGCGTCGGGGGATAAGCGAATTCCGCGCAATCCCAAACGAGAACGGTTGGTTTCCAGAAAGTGGCCTGCCAGCAGCAGAATGTCCTGATGGCGCTCGCGCAAGGCGGGGATCGTGAGGGGGAAAACCGACAGACGGTGAAACAAGTCCGCCCGGAATCCACCTTGGGCGATCTGCTGGCTCAGATCACGATTGGTGGCAGCAACCAGACGTACATTCAATTTGATGGGGTGGTCCGCCCCCAGGCGCTGAATCTCGCCGTTCTGCAAAGTACGCAGCAGTTTGGCCTGTATCGTTAAAGACAACTCGCCGATTTCATCCAGAAACAGGGTGCCGCCTTGGGCGGCTTCAAAGCGCCCGGCCCGATTTTCATGGGCACCCGAGAATGCGCCCTTTACGTGCCCGAATAACTCGCTTTCTGCCAGAGACTCGGGCAGGGCAGCGCAGTTCACGTAGATCAAGGGTTTGTTGTGGCGTGGTGAGCGTTGGTGCAGGCGTTGTGCAAATAACTCCTTTCCCACGCCGGTTTCACCCAGCAAGAGCACAGGCAGCTCGGAGGTGGCCACCGTGTCCAGCAATTGAATGACCTCCAGCAGGGATTTGCTGTTGCCAATGATGGCGGCCGAGTTATTGCGCGACAGGTAATCGGGCGGCAAGGTGGAGAGCAGGCGCAAGCTGCGGTTTTCTTCTTCCAGCTCGCTGATGCGAATTGCGCTTTCCAACACCAGACACCAGTGCTTGAGTTCCACCAGCTTGGAGGCTGAAAACGTCCCTGGTCGCAAGGCATCCAGCGTCAGAATGCCCCAGGGCGTGCCCTGGACTTGCACGGTAATTCCCACGCAATCATGCACCGGTAGGGGCTGGCCCAGCTTGTCATCAAGCAGGCCGTCATAAGGGTCCGGCAGGGCACAGTTGGGTTCAAAGCGGGTCAGGCTGGGGGAGTGCAAAATCCGCGCCAGTCGGGGGTGATCTGCAATGACAAAGTGTCGCCCCAAGGTGTCATGGCCCAGGCCACTGGCCGCCACAATACGCAGCACCGTGTCGTCCAGCTTCAGCAAACCCGCCGCATCACAGCCAAAGTGCCGTGCCAGCAAATGCACCATGCGTTGCAGGCGTAAAGGCCCCGGAATCTCGGTGGCAAGGTCGGCAATCAAGAGATCTAGCATGGGTGAAAAATACCCTTATGGTGAAAAATACCCAGTTTTGTCGAGGTAGTTTATACCCAGGCTGATTGCAATCCTTTGATCTATGTCGTCCAGAACTTGGCACGGTCTTTGCTTTAGATGTTTTGTCATACATTTTTAAGGACTATGACATGACCCCCGACTTAGCAGAACATCGCTACAAGGCGTGTGCTTCGGTCCGTCCCCCGTTCCGGGGCCGTACCCAAACAGGTTTTGACCAGGTAACTGGGTCCTGCCAGGACTTGTTTGGATTGGGTCGTTTGATTCATCAGCGAGACGGAGAAGAAAATGCGTAGCTATAAAAAACTATGGTGGTCCCTGGTGGCAGTCACCATGGTGACCTTTGCCATCCTGGGATGGACAGGTGTGGAGGTGTATCGCCAGGCACCCCCCATGCCCGTCAAGGTAGTCACACCGGATGGCCGTGAGTTTACCTCACAGGAACAGATACATCGTGGCCAGTCCGCCTGGCAAAGTACCGGCGGCATGCAGCTGGGCTCGATCTGGGGGCATGGGGCCTACCAGGCCCCGGACTGGAGCGCCGACTGGTTGCACCGCGAGGCTCTGGCCTGGCTGGATCTGGCTGCCCAGCAAACCTACTCGCTGAACTACGATCAGCTGACATCCAGTCAGCAGGCCACTTTGCGGCAGGAACTGCAGGACGAATACCGTCCCAACCGCATTGATGAAGCGACGGGCGTATTGCAGATCAGCGAACGTCGCGCCAAGGCCATCGATACCACCGCCCAGTATTACATCGACCTGTTTGGCGACGCGCCTGAGCTGAAGTCCAGCCGCGAAAGCTTCGCCATGAAGGACAACACCTTGCCAGAGCTGCAGCGTCGTCAGGACATGACCCGCTTTTTCTTCTGGCTGTCTTGGGCCACGGTAACCGAGCGTCCTGGCACCACCGTCAGCTATACCAACAACTGGCCACATGAGCCTTTGGTGGATAACCATCCTTCCACGGCCAATATTGTCTGGTCCATTGTCAGTATCGTGCTCTTGCTGGCCGGTATTGGTTTGCTGGTCTGGATCTGGGCCTTTACGCACAAAGAAGAGGAAGCCCCTGTTGCACCGGCCACTGATCCGGTTCTGGCTTTCCGCCTGACCCCTTCGCAGCGTGCCCTGAAAAAATATGCCTTCCTGACGGTTGCCCTGTTTGTCATCCAGGTCTTCCTGGGCGGCTTTACGGCGCACTACACGGTCGAAGGCCAGATGTTCTATGGCATAGACGTGTCGCAGTGGTTCCCTTACTCCTTGACCCGTACCTGGCATATTCAGGCAGCCCTTTTGTGGATTGCCAGTGGCTTCCTGACCGCTGGTCTGTTCCTGGTGCCATTGATTAACGGGGGCGAGGATCCGAAGTTCCAGCGTCTGGGTGTGGACGTTCTGTTCGGCGCTCTGGTTGTGCTCTTTATTGGTTCTTTTGCCGGCAACTTCCTGGCCATCAAAAACATCCTGCCCCCCGAGCTGAACTTCTGGTTCGGTCACCAGGGTTATGAGTATCTGGATCTGGGCCGTTTCTGGCAGATCATCAAGTTCATTGGCCTGGCTTTCTGGCTCCTGCTGATGTTGCGTGGCATGTGGCCTGCCTTGCGTCGTGACAAGGGCGACAACCATTTATTGGTTCTGTTGACCATCTCTACCGTGGCCATTGGTCTGTTCTACGGTACCGGCTTGTTCTATGGCGAGCACACCAATATCACCATCATGGAGTACTGGCGCTGGTGGGTGGTTCACCTGTGGGTTGAGGGCTTCTTCGAGGTCTTTGCAACGGTTGCCATGGGCTTTATCTTCCTGACCTTGGGTCTGGTTTCCAAGCGTAGTGCCACGATTGCGGGTTTGGCAGCGGCCTCGCTGTTCCTGGTCGGTGGTGTGCCTGGTACTTTGCACCACCTGTACTTCTCGGGTACGACCACGCCGATCATGGCCATTGGTGCTTCCTTCAGCGCGTTGGAAGTAGTGCCTTTGATCATGCTGGGCTACGAAGCTTTCCATAACTGGAAGATGCAGAAACAAGCCAGCTGGATGAGTGATTTGCGTTGGCCTGTCATGTTCTTTGTGGCCGTGGCCTTCTGGAACATGCTGGGTGCTGGTGTGTTTGGCTTCCTGATCAACCCACCTATCTCGCTCTACTACATCCAGGGTTTGAACACCACGCCATTGCATGCTCACGCAGCCTTGTTCGGTGTGTATGGCTTCCTGTCTCTGGGCTTTGTCTTGCTGGTGGTGCGTTATATCTCGCCCGAGGTTCGTTACAACGATCGCCTGATGAGCTGGGGCTTCTGGACGCTGAACCTGGGTCTGGTGCTGATGATGTTCGTCAGCTTGCTGCCGGCCGGGATTATTCAGGCTTGGGCCAGCATCTCGGAAGGCATGTGGTATGCCCGCAGCGAAGAGTTCATGCAGCAGCCTATCCTGCAATCCCTGCGCTGGTGGCGTACCTTGGGTGACGTTGTGTTCATTGCCGGTGCCTTGATTGTGTTCCAGCAGGTTTGGGTACGTATTTCCGCACGGCGTCGGACAATCTCGGCCAATTCTGCGGGTGCTATCAAAACATCCTGATCTTGTTCCCTCACGCTTTCTTATCTTAAGAGAGAGTCTCTGCAAGAAAACCGCCTTCGGGCGGTTTTTTTCATATTGAACGCAGATTGGTCAAGCAGGGAGCGCACCGCTTGACCAGGTCAGAATAGTGACCTTATGCAAGGTTGTATTTGTAGTCACCTAGGGTTAACGCTGTATTGTGATGATCAATAATGGTTATATATCATAATAATTATCTAATTGAATCAATTGATCAAACACTCAGTTTTAAAAGAGCAAGGAAGGCTGATGAATATTGAACGCACAGAAGAGCAAACCGTGTTGTGTACGGTAGAGGGCCGTATCGCTTGGGTGAAATTTAATCGTCCCGAGAAACGCAACGCCATGAGTCCGCAACTTAATCGTCAGATGATGCGTGTGCTCGATGAACTGGAGTTCCGTGAGGACGTTGGTGTGGTGGTGCTCAGTGGCGAGGGCTCGGCTTGGACTGCTGGTATGGATTTGAAAGAATATTTCAGGGAAACAGAAGCCACTGGCCTGAAAGGGACGCGTAAGGCGCAACGCGAAAGCTACGGTTGGTGGTGCCGACTGCGTTGGTTTCAGAAACCGACGATTGCGATGGTTAATGGCTGGTGCTTTGGTGGAGGCTATGGTCCCTTGTTTGCCTGCGACTTGGCGTTTGCCGCGGATGAGGCCACGTTCGGCTTGTCTGAAATCAATTGGGGTATTTTGCCCGGTGGAGGGGCCTCAAAAGTTGCTGTGGAGTTGTTGTCATTCCGTAATGCGATGTATCACGCCATGATGGGTGAGAGTATTGACGGTCGGACGGCAGCCCAGTGGGGGCTGGTCAATGAGTCCTTGCCCTTGGAGAGCTTGCAAGAGCGCGTGACACAGGTCGCCCGAGTCTTGCTGCAAAAAAACCCGATTGCATTGAAGGCCACCAAGGATGCCATCCGTCGTGTGCAGGAGATGACCTACGACAATGCGGAAGATTATCTGGTGCGTGTTCAGGAGGCGGCCAACAGTTTTGATAACGAAGGTCGCAAAGAAGGTATGCGGCAGTTTTTGGACGACAAAACATACAAACCTGGCTTGGGAACCTACGACCTTTCCAAACAAGAAGCCCGATAAGGGGCACAGCAGGGGGACAGCCTCTTTGGTCTGAAAGAGAGCTGCCACCACTCAATGGGAGACAGCAGTGATAAGGACACAGAGGGTGGCCGCTCAGCGGCCGGATATCGGGCGGCTATTAAGGCCGGGCTCCATAGCTATTGTGGGCGCATCGGCCACACCCGGAGCACTGGGTGCATCGGTACTGGGTAATCTGGAGCGAAACGGTTTTGCCGGCGAGATTTACTTGATCAATCCCAGGCGAGTCCAGATAGCAGGCCGTCCTTGCTTGACATCCGTTGAGCAGTTGCCTGACGGCGTGGATGTGGCTGTATTGGCGATTCCACAAATGGCCGTTCTGGATACCGTTCGTTCACTGGCCAAGCGGCGTGTCGGTGCGGCGATCATCTTTACGGCAGGTTTTGCCGAGGCCGGTATACAGGGGCAAGCCGAGCAAAATGAGATTGCCCGAATCGCGGCTGAGGCTGGCATGGTGATCGAAGGGCCCAACTGTTTGGGGAGTATCAATTATCAGCAAGGTGTGCCATTGACGTTTGTGCAAGTTGACATTCGGCACAAGACGCAGGAACAACAGCCGTGCATTGGGGTGGTGTCGCAAAGCGGTGCGATGATGACGGTGTTGTGCACCACCTTGTCCAGTCGCAACTTGCCCTTGTCCTACGCGGTTTCGACGGGCAATGAGGCGGCCAGTGCTGCGGAGGACTATGTGGAGTTCCTGCTGGAGCAAAGCCATACCCGCGTTATTGCGATGATTGTGGAGCAGTTTCGTCATCCAGAGCGCATGCTGGCAGCGGTTACTCAGGCACGTAGTCAGGGCAAGACGCTTGTACTGCTTCATCCGGGCAAAAGTAGTGCGGCTCGCGCGTCCGCGGCCACACATACCGGTGTTCTGGCAGGCGACTATTCATTGATGCGCACCAAGATGGAGCGTGCGGGTGCTGTTTTTGCTGAAACGCTGGAAGAGCTGGGTGATATCGCCGAGATTGCCATTCGTTGTCCTGCCTTGCCGGCTGCGGGCGTAGCGGTTCTGGGTGAGTCGGGGGCCTTCAAGGCCTTGACCCTGGATTGGGCCGAGGCTCTGCAACTGGACCTGCCGGAGATCAGTGATCAGGACTCACCGCAGCTAAGGTCGGTGTTGCCCGGCTTTGTGGGTGTGAGCAATCCCTTGGACTTGACGGCGCAAGGTTTGGTTGATCCGGACCTTTACTACCGTACTTTGACGGCTTTGCTGAGGGACGAACGCTTCTCCACTCTTGTTGTTGGCCTGATTCAGGGCGATACGGTGACCTGCGGCATCAAAATGCCACCGGTGCTGCGAGCCATACACGACTTGCGTCCCCGAAAAGCCGTGGTGCTTGCCGGATTGGACGAGGGGGCGGCTGTTCCTCCCGAGTTCATTGAGCAAATGCGTAGCCTGGGCGTTCCATATTTCCCCAGTACCGAGCGGGCCTTGCGTGCCGTACAACGTTTGACAGCGTTTCAAGCACGTAGCTTTGACAGTAGTCACAGCGAACCCAAAGCTTTAGTGTTGCCGACAGATCGTACCGTCATTCCTGAATATCAGGCCAAGCAGATCCTGGCCCAAGCGGGCATACCATTTGCCCGTGGAGAACTGGCTACGTGCCTGGAACAGGCGGTAGAGGCTGCCCAGACGCTTGGTTGGCCTGTTGCGCTCAAGGCCCAGTCTGCGCAGTTAAGCCATAAGAGCGATGCAGGCGGTGTCATTCTCAACGTTGGCGACAGGCCATCTTTAGAGCAGGCCTGGAACCGTCTGCATGAGAATGTGGCTAACTACGACGTGAGTATTGTTCTTGATGGTGTGCTGGTAGAAGTCATGGGACGGCGCGGCCTTGAGATGATTGTAGGGGCGCGTCAGGATCCGCAGTGGGGACCCGTGATTTTAGTAGGCATGGGGGGGGTTACGGCAGAAATCATGCGCGATGTTCGCTTGTTGGATGCTGATCTCTCCATGACAGAGGTATTACATGAGCTCGATCAGTTGCAGGCAGCGGCCTTGTTGCATGGCTATCGAGGCTCCCCCAGACTTGATCGCGAAGCGTTGGCCGAGTTGATCATCCGTCTTGGGCAGGTGTTGCGTGGGACGCCTGCTATTAGCGAGATAGACCTCAATCCGATCATTGTGCTGCCTGAAGGTCAGGGTGTAGTTGCATTAGATGCCTTGATGCTGCTTCAGGGCCAAAGCGGCTGAGGCCCACCAGGGCTGGCTGTTCATGCCAGTCCATTTAATTTCCTTCCCCATCCTTCACAGGAGTTTGCCTTGAGCCTGCCTTACTTGCCGGGCCGTGTACGCATGCCCGCTTCCAACCAGCTTTCAACCTTGGGCTATGCGTATTACGTCACGATTGTCTTGTTGCTGGCCTACACGCTGTCTTTTGTGGATCGCCAGATTTTGGGCCTGTTAGTGCAGCCCATCAAGAAGGATTTGCATCTGTCAGATTGGGTGTTCAGTATTGTTCACGGCTTTGCATTTGCCATTTTCTATACGTTTGTTGGAATTTTTCTGGGCCGCTTGGCGGATAGTTGGAATCGTCGGAACCTGATTGTGATCGGAATGGTGGTGTGGGTGTTGGCCACTGCCGCAGGAGGCTATGTGACTGGCTTTGCATCGCTTTTTGTCGCCCGTATGTTTGTGGGCATTGGCGAGGCCGCCCTGTCTCCGGCCGCCTATTCTATGTTGGCCGATTACTTCGCGCCCGAGCGTCGGGCCCGCGCCATGAGTATCTATACATCAGGGGTTTATATAGGATCGGCGACTGCATTTATTGTGGGTGGGCTGGTTATTGAAGCGACCAGCCAATCAGGCACGCTGATGTTTCCGCTGCTGGGCAGCTTCAAACCCTGGCAGGCGGCCTTCATCTTTGTGGCTTTGCCCGGTATTCCTCTTATTCTGCTAATGCTGACCGTGCGCGAGCCGGTGCGGCGGGGCATGAAAGGGACTGACTCGACTCCACATGCCGGTTCGGCTCCCGCTCCTGATTGGCGCTATGTGCTGCGCCATAAACGGGCTTACTTTCCACTGCTGCTGGCTCCCGGCTTGACTGCCATGATCACGTTCGGCGTCACGGCCTGGCTGCCCGCCACCTTTATCCGCCAGTGGGGGTGGACTCCTGGTGAAATTGGCCCAGCCTATGGGGTCATTATTCTGAGCTTTGGCATTGGTGGCATGCTGGTCAGTGGCTTTCTGGCTGACCATCTGACAGCACGGGGCAAGCTGGTAGGCTCGATCCTTATTTCCTTGGCCGCCACCAGCGTTTTGATCGTGACTGGAGTGGCGCTGGCCTTCGCCCCTTCTGCCGAGCTTGCTTTGGTGGCTGTGGCAGCAACGACCTTCTTTCTGGGGATGCCCGTTGCCTTGGCCCCCCCTATCTTGCAGGCCATTACCCCCAATCAATTGCGGGGACAAGTCACGTCGATTTACCTGCTTCTGATTAATTTGATTGGCTTGGGTATGGGGCCCTTTCTGGTCGCTTTTTTCACGGATTTTATTTTCCATGACGAACAGAAAGTAGGGCTGTCATTGGGTTTGGTCTCTGCCTTGGCAGCCTTGTTGTCAGCAGTGTGCCTGGCCCGGGCGATTGGCCCGTATCGTCAACTGGTCGCCATTTTGGCACAGCAAGAGAGGACTTAAGTATGCAAGCATCGCATTATCAGCCCCCATTAGAGGACTTTCGTTTTGTACAGCAATATTGCTTGCAGGCGGAGGAGGATTGGTGCCGTTTGTCGGCTTACGAAGGGCTGGATCAGGAAACGGCAGATAGGGTAGTTGAGGCTGCCGGTCGCTTCTGTGCCGACGTCTTGGCTCCGCTTAATGGGCCAGCTGATTTGCAAGGATGTCGTCTAGAGAATGGCCGGGTCTTGACACCAGACGGGTTTGCCAAGGCCTATACAGATTTTGTGGCGGCTGGATGGCCTGCGTTGGCCTGCGATCCCGGCGTGGGTGGCCAGGGCCTGCCTCAGTTGCTCGATACGGCCTTGCATGAAATGTTGGCATCAGCCAATCATGGCTGGGCCATGTATCCAGGAATTCTGCATGGTGCCTATGCCTGCCTGAATGCTCATGGTGATGAATACATTCGCCGCACCTATCTGCCGCATATCGTTAGCGGACGCTGGTTAGCCACAATGTGCCTGACTGAACCACAAGCCGGTTCCGATTTGGGTTTGCTGCGTACCCAGGCGCTGCCCGAACAAGAAGGTTCTTACCGCCTGCATGGCAACAAGATCTTCATCTCCGGTGGCGATCAGGATATGAGCGAGAACATCGTTCATCTGGTGCTGGCACGTCTGCCTGATGCCCCTGCAGGGACACGGGGGCTGTCCTTGTTCCTGGCCCCGCGCCTGATTCCCAAGGAGGGGGGGCTTGTGCCCAATACGATTTACTGTGATGGCCTTGAGAAGAAAATGGGCATCAAAGGCAGTGCTACTTGCTCGATGCGTTTCGAGGCAGCCCATGCGTGGCTGATAGGCAAACCGCATCAAGGCCTGGCCGCCATGTTTGTGATGATGAATTCGGCTCGTTTGCATGTTGGGTTGCAAGGCTTAGGTCATGCAGAAGCGGCGTGGCAATTGGCCCGCTCTTATGCTCACGAACGTTATCAGATGCGGGTGCAACCCCGCCCGGCACAGGCCAATGGAGTAGCGGATCCTATTGCCCATCATCCCGCTATGCAACGCATTCTCGCCGACTTGCGTGTCTGGACGGAAGGTATGCGGGTGATGGCGGCATGGACAGCGCATCAGCTTGATTTGGCGCAGAGCTTGCCAGAGGGTGAAGAGCAGACTCGGGCGCAGGACCTGGCCTCTTTACTGACACCAGTCGTCAAGTCGTTATTTACAGAGCGGGGCTTTTCCTTGGCCAGCGACGCACTGCAAGTTTTTGGCGGCTATGGGTACGTACATGAGTATCGTATTGAGCAAACGCTTCGAGATGCGCGTATTGCCATGATTTATGAAGGAACCAACCAGATCCAGGCGTTGGATCTGCTACAGCGCAAGATTGCCGCCGTGGGGCCCGAGGCCTTGCAACCTTTGCTCCAGGCCTGGCGCTGGGAAGCGGATGCCTGTCTGGAGGCGTTGGCAGAATGTCCATGGGGGAAAGCATTAAGACAGTGGAGTGACCAGCTGTACATAGTGACGACCCATTTATGCACCTGCGCTCAACACGATACGCAAGTACTGGCCCGGTGTGCGGAGGACTATCTGCGCTTGGTCGGCATCGTGTGTATGGCATTTGCCTGGGCACGGGCAGGGCGGGTCAGTCGCTTGCATGCCGATACCAGCTTGTGCGAGCGCAAGGTGGCTAGTGCCGATTATTTCTTTGATCATGGCTTGCTGGATGCCCGCTATTACTTGAGCAGGATCGAGGCGGCAGTGACAAGCGCGGTGCCTGTGCACAAGCTCGTCTGAGACGGTTGGTGGGTCTATGCTCTATGATTGATGTCTGCACCGATCAACGGTGTGCCACTCAGGATGGTGTCGATGTTGTGTCGACACTGTCTTGCAGGCATTTTTCTTTTTTAGTCAGACACCAACTCATGGACAGTGCTCTCGAATCCGCGGTTGACCAGTCACGCCTTCTCCGCTTTCTGGGCTATCGCCTCACGCGTACGGAAATTCATATTCATAAGTTGTTTGCGCATCGTGTTGCCGAGCATGATCTCAAGCCCAGTGAGTTTTCTATTTTGATCTTGCTCGATGCTAATCCGGGAATCTATTTGCGCCAATTGGGTGAAACGCTGGATATCTCGCCATCCAATCTGGTGCCGGTGGTCGAGCGTCTGGTCAAGCGTGGCTTGATCGAACGTCATTCAGATCCGCGGGATCGACGCTTACAGCAATTACATCTGACTGCCCAAGGCCAGACTTTGCTCTTGCCTGCTGAAGAGCAGGTCGGAAAACTGGAGGAGGAATTGGAACAGATACTCACCGCCGCTGAGCGGCGCCATTTGTTCTCGGCCCTGGACAAACTGATGGCAGTCCAAGAGAGTCGCGAAAGCTGATCAGTTGCAGAACGGCTAAGCAGATGATCCTTGCGGATTGGGTGGCTGCGTATCGTTAACAGGTATTTTCTGGAACCGCCTTTAAGGCGGTTTTTTTTGTGTTCATCGCCAATGCTTGCGCTGCAACAAAGATGGCTTGGGCCAAGTACGTTCAAATACATCCTGTAACTGTTAGAGCAATCAACTATTTAATCAGCAGGCATCACGCCTGGATCAAACCGGAGGTAGTATGGAACGTCGTCATTTCTTGAAAAGTGCTGGCCTAGGTGTCGCCGCAGGAACGACTTTGCTGGCGGCTCAAGTACAAGCCCGCGAGACGGCTGCACCAAAAAAGAACGCGCCCTGGTTGGCCGCGCGTACAGAAGCCCAGATCGCCAAGCTGGAGCGGGTCAAGGTGGATCTGGTTGCGCCTCCTATGGTCCACAAGCACGAGCAGAAAGTAGGTCCCGAGCCTCGCGTGGTGGAGTTCCGCATGAGCATCGTGGAAAAAGAGATCGTGGTCGATCGCGATGGCACCACCATGCACGCCATGATGTTTGATGGCTCCATGCCCGGCCCCACCATGGTTGTGCATGAAGGCGACTACCTGGAGCTGACCCTGGTCAACCCAGCCAGCAACACCATGCCGCACAACATCGACTTTCACGCCTCGACTGGCGCGCTGGGCGGTGCCAAGTTGACCAACGTGAACCCCGGCGAACAAGCCACCTTGCGCTTCAAGGCCGACCGTACCGGTACGTTTGTGTACCACTGCGCACCCGAAGGCTCGGTAGCCTGGCACGTGGTCCAGGGCATGCACGGTACCGTCATGGTGCTGCCACGCGACGGCCTGAAGGATTCGGCGGGCAACTCGCTGCATTACGACCGTGTCTACACCATTGGCGAGTTTGACCTCTACATCCCTCGTGATGAAAAGGGCAACTTCAAAAAGTATGGTTCCTCGGCTGAAAGCTACGGCGATACCCTGGAAGCCATGCGTGGTCTGATCCCCAGCCACGTGGTGTTCAACGGCAAGGTCGGTGCCTTGATGGGCGACGGTGCCATGAAGGCCAACGTGGGTGAAACCGTGCTGTTCATTCACTCGCAGGCCAACCGCGACACCCGTCCTCACCTGATCGGTGGTCACGGTGACTGGGTTTGGGAACTGGGCAAGTTTGATGATCCACCTGCCAAGAACCTGGAAACCTGGTTCATTCGCGGCGGTTCGGCCGGTGTGGCGCTCTACACCTTCAAGCAGCCTGGTGTGTACGCCTATGTGAACCACAACCTGATCGAAGCCATGGAACTGGGCGCAGCAGGTCACGTTCTGGTCGAAGGCGAATGGAACGACGACTTGATGAAGCAAGTCAGCCCTCCCGGCCCGATCAAGGGCTAAGCAGGGTTGGCACCCGGTATGCGGAATTGAGAACCAGAAACACCCATCATTTCCGTCCGGGCTTCAAGGCAGTTATTGGATAGTGATTAGCTAGTGAAAACGCAAGAGGTTCGAACCATGAAAAACGGGCCTCTTGTACAGAAAACGAAGTATCAGCTAGGCATGCGTTCATGCCGACTGTTTAAAGGGTAAACCCATGAGAACCTATCGCCCCGCCACCATGATGTACTCCGCAATGGCCGCTTTGTTTTTGCTGGCCGCCGCACCTGCAGCACATGCCAACTCGGACGAAGCTCTCAAGCTGTACAAGTCTTCGTGTATGGTCTGTCATGCATCGGGTATGGCCAATGCCCCTCGTTTGGGTGACAAGGCTCGTTGGGAGCCCCTGATCGCCCAAGGCGAAGATGCCATGATGCAAGTTGTGCTGAACGGCAAGGGCGCCATGCCCCCACGCGGTGCAGCTCCCAAAGCAACCGATGAACAATTGCGCAGCGTTGTGCGCTACATGATTGAAAAAGCCAGCTAAGGCGCTGGCTTTTTCAGGCTGGATTTACAGGCTCCAGTCGTAATCAACCGTCAGTGGCGCGTGGTCGCTGAAACGCTCTTCCTTATAGATCGTTGCACCGCGCGCCTTGGCAGCAATACCTGGGGTGGCAATTTGATAATCAATGCGCCACCCCACATTTTTGGCCCAAGCCTGGCCGCGGTTGCTCCACCAGGTGTAGCACTCGTCCGTGGTATCGGGATGCAGGCTGCGGTACACATCCACCCAAGCCAGTTCGCCTAGCACTTTGCTCATCCAGGCGCGTTCTTCTGGCAGAAAACCGCTGTTTTTCAGGTTGCCTTTCCAGTTCTTCAAATCGGCTTCGTGGTGCGCAATATTCCAGTCACCACAAATAATGAACTCGCGGCCGGTATCACGGTGTTCCTGCATCAAGCCATTAATCCACTGCTCAAAATGATCCAGAAAGCGGTACTTGGCGGTTTGACGCTCGTCGCCCGAGGAACCCGAGGGCAGGTAGGCGCTGATCACACTAAGGTCGTTCCAGTCGGCGCGGATAATGCGGCCTTCAGCATCGAACTCTTCGCAGGCCATGCCTTCGGCCACGCTTTCTGCCTTGTGGTTCAGGTACAGGCCTACACCGCTATAGCCTTTTTTCTGAGCATGGTGGAAATGCCCGTGGTATTGACCGGGGTTGGTCAAATCGGGGGTCAGATCAGGCTCGCTGATCTTGATTTCCTGCATGCAGACAATATGAGGTTTCTGGGCTTCCAGCCAGGCGGGCAGGCCTTTACGAAAGGCGGCCCGAATACCGTTGACGTTTAACGAGGTGACGCGTAACACGTGGCAATTCTCCTTATAGCGTCAGCACTTTAACCCGTAACCTGCCTGGATGTCAGTGGCCGTCAGAGCTTGTTACGACGCTGAGCCGAAGCGGTAGCTGGACACGGTCAAGCCACCAAAGGCCTGGGTTTCGTGGTGGAAGCGATGCGCTGCGTCGCCACGCGCAGCACCAGCGGCCACCATGAGGGGAACCAGGTGATCTTCGCGGGGATGGGCAACACGTGCGGCCGGCGCCTGTTCCCAGTCCATCAAGGCCTGACGACGGGCGGCAGGGTCCTCCAGGCTCAGGCTTTGATGCAGCCAGGCATCAAACTGGGCAGAGGGCTGCACACCGCCAGGTCCCATATTGCGCAGGTTGTGATAGCTCAGACCGCTGCCAATAATCAGCACCTCTTCGTCTCGCAAAGGCGCAAGCGCCTCGCCCATGGCGTAGTGCAGGGCCGGGTCGTAGTTGGCGTGAATGGACAGTTGCACCATAGGCACTTTGGCTTGCGGATAGATCACATAAGCCGGTACGAATGCACCGTGGTCAAAGCCACGCTGCGAATCCAGATGAGTGGGCAGGCCAGCGCCTTCCAGCAAATTACAGACCTGTTGGGCCAGAGCAGGATCGCCTGGTGCAGGGTAGTGAATCTCGTACGTGTGGGACGGAAAGCCGTAATAGTCGTACACCATGCTCGGTTGTGCTGCGGCGGCAACCAGCAGATTGGCTTGTTGAGCTTCCCAGTGGGCGGAGACCATCAAGATCGCTTTGGGTGTACGCCCCAATTGGCGTGGAATATCCTGCAGGGCAGCACGCAGCGGGGCGTACATGGTTTGCGCTTCAGGCATCCAGGGCCAGGGTCCGCCACCGTGCGAGATGAAATAGGTGGGCATTGTCATGATGATCTCCTGCCCCTGCCCTGATAGGGGCAGGGGATAAGGGGTTGAACAAGGCGTCAGGCTTTGTCGCGGCCTGCGTCAATACTCCATGGGCCTGGGCCGGCAAAGGCCAGGTACAGGAAGGCAAAGCAGAACAGAACTGCCGCCTCACCGCCATTGAGGATAGGGGTTGCGAAGGTGCTGCCGCTGGCGTGGCCAATAAAGTAAGCGAAAGCGCACAGGCCCGAAGCAATAAAGGCTGCAAAACGAGAGAACAGACCAATCACCAGCAAGACACCCAGAACCAGTTCCAGAATGCCCGCAATGCCGTAAATGGAGCTGATTTGCAGGTTGGCAAACATGTCTACTTTGGGGAAACCCAGGATCTTGGCAGTACCGTGTGTCAGCAGGAGATAGCCTGTAACGATGCGCAGCAGGCTAAGGATGCGAGGAGTCCAGCTAGAGGTAAGGGCGCTCATGTATGTTCCTTTGGAAAGTTGACAGTATCGGTAAACGAAGCACTGGCCCGGCGTAGTGACAAAAGCTCTGTGTCAGGCATGACGTGATGACATCCTGGTGCTGGTCCCGCCCATTCAAGGCCCAGACAGGCACCGGGTTAGCGCTCGTTCAAGATTAATCAATTACTATCAGGAAATAAACAGGCCTATTTTCATTAGTTACTTTCTTATTAGGAAAGCATGGATACGATTCAGAGTTTGCGGGTGTTCCGGGAAATCGTCGCAGCGGGCAGCTTTGCAGCGGCGGCGCAACGCTTGGATATGTCTGCGCCCATGGTCAGCAAGCACTTGGCCAATCTGGAAAAACAGCTGGGCGCCCGCTTGCTCCATCGCAGCAGCCGTCGTTTGAGCCTGACGGAGTTGGGGCAAACCTACTTTGATTATTGCTTGCAGGCACTCGATACTCTGGAGCGCGGACAGCAGGCATTATCGGGTTCTGAGCATCAGCCCCAAGGTGTGTTGAGAGTGACGGCCCCCGTATGGTTTGCCAACCGCAAAGTGGCGCAGCTGTTGCAGGATTACCAAACACGCTATCCGGAAGTGACTCTGGACATGAGCCTGAGCAATCACAAAGTGGATTTGGTGGCGGAAGGTTTTGATCTGGCCTTGCGGGTGATGCGCGAGCCTGCGCCGCATCAGATTGCACGTCTTATTTGCCCCACGCCCTTTCATCTGGTGGCCAGCCCGGAGTTTGTGGCCCAGCACGGCATGCCGCGTAACTGTGCGGAGGTGATGCGTCTGCCGGCTATCAGCCCCAGTTATTTACAGCAGCCCAGTTTTGAATTTTTGGGGCCGGACGGGCCGGAGTCCTTGCGCCTGAATCCTTTCATGCGTTCGGATAACACCAATCTGACTTATTACAGTGCGTTGGGTGGAGCAGGGCTGGCCTATTTGCCGGAGTGGCTGGTGATGGATGATCTGGAAAGTGGTCGGCTGGTTCGCCTGTTGCCCGATTACACCGAAGAGCTGCAGCAGCTGCATGCCGTCTATGCCAGCCGTCGCTATTTGACACCTAAAGTGCGCAGTTTTATCGACTTCTTGCTGGAAGAACTGGCCGAACCTGCCAAGTGATGGCTCACATCACGCTAAAATGCCCTTCGTCTCTATCTTTTTCATACTCTGTCATGTCGGCTAATAACGATAATCGTCGCAATTTTGTGCGCTTTTCCCTGGAACAGGGAGTGCTGCGCTTTGGGGAATTCAAGGTCAAGTCTGGCCGTTTGAGTCCTTACTTCTTCAATGCCGGCCTGTTCAATACGGGACGTAGTGTGGGTCAGCTGGCCCGTTTCTATGCTCAGGCTTTGCTGGATTCGGGCGTGTCTTTTGACATGCTGTTTGGTCCTGCCTACAAAGGGATTCCTCTGGCTGCCGCAACCTCAATTGCCCTGGCTGAGCACCCGCAAATCGGTGAGCGTGATGTGCCTTTTGCTTTCAACCGCAAGGAAGCCAAAGACCACGGTGAAGGCGGCACCCTGGTGGGCGCTCCTTTGCAAGGCAAGGTCGTGATTATTGATGACGTGATCACAGCGGGTACGTCCGTGCGTGAATCCATGCAGATCATCAAGGCCGCCGGTGCAGAACCTGCCGCGGTGCTGATTGCTTTGGATCGCATGGAGCGCGCCGGTAACGATCAGGAACTGTCCGCGCATTCTGCAGTGCAGGAAGTGGAACAGACTTACGGTATTCCTGTGATCAGCATTGCCTCTTTGGCTGACATCATGGCGGTGCTGGCGGATGACACCACTTTGGCAGCTCACGCTCCCCAAGTGAAAGCCTACCGCGACCGCTACGGTGTCTGATCATCTGCGTTTGTTAAGCAGGGTTCAGCAGTAAAAAAAACACCAGGCCTTGGCCTGGTGTTTTTGTATCCGCTAAGCGCAGAGTCCGGACTTAGGCGTCCAGCTTTTGCTTGAGCATTTCGTTGATCTGCTGCGGATTGGCCTTGCCCTTGGCAACCTTCATCACCTGACCGACCAAGGCGTTGAAGGCCTTTGGCTTGCCGGCACGGTGCTGCTCGACGATGCTGGGGTTGGCGGCCAGTACTTCGTCCACCATGGCCTCAATGGCACCTACGTCATTGATCTGCTTCAGGCCACGGGCGTCGATAATGGCATCCACATCGCCATTGAGCTCGCCGTCCCACTGCGCCGCGAACACGTCACGGGCAATCTTGTTGGAGATGGTGCCGTCCGCAATACGGGCAATCAGCTGAGCCAATTGTGCTGGGCTGACTTTGGACTGCTCAATGCTCAGCTCTTCACGGTTCAAGGCAGCCGACAGTTCGCCCAGAATCCAGTTGGCGGCCAGTTTCGCGTTCGCCTTGGAGCCCGCCTGCAAGATGGCTTCGAAGAAGTCAGCCGTTGCACGATCTACCGTCAGTTGCGAGGCATCGTAACGGCTCAGTTCAAACTCTTGCTCGAAGCGAGCCAGTTTCTGGGCGGGCAGTTCAGGCATGTCCTGACGAACCTGTTCGATCCACTCTTCACTGATAAACAGAGGTGGCAGGTCAGGATCGGGGAAGTAGCGGTAATCGTGTGCGTCTTCCTTGCTGCGCATGCTGCGGGTCTCGTCACGGTCCGAGTCGTACAGGCGCGTTTCCTGGATGACTTTGCCACCGTCTTCGATCAGCTCGATCTGGCGGCGTGCTTCGTATTGAATGGCACGTTCCAGGAAGCGGAAGGAGTTGATGTTCTTCAGTTCGCAACGGGTGCCAAATTCTTTCTGGCCTTTGGGGCGTACCGATACGTTGGCATCCACACGGAAAGAGCCTTCCTGCATATTGCCGTCGCAAATGCCCAGCCAGACTACCAGGCTGTGCAGGGCGCGTGCATAGCCCACGGCTTCAGCTGCCGAGCGCATTTCAGGTTCGGACACGATTTCCAGCAGCGGAGTGCCTGCGCGGTTCAAGTCGATCCCGGTGCTGGATTCGCCGTAAGGACCACGGAAGTTTTCATGCAGGGATTTACCGGCATCTTCTTCCAAGTGGGCGCGAGTCAGATTGATGGTTTTTTCTTCACCGTCCAGCATGAAGCTGACCGTACCGCCGCTGACGACGGGAATTTCCATCTGGCTGATCTGGTAGTTCTTGGGCAGATCCGGGTAGAAGTAGTTCTTGCGCTCGAACACGGAGCGCGGCGCAATGTGGCCGCCTACGGCCAGACCCAGGCGAATTGCCCGTTCGGCAGCGCCACGGTTAAAGACAGGCAGAGCGCCGGGCAAGGCCATATCGACTTCGTTGGCTTGCGTGTTGGGCAAGGCGCCAAAGCGAGTGCTGCTGCTGGAGAAGATTTTGGATTCGGTCGAGAGCTGGGTATGAGTTTCCAGCCCGATCACAATTTCCCATTCCATTATTGTTGTCCTGGTTGACGTTGATGCCAGTCGGTGACTTGCTGGAAGCGGTCGGCAAAGGCCAGCAACTGGCCTTCACGGAAGTAGTTGCCAATGATTTGCAGGCCGATGGGCAGGGGACGCTCATCCTTGCTGAATCCGCAAGGAATGGACATGGCGGGCAGGCCGGCCAAGCTCACGCCCAGTGTGTAGACGTCGCCCAGCCAATCGGTGGTGGGATCCTCGATGGTGGCACCCAGCTTGCGGCCCAGAGCCGGTGTGACGGGGCCCAGGATCAGGTCGCACTGTTCAAAGACTTTCTGGAAGTCGTCCACAATCATGCGGCGCACGCGTTGGGCTTGCAGATAGTAGGCGTCGTAGTAGCCATGCGAGAGCACATAAGTGCCGACCAGGATGCGGCGTACCACTTCAGGGCCAAAGCCTTCCGAGCGCGAACGCGAAATCATGCTGTTCAGATCGGTGTACTGGCTGGCGCGGTGGCCAAAGCGTACGCCGTCAAAGCGCGACAGGTTGGTGGAGGCCTCAGCGGGGCTGATGACGTAGTAAGTCGGGACAGACAGCTCTGTCAGGGGCAGTTGCACGGTGACGCGCTCTGCACCCAGGCTTTCGTAGGTTTTCAGGGCGGCTTCAATGGCGTCGGCAACGACCGGGTCCAGGCCGGGGCCAAAGAACTGGGCGGGCACACCAATACGCAGGCCTTTCAGTGGCTGGCTGCCTTGGGCTTCTTGTTGAGCCTGTTGCTGTTCAAATTGCTGACGAATGCGCGCGCCGTTATTGGGCTGGTCGTCGCAAAATTCCAGGCTGGTGGCGTCTTGCGGGTCGAAACCACACATGTTCTCCAGCAGGTCCAGCAAGTCGCTTGCATTGCGGGCGATAGGGCCGGCCTGATCCAGGCTGGAGCCGTAGGCAATAATGCCGAAGCGGGAAATCGTGCCGTAGGTGGGCTTGATGCCGCTGACACCACACAGGGCGGCAGGCTGGCGAATCGAACCACCGGTATCGGTTGCAGTCGCACCCGCTACCAGGCCAGCAGCGACAGCGGCGGCAGAACCACCCGAGGAGCCACCGGGCACCATGGAGTGATCCCAAGGGTTGCGCACGGGGCCAAACACCGAGCTTTCGTTGCGCGAGCCCATGGCGAACTCGTCACAGTTCAACTTGCCCAGCGAGACAGCACCGGCTGCCTGCAGCTTGGTCACGACCGTGGCGTCAAAGGGGCTGACGTAGCCTTCCAGCATTTTGCTGCAGGCGGTGGTCTGCCAATCCTTGGTGACAAACAAATCTTTGTGGGCGATAGGGATGCCGGTCAGTGGACCGGCCTTGCCTTGAGCAATCAGGGCGTCAGCGGCATCGGCCTGGGCCAGGGTCAGGGCAGCGTCCTGCTGCACGAAGGCATTGAGCTCTTTTTGACGGGCGCTGTTGTCCAGGGCTTGCTGGGCCAGCTCGCGGGCACTGACGGTTTTGTTTTGCAGAGCTTGGCGCAGCGCTGCAATAGTCGCGAATTCAGGGGTAAAAGACATGGTTTTGCTTTATTCGATGACCGTGGGCACCAGAAACAGGCCATCCTGCTCGGCGGGGGCGTTGCGCATCATGGCCTGACGGCTTTCTACCGTTCCGGAAGGCAGGGCCTTGTCCTCGCGCAGACGCAGACTGATCTGCTGGCGGGCGGACAAAGGGTGGGCCATGGGCTCAACGCCTTGAGTATCAACGGTTTGCAAGGTCTGGATCAGGCCCAGGATGCGCGTCAAATCGTGCTCGACCTGGGAGGCTTGTTCAGCAGAAAGATCAAGGCGCGCCAGTTGCGCTATACGGGCAACATCCTGTTCAGTGATAGACATGTGGGTGGGTACTGGAAAATGAGTAATAAAAAAAAGCGGAAATCCGTCAGTTAGGGACAGTTTGGCACTTTTACAGCAAATGCGGGGGTTACAGAACTTAACTGACCATTAAAACAGTCCTAATGTAGAGCAATTATAAGTTATCATTGACCGTTTCCTTCCCAGGTATTTTTGAATTCGTTGCCTGGTTCTTGTGCCTGTCGTTTTACGCTTGAGTTCCGCGCCGAATTTACCTGCCTTTTCCCCAAACACTTTACACTTTGCGCGCCCATGTTCGGATTCCTACGCAGTTACTTTTCCAGCGATATGGCAATCGACCTCGGTACGGCCAATACCCTTATCTATGTACGCGGCAAGGGTATCGTACTGGATGAACCGTCCGTTGTAGCCATCCGCCATGAAGGTGGACCTAATGGTAAAAAAATCATTCAGGCCGTTGGGCAGGAGGCCAAGCAAATGCTGGGTCGGGTGCCTGGCAATATTGAAGCCATCCGGCCCATGAAGGATGGTGTGATCGCGGACTTTACGGTTACCGAGCAAATGCTCAAGCAGTTCATCCGCATGGTTCACCCACGCAGCATGTTTGCTCCCAGCCCACGCATTATCGTGTGTGTGCCTTGCGGCTCCACCCAGGTGGAACGCCGTGCCATCAAAGAATCTGCTCTGGGCGCTGGCGCCAGCAAGGTCTACCTGATTGAAGAGCCCATGGCGGCCGCGATCGGTGCAGGCCTGGCCGTGTCCGATGCCAGCGGCTCCATGGTGGTGGATATCGGTGGTGGTACAACCGAAGTGGCAGTGATCTCTTTAGGCGGTATGGTCTATAAAGGATCGGTTCGCGTCGGTGGCGACAAGTTTGACGAAGCCATTATTAATTACATCCGTCGCAATTACGGAATGCTAATTGGTGAACCTACGGCTGAATTGATCAAAAAAGAGATCGGTTCCGCATTCCCTGGCACTGAAATTCGCGAGATTGAAGTCAAGGGTCGTAATTTGTCCGAAGGGGTGCCACGCAGTTTCACGGTGTCGTCCAACGAGATTCTGGAATCGCTTACCGATCCCTTGAATCAAATCGTTTCCGCGGTTAAAACCGCTCTGGAACAAACTCCTCCAGAACTGGGTGCGGACATCACTGACAAGGGCATCGTCCTGACAGGTGGTGGTGCTCTGGTTCATGACCTGGACCGTCTGCTGCAAGAAGAGACCGGCTTGCCCGTCGTGGTGGCTGAAGATCCTCTGACCTGCGTGGTACGGGGTTGCGGTGAGGCTCTGGAACATCTGGAGCGTCTGGAGTCCGTATTCATTTACGATTGATCTTTGCTTGGCCTTCACGGCAGTGTCTGCCTGTGGGGGCAAGCGATCGAGTGCTTGAGTAATGCGAGAACAAGGCTCCATCCGGCTATTTAGGCGCGGCTCATCAGCTGAGCTGCGTCTGGCCGCTCTTTTGGTGCTGGCTGTGGGCTTGTTGATTACTGACGCTCGTTATGCTGTGCTCGAACCCGTGCGGCAGGCCGTGGCCACTGTGCTGTATCCCTTTCAGCGTGTCATGCTGGCCCCTCGTGATCTGGTTACTTATTTCAGCAGCTGGACCGACGCGGCCTCCACCGCCCGTTCCGAAAAAGAAGCCTTGCAACGCCAGCGTATCGAGCTGGCTCAGTTGTCTACCCATGCCGCCCAGCTGTCTGCTGAGAACGAGCAGCTGCGCCGTTTGCTGCAAGTGGCCGATACGGTTACCCAACCGTCTGTCGCGGTAGAGGTTCTGTACGAACCGCCTAATGGGTACGCCCGTCATCTGATCTTCAATAAAGGCTCGGCCAGCGGCATTCGACCCGGTATGCCGGTTATTGACGAAGGCGGCGTGGTTGGCCAGGTGGTGCGTGTCACGCGCTTTACCTCGGAAGCTGCGCTGATCACGGACGATAAAGTCTCGGTGCCGGTACAGGTGTTGCGCAATGGTCTGCGTTTGATTGCCTTCGGTGGCAACCCCGGTGGCAAAGTGGAAGTGCGTTTTCTGACGGCTGATGTGGATCTGGAGCCGAACGATACCTTGATCACCAGCGGTATCGGGGGCTTGTTCCCTGCCGGTCTGCCGGTGGGAATGGTCAGCAGTATCGAGCGCGATGATGCGTCCGGTTTTGCGCTGGCCTTGGTGACGCCTTTGTCGCACCCCGAGCGTTATCGCCATTTTCTGATTTTGCTAGTGCCCGAGAGCGAGCGCCCTCTTGAACAGGACGATGCCAATGATGCGACGCGCTGAGTCCTCGGACACCTCTGGCCGTAAAACCCGGTCCTCATCCTTGAGTAGTTTGCAGCCTATTGATAGCAGCCCGTTTTCGCGCGCTTCCAGTCCCTGGTTGGTGTGGGGCTCGATTCTGCTGATGTGGCTGGTTTCCATGCTGCCCTGGCGCCTGCTGCCCTTTGCGCCTGATCTGTTGATGCTGGTACTGGCTTTCTGGGCTGTACACGAGCCGCGCCGTGTTCCCATGTCACTGGCATTTATTGTGGGCATTCTGGTGGATGTGCACGATGGCAGTCTGCTGGGCGAACATGCCCTGACCTATATTCTGGTCGTGTACGGCGCATTGCTGCTACGCAAGCGCATCCTGAATTTTGGCATGTGGACTCACTTCTTGCACATGGCAGTTGTCATGCTGCTGGCCCAGTTGATCGTGCGGGTTCTGCACGCCTGGCTGGTAGGGGAGTGGTCTGGCTGGGAGTGGGCCGGAGGCGCCTTGTTGACCGCCGCCCTGTGGCCGCTGGCCGATAGCGTGCTGTTCTTGCCGCAGCGGCGTCTGGACGAGTCCGACTCCGGTTCGTCCTGACGGGTAGGGCGGCCATGTTTGAATTCAAAAAAACTTCGCATCAGTTGCGCCAGCGCATTCTGTTTCGCGCCTTGGTAGCGGCCGTTCTGGCCTGCGTACTGTTAGGGGTGCTGGGCGTGCGCTTGTGGTATTTGCAAGTGGTGCGCTACGAAGGCTTTGCCGCCCGAGCCGATCAAAACCGTATTGCCGTCATCCCGATTACCCCTCGTCGAGGCGAGATTCTGGACCGCAATGGCGAGGTACTGGCCCGTAATTACCGGGACTACACCTTGTCGGCCGTACCCGCCAGTTTGGGCGAGCCGGTAGACGATATGCTGGATCGTGTCGGCGAACTGGTGGAGCTAAGTCCACGTGATCGTCGTCGATTCAAGCAGAGCGTCGCGCAAAACAGTCGATATTCTGAAATTCTGTTGCGCAATAACCTGAGCGATGATGAAGCCGCCTGGTTTGCTGCCCATGCCTTCAAGTTCCCTGGTGTGACCTTGCAGGCTCGCTGGGTGCGCGAATATCCGCAGGGCGAGGCGGCAGCGCACGTGCTGGGTTATGTGGGCCGTATTTCCGAGGGCGATCAGCAGCGCCTGGAAGAAACCGGGCAAACCGGTAACTACCGTGGCACGCAGGTCATTGGCAAAAAAGGGATCGAGAAAACCTGGGAAAAGACCCTGCACGGTCGCACAGGGATAGAGGAAGTGGAAGTGGCCGCGTCGGGCCGTCCAGTACGTACCTTGAGCCGGGTCGACCCCGTACCGGGTGCCAGCTTGCGTTTGTCGCTGGACATTGGCCTGCAGAAAATGGCTGAAGCCCTGTTTGAAGGACGACGCGGCGCGCTGGTGGCCATCGAGCCCAGCACTGGCGAAGTGCTGGCTTTCGTGTCGGCCCCGTCTTTTGATCCGAACCTGTTTATTGACGGTATTGACGTAGAGAACTGGCGCAAGCTGAATGACTCGCCCGACCACCCGCTGATTAACCGCCCACTGTACGGCACCTATCCTATCGGCTCGACTTACAAGCCCTTTGTGGCCTTGGCTGCTTTGGAAACCGGCAAGCGCAAGGCGACGGACCGTATTTCTGACCCTGGCTACTTTGAGTTTGGTGGTCAGCGTTTCCGTAACGCGGGTGGCGCTGTATATGGCTCTACCGACATGCACCGCGCCCTGGTGGTATCCTCCGATACCTATTTCTACTCATTGGGCCCGGAAATTGGCGTTGATAATCTGCACGATTTCATGAAGCAGTTTGGCTTTGGTCAGCAAACCGGCATTGATCTGGATGGCGAGCGCCAAGGCATTCTGCCTTCTACTGAATGGAAACGTCAGGCCTACAAAAAACCGGCCCAACAGCGCTGGTATGCCGGGGAAAGTATCTCGGTGGCCGTGGGCCAGGGCTATAACTCGTTTACTGTGCTGCAACTGGCCCATGCGACCGCCGTGCTGGCCAGCAATGGCATTGTGCGGCCTCCACATCTGGTCACCCAGACGCTCAGCCCCCATGATCCGGAAATTGAACAGCCCGTGCGTATTGATGCCAAGCTGATCCCCCTGAAGCAGGCTAATGTGGATGTGGTCAAACGTGCTCTGGTGGATGTGGTGCGTTTGGGTACCGCCCGCCGGGCTTTTGCGGGTGCGGCGTATCAGGCTGCTGGCAAAACGGGTACGGCACAGGTTTTTAGCTTGCGCGGTGCCAAGTACAACGCCAACGCCATTGATGAGCGTTTGCGTGACCACGCCTTGTTCATGTCCTACGCCCCGGCAGAGAACCCCAAAATTGCTGTTGCCCTGATCGTGGAAAACGCAGGTTGGGGTGGGTCGGTTGCGGCACCGATTGTGCGCAAGGTCTTTGATTACTGGTTGGTGGAACGAGGGCAGATGCAATGAAGCGACTTTTGCAACTGGGCCTGAGAGCCGTCACCGCCTTTGATTGGCCTTTGCTGCTTTTGCTGGTGCTGATGGCTGCGCTGGGCATGACCGTCATGCATTCCGCTGTGGGCGGTACAGACTGGCGCTTTGCCGATCAGGTGCGTAATTTCCTGTTGGCCTTTAGTGTGATGTGGCTGGCCGCCCTGATTCCGCCTGCCTTGTGGATGAAGCTGGCTCCGGTGGTGTATTCGATCGGGGTCGTGTTGCTTTTGGGGGTGGAGTTCTTTGGCGAAACCAGCAAGGGCGCAACGCGCTGGCTGGACTTGGGGGTGGCACGTATTCAGCCCTCGGAAATGCTCAAAATTTCCGTGCCCTTGATGTTGGCCTGGTATTTCCACCGCTATCAGCGGCCCAAGATGAGCCTGCTGGACTTCATGGTGGCAGGCATCTTGCTGATGATTCCGTTCCTGCTGATCGTGCGTCAGCCGGATTTGGGTACGGCTTTGCTGGTGTTTGCGGCCGGTTTCTGCGTGATTTACTTTGCAGGCCTGTCCTTCAAGCTGATCGTACCCATTGTGGTGGTGCTGGTGCTGGGTATTAGCGCCTTGCTGTACTACGAAGACTATATCTGCGTACCAGACCTGGATTGGGTGGTGTTGCACGACTATCAAAAGCACCGTGTCTGCACCTTGCTGAACCCCGGTAGTGACCGTTTGGGCAGAGGGTTCCATACCATCCAGTCCATGATTGCGATCGGTTCTGGTGGTGTTTACGGCAAGGGCTACATGATGGGCACCCAGTCCCATCTGGATTTCGTGCCCGAGCGCACAACCGACTTTATTTTTGCAGTGTTTGCCGAAGAATTCGGTTTGTACGGCGGCATCATGCTGCTGGTGCTGTACGCCTTGTTGATCCTGCGCGGCTTGTCGATTGCTGCTGTGGCTCACACCCAATTCAGCCGTTTGCTGGCCGGTTCCATGTCCATGATGCTGTTCGTTTATGTGTTCGTGAACATAGGCATGGTGACGGGAATTTTGCCCGTGGTAGGCGTGCCTTTGCCGTTCCTGAGCTATGGCGGTACGGCCTTGATGACCTTGGGTGTAGCCTGCGGGATGCTGATGAGCATCAGCAACGATAAGCCAGCGCGGCCTGCATAGCGCCATTCCCCCGGATTAGGCCGGGGATCTTGGCATTAGCTCAGAAGTAATTGTTCACTATCCTTGCTCTGGTACAAACCCAGCAGCAGCTTGCGTATGGGTGCAGGTAAAGCGGTCTGCTCCAGTGCTTCATGGTCCTGCCATTGCTGGCCTGCCACTGGCTCGGCCAGTACAGATTCATCGACTTGCAGTAACCAAGGGGTGATGTGCAGCTTGAAGTGAGAAAACACATGCTGGAAAGAGGCCAGCGCAATAGCTTCCTCGTCAGACCAATGCAGTGCCGCCGTTTGCAGGCTGATGGCATCGTCAAACTGGGGCAGGGTGAGCAGGCCACCCCAAATTCCCTTGTCAGGACGTTGTTCCAGCAAAACCTGGCCATTCAACTCCAGAATCAGCACATGCGCATAGCGTTCATCCTGACGAATGCGTTCTTTGGGGCTGGGCAGCTCGGATTGTGCCTGGTGCGTGTGGGCGTAGCAGTCGCTTTGCAGCGGACAGAGACTACAGGTGGGCTTGCTGCGGGTACAGCATTGCGAGCCCAAGTCCATCAGCCCTTGAGTGTAGGCCGCCATATCCAGGCTGGCGGGGGCGAGTTCCACGACCTCATCTGCCTTGGCCCATAAGGCGTTTTCCACGGCCTTTTTCTGCGTGGGCCCGTAGATCCCGAAGTAGCGTGTGAACACGCGTTTCACGTTGCCGTCCATGATGGGGCTACGTTCGCCAAAACAGAAGGCGGCGATGGCACAGGCGGTAGAGCGGCCAATGCCGGGTAAGGTCGCCAGATCTGTGGCATTAGCCGGAAAACGGCCACCCCATGTCTCCATGACCTCGCGGGCACAGCGGTGCAAGTTACGGGCGCGGGCGTAGTAGCCCAAACCGGCCCAATAAGGCATGACTTCGTCTTGCTCGGCCTCGGCCAAATCCTTGACGGTGGGGAAGCGTTCCAGAAAACGCTCGTAATAACCCAGTACGGTAGCGACCTGGGTTTGCTGCAACATGATTTCGGACAGCCAGACGCGGTAAGGATCTTGCGTGTTCTGCCAGGGGAGGTGGTGGCGGCCGGAGGTTTTTTGCCAGGCCACCACTTTTTCGGCCAGATCTTGGGGACGGGGTTCAGGAAGTGACATCAATATTGGGTACTACGGGTAACAGACCAGCGTGCTGCCAGGGCGCCCAAAATGGCGACCAAAATAGCCGCTGTCAGCAACAGAGAAAATTCTGGCAGCCGGAGCGTCAACTGGACGCCATAGCTTTGGGCCAGGCTGGATAAAGCTTTGTTCAGCGGGGTCAGTGCCAGCAAGGCCAGACCGCATGCCAGAGCGCTGGCCGTCAGGCCGGTTAGCGCGCCCATATACAGGAAGGGGCGGCGTACAAAGGCTTCGGTGGCGCCGACCAGACGGGCCACGGCAATTTCTTCACGTTGGTTCAGGGCTTGCAGACGGACGGTATTGAACACAGTGGCAATCACGACTACGCCCACGCCTGCCATCAGAATCCATAAGCCAATACGGATGAAGCTCAGAATCGCAGCCAGACGCTGCACCCATTCGCTATCCAGCAGCACACTATCCACGCCTTCGCGGCCTTGCAAGGTCTTGGCCAGGGAGTCGGCACGCGTCACCAAGTCCGGGGTTTCATGCAGAGTCAGCACAATGGCGTGTGGCAAGGGGTTGCTGGGCAAGGCGCCCAAGGCGTCTGTCCAGCTGGGGTTGCTTTGCAGTTGTTTGAGCGCCTGCTCCTTGCTGACCAGCCTGATCTGGGCCAGTTCAGTTTGAAACTCTTTGCCCACGGCCTGACTGAAGGCTTGCGCCTGTTCCAGCGTGCTGTTCTGCTTCATGAACACGGTCATTTCGGGCGAGGTCGGAATCTCGCGCACGACAGGTTGAGCGGCCAGCAAGATACTGGCTCCCAGAACGGGCACAGCCAGGGTCAAGGCAATGACCAGCAGGTTGGACAGGGAGGAGAAGGGTTGCACTTTCAGGCGGCGCAGGGCCACCAGAAAGGCGTATTGATGATGACGCAGCCAGGTTCTCATGCCAGCACTCCTGGGTGATCGGAAAAACGGCCGTCCTGAATCAACAGGGTTCGACGTGCATAGCGTGCCATCAAATTCAGATCGTGCGAAGCAATCAAGGTGGTGACACCCACCCGGTTAAAGTCCATCAATACATCCATGATGCGTTTGGCGTTATCAGCGTCCAAATTGGCAGTGGGTTCGTCGGCAATCAAAATAGCCGGGCGATTCACAATAGCGCGGGCAATCGCCAGCCGTTGTTGTTCACCCCCCGACATTTCCACCGGCTTTAAATCTTCTTTGCCACGCAGGCCCACTTTTTCCATGGCGGCGCGAGCACGTGCCTGGGCGGTGCTGGGCTCCAGGCCCATGACTGCCAGGGGCAGGAGCACATTGGCCAGGGCGCTGCGGTCTTGCAGCAAGTGCGTATCTTGTAGAACCACACCCACCGCGCGTCGCAGATAGGGACGGGCGCGGGCCGGCAGCTTGTCCAGCCTGTGCCCATTGACCTGAACCGAGCCACGGCTAGGCAGCTCCAGGCCTCCGATCAGACGCAATAAAGTGGATTTACCTGCTCCAGAGGGGCCGGAAACAAAAATGAATTCGCCGTCATCAATGCGAAAATTAATGTCGGCTAGAATATTTTTACTGCGGCCATACGATTTAAAAACGTGTTGGAACTCGATCATCGCGACGCACAATTAAAGAGGAGTCTGCTTGGAAAGCCCCTGGGGAATGACCGCCGGGGCTCGCATGAAAATGTCGGCGTAGGTAAAAGTATTAGTCAGATTGTTAGAGGGAAACCCCCGATTTGTGTTTGGACAGTCTGGCTCTACGATTGGACACCACAGCTTAGCTGCAATTGTAATCTGCATCCATTTACCAAAAGTAAACAGGAGGTGATATTCCATGACCTTAGTGAAAACCATTGCATGTAGTGTTGCGTTGATGGCCCTGGCCGCTAATGCACAGGCAGGTGAAACCCTGGACTCGGTGAAGAAGAAAGGCTTTGTTCAGTGCGGTGTCTCAACCGGTATTGCAGGATTCTCGCTGGCAGACAGTAAGGGTGTCTGGTCCGGCATTGACGTGGACATGTGCAGTGCGATCGCCGCTGCTGTTTTTGGGGATGCCAAAAAATACAAGGTTACGCCCTTGACCACTCAGCAGCGCTTTACCGCCCTGCAATCGGGTGAAGTCGATGTGCTGACCCGTAATACCACCGCGACGATCTCTCGCGATACGACCTTGGGTTTGGTCAGCACTGGCATTAACTACTATGACAGCCAGGGCGTGATGGTGAAAAAATCCCTGGGCGTGAAAAGCGCTAAAGAGCTGGATGGGGCCGCTGTGTGCGTACAGCCCGGCACCACGACCGAGCTGAACCTGGCGGACTGGTTCCGTGGTCAGGGTATCAAGTTCAACCCTGTGGTGATCAACAACCCTGAAGAAGCCATGCGCTCCTTTACCTCCGGTCGTTGCGACGGCTTTACCAGCGATAAATCCCAGCTGGCAGCCATGCGTGCCGCCCAGGCTACGCCGGATGAGTTCGACATCCTGCCCGAGGATTTCTCCAAAGAGCCGCTGGGCCCATTCGTGCGTCAGGGCGACGAGGACTGGTTCACCCTGGTGCGCTGGACTCTGAACGCCATGCTGGAAGCCGAAGAATATGGCATTACCAGCGCGAACGTGGATGAAAAGACCAAGAGCGATAACCCGAACATTCAGCGCATTCTGGGCGTGTCCGGCGAGCTGGGCAAAGGTCTGAAGCTGGATAACAAGTGGGCCTACAACATAATTAAACAGGTCGGCAATTACGGTGAAAGCTTCGAGCGTAATCTGGGTAAATCGACGGCATTGAAGCTGGATCGCGGTTTGAATGCACAATGGCGTGACGGTGGTGTGATGTACGGTTGGCCAGTGCGTTAAGATTTCGGTCTTCACTGTTTGTTCTTGCGTCTGGCCTTGGCCAGACGCGCGCCACCTCGCAGGGCTACGCGTAGTGCTGCATCCACGGGTTTTACGCTATGGCACAAAATACACCTGCCGCGCCAGCCCCCCCTAAACGGCGCCTGTCCTGGAATGATCCGTTCACACGCGGCATTATTTACCAGGTGCTGATTTTGGGTGTGCTCGGTTTTTGTGTGTGGTATCTGGTCTCCAATACCCTGCACAACCTGGCTGTTCGCAATATTTCTACAGGCTTTGATTTTCTGAATCGAGAGGCAGGCTTTGCCATTGGCGAGTCGGCGCTGGCTTATAAGCCCTCGGATACTTATGGGCGGGCCATTCTGGTCGGCCTGGTCAATACGCTGAAGGTGGCGGTGATCGGCATTATTGCTGCCACCGTTTTTGGCACCTTGCTGGGCATTGCACGCTTGTCCAAGAACTGGCTGGTTTCCCGGCTGGCGGGCTTGTACGTGGAAGTGATGCGTAACGTGCCTTTGCTGCTGCAACTGTTCTTCTGGTACGCCCTGATTACCGAGACCTTGCCCGGACCGCGGCAGGCTTTGAATCCGCTGGGCGGCGTATTTTTATCGAATCGTGGTTTGAAGCTGCCCACCCTGCAGGGCGATGGCATGGACTGGATTTTCATGGGTCTGGGCCTGGCGGTGGTGCTGTGGGTCTTGATGGCGCACTGGGCGCGTCGTCGTCTGGAAAAAACGGGCCGTCCTTTCCCCACCATTCGCTTTGGCATATTGCTGCTGGTTCTGATGCCGGTTCTGGCCTTGCTGATCAGCCCCGAACCCTTGGCGCTGGATGTGCCCCGTCTGCAAGGTTTCAACTTTGTCGGGGGCGTGACCTTATCGCCTGAGTTTGCCGCCTTGCTGGCCGGTTTGATCACCTATACCTCGGCCTTTGTAGCGGAAGTGGTGCGTTCCGGTATTCAGGCCGTGGGCAAAGGACAATGGGAAGCGGCGCAGGCACTGGGTCTGTCCCGTGGCCGCATGATGCGTCTGGTGGTTCTGCCCCAGGCTCTGCGCGTGATTGTGCCTCCCATGACCAGCCAGTACTTGAACCTGACTAAAAACAGTTCCTTGGCCGTGGCCATTGGCTATCCCGATATTGTGTCTGTGGTGAACACCACCTTGAACCAGACAGGGCAGGCGATTGAAGGCATTTTGATCATCATGGCGGCTTACCTGACGGTCAGCTTGTCGATCTCGATCTTCATGAACTGGTACAACAACCGAATTGCTTTGGTGGAGCGCTAAATGAGTCATACGCCTACATCCACCGTAAGCGGGCCACCGCCACTGCAGCGGGGCACCCTGGGCTGGCTGCGCCAGAACCTGTTTTCTTCTCCCTTGAACGCCATTTTGACGGTGTTGTCGGCCTGGCTGCTTTTGATGACTGTGCCAGCCATGATCGATTGGCTGTTCATCAAGGCCAATTTCGATGCGCAAACCGCGCAGGATTGTCGGGCCAGTGCGGGTGCATGCTGGGCTTTCATTCGTGAAAAGCACCGTCTGATCCTGTTTGGCATCTATCCCTATGACGAGCAATGGCGACCCTTGTTGGCCTCCATCCTGCTGACCTTGCTGATCGTGTGCAGCTGCGTGCGCTGGTTCTGGAAACCCTGGCTGCCTGTGATGTGGCTGGTCGGCCTGACTGTCGTGGGTATTTTGATGTGGGGCGGTGTGCTGGGCCTGAGCTATGTGGAAAACAGCCTGTGGGGCGGTTTGCCGCTGACCTTGATTCTGGCTACCTTCGGCATCGCGTTCGCCTTTCCTTTGGGCTTGTTGCTGGCCTTGGGACGTACCTCGCGCTTGCCGGCCGTCAAGGCAGTGTGCGTGGTTTACATCGAACTGATTCGTGGCGTGCCGCTGATCAGCTTGCTGTTCATGTCCTCGGTAATGCTGCCTTTGTTCATGCCCGAGGGCTTTAACATCGACAAGCTGCTGCGTGCTCAGATCGCCATCATTTTGTTTGCGGCGGCGTACATCGCGGAAACCGTGCGGGGCGGCTTGCAGGCCATTCCCAAGGGACAGTATGAAGGCGCGGCTTCGCTGGGCTTGAGCTACTGGCGCACCATGCGTCAGATCATCTTGCCGCAGGCGCTCAAGATCGTGATCCCGCCACTGGTAGGCATTTTCATTTCCCTGTTCAAGGACACCTCCCTGGTCGTGATTATCGGTATTTTCGATTTGACCCAGGCGGCCAAAGTGGCCCTGGCCGATGCGGCCTGGCGCGGCTTTAGCCGGGAAGCCTATCTGTTCATCGCACTGATTTATTTTGTGTTCTGCTACTCCATCTCTCGCTACAGTCGTTCGCTGGAGCGACGTTTGCAAACGGGTTATGAACGCTGACACAGGTAGCAAAGCCTTGGGTAAGACCTATTGCTTTGCTGGCCAGACAAGGAGTTTTGCATGGCAGACGCCATTATTCAGCTAAAGAACGTCAATAAATGGTACGGGCAGTTCCATGTGCTGCGCGATATCAATCTGGATGTGGCCCCCGGCGAGCGCATCGTTATTTGCGGGCCTTCGGGTTCGGGCAAGTCCACCCTTATCCGCTGCATCAACCGCCTGGAAGAGCATCAGAAAGGGCAGATCATTGTGGCTGGTGAGGAGCTTACCAACGATGTGCGCCAGGTCGAGGCCATTCGGCGTGACGTTGGCATGGTGTTTCAGCACTTCAATCTGTTTCCTCACCTGACCGTGATGGAAAACCTGACTTTGGGGCCGATGTGGGTTCGTCGCAAGACCAAGGCCCAGGCTCAGGAGCTGGCCATGAAGTATCTGGAGCGTGTACGTATTCCAGAGCAGGCCAACAAGTATCCCGGACAGCTCTCTGGCGGACAGCAACAGCGCGTGGCCATTGCACGTTCCCTGTGCATGGAGCCTAAAATCATGCTGTTTGACGAGCCGACCTCGGCGCTGGACCCGGAAATGGTCAAGGAAGTGCTGGAAGTGATGGTCGAGCTGGCCCATACCGGCATGACGATGTTATGCGTGACCCACGAGATGGGTTTTGCGCGTAAAGTGGCTGATCGGGTCATTTTTATGGATCAGGGCGAAATCATCGAGCAAAATACGCCTGATGAGTTCTTTGACTCGCCACGCAGTGAAAGAACGCGTGAGTTCTTAAGCCAGATCATTCATTAAGGATCAGTGGCTGCTCTGCATGGGCTGCCTTGTGCAGCCCATATGCATTTTTATTTCAAGGAAAAAAGTGATGTTTCGAGTCTGTAAGTGGCTGCTGGCTGTCTCTGGTGTTGCGGCTGTCATGGCTGCCCCGGCTGTAATGGCGGAGGATGCTTATCCTTCCAAACCTATCCAGTTCGTGGTGCCTTATCCACCGGGTGGCCCTTTGGACAGCATGGCTCGCTTGCTGGCTGAACGCGTCAAAGGCGACCTGGGCACGGTTGTGGTGGAGAACAAGTCGGGTGCGGGTGGCAATATCGGTGCCAGCATTGTGGCCAAGGCTGCTCCGGACGGCTATACCCTGATGATGGGTGCGGTGGCGATCAACTCCATCAACCCCTGGCTGTACAAGACGGTGCCTTTTGACCCGGTCAAGAGCTTTGCGCCTATCGCCCTGGTTGCCTCGGTGCCTAACATCCTGATCGTGAACAAAGAGTTTGCCGAACAAAACAAGATTGCTTCGGTGCAGGATCTGATCAGCTACGCCAAAGAGCATCCCGGTCAAATGAACTTTGCTTCGGGCGGTAATGGCAGTGCGGGTCATCTGGCCGGTGAAGTCCTGAACACCCGTGCCCAGATCAATTCCGTGCATGTGCCTTACGCCGGTGCCAACCCCGCCAAGACGGCTTTGCTGGCAGGCCAAGTGCATTTCATGTTCGACAACCTGGCTTCGGCAGCGCCGCTGATCAAGGCAGATACCGTCAAGGCCCTGGCTGTGACGACTCTGGAGCGTTCCAGCTTCCTGCCTGACGTTCCCACCATGGAGCAGGCTGGTGTGAAACCGTTTGATTTGGGCACCTGGTTCGGTGTGTTTGCTACTGGCGGTACACCACAGCCTGTGCTGGACAAGCTGCATGCCGCTTATTCCAAGGCTTTGATGGATCCGGCCGTGCGTGAAGCACTGGCTACCATGGGCTCGGATGTGCAGCCTGGTACCATGGCTGAATTCAGCGAGCTTGTCAGCAATGATCTGAAGAAGTACAAAGAAGTCGTTGCCGACTCGGGTGCCGAGTTGTTCTAAGCTTTCAAGTACTTAGCCCCCAGGCAATCAGTGACTGCAGTTTGTGCGGTCGTTGGCAAGATCAAGAATTGTTAAAGAAGGCAGTGAAGTCTGTTTTGAAGTACCTGCTTGCGGTGCCTCTTGCTAGTATTGGAGGCATTCAAGCGGTCCTGGTACTTAATTTGAGATTACGGAGCCAATAATGACAATTTCCATTCGTTCTGCAAAATTAGCAGCATGTGCTGGTGCTCTTTCCCTTTTGGCCGCTTGCGGCACGATGGACAATATGAGCACGGGTGGTCGTACCGCAGTGGGTGCGGGTGGCGGCGCTGCTGTGGGGGCTGGTCTTGGGGCTTTGATTGGTGATAGCAGCAAGGCCGCCATGATTGGTGCAGGTATCGGTGCACTGGCTGGTGGTATTGCAGCGTACAACTGGTCTGGCATTAAAAAGGATGTTCAGCAGTCTGGCGCAACTGGCCTGGGTGTGGATGTGACCGAAATGCCCGATGGCAGCTTGCGGGTCAATATTCCTAGCAGTGTGTCGTTTGATACCGGCCATTATCAGTTAAAGCCTGCTTTGCTGCCGGTTCTGGATAGTGTGGCTCGCGCCATGAATCAGCATCCAGAGCTGCGTGCCAAGGCTGTCGGTCATACCGATAGCACCGGGTCGGCACAGACCAATCAAACTTTGTCGGTTAACCGCGCAAGCGCTGTGACGAATTACCTGACGCAGCAAGGTGTGGGACAAGGTCGTTTGATGGTGGAAGGCCGTGGCCCGAACGCTCCTATTGGGGATAATGCGACGGCTGAAGGCCGTGCCATGAACCGCCGCGTGGAGTTGTATTTGTACGCTCCGCAGAAGTAAGTCTCTGCTTGCCGCCTTAAGGCGTGCTGACAAAAGGCCCGGTTTTTTAACCGGGCTTTTTTTTGTTTGATCGGGGAGTGAGGGCATGGTTTGAGGGCAGCATGTTCTGTCAGTTGTCAGTTGTCAGTTGTCAGTTGTCAGTTGTCAGTTATTAGTTGTGAACTGCTGATTGGTGGTTATCTGTTGTCGTTGATGGCATTAACGTTATTTGAGAGGGGCAGGGCTGATTATTGAGTAGAACCCAGTAATGAGCACGCCCTTGGGGGCGGTGGGCACCCGGAGGGGCTTGAGCACTTGCCGGTGCTGCGCACCGGTCCCCTTGTCGAGGGCATCATCCGGGCGCACTCTGAACTCGCGGGGTGGTTCGTCCCCCGGACGAACCACAAGCGTCCCGCTCAAACAGCAGAGTGCTTGCACCCCGGATCATGCCCCCGCCTGCGGCAAGTACTCTGAATCGCCCCTCCGGGTGCCCACCGCCCCCAAGGGCTCATACCGTGGCTATTCAAGCAATCATGTATTGAGGGTCTGGGTCTGAGATTTGGGATTTCGGATCTTGGGTCTGAGGTTTGACGTCTGAGGAGAGAGGTCGGAGGTGAAAGGTCTCAGGTGATAGGTGATAGGTGATAGGTGATAGGTGATAGGTCAGAGGTCAGAGATTCGACGCAGACCAGGAAAGTGCCACACGCTATTCAAGCATACAGTTTGAACCGTCCAGAAAAAAACGATTGTGAGCCAGTTAAGCCTAGCTTCAGGGTGTCCGGGCGGTTCAGAGGGTTTGCCGCGGTCGGGAGATAGCGTAGGGGTGCAAGCATCCTGCTGTTTGAGCCGGACGCTTGTACTTGGTCCGGGGGACCAAGTACCCGGCGAGTTCAGGATGCGCCCGTAGCTATCTCCTGACAAGGGCACCGGTGCGCAGCACCGGCAAACCCTCAGCCCGGACACCCTGAAGCTAGGCTTAACTGGCGTCTTCAGCAACGATCTCTTCTGACTGTTAAACCTTGCTTTCCAATAAATGAAATGACGAAGCCCCCAAAAAGAAAAAGCCCCAGGCAGAAATAATCCACCCAGGGCTTCAACCTATCAAGGCCTGATCAAACAAAGATCATGTTCACACCAGGCCCGCATTCAACACAGCATCAAGCCTCCTGATACAGCTTGCTGCCCTGTTGAACAAACTGCACTGACATTTCCTTCATCCCCTGATCCACAGCGGACTGCTCATCCAGGCCATTAGCCTTGGCATAGTCCCGTACATCCTGCGAAATCTTCATGCTGCAGAACTTGGGGCCACACATGGAGCAGAAGTGCGCCACTTTCATCGAGTCTTTCGGCAAAGTCTCGTCGTGGAACTCACGCGCTGTATCCGGGTCCAGACCCAGATTGAATTGATCATCCCAGCGGAATTCAAAGCGCGCCTTGGACAAGGCATTATCCCGGAATGCCGCAGAAGGATGTCCCTTGGCCAAGTCCGCGGCATGTGCTGCGATCTTGTAAGTGATGATGCCGTCCTTCACGTCCTTCTTGTTCGGCAAGCCCAGATGCTCCTTGGGCGTCACATAGCACAGCATCGCCGTACCTTGCCAGGCAATCATCGCCGCACCCAAACCGGAAGTGATGTGATCGTAGCCCGGCGCAATGTCCGTTGCCAAAGGCCCCAAGGTGTAGAAGGGGGCCTCATGACAGTGCTCCAGCTGCAACTGCATGTTCTCTGGAATCAAATGCAAAGGCACATGACCAGGACCTTCAATCATGACTTGAACATCATGCTTCCACGCTACCTGGGTCAACTCGCCCAGGGTACGCAGTTCCGCGAATTGTGCCTGATCATTAGCGTCATAGCCCGAGCCGGGACGCAAGCCATCGCCTAGCGAGAAAGCCACGTCGTACTGCTTCATGATCTCGCAGATGTCCTCGAAATGCTCGTACAGGAAGCTTTCGCGGTGATGCGCCAGACACCACTTTGCCATGATGGAACCACCGCGCGAAACAATGCCTGTCATGCGGCTGGCCGTCATGGGAATAAAGGGCAAACGCACACCGGCATGAATGGTGAAATAGTCCACGCCTTGCTCGGCCTGCTCAATCAAGGTGTCGCGGAAAATATCCCAAGTCAGATCTTCGGCAATGCCGCCGACCTTTTCCAGCGCCTGGTAAATAGGCACCGTACCGACTGGAACCGGCGAGTTGCGAATAATCCATTCGCGCGTCTCATGGATATTCTTGCCCGTGGATAAATCCATGATGGTGTCCGCACCCCAGCGAATCGCCCAGGTCATTTTTTCGACCTCTTCGCCAATGGTGGAGCCCAGGGCGGAGTTACCGATATTGGCGTTGATCTTCACCAGGAAGTTGCGGCCAATAATCATGGGCTCGGTTTCCGGGTGGTTGATATTGGCGGGCAAAATGGCTCGGCCACGCGCAATCTCATCACGAACAAACTCGGGGGTGACCGTGGTGGGCAAGCTGGCACCGAAACCTTGACCAGGGTGTACCTTGGTCAGGCGACGAGCCATCTCTTCACCTTGCGGACCGCTGGCGCGCAAGCTTTCAATGTATTGCTCGCGTCGCAGATTTTCCCGAATCGCCACAAACTCCATTTCGGGAGTGATGATGCCGCGCCGTGCGTAATGCATTTGCGTGACATTGGCTCCCGAAATGCTGCGTCGAGGCTGACGCTTCAACTCGAAGCGTAACGTGTCCAGTTCCGGGTCGGCCTGGCGGGCTTGACCGTACTGGCTGTTGAGTCCTGCCATCAACTCGGTGTCCTTGCGCTCGCTGATCCAGGCTTGGCGTAGCGGGGGCAGGCCTTTGCGAATATCGATCTGCACCGAGGGGTCTGTGTAGGGACCGCTGGTGTCATAAACGCTTAAGGGAGGATTCGGCTCGGCGCCGAAGTGGCTGGGCGTATCAGCCAGGGAGATTTCCCGAAAAGGCACACGCAGATCAGGCCGTGAGCCGGTTTGGTAGATTTTTCGGGAGTTGGGTAAGGGCTGGATCGCAGCCGGGTCTACGCTGGCCGCTGTGGCCGTAAAAGAAGGGGTTTTGCTTGTCATTGCAGCTCCAAAGAAATGGTGGAGCCGATATAGGAAGAAGTGCCGTGCAGGCATTGCACCTGTGGCACACGCTCCCAGCATCGGCATTATCCGTACTGGTACGAGGGTTTATCTCAACCCGCCAAATGGCGAGTACCCCTGCGTGCTGACAAGTATAGGTATCTTGGAGCTGCTTGTGGACGTATAAGGCTTATTTTCTTTTCATACCGTTGAGCAGATGACGGATGGTTTGATCCAGGTGGTCACGCTCTTTGGGTGGCAAAGCCACAATCTCGTCCACGGAAAAGCGGTTGAAGGGCCAGGTCACAATCGGTGGGCCTTCGCCGGAGTCTTGCAAGGTGGTAGCATGGGCTGCACTCAGCTCCATATTGCCCAGCCCGTTTTTCAGCCATTGAGCACTGATATTCAGGGCTTTGGCCAGATCCAGAATTTCGCGCGCGTCACGCCGCGTACCACTCTCGTAATTGGAGATGGCGCTTTGACTGAGGTTGCACAGACGAGCCAGCTCGGCTTGAGAAAAGCCGCGTTGCAGGCGGGCGTGGCGGAGGCGATCAGAGAAGTGTTTCACAGTACAGATTGTTCATGGAACGCCCTGCACGATGGTTTTGAGTAAAGATGTCGTATGTGATAAAAATGTCTGGCTTAACCGGCTGAATGAAACGAAGAGAAGCTTAAGATGGGAGCAGCACCAGATTTGTCGGGTTCAAGCCTGTGCTTAAAGCTTGAATGTCAGGGGTGTTTAACAAGGCAGGCGGTATAGGCGGGTAGAACGTACGGTGCCTAGCGTTTTTTCATGCCGTCCAGTAAATGACGCAAAGTGCGATCGAGCAAATCACGTTCGCCATCTGCCAAAGCAACCACTTCATCGACGGAAAACAGACGGAAAGGCCAGGTAACAATGGGAGGACCATCCAGGGGTTCGGACAATGTGTAGCTGTCCTGCGTGAACTCCATCGTGCCGATACCCTTGCGCAACCACAAAGCGCTGACATTCAAGGCTCTGCTCAACTCCAGAATTTCACGTGCATCCCGACGAGTGCCATTTTCATAATTGGAGATGGCGCTCTGGGTCAATCCGCATAGACGTGCCAAATCTGCCTGAGAAAGACCGCGATGTTGACGTGCGTGGCGAAGGCGTTCGGAGAAATGTTTCACACAACAGATTGTTGATGTAAAGCCAAACACGATGGTTTTAATTAAAAATCACAGTCGTGATTTATACTGTCCGGCATAGTCATCAGATGTCATTATAGTTAAGGTATCAACTATGTCGGTTGCAAATGAAATTGCTGGCGGTCCTGTTGTTCTGTACCTGGCCACGTCTATCCCTGATCGAAACTTACTAGAACAACAAATTCAGGCTCTGGCAGAACGTGGTTATCGTCTTATTTTTTGTCCGGATGCGACGGCTTTGCTGCAGTTGGCCCAAACGCGGGGCCGTTACGCCGGTTCGATATGTATTGCCTGGTTGGGCGGGGCCTTGGCGGAAATCTGCTCGGCGGCCGTGCGCTTACGTATGCTGTGTCCGCAAATTGGAATCCTGATGCAGTCCGATGCGACGGACTCGGCCATGCTGCAAGCCTTGCATAGCGGCGGAGATCAGTTTTGCCCCAGGGATGCGTCTTTGGAGTTGCTGGCAGCCAGTTTGCACAGCTTGCAGCGGCGCATGATGCAGATGCCCATCATTCCTGAACCGTCTCAGCCCCAGGAGTGGGTGCTGGATCAGGAGGGCTGGGCCTTGATATCGCCTGTCGGGATCTCGTTTAGCCTGACCAGCACGGAGCGCGCCTTCATCGTCCGCTTGCTGCGCGAAGAGGATCGCCGGGCCAGTCATTACGAGTTGATGCGGGCTGTGGCTAGTAAAACGGATGTAATCAGCAATCCACCCGGTGCTTCGCATATCAACCGCCTGGGCGTTCTGGTCAGCCGTATGAGACGCAAATTCAACCAGGGAGGCACGGTTCTGCCTATCCGCTCGATTCATAACTGGGGCTATATGTTCGCTGCTAATTGCCAGTTGCTGGCCTAGTCAGGATGTCATCAGGGCAGGGCAGTTGAAAAAGGCCCTGTCGGTTATACCGGCAGAGCCTTTGTTCATGCTGTGGGGGGCAGGGCTTAGTAGTAGCGCTGCACCGACAAGTCGTCTGCACGGATGGCAGGCTCCTTGTTGCTGATCAGATCAGCCAGCAATTGTGCACTGCCGGTAGCCAAGGTCCATCCCAGCGTACCGTGGCCGGTGTTCAGGAACAGATTGGAGTAGCGGCTACGCCCCACAATTGGGGTGCTGTCCGGCGTCTTGGGACGCAGGCCGGTCCAGAAATGCAGATCTGCATCGCTTTGGTAGCTGCCGGGGAACAGATCATTCAGGACCATCAGCAAGGTCTGTTCACGGCGGGGATTCAGGCGCTTGTTAAAGCCGACGACCTCGGCCATGCCGCCCACGCGAATGCGATTATCAAAGCGGGTCAGGGCGATCTTGTAGCTTTCATCCAGCAAAGTGGACTGAGGCGCACGCGAGGCATCCGCAATTGTGGCGGTAATGGAGTAGCCCTTCAACGGGTAGACCGGGATGGCCTGCAGGTCTTTCATCAAACCCGTAGACCAGGAGCCCAAGGCCACCACGTAGGCATCGGCAGTCAGCAGGCCATCGGAGCTTTGGACGCCGCTGATCTGCGTGCCGTTGCTGTGAATGCGCTGAATGTTCTGGTTCCAGCGGAATTCCACGCCTTCCTTCTCGGCCAATTCGCTAAGGCGGCGGGTGAACATCTGGCAGTCGCCGGTTTCATCTTCCGGGAAGCGCAGGCCACCGCTTAGTTTGTGCTCTACGTGGCGCAGAGCCGGCTCAATCGTGTGCAATTCGGAGGCGGACAGCAGCTCGTAGGGCACGCCAGCTTCTTTCAGGACCTCGATGTCGGCAGCAATGCCGTCCAGCTGCTTTTGCGTACGGAAAAGCTGCAAGGTGCCTTGGGCACGGTGCTCGAATTGAATGTCGGTCTGGGCGCGCAACTCGGCCATGCAGTGGCGGCTGTATTCAGCCAGACGCACCATGCGTTCTTTATTGATGGCGTAGCGGTCTGCTGTGCAGTTGCGCCACATGGCCAGTAGCCACTTGATTTGTGTCAGCGTGCCATCCGGGCGAATCGTCAGGGCCGGATGCTCGTCGAACATCCACTTGATGGCTTTGCGCGGGATACCCGGCGCAGCCCAAGGGCAGGCATAGCCAAAGGACAACTGACCGGCATTGGCAAAACTGGTTTCCAGAGCGGGCCCAGCCATGCGGTCGATGACCGTTACGCTGTGTCCTTGGCGGGCAAGATAATAAGCGCTGGTTACGCCTTCTACGCCAGCACCTAGCACGAGGATCTTCATACGGTTCCTTGGGCGCATCGCCCGAAAGGGAAAGTGTTGCAATCAGGCGCGCAAAAACCGCGCGCACTGTCGCAATTCGATACGTTTTATCCGTCTATTTCAACAGGCGGGCAGGGTAGGGGTCAAGGATTAGTCCTGATCCGGTGCACTGCGTGGGAACACCATATTGTTACGGTGTATCAGCTCTGTATCGTGTTCGCTGCCCAGCAATTCATTGATCAGGTGGCTGGGTTGGCCCATGATGCGGCGGGTGTCGTCCGAGGAGTAGTTGATCAGACCACGGGCGTATTCCACGCCGTGCTTGTCCACGCAGGCAACGACATCGCCACGGTCAAATTCGCCCTCTACATGGGTGACACCGACGGGCAGCAGGCTCTTGTGACCGTCTATCAGCGCACGTACAGCGCCTTCGTCCAGCGATACGCGACCACGCACACGCAACTGGTCGACCAGCCAGCGTTGGCGGGCCGAGCGTACGGGCAAGGTGGCACGCAGCTCGGTGCCGATGCGCTCACCTTGCGCCAGGCGGGACAGGACTTGCTGTTCCCGGCCAGAGGCAATAATGGTGTGGCCACCGCTTTGCGCAGCGCGTTTGGCGGCCAGGATTTTGGTGATCATGCCGCCGGTGCCGATATTGCTGCCCGAGCCGCCTGCCATGGCTTCCAGCGTCGGATCGCCCGCCTGTCCCAGCGAGATGAACTGCGCATCAGGATTGCTGCGCGGGTCGGCACTGTAAAGGCCAGCCTGGTCGGTCAGGATAATCAGGGTTTCGGCTTCGATCAGATTGGTGACCAGTGCGCCCAATGTATCGTTGTCGCCCACGCGGATTTCATCCGTGACCACCGTGTCGTTCTCGTTCACGATGGGGACTACACCCAGGTCCAGCAAGGTGTTGATGGTGCCTCGTGCATTCAGGTAGCGATGGCGGTCGGCCAGATCTTCATGGGTCAGCAGAATCTGAGCGGTGCGCACACCATGGCGGGCAAAAGCCACTTCATAGGCTTGAATCAAGCCCATCTGGCCGACGGCCGCCGCCGCTTGCAACTCATTCATGGCCTTCGGTCGGCGCGGCCAGCCCAGGCGGGCCATGCCTTCGGCAATGGCACCGCTGGAAACCAGCACCAATTGCTTGCCTTGGGCATGCAGTTGAGCAATCTGGGTAGCCCATTGCTCTACGGCATCCAGGTCAATCCCTTTGCCCTCGTTGGTGACCAGGGAGGAACCTACTTTAATAACCAATCGGCGCGATTGCGCAACGGCCGATTCAGAATGAGAAGAGTGCTGCATGACGAGTTCAGAAATCCATCGCTTGGCGTGTAAATAGAGAAAATGCCAGGAGTAGGGCGGTTGGCTTAACCGCGTCTTCCGGGCATTTTGGGGTTCAGTCCTGGAGTCTAGATCCTGGACCTGTGTAGCACGATCAGTCTGGGGCAAACCTCTCGTCGTAAATATGGGTGCCGTCGGCAATATCTTGCTCGATATGCTCTTTGCGGCTTTCTTCATCCAGCCAGGATTGCAGCTGATAGACCAGATCCTGTGTACCGACACCGGTCAGGGCGGAGATACCAAAGACCGGGCCTTCCCAGTTCAGCTCTTTGAGCAGGCGGGCTTTCAGGTCTTCCGGGTCCGAGACCATGTCCAGCTTGTTCAGAACCAGCCAGCGTGGCTTGGCGTACAGCTCTTCGCTGTACAGACGCAGTTCTTCAACAATGGCACGGGCCTCTGCAGCCACTTTGGCTACAACATCCTCGTCCGGGTCCAGGCTGGATACGTCCAGCAGATGCAGCAAGATACGGGTGCGGGTCAGGTGGCGCAGGAACAAGTGTCCCAGGCCGGCACCTTCGGAAGCGCCCTCGATCAGGCCAGGAATATCGGCCACTACAAAGCTGTGGGCTTCGGACGAACGCACCACACCCAGGTTGGGGTGCAAGGTGGTGAAGGGGTAATCCGCAATGCGCGGCTTGGCGTTGGAAATGCGGGTGATCAGCGTGGATTTACCGGCGTTGGGCATACCCAGCAGACCGACATCAGCCAGCACCTTCAGTTCCAGACGCAGCTTGCGATGCTCGCCTTCCTTGCCGTAGGTAAATTGACGCGGGGCACGGTTCACACTGGATTTGAAGTGCAGGTTACCCAAACCACCGGCGCCGCCTTGGGCCAGGGTTATTTTTTCGCCATGACGCTTCATGTCAAACAGCTGCTCGCCGGTTTCTGCGTCAAAAATCATGGTGCCAACGGGCACACGCAGGGTGATGTCCTCGCCACCCGCGCCATATTGGTCGGACCCACGGCCGTTTTCGCCGTTGCGAGCGCGGTGCAGGCGGGCGTAGCGGTAGTCGATCAAGGTGTTGACGTTACGGTCGGCCTCGGCATAAATGCTGCCACCGCGTCCACCGTCGCCGCCATTGGGGCCACCTTTTTCAATAAATTTTTCTCGGCGGAAACTGGCAGCGCCGTTTCCACCTTTGCCTGCGACCACTTCAATGGTCGCTTCGTCTACGAATTTCATGGTGATGAGTGCTGTATAGGTCCAGGGGCCGCAGAACCGTATGGGCTGCTGGTCTGGGAGCAGACCATTTTAAACAAAAACCCCAATTGCTTAGTGTATAGGAGATTGGCTTATCTGCCGGTATGTGCCGTGATAGTGGCCGATTTTTAATCTCTTGCTGTGGCCGTAGGGAGACTGGCTAAGCCGGGTGGGCGGGTTTGGGCGATGGCAGGTTGGCCATGCATAAAAAAAGCCCTGCCTAGGGCGGCAGGGCTTTTTCGCAGCGAGTACGCTTTGATCGGGTGGCTTATTCGCCAGCAACGACCGAAACGGTACGCTTGTTCAGAGCACCAGTGATGGAAAATTTAACTTTGCCATCGACCAGGGAGAACAGTGTGTGGTCTTTACCAATGCCCACGTTCACGCCGGGGTGAAACTGAGTGCCGCGCTGACGAACAATGATGCCGCCAGCCGAAATTACCTGACCGCCGTAGACTTTAACGCCCAGACGTTTGGCCTGTGAGTCACGGCCGTTCCGCGTAGAGCCGCCGCCTTTCTTCTGTGCCATTTCTTTAGCTCCTAGATGAAGAAAATACCAAATTCGCTTTTAGCAACAACTTAGGCGTTGATCGCTTCGATGCGGATTTCGGTGTAGTTTTGACGATGGCCTTGCGTTTTGCGGTAGTGCTTGCGACGGCGCATTTTGAAAATCTTGATTTTGTCGTGACGGCCTTGCGCAAGAACAGTAGCCTTGACCACAGCGCCAGCAACGAAAGGAGCACCGATTTGCAGTGCTTCACCTTCGCCGACGGACAGAACCTGGTCAAGCGAAATTTCTTGCCCAATGTCTGCCGGTATCTGTTCTATTTTGAGTTTTTGGCCAGCAGTAATGCGATATTGCTTACCGCCGGTTTTTATAACCGCGTACATAGGGAATCCCTTAAAGAGTCAAACAGGCATCGCGTAAAAGGCCAATAACAGCCCGCTGTAATGCCATCTAACATAAAAAAATCTTGACACGCAAAATGCCAAGCAAAAAATAATAGGATAAAAAGGCTTTGCTGTCAATGGCTTGGACCTTCTCCTGTCTGTATTTTGCATCCAATCCTTTCGTTTTTCACTGGGTAGGCAGGGTAGGCCCCTTGTCTTGGGGGCGTAAAGGACGTGTGAGGGGACCTGCCCCGTCCAGAACAGGGCATATCGCTAATTTGTTACATTTCTCCTCAATCTGTGGCCTTTGAGTGGCTCGCCTTCCGCTACGGTAGAGCTGTTGCGTTCACAGAAGCGTAAGTCATTTATTTTTCGGACCTACTAAGGGGAAGCGTATGAATAAGGACACGATCGAAGGCAAATGGAAACAACTGGCTGGTAAAGCCCGCAGCGTCTGGGGCGAAATTACGGATGATGAGTGGGCCAAGGTGAAAGGGGATGCCACGCAATTGGCCGGTCTGGTGCAAGAGCGCTATGGCCGTACCCGCGAAGAGGCGGAGCGCGAGGTTAAAGACTTCTACGACAAGTACGACCGTTAGCGGGTGGGAACCTTTTTTTGTCTGTAGGTATTTCATGAGCTGTCGTTGAGATGGTCCGTCAGACAAGGTGCTGTCCCTGTACGTACTGATGATGAGGAGAATCGTATGCTTTACTACGCCGTAATCTTTTTTATTGTAGCTATCGTGGCTGCTGTGCTGGGTTTTGGTGGCATTGCCGCTGGTGCTGCTTCGATTGCCAAGATCCTGTTTGTCGTGTTCCTGATTCTGGCGGTGCTCTCGCTGGTCAAGGGCATGGGCAAGAAATAGAACAAGCCCGCCAGTGGCGGGCTTGTCCGTAAGGAAAAACCGTCTCCACCGATTGGGTGGAGGCGGTTTTTTTTATCAGGAGCGGTAGTCCGCGTTGATAGTGACGTACTCGTGCGAGAAGTCGCAGGTGTAAACCGTTTCGCTGTGTTGGCCACGGCCCAGAGAAACACGTACCAGAATTTCGGCTTCCTGCATGACGCGCTGGCCATCTTCTTCCTGGTAGTCGGGGTTGCGGCCACCGTCCACGGCTACCAGCACATCACCTAGCCACAGACGCAATTTGCTCACGTCCAGATCGCTAATGCCGGCGTAGCCAATGGCGCACAGAATACGGCCCAGGTTCGGGTCGGAGGCAAAGAAGGCTGTTTTCACCAGAGGTGAGTGAGCGATGGCGTAAGCCACTTTCAGAGCTTCTTCGCTGGAGCCGGCGTCATCAACCTGAATGGTCATGAACTTGGTGGCGCCTTCGGCGTCACGCACGATTTTCTGGGCCAGTTCGCGCGAGGCGTCGACCAGGGCATCCAGCAAGGTGTTGTAGTTCGGGTCTGCAATCGACTCTACCGTGACACCGCTTTGGCCGGTTGCCATGATGATGAAGGAGTCGTTGGTGGAGGTGTCGCCATCAACCGTAATGCGGTTGAAAGAGCGGTCTGCCGCCTGACGACACATATCGCGCAGCAGTTCGGGAGCAATACCGGCGTCCGTAGCCAGGTAACCCAGCATGGTGGCCATATTGGGGCGAATCATGCCCGCGCCTTTGCTGATGCCGGTCAGTGTGATGGTTTTACCCGACAACTGGATCTGGCGAGACACGATTTTGGGTTGCGTATCGGTGGTCATGATGCTGTGAGCAGCATTGAACCAGTTGTTGTCGGCCAGATCGTTCACCGCCGCAGGCAGAGCGCCCAGCAGGCGATCCATGGGCAGAGGCTCCAGAATGACGCCGGTGGAAAAGGGCAGCACTTGCTGAGGCAGGATGTTCAGCAGGCGCGCGGTTTCCGTGCAGGTTTGCTGTGCTTTTTCCAAACCAGCCTGACCTGTGCCAGCGTTGGCATTGCCGGTATTGATGACCAGGGCGCGGATGCCATCGTGCGTAGCCAAGTGCGCTTCGCACACTTGTACTGGAGCAGCACGGAAACGGTTGGTGGTGAATACACCGGCCACGCTGGTACCGGGGGCCAATTCAAACACGGTCAGGTCGCGTCGGTTGGCCTTGCGAATACCGGCTTCGGCAATACCGATTTTGACACCGGCAACAGGGTGAATATCAGATTCAGAGGGGATGAACAGATTGACGGCCATGACGCGATCCGAAAAACAATGTTAAAGGCGGCTCAAAGCAGTAATGATACTTGCTTTGAGCCGCCTGAGCATATCTTTGGTCGCGCCGGAGCGCTTAGCTTTCGCGAGCAGCCATGGCCACGTTGTTGCGAGTGATCAGCTTGAGTTCGCCCAGGGCTTCAAACAGGTTGACGCGTGCTTTTTCCGACAGGTTGGCAAACATCTCTTGTAGCCACTGTTCGTGGGAGGCAGCCATTTTCTTGAATTGGCGCTTGCCCTTGGGTGTCAGGCGGATCAGGGAGCTGCGACGATCGGTGAGCACCTTGATGCGTTCGACCAAACCTTCTTTTTCCAGCTGATCGGTAATGCCCGTGATATTGCCGTTGGTGACCATCAGGTGACGGGACAGCTCGCTCATTTTCATGCCAGCGGGCTGACGCTGCAATTGAGCCATCAGGTCAAAACGGGGCAGTGTGGTCGTGTGCTCGGTACGCAGGCGACTGCGAATTTCGCCTTCAACCAGATTGGTGCAGGCCATCAAGCGCAGCCACAGGCGGGTGTCGAAGTGGTCGTCGCTATGGGCACGGCTTTCCAAGTCGGGAGCGGCATCGGCGACGGCGGAAGCGGGGATATCGTTCATGATCATAGATAGCTTGCCTTAATGGTGCATGTCCAAAATGTTTAGCTTTGAAGGACGCAGACCGCAGCCATGAGCAAGCTGGGTTAGCTTGGTGGGTATCTTAGGGGCTGGTTCGAAGTTTGACATTGCGACAGATCAAAGTAAATTCGTTTTTAAGCTTAAATTAATCAACTTGATAGAAAGCACCGGCAAAGCAGGCAAAGCATTGGGTAAGGAAATGCAAACTCTTGTCTGCTATTTACTTTTAGGGCCACGGCTTTGAATAATCTTCGGACGGCACTCTAACTTTGATCCGACACGATAAGCTGGCTAAATTCAAGTGATTATTTATTTGAAGTATAAGGCATTTGCCTCTGTATCGCCTGTTCGCTTAATCACTTTTCTGCTTTTTCTGATACTTTTTTTTGTTTCAAAAATAATGCCTGCCGTAATTTTTCTTAATTGAAAAAAATGCATGCAGAAGATCGATTTATTTCTTATATCCTGAAATTCATTATTGAATTTTGCGTTGCGCGGGCAAGGGCCTCAGAGGAGCCGGGATCAGTCTAGGATACCCCTTGAAACAGCGGAGGATGATGCGCTACTGCGGATAACCCGTAGTCGGGATTGCTGATACTGGAGCATTTTTTTTGCTAATATCCTTTAGAACTAAACAATATAGACCTTGCCAATTTGGCTGGCGCCTTTGATGGACCAAGGTCTACGCCTGAGTGGGGCGTAATCTACGCAGGAGATAAGGATGGAACGTTCAGCGCACCTTGATACCTTTGCACGCGACAATCTGCCACCCATGGAGTGGTGGCCAGAGATGTTGCTGGAAGGCAATCCGGATGTGGACTATCCCGCTCGTCTCAATTGTGCCGTGGCGCTGTTGGGAGAGCAGGTAGCAGCGGGGCATGGTGATCGCGTGGCTTTGCAGTGGGCACAGGGCGATGAGAATCGCAGTCTGACCTACAAGCAGCTGGACGTGCTGACCAACCGTATTGCTCATGTTCTGGTTGAGGACATGAAGCTGGTGCCCGGCAACCGGGTTTTGCTGCGTGGTCCCAATAACCCCATGATGGCCGCCTGCTGGTTGGCCAGCATCAAGGCCGGTCTGGTTACGGTTCCCACCATGCCTTTGTTGCGGGCGGTGGAACTGAAGACGATTCTGGACAAGGCCGAGATTCATGCTGCCTTGTGTGACGAGCGCCTGCGTGAAGAGCTGGAACACTGCATGGACTCCACGCATGATTCCTACACGCCTGCTCTGAAGCAACTGCTGTGCTTTAACGATGAAAGCGCCAAGGGTCTGGAAGCCTTGTTGGCTGACAAGCCCGAAGAGTTCACCGCTTGCGATACGGCGGCTGACGATGTTTGTCTGATCGCTTTCACCAGCGGCACGACCGGCCAGCCCAAAGGTTGCATGCACTTCCATCGTGATGTGCTGGCAATGTGCGATACCTTCTCGCGTCACGTACTGCGTTTGACCCCGGATGATGTGGTCTGCGGTACGCCTCCTTTGGCCTTTACCTTCGGCCTGGGCGGTCTGCTGTGCTTCCCGCTGCGTGTGGGTGCATCTACTGTCCTGCTGGAGCGTCTGACGCCTTCCGATCTGCTGGGCATGATTGATCGCTTCAAAGTGACCATGAGCTTTACCGCACCCACCTTCTATCGTCAGATGGCTGGTTTGGTGGATCGTTACTCCTTGGCCAGCTTGCGTGCCACCGTGTCGGCAGGCGAAGCCTTGCCAGATGCAACGCGTCAGCTTTGGAAGCAGGCCAGCGGCATCGAGATGACGGACGGCATTGGCGGTACGGAAATGATTCACGTGTACGTGTCCAGCCCACCTGAAAAAGTGCGTGCTGGTGCCATTGGCCAAGTGGTGCCCGGTTATGTCGCCACGATTCTGGACGATGATCTGAATCCGGTGCCAGTCGGCACGGTAGGCCGTTTGGCCGTAAAGGGGCCAACAGGCTGCAAGTACCTGAACGACGAGCGTCAGAAGCAGTTTGTTCAGGGCGGTTGGAACTTCCCTGGCGACACCTTCAAGATGGACGAGGACGGCTACCTGTATTACCAGGCTCGTAACGACGACATGATTGTTTCCTCGGGCTATAACATTGCCGGTCCTGAGGTGGAAGGCACCTTGCTCAAGCACGAGGCTGTGGCCGAGTGTGGCGTTGTAGGTGCCGCCGATGAAGAACGGGGCCAGATTGTGCAGGCCTTCATTGTGCTCAAGCCTGGCTTTACCGGAAACGATGAGCTGAAAAAGAAGCTGCAGGATTTTGTGAAAGAGAACGCAGCGCCGTACAAGTATCCACGCGCCATTGAGTTCGTGACTTCGCTGCCTCGTACCGAGACAGGGAAGTTGCAGCGCTTTGTCTTGCGGCAGATGGCGCAAGACTGATTGTTCAGAGCATAAAAAAAGCGGGCATATAGCCCGCTTTTTTTGTCCGGCGCTTTTAGTTTTTGAAGGTGGCAAAAACTTCGCGTGCCGCTTGCACAGTGGCGTCGGTAATGTCCGGGGTGTGCTGCACCGAAACAAAACCTGCTTCAAAGGCCGAGGGTGCGAAGTACACACCCTTGTCCAGCATGGCGTGGAAGAACTGCTTGAAGCGCTCGATGTCGCCAGCCGACACTTGGGCCAGGGAGGTGGGCACGGTTTCGCTGAAGTAGATACCGAACAAGCCGCCTTGGTGGTCTGCCGTAAAAGGTACGTCTGCTTCTTTTGCAGCGGCCTTCAAGCCCTGGATCAGCTTGGCGGTGTTGGCTGTCAGGGTGTCGTAGAAACCGGGTTGAGCCAGTTTCTTCAAGGTTGCCAGACCCGCGGCCACAGCAACAGGGTTACCGGACAGGGTGCCTGCCTGGTAAACACCACCGACGGGAGCGACGCATTGCATGATGTCGCGACGGCCACCGAAAGCACCGACGGGCATGCCGCCACCAATCACCTTGGCCAGGGTGGTCAGGTCAGGACGAATGCCGGTCAGGCCTTGCACGCCTTGAGGGCCAACACGGAAGCCGGTCATGACTTCGTCAAAAATCAGTACGGCACCGTATTCGGTGCACAGTTCGCGCAAGCCTTCCAGGAAGCCGGGGGCTGGGCGCACCAGGTTCATGTTGCCGGCAAAAGGCTCAACGATAATGCAGGCGATTTCGCTGCCTTTCTGTTTGAAAGCATCGCGCACGGCGTCCAGATCGTTGTAGTCCAGCACCAGGGTGTGGCCGACAAATTCGGCTGGCACGCCTGCAGAGGTGGGGTTGCCAAAGGTCAGCAAGCCGGAACCGGCTTTGACCAGCAGACTGTCAGCGTGGCCGTGGTAACAGCCTTCAAACTTGATGATGGTGTTGCGGCCGGTAAAGCCACGGGCCAGACGAATGGCGCTCATGGTGGCTTCGGTGCCGGAGCTGACCAGACGCACTTGCTCGATGGACGGCAGCATTTTGGTCAGAGTTTCAGCCAGCACGACTTCGCCTTCGGTAGGCGCGCCGTAGGACAGGCCGTGTACGGCGGCTTCCTGTACGGCCTTGATAACGTCCGGATCGGAGTGGCCCAGAATGGCCGGTCCCCAGGAACCCACGTAGTCCGTGTATTGCTGGCCGTCTGCATCCCAGATGTAAGGGCCCTGAGCGCGTTCGATAAAGCACGGGGTGCCGCCCACGGAACCGAAGGCACGGACGGGCGAGTTGACGCCGCCGGGGATGACTTTGCAGGCACGTTCAAAAAGTTCGGAGTTACGGGACATGAGGCAAGAATCCAGATGTGAAAAGGTCAAGGCCAGGCAAGGGGTCAGCGCATAAAGCGCGATGAGTCCTGGGCGTGAAAGTAGTCAGTAAAGCGTTGCGCCGTGGCACGTATATCGCTGGTTTCAAACAGGCTGCTGATAACGGCAACGCTATCGACCCCTGCTTCCAGCAGTTCGGGCATTTTCTCGGGTGTGATGCCGCCAATCGCAACAATGGCAGCACGCCGTCCCTCGTGTTCTTGTTCTTGGCAAAGCAGTCGAGCTTGTCGCAAGGTGTTCAGCTCAGCCGGGGGGGCTTCGGGTTTGACGCTGGAAGGGTACATGGCCCCAAAGGCAATGTAGTCTGCATCGTCTGCCAGGGCCTGGCGAGCCAGATCCAGACTGTTGTAGCAGGAGCGTCCCAGCAGGGCTTGCGGCCCCAGTGCCTGACGGGCCTGGGTCAACTCGCCATCGCTTTTACCCAGGTGCGCGCCTTGCACGTCAAACTCTTGCGCCCAGCTCCAGTGATCGTTCACCAATAGCGGCAGATCCAAAGACAGGCACAGCTTGATCAACTCTTTGAGTTGTTGCTGGCGGATTGGTTCCGGGCCGTTCTTGCGACGGAACTGCAAGACCTGCAACCCCCCTTCGTGAGCGGCACGTACTGCGTTCAACAAGCGGGCGGTGTCGTCCCATTCGGGAGTAATGCCGTATAGACCGGCAGGAAAGCGCAGGGTGGTGGCGTCAGTCATTTTGGGGAGCAACAGGGTTGAACAGGCGGTGGCCCATACCGGGCTGGAAGGTGTCACTGGCACGTGCCTGCAGGTGCAACAAGGCTGATTCTACCGCGTTATCCAGCTCGTGGCCTTGAGCCAGAAAGCTCAGGCAGGCGGTAGCCAGCAAACTGTCTATGTCCTGCTGACGCAGGCCGCCATCCAGCGGCATGCTGTAGTCCAGACGACCGTGATGTCCCTGAAAGCGCGTGTGCCATTGTCCGGCAGCACCGGGGACGCCGGTGACCAGTACGGCATTGGCTCCGTTGTTCAACAAGGTTTCCACGGCATCGGGGGTGTCGCCCAGCAGCTCGTCGGCCTGCCAGCGCTCCAGGCTGGGGTGGTCGATCAATAATAAGGAGCTCAGGGGCAGGAGCAGGCGTAAACTGGCATCAAGAGCATCGTCCGCATCCAGCTCGTCCAGGCCGGTGGGCATGGCGCTCAGGTGCAGGACCAAGGGCAGTTCAGGGTAGTCGGAGCAAAGCTCGGCCACCATGCTGGCGATTTCAGGACTGTAGACAGGACCGCACTTGATGGCCTGAATGTTCATGTCCTCCAGCAAGCAGCGCGCCTGGTCGTCGGCAATGTCCTCTGCCAGGGTCTGAATGTTTTCTTGCTGCGCGCTATCGCGCACCAGCAAGGCGGTGGGCACGCTGACGATATGGCAGCCCAGATGAGCGCCAGTGATGGCATCGGCGGGCAGGTGGGCACCGCCGCTGGGATCATAAGGAGCCAGCACGAGCGCCAGAGCAGGACTTGAATTTTTGATTTCAGCAGCCATCTTGTCTTGGTTACCCATGCAGGGCCGGCAAGGCTCTGGATGTCACGGGTTGAGTAATTTAGTAATATGAACCCCATTTTAATGGATTGCCCCGATTTGCACGCGGATCGGACTATGTTTACAAATACAGTAGGAATACTATGCGTACGTGGATGTGCCTGATTTGCGGCTGGATTTATGATGAAGAAGCAGGTTTGCCTGAGGAAGGCATTGCGCCGGGCACACTCTGGGAAGACGTCCCTCCGAACTGGGTCTGTCCCGAATGCGGAGCTCGTAAGGAAGACTTCGAAATGATCCAAGTGTGATCATCTCAAGTTCCAAGGTGGTTTGTTTTGACGGGAGGTGTGTATGAGTGCCACTAGCCAGTCCCCGCTAATCCAAGAAAGCGCTGATCTAACGCACCACCTGTTACTTGCCATGCCCGGTGTGGTTTCGGGCAGCTTGGCCGACACGGTGATTTATGTCTGTGAACATAATGAGCAAGGTGCCTTGGGCCTTGTTATCAATCGACCAACGGATCTGAGCCTGGTTGAGCTGCTGTCTCGTATCGAGGTGGATGTGGAAAACCGGGCTGATCTGGCCGCGACGTCTGTCTACTTCGGTGGACCGGTGCAAACGGATCGCGGCTTTGTTCTCCATGATTCCGATAAAACCTATACCTCCAGTCTGGGGGTAGGTGATCTGACTCTGACTACTTCGCGGGACGTGCTGCAGGACGTGGCCCAAGGCCAGGGGCCAGTGCATATGCTGGTCACGCTGGGTTATGCCGGTTGGGCTGCGGGCCAGCTGGAAAGCGAGATGGCCGACAATGCCTGGCTGAGCATCAAGGCTACCCATGAAATCCTGTTTTCTACCCCGGTTGGGGAGCGCTATGATCGCGCCCTGGCTTTGCTGGGAATCAGTCCTTTTACCCTGACAGGTGCTGCGGGCCATGCCTGAACACGAAACACCGTCAATGGTCAGCTCGGCGCAAACCTTGCTGGCCTTTGACTATGGCCTGAAAAAAATTGGCGTGGCGCTGGGCAACACCTTGACGCGCCAGGCCCGCCCTTATACGATTTTGCGGCCCGTTACACGGGAACAGCGCTTTGCGGCTATCGAGGCTTTGCTCAAGGAATGGCAGCCCGATCGCGTCGTGGTAGGTTTGCCTTTGACCCTGGATGGTGGCGAGCAGTATGCTTCGCTGCGGTGTCGGCGTTTTGCCAACCAACTGCACGGTCGCTATGGCGTTGCAGTAGACCTGGTCGATGAGCGGGGCTCCAGCATGGAGGCTCAAGAATTGCTGGGCAATAATGACGATGATGATGCCATGGCAGCTTGCGTGATCCTGCAGCGATATCTGGACAGCCTGCCACCGGCCTGAGCTCTCTACAAGGTTGCAGCCTTTTGATTAGTTTATTTCGTTTTAGTTGGCGCGCTGTCGCTCTGATTGTGTGGATCGTGGTCGGCTTGTTAAGCGTCGGTCTGCTTTTTCCGGTATTGCGTCCAGGCGGGCGCCGCGTCATGGTGTTGCGCATGTCGCGCCTCTTGATGCTGATCTGCGGCGTGCGTGTACTGCAGCACGGCCAGGCCGTTCAGGATCGCTCCGTGCTCTATGTGTCCAACCATATCTCCTGGTTGGACATTTTTGTACTCAACAGCGTGCGTAGTACCTCTTTCATTGCAAAAAGCGATATTCGCCGTTGGCCAGTGATTGGCTGGCTGGTGGCGGGTGCAGGGACGGTTTTCATTGAGCGCGGACAGCGTCGCGCCATTCAGATTGTCAGCCAGCAAATGGCTGTGTGCTTTGAGCGTGGTGATGCCGTAGGTCTGTTCCCTGAAGGCACCACTTCAACCGGACTGGATGTACAGCCTTTCCACGCCAGTTTGTTTGAGACGGCTATCAGCCTGAATGTGGATATTCAGCCGGTGGCTCTGGTATTTGAGCAGAAAGGTCAGCGCAGTGAGCGCTTTGCCTTTGTGGGCGAGCAGTCTCTGGTTGGCAATATCTGGGTTCTGCTCAGTGCGCGTAATGTCTCTGTGCACTGCCATTTTCTGGACCTGATGCCGGCTCAATCCTGTACGGAATGGGGACGTTCGCAAACGGCACAAACAGCTCGTGAACAGATCCGTGCGGTCGTGTGCCCCGAGGCCGTCACTGTCGAGGCCTGATGGCTTTAGCCCGGTTTTTTGCTTTCCGGGCAGTGAATCTGAACCAGATGCCGGTCTTGCAGGCGTACAGCACTAAGCTGGCGACCCCAGACGCAGCCGGTATCCAGACTGATCACGGTAGGCGTGTTCAGCAAGCCCAGCGTAGACCAATGTCCAAAAATAATAGGGACCTGGGCACAGGCGCGATTCGGCATTTCATACCACGCTAGCAAGCCGGACTCGGCATCCGGCGCACCCTTGTGCTTGAAGTCCATGCGACCATTCACATCGCACATGCGCATGCGGGTCAAGGTGCTGACAATGGCGCGCAGGCGATCGTAGCCTTGTAGCCCAGCATCCCAACGATCCGGGTTGTTGCCGAACAACTCAATAATCTTGTCTTGCCAGTCATCCGCACGTAAGAGTGCTTCCAGCTCGTGGGCGTATTCCAGCGTTTGCTCCGGGCTCCAGTCGGGGTGCACTCCGGCATGTACCATCAGATGGTCATGCTCATAATGAGCCAGCGGTTGGTGTCGCAGCCAGTCCAGCAACTCTTGTGCGTCCGGCGCGGCCAGCAGTTCCTGCAAGGTATCCTGCTTGCCGGGCTTGCGCACCCCGGCAGCGACTGCCAGACAGTGAATGTCGTGGTTGCCCAGTACACAGACGGCGCGATCGCCCAGAGAACGAATCAGGCGCAACGCTCCCAGAGAGTCCGGGCCACGGTTGACCAGATCGCCTGCAAACCAGAATTTGGCCTGGCTGTCGGCTGCAACATCAGGATGGCTGAGCAAGCTGTCCAGGGGGCGGCAGCAGCCTTGAATATCACCAATCGCCCAGATGGCAGGGGAAGTAGCTAAGGACATGATTTAGTTGGTTGTGCTGGAGTTGCGACGACGCCGGTTGTGCCGGTTTTCCATCATGATAAGAGCACTCAAGGCCATGGCCATGGCGATCAGGTTCGGAACCAGAGCGGTGACCCACGGCGCCAGATTGCTGAGCATGGCCACGTTCAAGGCCAACTGATTGATCATGAAAAAGCCCACGCCCAGCAAGATACCGGTAAAGACCTTGGTGCCCACACCGCCGTGGCGGGTCTGCATGAAGCCGATAGGCGCAGCAATGGTAATCATGACCAGCAAGGTAAAGGGGTAAGCGACTTTGCGCCACAGGGCCACAACCTGACGTTTGGTCTGCAGCTTGTTCGCGTCCAGATAGCCGATGTAGTCCTTCAGGTCCAGAATGGACATGCGCTCGGGTGTCACGACGCGTGCAATCAGTCGATCCGGCGTTAGCGTGGTGGTCAGCGTCAAGGTGGGGCGTTTTTCAATTTTGACCAGCGCTTGATCAGGTGCCTTATCCTGTGACAGAGCCGTGTGGGCCTGCTCATTGACTTGGGTCTCGGTAACGTCCTGCAAGTCCAGCTGGTTCTTGTGGAACTGTCCGCTGGGCGCTTGAGTCATTGCACTCAGGCGCTGCCCATCCGCGAAGTCGAACACGCTGACATCGCTTACTTTGCCATCGCCCTGCAGGTTGGCAATATTGATGATGCGCACCCCGCCACTGTCATTGCTCTCCTTGAACCAGTAGCCACTGTCCAGACGGCCGCCACCGGAACGTCCCAGCAAGGCCATGCCTTGCTCACTGGATTTGATCTCGGCCATGGGGGTGACATACTCGGACAAAACAAAGGCCCCCCCTACCAGGGGCAGGGTAATGGTCCAGAGCATCAGCATCATGTGCAGGCCGCTAACGCCTGACGCACGCAAAATTACCAGCTCATTGCGCTGAGCCAGACTGGCCAGGGCCAGGGTGGCACCAATCAACAGGCCAATGGGCAGCAGGTCGTACAGACGGGTGGGCAGCTCCAGGGCCTGGATGTAAAACAGATTCATCAGGGTGAACTTGGAGCCGACCTTGTCCAGCTCTTCAATCAGGGCGAAAAAGGTAAACAGGCCAAGCAGGGCAATCAGCACCACGGCGCTGGAGCGATAGATTTCGGAAGCGAGATAGCGGCGTGCGGTGCGCATGAAAATAGGGCCCAGGAAAGACGTGGCTAGCTTAACAAAAATGCGGATTGCAGTCAGGGAATAGCGACTTGTCGCATACGTTGACTGATAGTGCGCGTGCGCGATTGCAAATAGGGGCTGTTACGGTTTTTGTCATAGTAGGCCGGGTTGGGTAACATGCCTGCCAGACGGGCGGCCTGCATGGCACTGAGCCTGGCCGCATCCACCTTGAAGTAGTGGCGTGCCGCCGCCTGGGCGCCAAAAACGCCTTCTCCCCATTGAGCTACGTTCAGGTATAGCTCCAGAATGCGTTCCTTGCTCATGACGGTTTCAATCATATAGGTCAGAATCAATTCCTGACCTTTACGCAGATAACTGCGTGATTCTGATAGAAACAGATTCTTGGCCAATTGCTGGGAAATGGTAGAACCACCACGACGGCGGGTAGAGCCCTTTTCCGACTGGCGGCGGTTGTATTCCCAGGCTTTGCGAATGGCATCCCATTCGACCCCCGAATGGTTCAGGAAGTTCGAATCTTCGGAGGCAATCACCGCGCGTTTCAAATTGGCGCTGATCTTGTCGTACGGCACCCATTGATAGCGCAGTTCGGCATCCGCATTGGCGCTGCGCAACTGGCCCTGTTCGGCCGCCATGAAGGTGGTCATGCGGGGCGGCACCACGCTGTACCAGAGCACCATCAGAAACAGGGCGATCTGATAAAGCAGAACACCAGCGGCCACGGCCAGAACGGCCAGGCCAGCCAGTTTCCAGGGATGGGCCAGAAGGCGACGCACGTCAGATTTGTCCGATGTCCTGGCGCAGCTGGGCCAGTACGGGTTCGACATCGGCCTCTACGCCGTGCCAGATCTGAAAGCTGGCGGCCGCTTGGCCTACCAGCATGCCAAGGCCATCTTTGCTATGTGTGGCACCGGCTTGCTCGGCGGCACGCATGAAAGCAGTGGGTTCGCTGGCATAAAACATATCGTAGGCCAGAGAGTTGCTGCGATAACGGGCATCTGGCAGTTCGGGCAGATTCTGGTTCAGGCTGGCCGAGGTGGCATTGATCACAATGTCCCAGTCGCCACAATGGTCGTCCAGACCGCCCGCGCTCAGGCGGCGGGAGGCATCCGGGTCCAGAGCAACGACCTGCTCACGAATGTCGTAGGCTTTGGCGCTGGTGCGGTTGATGATGTGCAGCATTTCGCAACCGGCTTCCAATAAGGGGAACACCACTCCACGCGAGGCACCACCTGCACCGATCAGCAAGATACGCTTGCCTTCCGGGTTGTGGCCGACACGCAGCAGGTCCGAGCACAGGCCCACGCCATCGGTATTGCAGCCGTGCAACTGTCCATCTTCCAGCCATAGCGTATTGACGGCTCCGGCCATGCGAGCGCGACGGCTCAAGCGTGGGCCCACCAGATCATAAGCCTGCTCTTTGAAGGGCAAGGTGACATTCAGGCCGCTGCCGTCCCTGAAAAACTCCTCCACGGTGGCGTTAAAGCCATCCAGTGGTGCCAGAATGCGCTCGTAGCTCAGGGCCAGATTGAACTGGCTGGCAAACTGCGTATGGATTTGTGGAGAGCGGCTGTGCTCGATAGGGTGACCAATAACGCCGTAGCGCTTGGCGGGAGTCGTGTCGGGCATGGTTGAGCGATGCTTGTCTTGTTGTGAGGTGTCAGCCCCAAGGCTGAAAGCGCATATTTTACCCTAGGGTCTGCTTTTGTCAGAGCTTGCTGTGGACAATACGATCTTATTGCACATCCGTGCCGTGCATACTGAGCCTGTCATGCGTAAAACTCCAGCTGCGGGTAATGACGAGTACATCCGCGCCAGGAGCCACTTGTTCGGGCAGGGGGGCGAAGGGGGCGGCCAGTTCCACAATGCGGCGGGCCGCCAGATTCAAGGCGGCCTGATCTGAAGGCTCAGTAATCTGGGCACGCAGCAGGCTGCCATCGCGCCGGATATAGACTGTCATTTGCAGCTGACCGTACAGTTGCTCGCCATTTTGCTTCGGATAGTGGCGGGTGCCGGTCTGCTCAATTTTTTGACGCCACTGATCCAGGTACTGGGCTTGTTCGCTGGCTTTGGCGCTGGGGCCTACATAGTGGTAGCGGGGTTGGCGTTGTTGTTCACGAATCTGCTCACGCAAAATCGCCAGTTGGCTATTTTGCACTTGTGGGTCCAGATCATGGTCGTCCGGGCCGGGCTCAATGGACGCGCCAATATATTCAAAGCTGGGTGTCGACAAAGGTGCCTTGTCCTGACTTTCCAGCTCGCCCAGCAGGCGCTGCTGTTCAGCTTCCAGGCTTTGCTGGCGTGCACGCAAGGCTTCCAGCACTAACTGATTCGGCAGATTGGGATCGGTCAGCGGCAAAGGATTGCTGGCTTGCCCTTGCTGATGCTCTCCGCCGCCATCCAGATTCAACTGCGCTAACAGTTGGGGACTTAACGGTGCCGAGTCGGTACTGAAATTGACCAGTGCTACATCCAGACTGTTGGCTGGTGCGGGCGAGGGCGCGCGAGCCGGCCAGAAGATCAGCAAAAGATGAATCAGTGCCGAAAGGGCGACCGCCAGCCACAAATAGTCTTTGGGCGCGTGGCGGCGGTCGAGCTTGGTCATGATCGTCAGTCAGCCGTGGCGACCGAGCGCAAACGGGCTTCCACCGTCAAAGCCAGTTCGTCGAAGGACAACAGATCCAGCGTGACTTCCTGACCACGTTCAAGTGCTGGCAGGCCGGGGACATGAAGAACCAGCGGCGCATTGCTCAGGCGCACCAGATCCTCCTTGATGAAGTTGGCCTGGACTTGCTTGATGTCGTTTTGTTGCAGCCAGCGCAGGCACCAGAAGCGCTCCAGAGACGACTGGTAGTCCGACCACTGGGTGTATTGCGATTCAAAGGCGCCAATAATGGCGTACAGATCCGCATCCTTGGGCTGGAAGGGGGCGGCCAGGCGTGCGGAGATGCCGTGCTCGGCCGCCGCCAGAATCTGGCCCTGATTGATCAGGTCCACATAACGGCGCAGAGGCGAGGTCGACCAGATGTATTGCGGCACACCAATGGATTCGTGCGGGCCGGGCGTGGTGGACATACGCGTACGCATGAACTGCTGGGAGCGGTAAATACCGGGCACATTGTGCTCGGCCAGCAAACCGCCCCACAGCTGATTGGCCAGAATCATGTATTCAGCCACCAGCAGGCTTAGCGGCGCATTGCGCACGCGTGGCACCAGACGAATGATGGAGTTTGGATCGTCGTGCGGGCCATCCAGCTCGAAGCTGTATTCCACACGGTTATTGTTTTCCGGTTTGCCACGCACGGCTTCACGCTGGGCTGACAGTTGGCGCGAGAAGTTCCATAGCGGACGCAGCCATTGTGCATAGGGCAGTTCGGCGTTTTCGTCGGCCAGAGCTTCTTCGCTGATGAGCGGGTCCAGCTCGTGTTGGCGCAGGTTGCCCGCCACGGTAATGCGTTCCAGACGAGTCTGATGCGACAGGATTTCACCAGTGCTGATGTCGGCGTCTACATACAGCGACAGGGTAGGACGAGTCTGCCCTTGATCCAGGGAGAAATGCGCGATCAGCTCGGGCGGCAGCATAGGGATCTTGTAGCCCGGTGTGTATACCGTTGCCATGCGATTGCGGGCGATCTGGTCGATCTCGTTGCCACGAGCCAAGGCCAGCGAAGGCACGGCAATGTGAACCCCGATACGCAGGCGGCCCGGTTCCGGATGCTGGACGGACAGGGCGTCGTCAATTTCAATCGTATTGGCGTCGTCCACCGAGTAGGCGGTGACATCGGCCTCGGGCAGGTCCTGCCCCCAATTTTGCAGGGCAATCTCCGGAAAGCCTGTCCCTTTGGGGAAGTGCGCGGCCAAAAAGCGATGTTGATGCAAAGTCAGTGGATTGGACCAGGCACCCAGCGACAGCAGCAGCTTTTCCGTGCTGACACCCAGTTCTTTCTGGGCCTGATCAAACGCTTTCCACTCCAGCGTGTTCTTGTCTGGCTGAGTCAGGAAGGTGCTGGCTTTCTCGGCAACTTCGGGCGGCAGTTCGCCCTTGATCATCTGTTCGGCCCAGGTCTGGATCTGCTCTTGCTGCAGGCGTTTCTTTTCAATGGCGGCCAGAGCGGCTTGCAAAATCTCTGGCGGAGCAGGGCGGTACAGCCCTTTGCCACGACGGTGAAAGTAGGCGGGTGCGCTGTGCAGGGCAAAGATGGTGCCGGTTTTTTCGACAGCGCTGGGCGCGTGACCGAAATAATCCTGTGCCAGCGTGGACGCTTCAAACTCCTCCTGGGGGGCGCATTCCCATAAAAAATTGATATCCAGGGATTCGGCCAGCGCTTGGGCTTTTTCCAGCAGTTCTGCCGGGGCGGGCTGCTCGAAGGTAAATAGAACGCTGTTTTTCTTTATTTTGCTGCGTTTGCCAGACGCGGATTCCACCTGCATGGTGGTATCGCTGTCAGAAAATATTTTTTCTGCTTTGAAATTACCGCTGTCTTCAAAAAGGACGTACATGATTTTCCATCTGGATGGTGCTGGCCATCCGGTAAAGATAGTTAAGGTTGTTGCAGGGCAAAGCGCAAAATTTCGTCGATCCAGGGATCAAAGTCGGTCAGGCCGTGATCTCCGCCTTCCAGAATGTGACCTTGGCTGCCTTTGTACCAGTCCGCCATCTCGCGCCAGTTCAGGACTTCATCACCTTTGGCGGCCAGCAGGTAAAAGCGCTGGGGATCGCTGGGGCGTGGTACGTGAATGTCGTTGAGCTCATCCACATAGTCGGGCAGGAAGTGAAACGGGTCGGGCGAGTGATAACAGACATGCTCGCCCACCTGCGTAGCCAGATCGCGCCCTGCGTAGACCACCGGGTTAAGCAGCACGGCGCGGCTGTGATAGTGCTGCGCCAGGTGGCTGGCATAGTAACCGCCCAGCGAGGAGCCGATCACACACAATTGATCGGCGCTCATGCCCGCCTGCATTGCCGTGTCCACAATGCGCTTGCACATGGCAATGGCCTGGGCCGGGCTGGCGGGCAATTGCGGGCAGCGCCACAGGTGCAGCAAGCCCCTGTCCTGCATGGTTTGTTTCAGGCGCTGCGCTTTGTAGGACGAAGGCGAGGAACGAAAGCCGTGTAGATAGAGGATCATGGAGGCACCTGCTATATAGATAAGAGGGTCAGCGTGACAGTTGATCCAGCAGGCGCTGATGAATGCCGCCAAAGCTGCCGTTACTCATCACGACAATGGCATCGCCGGGCTGGCTGGCCTGAACAATGGCCTGAACCATTTTATCCAAATCATTCCACGCTGTGGCGCGATCCCCTAAAGGAGCCAGGACCTTGGCCGCATCCCAACCCAGCGCGTGCTTGCCCTGGGTCTCGCCGTAGCAAAAAACCAGGTCGGCATCTTCCAGCGAACCGGGCAGGCGGGCAGCCATGGCACCCAGCTTCATGGTGTTGGAGCGTGGCTCCAACACGGCCAGAATTCGGGTGGCTTTACCTGTCTGGCTGCGCAAACCGGCTAGCGTAGTAGCAATGGCGGTAGGGTGATGGGCAAAATCGTCGTAGACGGTAATGTCATTGACCACGCCACGCACTTCCATGCGGCGCTTGATGCCGGCGAATTGGCTCAGTGCCGCGCAAGCCTGTTCAGGTTTGACGCCCACATGGTGGGCAGCGGCGATGGCGGCCAGAGCGTTCAGGCGATTGTGTTCGCCGGTCAGTGTCCATTGGACGATGCCTTGGGACTGGCCTTTGAACATCACGTCGAAAGAGGTGGCGCTGATTGCCTTGCTGTCCCAATCTCCGTCGGGGCCAAACTGTTCAACCGGCGTCCAGCATCCACGGGCCAGGGTTTCGTCTAGGCTGGGGGTGTGGGTGGGACGCAGAATCAGCCCGGAGGAGGGGATGGTACGCACCAGATGGTGAAATTGGGTCTGGATGGCGTGCAGATCAGGGAAGATATCAGCGTGATCGTATTCCAGATTGTTCAGGATGGCCGTGCGGGGGCGGTAGTGAACAAATTTGGAGCGCTTGTCGAAAAAGGCGGTGTCGTATTCGTCGGCCTCGATCACAAACAAGGATTGTTCTGGATTGAAGCGGGCCGACACACCCAGGCCGGGGGCCACGCCACCGATCAGGAAGTTGGGGGACAGCTGGGCCTGTTCCAGGATCCAGCCCAGCATGGAGCTGGTGGAGGTCTTGCCGTGCGTGCCGGCCACGGCCAGAACGTGCTGCTTGTGCAGAATGTTCTCGCCCAGCCATTGCGGGCCGGATGTATAAGGCAGACCCTGATCCAGAATGGCTTCCATCAGAGGATTACCGCGCGTAACTACATTGCCCACTATATAGAGATCAGGGGACAGCCTGGTTTGCTCTGCGCCAAAGCCTTCAATAAGCTCAATGCCTTGTTCTTCCAGCTGCGTGCTCATGGGCGGGTAGACCCCGGCATCGCAACCGGTAACCGTATGGCCAGCCGAGCGGGCAATCAGGGCCAGACCACCCATGAATGTGCCGCAAATTCCTAGTATATGTATGTGCATGACAATCCTCCGGCCTGTATTCTAGACGACTGTTTGATCTGATGCGTGAGCTTTGGTGAGGGCCGGTGCTATCATCCCCAGATGATATTTTTTCAGGTGTGAGCCGGTATGCGTAGGCGTCTTTTTCTGCAGAAATCGCTAGTGTGTGCAAGTCTTTTGGCCCTGCATCCCGCCCCTTGGGCCAGTTTGCTGCCTTCAGACCCCTTCCTGGCGCAAAGCTTCAAGGATCTTCAGGGCGAAGATCGCGCGCTCTCTACTTATATAGGCAAGCCCCTGGTGGTCAATTTCTGGGCGACCTGGTGTGCACCTTGCGTCAAGGAAATGCCGGATCTGCAGGAACTGCACAAACGCTACCCCGAGGTGAACTTTGTGGGTATTGCAGTGGACTCGCTGGATAACGTGAAAGAGTTTCTGGAACGCGTGCCGGTCAGTTACGACATTTTGCTGGCTGGCTCGGGCGGCCTGAAGCAAATGCGTAGCGTGGGCAATAAAAAGGGCGGATTGCCCTTTACTGTCGTGTTTGGCAGCAATGGCCGGGTCAGTGAACGCATTTTGGGCCAGATAGATCCCGAAAAGTTGGACGAAGTTATTAAAGCTCAACGCTAACTGGCCGACTTTTTCGCTTAATTTCGTCAAATTGTCGGTCTGGTCCACCCCTGTTTCAAACGGGATGGGACCAATGCTAACTGTTTGTAAGCCAAGCAGGTTTATGGACAAATGACGTTATTTAGCGTAAAAAGGCGGTCTGTCTTGACGAAAAATCCGCTATGGCGAAACATGTCCTGGTCCTTAACGGGCCCAACCTCAACCTGCTGGGTACCCGAGAACCCGATGTCTACGGACATCAGACTCTCGACGATATCAACAGTGGTTTACAGGTGCTGGCCGACCAGCATGGCGCGCAGTGTCATTTTTTTCAAAGTAATCACGAAGGCGGGCTCGTCGATCGAATTCATCAAGCCCGTACCGAGGGCGTGGATTTCATCCTGATCAATGCTGGGGCCTACACCCATACCAGCGTGGCGATACGGGATGCGCTTGCCGGTGTCGGTATTCCGTTTATTGAAGTTCATCTGTCCAATGTTCACCGTCGTGAGCCGTTCCGTCACCACTCCTATCTCTCTGACATCGCTAGCGGTGTCATTGTTGGTTTGGGGGCCTACGGTTATGAAGCCGCGCTGCGGTTTGCTTTGAATAGTTAGGCGGTTCGTTTCGTTTTTTTGACCAATATTTTTTTAATGCCGTCCTGACCCAGTCAGTGGCTAGTGCGGCGTTGCGGGAAGTACGCATGGATCTTAGAAAACTCAAAACCCTGATCGATCTGGTAGCCGAGTCTGGCATTGCCGAACTGGAAATCACTGAAGGTGATGACAAGGTTCGCATTGTGAAATTTTCGCAAAGCTCGGCAGCTCCCGTGGTCTATGCTCCCGAGGCTCCTGTAGCCCAGGTGGTAGCCCCCGCCGCTGGCGCTCCTGCCGCAGCTCCCGCTGCACCCGCCGTTCCCGAAGGCCACGCCGTCAAGGCTCCTATGGTCGGCACGTTCTACCGTGCTCCTAGCCCAGGCGCTGCTCCTTTTGTGGAAGTGGGCCAGACGGTCAAGGAAGGCGAGCCTTTGTGCATTATCGAAGCCATGAAGCTGCTAAACGAGATCGAAGCCGACAAGTCCGGCGTGATCAAGGAAATTCTGGTTGAAAACGGCGGGCCGGTGGAATACGGTCAGACTCTGTTCGTCATCGGTTGATGATATGTTTGAAAAAATCCTAATCGCCAATCGGGGCGAAATTGCCTTGCGTATCCAGCGCGCTTGTCGCGAGATGGGTATCAAGACAGTCGTCGTTTATTCTGAAGCTGATCGTGGTGCCAAGTACGTGCGTCTGGCCGACGAGGCCGTGTGTATTGGCCCCGCCCAAGCCCGTGACAGCTACCTGAGCATGCCTGCCATTATCTCGGCAGCAGAAGTCACCGATGCGGAAGCCATTCACCCTGGCTACGGCTTTATGGCTGAAAACGCGGACTTCGCTGATCGTGTCGAAAAGAGCGGTTTTGTCTTTATCGGCCCACGTCCCGAGAACATCCGCACGATGGGCGATAAGGTCATGGCCAAAAAAGCCATGATCGAGGCCGGTGTGCCTGTGGTTCCCGGTTCGGACGGCGCCTTGCCCGACGATCCCGCAGAAATCGTGCGCATTGCCCGTGAAGTGGGCTATCCGGTCATCATCAAGGCCTCTGGCGGTGGTGGTGGTCGCGGTATGCGCGTGGTCTACACCGAAGCCGCTTTGCTGACGGCCGTTGCCACGACCAAAACCGAAGCCGCTGCTGCGTTCAATAATCCCGAGGTCTACATGGAAAAGTACCTCGAGAATCCACGCCATATCGAAATTCAGGTATTGGCTGATGGGGATCGCAATGCAGTTTGGCTGGGTGAGCGCGACTGCTCCATGCAGCGTCGTCACCAGAAAGTGATTGAAGAAGCACCGGCTCCAGGTATTCCACGTCGCCTGATCGAACGCATCGGCGAGCGTTGTGCTGATGCCTGCCGTCGTATGCGTTACCGCGGTGCTGGTACGTTTGAATTCCTGTACGAAAACGGCGAGTTCTTCTTTATCGAGATGAACACCCGTATTCAGGTCGAACACACCATCACTGAAATGATCACCGGCATTGATCTGGTCCAGGAGCAGATCAAAGTGGCCGCAGGCGAGAAGTTCGTGCTGCGCCAGCGTGACATCGAGTTTGAAGGTCACTCGATCGAATGCCGTATCAACGCGGAAGATCCATTCAACTTCGTACCAAGCCCAGGCTTGATTACCAAGTGGCACACTCCCGGTGGCCCTGGCGTGCGTATCGACTCGCACGTGTTCACCGGCTACACCGTGCCGCCGTACTACGATTCCATGATTGCCAAGCTGATTACCTACGGTAAGACGCGCGAGCAAGCCATTGCCCGTATGGACATTGCCTTGTCCGAAATGGTGGTGGAAGGGATCAAGACGAACGTGGATCTGCACCGGGAATTGATGCAGGACGCCAGCTTCAAGGCAGGCGGCACCAGCATTCACTACCTGGAACAAAAGCTGGCCCAACGTAGCAAGTAAGGGCAGCAACAGGTCAGGCCACAGCCCTGACCTGATAAGAATGATGACTATGTAAAACAGGGGCGAACCCCCTGTTTTGCTTTATGGAAACTATGTATGCGTGAACTCTTACTGAGCTGCCAGGAACACGAGGCCGAGCGCTTGTCCGATGCCTTGCTTGAGGCGGGCGCCTTGTCGGTGTCGGTGGAAGATGCCGATGGTGATACCGACCAGGAAAAGCCCCTGTTTGGCGAACCTGGTATCGAACCGGATGTGCTGGCCTGGGATCGAAATCGGGTGGTGGCCTTGCTGCCCGAGGAGCTGGAGCCAGAAGAGTTGCTGCAACCGCTTTTTGAAGCCGGTGTGCTGGATCCTGCAAAGGCCCAGTGGAGCGTGCGCGAAGTACCCGACGAGGATTGGGTTCGTTTGACGCAATCGCAGTTTGGTCCCATCCCGGTGGGCGATCGTATCTTGATTGTGCCCAGCTGGCACAAGGACGACGAGGACCTGCCAGTCGCCCAGGAAGGCGATGACGGCTTGGTGCGTATTGAATTGGACCCCGGCCTGGCCTTTGGTACCGGCAGTCACCCCACGACGCATTTGTGTCTGGATTGGCTGGCCCATCATGTGCAAGCGGGTCAGACCGTGCTGGACTACGGTTGTGGCTCCGGTATCTTGGCGATTGCCGCCCGCAAGCTGGGTGCTGGCCATACGGTTGGTGTGGACATTGACGAGCAGGCCGTGATTGCCACGCGCTACAATGCGCAAGTCAATCAGGTCGAGGTTGAAGGCTTGCTGCCCGATGCCATGCCCGCCGGGCAAACGGATCTGGTTGTCGCCAACATTCTGGCCAATCCCCTGCGTATGCTGGCTCCCATGCTGGCCAACCGTGTCAAACCGGGCGGGCATTTGATCCTGTCCGGTATTTACGATTGGCAGGCCGAGGAGATGATCGAGGTCTATTCCTCCTACTTGCCCATGTCGGTTTGGCAGGAGCGCGATGGCTGGGTGTGTTTGGCTGGTCAACGCCCGTTATAAGACGGCAGAACTTAAGGTGAGTTCATGGAGCTAAAGACTCGCTGCCCCCGTTGCGGGACATCGTTTGCAGCCAGTGTAGAAACGCTGCAACGCCGCCGGGGCTATATACGCTGCATTCAATGTGCGCATATCTTCGATGGCTTTGAAGAAGTCATTGATGAGCAAGCCCCTGAGCCTTCCTATCATTCCCCCGCCACGCCGGTTCAGATCGAGCCGCGCCTGGCGCCCGAGCCACCTGTTTCGCCACGGCAGGAACAGGTGCAGTCGGTGGACCTGCAAGCGCCCATTCCAGGGCCGCGATTTGTGGAGCACTCCCGTCACGCCCCGCCGCGTGATGAAGGCACGGCCCACGAGTCCTTGCAGGTACGCAAATTCCCCGACTCCATCCTGACACAAGCACCTGTCCCTCCGGCCGCGCCTGCTGCTGTAACTACCGAGCCTTTTGTCCGCCCGGCAGAGCCTGCGGTTGAGTCGGTAGAGCCGTCAGTCATTCGCGCCCGCTCCAGACACGAGCCTTTGCCGCAGGATGATCAGGACACCTCGTTTTTCGTATCGACCGGCTCTGTTTCTGAGCCAGATGGGGACCATCATATTGGTCAGGCATCGTGGTCGGCTGCCGAGCCTGAGTTCAGTGTGGGCGACCGTGCCAGTGCCTTGCGCGCCTCTTTCCCCTCGCGTCAGGCTGATGGTACGCATGATAGGGATGGCGAGGATTTTCAGCAGGGCTGGGTCATTGACCCCAACCCAGCCTTGCAACGCGAGACACGTTATGAGGGCGAAGCCAGCTTTGGTCAGCGTGTGGGTTCACTGATCTGGACCAGCTTGTGCGTTCTGGGCGTTGTCCTGTTCGTCGTGCAGCTGATGTACGTGTATCGCGTACAGATTGTCAGCCAGATACCCATGCTGCGCCCCGTGTTCGAGAGCGCGTGTCAGACCTTGTCGTGCAAGGTTCCCTACGAACGTCGTCTGGACCAGATTCGCGTGCAGGCTTCGGCTTTGCATAAAGCGCCGAATCAGCCCGGACAGTCCACCTTGGGCTTTACGCTGCGCAACGAGTTTGAACGGCCCCAGGAGTGGCCTACGCTGGTACTGGATTTGAAAGATTTTTCCGGAGCCCTGATCGCCCGGCGCAATATTACGCCCGATCAGTACCTGGCTTCCGAGCGACGTGAGCCTGCTTTTGCAGCGCGCAGTGAAATCATGGTGCGCCTGCCTTTGAATACCGGGCAGCTCCAAGTTAATGGCTACCAGATTAGCCCTTTTTTTCCTTAAGGTAATTTATGACCGAGCGAGTGCTGGTATGTGGTTCGATCGCGTTTGATACGATCGCGGTTTTCGAGGGGTACTTCAAAGATCACATCTTGCCCGACAGCATCAAAACCCTGAGCGTGTCCTTCTTTGTGCCCAGCTTGCGTAAAGAGTGGGGCGGTTGTGCGGGTAATATTTCCTACACCTTGAACATGCTGGGTGGCCAGCCTGTTCCTGTGGGGGCTGTTGGCAGCGACGGTGTGGATTATGTACAGCGTCTGCAGAACCTGGGTATTGATACCAGCATGGTGTGTGTGATGCCCGAGATGTTCACCCCTCAATGCTTTATCACCACAGATCTGGCCGCCAGCCAGATCACCTCTTTCCACCCGGGCGCCATGATCAATTCTGCCCAGATCGATTTGTCTGGTCAGGAAGCGGCATGGGGCATTGTGGCTCCGGATTCCAAAGACGGCATGTTTGCTCATGCCCGCCACCTGCATGCGCAGGGTACGCCCTTTATTTTCGACCTGGGTCAGGCCATGCCTTTGTTCGCGGGTGAGGACCTGCTGGAGATGCTGGAACTGTGTCAAGTTCTTACGGCTAACGAATACGAAGCTGAAGTTATCGAGCAGCGCACCTCCAAGAGCATGGCCGAGATCGCCCAGGGCTTGCAAGCCGCTGTCGTGACGCATGGAGAGCATGGCAGCACGCTTTATCACAATGGTCAGACTTACGAGATTGCCCCTGTGCCCGTGGAAAATGTGGTGGATCCCACCGGCTGTGGCGATGCTCATCGCGCAGGCTTGTTATATGGTCTTACAAAAGGCTGGAGCTGGCAGGAGGCTTGCAGCTTGGGTAACTTGATGGGCAGTATTAAAATTCAGGCGGATGGCCCGCAAAATCATGAATTTAAACGGTCAGATATCTCGGCCATGCTAAAACAGCACTATGGTATTGAGCGCAGTCTGTAAAAGAGCGCTCGATAGTTTTTTATGATTCGGCCAGCTACGTTTTTTGGAGTAAACCGTATGTACGTTTCTTTTTTCGATCGACCCAAAGTGCGTCTGCTGGTAGTGGCGAGTCTGGCAGCCCCCGTGTTTTTGCTGGCAGGTTGTGCCAATAAATCGGCATCCAGCTCGGTATACAGCTACGGTCAGGCTCAGCGCGAACAGATCGTGCGTTTGGGTACCGTGGTTTCGGTACGCGCCGTCACTATTCAGGAAGACCAGAATTCGGGCGTGGGCACCGTGGGTGGCGCAGCCTTGGGTGGTGTCGCTGCCAGCAGCATTGGTGGTGGCCGCGGTAGCATCCTGGCCAGTATCGGTGGTGCGATTCTGGGTGGTCTGGTTGGTAATGCGGTTGAAAACCGCATGGGCAAGACCCAGGGTCTGGAAATCACGGTTCAACTGGATAATGGCGAAACCCGTGTGGTGGCCCAGGAAGCCGATGTACCTCTGTCCGTTGGTCAGCGTGTACGTATGCTTAGTGGTAATGGCCCAACTCGCGTGGTGCCCATGTAATCAGAGCTTTAGTGCTTGGTGCATAAAAAACCCGGCCATTGGCCGGGTTTTTTTACGCCTGTCAGCGCTGAGCCTTTTGGGGGCGTTCGCGCTCCAGCAAGGTTTTCTTGCGCTCCAGGCCCCAACGATAGCCTGCCAGATCCCCGCTTTGCCGCACGACCCGATGGCAGGGGATGGCAATGGCCAAGGTGTTGGTGGCGCAGGCTCGTGCCACGGCACGGGCGCCTTTGGGCATGCCCAGACGTTCGGCAATCTCGGTATAGCTCAAGGTCTGGCCTACTGGGATATGACGTAGAAACTCCCAGACACGTTGTTGAAAAGGGGTGCCCTGGATGTCCAGGGGCAGATCCAAGCCCAGGGTCGGCTCTTCTACCATGGCAACGACCTGGGCCACTCGTTGATTGAATTGCGGATCGGCTTCGATCAGCTCAGCGGCCTTGAATTGCTCTTGCAACTGTTCCAGCAAGACTTTGGCATCATCGGCCAGGGAAATCGCACAAATCCCGCGCTCGCTTTCGGCAACGAGCAATGTACCCAAGCTGCATTGGGCAATCGCAAAATAAAGAGGGCTACTTGGAGTTTGTTGGCGAACGGGCTTGTCCTGCGAGCGCGGGGCGCGATTTACCTTGTTCGAAGAAGGTGCCAATGCTGGCGCCTGTTTGGGCATGCGCCACAAGTACCAGGAAGCCACGCTGCGGTAGGGTGCCCAAGCTTGGCCAATTTCACGCAAGACACGGGCTGAGGGAGCCTTGTCCAGCTGCTTCAAATTGCGATAGCCCTCGCGCACCCCAAAGTCGTCCGCGGGCAGAATGTCTTCATGCTCCAGCGTGTACATCATCATCATCATTTCCACCGTCCAGCGACCTATGCCGCGCAGCGTGGTCAGCCGCTTGATCAGCTCTTCATCCGGCATTTGCAAAGCGGTGGCCTGGTCGGGAATGATGCCATCCAGGCGAGCCTGGGCCAGGCCCAGAATGCTATTGGCTTTGGCACCGGACAAGCCACAAGCGCGCAGGGTGTCATACGGCGTCGCCAGCACTTCCTCGGGCGTTGGGCAATGGCCGTGCGGATAGATATCAATCAGGCGTTGCAGGATGCGCTCAGCCGCCCGGGTATGCAACTGCTGATACACAACAGAGCGGATCAGGGCTTCGTAAGGGTCGCGCTCGGGGCGTGGCTGATGGATGCAAGGGCCCACGTGGGCGACCAGCGCTTGCCAGTCGGGGTCCAGTGCGGCCAGGAATTGTTCGGCCTCGCGGTAGCGGCTGGATGTGTCTGGTTTTGATGGAAGGCGAGTCATGGAAGTGGCCTGCTGATTGGTGGTGAGGCCAGTATAAGGTCCACTTTCGCACAAGACATCCTGATTCTTGCTCTTGAATTCAGGATAAAAAAAACCTGGGCTATACCCAGGTTTTTCATGCGTACAGTCCGCTGTGCTTAGATTGGCACCAGACTGAAAGCGGTGCGCGTGATGACCATATTGAGCACTTGAGTCAGCAGCAGGACGACCAGCGGCGACAAATCCAGACCACCCAGGTCAGGCAAGACGCGACGGATCGGGTCCAGCAAGGGGGCCGTAATGGAACGCAGCAAGGGCATGCTGGGCGATTGTGGCTGAATCCAGGATAGTAGCGCTTGCAGCAGGACCACCCAGAAGATCAGGCTCAAGGTCCAGCGCAGAACGGTGAAGACGGCTGCCAGCAAGAACATGGGGAAGTTCGAGAGCATGGACACCGATCCGGTCAGTACCATGGCGCTCAAGACCAGGTATACCAGGGCGCTAAGCCAGGCGGCGAACAAAGAGGTCCAGTCCCAATGGTTGCCGCTTTTAATGACACGGCGCAAAGGCATGACCAGCCAGTCCGTGACCTTGAACATAGCTTGCGAATAAGGGTTGAAGGGATGGATTCTGAGCGCATACACCCAGGCACGCAGTAGCAAAATCGTGCCCAGCAGCGACAGAACAATATGGATTAGGAAGAGGGCGACTTCACTGAACATAGTTGCTTGGTATGAATTGATGGGAGAGGGAATTGTCGCATGCAAGTGCTACAAACCAAAGAGCCACCCTGATCAGGGTGGCTCTTTGAGGAGAAACATAAAAGTAGCGTGTGCTTAAGGACGCTTGCCTGTTGGGAAGGGCCAGGAGCCAGCAGGATTGACATCTTCGCGGCGAGGTTCGGCAGGCGCTGCTGCTGTTTTGGTCGCTTTGCGAGCCGCTGTTTTATTGCCTGCTTTAGCGGTGGCGTTAGTCGTTGTGCTGGTCTTTGGAGTCTTGGTTTCTGCGGTCACGGATTTAACTTCTTTCTTCTTTGGAGCTACGGGTTTCTTGGCACTGGTAGCAGGACTGGCTTTTTTAGCCGCGGTCTTTACAACTGCTTTGGTGCCGGTTTTGGTGGCAGGTTTCGCTGCCGCTTTGCTGGGGGTGGCTTTTTTGGCCACGGGTTTGCTTGCCTTGGTGCTGGCCGGTTTTTTTGCGGCAGCGGTGGCAGCAGGTTTGGTGGTAGCGGGTTTGGCGCTGGCCGTTTTGGGCGCAGCTGATTTTTTAGCTACCGATTTTTTGGCAACCACTTTCTTTGCCACCGTCTTCTTGGCTACCGCTTTTTTAGCGACGGCCTTTTTGACAACGGCTTTCTTGGCTACCGCCTTTTTAGCGACTGTCTTTTTAACAGCTGCTTTTTCGGCTACGGTTTTAGCGGTGCTTGTCTTGGTCGCAGCGGCTTTAACAGCCGTGGTTTTTGCTGGAGTGGCTTTCTTTACCGCTGTTTTTTTCGCAGCCGTTTTCTTGGCGGGTGCGCTGCTTGCAGACTTGGCAGGGGCTTTTACAGCAGCCTTGCTGGTCTTGGTAGCGGTGGTTTTAGCGGGGGACTTGGGGGCAGCGGTTTTGCTGCTGGGACTGGTCTTGGTAGCAGTAGCTTTTACGGGTGCTGCGGCTGCTTTTGCTGGCGTTGCTTTTTTGGGGCTAACGGCTTTTGTGCTTTCTGCTTTTGCTGCGCCTTTCTTGGCTGTTGCCATGATCATGCTCCTTGAGAACAAGTCTTTAGTTTGTCCACACCCATTTGACCTGGCCTGGAAAACTGCAATGGCCTTTTTCAAATGACGCAGGCGTTTAAGGTCGATACCTTATACGCTTAGAAGTCTAACGCAAGCCCCTACACAGTCAAGCATTAATCATGGCTTGGGGCTTATGGAATTAGGAATCGGTGTCTGCTGTCTCAAATAAGTTGCGTTCTGGACACGTGCAATCGGCCCATAGTCGCATCCAAGTCTCTGATTTTTGACGCATTGCTGGATCGATTGCATGGCCTTTTCATGCTTTGAAAGACCTGTGTTAAGCATGGAAAAGGCGCTTGAAAACGGTCTTTAATTCGAGGTTGATTGATGCTTTTCAATGTCGCTTCAAATCAAAAAAAAGCCCTGCATAAGCAGGGCTGAAAGGGCAGGTTAATCGTTTCGAAAGCCGCAGTGGGCAAGGCTTAGGCGGGAACAGCCTGAATTTCCGGGCCAGTGTTTTTCAACTGCTGCGATAACTCGGCAAAGCGGGCTTCATACTTCCTGGCCGATTCCATTTTCACGGGACCGAAACCGCGCAATTGTTGGGGCAGCTCGGCCAGTTCCAACGCTGTGGCGTAGTTGGCTTGATTCAGGTTCTTGCTCAAGCTGTTGAGCAGGCTCTGGTATTCGCGCCAGAAGCGACGTTCCATACGACGCTCATGGGTGTAGCCAAATGGATCCAGCACCGTGTTGCGCAGACCTTTGCCCTTAGCCATCCAGCGCAGTAAGGTGGCGGTGCGTGGACCCAATGTGATCTTGCGTGGGCGGCCGGTAGCCGGATCACGGCGTGCCAGCAATGGAGGTGCGAAGTGGAAGCGCAAGGAGAAGTCACCTTCAAATTGCTGCTCCAGATCCTGGCGGAAAGCGGGCGAGCTGAACAGGCGAGCAACTTCGTACTCATCCTTGTAGGCCATCAGCTTGTACAAGCTGCGTGCGGCTTTTTCAGTCAAGGCAGGGCGCTGACCCGGACGCAGTTTTTGCTCGGCGTCACGCAGTGCATTGATGGTGTTGGTGAAGCGCTGGGCATAAGCGGCGTTCTGGTATTGCTCCAGGCTGCTGGTGCAGCGCTGCATGATTTGCTCCAGTGTTTCGCGACGCTGCAAGGTCACCACTTGAGCGGCTGGAGCCAGGAGGCTGGCCAGTGCTTCTTCATCGTGAGCCAGAACGCGACCCAAATGGAAGGCATCCAGGTTGGCTTGAATCGCCACACCGTTCAGACGGATGGCCTGTTCAACCGCTGCGCTGCTCACTGGCATGGAACCTTGCTGCCAAGCCATGCCCATCAAGAGCATATTGGACAACAGGCTATCGCCGAACAGCAGCGTGGCAGCCTGGTGAGCATTGAAAGAGCGCACCTGGTTTTCGCCAGCGGTGGTCTTGAGTTGGCTCAGCAAGTGCTGGGCATCCAAAGGGGCATCCGGGTTGCGGGTGAACTCGGCCGTGGGAGCCAGATATTCGTTGATGATGGCGTGGGTATGACCAGGACGCAGGCAGGAAAGGGCATTGGGGTGAGCGGCGGCCACCACGTCGCACAAGATCGCCAGGTCGGCTTGGCCGGGATCGACACGCACCGCACCCATGTTCTCTTTATTGGCAGATAGACGGATGTGGCTGATGACGGTGCCGCCTTTTTGTGCCAGGCCCGTCATGTCCAGCACGGAGCTGGAGCGGCCTTCCAGGTGTACCGCCATGGAGAGCACCGCACCAATAGTGATCACACCAGTACCACCTACACCGGCCACAATCACATTGCAGTCCTTGGCTTGAATATTGGGTTGCGGCAGCGTGTCCAACTTGGCCAGCAACTGGGCTTTCATATCGGCCTGACCGTTTTGATCGCCACGGCGCAGGGCACCGCCCATCACCGACACAAAGCTGGGGCAGAAACCGTCCACACAGGAGTAGTCCTTATTACAGCTGGACTGGTCGATCTGGCGCTTGCGGCCTTCGGGCGTTTCAGCAGGCACCAAAGACAAGCAGTTCGATTGCACGCCGCAATCCCCACAGCCTTCGCAGACCGCCTTATTGATAAAGAGGCGACGGGCAGGATCGGGGTACTCGTTCTTTTTACGACGACGGCGCTTTTCAGCCGCACAGGTCTGGTCGTGAATCAAAATGGTGACGCCGGGGATCTCGCGCAGTTCGCGCTGCAAACGATCCAGCTCGCGACGGTGATGAACGTCCACACCGGCAGGCAGGCTGACACCGCGATAGCGTTCTGGCTCATCGGTGGTGATGACCACACGACGCGCACCTTCACCAATGGTCTGCTGACAAATGCGAGGCACAGATATCGGGCCGTCAACCGGCTGACCGCCTGTCATGGCAACCGCATCGTTGAACAGAATCTTGTAGGTAATGTTGGTACCCGCGGCAATGGCCTGACGAATTGCCAGATAGCCGGAGTGGAAATACGTGCCTTCACCCATGTTCTGGAACATATGGCCGGTCTGGATGAAGGGCGACAGGCCCACCCAGTCCGTGCCTTCGCCACCCATTTGAGTCAGACCACGGGTTTTGCGGTCCATCCAGGTCGCCATGTAGTGGCAACCCACACCCGCCATAGCCTGGCTGCCTTCGGGTACTTTGGTGGAAGTATTGTGCGGACAGCCCGAACAGAAGTAGGGGCGACGAGTCAGACCATTGGTATCAATCGGTGCCAGGTTTTGCACCGTACAGGCAGGCAACTGCACATTGGCGTGATGGCCCAGCCAGCGACGCAGACCCACGGCCACACGGGCAGGGCTGAGCTGGCCATCGGCAGGAATGAGCACTTCATTTTCGATATCGCGCTTGCCAGACACCGTAGGGCGCTGGGCACGGTTAAAGAGCAGATTCTTTAACTGGTCTTCAATGATTGGGCCCTTTTCTTCAATGACCAGAACGTGGTCCAGGCCTTCAATAATATCGTTCAGCGATTGCGGGTTAACAGGCCAGCTCAAACCAATTTTCAGATGGCGAATGGCGGGCAGATCTTTCAGGCTGCTGAGCTGTTGCAGCGCATCCAGCGTATCCAGTGTGGCTTTGCCGGTGGACACAATACCGATACGCGCATCAGGTGCCGCTTCCAGCACGCGGTCCAGGCTGTACTTGTGAGCAAATTCACGCACGCTATCTAGGCGGGCGTCCAGCGTACCTTCCATGGAAGGGGTCAGGAATTTGCTGGGGTCGTAGGGGTGTTTGCCGCCTTGCTTGTCGGCCAAGGCCGGGGCCAGATCATCCAGAGGGGCAATCTCGAAAGAGCGGCCGCTTTCCACGGTTTCGGTAATGGCTTTGAAGGCTACCCAGGAGCCGGAGTAACGCGACAAGGCCCAGGCCCAGATACCAAAGCGTTCGTATTCTTCAACCGAGCTGGGGTTGACCACCGGGATGCCCCAGGCGATCAGGGATTGTTCGCTGGCGTGGGGAATGGACGAAGACGAGGCCACGTGGTCATCACCCACAATCATCAGGACGCCACCGTGTTGGGAGGCACCGGCAGCATGGCCGTGGTGCAAGGCATCGCCCGCGCGGTCTACACCGGGGCCCTTGCCATACCACATGGAGAACACGCCATCGACGGTACGGTCGGCACGCTCGCCAGCTTGCTGGGTGCCCATAATCATGGAGGCGGCCAGGTCTTCGTTAATAGCGGGTTGGAAACGGACCTTGGCCTGGTCCAGATACTTCTGGGCCTTCCACATGATCATGTCCACGCCACCCAGCGGCGAACCACGGTAGCCGGAGACAAAACCGGCGGTGTTCAAACCGTGTTCTTTATCCAGGCGAGCCTGGGTCAGCAACATGCGCACCAGGGCCTGTGTGCCAGTTAAAAAGATGCGTCCTGATTGTGCGGTCAGGTTGTCGCTTAGCTTGTATTGAGTGTCGACGGACTGCGTCATGATGAAACCTCCAGATAGAGATCATGATAGAGAGTCTGCCCTCGCTTTTTTTTGCGTTATAGTTGCGTGTATTCCCTATTCTTTGAAATGTTCATTTCGTAAATATTCAAATATGGATAAAACTGACTTAAAAATCTTGGACGCCTTGCAACTGGATGGCCGAGCCTCGGCTCAGCAGGTCTCCGAGCAGGTGGGTTTGTCCACCGCGCCCGTCTGGCGGCGCATCAAAAACCTGGAAAAAAACAAGGTTATCCAAGGCTATTATGCGCGCGTGGATCGCCGTCAGGTGGGACTGCAAAGTTGCATGTTTACCCAGATCAGTCTGGACCGTCACTCGGGTGAAATAGTCGATAACTTCATCCGTGCCGTGCGCGATGCGCCCGAGATTCTGGAATGCCACGCCGTGACTGGCGATGCGGATTTTCTGCTCAAGATCATGGTGCCAAGCGCCGAGTCCTATGACGATTTCCTGCACCGCTTCCTGTTCAATATGCCGGGCGTGCGTCAAACCCGCACGATTGTGGCCATGCGTGAAATCAAGAACGTGACCCGCTTGCCTTTGCCACTTTGAAGCATCTTGTTATGGGGTAATACAAGCGCCTTCGGGTAGAATAATCAGGATTCGCTGGCCTGTGGTGGGTCGGTATGTACGCATGAAGGACGGGGTTTTATGACGAAGGCGAATATCTTGCGACGCACTTCCTGGGTTGCTGTGCTGGCTACCGTGTTTTTAAGCGCCTGCGCGGTCAAAGCGCCGGCTCCCGAGCCTGCTGCACAAGCGGCTACCAAGCCTGTCCATCCCGCATGTCAGCCTGCTGCGGCGGGGGACCAACTGGCTGGTAATTGGCTAAGCAAGCACCGCCAGAAAGGCGTGGTTGGCGAGTTGCGTACCTTGTTCACCTTGCAAACTGACGGCTCCATGGCATACACCGAACAGGTCAAGCGGCCCAACAAGCCTTCGCAAGGCTTGAACGAAAGTGGTTGCTGGGTGCGCAAGGGCAACGACTTGCAAATCAGCACGCAAGAATCCAATGGGGTCACAACCGAACCGGGCGACCCGATTTATGAAAACCACTACAACATCGTCAGCCTGACAGCCCGCAATCTGGTGCTGCGTGACCAAAGTGGTACCACCTATCGCTTGACCAGAATGTCGCCTGGCTACCGCCTGCCATTCTGATCTCTGCTTGTTTGAATGATTCCTGGCCGTCCTGGGGGCGGCCAGTTTTTTGTCTGTTTCTTTTGCTGGACGCTCCATGGCTCTGCGCGCGACGATTTATAAAGCTGAACTTAATGTGGCCGATAACGATCGGGCTTACTACGGCAGTCATACCCTGACGCTGGCTCGTCACCCCTCCGAGACCGAAGAGCGTCTGATGGTGCGTTTGTTGGCTTACGGTTTGTATGCGCAAGCGGATGAAGCCTTGAGCTTTTCGCGCGGGCTAAGCGACTCGGACGAGCCCGCCTTGTGGGAACATGATCTGGGCGGCAATTTGCTGCATTGGCTGGAGGTAGGCCTGCCGGACGATAGACGTCTGATCAAAGCCAGTGGCCGTGCTGACAAAGTGACGGTGCTGGCCTATGGCCGCAATGTCTCCGTCTGGTGGAGTGGCATCAAGGACAAGATCAGCCGCGCCCGCAATATACAGGTCTATGCGCTGGATACCGCCGGGACTGACGCCTTAGCCGCCCTGGCCGAGCGTGGCATGACCATCAATCTGAATGTTCAGGACGGCACGGTCTGGGCCAGTAGCGATAAGGGCGAAGCGACAATTGAAATCAGCCACCTGAATGCGGCTGTTTGATATGAGCCAACTGCTTGCAACGAAGTAACCTGGCTCGCCGGAGCCAAAGAGCATCGGGCAAGTGGCGTTGGAGTCGGCCTTAGGTGGTATGCAGGTTTAACGTCGATAGACGAGCCATCGAGCCGATGTCAGGGTACCAAGCAAAAAGAAGGGCATCTCGAATGAGATGCCCTTTATGTAAGCCTTAGCTATAACGCTTACAGCCCAGCCAAACGCCCCAACACCTTGTCGCGTCCAACCAAAGCCAGCACCGCATCCACCGCAGGCGTCTGCTTCTGTCCTGTCACTGCCACGCGCAAAGGAATCGCCAGCTTGGGCATTTTCACCTCGTGATCCGCCAGAACCTGCTTGATCAAAGCAGCCAGATTCTCCGTATTCCACTGCGGCAAGCTAATCGCCTTGCTGGCAAAATCACGCAGCAAAACACGCGCTTCCGGCGTCAACACCTCGGCCATCAGCTCATCGCTGGCAGGCTCGAAAGGACGGCAGAATAACAAAGCACCTTCAGCCAGCTGATTCAAAGTCTCGGCACGGTCTTTCAACAAACCCATGATGCCGGGCAAATCCTGACCATCCGTCTTGCCACCCAAGGCCTCAATACGGGGAGCCACACGCTCGGCCAGATCCGCATTGTCGCTGGCCTTGATGTAGTGCGCGTTCACCCAGTTCAACTTCTTGGGATCCCACTGCGAAGCCGACTTGCTCAGACTGCGCGTATCAAACCATTCCACCAACTGCTCGCGGGTGAACAGCTCGTCATCTCCGTGACTCCAGCCCAAACGAGCCAGGTAATTGATCATGGCCTCAGGCAGATAACCGTCCTTGTCGTAATCCATGATGCTGACCGCACCATGACGCTTGGACAGCTTCTCGCCATCAGGGCCCAGAATCATGGGCACGTGACCGTACTCAGGCAAAGTCGCGCCCAAAGCCTGCAAAATCACAATTTGACGTGGCGTGTTGTTCACGTGATCGTCACCGCGAATCACATGAGTGATCGCCATGTCCCAATCGTCCACCACCACGCAGAAGTTGTATGTAGGCGTGCCATCCGGGCGGGCAATGACCAGATCGTCCAGCTCGCTGTTATCAAAGCTGATGCGGCCCTTCACCATATCGTCCCAGCTGGTTGCGCCGGACTGGGGGCTCTTGAAACGAACTACAGGCTTGCGATCAGCCGGGATGGCAGGCAATTGCTTGCCAGCCTCAGGACGCCAGGTACCGTCATAGCGAGGCTTCAAACCTTGAACACGCGCTTTTTCGCGCATGGCTTCCACTTCCTCGGGGCTGCTGTAGCAGTAATAGGCATGGCCGTCTTTCAGCAGCTGGGCGATGACCTCGCGGTAACGATCCATGCGCTGCATCTGGTAGAACGGACCTTCGTCGGCATCCAGGCCCAACCATTGCATACCATCCAGAATGCCTTGAACCGCCTCGGGGGTGGAACGCTCCAGATCCGTATCCTCAATACGCAGCACAAAAGTGCCTTGATGATGACGGGCAAAGGCCCAGGAGAACAGTGCAGTGCGTGCGCCGCCCAGGTGCAGATAACCAGTGGGCGAGGGGGCAAAACGGGTGCGGATGACGTTGGAAGTAGACGTGCTCATAACTTGTGTGTGGCCTTGACCTTGGGAAGCCCGCATACGGGACCGAATCTGCGTATTTTAACCCAGCACGCCAACTAGGAAAGAACCGCCGCGCAGAACTGTCCTAATGGCCGCTTTCTGTATTGAGTTGATCGAACTGGCGCACCAGTTCCGCCAGTGACCCGGCTTGCATTTTTTGCATCACGCGGGCGCGGCGAACTTTGACCGTCACTTCTTTCACATCCAGCTCGGCCGCGATCTGCTTGTTCAGCAGGCCTTGCACCACCCGCTCAAAGACATCGCGCTCGCCCGCGTTCAGGCTGTCCCAGCGTTGCTGCAAAGTCAGCCGGGTTCTGGCTTCTTCCTTGCGCTGCGCATCAGCCGCCAGAGCCGACTGCACGGCATCAATCAGGGCCTGATCTACAAAAGGCTTGGTCAGAAAATCCCAGGCACCATGCTTGATGGCCTTGACCGCCATATGAATATCGCCGTGGCCAGTAATAAAAATGACCGGCATATGCAGCCCGCGCGATTCCATCTGCAAATGAAAATCCGTGCCGCTTTGCTCGGGCATGCGCACATCCAGCACCAGACAGGCAGGGGCATCAGATAAAGGATGCGCCAGAAAGTCTCGTGTAGAGGCAAAGCTCAGCGCGTTCAAGCCTACGCTGGCCAGCAAATCGTCCAGGGCCGCGCGAACGGACGGGTCATCATCAATGATGTAGACGGTGGGCGTGTTCAGAGAGGAATCCAGATTTTCTGTCATGGCGCCAAAGGTAAGGTGAAATGAAAGGCAGCACCGCCATCGGCTTGGTCAGTGGCCCAGATATGGCCGTTATTGGCATCAATAATGGTGCGGCTGATGGTCAGGCCCAGGCCCAGGCCGCTTGCCTTGGTGGTCCAGAAGGTATCAAACAATTGGGACAGCTGCGTGCCCGACAAGCCGGGACCATTGTCCTTGATGGAAAACAGCACCTTGTTGGCTTGCGGCTTGTCGCCGGGCAAAACGCTGGTTTCTATGGTGATATGAGCTGCATGGTAGTCCGAGGGAGGGGACAGGGCTTCGATGGCATTGAGCAGCAAATTGGCCATTACCTGCTGAATCTGAACCCGGTCGGCAAAGACCTGGGGCAGATCGGACTGCAAGGCCAGACGCAGATCAATATGCTGACGTCGCATCTCGCCACCGGACAGGCTAAGCAGCTCGGTCAGAGCCAGATTCAAATCAAACGCGCTGCTGGTGGGGGCTTCGTTACGGGTAATGCTGCGTACCCGATCCAGCACATCCTTGGCGCGCTGGGCGTCGTACACAATACGCTGCGCGGCAGCCTGTGCCTTCTTGACATTAGGGGGCGAGGCTTCCAGCCAGCGCTGACAGGCGCCCGCGCTGCTGTTGATGGCGGCCAAAGGCTGGCTGACTTCATGGGCAATCGAGGTGCTGAGCTGGCCCAGGGTAGTCAAACGGGACAGTCGCAGCAAATGCTCGCGCGTCTCATGAGCCGCCGCCTGCACGGATTTGAGCTTCAGCCCCAGATACGAGGTGATCGCGATGGCAATAATACTGATGCCGGTATTGACCAGGCCCACGTCGTAGTCGCCCGAGCGGGTCAGCAGAAAACTGACCACGGTCAGCACCATGCTGATGGTAGTCAGGGCAACAACTTGCCGTGCCGACAGAAAACGAATCGCTATCAGCAGCAGCGGGGTGTGAAAGACCGCAGCGGCGATAGCGTAGTTGGTGACGGTATCGGCAATGAAGACCAGCGCCATCAAAATACAGATGCCGGTCAGGGCCAAGGCTCGGTAGGTTTTGCTCGATAGGAAGCGAAGGGGCGGTGTCATATCTTTCGTGTATGGGCCAGGCCGCAGGATGGTGTCTGTCGTGTGGCCATCATATACCCGAGGTTCTTTCAGAATGTGCGTTAAGGCCTGAGCCCCCGAAAGGATTTCCGGGGGCCCAGACCTGTCCGACTTAGAACCACTGGCCAAAGCGGCGGATGTACAGCATTTTCATACCCTGTGCGACCAGGCAGTAAGCCAGCAAGGTGCCGACCAGCCACGGGAAGTATTCCCAAGGCAAAGGCTGCAGGCCAACCAGTGCACCGACGCCCGAGAAGGGCAGATAAATACCAATAGCGGCAATCAGGAAGGTCATCAGCATCACAGGCAGGGCTGCGGTGCTTTGGATGAAGGGGATCTTTTGCGTACGCAGCATGTGAACAACCAGTGTCTGCGAGAGCAAGCCTTCAATAAACCAGCCGGACTGGAACAGCGATTGCAGTTCGGGCGTATTGGCGCCAAACACGTACCACATCAGGACAAAGGTGGTGATGTCGAAGATGGATGAGGTCGGGCCTATCCAGATCATGAAGCGGCCAATATTCTTGGCATCCCATTTACGCGGTTTGCGTAGAAAGTCCTTATCCATGCGGTCCCAGGGCAAAGCCAGTTGGGAGATATCGTAGAGCAGGTTCTGAATCAGCAAGTGGATGGCCAACATGGGCAGGAAGGGGATGAACGCACTGGCCACCAGCACCGAGAACACATTGCCAAAGTTGGAGCTGGCTGTCATGTTCAGGTACTTGATGATGTTGCCAAAGGTTTCGCGGCCTTTGATCACGCCTTCTTCCAGAACCAGCAGGTTCTTTTCCAGCAGGATGATGTCTGCCGATTCCTTGGCAATATCCGTGCCGCTATCCACCGAAATCCCCACGTCGGCATCGCGCAGGGCGGGGGCGTCGTTGATGCCATCCCCCAGAAAACCGACGGTGTGACCATTGGCTTGCAGCGCTTTGAGTACACGTGATTTTTGCAGGGGCGTGAGCTTGGCAAAAACCGAGTGGCGCTCGACAGCGCAACGCAGATCGGGGTCTTGCATCAGCTCGATTTCAGGTCCGAGCAAAGGCTTGCCGGGCTCCAGGCCCACTTCACGGCAGATTTTCGCGGTAATGATTTCGTTATCGCCGGTCAGTACTTTTACGGCTACACCGTGCTCGGTCAGGGCGGCAATCGCTTGGGCAGCACTTTCCTTTGGTGGGTCCAGGAAGGTCAGCAAGCCTTGTACCGTCATCTCGCGTTCATCCTGGGCTTCATAACGGCTCTTGGCCTGTTCGACAGGAATACGGCGAGTGGCAATCAGCAGGACACGGAAGCCGTCCGAGTTGTAGCGGTAAGCCATTTTCAGCAAACGGGCACGTTGCTCGGTATCCAGTGGCAAGCGCTGGTCACCGTCTTGTACGTGGGTGGCAATGCTGAGCATTTCTTCCACCGCACCCTTGCAGACCATGAGCTGTTCGCCTTGCGGATTTTGCACGACAACCGATAGGCGACGACGCACAAAATCAAAAGGCAGTTCGTCTATCTTGCGGTAGGAGCCAATGGCTTGCAGGGCAGAGGGTGTTTTTTCTGCGAAGCGCAGTACCGCCTGATCCATCAGGTTCTTCACGCCGCTTTGGTGCAGGCTGTTGAGCAGCGCCAGTTCCAGAATGCGAGGACTGTTGCGATCATCCAGACCCAGATGGTGTTCCAGAATGATGCGATCTTGTGTCAGGGTGCCGGTCTTGTCGGTACACAGCACGTCCATGGCACCAAAGTTCTGGATCGCGTTCAGACGCTTGACCACCACCTTGTTCTTGGCCATGGCCACCGCGCCCTTGGCCAGGTTGGAGGACACAATCATGGGCAGCATTTCAGGGGTTAGGCCCACGGCAACGGCCAGTGCGAACAGGAAGGCTTCGGTCCAGTCGCCTTTGGAGAAACCGTTGATCAGCAGCACGATGGGCACCATGACCAGCATGAAGCGAATCAGCAGCCAGCTGACGCTGTTTACGCCCCGGTCAAAAGAAGTTTCGGCGCGCGAACCGACAATGGCTTTGGCCAGCGAGCCGAAATAGGTCTTGGCACCGGTGGCCACAACCACTGCCGTGGCCGTACCGCTGACTACGTTGGTGCCCATAAAGCACATATTGTTCTGGTCCAGCACACCGGCCTGGGAGCTGGACGCCGTAGCACTTTTGCTGCTGACTGCGCTAAAGACATCGTACTTTTCGACAGGCAGGGCTTCACCTGTCAGGGCGGCCTGGCTGACGAACAAGTCGCGGGACTCTATCAAGCGCAGGTCTGCCGGGATCATGTCCCCAGCCGACAGGCGCACAATATCGCCGGGCACGATCTGGCTCATGGGGATTTCGCGCATGACCGTGGCGCTGGACACGGTAGAGCGTCGTTGTACGCTGGCGGTGGTACGAACCATGGCTTTCAGAGCCTGGGCAGCTTTGCCGGAACGGTACTCCTGCCAGAAACGCAGCAGGCCGCTCAAGGTGACCATGACCACAATAATCAGCACGCCGGTGTAGTCCACTTCTTCGCCCGAGCGCATGGGCAAAATAATGTCGGTGACAGCACTAACGGCGGCCAGCACCATCAGGACCGCAATAAAGGGATTTTTAAAGGCCAGCGCCAATTGAATCAGGGCGTGGGCGGGCTTGTCCCGGGCGACCTCGTTAGGGCCGTATTCGGTCAGGCGGCTCAAGGCTTCGGCGTCGGTCAGGCCATTCAGATTGGCTTGTACAGAGGCCAGGGTTGTCTCCAGGCTAAGTCCGGTTTCGGTGGCCGTGCGCAGCTTGGCGTCGTAGTCCACTGAGCGCAGTGGCGGACGATGTTGTTGAATGCTCATGTAATGCTCCTGGTGTACAGGCGTGACGGTGCTGTCCATCCCAAGAGATGGACACAGCAGGTCCTGCCGACCGGTGTGAGGGTCGGCAAACTAAAGATAAGAACAAGCGGATTTAGTAAGCGTCAGGCCAGCGTTTAGTGGCTGGGCAAGGTGCAGCGCCACACTCGCGCTGAGGGTGGTTTGTCACTGTCTGCAATCCAGTGAATTTCTGGTTTGCGACTGGCCGTGTTGATACGCCAGGCAATAGCGGGGCGGCGGCCGGGAACAGCACGCTCGCGAGGGCAAGGTGTGGCAAGATGCGAACCCGACGAGGTCAGGGCCCGGATCGGTCCAGTATGAATAATGCGGTGCATGGTTGACTCCTGATCGTGCTGCGCAAGCCACATCAGCAGACAACCCGGTGGGTCAGTAGCGTCTGAGGGGCCTGTGCAGCATCTTTCTTCGACTGTCGTCGCTGGACATAGTGTGTTTTTTCCTGTCAGAGAGAACGAAAGGTCCTGCTTTCCGAACGGGTGTTATTTTACGACCTGCAAGCCGCTTTGCGACTGGCTTTGCGCCCGTTTTGCCCAGGCATTGGCGTATGGTTGCTATACGAAAGTATATGAATGGCCCGCCACGGGATAAAAAACCGGCTGCATGATGCAAGACAGAGATAGCCAGCCAAGTCTCTTTTATTTGTAGGCGGCTGTGCTTAAGATGGGAGAATTCATTATTTTGGTGTGTGGTTTTCTTATGGCGGAACAATCATGGCAGCCCTAAGGCATCGTCTGACAGCATTGTTTGAGCCCCGTTCGGTGTTGGTCGTGTCCACCTTGCCTTTGCCCCTGATAAACGAGATGCCAGCCCGATTGGCTGGGCGGATCACGCAGGCACGGATTACAGCCACGCAAGTGCTGGTGCCCGATCGTCTGGAAGGATTGACCGATACACAGCGCCTGGATCTGGCGCTGGTGTGTATCGAGCCGGTGCGTTTGCCACAGGCCCTGGATGCCATCCGGGTGCATAAGCCACGTGTGGTTCTGTTGCTGCCCTCCAATCTGGCCTCCCGCGATCCTATGGAAGACATGGTGTATGCGCGCTCCTGGGCCCGTATCAATAATTGTCTGGTGCTGGGGCCGCGTGCCTTCGGGATACAACGGCCGCATCTGGGCCTCAATTTAAGTCACGAGCCGCAAATGGCACTGGCGGGCCGTGTGGCCTTGGTGTCTCAGTCGCGCTCCATTACCTCGGCCTTGATGGACTGGGCCGAAGATGTCAGCCTGGGTTTCTCCGCCATTGTGTCGGTCGGGGACGAGGCCGTTATCGACGTGCCCGAGGTGCTTGAATATCTGGCCATGGACCCGCGCACGGACAGTATTGCGCTGTATCTGGAGCACACACCTGCTTCTCGTCGTTTCACCAGTGCCCTGCACGCCGTGGCGGCCGTCAAACCTGTGGTGGTTCTGAAGGTAGGCGGCCAGCGTCAGCAGGGCGAGGCCCACGAGGCGGTCTTCAATGCCTTGATGCGGCGTGTGGGGGCGGTGCGCATTCGTTATTTTGTGCAGCTGTTCTCGGCCCTGAAAGTGCTGGTTTACACCCGCCGTCCCAAAGGGCGGCGTATTGCCTTGTTCTCCAATGGGAATGGGGCCGCGCAGATGGCTTTGGATGTACTGGGTTCGGATGCCGCGGTGACCTGCCCGGAGCTGTCGCCCTCTACCCAGCGGGCGCTGGATAATCTGCTGGCTCCTGGCGACCAGGTTCAGAACCCGGTCGTCACTTATGTGCCACTGACGCCCATGCGTATCGACTCGGTTATTTCCACCTTGCTGGATGACAAGGAAATTGACGGGGTGCTGGTCTTGCTGACACCAGACCCCTTGGCCGATATGCCGGCGGTATCGCGTGAGCTGGCCATGCTGTCGGCCAGTGCTCGCAAACCCATTATTACGTGCTTGATTGGGGATGCGGATATGCGTCCCCTGCGTCATTTGCTCGATGGTGTGGGGACGCCGGCTTTCCGTACCCCGGATACGGCTGCCAACGCCTTCGATCTGCTGGCCCGCTATCACTACAACCAGCATTTGTCGCAGCAGACCTTGCCGCCTTTGCCGCTGGGCACCTTGCCTGAGGTAGAGCCTGCCCGAGAACTGGTACGCCAGATTCAAAGCGAGCGCCGCGAGGCTAGCGAGCAGGAGTGCCGCGATCTGCTGCGCTACTTCCACGTGCCTGTTGTCGACTTGCGTGTGACGCACGATCAGGGTGAGCCTGATCCTGATGTCCCGCCCATGGGTCTGCGTTTTGAGACCGATGACAAGTTGGGCCCTTACGCCGTCTTTGGTGGGGCCGATCACGCGGATTGGCTTTCCTCATCCTATCCGGCGGTAGAACTGCCACCGCTGAACCGCTATCTGGCGCGCCAGTTGGTGGAGCGTAGTCCCTTGTGGCGCAAGAGCCTGTCCTCGCAATTGACGCCTTTGGTGTTGACGCAACTGTTGCAGGTGCTGGAGCGTCTTTCGGATTTGATGAGCGAGTTGCCCGGCGTGCGCCGTGTGGTGCTGGACCCCATCATGGCGGGCGAGAATAGCCTGTACATCAAGAGCATTTCCATTTCCCTGAGCAGGCAGTCCATGCTGGTACTGCCTGAAACGGCTGGCTATCGCCACATGGCGATTCATCCCTATCCGCGTCACATGATTGAGCGGCGTCAGTTCAAGGATGGGCAGCGCTGGACCTTGCGCCCTATACGTCCCGAGGACGCCGAGGCCTTGCAGACCTTTATGCGTGGCCTGTCGGATGAAAGTCGCTACATGCGCTTTGTGTCCATGCTGCGAGAACTGACTCCACGCATGTTGTCGCGCTACACCCGTATCGACTACGACCGGGAGCTGGCGCTGATCGCTACCGTGCGTTCGCCCAATCCAGATAACCGTAACCATCCCCGTGACGAGATTATTGGCTTTGCCCACTATCTTCGTAATGGTGATGGTCGGGGGGCGGAGTACGCCCTGGTTATCGGGGATGCCTGGCAGCGGCGTGGTCTGGGAGTCATCCTGATGGAGGCGCTGATACAGGCTGCCGCCGAGCAGGGGCTGACCTACATCGACGGCTATGTGCTGGCCTCCAATGCGCCTATGCAAGCCTTGATGAAGCGTCTGGGCTTTCAGAACGATGCGGACCCGGAAGACCCCAGCATGCGTCGCGTCTGGCTGGATCTGGGTGAGACCCGTCGCTCGGATTAGGCACAGGCAGGCCTGTCTGCTTGTCAGGTAAATACCCGTTTAATTGTTCCCCTGATGTCCCGATTCACTCAACGGTGGCGGGACTATGATGCACTCGTGATGGCAGGCAGTACAGCGCTGGAGTGCTGGCTGCCGCCGCATCAATGGATGGTGCCCACCACCGACGGCGCCACATACCGGGGACACAATGATGCGATTGAATCTGGCTGCTTTGCAGCGCTGGGTGCTGGGCTTGTTCTTGATAGGCGGCCTGCTGGCTTGCTCCGGGCAGACAGTGATGCCACCTGAAAAAAACCATTACGAGTTCTCCATGGAGAACGACAGCCTGGAAATGCGCGATGGTGTGCGCTTGGCGGTGACGTATTATCGGCCATCGGCTAAAACACCGGGTGAAACCTTCCCGGTCATTCTGGAGATGCTGCCTTATCGCAAGGACGATTTCTTCGCGCTGGGTGACTACGAGTACGGCTCTTATTTTGCCAAGCGGGGCTATGTGCTGGCGCGGGTTGATGTGCGTGGCACAGGTGGCAGCTCTGGCCCTGTCCCTGTCAGCGAGTATTCCGCTGCCGAGATTGCCGATGCCGAGGAGCTGATCGATCAGTTGTCTCGCAAGAGCTGGTCCAATGGCAAGGTGGGTATGTACGGCCTGTCCTGGAGCGCCTTCAACTCCTTGATGACGGCTCACAGAAAACCGCCAGCACTCAAGGCCATTATCGCGGCGCACGGTTCTACCGATCTGTTTTACAACGACGTTCACTATATTGATGGTGCCTTGCATATTGACTCCTATGCGCACCAGATTGATACCGATAACGCCATGCCGCAAAGCCCGGATTATCGGATTGACCAGGAGTATTTCAAGAACCGTTTTGACCGCGAGCCCTGGATTTTTACCTGGCTGCGTCAACAACAGGACGGCGATTTCTGGCGTGCCCAGTCCCTGGCCTTCAAAAAGCAGCCTTTGGAAGTCCCGGCCTATTTGATTGGTGGCTTGCTGGATGGCTATCGTGATTTTGCGCTGGATGTCAGTCGAACCTCGAAAGCGCCTGTAATTGTGGAAATGGGGCCCTGGAACCACGCCTGGCCAGAATATGGCGTGCCTGGCCCGAATTATGAGTGGCGCGAGAAGGCGGTGCGCTGGTGGGACTACTGGCTTAAAGACATAGATACCGGAATTCTGGATGAACCGCGTCGGATGGCCTTCATGCGTACCGGCCATGCTCCCGCTACCGATCGGACCAGCGTGCCCGGTTATTGGCGCTGTGATCCGCAATGGCCGGTGGAAGGCGCGCGGACTCAACGTCTGCATCCTCAGGCCGGACACCAGCTGGCTGCTATTTCTCCTGCCTCCGGTTTGGCTCAGACCTTGCGTTACAAGGCTGGAGCGGGTTTGGCTGGTGGTGGCTGGTGGGGTGAGCAAACGGGCGATATGGCTGCCGATGATGCACATAGCCTGGTGTATGACTCCGCGCCCTTGAGCGATGCCATGGAAATCATGGGTATGCCTAAGGTACGTCTGAAGGTCGCGGCTGATGCGCCTTTCTATCAATGGACAGTGCGACTGGAGGATGTGGCCCCGAATGGGCAGGTTTCTTTGGTCAGCGGGGCAATCATCAACCCTTCCCAGCGTATCTCGCGTCTGGAACCACAGCCCTTGGTGCCGGGTAAGGCCACCAATTTGGAAACATCCATTCACTTCACTACGTGGCGTTTCAAGCCGGGCCATCGTATCCGCCTGGCGGTGAGCAATGCGCAGTTCCCTATGGTCTGGCCCAGCCCGACGCCGGGTGTCACCAGTCTGTTTCCGGGTGCGGATACCTGGGTAGACCTGCCCGTGGTGCCTGTGCGGGAGCAGGGTACGCAGGCTTGCGTCATGTCGCCACCCCAGGCGAGTGAAGCGGCTCCTTTCGGCCGCACTATTGACGGGGATGGCCCCATGTTCAGCAGTGTTCGTAATGAAGCTACGGGCGATTCGACGTTCACCACCAGCAATGAGCTTAGCTGGGTGCTGCATGACAATTTGTACCGCTCCGAGGAGATGTATCGCTGGGAGGTCAATGATGCTACGCCTGCCAAGGCGCGCTATCAGGGTGATCGGCGCAATGTCTTTACGATCAAGGGGCGGGAGATTGATATGTCAGCCCAGGCTCGGATCGAGTCCGACGAGTCGTATTTCTACCTGACTTTCACGCGGGTGCTGAAAGAGGATGGGGTGCAGGTTCGGGAAAAGACCTGGCAAGAGCGTATTGCTCGGATCTATCAATGAAAAGCTGAATAAGAAACGCCGCTGTGATTGCAGCGGCGTTTTTTTGTCTTGTGCTCTGATTAGCGCAGTACCTGTTTCAGGAAGTGGCCAATCGCGCTGATTTCTTCCGGGCAAACAGCGTGGGGCATGGGGTAGACATTCCATTGCACCTGATAGCCCATGGCTTCCAGTTGCTGACGGCTGGCTTCGGCACGTGTCAGAGGCACGACCGGGTCCATGCTGCCATGCGCCATGAATATAGGCGTGTTCTGATTGGCCTGATGACGTTCTTTTTCCACCGCTGTCGCCAAAGGCAGGTAACCGGACAGGCAGAGCATGCCAGCCAGACGCTCTGGCAAGCGCAAGCCGGTTTGCAGCGTCATGGCACAGCCTTGCGAGAAACCGGCCAGAACAATATTTTCCGTGGGAATGCCGCGAGCGTTTTCGCGGGCAATCAGGTTCTGCACTTCGATCTGCGATTGGCGCAGGCCGCTTTCGTCCTCGTGGCGCACCAGGTCCGCCACATAAATGTCGTACCAGGAACGCATGGCCATGCCGCCATTGATGGTGACGGGCTGGATGGGGGCGTGCGGGAAAATGAAACGAATAGCGGGGGCGTTTTGCAGGCCCAGCTCTGGCACGATAGGGGCGAAATCGTGGCCGTCAGCGCCTAAGCCATGCAGCCAGATAACGGCGTGCTGAGGGTTGGCACCGGTTTCAATCTCAATCGACTCAAGCAGAGGGTTCATGCGGACTCCGAAAGATCTACCAAGGTCTTGATGTACTGGTACAGGGCGCGGTAGTGCTTGCGCTGTGGGTCCTGGCCTTGTACCAGTGTGGAATTTTTCTCGGCTTCTTTGCGTGCGGCACGAATCAGGGTGCGCAATTGCTGGATATCGGCGCCGGAAAATTCATTCATGAATTCGGTCAGAGCGTCGTCATCACGCAACAACAGGTCGCGTAGCGCTTCCAGCCTGTGCATGGCACGGGTGTCTTCCTTGGAGCCGTTTTCCCAGACGTCCAGTTGTTTCAGGATCGGTTCGGGCTCCACATTGCGCATCAGCTTGCCCACGTAGTGGATTTGACGGCGGCGTCCTTCGCGGGCCGTCGGGCTGATGCGCTTGGCATCCTTGATGGCAGCCATCAAGGGCTCGCCCAGATCAAGTTGTTTGAGTCGGTCGTCCGAGAGCTCAATCAGGCGTTTGCCCAGGTCGAGCAGAGCGTGCATTTCGCGTTTTACCTGCGATTTGCTGGGGCGGTCGTAACCGTTTTCATCGATTTCAGTGCGTGGACGGGCCATAAGAAGTGAAATAGCAAAGATTGTCGCCAATTGGCTATGATAACCGCCTAACCCTCAAAGAGTAGCAATGAGTCATCCAACTATTTCCCAATTGTCGATCAGTGCCAATCAGTTCCAGTTTTGTGAATTGGTGGATGAAGCGCTGCGGCATGCCAAAAAACTGGGCGCCAGTGATGCTGCCGTCGATATTTCAGAAAACAAAGGTCTGGCCGTCTCTGTGCGCCAGATGGAACTGGAAACGGTAGAGCAGACGCAAGACCGCTCCTTGGGTGTGACCGTGTTTGCAGGCCAGCGCAGTGGCTCGGCCTCCACGTCGGACTTTTCGATCAAGGCGCTGCGTGAAACGGTGGAAGCCGCCTGGCATATTGCCCGCTACACCGCTGAAGATCCTTTTGCTGGGCTGCCTGAAAAAGACATGCTGGCGCAAAGCTATCCCGATCTGCACCTGCACCATCCCTGGCTGCTGGACGCGGATCAGGCCGTCAAACTGGCGATTCGTGCCGAGCAGGCTGCGCTGGAGTTGAGTCCTCTGATCAGTAATTCCGAAGGCGCGTCGGTCGATACGCTGGAAGGGCATTTTGTGATGGGTAACAGCCGCGGCTTTCTTGGGGGCTACCCCTATAGCCGTCACTCGCTCAGCGTCAGCCCCATTGCCGGCAAGGGCGACAATATGCACCGCGACTACTGGTACAGCAGCTCGCGTGACCCTTCCCGCCTGGCCAGCCCCGAGTCGGTTGGGCGTTATGCGGCCGAGCGCACTTTGTCGCGCCTGTCGGCCCGCCGTATTCCGACCGGCCGCTATCCGGTGTTGTTTGAAGCCCCGCTGGCTGTGGGCTTGATCGGCTCTCTGGTGCAGGCCACCAGTGGCTCGGCCCTGTATCGCAAAACCAGCTTCCTGCTGGATTCTTTGGGCAAGTCTGTCATGGCCAAGCACATTGACGTGCTGGAGCGTCCGCATCTGGCTGCCGCCATGGGCAGTGCACCGTTTGATTCGGAAGGGGTGCGTACCTGCGACCGTGATGTAGTGCGTGGCGGCGAGCTGAAAGGCTATTTTCTGTCTTCCTACGCAGGCCGCAAACTGGGCATGCCATCTACGGGGAATGCCGGTGGTTCGCACAATTTGCTGCTGAGCTCGCGCCTGACTCGTCCCGAGGACGACCTGGATGCCATGTTGAAGAAAATGGACCGAGGTCTGCTGGTAACCGAGCTGATCGGCCAGGGTATCAATTACCTGACCGGCGACTACTCGCGTGGTGCCTTTGGCTACTGGGTGGAAAATGGTCGTATTCAGCATGCCGTGGAAGAAGTGACGATTGCAGGCAATCTGGCCGAGATGTTTGTGCAGATTGTGGCCGTGGGTGCTGATACCTTTGCGGCTGGCTCCAAGCGTACGGGTTCCATCCTGATCGAGCAGATGTCGGTGGCCGGTTCCTGATTTCTGCTACCTGGAAAACTGGCTTGGCCCCTTATACCTTGCCACGGGCAAGAGGGCGCTCAATAAACAGATGTTTACGGCCTGAGTTCGGAGTCGCTTCCGACTCAGGTCGTTCTCTATGGAGCGCCGTTCAGGTGTTTCAGGTCAAAGACCCGACAATATAGGGCCGGATTTGCGGGATAATCCGGGCTTTCCCAGCCCCCCATTCGGGGCGCGCCAGTGTACTATCCATAGCATAAAAATATTTCCCAGTTACCGAATACCCACAAGGAGGTTATTCATGCAGCGTCGCTCGTTTCTGAAAAAGGCAGGTCTTGGCGCCGTAGCCAGTACCGCCGCTATTGCTGCTCCTGCTATTGCCCAAAGCAATCCCAAGGTTAATTGGAAGCTGACATCGACTTACGGTCCCGCTACCCCGGCTCTGTTTTCGACAGCCCAGTCGTTTTGCAAGATGGTGGAAGAGGCCTCGGACGGCAACTTCAACATCCGTCTGTACCCAGCCGGTGAAATTGTCCCCGGTTTTGGTGTGATGGATGCAGTCAGCAATGGCACGGTGGAGTGCGGTCAGACAGCTTCTTATTACTACTACGGTAAAGACCCCTCGTTCAGCTTTGACACGGCCGTGCCTTTTGGCCTGAATGCCCGTCAAATGAACGCCTGGATGCAGGAAGGCAACGGTACCAAGCTGCTGCGTGAACTGTTTGCCACTCGCAACATCATCAACTTCGCTTTCGGTAACACCGGCACCCAGATGGGTGGTTGGTACCGCAAGGAAATCAACTCTCTGGAAGACCTGAAAGGTCTGAAGATGCGTACGGCCGGTTTTGCTGGCGAAGTGCTGGCCCGCATGGGCGTGGTGCCTCAGCAAGTGCCACCAGGCGATATTTACCCATCGCTGGAAAAAGGCACACTGGACGCCGTGGAATTCGTCGGTCCTGTGGATGACGAGAAACTGGGCTTCCAGAAAGTGGCCAAGTATTACTACTATCCCGGTTGGTGGGAGGGGTCGGCCCAGGTTTCGCTGTACGTGAACGACGCTGCTTTCAATGCACTGCCCAAGCAATACCAGTCCCTGATTGAAATTGCTTCGCGTGCTGCGGGCGAGCGCATGATCTGTCAGTACGACGCCCAAAGCCCAGGCGCCCTGCGTCGCCTGATCGCCAGCGGTGCGGTACTGAAAGCCTTCCCGCGAGACGTGATGGACGAGTCCTTCAAGACCGCCAATATTCTGTACAAGGAGTTCTGCGACAAGGATCCCATGTTCAAGAAGATTCACGACGACTACATGGGCTTTCGTGACGCGATTGTGCCTTGGTTCCGTGTGGCCGAAGGCTCTTACGACAACTACCTGGGCATTGCTCTGGCAAACCAGAAAAAAGGCTGATCCCCGTAGTTGGGACCGGGCAGGGCAGTCTGCTCCGGTTCGACTAACCAGTCTTGTTAACCCCTGTTTTTCCTTTGGAAAGCAGGGGTTTTTAATGCGCCTTCCCTTTATGAGAGAGCGCCTGGTTGTGGCAAAAAACCTGTGTTTTTGTGCAAAACCCTAGTGTTATCCACTATTTATGTTATTATGGCGAGCTATTTGGCAGAAATGCACGGGCGGAATATAACGCCTTGGCAGGGTCAAATAGAGCTGCCCGGCTTGAAACAGCGGGTAGATTGTATGGGCCGAGCATGTTGCTTTGACCCAGAATTTTAATATTTAGGAACCATCATGAAGACCTTCGTGGCCAAGCCGCTTGAAGTCAAACGTGACTGGTTTGTGATTGACGCTAAAGGCAAAGTCCTTGGTCGTGTGGCCAGCGAAGTCGCACGCCGTTTGCGTGGTAAGCACAAACCCGAATATACCCCTCACGTTGATACCGGCGATTACATCATTATCATCAACGCTGCTGACATTGCCGTGACCGGTAACAAGGCGCAGGATAAGAAGTACTATCGTCACTCGAACTACCCAGGCGGTATTTACGAAACCAACTTCCAAACCATGCAAGAGCGCTTCCCAGGCCGTGCCATCGAAAAGGCCGTCAAGGGTATGTTGCCAAAAGGCCCTCTGGGCTACGCCATGGCCAAGAAACTGAAGGTTTACGCTGGTGCCGAGCATCCTCACAGTGCTCAACAGCCTAAAACTCTGGACATCTAAGGATAGGTCATGATTGGTAACTGGAATTACGGTACGGGCCGTCGCAAGACCTCCGTTGCTCGTGTCTTCATCAAGAAGGGTACGGGTCAAATCGTAGTCAACGGCAAGCCTGTTGACGAATACTTTGCTCGTGAAACGGGTCGCATGATTGTGCGTCAGCCCCTGGTGCTGACCAACCATGTTGAATCGTTTGACATCAAGATCAACGTGCATGGCGGCGGCGAAAGCGGCCAGGCCGGTGCTGCCCGTCACGGCATAACCCGTGCTCTGATCGACTACGACGCAACACTGAAGACAGAACTGAAACAAGCTGGCTTGGTGACTCGTGACGCTCGTGCTGTTGAGCGTAAGAAAGTCGGTCTGCACAAAGCACGTCGCCGCAAACAGTTCAGCAAGCGTTAATTCGCTTCGCGACCTGTTTATGGTGCTCAAAAACCCCGGACGTGTCCGGGGTTTTTGTTTGCTGGCTACATTTGTCCTGCTTTGCCCGCTCTGGTACTTGAGAACAGGCAGGACTACGTTAAGATAGAATTTTTGCTCGTCTCTCTTTCAGGAAAGTTCATGGCTACACATAGCGATACCCGGATCAAGGTAGGGATTGTTGGCGGTACAGGTTACACCGGGGTCGAGTTGCTGCGTCTGTTAAGTCAGCACCCCCAGGTAGAACTGGTTGCCATTACCTCGCGTAAAGAGGACGGCGTGCCGGTATCGGATATGTATCCGAACCTGCGTGGTCATGTGGACCTGAAGTTCTCCACGCCGGAAAATGCCAATCTGGAACAGTGTGACGTGGTCTTTTTTGCCACTCCACATGGCGTGGCCATGAGCCAGGTCGAACGTCTGCTGGAAGCGGGCGCGCGCGTTATTGACCTGGCCGCAGACTTCCGCCTGCAAGATACGGACGTATTCCAGAAGTGGTACAAGATGGAGCACAGTTGCCCGGACATCCTGAGCCAATCGGCTTATGGCCTGCCAGAGCTGCTGCGCGACAAGATTGCTCAAGCCAAGGTTATTGGTAACCCTGGTTGCTACCCCACCACCGTCTTGTTGGGCCTGGCTCCCTTGCTGGAAGGCGGCAAGGCGCTGGTTGATACCCAGCATCTGATTGCAGACTGCAAATCCGGTGTGTCCGGTGCTGGTAAAGGGGCTTCGGTTCCCAATTTGTTTGCTGAAGCCAGCGACAACTTCAAGGCATATGGCGTGTCGGGTCACCGTCACCATCCGGAAATTGTGGAACAGCTGCAGCGATTGGCTGGTGGCCCGGTGGGTCTGACCTTTGTGCCCCATTTGGTGCCCATGATCCGAGGCATGTTCTCCACGATCTACGCACGTATCAAGCCCGAAGCCATGGATACAGACTTTCAGGCCCTGTACGAGCAGCGCTATGCCCAGGAAACCTTTGTAGATGTGCTGCCTGCCGGTACTCTGCCAGAAACCCGCTCGGTACGCGCTTCCAACCAGCTGCGTATTTCCGTGCAGCGTCCTGGCAATGGCGATCAGCTGATCATTCTGGTGGTGCAGGACAATCTGGTTAAGGGTGCTTCGGGTCAGGCGGTGCAGAACATGAATATCTTGTTCGGTCTGCCAGAACAAACCGGCTTGAATCACGTTGCAATTTTGCCTTAAAGGGAACTTGGCCTTGGTGAACAGGTCAAATGTTTATGGCTGAATCACCGCAAACCAATTCTTCTACTGTCGCTCCTTCCCGTTCGCGGGGCGGGGCGACTACGATTGGGCTGGCCGTATTGCTGGGAGTGTTGTTGGGCGGTGGAGGCCTGTGGCTTTACCGCAGCCTGACTCAACCGGCCGATCAGTCCGAACAAATACAGCTGGCCATGCAAAATCTGGCGCGTAGCCAGCAATCCCTGCAGCAAATTCAAAGTGAATTTGAAGGGCTGCGCGGGCAACTGGTTCTGGAAGAGAGCACGCGCAAGGGTTTGGAAAAGTCCTTATCGTCTACCCAGGCCGAACTGGCGCAGACGCGCGAACAGTTGGCCTTTTACGAACAGTTGCTCCCACCCGGTCCCAGTGGTTCTGTTACTGTCCGAGCCCTGGACGTTGCAAAAAGGGGTGATTTGCTGGAGTACAAGGTACTGCTGCAACGTAACGCCCCAGAAGGAAAGGCTTTTTCCGGTCGCCTCCAGTTTCAGCTGACTGGGCGGCAAGACGGAAAAAACGTTAAAATCGATTTATCACCCAGTTCCGGGCCGGACTCGGTACTGGCAGAGTCGTCTGTAGAACAGATCGATCCTTTGGTTTTAAACTTCAACCAGTTTCAGCGCGCCGTGGGTTGGCTGGCTTTGCCGCCAGGCTTTGAACCCACCGCCTTGACGCTGAACGTCCTGGAAGGAAGCGTTATCCGCGCCTCTCGCCAGGAAAAAATCGCCCAGCCAGACTAATCACCTTACCCGCGGGTGGTCATGTGCAAGGCGATCACATGATAATTATTCATGCCGGCGGGGGCCGGCAGGAGAACCACATGAGCACTCTTACCGAATCCGTTGATCTGCAAGCCCCTCCTTCCCCACTGATCTTTACCGATTCAGCGGTTGAGAAGGTCCGTGAGCTCCTGATTGAAGAAGGCAGCCCCGAACTGAAGCTGCGCGTCTTCGTGCAAGGTGGCGGCTGTTCCGGCTTCCAGTACGGCTTCACCTTTGACGAACTGGTAAACGACGACGACACCATTATTGATAAGGATGGCGTGCAACTGCTGGTTGACGCCATGAGCTTCCAATACCTGGTGGGCGCTGAAATTGATTACAAGGACGACCTGGACGGCGCTCAGTTCGTGATTCGTAACCCGAATGCCACAACTACCTGCGGCTGCGGTTCTTCCTTCACGATGTAAGAAGGCAAGGCTGGCGCTGATTGCTTAGCGTTTCTGGCCTTGGCAGGTTGCTACAAAGTACACCCCAGACTCTGAGTTCAGAGTCTGGGGTGTTTTGTTTACGGGGTTTTGTTGAAGGCCGTGCAGCGTCAGGTTTCAGGGCTAATCCCTTGTAGGGCGCTTCGCGGTTCAACTTTGGGTGCTCGTTCGGAGCCTGGGTAGGGCGGCGAAGCAGCTCAATGCTGTTAATGGCACGGCCCAAAGAAAAGAACGGCTTGCTTCTATTTGTTTTGAACAGGAGGGGCGCTGCCTTGTCATGTTCTGCTTTTTTGGCAGGTGCTTGGCTAACGGATTATGAGTCCGCCGCTGTATTTTAAAGTTTTGCGAAGCTAAACGTTAAAAGCAGTTCTCAGGCCGGATAACAAGCGCCCAGCACCGTAGCGCGCCGTGCGCCTGTCACAGCGGGCAGTCCCGCAGGAATACGTTCGATATGCGCGTAAGCCAGCCAGGCAAAGGCCAGGGCTTCGATGGATTGCGGATCCATGCCCAGCTCGGCGCTGGAGCGGATAGGCATAGTCACCAGATCGCCCAGGCGTTTCAGCATGGCCGGATTGGCAGCGCCACCGCCACACACGATCACCTCTTGAATATGATCTTCGTAAGGCCTGATGGCTTGTGCAACGCTGTGTGCGGTCAAATCCATCAGAGTGGATTGCACCGTAGCGGGCTGAAGCTCGCCTTTCGGATCAACACGATCCAGATGCTCCTGCAGCCACCCCAAATTGAACAGATCACGACCTGTAGATTTAGGAGCAGGCAGAGCAAACCAGGGTTCGCTCAATAGGCTGGCAAGCAAGGCAGGATCAGATGCCGCGCTATCAGCCCATTGTCCGCCCTTGTCGTAGGACTGGCCTTGATGCTTGTTCATCCAGGCATCCAGCAGCATGTTCGCCGGGCCAGTATCGAAGCCAAAAACATCGCGTCCAGGCAGCAGCAGGGAGATATTCGCAATTCCACCCAGGTTCAGAATGACGCGGCCATGTTCGTGACGGAACAGGGCTTCATGGACGATGGGCACCAAAGGTGCACCTTGGCCGCCCGCCGCTATATCCCGGCTGCGGAAATCCGCAATCACGTCCACTCCACAGCGTTCGGCCAGAAGAGCAGGGGCATTCAATTGCAGGGTATAGCCCTGGTCAGGCGCATGGCGGATAGTCTGACCGTGTACGCCAATCGCACGGATCAGGTCTTTCTCGGGGCCTTGAGTCCAGGGCGTGCAAGTCTGAGCATAGAGCTCGGTCAACTGCTGGGCGGCGATGCTGGCGCGGGCCAGTTCATCGTGCCCCGGATGCTGCAAAGCCAGCAGCTCGTCTCGCAGAGCGGCTGGCATGGGCAGGCTGTGGGTTTGGTGTATCTGTGCCCCCTGTGGGCCGAAGGATGCCAGCACGGCATCCACACCGTCCATGCTGGTACCAGACATCAGTCCGATAAACAGGGGGGCTTTCATGGTTTAGCGGCTGGCCAGCTTCACGGGCTCAGCATCTGTGTGCAGCAAGGCAAAGCTGTTTTGGTAGGAAGCCAGGGTTTGCTGGAACTGCTTGCGCTGCGGGGCATCCAGAACGCGTGCTACTGGCAGGTCTACCGACAGGGGATCAACGGCTTTCTGGGCGATACGGAATTCGTAATGCAGATGTGGGCCTGTTGCCCAGCCCGTCGAACCCACATAGCCAATCAATTGACCCTGTTCTACGCGGTCGCCTTTGCGCAGTCCAGCGGCAAAGCGGCTCTGGTGAGCGTACAAGGTGGTGAACTGACCGTGATGCTTCAGGATGATCGTGTTGCCGTAGCCGTTCTGGCGGCCAATAAACTCGACCGTGCCATCCGCGGTAGCGTGGATGGGGGTGCCGGATGGGGCGGCATAGTCCACACCCTTGTGGTCGCGCCAGCCACCATGTACCGGATGGCGGCGACCGCCAAAGGTGGAGCTGATGCGGGTGAACTTCAGGGCGGTGCGCAGGAAAGCGCCTTTCAGACTTTGGCCGCTGAAATCGTAATAACCGCCGGAGCCATTTTCAGGCTGGAACCAGGCGGCCTCATGGATTTTGCCCTGATTGATGAATTCCACTGCCAGCAAGCGGCCCGAACCCACGTCCTGGCCTTCATGACCGTAGGACTCGTAGACCACGCGGAAACTGTCGCCTTTGCGCAGATCTTTCAGAAAGTCGATCTTGCTGCCCATCACATCCGCCATTTGCAGCGTGATGTTGTCGGGGATGCCGGCCTGATCGCTGGCGCCAAACAGCGAGCTGTTGATGGTGGCTTGAGCCACGCGCACTCGGGTCTGGGTCAGGTCGGTTTGTTCCTGGGCGATAAAGCCATTGTTACCATCCGGGCGTACTTCCAGCCAGCTTGCCAGACCTTGGCCGGACTGATCGGAGTAGGGAGTATGACGGTAGCGCAGCCACTGCAAATTGCCATTGGCATCCAATGCGGCTTGTACGGTACGGCCAGGGTAAAGCTTGTAGATGGAGCGCGCTTTCTTGTCATGCGTCAGAAATTGCAGCAGGCCCTCTTCACTGACTTCCATGCGCTGGAGCAGGGCGGACAAGGTGTCGCCACGGCGGATGCGGGTTTCAGTAATGTAGGCTTGCTGGTCCTGGGCCTGCAGCACGGTCAGGTCCGATGGCAGGGTCAAGGCGGTGCGGGCTTGGTAAATCTGGGGTTCCGGGCTGCTGGGCATCACCACGGCAAGTGCACCGGCGGCTACAAAAGAGCCAAGGGCAAGCGTGATCAAACCGGCACGGATAAAAAGGGCTCGGGCGGACCGAGGCTGGTGGATGTTGAGGTGGGAGGAGGAGCGTTTCCCTTTGCTGAACATAAAACCAGAACCTTGTTGGACGTACGGTTTACCGTCCACCCGGCTGGCAGGCGGAGGTCAGTTGTACTGGGCGGACAGAACATTCCAGCCCTGGCGATCTGACCTGCGCGGGAATGATAAAATAATTTGGTTTACGAAACCTTGCTCAATTCTTAAGCACGTCTCGCAATAGCAGGCTATCCTAGCGCATTAGGCTTAATTTTTCGAGCATTTTTACTCATTAGTTTGTCACCAGATTTGTTATGTCATCCCCCTCAGAGCCCCTTTCTCCAGAAGTCCTGGCTGATTTAGCCATCGTCAAACGCGGCTGCGACGAATTGCTCGTCGAATCCGAGTTTGCCCGCAAACTGGCGCGCAGCCATGCAACAGGACAGCCGCTGCGTATCAAGCTGGGTCTGGACCCCACGGCTCCCGACATTCACCTGGGGCACACAGTGGTGCTCAACAAGATGCGCCAGCTGCAGGATTTGGGGCATACCGTCATCTTTCTGATTGGCGACTTCACTTCCACCATTGGTGATCCCAGCGGCCGCAACACGACTCGTCCGCCCCTGACGCCCGAGCAGGTCATTGCCAACGCCAAGACCTACTACGATCAGGCTGCGCTGGTTTTGGACCCTGCTCGTACCGAAGTTCGCTACAACTCGGAATGGTGCGACAAGCTCGGTTCGCGCGGCATGATTCAACTGGCTTCGCGTTATACCGTGGCCCGCATGATGGAGCGTGATGATTTCACCAAGCGCTTCAAGGCGAATCAGCCTATTTCGGTGCACGAGTTTTTGTATCCTTTGCTGCAAGGCTACGATTCGGTTCAATTGAAAGCGGACGTGGAATTGGGCGGTACCGACCAGAAATTCAATTTGCTGGTGGGTCGTGAATTGCAAAAAGAATATGGTCAGGAACAGCAATGTATTTTGACCATGCCATTGCTGGTGGGTTTGGACGGCGTAGAAAAAATGTCCAAATCCAAAGGCAATTACATTGGTATCAGTGAAACGCCGGACTCCATGTTCGGCAAGTTGATGTCCATCTCCGATACCTTGATGTGGCGTTACTTCGAGCTGTTGTCGTTCCGTAGTCTGGAAGACATCGCCGGTCTGCAAAAGCAGATTGAAGAAGGCCGTAACCCACGTGAAGTCAAAGTGGAGCTGGCACAGGAGATCGTCACACGTTTCCACAGCGCCCAGGCCGCCGAGCAGGCACTGGAAACATTTGATGCCCGTTTCCGTCGTGGCGAAATGCCCGAAGACATGCCCGAGGTAACCGTGGCCGGTGAACTGGCCTTGCTGCGCGTCTTGCGCGAAGCAGGTCTGGTTGCTTCCGGCAGCGAAGCCCAGCGCAATGTGGAGCAGGGCGGCGTGCGCATCAACGGCGAACGTGTGGACGATAAAGGTTTGCAACTGGAGCCGGGCAGCTATGTGCTGCAAGTGGGCAAGCGCAAGTTTGCGCGAGTCACTTTGACCGGCTGATTGATTGTGGAGGTCTGCAATGAAACTGCGTAGTGATTCTTTTCAAGATCAGAGCGTGATTCCCGAGCGTCTGGCGTTTTGCCGTTACGACGCGCAATCGAGAGTCGCCTTGGCCGGTAACGCCAATCCGCATCTGGAATGGTCCGATGTTCCCGAGCAGACCCAATCCTTTGTGGTTATTTGCCACGACCCCGATGTCCCCAGTAAACCGGACGATGTGAACCAGGATGGGCGCGAGGTACCGGCGGATTTGCCACGGGTGGATTTCTTTCATTGGGTCTTGATCAACATCTCGCCCGAGCTGCGTAGCCTGGCAGAAGGCTCTTATTCCAAGGGCATCACGCCACGCGGTAAAGCCGGTCCACTGGCTCTGGACGATACGCGCCAGGGCGTGAACGACTTTACCAACTGGTTTGCCAGCGACCGCGACATGAACGGTGATTACTTCGGCTACGACGGCCCGTGCCCTCCGTGGAACGATGCTTTGCCGCACCGTTATGTCTTTACGGTTTATGCCCTGGATATTGCCGAGCTGCCTTTGGAAGGTCGCTTCAATGGCCAGGACGTGTTGCGCGCCATGGAAGGTCATATTCTGGGTCGTGCATCCCTGACCGGTATGTATACCCTGAATCCCCGTTTGATCCAGCAATCCTGATTCCCCAGGGCGGACTGTTTGAGTTTTTTTCATATTCTCTTGAGTCCGCCTGCCGCCGCCTTACTTATTTCCATGTTTTTTGGGGTTTCTGCCACCAGAGATGTTTGTCTCGGTGGTTTGACGCGCTTCCGCGCTAAAATGTTGCTTTCTTAGTTTGCTACCACTTTATCCTTAGGAACCCTCATGTTTGACCGTTCTGCGACTCTTGACAAAGTTGACCCCGATCTTTGGGCTGCGATTCAAAGCGAAGATGTGCGCCAGGAGCAGCACATCGAGCTGATCGCCTCGGAAAACTACACCAGCCCCGCCGTGATGCAGGCCCAGGGCACACAACTGACCAACAAATACGCGGAAGGTTATCCTGGCAAGCGCTACTACGGCGGTTGCGAGTTCGTGGACGTGGTCGAGCAACTGGCTATTGACCGTCTGAAAGAGCTGTTCGGTGCAGAAGCCGCCAACGTGCAGCCCAACTCCGGTTCGCAAGCCAACCAGGGCGTGTACATGGCTGTGCTCAAGCCCGGTGATACCGTTCTGGGCATGAGTCTGGCAGAAGGTGGTCACTTGACCCACGGTTCCCCCGTGAACGCATCGGGCAAGCTGTACAACTTCGTATCCTACGGTCTGGACGAGAACGAAGAGCTGGACTACGACGAGCTGGAGCGCCTGGCCAAAGAGCACAAGCCCAAGCTGATCGTGGGTGGTGCCTCGGCTTACGCCCTGCGCATCGACTTCGAACGCATGGCTCGTATTGCTCATGAAAACGGCGCCTTGCTGATGATCGACATTGCCCACTACGCCGGTCTGGTTGCTGGTGGTGCTTACCCCAACCCCGTGCCTCACGCTGACTTTGTGACTTCTACGACTCACAAGTCCCTGCGTGGTCCTCGTGGTGGCGTCATCATGATGAAGGCCGAACACGAAAAAGCCATCAACTCGGCTATTTTCCCCGGCATTCAAGGCGGCCCACTGATCCACGTGATCGCTGGTAAGGCTGTTGCGTTCAAGGAAGCTCTGGCTCCCGAGTTCAAGACCTACGCTGCTCAAGTTGTGAAGAACGCTGACGTTCTGGCCCGCACTCTGGTTGAGCGCGGTCTGCGTATCGTGTCCGGTCGCACCGAAAGCCACGTCATGCTGGTAGACCTGCGTCCCAAGGGCATCACCGGTAAAGTGGCTGAAGAGGCACTGGGCAAGGCTCACATCACGGTCAACAAGAACGCCATTCCTAATGACCCAGAAAAGCCATTTGTCACCAGCGGCGTGCGTTTGGGTACTCCTGCCATGACCACTCGCGGCTTTAAAGAAGCCGAAGCGGAATTGACGGCGCACCTGATTGCTGATGTACTGGACAACCCTCACGACGAAGCCGTTTTGGCGGACGTTCGTCGCCGTGTACACGAGCTGACTGCCAAGTTGCCCGTTTACTCCTCCAAGTAATCCAGCCGGAGCGGGCCGTGAGGCCCGCGATCTTGAATGAAGTGTCCGTTCTGCCACCATGCCGATACCCAGGTGATCGACTCTCGAATCACCGAAGAAGGCGACGCCATACGGCGACGTCGTAAATGCTCGGCCTGTGAACGGCGCTTCACGACTTACGAGCGTGCCGAGCTGAGCCTGCCTGTTGTGGCCAAGCGCAATGGCACTCGTATGGATTTTGACCCCGCACGTTTGCGGGCGAGCATGGGCGTTGCGCTGCGCAAGCGTTCCATCCCCATGGCTCAGGTCGATGCCGCTGTGCAGCGCATCGAAGAAAAACTTCAACTGACTGGCGAGCGCGAAGTCTCCTCCGAGACCATAGGCGAGCTGGTCATGGCCGAGCTCAAGCAGTTGGACCAGGTGGCCTATGTGCGCTTTGCCTCGGTCTACAAGAGCTTTAAAGACATCCGCGAGTTCGTAGAGGCGATCGACGAAATGAACGATCCCGACCGCGGCTAAGGCTATGGTCGAGCAAGAAGACGTCATCTGGATGCGGCAAGCCCTGGAGCTGGCCGAGAAATCCCTTTATATCAGTGCCCCCAACCCGCGAGTCGCCTGCCTGATCGTGCGCGATGGCCAATTATTGGCTTCGGGTTCAACACAGCAAGCGGGTGGCCCCCACGCCGAAGTGATGGCCTTGCGCCAAGCCAAAGAGCGCGGCGTCAGTGTGGCCGGCGCGACCTTCTACGTCACCCTGGAGCCTTGCAGTCACCACGGGCGAACCCCTCCTTGTGCCGATGCGCTGATCAAAGCAGGCGCTGGGCGTGTTGTCTTTTCCATGTACGACCCCAACCCCTTGGTGGCTGGTAACGGCGTTTCACGCTTGCGTCAGGCGGGTATTACCGTAGATGGCCCCTTGTGCGTAGAGCAGGCGCTGGCGATCAACGCCGGTTTCTTTGCCCGCATGACACGTGGACGTCCCTGGTTGTGGATGAAGATGGCTGCTTCGCTGGATGGCCGTAGTGCCTTGCCGGACGGTCGCTCTCAATGGATTACCGGGCCGCAGGCTCGTGACGACGGTCACCACTGGCGCGCCCGCAGTTGCGTCGTGCTGACAGGCATAGGAACCGTGCATGCCGATAATCCCTTGATGAATGTGCGTGCGGTTTCTACGCCGCGTCCCCCGATCAAGGCTGTGCTGGACACGCATTTACGCATGGACCCGAAAGCTGCCTTGCTGGACGGCACGCCGTGCTGGGTATTCAGTCACCGTCGTGATCCCGAGCTGGAGGCGGAGCTGGCAGATCGAAATGCACAGGTTATTCCCATGCCCTTGCACGAAGGTCAGGTGGATGTTCGTGCCGTTCTGGACTGGATGACAGATCAACAGATCAATGAAGTCCACGCAGAAGCCGGTGCTCGCCTTTCCGGTGCCTTGATTGATGCGGGTGTAGTGGACCAATTACTGATGTACCTGGCCCCCAAGATCCTGGGGCAGGGGCGAGGCGTGGCCGATATTACCGAACTGGCCGGGCTGGACGATGTAGAGCCGTTTGAGTTTACCGATGTGCGCTTGCTGGGTGCCGACCTGCGCGTCCTGGCGCGCCAGCGCGATCATTGGGAAGCCTTGCTGCGAGCGGTGGGTGGAGCTTATCCGCCGGACTCGGAATAAGCTGTTTGTACGCTTTACTGTTCAGTTGCTACTAATTAGCCGAAGAAAGAATTTGAGCACTTGCGTTACAAGGATAAGTGCTGCTATTATTATGGACTTGGCGTTAGCAGCTTCAAATTGCTTGGCCAAAAGAACAGTTAGGACAGGTGGCCGAGTGGTTGAAGGCGCACGCCTGGAAAGCGTGTATACGTTTATAGCGTATCGGGGGTTCGAATCCCCCTCTGTCCGCCAGAATTCAAAAGCCCTCGCACAGCAATGTGCGGGGGCTTTTTTCTTGGCTGCGTTTTACAGAGTCGGTGAAATTAATAATTCATTTGTAGTCAGGCTCTGCGTCGTCGTTGCAAAAAAGGTCGCTGACCGGGAACCGCGCAAGATCAGCGCAGGCCTTGAGAGTCTTGCCTTTGTTTCTCTCGCCATTTTGAGGGAGGAAGTGTTTCGTGTTGCCGCCAGGCGGCGCGAAATGATTGCAGGCTGGCAAAACCACAATGCTCGGCAATTCGCTCAATAGACCAGTCTGTATCCATGAATAATTGACGCGATCTGTCCAGCCGCATGGTTTGTTGGTACTGCTTCAGACTGATGCCGCATTCTTTCATGAACAGGCGGCTCAGATGCCTGTAGCTGACTGAAAATTGTGCTGATAAGGATTCGTTGAGCGGGGTTTGAACCGTCTGTTGTGCCAACCAGTCCTGTACTTCATGAATCAAGGGATGTTGATGATTGCGATAACTCAGATGGACGCTTAACTGCGGGTCTGCTTCCAGACGACGAAACTGAATCAGATTTTCGCGCGCGATACGTGCGCTGATTGCGCTGCCGAAATACTGGGTGATCAGGTGCAATGCCAGATCTATTCCTGCAGAAACGCCAGCTGAGGTATAGATAGGACCATCCTGCACAAGGATGCGTTTGCTGATAACCCGTGCTTGTGGCGCAAGTTGTTGCAGGGTCTTGAGGTGATTGTGATGTGTCGTGCAGAGGCGACCATCCAGCAGTCCTGCTTGTGCCAGCAGCACAGCGCCTGTGCAAACGCTGGCGATCACTATTCCCGACGGTAGCTTGCCCCCGATATCACGTAGCCATTGCGTCACTTGTTGCTGTGCCGGCGTTGCGGGGAGTTCGGCCTGGATTTTGCTTCCGACTACGACAACGACATCTCCTGCGATCAGACGCTTGGGAAGAGGAGCAATCGCGCTTAGAAAAATCCCCTGGTAGCTTTTGATGTGGGATTCCGGCCCGACACACTGGATCTTGATGTCGGCTATATCCAGTTCTGTTAGAGAAGCAAAAATCTGCATAGGCCCTCCCAGATCCAGGATGTGCATCTGGGGAAGGACGACAAAGAAAATCCGTTTCATGTGTTATTCGGATGAGTCATTGATTTGATTTAGCGATGTTATCGCTTTTTATTCTTTTTTCTTAATGGTGTTTTCTTTTCTATTTATGTCCTGAAACGGTCTGGAGCCTGGATGGTCGAGAATTTACGATAAACAAGAAATTTTTACATCGAAAGGGTTTGTCCTCGTGGCGGAAGAATCAAGAGTTATTGAGCTTTATTGGAATCCCGCTTTTACGGGAGCAACGGGGGCCGGGGTGCTGGAGCTTATCAATATGACGGTCGCTGATAAGGGCACGCTGGGGTTTGCCTCTGAGCTGTCGGGAGAGCAGGCGCATCTGTTCCTGGACGCCCTGAACCGCAAAGTGGCAGACGGGGATACGCAAGCCTTGTATGCCAGCTATGCCGGTCAACCAGCCTTCTTTGTGATGATGAATTTGAGTGGCATGCCCAATTGCCGACACAGTGCTGAACTCGCCAAGGCGGTCGTGGCGCCGGGGTTTCGTGGACAAGGTTTACCGAAACATGCCTTGCGAGCCTTGATCTGTCGAGCCAGGGAGTTGGGCATCGAGCAGTTTGTTCTGGATGTGCGCGAGGGGTCTCGGGCACATCGGTTATGGACTCGATATGGTTTTCAGACTTGGGGAATTCTTCCGGACTATGCCCGCGTGGCAGGACAGGTTTTCGCGGGTCACTACATGTCGCAATCCATAGAAGTGCTGGCCCAACGCCTGGGAATTTAGGAATTCTTCAAAAGGATCTTGTAAATGTTGAGTAAGTCAGAATTTAAAAATGAGCTTGAAAGTACATTGCATGGCCATCTTACATTGGCTCATCCTATCTTTATTGAATTGCTCAATACGCAGCAACCTAATAAGGAGTTGCTGAAACAGGTGGCCTTGCAAGGTTATCAATTGACCAAGCATTTCCTGCATTATGTGGAGCACCTTTTTTTCTATTGTCCAGTTCCTAAATTCAAGAGGGCTTTGCTGGTTAATGTGTATGAAGAAGAGACGGGTCGCCTTTCCCAGACAGACAACCATGTCGTTTTGATGCAGAACTTTATTCGTGCCCTGGGAATTAGTGATGAAGAGCGCGACGCCGCTACCCCTTTGCCCGCCACACAAGAACTGATTGATTATCGACTGAAAGCGGTCGAGGATCCGCAGCGCTACCACGTGGGCGCGGCGGCGGTCATGATCGCCAGCGAAGGCCAGAACCTGGAGACCAAGGCAGGTGAGGCCCGCCACACCTTGCTGGGAGAAGTTTACGGCTTGCAGGAAAAAGATCTTTTGTTCTTTTCCGTGCACCAGGAAGAGGATGTGGGGCATGTCATGCAGGGGCTGAACTTGGTGACCGAGCTCTGTAACACTGAAAAGTTGCAGAAAGAGGCGCTGGAGGCCGTGGACCATACCTGCACCTTGTTCTGGAACATGTATGACAACTTGCATCGAGAGTACTGCCAGCCAAGCCCCGTTCGTCTGAGTTGATTCGGTGCGCCATTGAAAATATGAGGTGGATGTTGCTTCATGCAAAACAAGAATGTTGTCCGCTCTCTGGTCGGGCTGGGATTTCTGGCCATGTTTCTCTCGAGCGCGTTCAAAGGGGTTTTCCAGGTTTATTTCAATGACCTGGCTCTGTCTTTTGAGCGCGGCCGATCAGATTTCGGTTTTGTGGGCGGGGTGTTCCTTTTGGTATCCGGGCTGGCATCGCCGATGGTCGGTGCCTTGTCGGATCGCTTTGGGCCCATCTGGACCGTCTTGATCGGCAGTGTGCTTGGAGGGGGAGCATTCCTTTTGCTTGGCCTTCTACCTCATCAGTACTGGCTTTTTGTCATTTTGTATGGACTTTTGGCGGCGTTTTCTCTGGCGGCGATGACGTTTGTGCCCATGGGCATATTGGTTGACCGGTTGTTCGACCAGAAAAATAAAAGCTTCGCTTATGCCTTGATCACTAATGGCACGGCAATTGGATTCATTGTCCTTTCCCCATTCTGGTTGTGGTTGCAAGCCCATTTCGAATGGCAGCAGGTCTTTTTTGTTGTTGGTCTGCTGTTCCTGGGGCCTTTGGCCTTGCTGTTCTGGCTGGGGGCACGAGTGCCTTTGCCTGCGAAAGAGTCTGTCGGACATATTCAGGAGAAACGCGTTGGCACTTGGCCTGTCGTGTTGCGCGATCCTGGCTTTTACGTGCTTGCCTTTGGTTTCTTCGGCTGTGGGGCGTCGATGGCGTTCATTGACGTTCATCTGGTGCCTTTATGGCGCGATGCCGGGGTCAGCCGCGCAAGCATGGGGATGAGTTTGAGCCTGTTTGGCGTGCTGGAAATGATTAGCGGTTTAGTGGCTGGCTGGTTGGCGCTGCGCTTCTCCCAGTATCGGCTGCTGGCGGCATTCTACGTACTACGCTGTCTGGCCATGAGCTTGTTATTGGCTCCCTCCGGGATAGTGACGACCTATGTATTTGCGGCTGTATTTGGGGCCAGTTATCTCGGAACAGTCATATTGACCTCAGCGATCTGTCTGGATCGCTATGGAGGCGCCGTCAAGGGACAGGTATTTGGCATGCTTTTTCTGGTTCATCAGATCGGCGCTTTTGGGTCTGCTCAATTAGGTGCTTACGGCTATGACCGTTTGGGTAGCTATCAGGCCACAGTCATGGTCCTGGCCATGCTGACCGCGATTGCCGGTATTTCTTCACTCTTTCTGTCGTCTGTTGCGTTTCGACGGACTCAATCTGAATTCAACTGAGATCTCCATGATGTTCAATGACCAAGGTGCTACTCAAATGCTCAGGATTGGACAGGGTATCGATGTCTCTGACAGCTTTTGCGAGCCGCTTGCACTGACCTCTGCCTATTGCTTCAGTTCAGCCAGTGAGGCAGCCGCTCGTTTTGGCGGGACGGAGCCGGGCAATGTCTATAGTCGATTTACCAATCCAACAGTCAAGACTTTCGAGCAGCGGGTTGCTTTCCTGGAGGAGGCTGAAGCGGCGGTAGCGTTTGCATCCGGCATGGCCGCATTGTCAGCGGTGGTGATGGCGTTTGCCGCGAGTGGTCGCAATATTGTGTGCGCACGTGATGTGTTTGGCACGACTCTGACGATGTTGCGTCAGCATTTTTCCCCTTATGGAGTGGAGGTGCGCGTCGTTGGCATGTTGGATTACGACGCTTGGGAAAAGGCGATCGATAGTGCTACATGCTTGGTTATTGTTGAAACTCCAGCAAATCCGATGCAGCAGGTTGCCGATATTGCCCGGCTGTCGCGCATGGCCCATGCCCATGGGGCATTGCTCCTGGTAGACAGCACCATGCTGACCCCAGTTTTGCAGCGACCATTGAGGCACGGCGCGGATCTGGTATTGCACTCTGCCGGTAAATATATGGATGGCCAAGGGCGGTGCATAGCCGGTGTAGTCGGTGGGGCCGAGGCATTGATGCAGCCACTGCGGGCGGTGTTGCGTTCGCAAGGAGCCTGCCTGAGCCCTATGAATGCCTGGTTACTGCTCAAGAGTCTTGAGACGCTTGAGTTACGTATGCAGCGCATCAGTGCCAGCGCACTGTCGATAGCGCGTTGGCTGGATAAGCATCCGAATGTCGGTTCGGTGTTTTACTCGGGCCTGGAGTCGCATCCCTGCCATGAAATCGCTTGCGCGCAGCAGGCCGGCTTTGGAGGGGTGGTCAGCTTTGAAGTGGGCACGAGCCAAAAAGAGGCTTGGGCTTTCATGGATGCTTTGCAGCTGATTTCAATTGCCACCAATATTGGAGATACACGCAGCATGGTCACGCACCCGGCATCAACGACACATGGACGCTGGTCGCCGGAGGATCGCATGCACTGCGGGATTGGGGACAATCTCGTGCGCTTGTCTGTGGGCTTGGAGTCACTTGCCGACTTGCAGCAGGATATTGATCTGGCACTCCAGATTGCCCTTGCTCAGAAGGATCAGAGTGTGCGGGGCTACTCCTTGCTTGAGACGCTGGAATGAGGGGGACAGATGTTTTTGACGTTGTTGTTTTCTGTCGTACTGACTTTCCATGCGCTGGTGCTGTCAGATAGCGGGCGACGCTCCAGGCAATGGTTTCGGTATCTTGTTATCAGCTTGATGGCTCTGTTGCTGAGCTTGCCGATTGATTTTGCCACCCTGAGCGACCGCCGGATTGACGGCCTCGCCTTTGGTGGCTTATGCGGTTGATGGCTGAGGGGGCCTGGTACCGGATAAGCCCATTGGTTTCAGCTTGTCCGGTACCAATTCCACTGGGACATCAGACCAGGCAGGATTAAGGCAGCAGGCTCAGGCGGTCGACTTCAAATTCGGTTTTGCGCAGGCCTTTGTCGAACTCGCCCGTCAGCTCCACTTTCTGTTCGGCGCTGATGGTTTGACCAGCCGGAAAGTCCTTGTTGTCGATCTCTACCGTGATACGGCCGGTGGCATCTTCAAAAATATAGCGCTCATCACCTTCAAACGACACCAGACGGCCTTGCAAACGCGCGATTTGATCGTCGCGGCCGGTTTCCAGGAACTGCTTGACGGTCATGAGCGGCACATTGTTAGGGCCAGAGTAGGAGCCGGCAGCCGTGGCGGCTTGAGGTGCATTGCTTGGGCCTGTGTAGTTGGCTGGTTGCGCGAGGGCAGCGGTGGCGCTCAGAGCAAGTACGGCGGCAAGAGTGGGTAAAGTGAATCGCATGATTGGGTTTCCTGTATCGGGTTATCGGGTCAATGTTCCGCCGATTGCGGAATGGTTTTATTAGACCCCCCGAACCTGAAGGCAATCTTAAGATACTTAATTGGGTGGGAAATCCAGCACGACACTCAGACCCTGGCCGTCCAGCCCCTCTTCAAAGGACAGCGTGGCCTCGTGCAAGGCCGCGATGCGGGCCACGATGGACAAACCCAGTCCGTTGCCTGTTTGGCCGGTTCCCAATACGCGAAAGAAGCGTTCTCCCAGTCTGGGCCGTTGTTCGGGGGGGACGCCAGGCCCATTGTCTCGGACCGCAAGGCGTACACCGCCATCGTGTCTGCGTGTTGTTTCGACCCGTACTCGGATGCCTGCGCCGCCGTAGCGAATGGCATTGCCAATCAGGTTACGTAAAGCGCTGTTTAACAGCACTGGCGCCGCCTGTATGCTTGTGACGGCCAGGGCTCTTTCCATGTTGATGGATGCCGAAGGCAGTGATGGAACCAGACTGTCCAGGACCTGATTCAGGTCTACGGTTTCACGCTTCAAGGGTTCGGCCTGCGGCTCCAGTCGCGTCAGGGCGAGCAGGCTTTCTACCAGGGCGGTACAACGGTCCAGGTCTGCGCGTAATTGCTGCAGATGGGCGTCAGGCAGTTGCAGCTCGCGCTCAATTAGTTGAACGCGCATGCGCAGCCCGGCCAAGGGCGTACGCAGTTCGTGTGCGGCATCGGACGTAAAGCGCCGTTCACTTTCCAGTGCGGAAGACAAGCGTGCCATGAGCGCATTCAATGCATCCAGCATGGGTTGCAGCTCGCGTGGGGGATTTCCGCCTTCTACAGGAGTGAGGTCATCAGACGATTTGGAATTGATGCGTTTAGCCGTGTCCTCCAAAGGACGCATCAGGCGTCGGATCAGGAACCAGCTGGACAGACCCAGCAGCGCCAGTAGCCCCACTGCGGGCCACACCAGGTTCTCGGCCATGTCTTCAAGCAGCTCCAGGCGTTCTTCCATAGGCTGGCCAACCTGGGCTGTGACCCCTCCGGCTCCGGGGCGCACGTAAACCCGCCAGAGTTCGTCATCAACCCAGACAGTGGTGATTTGCTTGCGTTTCGCCTGGGGGATAAAAGCCGTTTTGGGAGTGTCGTCGCCGCGTAGCAGTACCCGGCCATCTGCGGCCACGAGCTGGTAATACATGCGCAGCTTGAGAGCCGCGTCACGGTTCAGTCGTGTGTCTGTTGTATTGGCAGAAGCCTGCGCCTCTTGCGGGTCCAGCATCAGTACCAGACGTGCCCCTTCTTCAAGGGCATCATCAAGCACATCGCCGGTTGCGTGCCAGGCCACTCCGACTACGATGGCCAGGCTGACCAGCCACAGCCCAATACTGGTGCCCATGACGGTAAGCAGCAGACGATGTCGTAAGGACCAGCCTTTCGGGCGTGACACCGGGGACTTGGCGGTAAAGCGGATACGCGTTAGTTTCTGGAGCAGGTTTTTCATGCGGGTGCCAGAACGTAGCCTTGATTACGTACGGTGACGATGAAGTCACTGCCCAATTTCTTGCGCAGATTGTAGATGTGTACTTCGATAGCGTTGCTTTCCACTTCTTCGCTCCAGCCATAAAGGGCTTCTTCAAGCTGGGCACGACTCAGAATATGGGTGGGATGATGCATCAAGGCTTGCAGAACAGCGAATTCGCGTGCAGTTACGGCCACAGGCTTGTCGTTCAAGGTGACGCGCTTGGCTGTCGGGTCAATGGCGACGGGACCGTGACGCCATTGGGGAGAGGCTTGGGCGGCACTGCGGCGCAAGGCTGCACGTACGCGCGCGGACAGCTCCTCAAGATCAAACGGTTTGACCAGATAGTCGTCCGCGCCCAGATCCAGACCCTGTACCCGGTCAGCCAAGGTATCGCGCGCAGTGATCACAATGACGGGCACTTGTGCGTGAGATCCGCTGGCTCCTCGCAGACTGCGTAAAACCGCATCGCCATCCACACCGGGCAAGCCCCGATCCAGCAAGATGCACTGATAGGTATGAGTGGCCAGGGCTGTGGCAACTTGATCGCCACGTTGCAACCAGTCCACAGCGTAGCCGTCCAGATGCAGCCAGGACTGCAAGGAACTGCCCAGCGAAGGATCATCTTCGATTAAGAGAATACGCATGTGCAAAGCCTGGCAGGGAAAGATGAAGGGAAACTGATGTAGCTGCGGGGTATGAGGTAAAGCAGGGGCAAGCCCCTACCTTGTTTGTATAGCGACTGTGTGTTTTTGAAAAGTGCAGCGAGGTGTTTTCCGTTCTGATTGGCGCGCTAGATGCTGCGCTGTTGTACCCGTGCAGACAGCTCCTGCGCCGTCTCCTTGCGCTCGCTATATCGATCCACCAGATACTGCGCACAGTCACGCGTCAGCAAGGTGAACTTCATCAGTTCCTCCATCACATCCACCACGCGCTCGTAGTAGGACGAAGGTTCCATGCGGCCTTCTTCGTCAAATTCCAGAAAGGCTTTGGCAACCGAAGACTGGTTGGGGATAGTGATCAGGCGCATCCAGCGGCCCAGAACCCGCATCTGGTTCAAGGCGTTAAAGGATTGCGAGCCGCCTGACACTTGCATCACGGCCAGTGTTTTGCCTTGTGTTGGGCGTACAGCACCGATGCTTAACGGTATCCAGTCAATTTGTGCTTTCAGAACGCTGCTCATGGCACCGTGGCGCTCGGGCGATGTCCAGACCATGCCTTCGGCCCACTGCACGAGTTGGCGCAACTCCTGCACTTTCGGGTGGTCTTCTGCTGCACCGTCGGGCAAGGGCAGGCCTTGCGGGTCGAAAATTCTGGTTTCTGCACCCATTGCTTCCAGCAGCCGTGCTGCTTCTTGTGTCAGAAAGCGGCTGTAGGAGCGTTCTCTCAGGGAACCATATAAAAGCAGAATTCGAGGTGGGTGTGTGGCGCGTGCTTGAGGCAGCAGTTCTGCCATATCTGGAGTGTTAAATGCGTGCTCGTCCAGATTGGGTAAATCAGGCTTGCTCAATTCTTTGTCCTTTTTCATCAATAACGGCTTGGCCGTCTTCTTTCCGGAAGGCACCTTGTTGTGCTTGGGGAAGTATCTCCAGCACCTGTTCCGAGGGACGACACAAGCGCGTTCCCAATGGGGTGACAACAATAGGGCGGTTGATCAGAATCGGGTGTTGCAACATGAAATCAATCAGCTGTTCATCGCTCCATTTCGGGTCGCCGAGCCCGAGTTCTTCATAGGGCGTACCTTTTTGTCGCAAGACTTCACGCACGCTCAGTCCACAGTTTGCGATCAACTTAGTCAGCGTGCTGCGGTCCGGCGGTGTTTGCAGATACTCGATGATGGTGGGTTCTTGTCCGCTATTGCGGATCAGGCCCAAGGTGTTGCGCGAAGTGCCGCAGGCGGGGTTGTGATAGATGATGATGTCTGTCATGGCGCGATCTTGATATCAGGGTTTAGTGGGCGATACCCAGTCGCAGCGCCAAGGCTGCCAGGGTGATCAGCAAGACGGGTGTGGTCAGGATGGCTCCTACTTTGAAGTAGTAGCCCCAGCTGATTTTTGTGCCTTTCTGGGCCAGGACATGCAGCCACAGCAAGGTGGCCAGACTGCCTATAGGTGTGAATTTCGGGCCCAGATCGCTGCCAATGACGTTGGCGTAAATCATGGCTTCCTTGACGACGCCCTCGGCGCTGGAAGCGTCAATGGACAGGGCGGTGACAAGGACCGTGGGCATATTGTTCATCACCGAGGACAGCAGCGCAGACAGGACGCCGGTACCCATGGCCGCCCACACGCCAGCTTGGGCGAACTGATCCAGCAATAAACCCAGGTAATCGGTTAGCCCGGCATTGCGCAGGCCGTAAACCACCAGATACATGCCCAGCGAGAACACGACGATTTGCCAGGGGGCGCCACGCAGCACTTTTCGTGTGCTGATGACTGTGCCACGGGCGGCAACCGCCAGCAAAATGATGGCGCCTGCTGCGGCAACCGCACTGACAGGGACACCCAGGGGTTCCAGTGCAAAAAAGCCTGTCAGCAATAACGCCAGCACCATCCAGCCAGCCTTGAAACTGGCCATGTCCTTGATAGCTTCAGCAGGCGCTCTTAATTGTTCAAGGCGATAGTGGGCGGGAATGTCGCGACGGAAGTACAGCATCAGAACGACCAGGCTGGCCAGTGCAGACACGATGTTGACGGGTGCCATGATGGCGGCGTAGTCCGTGAAGCCCAGTTTGAAGTAGTCGGCAGAGACGATGTTCACCAAATTGGAGACGACCAGCGGCAAGCTGGCTGTGTCCGCAATAAAACCGGCTGCCATGACAAAAGCCAGAGTTGCTGCCGGTGAAAAGCCCAAGGCCAGCAACATGGCCATGACAATCGGCGTCAGAATCAATGCGGCCCCGTCATTGGCAAACAGGGCAGAGACTGCTGCGCCCAGAATCACGATAAAGGCAAAGAGCTTGCGCCCGTTGCCGGCTCCCCAACGGGCGACATGCAGGGCGGCCCATTCAAAAAAACCTGCCTCGTCCAATATCAGGCTGATGATGATAATGGCGACAAATGTGGCGGTGGCGTTCCAGACGATATTCCAGACCAGGGCCAGGTCAGTCCATTGCACGACGCCAGACAGCAAGGCAGCAACTGCGCCTAAAGAGGCACTCCAACCAATGCCCAAACCTTTGGGCTGCCAGATCACCAGGGTTAAGGTAGCGATGAAAATGAGTACAGCAAGAAGCATGACGGAGTGCTCTGATCAGGGGGTAGCCAGCAAGGCAGTTAAGTTCCGAATAGTTTTTGCAGGACGTGGATATCAAGTGTCCGGCGCTCTAGCAGTTCTGACACAGGTCTTGCGTTGGGAGGCAGGTTTGACCCTGACAGCAATTCTCGGTCAGATAAGTAAGCAGATTGTTCATGGCGGGAAAGGTGGCGCTGTAGAGCAGATTGCGACCTTGCCGCTCGGCGTGGATCAGCCCGGCATTGCTAAGCTCCTTTAAATGAAAGGACAGGGCGTTGGGCGCAATGCCTAGCTGCTCGGCCAGAGAGCCGGGTGTCAGTCCGGTGGGCCCGGCAACAACCAGTGCGCGGAAAACCCGTAGGCGGGCTTCGTGGGCCAGAGCGGCCAGGGAGCGGATAACTTGAGATTCTTCCATGGAGTAATAATACAACAATTCAAGAATTGTTGAATTAATTATTGCTTTCCAATCGCAGTACTTTTGCGGACTGCTTATCTATTTGAAAGACAAAGTCACGATGATGTTCTGGTATAGCGCGTATGGCCCATTTTGCTGTTTGCCGCCAGCGCTGGGCTTAAGCCGCCAACTGCTCACTTAACCAGTCGGCAAATACTTCCGCACGCGGGTTTTGATCCAGAGCCTGGGGAGAGAGCAGGTAGTACGCCGAGCCGTCCGCAATGAATCCTTGCGGGGCAATGAGCTGCCCGCTTTGCAGTTCATCTTGCACCATCAGGCGCGACACAATACTCATGCCTTGTCCGGACAAGGCGGCCTGGATACATAAATAAAAATGCTCTAGTTCCAGCTTGTTGGCAGAGCGTATGACTTGGCCGCTAAGTCGCGCCCAGGTGGCCCAAGCTTGCGGACGGGAGCTGCTTTGTATCAGCACCTGTTTGGCCGTGTCCTGGGTGTGGGGATAGTGAGGCTGGCAGACCGGCCCTATCATTTCTTCGCACAATTTCAGGCCGCAGACCGAGTCTGCCCAATGAAAGTCGTCACGGCGTATGGCCAGATCCACTCCCATTTGAGCAAAGTTCACTGGCCCCCCGGCTGTAATCAGATGCACGGTGATATTAGGGTGCAGAGTGTGAAAATCCCCCAGTCGGGGTATCAACCATTTCATTGCAATGGTGGGCTCGCAGGAAACGACCAGCGCATGTTCACGCTGTGTCTGCTGCAACTGATACACCACGTCTTCCAAGCGCTCGAACATGGGCGCGGTCACATGCAAAAGCTGGCGGCCTGCCTGTGTCAGAAATACAGCTCGATTGCGCCGTTCAAACAGTTCTACCCCCAAAGATTCTTCCAGCGCCCGAATCTGGCGACTGACCGCGCCGTGAGTGACATGCAGCAGCTGGGCTGCCTGCACAAAGCTGCCTGCCTTGGCGGCCGTGTCGAAGTAGCGGAAGGCCGTGAGATTGGGGATTTGCATGGTCGATGAAAACTCACAGAAATAGCGCAGGAATTATCGTTTTTAAATTAGCACAGGATTATCAATAATGAAATCCTGAGAGCAAATATTCAAACAAGAAAACGATAGAAGTTTTGGAGGGTTTTTCTTGGGTTTTGAAAATCTGGATTGATCCCGCTGAGAATAGCAAAAACTATATAAATTGGATGAATACATAGCTCACCAGGAAGGGTTTTCACATTCTGACTGGAGCGGTCTTTGCAGACTGGTAGATCGTCCGCGAAGGAACGATCTCATTCCTAGAGTGTAGGACTGGCTCTGCGGTTTGGCTGCCTTTGACCTAGCTTGTCACACCGATTTCATCAAACTTAGGCTTGTTAAAAATGCATGAACTGTTGGCCGTTGCCACTATCACTATCCTGGCCGTGATCAGCCCAGGCCCCGACTTTGCCATGGTCACTCGTAATGGCTATTCCTTTGGCCGCAAGATTGGCCTGATTTCGGCTCTGGGTATTGCTGCCGGGGTGCAGGTGCACGTGGTCTACACGGTGCTGGGCGTTGCAATTCTGATTACTCAGTCTCCCACCTTGTTTCTGGTGATGAAAGTGGTGGGAGCAGCGTACTTGATGTACCTGGGCTATCAGTCTTTCCGTAATCGCACTGTTTTGAATACGGACGGCGAGGCGGGAAATATGCCCAGCGCCTGGCAAGCTTTTGGCATGGGGTTTTTGACCAATGCCTTGAATCCAAAAACCATGTTGTTTGTGGTGGCCACCTTTACGCAGCTGGTGCAGCCGGATGCATCGTTCTGGCTGAATTTCGCTTATGGATTTTTCATGTCTTTTGCCCATTGGGTCTGGTTCAGCATTGTGGCGCTGGTGTTCTCAAACAAGCGCTTGCGGGCAGCCATGCTGGCCCGGCAAAGATTGCTGGACAGGGTGATAGGCGTGGCCTTGTTCAGCTTGGGCGCTTCGCTGCTATTTGCCAACTCGGTGTCTTAGGGCGGCCATGCGGGAGCAGGTGCTGTGCACAGGCGATTTGTACTGCCTGATTATTGAAGTGATTAATAAATTGGCTCGAATTAAATTAAGAATTTAATTGAGTATTTTATTTTTAATTTGGTTTTGAATTATATTTGTATGGCTATTAATAATAAAAATATAAAAGTATGGAAAAAAATATGAATTAAATTCTTTAAAAGAATATCTGTTATCTTCTGTCATTTATTGACGGCGCTCTGGGTATGGTTGTTACGTTGCCGTTTCAGGTTTCGCACACTACTTGTAGAGAGGGAGACAAGAATGACTTGCCATCATATAAACGCAAAAGCGCTGGCTGCGTCTGGCCTGGCTTTATTCGCAGCGGTTCAGAGCAGTGTTATGGCTCAAAGCCCGGAGCCCCGGCTGGATACCAGCCAGCTGTATGCAGACGTGCATTTCCACGCTTCTAATTACGCCATGCAAGGTATTTCCTTAAAGGAATATGCAGAGCGCTATATGAGCGCCAATCGCCAGCAAATTGTGCGCTCCACCATCATGCCGATTCCTTTGCAGCAACGCTGGGACGGGTTTGAACAGTACCAGGCACAGTCTGGCGATCAGATGTATGGCCCGAACTACTACATAGGCCCCAAAGCAGACTTGTATTACTACTCTTTTGTGGATGCCATGTTTGCGCGCGAGTACGAACGCTTGCCGCCCCAGTATCAGGAAAAGCTGGATGTCATGATTACGGCCTTCAATCCCATGGACGTATATGCCTCGCAACATATCAAGCGTGCGGTGCTCAGTTTTCCAGGCGTGTTTGCCGGGGTGGGAGAGTTCACCATTCACAAGGAGCTGGTGTCCAGCAAGCTGGCTGGTGAAACGGTAGAACAAACCAAGGCCCCCTCTGTGCCGCTACCGCCTGATGCGGGCGATGGCAGCAAGGTATCGCTGTATTCCGAGTCGCTGGAGTATTTGTTCAAGACCATTGAAGAGATTGGTCTGGTCGCGATCTTGCACAACGATATGTACCGGGTAGAGGTCAATTACCAGGGTGAGCTGGAGCATTCCTATCCCGATCAGGACTATGTGGACGGCTTGAAGCACGTGTGTGGACATGCGCCCAAAGCCAAGGTGGTGTGGGCGCATACGGGCCTGGGGCGTTTTGTGAAACCCACCAGCGACCACATTATGCGCGTGAAAAAAGTGCTGGATGCCTGCCCCAGCTGGTCTACCGATATTTCCTGGGATCTGGTGCAGGACTATATGTTGAATCCCGAGCTGGGCATGCCCAGTCGCCAGGATTGGCTGAATTTCTTCAATGAATACCAGAACCGGATTCTGTGGGGTTCAGATGTGGTGATCTTTACGCGTAATCGCTTTGAGTCGGCCCCTCCCACTTCAGTGACACCGGGCGGTTTGATGGAACCGGCTCAGTACCATGCGGACTTGTCCAAGATGAGGGAGTTTCTGGACGAGTTGCCAGTGGCCATAGGCAACAAGATTCGCTATGAAAACTATCTGGGTCTGTTCAATCGTGCCAAGTTCTCTGTGCGGGCCTGGGAGCGCGAGAATGCGGATCTCAATATCTGGGATATTCCTACGCCCGTGCGTCCTTGAAGGAGGCATGCTGTTGATATGGGCGATCAGCCATAGATACTGGACTTGATTCTGGCCCTTTCAAAGCCAATGGCAAAGGCAAAAAACAGCCCCCCGACAGTTGGATAACTGTCGGGGGGCTGTTTGCGATTGCGCGTCAAGAAAGCCGAGCCTGGCTTCTTGATTCTGCTTTCAGGCATCTGGCTGGATGCAGCCTGGTTAACCGGCCTTGTTCTGCGCAGCCAGCTTGTCCAGATCCTCCTGAATCAGCTTGCGAATAGCGGTTTTCAAGAGCTTGCCGGTTGCTGTGTGCGGCAGTTCATCGACCACGATCAGTTCGTCAGGAATACTCCATTTGGAGACTTGTTCTGTAAACAGATCAATCATGTCCTGCTTGGTGAAGGTGGCGTCGTCCTGTAGCTGCACCACCAGAACCGGACGTTCGCCCCAGCGCTCGTCGGGCTTGGCTACGACAGCCGCTTCCTTGATCGCCGGGTGAGCCTGGGCAATGTTTTCCAGCTCGATGGAGCTGATCCATTCGCCACCGGATTTCACCACATCCTTGGTTCGGTCCACGATCTGGATAAAGCCATCCTGATCAATGGTCACCACGTCGCCCGTATTGAACCAGCCATCTTCTGTATGGGCAGAGGTGTCATTGCTATTGAAGTAAGAAGCCGCAATCCAGGGGCCGCGCACCATCATGGCACCAAACATCTTGCCGTCGCGGGCAATGGGTTGACCATCGTCGCCATCTACCCGGAACTCGACCCCGAAGAGCGGACGACCTTGCTTGGCCAGCAGCTTGAGTTTCTCGTTCTCCGGCAAGGACTCGTGCTTGGGCAGCAGGGCAGCCGCCAGACCGACCGGGCTGGTTTCCGTCATGCCCCAGGCGTGGCGTACCTTGACACCCAGCTTCTGGAAGCGGGTAATCATGACCGGAGGCGCAGACGAGCCGCCAATCACCAGGCGTTGCAGGCTGCTGAAGGTTTTGCCATTGGCTTGCATCCAGTCGAGCAGGCCTAGCCAGACGGTAGGCACACCGGCTGTCATGGTGACCCCTTCGTTTTCAAACAAGGTATGCAGGCTGGCGCCGTCCAGTTTCGGACCGGGCAAGACCAGTTTGGCGCCCACCATCAAGGCCGCATAGGGCAGGCCCCAGGCATTGACGTGGAACATGGGCACGATGGGGGTAATGGTGTCAGAAGCAGACAGACACAGGGCATCGGGCATGCTCAAGGCAAAGGCATGCAAGATCGTGGAGCGATGGCTGTAGAGCACGCCTTTGGGCTTGCCCGTGGTGCCGGAGGTGTAGCACAGGCCGCAGGCCGTGTTCTCATCAAACACCGGCCAGTCGAAATGATCGGATTCAGACGCAATCAGGGTTTCATAGCACTGCAGGTTGGGCAGCAGGTCCGACTTGGGCATGTGCGCTTCGTCCGTCATGATGACCACGGCTTTCAGCTTGGACAGCTGATCGGCCAAGGACTCCAGAATCGGCATGAAGTTCAGGTCGGCAAACAGCACGCTATCGTCTGCGTGTTCAATGATGTAGCCAATTTGATCCTGAAACAGACGCGGGTTGATGGTGTGGCACACCAGGCCCGAGCCCGATACGCCGTAATACAGCTCCAGGTGACGATAGCCGTTCCAGGCCAGGGTGCCGACGCGGTCGCCATGTTGCAGACCCATTTTTTTCAGCGCATTGGCCAGTTGCTGGCTGCGCTTGGACAGATCGGTATAAGTGTACCGGTGAATGTGGCCTTCAACGGTTTGGGAGACGACCTCTCGGTCTGCGTGATAGTTCGCTGCGTGACGCAGTATGGATGATACTAGCAGTGGGGTATTCATCATCATGCCAAGCATGGTCTTCGTCCTCCCTGGGAGTAAATCAAACAGAACTGACGGGCCTTGAAACTGTGAGTCTACGCGCAGAAAATGGACGAAACACATCACTGACTGTCATGGCCTACGTTTGCACAGTAGCCTGAAACTCACAAATACGTCTATGTAGTCGTTTGTATTTGCTTGCGTAATGCCAAAGCTTCTGTGAAAAATTGGGCAATCATGCGGCTGTCCCGGCGCTCGGCCAGGCAATATAAATACGTGTCGGTGCGCACGGGGTCTCCCTGAATACGAACGGCTTTGAAACGGTGGTCCGGAATGAATTCGGCCTCGGATACCGTACCGACGCCCAGCCCTCGGGCGACGGCTTCCCGCAAGGCCTCCCGACTACCAATTTCCATGACGGCGCGGGGCCGGATATGCTCCTTTTCCAGTGCTGCTTCCAGACAGGCCCGTGTGGTAGAGCCCGATTCCCGCTGCAATAACGGCGCATCCTGCAAGGCGGACAGAGGCACGCTGTCGTGCCGGGCCAAAGGGTGCGACAAGGGGGCGAACAGAATGACAGCATGGCTGGCGTAGTGCTCGGTGTGAAAAGCCGGGTCCTCGCAGGCTCCGGCCAGCACGGCAATATCGGTGGCATAGTCGGCCAGGTCGGCCAGCACCTCGGCCGAGTTCCCCATATGAATGGAGATATCCACCCCTGGAAACAGCTTGTGGTAGGCCTCTACCATTTCGATCACATGAAAAGGCCCCACGGCCCCAATGCGCAAGCGCCCCACGTGCAGCTTGCCACTGTCATGCAGGAGGTTGAAGGCATCTATTTCCAGAGCCCCCAGTTGCTGTGCCACGGGCAGCAGGGCCAGCCCGACCTGGGTTAGCTGAATCCCGCGCCCCCGGCGATGAAAAAGCTCGACATCGTGTTGTTGTTCCAGGCCCTGAATCTGTTTGGTAACGGTGGGTTGGGCCAGTCCCAGGGCGCGAGCCCCGGCGCTGAAGCTGCCGTGGCGGGCAACAGCCAGAAAGGCACGTAGGCGTGCGGCGGACATATAGACTCCATCTATAGATAACTGATGTTTTCAATCCTAAATCGATAACATGAAGGCAATGTGACCTTCCTAAGATGTCGGCATTCCTCCTACAAACCCTAAGGACGACTGCCGTGAACAAGAACGTATTTCAGACTGCCCGCCGCTCTTTCATCGCGGCAACGGCCGCTACAGCTGTTTTTTCGGTGTTCGGTACAGCGGCTCAGGCCGCACAGGACACGCTGACCATTGGCTTGATCCCTGCCGAGGATTCCCAAGCCATGATCGAATCCAGCAAGCAGGTGATTGAACAGCTGGAGCGCGAGTCGGGCATGAAGGTCGAGCCCTTTGTCGCCACGGACTACAACGGCATCATCGAAGCCCTGCGTGCCAAGAAGCTGGACGTGGCTTATCTGGGCCCATTCTCTTATGTGCTGGCCAATTCGGTGGCCGATGTAGAAGCTTTTGCCGTGGCTGTGACCAAGAAGACGGGCAAAAGCGCTTACAAGAGCTTGATCGTGGTGCGCGCAGACAGTGGCATTGAAAATGTGGAGCAGTTGAAAGATCGCACCTTTGCCTTTGTTGACCCCAGTTCCGCCTCCGGCCACCTGTTCCCTAAAGCGGGCCTGGAGAACGACGGTTACAAGCCCGAGGTGCTGTTTTCCCGTGTGGTGTTCTCCGGTTCGCACGATGCCAGTCTGCTGGCCGTGGCCAACAAGAAAGTTGATGCTGCCGCTGTTGCTGACCGTATTTATACCAGCGCCATTGCCAAGGGTCAGTTGGCCGAAGGCGATTTGAAGGTTGTCTGGTCGTCCAGCGATATTCCCGAGTCGCCCATGGTCTGGCGCAAGGATCTGGACCCAAGCGTGAAAGAGAAAGTCGCCAAGGCTCTGGCCAATATTAAAAATGTTCCTTGGGGCGATCAAGGCATGCTCAATGGCTTCCAGCCTACCACTGACGCGGCTTACAACGTAGTGCGCGATACTGCCAAGGTGCTGGATCTGGATCTGCGGAGCATGAAATGATCCGTGTGCGTGGCCTGAACAAGTGCTACGGCAGCAATAAGGTGCTGTGTGGTGTGGACATGGATGCAGAGGCTGGCGAGTTCCTGGTGGTACTAGGCCAGTCCGGGGCGGGCAAGTCCACCCTGCTGCGCTGCATGAACCGGCTGGCCCAAGCGGATACGGGCGAGTTGTCCGTGGCCGGCATTGACGCCATGTCCGCCCAGGATACGCGAGCTTTGCGGCGCCAGGTTGCCATGATTTTCCAGCATCACGATGTGGTGCCGCGCTTGTCGGTGCTGCGCAATGTGTTGACTGGGCGCCTGGGAGCGGTGCCCGTGTGGAGTTCCATTTTGCAACTGTTCAGCCGGGCAGATATCGCTCTGGCCCAGGACTGTCTGCAACGGGTCGGGCTGGCTCACAAGGCCCAGGCCCGTACCGACTCCCTGTCCGGTGGTCAGCGTCAACGGGTGGGCATTGCCCGTGCGCTGGCTCAGCGCCCGCGCATCATTCTGGCCGACGAGCCGGTTGCCAGTCTGGACCCTAAAACGGCCCGTCTGGTGATGCGTTATCTGCACGATGCCAGCCGGGAACTGGGCATTACCGTGGTCTGCAACCTGCACCAGGTTGATTACGCACGCGAATTTGCGGATCGCATTGTGGGTCTGGCTCATGGCCGTGTGGTGTATGACGGTGCCCCGGAGCAGATGACTGAGGATGATCTGGCACGCATTTACCCCGGCCCCGAGCCTGGGCACAGCGGTGTGTCGGGCAGTACGGGTGATGCCGCTTCTTTTCTGGCCGAACCGCTAAGCATTGTTACCAAGGGAGCGTGAAGATGGACAGCAAGTACTCCTGGGTCATGTCTACCCCGACCAGCGCCAAGGGCTGGATTCTGACCGCCCTGATGGTGGCCGCCATTATGGTGGGATTGCAGTGGAGCGCAGAGGGGGCGCAGTTAAGCGCCGCCGAGTTTGCTGCCGGCCTGCCACAAATTGCCGACTTTCTAAGCCGCACCTTTCCACCGGACTGGAGCATTTTGGGCAATTTGCTCGCTCCGGCCATCGAGACCATTCAGATTGCGATCTGGGGCACGGTGTTGGGCGTGATCGGCGCAGTGCCCGTGTCTTTTCTGGCTGCCCGTAACCTGAAGGTCAACCGCTACTTGTACGGTTTTACCCGCCAAAGCCTGAACATCATCCGCAGTATCAATGAGCTGATTCTGGCCCTGGTGTTTGTGGCTGCCGTGGGCCTGGGCCCTTTTCCTGGTGTGTTGGCTCTGGCCGTACATGGAGTGGGAATGCTGGGCAAGTTTTTTGCCGAAAGCATTGAGGAAATTGACCAGGGGCCATTGGATGCCCTGCGTGCTACTGGCGCGCGTCCTTTGCAGGTGATTGTGTTCGGTGTCTTGCCGCAGGTTATTACCGCCTGGATTGCCGTGATCCTGTATCGCTTCGAGGTCAACCTGCGTTCGGCCACCGTGCTGGGCATGGTGGGGGCTGGCGGCTTGGGCTTTGAACTGGTCAGCAGCCTGAAACTGTTCAAGTACCAGGAAACAGCGACCTGCATTGTGGTCATTACCGTGATGGTGGTGGTGGCCGACCTTATCTCCAACCGCCTGCGCGAAGCGATTCGCCACAACGGGCGCGATTGATTGCAGTTTTTCTTTTGAGATTGTTATGTGGCATTTTTTCAATCCAGTTCAGATCGATGCGGGGCATGGGGCTTTTGAGCGTCTGCCCGAGCATCTGGGAACCCGGCGAGCCATTCTGATTGCCTTTCCCGAAGCGCGTGAACTGGGCCAGTGCGATCGTTTGCAAGCCTTGCTGGGCGATCAACTGGTGGCGATCGAAACCGATATACAGCCCAATCCGGATGTGTCCTGGCTGGCCCCGCTGTATGAGCGCCTGTGGCGCGATCATCCCGATGTGGAGTGCATCATTGCTCTGGGTGGTGGCAGCGTGATCGATTGCGCCAAAGCCATGCTGAGCAGCACGCCTTCGGGCACGTTTTCCGAATTGCTGGACTGCCTGTCCGGCAAGACCAGCCTGAGCCAGCCTCCAGGGCGGGTGCGCAGCCTGATTGCCGTGCCCACCACGGCAGGCACCGGGAGCGAGGTTACCCCCTGGGCAACGATTTGGGACAAGGGACAGGGGCGCAAGTACTCCCTGCATCTGCCCTGGACCTGGCCTCAGGCCGCCATTATTGATCCGGGCTTGATGCGCAGCCTGCCTGCAGCGGCGACGTTGGCCAGCGGCCTGGATGCCTTGTCGCACGCCCTGGAGTCTTTGTGGAACGTCAACCGCAATCCGGTGTCGGCAAGCCTGGCGGTCTCGGCAGCGCGCCAGATCATGGGCAGCCTGCCGCTGCTGATGCAGGACTTGTCCAACCTGGAACTGCGCGGCCAACTGGCGGTTGCGGCCGTCATGGCAGGGCTGGCGTTCTCCAATACCAAGACGGCCCTGGCCCATTCTCTGTCTTACGAGCTGACTCTGGAACAAGGGCTGCCGCATGGCATCGCCTGCTCCTTCAGCTTGCCGCATGTGATGCAAATGGCACTGGGGCAGGATGCAGATCTGGACCGCTTGCTGCTGTCCATTTTTGATGCGCACAACGGCCTGCAGGCGGTGACGGCTCTGGCCCGTTTTCTGGAGGGGCTGGGTGTCAGTACAGACCCGGCCGCTTACGGTCTGGCTCCCGAGCAGTGGCAAGAACGAATTGCCCAGGCTCTGGAAGGCCCGCGAGGACGTAATTTCATTGGTGCACAGACTCTGGATGCTGTGCAGGTATAAGCCCGGCTATTGATCCGGTTTGTTTTCAAAACTGAAGGTTTTTCAATAATGACTCAGAATTTCAATGCTCTGGATACGCTTATGTCGGACAAGGTCGAGGCCGTTATTTTTGACTGGGCTGGCACGCTGGTCGATTTCAGTTCTCTGGCACCGACACAGATTTTTGTGGATGCCTTTGCCACCTTCGGGATTCAGATCAGCCTGGAGCAGGCACGTGGTCCCATGGGCTTGTCCAAGCGCGATCATATCCGTACCTTGCTGGCGACTGAATCGATTCAGGACCAATGGGTGGCCCAGTTCGAGCGTGCTTCCACGGATGCCGATATTGATGCCATCTACGAGCGTTTCATGCCCATGCAGATCGAGAAAGTAGCCGAGTACTCGGCTCCGATTGAAGGGGCGGCAGCTGTTCTGGAGCAGTTACGTGCCAAGGGCATCAAAGTGGGTTCCTGCTCGGGCTACCCTCGTCAGGTGCTTGATGTGTTGCTACCTGCTGCAGCCAGCCAGGGCCTGGCTCCCGATTGCGTTATCGCTGGTGATGAGTTGCCTGCTGGTGGTCGTCCCGGTCCTTTCATGGCCTTGGCCAATGTTCTGGCTCTGGGCGTGGGTGATGTGCGTCGTTGTATCAAAGTGGACGATACCGTGCCCGGTATCGAAGAAGGCCGCCGTGCGGGGATGTGGACGGTGGGCTTGAGCCTGTCGGGTAACGAAGTGGGCTTGTCGCTGGCCGAACTGAAGACTGCTGACCCAGCTGAAGTAAAAGCACGAGTCGAGCGAGCCAGCGAGCGTTTGAGCCAGTCCGGCGCGCACTACGTGATTGAAACCATTGCGGACTTCCCAGCCATTGTCCAGGCGATCCAGGCGCGTCTGGCACAAGGCGAAACACCCTGATTTCGTGGGGGCATTGAATCAGGCGTGAAGGGAAGGGCGGGGCTTTATGCCCCGCTTTTTTTATGCCTGGTATCAGTATGGCCGGGCGTGCTTCAGGTATTGCGCCGCCAGGCGACTAGGCACGTAGAAAGGCAATGACCGGATAACGGGCATAGGGTTGCATGCAGTAGCGGCGCTGGGGCTGGCAACTGGCCACGACGCCGACATCGCAGACGTACTTGTCCAGGTCGTCCAGGACCAGCTCGGAGTTGCCCAGTTTGACGGACAGCTTGATGCGCGGGTACACCGCGTGGAAGGACTCGATCAGTTCGGTGACGTGGTAAGGGCTGACGGCACCCAGTTTGAGGGTGCCGTAGTGCAGTTTGCCCGTGCCATCCAGCATTTGGCGCATGTCGGATTCCAGCGAGATCATGCGCCGGGCCATGGGCAGCATTTCCAGCCCGAGGGTGGACAGTTCGACACGCCGGCCCCGGCGATGAAACAGCTCGGCTCCGTATTCGCGTTCAATCATCTGTATTTGTGAACTGAGCGTGGTGTGGCTCATGTTCAGGGCCCGCGCGGCGGCGGTAAAGCCACCGTGCTGGGCCACCATGACGAAGGCCCGAATCTGGTTGAGCGTCATCGTGTTTCTCTAACTGTTTTTTCCGGGACTGGCTGCCCTATCTTGCCTGATCAGTCTGACTAGCGTGCGACACCCATGGCCGGATCACTGATCCCGTCGCGGCCATTTTCCAGACGGCCAGCAAAGCGGCGCTCGAAATGTTCGCCCATGGTGGCGGTGAAGTCATACCAGTTGGCCGAGCCTTCCAGCGACCAGCGCGCGTCAATCTGCATGCCGGGGTCCACGGTGTACACCCATGGGCCATCTTCCCGATACGCATTGGCGGTGACCGTGACGGTCGCCGCTTCGCTACCCACGTTCATGATGGTCAGAGAGACGGTGTTGGCCTTGGGCTCGTAGCAGACGCGGACTTCGGGTTTGGGGCCCTGGCGCAGGGCGTGCAGATTGCCCTTGAAATGACGGTGGTAGCCGTTGGGGCCCAGCACCCACAAGCTGTAGTCGCCGTTCTGGTCTGCGCCCACGGTCCAGGAGTCCGAAATCATCTTGTCGGCTTCTACGGTAAAGCGACGTGGGTACTCGGACAGATGCAGCTCGTCGTACACATGGAACACGGTGCCTTGGGTGCCAGTGTTGCTGAAGGTCAGCCAGACCTTGTCCTTGTCCAGATCCACATTGGCGCTGGTATGCAATTGATAAGGCAGGGCACGGGAGGGGCGTAGCATCAGATCCTGTGTGGGCATGGGCTCGGAACCCACAGGCGGCATGGGAACCTTGCCCGCCTGTACTTGCTGCGCCAGTGTGGCATCGGCCTGATCGCGGGTGGGGGCTGACACCAGGGCAGGCTTGTTGGCATTGGGGGACTTGAAGTCAAAGCAGGAGCGCATGTCGCCGAATACGGCTCGACGCCAGGGGCTGATATTGGGCTCCTGCACACCGAAGCGCTGCTCCAGAAAGCGCAGAACGGAGGTGTGGTCAAACTGCTGGGAGTTCACCCAGCCGCCCACGCTCCAGGGAGAAATGATCAGGGTTGGCAAACGGGGGCCGGCACCAAAGGGGCGGCCATCGGGGGGCAGTTTGCGCGAGTCTCCATCCGGGGCGGGCATGGTGTAGTACTCGTTCGAGACATCCACGGTGGACTTGCCGGCCGGAGTGCCGTCGCGGTGACGCCATGGTGGGGCTGGTGGGGGCATGTGGTCAAAGAAGCAGTCGTTTTCGTCGTAGTTCACGATCAGAACGGTTTTGCTCCAGACTTCGGGGTTGGCCGTCAGGATGTTCAGCAAACGCTCCAGATACCAGGCACCCTGTCCGGGCACGCCCATGCTGGGGTGTTCGCTGTAAGGGCCAGGGGCCACAATCCAGCTGACCTGTGGCAGGGCACCCATCTCGATATCGTCGGCAATGGCTTGCAGAAAGCCGCCGTCGGGCATGGTATTGCCAAAGCCCTTGTACAAGGGGGACAGTGCTTCCATTTGTGGTGAATAAGTGGCCGAGGGTGAGCCCATCGAGGCCAGCTCTTCATTGACCTTGCGGTAGGACGCAAATGCCACCAGCTGATTGTTATTGCTGTTGTTGCCGGGACGGTTGTAGACCTTCCAGCGCACGCCTGCTTCCTGCAGACGCTCCGGGTAGCTGGTCCAGTCCAGCCCGTCTTCGGATGGGCCCAGGCCCCCCCAGTTAGAGTTGGTCACGCAGGCACGCCCGGTGACATTGGCCCCGTTGGTGCCGCTCCACAGGAACATGCGGTTGGTGAAGGTGCCGGTGTTGATGGAGGTGTGATAGGCATCACAGACGGTAAAGGCGTTGGCCAGAGACCAGTGAAAGGACAGGTCCGACTCCTTCAGGTAGCCCATAGCCACATTGGTGTATTTGGCTTTGGGCCAAAAGGCCATGCGGCCGCCGTCCCAAGCCTCCTGCTGGTCATTCCAGTCGTGTGCACCACCCACGCGCAGGGCATTGCCTTTGGTGGCGTCCAGATAATAGGGCTGCACCACGCCGCTGCTGCCTTGCTGACGCCAGACCGATTCGCCCGAGGCCATGGGGATGGTGAAGCGGTCACTAAAGCCGCGTACTCCCGGCATGGTGCCGTAGTAGTGGTCAAACGAGCGGTTTTCCTGCATCAGGATAATGACGTGCTCCACATCATTGATGGTGCCGGTGGCATTGTTGGCCGGGATGGCCAGTGCTTTCTGAATGGCGGGGGGAAAGGGCCCCAAGGCAGCGGCGCTGGCGGCCAGCCGCAGAAAATTGCGACGATTAAGGTAAGTCATGGGAAAGCCTTGTCGATTGAGTGTTGCAAGAGGGCCAGGCGCGGCAGTGGCCACCGCCCGGCCAAGGTGCCCTATCAGGGAGCGCAGTCCAGTTGCGAATTGGGGGTGGCGGGCTTGTTAGTACCCTGTTCCCCCAGCGAACCGCTGGCCGGAGGCGTGACGATGGGCACCTGCTCACTGCCCGAGCCCGTGTTGCTTGCTGGGGAAGGGTTGCCGCTGCTGCCATCGCTGCAGGCACTCAACAGCAGGGCCGTAACGCTCGTCAGGGCCAGGGTTCGCATCAAGCGAGCCAGAAGAGTCAAAGAGGTCATGGCGTGCTCGCTTAGTGGGTGGACAAGCTGGACAGCGGCTTGTTGGACCAGTAGATCGACTGCAGCTCTTCGTCGCTCAGCACACGATTCCACATGGCCAGATCACCAAACATTTGCTGGGTTGGCGGAGCAACAGCACATTTGCCCACGGTGTAGGGCGGCGTAACCGAGCCATTGCACTTGTTCATCAGGAACTTGCCGGTGCCATCATCGCCAATCCCCCATTGCGGATAGGGAGAGAGCTTGGACAGATCAACAGCGCCAGTGGATTTGCCAGCTGCAACCTGCGTTGTCTGGCCGATGACCGGGTCGAAGATCTGCATGTTCATCTTCTTGGCCACACCGTCCACCGCAAAGGCAATGTAGACCCAGCGGCCTACCGGAATTTGCGTGTAGGGATTGGTGGGGCCGTCGGCACGAACACCGCCTGAACCAATATTGAAGGCCACGCCACACTGATTCTTGGTGGAGCTGCTGAACAGGCCAATCGCCACACCGGCATTGCCACCGCTGACATAGTTCTTGTTGGACAGGATGGTGACGTTATTGCGGTCAATGCACTGGGGCACCTGATACCAGAAGCCGATGGTGAACTGGGGGCTGCTGCCGGTGGAAATATCAAAGCCTTGTGTCGGCGTCATGCGGTAGCCTTCCAGCCCTTCCACGGTGACATGATTGGTATCGACCAGCAGCCCATGCGTGCCGCTAAAGGGGCCGGGCACCACTACCCCTGCGGCCGAAGGCAGATCGGCAGAGGCGGGGGCCATGCTGCTGTTGCCTTGTGCATCAACAGGCGGCAGGGTCGCGCTGAAGGGGTAGTAAGAAAGCAGACCGTTGCGCAAGGTGGTGGCCAATGGCACAGGCGGCAAGTAGGAGATGGGCGGGCTGATCAGGTTGCGCCAGGCGGCCTGCTCGCCCGAGCCTGCCTGCACGGTGTAGTCAAACTGATACGTGCCTTTGCTGCTCAGGTCGGCCGTCAACTGATTGTCGGTATAGCTTTGTGTCCCTGCGGGCAGACGCGAAGCAATGACCTGGCCATCGCGCAGGATATCGATGGGGGCGTCGGCCGGTGCTTTCCAGTCCAGCTTGATGGCCACGGACGAAGAATTGTTGTCCACGACGGTGGCATTCAGATTGGACACGGCTTGTGGGCCCAGCAGGCTGCTGCCATCGAGCTTGTATTCTGCCGCTGGGGGCAGCGTGTCCAGATAGCGCATGACGGTGGGAGCGACATCAACCAGGCTGTTGTACTGATACAGCTCGGCCAGTGTCTGGGGCAGGCTGGCTCCTACGCCTTGTTCCCCTGTATTGACGCTTTGGTTGAAGGCCAGGAAGGTAGCGGACTGGGACAGCAAGGGCAGGCCATTGTCTTGCCCATGCTCGCTCAAACCGTGGTTGCCTGTCACGACAATCAACCATTCGCGATCCTGCTGCTTGGCCGTGGCCGCCATCAAGGTACCGATCTCCTTGTCCAGCTTGCTCAGGGTGGCCCGGTAGTCAGGCGATTCGACACCAAAATCCAATGCCGCATCTTTGGCAGAACGGTACTGAACCAGAACCTTGCGGTAGTTCCCTTCAATCATCTTCATTGCCTGGGTGGAGACACAGGACAGGGTGACGGCTTGTGCAGAACAATCGGCCAGCTCGTGCAGACGCTCGGCATCATGGTCAGCCTTGAGCAAATGGGCCAGTCCGCTGGATGCAACGGCCGCGGCATTCTGGCCAGGCTGGGCAGAGTGAAACAGGCTGTTTTGACGCAAGACCTGGTCTGGTGCCGTAGATACCACACCGTGACGATTGGCCCAGGTGCCGGTCAGCAGGCTGGCCCAGCCCGGCATGTCCAGATTGGCTTGTTGGCTGGGGGTGCCCACCACACCGCCGCTATAGGCCAGTTGGACGTTCAGCTTGGCCAGATTAGGAAGGCTGCCCGCTGCCATGCCTTGCTGCACAGCGCGGTAGGTAGCCCCGTCCAGATCAATGATCAGGGCGTGACGAGTGCTGGGTGTGTCAGGCTTTTCCGGATTGGTGGGTGTTTCGGGGTCGGTGGCCGGGCCCGAGCTGGTTTCAGAGCCACCACAAGCGGCCAGAGCGGCAGATAGGCTTGCTACTGCCAGGGCCTTGAGCAGGCCTGTTTTGCTGCGTCCTGCGCGGCCCAGGGGCGGGTGTTGCAAGCAGCCAGCTTGGGCCGCGTTCAGATACCGGGTTGCAGAAGGAGGGGGAAAGCCGGGCCCTTGAGAAAGGGGGCTGGCCATGTGCGCATGTCTCATGATTCGATTGCCTTGTCGCTGACGTTAAGAAAGGATCGATCGAATTAGAGCAAGGCAGCATGACGGCCTTGGGTCGATATCCTAGACGTTCATCGTCGTTGCTGTTTGTTTTTTCGGCGGAATCTCTTGGAGGTTTGGAGCGCGAGTCAACAGTGCCGGTTCTGGAGTGTGAACAAGCCCGCTGTTAGCGGGCTTGTTTTGTTAAAGAGGGAACGCTTAAACAGTAGGAGTTGCGCAGGATAGGTAAGGCTTCAGAGTTTGTAGTGTTTCAAGGGGATGGGAGATCATGCAGTCATGGCCAGCTTGTAGTTCCAGATAAGGCCAGCCTAGTTGGCGGGCATATAGCTTGCTGCTTTCCAGAGCGCTTAGAGCAGGTTGAGTACAGTCTATGTAGATGCCGGGATATAAGTCTGGGCCTACATTTTGTATATCTGTGTAGGTGCGGGCGGGGTGCGGCGTCAGCATGCGGTCTGCCCAGCGAATGTCTGCTGGGTCATGTACCCCCATATTTGCAACTGTGGGGACAGGAAAGACCGTTGTGCTGTTGCTACCCTGGTAGCTGGAAATCAAGCGTTGTCGGCGTGTTGCGGGGTCGTGTGCGTCGGACCAGCTTTGACCGCAAGGGACCAGGACAGCATCGAGATAAATGGCACGTTGTATGTGCGTGCTGCCGGTGATATGCAGTTGCTCTTGTAAGCCGGGCATGATCAGACCCGCATAACTATGTCCGATCAGGACACAGTCATCGAGCTCCTGATATTGCAAGAACATCGCAATATCTTGTATGTGAGTGTGTATCCCAACCTCTGGTGTCAGAAGGTGGGCACGGTCTCCCAAGCCTGTGAAGGTGGGTGTGAAAACCCGGTGGCCATGTTGCTCTAGCAAGGTCTGTAGGCCGCCCCAGCTCCAGCCTCCGTGCCAAGCTCCATGTAGTAAAACAATATTGGACATGACAGACTCTTTTTAAACTGCGCAGTAGCGGTCCTGCATTTCTTGATCGATTAGTAGTTCGGCAGCACTGGCACGGTGCACAACAGTGCCATTGTCGATAATCACCGCACGGTCTGCGATCTCCAGAGCGAGAGCCACATTTTGTTCGACTAAAACCAACGTTTTCCCTTGCTGGCGCAGCTCGGTAAATAGCGCAAACATTTCATCGACCAGTTTGGGCATAATCCCTTCAGAGGGCTCATCAAGCAAAATGAGCTTCGGATTGCTCATCAGGGCACGTGCAATCGCTAGCATTTGCTGTTCCCCACCAGACATGGTGCTGGCTGCTTGCTTGAAGCGTTCTTTCAGGCGGGGGAAGGTTTGTGCAATTTCCTCAATACGCTCTGTCAGCTTGTACTGGCCGGGTGTCGCTGCCAGACCTAACTGCAGGTTTTCCAGGACCGTAAGTCCCGGGACGATCCTGCGTTCCTCAGGGACGTAGCCCAGACCGTAGCGGAAGCGTTGATGGGCGGGCCGGGCAAGTATTTCTTGTCCTCCGTACAAGACTGATCCTTGGACTTTCGGTACCAGGCCCATTATTGCCTTCAAGGTAGTGGTTTTGCCGGCACCATTTCGACCAAGAATAGCTAACAGTTCACCTTCTTTAACGGAGAGGTCGATACCTTGAAGAATATGGCTGGGCCCATACCAGGCTTGGAGGCCGGTAATGTGCAGCAGCGTGTCTTGCGGTGGGCTACTAGTGGTGGGCGGCATGTTTTTCCCCTAAATAAACACGTTTGACCTCGGCATTGTTCATGATGTCGGTGGGAGGGCCCTCGGCCAGTAGGGCACCATGATGGAGGACAAGAATCCGATCACTTATATCCATGACCATCTTCATTTTGTGCTCGACTAGTGCAATGGTGCGTTGTTGGCGCAATGCCTGGATCAATTCGATAATTTGTACTGTCTCTTGTGGTCCCATGCCGGCCGTTGGTTCGTCCATTAAAAGCAGCTCTGGATCGCTGGCCAGAGCCATGGCAATCTCTAGTGCACGCTGCTCTCCATGAGATAGGGAACTAGCCAGTAAACCGGCCTTATGATCCAGTCTGACCATGGCTAGCAGTTCTGTGATGCGCTCTTGGGCCTGGGGGCGCTCATCGCGTACAGTCCAGAAATTCAGGGTGGTTTTAGGAGTTTCCAAGGCTAGAAAAATATTTTCTGCCAAAGTGCTTTCCAGAAAGAGGCTCGTGATTTGATGAGACTTGGCAATACCTATATTGACAAACCGGTGCCGGGGGGTAGACCGGGTGTCTTGGCCCTTAAACAAAAGTTGACCAGTATCGGGTTTGATGGTGCCGCTCAACATGTTGAATAATGTGCTTTTCCCGGCCCCGTTGGGGCCGATAATTGAAAGCAGCTCTCCGCGTCGGATGTTAAAGCTGATGTCTCTATTGGCGACATAGCCACTGTAAGTTTTGCTCAAACCTTGGGCGGAAAGAATAATGTCGTGTGTCATGGCTTTGGCTCCGCAGGACGGCTCTGTCGTATTGCTTGAACGCCACCCCAAATACCTTTTGAGAAAAACAGTACCAGCAGCATGAACAAAATACCGCTGATCATTTGCCAGTAGTCAGTCAAGTCGGAAAGAAGGTTTTCAGCGCCTAGAAAGACAACCGCTCCTACCACCGGGCCGACAAAAGTGGCCATGCCCCCTAGTAGCACCATCATCACTACTTGCCCGGACAGGTGGACCGAGAGCGTCTCCAGGGGGACTGTTCCTATGTGATAGGCATATAGAGCTCCTGCTAAACCGGACAGCAAGCCGGAGATTGCAAAGGTGATCTGCCGAACACGTAGAACAGGCACACCGCAAGCTGCTGCACGCTGCTCATTTTGACGGATCATGGACAAGGAGCGACCCAGGGGGGTGTAGAGCAAGGCACGCAGCAGACTCAAAGCGCCCGCTACAATTGCAAAAATCAGGTAGTACTTGCTGAGTGGGTCGGAACTGGACAGTTGTAAGAATCCCCAGTCTATTTCCAAGGGGGGCACGCCTCGCAAGCCGTTGTCCCCTCCGGTCCAGTTTGGATTGCGGTAAGCGAAGAAGTACGCACATTGCGCCAATGCCAATGTGATCATGGCAAAGTAGATTCCACGCACCCGTAAGGATAAAAAAGCAAAGAGCAGGCCGATCCCCAAACCCACCAAGGCGCCAGACAGCAAAGATAGTTCCCAAGGGAGTTGGCCGTGGACAGCCGCGATGCCAGCCGCATAAGCTCCACCTCCAAACAAGGCTGCGTGTCCTAGCGATAGCATGCCGCCATAACCGAAGACTAAATTGTATGCACTGGCAAAGAGTGCAAAAATCAGCATGGAGGTAGCCAGGGATTGATGGGGAACCAGCCAGGGAAGCAGGCCCAGGAACGCCAGTGTTCCAAGCAGGTCCAGCCATCGTCCGGATCGGTGGATGCGAGCAGCCGGTCTTGTGTCGCGGTGTGCTCTTGTAAGAATTGATGTTTGCATAATTTTTTAGCCTAAAGCCCCACGGCGCCCCAGAAGGCCTTGGGGACGCGCCAGTAACATGAGAGTCATCAGCACATAGATGGAGAGTTCTTGGAACTCGGGGGCGAACAGGGTCACAAAACTGACAACCATGCCGATCAGCAGGCCGGCCAGTACAGCGCCAGATAAGGACCCCATCCCCCCTACGACCGTTACAACGAAGGCATCAACCAGAATGGCCGAACCCATATCCGGATGGACGCCCCGCATGGGTGCAGCCAGAATTCCTGATAGGGCGGCCAGTCCTGACCCCAGGGCAAAGGCCATAAGCCAGACTCGCGAAATGTCGATGCCCAGAATGCGGATTATGGTCCCGTCTTGGGCTCCAGCGCGGATAATCAGTCCCCAACGTGTGCGCTCCAGCAGCAGCCACAACAGCAATACGAGTCCCAGACAGAGCGCGATTAGAAAGAGCCGATACCCCGGCAAGAGGCCAAACCCAAGATCAACCACCTCGCTTAGGGCCTCAGGAGTAGCAATATGGACACCCTCTCGGCCAAAAATCATGCGCACCGCATCGACGATGACGTATGCTGCCCCAAAAGTAAGCAGGAGGGGATAATCGATACCTTTGCCGTACAAGCGCCGAATCAGAAAGCGCTCAAAAAGTCCTCCAATGGCAGCCCCACCCAGAGCGGCTACAACGAGGGCTGCAGTAAAGCTTTGCGTGTACTCCAGCGTGACAAAGCCCAGGTAGGCGCCCAGCATGTAAAAGGCTCCATGTGAGAAGTTCACCACGTTAAGCAGGCCGAAAATCAGTGTTAGTCCTACCGCTAGCAGAACATAGATGGAGCCGAGCGCCAGTCCAGCTGCAGCTTGTTGGAAAATCAGGTCTATTGTCCATTCCATAGCGCTGCCCCTATGCGGTAAAGCCCAGGCTTTCACAAGACATCAAACGATTTTCCGCCGCCTCTTCGGTTGCCAGAATCTCAAATAAATCATCGTCAGTCTTGGCTTGTTCGGGAGCTTTGGACTGCACGATAAAAACAGATTGCACTGATTGATGGTCGCAACGACGGTAAAACTGGGGGCCTTTGTAGTAGTCGTACTGCATTGAGCTGAGCGTGTGAACAAGTGCGTCAGGTTCAATCGACTGAGCCTGGATTGCGGCTTTCAAGGGAGACAGGACGCTGGCATAACCCAAGGCCGCGTAATCAGATGGATTGGCACCATCCGAAATTGCACGAAATCCAGCGTTAAATTTGGCCGCGCTAGGCACCGAGTCTTCAATTCCCCAGTAGTAGCCGATGCAGCCTAAAACGTCTTCATAGACCTTATGTCCGTCCACTTGCCTGGCGGTATGCACCATAAGGGGAACAGCCAGTTTCATTTTGCGTTTCAGGCCAAACTCCCGGGCTTGCTTTAAAGCGACTTGTTGGTCTCTACCGAAATTATTGATGACCAGCAGGTCCGGTTTGAGCGCCAGAATGCGCGGGAACAATGTGGAGTAATCATTGACGCCTAAAGGGTGACGAATATCGTCGATGATTTCTGCCCCTTGCTGTTCTGCTGCGAGCCTGAAACCTGCGGCCATTTCTTGCCCATAGATATATTCGGCAGTCAGCATGACGATACGCTTGGCACCTTGTGGCACCACGTAGCGAGCCAGTGCGCCTGCAGTGGCCGTTGGTGTTAGCCCTTCATGAAACAGGTACTTGCTCCATTCAGTCGCCTGGTTTATCGAATCGGAATTGGCTATAGGGGTGTACGGTACACCTTTGGCCTTGATGACACTGTTGACCGAGAAGGCAGCTGGGCCAAAAGGACCTGCAATGAAATTAACCTTTTCCGTTTCGATCAGTTCCAGTGCGCGTGTTGCACCCTCGCCGGCATTCAGCCTGCAATCGCGTACCAGCAGTTCAGCCATGCGCCCCCCCAGGCCGCCAGCTTCATTGAATTGCTGGATAGCTAATTGGGCACCCAGCACTTCCAGGCGAGCGTCGGCGCCATAAGGGCCTGTAAGTGGAGCGATGAAACCGACCTTTATAGGTGAGTTGGCTTGTGCCCGTGCCCAGCTAGGCACGGATAAAGCCGTGAGTGAGGCCGCCGAAAACTGGAGTAATCGACGACGCTTTGGGGAGCAGAGAGCGTTCTTATCCATGAGAGGGATCCTTGAGAGCATGGGCCAGGCAACTGGAGGACTACTGAGTATTGGGTTGGTAGGGGGCAAACCGCTGTACCGCGTTTTCGGTGTACTCGACCTTAGGCTGTGTTCCGGCAATGACGTAAAGCAGCAGGGACTCTGCCTCGGGGTCGCCCTCGGTGATATTTTCAAATCCGCGGGCAATGCCGGCTGGCATGGAAATCACGTCGTAGGGGCCCAGATCTACATGCTCTTGCTCAGAGCCCTCGTTAAAGAAAAATCGCCAACGGCCTGTTAAAGGCATAAAAGTCTCGTTGGTGTCATGCACATGGGCAAAGGCACCGCAACCTGGCTTGGCACTGGCAAAGCCCAGATTAAATCCCTCATTGATTGCAATGGCTGCAGCCGCAGAGGCGGCGGAGCCGACAGGAGAAAGCCCACCCTCTTCAGGTGGAGCAAAGCCTATGACGTTCATCAGGGTTCGGACCCCCAATGGGTGATTCATATCGGGCAGTCCTGTGCTGGCACCACGCAGATCTGCGAATCTAGCGACACGGGTCAGCATCTCCTGGCGAGAGGCAACTCTGCAGGGGATGATGCGGTTGGAATTAGTGGGGTTTTGATTGTGCTCAATCATTGTCTCTTTCCTTAAAGTTTATCAAACGATAAAAAAGATTATCGTGCGATAATTTAAGTTCCGCAATTTAATTTAAATGAGGGGTTTCCCTAGCATGGCTGAGCACTTACCGCCTTCAGATACACCCAGAAAAGAGGCTGATATGCCACGGAAGCATTTGTCTGGGGTAGACCGACGAGATCAAATGGTGGAGCAGGCCATCGAGCTTTTTGCTCAAAAGGGATTTGCCTTGACGACCAGAGAGTTGGCTCGTGAGCTGCACATCACGCAACCACTGTTGTATCGATACTTTCCTAGCAAGCAGGAGCTGATTGAGCAAGTGTATGAGCGGGTGTTCTTAAGTCGCTGGAATCCGCTTTGGGAGGTCTGGCTGGCTGATCGAAGTCGTCCATTCCGGGATCGTTTGGTGCAGTACTTTGTGGACTACACCCAGGCAATATTAACTAGCGAATGGGTACGGATTTTTCTGTATGCGGGCTTGCAGGATCCGTCTTTGAACCAACGTTATCTGCAAATGCTTCATGAACGGATTTTCAGAATTCTGAGCCAGGAGTTGCATTACGACTTGGGGCGGGAGCAGGCCTTGACATCAGATCAGGCGATGCTGGAGAACGAGGCTTGGTGGGGGCTACACAGTAGTTTCTTTTATATGGGGGTACGCAAATGGGTGTATCAGCTTGAGGTGCCTGATGAACTGGATGCCGTGATTGCGTACCGTGTGGATGCTTTTTTGGACGGACTAAGGTAAAGATTTATGCGGCTAAGCCCAGTCTGTTTCAATAACCACCCTCAATAAGAGGGTGCCTGCCCCCATGCCTTGATTCGCTGGACTATAAATTGGTGCAGCTCGCGCAATAGCGGTGTGATCTGTTGGCGGCCAGCAGCCAGCAGGTAAAGGGGCGAGGCTTCAAAGCCCCAGTCTTGGCAAAGTGGAAGCAAGTGCCCTTTGGCAAGATCGTTCGCTACGTCGAAGTAGGCTTTATAGGCAATGCCTTTGCCCAATAAAGCCCAGCGCCTGACAACATCCCCATCGTTAGACACATTTACGGCTCTTACAGCTACAGTCATTGTCGGCTCACCGCCTCGTTCAAAACGCCAACGATCGTGTACGTCCTCACCTAGCATAAAACACAGGCAGTCATGGTTTTTGAGCTCATCAGGGGTCTTGGGGGTACCGTGACGACTTAGGTAAGAGGGGGCTGCACACAGCACGCGCCGATGCTGGGGGGCGATAGGCAGAGCCACCAAATTGGAGTCTGCCGGATGACCATAGCGAAAGGCTGCATCAATGGGTTCGCTGTATACATTAGCCAGCCGATCGGACAGATGCAGGCGTATGTCCACGCCCGGATTGGCATCCTGAAATTCATTTAACCAAGGCAACAGCACATTGCGCCCCAGATCGGACGGGGCGGCCAGCTTCAATTGGCCCCGGGAGCCTGGGCGGCCACTGGACAATTGCAGGCTGGCTTGCTGCAAGGCGGACAGGGCGGGACGACATTGAGTCAGAAACACTTCGCCTTCAGAGGTCAGCCGCAAATGGCGCGTGGAGCGCAGAAAAAGCTGTACACCCACTTCTGATTCGAGGCGTTTGATTGCCGCACTGGCGGCTGCCGGTGTTATGCCCAAACCTCGTGCCGTGGCGGACAGACTGGCGTTGTCAGCGGTGCGAACAAAAATTTCCAGATCTTGCAGTGCTTTCATAACGTGCCTCGCTGGGCTGGGTTTTTATGCTGAAAAGCTAATTAATGGAATTAATTATGACGCTATTTTCAACGTATTTTTGAATATCGTTTCAAGCAAAAGCCTGTTTTTCTAAAGATCCTGAAAAGGCACACTGTGATCCACATTTTCATTTTCTTGATGAGGCATACAAATCATGGGTCTAGCAACATCTACTTTGTTTTCGGCATTGAAAGTGGGCAGCTTGCAGTTGCCTAACCGTATCGTGATGGCTCCCATGACACGTAGCCGCACTGATCAGCCAGGAGATATTCCGAATGCGCTGATGGCCCAGTATTACGCTCAGCGTGCCAGTGCAGGCTTGTTAATTAGCGAAGCGACGCAGATTTCGCGACAAGGGCAAGGCTACAGCTTTACTCCCGGCATCTACACCCAGCAGCAGGTGCAGGGCTGGCGCTTGGTAACAGATGCTGTGCACCAAGCAGGTGGCCGGATTGTCTTGCAACTGTGGCATGTGGGTCGGATGTCTCATGCCAGCTTTCATGCAGATGGTCAGACTTTGGCCCCTTCCGCCTTGTCTCCCCAGGCTCAGGTTTGGGTAGTGGGGGAGGACGGGGTGGGGCGGATGCTGGATTGCCCCGTACCGCGCGCCCTGAGCGAGCAAGAGATTGCAGCTGTGATTAAGGACTACCGCCAGGCGGCCGCCAAGGCCATGCAAGCGGGATTTGATGGCGTGGAAATCCATGGTGCCAATGGCTACCTGATTGATCAGTTCCTGCGCACCACATCCAATCACCGTGAAGATGCGTATGGGGGCAGTGTGGAGAACCGTATTCGTTTTGCCACAGAGGTGGTCGAAGCAGTAGCGGCAGAGATAGGAGCAGAGCGCACGGGTATCCGTCTGGCCCCCTTTATTACGCAGCGAGCCATGAACTGCCCCGAAATCATTCCAACGATCTTGCAGTTGGCCAAGGGATTGGACGGCAAGGGTCTGGCCTACATTCACTTGTCAGAGGCTGATTGGGATGATGCCCCTGAGATTCCTGATGATTTTCGCCATGCCTTGCGTGCCCACTTTTCGGGTCGAATTATGGTTGCGGGCAAATATGACGCACACAGAGCCGAGAAGATTGTAAAGAGTGGCCTGGCTGATCTGGTGGCGTTTGGTCGCCCCTTTATCGCCAATCCGGATTTGCCTGCACGCTTGCGTGATCAGCTTCCCTTGGCAAGCTTCGATCCACAAACCTTGTTTGGGGGTGGCGCACACGGGTATACCGATTATCCGAGCATGGCCTAAGACAGGTCATTGATTTTTATAAGGAAAAAAGATGAAAGCGATTGCGTATAAAGCGCCCCAAGCGATAGAGCTGCCTGAGTCCCTGATGGATATTGAGTTGCCCGACCCGGTGGCCACAGGCCGCGACTTGCTGGTCCAGGTAAAAGCGGTGTCCGTCAACCCGGTCGATACCAAGGTGCGACAGCGTGGTGGGCCGGATGCCGGGCAGCAGTACAAGGTGTTGGGCTGGGATGCCAGTGGCATTGTGAAGGCGGTTGGCCCTGAGGTCCGCTTGTTCAAACCGGGTGATCGCGTCTGGTATGCCGGTTCGATTGCGCGTCCGGGCACGAACAGCCAACTGCATCTGGTCGATGAGCGCATCGTGGCGCATGCACCCAAATCGCTGGATTTTGCCGCAGCAGCCGCTTTGCCCCTGACCACCATCACTGCCTGGGAAATGCTGTTTGACCGTCTGGGGATCGCACCTGGCAAGGCTCCCAGCGGCAAGAGCCTGCTGATTGTAGGGGCGTCCGGTGGAGTGGGCTCCATCATGACGCAACTGGCATCCCGCCTGACTTCCTTGACCGTGATTGGCACCGCTTCCCGCCCCGAAACCCAGGCCTGGGTGCGTGAACTGGGTGCCCACCATGTGATTGATCACAGCAAGCCCTTGACTGACGAGCTGGAGCGTGTCGGCTACCCGCAAGTGGACTATGTCGTCAGTCTGACGCATACCGATCAGCACTTTGAGCAGATTGTTCAGGCCATCGCCCCGCAAGGAAAGTTTGGCCTGATTGATGATCCCGCCAGTCTGGATGTCAGCCAGCTCAAGCGCAAATCTGTGTCCTTGCATTGGGAGTTCATGTTTACCCGCTCCTTGTTTGGCACGGACGACATGCTGGCCCAGCATCGCTTGTTGAGCGAAGTCGCTGACCTGATTGATGCCGGTCTGATCCGCACAACCTTGACCGAGCGTTTTGGCAGTATCAATGCCAGCAATCTGAAAAAAGCCCATGCCTTGCTGGAGTCGGGTAAAGCACGTGGCAAGCTGGTGCTGGAGGGGTGGGACGCGTAAACCGCTTATTGTGTTTTGAGCCACCAACCCGCGTTGCCATATGGCCACAGCGGGTTTTTGGTGGTTTGAATTAAACGGTTTCCAGGCTTTATTTGCATTAATGTGCTTGCTCGGAGGTTGTCCCTGGGGCGTTTACTACACGGGACGTCTTGTGTATTGCCCACGCCTGGAGCCCAAGCTCATGTCCGCGATTTTGAAAACCCTGTTCAGTGCTGGTGTCTTGCTAGCGGCTTCGGCCAGCGCCCACGCCTACCAGACTGAAATTATCTACAACAAGAAAGGGGAAGCGGCCTTTGAACTGCGGGTCTTTGGCCCTCAGGATGGTCCTTATGGCAATATTGGGCCGTCGGCCTTTGATGTGGACGAAAACGGCCGCCGCAAGATTCGTGCGGCGCTGGAGCGCTGGGCTGAAATCCTGATTCTGCCGCCGAATTACCGTCCCGGCGTTGTCCATCTGGGCACCTTCGCGGCGCCCGGTGCCTCTGCCAGCAGCGATCCCTGGTTGATGGCGGGTGATCCGGTGGCGGTTTCCATGCTGCAGGCCGCTCTGTTCAATGCCTTGTCGCCAGAGGACTACGACAGCCCCCATGGGATTATCAATATCGGGCTGATGCCCTTTGATACGGCCCCGGTCAATCCCAGCCAATTACCCTTGACGGGTCAGGCGGACTATAACGGGGTCATTTTTCACGAGTTGGCGCATGCCCTGGGTTTGGGGAATGTGGTTGCCGACAGGAATGGGCCTGGCACAGGTACACCGCAGTTTGCTCCTTTCCTGAATCGGTGGGCGGCGGGTTTGCGGGATGACAATGGCAATCCGGCCCGCCCTGAGCAGAACATTCTGTGTACGCCTTGCCGTCATCCCTATGATGCGCAGGCCTTCGATCTGCGCAAGGATCAGGGCTACTTTACCGGCCAGCATGTGCAGGAGGTGTTGGGTGATGCCATGCCCGGCGTCCCGGTCAGCATTCTGACTTTTCATGACAATCCTGCTGCCGGTATAGACACGGATTACATGAGTCACAGCGAGTTGCGCAACAGCCTGATGAGCCATCAACGTTACCGCAATTACACCAACTTCATGGAAGCTGAAATCGCGGTGATGCAGGATCTGGGCTTGCAGATCGACCGGCGTAATTTCTATGGTTATTCGGTTTACGGGGATGACGTCACTCTGGTCAATCAGAATGGTTTCTTTGCCCGTAATGCCGAGGGTACGGCGTATCTGCCGGGGCAGTACAACACCGCGACTCAGGGCCTGGGCCTGCACATTTATGGCCAGCGCAATACGATTACCCAAGCGGCGGATTTGCTTGGCGCCGGCCCTGGCGGTATAGGCGTGCGGGTGGACGGTAGTGAAAACACACTGATTATTCCGGCCTCTACACGTATCCATGCCCAGGGCTGGGTTGGGCGTGGTCTGCAGTTCAGCTATGGCCGTAATCACACGATCGTGCAGCAGGGCGAAGTGCGTGCGCAGGGTGAGGACGGGGTGGCGGCATTGTTTGATTTTGGCAATAACGCCAGGGGCAATCAGGATGGTTATCATGGTTCATGGCAATGGTTCTCGCCGTTGGAGAACAAGCCGCTTGGCTATGTGCCCCAGATTTTGCAGGGCGCACTCATCAAGGACTACCATTTAGCCGGTCTCTTGTCGGGCAAGAAAGCCGCTATCCAGATTTCCAGCAATGCACAGGTTGAGAATATCAACGTCATGCAAGGTGCCCGGATTCAGGGCGATATCCTGTCTGACTATTCCACTCGTCAAAGCAACGGCGAGCTGTTTGTCACCCATGTGAATTTTGGGCAGAAAGCAGATGAGCAAGGGCGTGCCACGCTAGAGGCCGATCCTGATTTCCGCCTGCGTTATGACGGCAATATTCAGGGCGCGGACAACTTGGCCGTGGTGATTGCAGGGGGCGAAAGCTCGCTCAATGGCCAGCATCAACTGCATGGTCTGCGTGTGGATGCAGGCGCTACGCTGAGCGGCAATAGCAGCTACGCCATCAATCCGGAAGGTAATTTCAGTAACCACGGCACCTTGAGCCCGGGTAACTCCTTTGGTCAGATGACGATTCAAGGCGATTTCGTTCAGGCTCCTGAAGGCCGGGTATTGATCGAAGCCGACACGCGTCAGAATGACCGGATTGAAGTGCAAGGTCTGGCTCAACTGGCTGGTGAATTGAAGCTGCAATTGCAGCCTGACTGGTATGCCGATGGCTGGTCCTTGAGCCAGAACACGGTCTTTCAGGCCACACAGACCCAGGGTGGTTTTGATCTGCTGACTGCCAGCCTGAATTCGCCCAGCCTGAGCGTGCACGTGAATAACGGTGGCTGGTCGGTCAGTCGTCAGGCAGCAGCTTACTCGCCCTATGCAGTTAATCCGAATGCGGCTGCCGTAGGCCGCAGTCTGGAGCAGGCCTCCACTGACAATCAGCGTCCCTTGGCCTCTGTCTACCAGGCTTTGGACTTCTCCGCAGCGGATGGCAGCGAGATTGGTGACGCACTCAATCAGTTAAGTGCTGGTGCTTATGGGGCTCAATTGGCGGCCAGCTTGCGTCGCGAGCAGTTGGTGTCCGAGCAACTGCGTCAGCGCCCTGGCCTGGGCAAGGATGGCTGGCAGACTTTCATCCAGCCTTTTGGTGGCCGTTATCACTGGCAGTTAAGCAGCAATGATGTAGACCACCGCAGCCAGACTTATGGTGTCGTGTTCGGTGCGGAACATCGCGCTGCAGGCAGCGAGTGGAGTTGGGGTGCCCATGCGACTGCCAATGAGCAAAGCTTGAATATAGATGCCCCTTATCAGGCCAAGAGCACGCTGACGGGGTTGGGTGCCGGTGTGCATGCCTTGTACCGTGCGGATGCTCGTGAGGGCTGGAAAGGCTTGGCGCAAGTCCGTATGGGCCTGGAGCAGGGTAAATTGAACCGACGCATTGCGTTTTCTGATTATCAGGCCAATCCCAAATCTGACTGGACGGGCCATACCTTCGCTGCAGGCGTGCAGACGGCCTATCACTGGCCCTTGGGTGAAGCAGGCAGCATAGGTCCAGTGCTGGCCCTGGATTACCTGCGTTACAGTCGCCCCGGTTTAGGTGAAGAGGGTGATGCAGGTAGCCGCTTGCAGCTGGATTCGACCCGCGCCCAGTCCTTGCAAGCGTCGCTGGGCTTGGCTGTTAGCCAGGCTTGGGAATTGAAACAGGGCCGTCGTTTGAAGGCTGAGGTTTCGGCTTCGTGGGAGCAGGCTTTGCTGGGCCGCAAGCAGACGCAGTACGCACAGTTTGAGGCCTCGCCACAGACGGGCTTTGATGGTCGCTATGCACGGGTAGACAATCATGCGTTGGCCTTGCGCGCAGGATTGACGCTGCAAAGCTCCGAGCGCTTGCGTCTGGGGGTATCGGCGGGGACCCGTTTGCTGGGCAATAGCCGGGCAGATATTTCGGGGAGTGTGTCGCTGAACTGGGCGTTCTAGGCTGGATTAGCCGGGGTTTTGAAGGGCTATCTGTTAGCCATGACTATTTGATAGGGAACTGCCGGATTGATTCTGGCAGCTCCGTAAATTGGATCACGCTAGCCCCGTTGAAGGCCTTCAGGCGGCCTGGCGGCTGTTCTCGAACCAGTCCCACAGTGCCTGACGCTCCGGCTCCAGTTCCACCGCCAGGCCACCTGTAAATTCACGCCATGCAGGCAGGTAGGTGTGGGCCACAACAGTCAGCACCGCGTAGCCCTGGTCGATCAAGGCCAGGATCTCGTTATTAAAGCCCTGGCCGTCCGCTTCCATGATTCCAAAGCGATTCACAATCACCAGATCAGCCGGGCTTTCCAGCGCCTGCCGCAGCACTTCGCTGGCTTCCAGCAAGGCACCAATGTCCAGGCAACAGGCGGTGGATTCCGACCCCAGGTTCTGGGTAATGGGATACAGCGTACCCTTGTCCAGATCCTGTACCGTGCGCAGGCTATGGCCTTCCTTCTGAATTTCCGGACCTTGCACCAGACCACAGACGCGATAGTTCTTCGCGCGCAATTCCTGCACGAATTCCAGTAGCAAGGCGTCGGCACTGCCTTTGCCTGCGTGCACGATGGCCGCAAGGGCAAGAGGCGGGGAATTGGTGTCCATCGGGATGTGGCTCCGGGCAGTAGAAAGAGAAGGCAAGGCTCTTTGTACACGCATTTGGCCTGGGCTGGAAAGCGGAAAAACCTCTGTGCTGCTGGCCGGTGTTTGGCCTTGGTGGGTAGCAGGCTTGTTGTTTAAGGTTCAAGTCTCGAAGCCTTTCTGCTTGAACAGCGGATGGAACTGTTGCGAAAGCCGCTTGCTGCTTTGCTATACGGGCTTGTCTGGCTATGGCGTGGTTCTGTTCCATGAGACAATTCATGCACTTTTAGTGACTGATGGGATATTCGATTGGACAAGACTTTTGTTAAGGGCCTGGTGCTCCTGGAAGCCCTGGCCAAGCACGAACGCGGTTCGGGTGTCACCGAACTGGCCAATCAATTGATGCTCAATAAAAGCAATGTGCATCGCCTGTTGCAGGCCCTGGTTCACCAGGGCTTTGCACGCAAGAATGAAGATACGGGTCGCTACGAGCTGACCATGAAGCTCTGGGAGCTGGGTTCGGGCCTGGCAAACCGTCTGGATGTGCGGGAGGAAGCCTTGTCTTTCATGAAAGAGCTGGCCGAGCAAACCCAGGAGACGGTGCATTTGTCGCTGCTGGACGGGGTCGAGGTGCTGTATATCGAAAAGATAGACAGCCCGCAGCCCGTGCGCGCCTACACCACGGTGGGTGGTCGCTCGCCTGCGCAATGTGTGGCTACC
>NZ_AVOG02000070.1:0-139017 GCF_000465875.3 Alcaligenes sp. EGD-AK7 | reverse complement strand
AAACCCGAGTTTGGCTGAGTGCCGGACTCGGGTTTTTTTGTGGCTGTTTATTTTTTCTTTGAGGGGCGGTGCTTGGTGGGGGGCCTTGAAGGGTGTTCTGTGGAGTGGCATAAGCGCTGGGAGACGCCGCTGGTGTGCGGGCCGGGGTGTCGGGGCTTGAGCGCTTGCCGGTGCTGCGCACCGGTGCCCTTGGCAGAAGATCGCGTAGGGCGCATCCTGAACTCGCACGATGGTTTGTCCCCCCGGACAAACCATAAGCGTCGTGCTCAAACAGCAGGATGCTTGAACCCCTACGCGATCTTCTGCCCGCGGCAAGCACTCTGAATCGCCCCGACACCCCGACCCGCACACCAGCGGCTCACAGTGTTTATTTATGAGCCATCCCTATCTGTGTATCCAGAGCTGGGTTCAATACAGGCTTATCCACCTGCAGGGTTGCCAAAGAAGTAGCCTCTGTTGCTTTAATTATGTCTGAGCTTGCGTTGCACGCTGCGGCTGATTCGAAGCGGGGCTTGGAGCTGGATTCGCCTATTTCTTCTTGTTGAGCGGTCAGGCCCTCTGTGGGCCTTGGGTAGCTATTTGAGTTACATGGCGGGCGGGAATTTATCCTGGGATTCGATCAGGAACTGGCGGGCTGCCGGGTCGTTGACCAAGTCGGTCATGGCTTGGGCTTTGAGCAGGTCTGCAGGGGTGCAGGCTTTGGAGATGATGAAGCCTTGTACGTAGTCCACGCCCAGTTCTTGCAGGGCTTTCAGGGTGGGGACGTCTTCGACCCATTCGGCGATGCTGATCATGCCCAGGTTATTGGCCAATTCGACGATGGTACGGACGATGGCGACGTTGGTTTCTTTTTTCAGCATGTCGCAAATCAGGGCACCGTCAATCTTGATGGCATCGGCGGGCAGTTCGCGCAGGTAGGAGAAGGAGGTGTACCCTGCTCCAAAGTCATCCAGTGCGATGCGCACGCCCATTTTCTGCAGGCGACGCATGAAATTACGTGTGTGCTCCAGGTCGTCCAGCGCGACGCCTTCGGTGATTTCTACACACAGTCGGCGGGCCAGGTGTTCGAATCGGGCCAGGATGTCGAAGAGCCAGTTGATGAAGGTGTCGTCGTTCAGGGACACGCCGCTCAGGTTGATGGTGACCCATTGGGTCTTGCTCAACTGGGCTTCGTGTTTGGACATCCATTCCAGGGTGGCGGAGAACACCCATTTATCGATGATGGTGATGGTGCCGCTTTCTTCTGCTGCTGCGATGATGCGGCCGGTAGGGATGAGCTGGCCAGAGGAGTCGCGCACGCGCAGCAAGGCCTCGAAGTTCAGGCTGTCCATGGGGCGACGCAAGGCAGCGATAGGCTGCATTTCCAGGTATAGCGCGCGAGAAGAGCCACCTTCCAGCTCTTCAAATAAACGTAGTTCTTCGGCGTGTTCTTGCAGGACGTTGGAGTCCTGCCCGTAGATAATCATGTCCTGATGCAGGCGGCGGGCGTCGCGGGCAGCTCGGCTGGCGGCGGAGATGGCTTCTTGCGGAGCCATGCCGGGGGCGACTTCGACCAGCCCCAGTGTGCTGCGCAGGTTGAAACTGCGGTTGCCAGCCAGCAAGGGGCTTTTGTTCAGCGATTCCAGCACGCTATTGGCCAGAGTGCGAGCCTGGTCGGGTTCGCAGTCTTCAAAGATGATGACAAATTCGTCGCTGCCGATGCGGCCAATCTTGTCTTTGCTGCGCAGGACAGATTCCAGTTGCTCGCAGACTTTCAGCAGCAGGGCATCGCCCGAGGAATGGCCGAAGGTGCCGTTCACATATTTGATGTGGTTCAGGTCCAAGTAGGCCAGCAGGCACGGTTTGTCGTCCTGGCTGCGGCTGAGCAGGCCGTCCAGTGCTTTTTCGATGCCGCGCTGGTTCAGGACATTGGTAACCGGATCATTGTCGGCCATCAGGCGCAGTTGGCGGTAGGTCTCGGCACGGGCGGTGATGTCTTGCAGAGATCCTTCGATGCACTGATTGACGATGGCCACACGCAAGGCAAATTGGCAGGGCTGGGCATCGGCGTCGTAGTAGGTAATGGTCACGTCCTGACCATTTTGTGTGCTTTGGGCGACGGCTTTCCAGTCTTGTTCGGGAAAGAAATTGGTCCAGTGAATGGTGCTTTCGTTCGGGTCTGCGTCTATGTTGAGCATGCGCGCCAGAATGGGACTGATGCGCAGAAAGACGCCGGATTCGTTCAGGGTGAACATGCCGACAGGGGTCAGCAGGTAGTGGGCCATGAGTTCGTTACGGGCGCGCAGGGATTCGCTGCGGTCTTCTCGCAAGCGTTCACCTACGGCCAGGGCTACCATCAGATTGGAGAGCAGGAAGGCGATGACGCCGTTGAAGTTCTCTACAAAGCTGGAGCGACCAAAGGCCACCAGAAAGATGGCTGAAATCAGCATGCACAGGGCCATGCTGAGCAGCACCAGTTGCCAGAGCAAGATGCGCGAGCGGGTGTGCAGGAGGACGGACAGCAGCACGGCAGAGACGCAGCACAGCGCGTAGATAGTGCTGACCCACATGACGGGCTGGAACACGGACGCCGGGGCCAGCAGGGACACGGGTAACAGGATCAGGCCCAGTATGCCCACCGTAGGCAGCAAGCGTTGCAGGCGGGCGGTAGTAATCGAGTTGCCCAGCAATACCGTAAACAGGGAATAGCTCAGGATGAAGTAGCAGGCGATGGTCACCTGACGCAGCACCGGCATGTACTGCGAGGGCAGAATCTGGCCTAGCCACTGGGTATCCCAGCCCATGGCCATCGAACCCAGGCGCAGGTTGCCAATCAGCCAGACTGACAGCAGCAGGTAGATCCAGGCGCGGTTGGTGGCGGCCAGCACCAGCATGAACATGGCCATGGTCAGCAAGCCGCCTTCCAGCAGCCCTATGCCACGGCTAAGACGGATCGAGGAGTTGGTGACGTCAGCGCTGGCCCAGAGCTGAGCTTGCAGGAGGGTGGGGCGGGAGGTCTCGACACGGCACAGCACGGTGTCGGGGTGGTTCGCCTGGCCTAATTCCAGGGTGTAGCTTTTTACCGGGGCGGGTGACAGCGGGGTAGGCGGGTCCAGCTCACTGTTACGCAGGGCTTGGCCGCTGCGGGCGTCTTGGCAGTGCAGCGAAGAAATCGGGGAGGCCGGAAAGTGCAGGACCTGGTCCTGCTGGGGGAAGGGGGCGGGCAGGGTCAGCAGCAGCCAATGGGGCTCGCTCAGGTGCAATCGTTGCCGGGTCGGGGCATTTTCCAATTGCGTCAGTAACTCTGGATCCGCATGCTCTTGCTGGCTGGCCAGCGCCTGAATGCCCAAACTTTGACCGGGAACGGTAGGGTAGCGATTCGGCAGGAACAGTAATGCCCATAAAGTGAGCATGATCAGAAACAAAGGGATGACGTAAAGACTCAAGCCGCGAATCAGGCGCTCGCTGGCCGAAGTAACAGGCTCAAAGCCGTGTGTCGGTATCCCTGGGGTGGTCATGATGGTGGTACAGCCTCCAGCGCTTACCATCGAACTGTCTGGCCACTGACAGCGAAATCTGTGCGTTCCCGGCTAGGACAGGACGCAACAGGCCGGGACTGCGATGCCTGCTGATGGCAGCGCAGTCCCGGCCTGTTTTACGGTCAGATTCGAGAGTTCTTTAAGGCTGAATGGTTGTTACCTGCATTCTTGCCCGCCTTTAAGGGAGCAATCGTTCGGTGGCAAACAAACTTTCCAGGCTTTCGCGGGGGCGGATCACATGAACCTGATCGCCGTCGACCAGAATTTCAGCCGCACGGGGGCGGGTGTTGTACTGGCTGGCCATGGTAAAGGCGTAGGCACCGGCGGACATGATGGCGACCAGATCGTCCTGTTTCAGATCCAGCTGACGGTCACGAGCCAGCCAGTCACCGCTTTCGCAGATGGGGCCAACCAGATCGTAGCGGGGAGTGGACTCCGTCACTGGACGAGGCTCTACCGCTTCCACGCCGTGCCAGGCGTCGTACAGAGTGGGGCGAATCAAGTCGTTCATGGCGGCATCAATGATGGCGAAGTTTTTGGTCTCGCCATGCTTGAGGTATTCCACGCGGCTGAGCAGCACACCGGCATTGCCCACCATGGAACGGCCGGGTTCCAGCACGATTTCCAGATGGCCAAGTCCGTTCTTGTCCAGAGCGGCAAACACTTCGGTCAGCAGCTGGGTAGGGGTCACCAGGGTTTCGTCGGTGTAGCGAATGCCCAGACCGCCGCCCAAATCCAGATGAGTCAGGTTCACGCCTTGCTCTTTCAGGGCCAGGATCAGCTTGATCAGCTTGTCCAGCGCATCCAGATAGGGGCTGACTTCGGTAATCTGCGAGCCGATATGGCAATCCACACCCACAATATTCAGGCTGGGCAGCTCTTGGGCGCGTGCATAGATGCGAGGAGCCTGATCAATAGGCACGCCGAACTTGTTGTCTTTCAGCCCGGTGGAAATGTAGGGATGGGTGCGAGCATCCACGTCCGGATTCACGCGCAAGGAAACAGGCGCTTTCACATTCATGCGTTCAGCAACCTGTGCAACGCGCTCCAGCTCGCCTTCGGATTCGACGTTGAAGCACTTCACGCCTGCTTTCAGGGCAGCTTCAATTTCCCAAACCTGTTTGCCGACACCGGAGAACACCACTTTGCCTGGATCGCCACCGGCGGCGATGACACGGGCCAGCTCACCGCCCGAGACAATGTCAAAGCCGGTACCCAGACGGGCGAATTCTTGCAGAATGGCCAGGTTGGAGTTGGCCTTCATGCCATAGCACACCAACAACTTGCGGTCCTGGCCTGCCACTCGATAGGACTCCCAGGCGTCGCGCAAGGCTTGGCGGGAATACACATACAGAGGGGTGCCGAATTCTTCAGCCAGCTTGTTCAGGGGAACTTGCTCGGCGTGCAGCGTGTTGTTCTGAAATTGGAAGTGAGGTGCAACGGTCATGGTGTCGTCAAATAACAGAGGTTAAGCGAGCAGGGCGGAAATCAGCGCGGCGCTGTTTGGGCGTCCGCTGCTTCCTGCGCAGGAGGGTGGTACAAGGGGCCTTTGTAGCCGCAAGCGCTAAGAAAAATGCTAAGTGCCAGCAAGGCCAGCAGGCGGGAGGAACGTAGTTTGTTCATAAGGTGTTGAGCTAGTGCAGACAATGCAGAACATTATGCCATTGTGAGGGACAAAGCATAAAAAAACGCCGGCTAGGCCGGCGTTTGGGTACTGGATTTAGAAGGGGACGAAGGGCTGGGCTTGCGTGCTCGAAGAACCGGAGTCAGAGTCCAGTTGCCGCAGCAGGTCGCCAATACCATCGCTTTGATCGCTACCGCCTTGTTGTAGGGCACCGTCACCTGGAGCGGGCAGACCAACACGGGCAATCGCTTGTCCGGGTGGGAATTCGTCAAAGTAGAAGTCCCCGTTGATGCGCGACAGGCCGGAAGGCATGGGGCCTGGAGGGACGATAGGCTTGTCTTTGAGCGCGGCGCGCATGTAGTTGATCCAGATAGGCATGGAAGCACCACCGCCGGTTTCACCCGAACCCAGGCTGCGTGGCTTGTCAAAGCCCATCCAGGCAATACCAACCAGATCTGGCGTGTAACCGGCAAACCAGGCGTCCTGGGAATCGTTGGTGGTCCCTGTCTTGCCACCAATGTCCGTACGCTTCAATTCGCGCGAGGAGCGGGCACCAGTACCGGAAGTTGCCACACCGCGCAGCAAATCGTTCATGACGTAAGCCGTACGGGCGTCGATGGCACGGGCAGCCGCATCACCGGCCACAATGGGCTTGGCACGCATGATGACTTTGTTGGTGCTGTCGGTTACGTAATCGATCAGGTAGGGCTCAGTGCGGTAACCGCCGTTGGCAAAGACCGAGTAGGCACCGGCCATTTGCAGAGGCGTTACGCTACCGGCACCCAGAGCCAGCGGCAGCACGGCGGGTTGACGGGCTTTGTCGAAACCAAAGCGGGTCACGTATTCCTGCACATACTTGGGACCGACGGCCTGCATGATACGGATGGACACCATGTTTTTGGATTTATACAAGCCTTGGCGCATGGTCAGCATGGGCTCGTAGGTGCGACCGTAGTTCTTGGGTGTCCAGGGCTTGGAGCCGGTCTGGGCTGCGGTCAAAACAAAAGGTTCGTCCGAAATCTGAGTGGCTGGAGTCAGACCACGCTCCAGCGAGGAGGCGTAGATGAAGGGCTTGAAGGCCGAGCCGGGTTGACGCCAGGCTTGCGTGACGCGGTTGAACTTCCCGTCCGAGAAGTGGAAACCGCCCACCATGGCTTGGATAGCGCCGTCTTGCGGGCGTACCGACACAAAAGCCGCTTGCACCGCAGGCATATTGATCACTTCCCAGTAATCGCCATTGCGGAACAGATAGACCACGGAACCGCGCTGAATGCGCACGTCTGCCTTGGCGTTTTTCACCAGGCCACGAGCGACAATCTTCAGGGCGCGCTTGTCGTTGACATCAATAATTTGCTGGGCGGTACGGGCCACGCGAATCTGGTTGGGGCTGGCATCGAGCACCACACCGGTCAGCAAGTCGCCTGTGTCGGGGTACTTGTCCTGCAAGTCATCCAGAATGGAGTCCAGCTGGGCGTGATCGTTTTCAATACCGGCAGGCAGATCCACCTGGCCTTGCGGGCCGGTGTAAGGAGCACGACGGGTGTAATCCAGAATACCGTTGCGTACGGCCAGGTAAGCCGCTTCCTGGTCGGTGGACTTGATCGTGGTGTAGATATTGAAGCCGCGCGAGTACACATTGTCCTGGTAGACGCCGTACAGCAGTTGGCGAGCCAGTTCAGCTGCGTATTCACCGTGGATGGCGTAGCCACCTGCAGGCGTACCCAGAGCCGATTTCACGACGATTTCCTGTGCCATCGCGTCCTGGTATTCCTGCTCAGTGATGTAGCCCAGGGTACGCATGCGGCCCAGCACATAGGCTTGGCGAGTTTTGGCACGTTCGAAGTTGGCAATGGGGTTGAAGCGCGAGGGGGCTTTGGGAATACCGGCCAGCATGGCGGCTTCTGCTGTGGTGATTTCGCCCAGTTGCTTGCCCAGATACGTTCGTGAGGCTGCGGCAAAACCATAAGCACGATGACCCAGATAAATCTGGTTCATGTACAGATCCAGAATCTGGTCTTTGGTTAGCGTGGCTTCAATCTTGAAGGTCAGCAGCAGTTCGTAGAACTTGCGGGTATAGGTCTTTTCCGATGACAGGTAGAAGTTACGCGCTACCTGCATGGTGATCGTACTGGCCCCCTGGGTCTTGGACATATGGGTCATATTGGCCAAGGCAGCACGGCCAACACCCATCCAGTCAATACCGCCGTGCTGGTAGAAGCGATCGTCCTCGGCCGCCAGAATGGCCGATTTCATGACATCGGGAATTTCGTCAAAACGCAACACATTGCGGCGTTCTTCACCAAATTCGCCGATCAACACCTTATCCGCCGTGTAAATGCGCAGCGGCACTCGGGGGCGGTAGTCGATCATGGCGCTAAGGTCAGGCAGGTTTGGCCAGGCCAAAGCCAGCGCAAGCGACCCGAGCAGGACGGCACACAGACCAAGCCCCACAAAAAAGACCGAGGTCTTGATGATGAGGCGGGCAAGCCAGGAACCGGAGCTTTGCTCGGGTTTAGAATTGGGGGAGCGGGAAGAGGAACTCATTAGGGCTGATTTTAAAGTCCAAACGCAGCAGGACTGGGCCTCAAACCAAGTATCAATGTAACAAAATAATACTAAGCAAGCGGACTGTGCTTAGGGAAGGCTAATGGGATAATACACAAATGAACCACTCTTTACCCGCTGAGCTGATGCCTGTAGAACATCCTGATCCCTTAACAGACGCCGAGCTGCTCCATTTACAACAGACTGGCCCACGCCCCATTATTTTGGTAGGCATGATGGGAGCCGGTAAAACGACCATTGGTCGCCAATTGGCGCGGGAACTCAAGCGCGAGTTTATGGACCTGGACCACGAGCTGGAAGCCCGTAGCGGTGTGCGAGTGGCCACTATCTTTGAGTTCGAAGGCGAGCAAGGGTTCCGCAAACGCGAATCTGCGGTGCTCGATATTTGTTCGCGCCAGACCGGTATTGTGCTGGCAACGGGGGGCGGGGCCATTTTGTCCGAGGCCAATCGCCAGATCATCAAAGATCGCGGTATCGTAGTGTACTTGTGTGCCACCGTAGACGAGCTGTACCGTCGCGTGGCCCGAGACCGTAACCGGCCGCTGTTGCAAACAGCGGACCCACGCGCCCGCATCCAGGAACTGTTGCAAGCGCGCGAACCCCTCTATGAAGAAGTGGCGGATGTCCGCTTTGAAACTGGCTCGGCGCCAGTTCATCATGCGGTGCGCCACTTATTGTCCCTGTTGAAAGAACGAGGTTGCTAAATGTCTGTAGTGCATGTTGACGCCCAGGGTGGCGCTTATCCCATCCATATCGCCGCCGGGCGTCTGGCGCATCTTGCAGACACGGTGCCAGCCGATACGTCTGCCATTGCAATCGTCACCAATCCTACGGTGGCCGCCCTGTACCTGGCACCTGCAAAGGAAGCCCTGGCTGCAACCGGCAAGCCTGTTCATGTGATCGAGCTGCCCGATGGCGAAGCCTACAAGAACTGGGAATCCCTGAACCTGATTTTTGACGCGCTGCTGGGCGGTCACCTGGATCGCAAGGCCCTGATTGTGGCCTTGGGCGGTGGCGTTATCGGCGATATGGCCGGTTTTGCTGCGGCCTGCTTCATGCGGGGTGTGCGCTTTGTGCAAGTGCCGACGACCTTGCTGGCGCAGGTGGACTCCTCGGTGGGCGGCAAGACAGCGATCAACCACCCGCTGGGCAAGAATATGGTGGGCGCGTTCTACCAGCCTATCGCTGTAGAAGTGGATACGGACGTACTCAAGACTTTGCCTGCTCGTGAGATCTCCGCCGGTCTGGCGGAGGTTATCAAATACGGCATGATTTACGACCTGGACTTCTTCAACTGGTGTGAAGAGCAGATTGCGCCCATGCGTACGCTGGAACAAGAACAGATCGTCTATGCGATTCGTCGCTCCTGCGAGGTCAAGGCTGAAGTCGTTTCTCAGGACGAACGCGAATCTGGTCTGCGCGCCATTTTGAACTTTGGTCACACTTTTGGCCACGCGATCGAGTCCGGCATGGGCTACGGCCAATGGCTGCATGGTGAAGCCGTGGGCTGCGGCATGATTATGGCTGCCGAGCTCTCCGCCCTGGTCTGCGGCTTGCCTGCTCAGGACGTGGCTCGTATCAAGGCCCTGGTGCAAGCCAGCGGATGTCCGATCACTCCACCACAATGGCCTGCGGACCGTTGGCTGGAATTGATGCAGGTGGACAAGAAAAATGAAGGTGGCCAGCTGCGTTTTGTGCTGCTGGATAAATTAGGCCATGCCAAGGTGCAGGCGGTCGCGCCTGATGTGGTACGCCAGGCATTGGCCCGCTTTACAACGGTGGAACAGGAGTAAAACCTATGCAAATGCTTGCCGCTTATGCCTGTCACCCTGAACAGTCCCGCGGTCGGCGTTATGCAGAGGCAGCGCCCCAAGGCCGTAACGCCTTTCAGCGGGACCGCGACCGGATCATTCACTGCAATGCCTTTCGCTTGTTGGAATACAAAACCCAGGTGTTCATTAACCACGAAGGTGATTTATTTCGAACACGATTGACGCATAGTCTGGAAGTGGCCCAGCTGGCGCGGGCTATTGCCCGCAATCTGGGTTTGCACGAAGACCTGATCGAAGCGATCTCCCTGGCTCATGATCTGGGCCACACTCCTTTTGGCCATGCAGGTCAGGACACCTTGAATAGCTGCATGCAAAGCCTGCGTCCCGAGGCCGGGGGCTTTGAGCATAATCTGCAAAGTCTGCGGGTGGTGGACGAGCTGGAAGAGCGCTATGCCGCCTTCAATGGCCTAAACCTGTGCTTTGAAACCCGCGAGGGGATTTTGAAGCATTGTTCGCTGAAGCACGCCCGTGAATTGGGCGAGGTCGGCCAGCGCTTTATTGATCGCACCCAACCGTCGCTGGAAGCCCAAATGGCCAATCTGGCCGATGAAATTGCTTACAACAATCACGATATTGATGACGGTTTGCGCTCCGGCCTGATCCGCTTGGAACAATTGCTGGAACTGCGCCTGTTCAACAGTCATTACGAGCATGTACAAGCCCAATATCCGGGCTTGAGCGGTCAACGTTTGGTGGCGGAGATAATCCGCGGCATGATCAACACGCTAGTGGTGGATTTAACGGAAACCACGCGTGCCAAGCTGGAAGAGCATCGCCCGGACAGCGTGGATGCGATTCGTCATTTGCCTCGTTTGGCCGGATTCTCGCCAGAGATGCGGGCGCAGGCTGATGAGCTCAAACGCTTCTTGCACGCGAATCTGTATCGCCACTACAAGGTGGTGCGCATGATGAGCAAGGCGCAGAACATTGTGCGCGAGCTGTTCCATGCTTTTCTGGATGATCCTCGTTTGCTGGCGGCGGAGCATCGCCGTGAAGACCCGATTGCTCAGGCCCGTGCCATTGCTGATTACATCGCTGGCATGACGGACCGCCATGCCATTCGCGAGCACGACGCTATCTTCAAGATGTAGCTCTTGCAGCCTGTGGTGGAGTTACGCGACCTGCTATCGGCCAGTAGCCGTGTGCTGTTCAGGAGCTCTTCTTTATTGATAAAGCGCCAAAAAACCATGTTTTGGTGCTCGAGGCCTGAACAGCGTGGTCTTTTAAGGGAGACAGCCTTTAGCGCTGCAATAAAGGCTTCAGATATCGCCCGGTATGGCTTTGCTCGCAAGCAGCAACAGTCTCCGGGGTGCCTTGCACCACAATCTGCCCACCGCCCTGGCCACCTTCCGGTCCCATGTCCACAATCCAGTCTGCCGTTTTGATCACATCCAGATTGTGCTCAATTACGACCACGCTATTGCCCGACTCAACCAGTTTGTCCAGCACTTCCAGCAAGACAGCAATGTCCTGAAAGTGCAGGCCGGTTGTGGGCTCGTCCAGCACATACAAGGTTTGACCGGTACTGCGCTTGGACAGCTCCAGTGACAATTTCACCCGCTGCGCCTCACCACCAGACAGGGTAGTCGCGCTTTGACCCAGGCGGATGTAGGACAAGCCCACATCAATCAAGGTAGTCAATTTACGCGCGACCGCTGGCACCGCATCAAAGTATTCCAGCGCCTGCTCAACCGTCAGGTCCAGCACTTCGCTGATATTGCGGCCTCGGTAGCGAATGTCCAGCGTTTCACGGTTGTAGCGACGGCCCTGGCAGACATCACAAGGCACATAGACATCCGGCAGGAAGTGCATCTCTACCTTGACCACGCCATCGCCCTGACAAGCCTCGCAGCGGCCGCCTTTAACGTTAAAGGAGAAGCGGCCTGGGTCGTAGCCACGCAAACGCGCCTCGGGCACGCTGGCGAACAGCTCACGAATGGCCGTGAACATGCCCGTGTAGGTGGCTGGATTACTGCGTGGGGTACGACCAATCGGGGTTTGATCGACGTTGATGATCTTGTCGAAATGCTCCAGCCCTTCCATACGATCGTAGGGCGCCGGTTCGGCGTGGGCACGGTGCAGCAAATGCGAGAAGGCGGTTGCCAGCGTGTCGTTGATCAGCGTGGATTTGCCCGAACCGGACACGCCGGTAATGCAGACCAGTCGTCCAGCTGGAATCGCCAGATCAACGGACTTCAGGTTATTGCCGCTGGCACCATACAGACGCAGCCAGTTCAGGCTGTCATAAACAGGACGTCGTTTGGGCACGGCAATCTGACGCTTGCCAGACAGGTACTGACCGGTCAGAGAGTCGGGGTTCTGGGCCAGCTCTGCGGGCGAGCCTTGAGCGGTAATTTGACCACCATGCTCACCTGCGCCGGGGCCCATGTCGATGACATAGTCGGCGGTGCGTATCATGTCCTCGTCGTGCTCGACCACGATCACGCTATTGCCCAGGTCCCGCAGGTGCTGCAAGGTCTGGATCAGCTTGTCGTTATCGCGCTGGTGCAGGCCAATGGAAGGCTCGTCCAGCACGTACATCACGCCGGTCAGACCGGAACCGATCTGGCTGGCCAGACGAATGCGCTGGGCCTCGCCACCGGAAATGGTGTCGGCGCTGCGGTCCAGAGACAGGTAGTTCAGACCCACATTGTTCAAAAACTCCAGCCGCAGGCGGATTTCACGCACGATGCGGTCGGCAATTTCTTTTTTCGCACCCGTCAGCGACAGGCGCTCGAACCAGGCCAGGCAGTCGGACAGGGCCAGGGCTTCGACTTCATAAATGGCCAGTCCTTTGGCTTGTCCTTGCGCTGCGGAGTGAGTCTGCGTGCACTGTGCGGCATTGTCAGACAGCTGGTCGACATTGAGGGTTGCGGAGTGGGCAGACGCGGTGCCTGCATGATGCTTGCACCCAGTATGGCTTGGAATCGGATCATCCCCGATACGGACGTGACGCGCCTCCAGACGCAGACGTGCGCCATGGCAGGCCGGGCAGGTCTGGGTGCGACGCAGCTTGTTCAGTTCCTCGCGCACGGCGCTGGAATCGGTTTCCGCCCAGCGACGCTGCAGATTCGGAATCACCCCTTCAAATGGGTGCGTTTTTACCGTGGTGCGGCCCTTCTCATTCAAATAGAGAAAGGGAATTTCCTCCGCGCCGGAGCCATACAGCACGGTGCGGCGCAGTTCTTCGGGTAGAGACTCGAAGGGAGCCTCTATATCAAAGTGATAATGAGCCGCCAGACTGGTCAGCAAGGTGTAGGTAAAGGCATTGCGTCGGTCCCAGCCCGCAATGGCACCGCCCGCCAGACTCAGTTCCGGGAAGGCCACCACGCGTTCAGGATCAAATACATCTACTTGCCCCAAGCCACTACAGTCCGGGCAGGCTCCTGCCGGATTGTTGAAGCTGAACAGGCGTGGCTCCAGCTCGGGCAGGGAGTAATCGCAGACCGGGCAGGCGTAGTGGCTGGAATAGGGCTGTTCCAGACCTGTGTCCAGATTCACCACTAGACAACGGCCATTGCTGGTGGACAGGGCGGTTTCCAGGCTCTCGGCCAGACGCTGCTGGCTATCGGGCCGAATGCGCAGACGGTCTATGACCAGGTCCAGGTCGTGTGCCTGTTGGGCATTGAGTGCGGGCAGATCTTCAATGCTGGAGATCTCGCCATCGACGCGTACCCGTACAAAGCCTTGGGCTTGCAGGCCGCGCAGTTCAAGCTGCAGGTCACCAACCAGGCCACGGTGCATGGGTGCCAGCACAGCAATACGGGTTTCAGGTTCCCATTGCAGAATCTGGTCTACCATCTGGCTCACGCTATGAGCCTGCAAGGCCAAGTGGTGTTCCGGGCAGTAAGGAGTCCCGACCCGCGCGTACAATAGGCGCAAATAATCGTGGATTTCGGTAGTGGTCCCCACGGTGGAACGCGGGTTATGGCCTGCTGCCTTTTGCTCGATGGCAATGGCAGGCGACAAACCTTCGATCAAGTCCACATCTGGCTTGTCCATCAGTTGCAAGAACTGACGTGCATAAGCGGACAGGCTTTCCACATAGCGCCGCTGGCCTTCGGCATACAAAGTGTCGAAGGCTAGAGAGGATTTTCCAGAACCGGATAGCCCCGTCAGCACGACCAACTGGTGGCGTGGCAGGTCTACGGAGACATTTTTCAGGTTGTGGGTACGGGCACCACGAATGCGGATGGCTTCCATCGCTTTATTTAGGCTTGTCAAAAGGCAACTTGCTACTATAGCGCGTTGCGTCAGAATTTATGTGAACGGGTATCCGGGCTCTCTGCTAGCCCAGTTGTGACAGAGTATTAAATGAGTACACACCAAACCATGAATACGGCCGGATCGCGCCCAGCGCGCCTGAGTCTGACTCAGCAAGAGCGCAAGGCCAGCATCCTGCTTGCCCTGTTGTTTGCCTGTCGAATGCTGGGTCTGTTTTTGCTGACCCCGGTCTTTGCAGTGGCCGCGCACTCCTTGCCCGGCGGTAATGATGCCGCCCGTGTGGGTCTGGCATTGGGGGCCTATGGTCTGACGCAGGCTGTCTTGCAGATCCCCTTGGGGATGGCATCGGATCGCTTCGGACGCCGACCGATTATCGTCATCGGCATGGCCTTGTTCGTGATCGGCGGGGTGATCTCCGCGCTGGCCCAGAATATTGACTGGGTGACGGTAGGCCGCTGTATTCAAGGTCTGGGGGCAGTTTCAGCAGCCATTTCCGCCTGGGTTGCCGACTCCACCCGTCCCGAAGTGCGCACACGTGCCATGGCGATGGTGGGTGGCTCCATTGGGCTGTCTTTTGCTGTATCGCTGGTGCTCTCGCCAGTGCTGGTGGGGCAATTTGGTTTGTCGGGACTGTTCTGGGCCATCAGTTTGCTGGGCTTTGTCTGCTTGTTGATTGCCGCTTTTGTCGTGCCCAGCGCGCCTAAAGCACCCGCCTCGATTGTGCAGGTTACCGCCGGACAGGTGTTGCGTCATTTGGACTTGCTGCGCCTGAACTTTGGCGTGTTCTGTCTGCACTTTATCCTGATGTCCCTGTTCATCGTCGTACCGGGCATTCTGGCGACCTTGGGTGGCTACGGTACTCAGGATTTGTGGAAGGTGTACCTGCCCGTTATTCTGGTTTCTTTTGTGCTGATGGTTCCTGCGGTGTTCTGGACAGAGACCCGCAAGCGTCACAAGCATGCGCTGGAACTGTCTGTGTTGCTGCTGATTGTGGTGCTGGCCGTGATGCCATGGGCGCGCGATTCGCTGGTTCCCATGGTGGCCGCGCTGACGTTTTTCTTCATCGGCTTTAATGTGCTGGAAGCCTTGCAGCCTTCCTTGGTGTCGCGTGTGGCGCCACCAGAATACAAAGGATTGGCGCTGGGTTTTTACAACACCTCCCAGTCCCTGGGCGTGTTTGCCGGCGGCCTGATCGGCGGCATCCTGGCAGGGCGAGGGCTCACCCAATGGGTCTTGTGGACCGGAGCTGCTCTGGCTTTGCTCTGGTTGCTGACAGCGCGTGGTTTCAAAGACAAATATTAAAAGGCATTGCCTGTTACGCTTGTGCAAAGACGTGGCAGGCAGCAACAAGTAAAGTGGCTGGATTGGCCGCAAGAATCAAGAGCTGGGCGGAACAGGTGACACCATCAGGTGCTTAGCCATATACGCCGTTCAAGGTGCCGTAACAGGATCGATGGCATGGATAAAACTGCCCTTCCCGGAGCGGGGAGGGAGTGTTAATTAAGGCACGAATCCACGATAATACGGCTTGATATCGAATTTTTGACTACAGGATTTTTTCATGGCATCGGTAAATAAAGTCATTCTGGTGGGCAATCTTGGCCGCGACCCAGAAGTACGCTACAGCGCAGAAGGCTCGGCCATCTGCAATATTTCCATTGCCACGACTTCGCAGTGGAAAGACCGTACCTCTGGCGAGCGCCGTGAGGAAACCGAATGGCACCGTGTGGTGTTCTACAACCGTCTGGCTGAAATTGCAGGTGAGTACCTGCGTAAAGGCCGTCCCGTCTACGTAGAAGGTCGTCTGCGCACCCGTAAATGGACAGGTCAGGACGGTCAGGAGCGTTTCACGACCGAAATCATTGCCGAGCAAATGCAAATGCTGGGTGGCCGTGACGGTGGTGATATGGGCGGCGGCAGCATGGGTGGTGGCGAATACGGTGGTGGCGGTGCACCAGCTCCACAACGTGCTCAGCGCCCAGCGCCTCAGCAACAGCAGCAACAACAGGCCCCACGTAATAACGCTCCTATGTCGGACAATCTGGCCGATATGGATGACGATATTCCGTTTTAAGGCTTAGCCCTTAGCGGGACTGAAGTTCAAAAACCCCGGCAAGTATCGTACTTGCCGGGGTTTTTTTTCGTTCGTACAAACACTAATGTGTACCGATATTCAATCTTGTATACAATCTATAAAAAATGAATGCAAAATAGGAAAGCAATGACCACGATCAAAACAGCAAGTCACAGCGATGGGGTGTATGAGTCGGTGCGTGCTCACGTTCTTGGCCTGGTGAAAAACATTGATGAGCCCGTGCGGGTTCGGGAAGAAGAACTGGCCAAGATGCTCAATGTCAGCCGCACGCCGGTGCGCGAAGCACTGCTGCGTCTGGGGCAGGAAGGCATTTTGACCATGGAGCCTCGGCGCGGTGCCTTGCTCTCACCCTTGACCAAGCAGGACTACATCGAATGGCTGAAGCTGCGCATTGAACTGGAAGCCTTTGCGGCGCGTGAAGCCGCCTTGAATGCCTCGCAGCGGGATGTGGATGCCTTGCGGGCGCTGTTTGCGCCCTTCAATCAAGACAATGTGGAAGAGCGTGTCAGCGAATATGCGGCAGCCAATGTGGAATTCCACGCGGCCATCATGCGTCTGGCTGCAAATAGCTTGCTGGAGAAGGTATGGAAGTCCTTTGGGCACCGCGACATGCTCAAGACCAAAACCATCGAGCGCCTGAAACGTGCGCACGAGTCTTTGGCCGAGCACCTGGCCATGATCGACGCGATTGAGAAACGGGACGCAGCGCTGGCAGATCGTCTGGCGCGCGAGCACGTTCAAGGGCTGCTGACGCAAACCTTGAACAGTTCCAACAACATCCGATAAGGAGGTTTGCTGTCATGAAGCTACTGACCTTTGTAGCCGCAGGGGAAACGCATTTGGGTGGAATGCTGGGCGATGATCGGGTGGTGGATCTGACACAGGCCTGGGGGATGTACGAGCATCCTTTACGTGCTCGGCAGGCTCCCACTGAGGTCATTGACGCTATTTTTATGGGCGATGAGATCCTGATCAGCCTGCAGCTTTTGATGGAGCAGGCAAGCCAGGCCAAGGCTCCCGTCCATGCTGCTTCAGATCTGTGCTTTCTGGCTCCTGTCCCGAATCCGGCCAAAAACATTTTCTGTGTGGGGCGCAATTACCGCGCCCATATCGTGGAAGGCAATCTGGCACGTGGTCGTGCGGCGGATGACTTCCCCAAAGCCCTGGAGTTCTTCAGCAAACCGCCAACCACGGTGGTGGGGCATCAGGCCCTGGTCAGCCGCCATGCGGCTCACACAAAGATGCTGGATTATGAAGTGGAGCTGGGCATTGTGATCGGCAAGGAAGGCCGGGACATTCCAGTTGAAGACGCGTTGGATTATGTCTTTGGCTACACGGTGATCAACGATATTACGGCGCGTGATCTGCAAGCGCTGCATGGTCAGTGGTTCAAGGGCAAGTCACTGGACGGCACCTGCCCGATTGGGCCGGTAGTGGCATTGAAGACCTCCATTGCCGACCCCAACGCGCTGGATCTTGAATTGGAAGTGAATGGCGAGCTACGCCAATCGGCCAATACGTCGGACATGTTGTTCGATGTGTCCAACATCATCGCCCAGTTGTCGGCGGGCATGACCTTAGAGCCTGGGGACATTATTGCAACAGGCACGCCCTCCGGGGTTGGCTTTGCCATGCAGCCTCCACGCTCTTTGGAACCAGGCGATGTCATCAAAGCTCGTATCCCCGCTATAGGCGAGCTGGTCACTACTATTGAGTAAGGTTGACGACTATGCGCTTTAAATTAATTCTGTCAGGCGTGGCTGTATTAAGCGCTTTAACGGCTGTGCCCTCGCTTGTGTCGGCACAGGAATATCCCACCAAACCCATCACCATCATTGTTCCGTTCCCGGCGGGCGGCACGCTGGATAACCTGACCCGCAGTCTGGCGCAGAAAATGTCGGATGACTTCAAACAGCCCGTCATCATCGACAACAAGCCCGGTGCCGGTACGGTGATTGGTACGGAAATCGTGGCCCGCGCCGCGCCGGATGGCTACACCCTGGGGATGGTGGCAAACAGTTTTGCCATCAATCCCAGCCTGTACGACAACCTGCGTTACGACACGGTGAAGGACTTTACGCCGGTTAGCTGGGTGGCCTACACGCCGCACCTGCTGGTGGCGAACCCGGATGTGCCGGTCAAGAGCCTGGCGGATGTCATTGCGACAGCGAAATCCAAACCGGGCGAGCTGTCCTTTGCGTCCTTTGGTGCAGGTACATCACCGCATATCGCGATTGAACGCTTGAAAGCGGAAGCCAAGATTGATGTGCTGCATATTCCGTACAAAGGCCAGGCCCCAGCTTTGAACGATTTGCTGGGCGGTCATGTAGACATGATGTTTGCCAACACGCCTGATGTTTTGCCCCACGTGAAATCCGGCAAGCTGCGTGCAATTGCTTTGGCGAACGATACTCGTCTGGAATCTATCCCCGAAGTGCCTACTTTCAAAGGAGCAGGCGTGGACAATATGAACTCCAACTCCTGGTATGGCGTGATAGTGCCTTCTGGTACCCCAGCATCGATTGTGGAGAAGCTGAGTGCTGAATTTGTCCGTATTGTGAACCTGCCCGAAATTCGTGAACGCTTATTGGCCCAAGGACTGGAACCTGCGGGTACGACGTCGGCCGAGTTTGCCGAGTATCTGAAGTCTGAAATGGAAATGGCCGCCAAAGTGGTAAAAGCCTCCGGCGCCAGCGTGCAGTAAACCCTTAACGAATACGAAAGAGCCCAGAGAGCTCAAGCTACTAATCAGGAGATGAATATGATCAAAGAAATTATCCGTTCCGACAAAGTGACTCCCCCTCGTGCCCCCTTGTCGCCTGCTGTGCGATCCAATGGCTTTGTGTTTGTGTCGGGCCAGCCAGGTTTTTTTGATGATCGCCAGATCGCTGAAAACGACTTCGACGCACAGATGCACCAGGTCATGGCCAATGTGAAAGCCCTGCTGGAAGAAGCAGGCTCCAGCCTGGACCATATCGTCAAAGCCAATGTGATTCTGAAGAACGCCGGTGACTTTGCCCGCATGAACGAGATCTATCGTACTTACTTCAAGGACGGCGAATACCCGGCCCGCACCACGATTGCGGCGGATATGGGGAACCCCTTGTTCCTGTTGGAAATTGAATGCATCGCCGCCGTCGCGGAATGATGAAATGAAAAAAGGCCGACATGAAGTCGGCCTTTTTTATTCAAAACGCTCCTTGAGCGGAACGTCGCAAGCTAATCAAACCTAGGCCAGTTAAAACCGCAAAGATTGCACCAGCGGCAAAGGTGCCTTGGAAACCTATGGTATCCCAGAGCACGCCGGCAATGACGCTGGCCAGCAGCAGGGCGATACCGGTGAGCAGGTGGAACATGCCAAAGGCGGTGCCGCGCAGTTCGGCAGGGGCGCTGTCAGCGATCAAGACGTTGAACAGGCCTTGGGTAAAGCCCATATGCAGGCCCCACAAGGCAACGCCCAGGCCCAGACCCAGCAAGCCGGGTACGAAAGCCAGGATCAGGTCCGCTGCGATCAGCAGGGCCACACCGATCAGCAGCAGGTCAGTTTTACGCATACGATCCGACAGCACACCTGCAGGGTAGGCAGACAGAGAAAAGGCCACGCCCATGACGACCAGGACCGCAGGAGCCCACATGGGCGGCAAACCGCTGGCTTCACCCCGCAGGATCAGGAAGGCTTCACTGAAACGGGCCAGGGTAAAGGCCAGACCGATAGCGACAACCCACCAGTAGCGGGAACCCAAGCGGCCGAGGTCTTCCCGATTCAGAGGCAATTTGCGGGGGCGGGTGTTGGCGGGCAGTTTGGGTTCGCGCACAAAGAACACCAGGATAGCGATGGCTATAAAAGCAGGCAGCACGGCGATCCAGAAGATCAGCTGGTAGTTGTTGGCGGTCCACCACATCAGGCCGATAGCCAGCAAGGGGCCAACAAAAGCACCAATGGTATCCAGGGTCTGACGCAAGCCGTAGGCGGCACCTCGCATTTCCGGCGGGGTGACATCGGCGACCAAAGCATCACGCGGCGCACCGCGTATGCCTTTGCCGATGCGGTCTACAAAGCGGGCACCGACCAGCCAGTCCAGCGAGTTCGCCAGTGGAAAAATGGGTTTGGTCAGGGCGGCCAGGCCATAGCCAATTACTGCCAGCAGTTTGCGCTTTCCAAAACGGTCGCTGACCGCTCCGGAAAACACCTTCATGATGGAGGCGGTGGCCTCGGCAATGCCTTCAATAAAACCGACCGCCAGTACCGATGTACCCATGACGGTGACCATATAAATGGGCAGCAGGGCGTGGATCAGCTCCGAGGAAATATCCATGAACATGGACACAAAGCCCAGTGCCCAGACGCTGCGGTGGATTTTGGCACGGGAGGCGTCGGCCGTCGGGGTAAGCGCGGGATTAGCGGTTTTCTTCATGAGCGTCATAGACCATTTGGGCATACGCATCCAGCCGTGCCTTGCACTCTTGCAGGCGCTCTTGAGCAACCTGTGCCAGGGGGGCGCCATAAAAATCCAGTTTCTGGATTTTCTCGTACCAGTTTTCCAGCTTCTTCAGATCGGTTTCTTCTTCGTCCAGTTCGGCGTAGGTGAATTTCTGAATCGAAATTTCCTTGTCGATTTCGGCCTCGAAGTCTTTGCAACGGCCCAGCAGTTCCTGGTACTGCTCGTTGCGGTCGTCCGTAAAACGGGCGATGACTTTGTCCTCTTGTGCCTTGTCCAGAGCAATGGTCTCCAGCAAGACGCATTCACCTTCCATGGTCGTGATGTCGTTTTCCAGCACCTTCAGACGGCGCACATGCTCGTCGGTTTTGGGCAGGACACATACCCCGTTTTGCAGATACACCGCACCCAGCGCTTTCAGGCGCCGCCATAAGGCCAGCCGTTTTGCACTAGGTTCAGGGGGGACTTTATAGGTCAGTAACAGCCAGCTCATTGAAGTCATATTCTTGATTTTAAAGTAACGGCCGTTTCATATTAATTGAATTGAATGAATACAAAAAGAAGCAGTGAGGTATGAGCGCCGACCCCGGTTCTGCCTGCTGCCGTCTGAACGGAGGCCGGATTCTGTATCCAAGTGTTTGGTCTTGTATCTCTGCTTGAACAAGAACGCGGCTCTTTATCTTGGGGAAAACCAGTAAAAAATTTCGTGCCAAGCCCGCATGCCGTGTGAGGTTGAACTGTTTTCAGACGGCCTGGTTTGTGGGTTTCTGGCCTTGAAAGGCCGGTCTGTTTGCTACTGGTAGCCGCGGTTTTGCGCTTTCCAAGCCAAGGAGCAATCGCTACCATGACAACACCTATCCACTTTGTTCAGTTTCTTGCACGACCGGTCTCAACCACAAGCAGCGTGCAGACTTCAAGCCCAGGTTTAGGTAAAGCGCTTGTCCTTGGACAAGCTCTTGTTGGTTATGAGGTCAGTTGGTTATGAGGTCAGTGTGTTCGTTTCCGGTTGTTGCGCGATACAGCGCCGCACTTTCGCGGTGGGAATCAATACGGAGGAATGCAATGAGTAAGCAGAAAGCAGTCCAAGCAAGCCAAGGTCCAATCGATGTTGCCGCTATCCGTGCAGCTGCCAAGAAGTTTGTGGACGACGGGGCGGTGGCATCCGGCTACAAGGGTAATCGTGAAGAAATCATTCAGATGCTCAATGAGGCCCTGGCCACCGAGCTGGTCTGTGTGATGCGCTACAAGCGCCACTACTTCACCGCTACCGGCTTGAACAATGAGCCTATCAAAGCCGAGTTTCTGGAACATGCCCAGCAAGAAGCCGAGCATGCCGACCGCATTGCCGAACGTATTGTGCAATTGAACGGCGAGCCGGATTTCAACCCGGCCAATCTGGTCCAGCGTAGCCATGCAGAGTACGACGATAGCGACGATATCAAATCCATGATTCGCGCCAACCTGATTGCCGAGCGTATTGCGATCGAGTCCTATCGTCAGATGATCGAGCGCATTGGCGACACCGACCCGACCACTCGCCAGATGCTGGTTGAAATCATGGCGGTGGAAGAAGAGCACGCCGACGATATGGGCGATCTGCTGGATATCTAAGTAATTTGCGCAGGTGCTCACCAAAACCCCGGTATTTTCCGGGGTTTTTTTCTGCCTGAATTCTGAAAAGGAGTACAGTATCGGCTTTCCTACCTATCGGTAGGTAGTTTTGATTGACATCGCTATATACGGGGGTGTGAGCGTGTTTGAATTTCTGTTCTTCCGCACTGTAGAGGGTGTGACATGAGCGAGCTGTCGCGTGCCAGAAGCCTGGCCTGGCCCTTGATCTTGTTGCTGGCCTTGTTGACGGCATTGGATGCCATGGCCATTGATATGTATTTGCCGGGCATGCCTGCTATCGCGCAGGAGCTGGGGGCTTCCCCTGGCCGGATTCAGCAAACCTTGTCGGTGTTTCTGGCAGGCCTGGCCTTGGGCCAAGGTATTTACGGCCCTTTGCTGGATCGCTTCGGGCGTCGAGTGCCCTTGCTGCTGGGTGTGGTTATTTTTGTGGTGGGCTCGGTTTTTGGCGCTTTGGCCACATCGGTTGAAGCCTTGTTGGCGGCGCGTTTTATCCAGGCGTTAGGCGCCGCAGCGGGCTTGGTCACACCGCGTGCCATTGTGGCGGACTTGTGCGATGTCAAAGAGTCGGCAAGCATCTTTTCCCTGCTGATGCAGGTGATGATGATTGCACCGATTGTGGCCCCCATTCTGGGTGCCTACCTGTTGAGCCATGCAGACTGGCGTGCCATTTTCTGGATGCTGGCGGCATTAGGGACGATGGGGCTGCTCTGGGGACTTAAAGCCATACCGGATTCGCTGCCCGTGAGCCAGCGTGTGCCTTTGAACCCCGGTCATATTGTTCGCGCCTACGGTCGCGAGCTGGGTAACAAGGCTTTCATGGCATATACCGGCTCCGGTGGTTTCGCACTGGCTGCCTTGTTTGTCTACATCAGCGGCTCGGCTTTTGTGTTCACGCAGCATTTTTCCTTGTCGCCGGCCGTATTCAGCTATGTGTTTGCCGGTAACTCGGTGGCGCTGGTTCTGGGTGGGGTCGTCAGCAATTATTTGTTGAAGGCCGGGATGCCCACCTCTCGGGTGCTGGCTTTGGGACTGATTGTCCATACGGCCTCGGCTCTGCTCCTGTATGTGGTGGTGCAAGCTGATGTCGCGGGCCTGATTCTGTATGCCGCCTTGATTGCTGTTTCGGTGGGCTCTTTAGGCATGGTGTTTGGCAACGTGACGGCCTTGACCATGGATGTGGCTGGCCCACAGGCTGGGACGGCTGCAGCCTTGATGGGCATGTTCCATTACCTGATTTCGGCGGTGGTGGGCTATATCGTCAGTCTGGCCATGCCTGGGCCGCAGGTTTTGCCTGTGGCAATTGGTGGCTGCGGTCTGTTGGCTATTGTTCTGTATGTTCTGGCTGGCCGTTGCCGCACGGTGACCCGATCAGTCAGTGAGCTGGGGGTTGTAAAATAGGCAGTTGCTGCGGGCCGCGAAAGCGGCCCTGATCATTGGCCTTTGACTGAGAGCTGTTGGACTGTGAGCAAAACCACGACTGAAAAACTGCAGGATGCCGCGTTGGCGCGCTTTGCTGTTCAGGGCTTCGATGCCACCACCATGAACGAGATTGCCGCTGATGTCGGCATCAAGAAGCCCTCGGTCTACGCCCATTTCCGCAACAAGGACGAGCTGTTTCTGAACCTGATTCCGAAGATTGTGGAAGATGAGCTGAACCACGCCCGTCAAGTTCTGCAGGGAGGCGATGACATCAAGGAGCAGTTGCGAGCGTACCTGGAAGGGATACAGGAGCGCTTTGAGCAATCACATCAAGTGCGTTTCTGGATTCGCACCTTGTTTGCGCCGCCTGTGCATTTGTACGATGTGGTGATGCAGCCCATGCATGTGTTCATGGACGATCTGGAACGCATCATCCATCAAGCCTTGGCACAGTCCGCTTTGGCCAAATCGGAAACAGGTTTGAGCGTGGAGACCCTGGCCATGACGTACATGGCCTTGATCGACAGTCTGCAAAGCGAGCTTCTGTTTGGTGGTGCGCACAAATACCAGCGGCGTCTGGCATCGGTCTGGAGGGTATTTGAGGCGGCCTTGAGAGCAGGCCGCCCGGCCTGATCAGGTTTTCTCGCCGTTCTGGGCGTCCTGATAGGCTTTGGCTGCATTGTGCACGTGTTGGGTGGCCAGCAGGTTGGCCAGATCACCATTACCGGCCACAACCGCATTGAGGATCTGGGAGTGATCTTCCCAGTTTTGGCGGATGCGCTGCAAATTGCTGGGCGCAAATAACAGGGCGGTGCGGTCACGCAGGGAGCGCATGAGCTCGGTCAGAACAATATTGCCCGACATGGTGGCCAGGGTTTCATGAAACTGGCGGTTCAGGGATTTGAGCAAATCCAGATTGCCGGCATCCATGGCTTCATGGCCCTGGCTCAGAATGGTTTGCAGCTTTTCGATATTGGCTGGGTCCCGGCGTTGGGCGGCCAGTTTTGCATTCAATCCTTCGAGCGTGGCGCGCACTTCAGCCATGTTGTAGGCAATCTCGGTCGACAGGATAGCCACTGAGGCCCCACGTCGTGGTTCGATCGTGACCAGACCTTCTGAGGCCAGCTCGCGCAGGGCTTCCCGTACCGGAATACGCGAGACGCCCAGTTCGCTAGCCAATTTACCTTCTACAAGGCGATCCCCCGGATGAAATTCTCCGCTCAAGATGCGCTCGCGCAATTGGTCACGGATAACCGCAAACAATGACGCATGTTGATCGCCCAAGCGACGGCTTTCCGCGCCGGAAAGGGTGTTGGGAAGGCTGAAACTGGGGATATTCATGGTGCGACCTGTGCAATTGGGCAAAAGGGCCAGCCACGATTATACGGTGTGAGCGCATTTTTCTGAATATGGTATACAGTTTGCGGCCTAAGCATCCTCATCACACGCTGCGGGCGATCAAGACCACGGCGCTTAGCGAACAAATCCCCAATAGCAGTCTACGCATTAGCGGCATGCTGACTTTATGACGCCATCGTCCTGATAAGGCGAAGCCCAGCAGCATGAAGGGGTAGAGCACAATGCTGAGCATTGCCTGTTGCCAGGAGAACAGGCCAGCCACTATAAGCAGGATCAAGGACAGGCTTGCCCCTAAAAACAGAATAAGACCCAATGAGGCGCGTAGCTGTGCAGGAGCCAGGTTTTGCATGGCAATTGCCAGAGCGGGAGCGCCTACCGAGGTCAGGGTTCCCATGATGCCCGAGGCAATGCCCGCCAGGATCATGTTTCGTTTGGAAGGCAGGATGCGCAAGCCCCAGGCACTCAGTGCGACTGCGGCCAGAATGGCAAGGGCAAAACCCAGATTCACCGCCTCTATGGGTAGTTGTGTCATGGCCAGTATGGCAATGATCGATCCGGTGGCACGGCCACCCAGTGCACAGACAACCACATCGGGCACGATATGTTGACGCTCTCGCAAGGCCGCCAGCAAAGAGACGCTGCCACCCAAGGCCAGTAGAGGGCCTGGAACCAACTGCGGAAATATCAAGGCGGCAATCGGCGCGACCAGCATTGCAAACCCAACTCCGCCAACGCCTTGCAAAAAGGCGGCCAACACAACCAGCAAAGCCATGAGCAGCCAGGAGAGCGGGTCCACCAGATCAATCAAAGCCGCCATAGTTTCCTCTTCATTTGTATAAGATATTCAATCTAAGTGTTTCAAGCATAAAACTCTTAGAGTTTTCCCCAGTTTTTGATAGTTTTTTCTGATTCGAAATCACAATTGAAGATAGTATACCGTTTCAGATGTGCTCGATATTCAGAAAAAAGAGAAGGAAGGGGGATACATGCAAAGCGACGTGGTGCTCAGTGCGGCGCACTGGGCTTATTTGATCAGCGTTCTGGTCATCATCATTACGATGATTTTCCGGGCCAATGTGGTGGTGCCATCGGTGATTGGCACCTTGGCGGTCGTCACCGCCATGACTGGCAGCCCTATCCAAGGCTTCATCAGTATTTTTTCAGCCAGCTTTGTGGCGGCCCAGGAACTGTTCAATATTTTCCTGGTAATCACGTTCATGACTGCCCTGCTGAACTCGTTAAAGAGGCTGGAGGCCGATGTGAAGATGGTGGCCCCCTTCCGCAAGGTCATGGTCAATAGTGCCTCGTCCTTTCTGATGATTGCGGCGGCTACCTACTTTATTTCCCTGTTCTTCTGGCCCACACCCGCTGTACCTCTGGTGTCGGCCATTTTGCTGCCGGCGGCGATTGCGGCTGGCTTGCCTCCCCTGGTCGGTGCGATGGCTATCGCCATCTGTGGACAGGGCATGGCGCTGTCGTCCGACTACATCATTGGCGTTGCTCCTGGCATCAGCGCCAAGGCAGCCGGTGTCGGAGCCGATGTTGCCGTGCTGGCGGATCGTGCGCTGGTGCTTTCCTGGATTACCGGTGGCGTTGCGTTGACGTTGACATTTTTGTTGATGCGCCGCTATTTCAAACCGGCAGATAGCCGTTTGCTGGATGCCTGGATGCGCCAGGCGCCGGATAGCACCCTGGATGAAGTGGAATCCCAAGGGACGTATGACAAGGCTGAGATTGCTCGTGGCACGGCGGGTAATGAACACACGGTGCATCCCGGCCTGAGCCCCAAGGAAGAGCGCTATTCGCGCATTCTGGCCTGGATTACGCCACTGGCGTTTCTGGCGGTGATTGGCATCATGCTGTTGCCCCGCTTTATCCCGTCCTTGCCTGTCCTGCGGGGTGGCGACGCCGCCGGTTTGGTAGGGGGCGTGGCCTTTGTGTTGATGATGATTGCCACCTGTATGGCAGAAGGGCCGCGTCGCATGCTGGACACCTGCCCGGATCATATGACCGATGGTTTTGTATTCGCCTTTCGCGCCATGGGTTCGGTGCTGCCCATCGCCGGTTTCTTCTTCCTGGGCGCCAGTGAAGCAACGTCTGCCATTTTGGGCACCCCACTGGAACAAACACCCAGTCTGCTGTTCGAGCTGATCTCGGCGGGGCAGCATCTGATTCCGGACAATCATTTTCTGGTGGCTTTTGGTGTTCTGTTGGTAGGCATGATCTCGGGCATTGATGGCTCGGGCTTCTCGGGCCTGCCATTGACAGGAACCCTGGCCTCGGCCTTGAGCCCGGTATCCGGGCTGGAGGTTGAAACCTTGGCTGCGGTAGGACAGATCGGTGCTATCTGGACTGGCGGTGGCACTTTGATTGCCTGGTCTTCATTGATTGCCGTGGCGGGCTTTGCCCGAGTGCATGTGCTGGATCTGGTGCGAGCCCTGACGGTTCCTGTGCTGGCGGGGATGGCCCTGTCAACAATTTGCGCTGTGCTGGTGTTCGGATGAGCGATATGAGTACGACAGCCTATTGCGCCGGTGAAAAACAGGGCTTGGGGAAACATTGGGCCGTTGCTGCCGGGCACCCCTTGGCGGTGCGGGCCGCGCAGGCCATGCTGGAACTCAAGGGTAGTGCAGTGGATGCGGCTATTGCTGCCGATGCTGTCATGGGGGTTGTCGAACCTATGGCGACAGGCATTGGTGGCGATCTGTTGGCCATGATTGCATCGCCCGACAGTATGCCAGTGGCTTATAACGGCAGCGGAGCGGCGCCCCTGCTGTTGAAGGCTGAGCAGGTTCAGGCTTTATCTGGGGGACGGATTCCGGAGCGCCATGTGTTGTCCATTACCACGCCTGGCCTGGTGCGAGGGTGGTGGGATATGCACCAGCGCTATGGCCGTCTGGACTGGGCCTGCTTGTTTCAGCCTGCCATTCAGGCAGCGCGGGAAGGTTTTGCGGTAGCGCCGGTGGCAGCACGTGAATGGCAAATTTTTGATTTTGTACTGCACCGCGATCCCGTGTGTGCCGCCCTGTATAGGGCGGGCAAGCCTCCCATGGCGGGGGAGCAATACCTGAACCCTGAACTGGCAGCTGTCTTGCAGGACATCGCCACGCAAGGCCCCGATGCCTTCTATCTGGGGCGTCCCGCGCAGCAGGCAGAGCAGGCAATGGAGCAGGTACAGGGGCTGTTGAGGGCTGAGGACTTTCGCCGCCATAAAGGGTTCTTTTGCGAGCCTGTCAGTGCATCGCTGGGAGAGTTCAGTCTTTATGAATGTCCCCCCAACACGCATGGGGTGGCAGTCCTGGACGCCGTACAACGCGCCTGGAAACGCCCGGTTGACCAGGATGCGGCGGAGCTGGAACTGGTCAAGGCGACCGAAGCGGCGATGGCTCAGGCTTCACGGGTCGTGTGTGATCCGGCAGGCAATACGGTCTGCACGGTTGTGGTCGATGCAGACGGGTTGGCGGTTACGTTCATGTCCAGCATTTTTAAACGATTCGGCTCTGCGTATGCCGTACCCGGCTGTGGATTTGTGCTGCAAAACCGGGGTTTCGGTTTCTCCGAGCCTGGGCATGTGAATGGCCCTGGGCCGGGAAAACGCCCTTATCACACGGTTGTTCCGTCTTTGGCCTTGAAGTCGGGTCAGTTCCATATGGGGTTGGGTGTGGTGGGTGGTTTGATGCAACCCCAAGGCCAGATACAGATATGGACTCGTGTTCTGCGTGATGGCTGGCCTTTGGAGAAAGCCTTGTTTGCACCGCGCTGGCGTTTGGAGGGGGCGGGGCGGTTGGCCCTGGAAGACGGCTTTGATGCAAGTCGGGCGGCCTTCCTGCGTGAATACGGGTATGTGTCACCCGATAAAGGCGTAGGCGAGCTGGCTGGTCGCAGCGATTTTGGCGGCGCTCAGGCCGTCGAGCGCTTGGTGGACGGTCGTTTGCAGGCTGTTTCTGACCCACGCAAAGATGGGTGCGTGGCGCTGGATTGATAATCGGGCAGGGTTATTCCCTACTTTTTAAAATAGTAGACGGTATACAATATACTTAAATAGTCCAAACCTCATCTTTCGTCGGCTGCTGTCAGGGCGACGTCTTTCAACAAGGAAACAGTCATGGAAAAACTGCTGAATCGCGATGAATTTCGCACCGCATTGGAAACCGCCATTAAAGGGAAAAGTGCCAATACTTCCCCTTTCAGCATTGCCTGGGCCAGCGGCAAATTAAGCCGTGAGCATCTGGCTCGCTGGGCTGAAAACCACTACCACTATGTCGGCCCTTTTGCTGACTACCTGGGCTATCTGTATGCCCGCACCCCCGCCGAATACGTAGAAGCCAAAGACTTCTTGCTGGCCAATATGTATGAAGAGGAAATTGGGGGCGACCGTCACACAGACTTGCTGATCCGCTTTGGCGAAGCGTGTGGCACGACACGGGCTCGGATCGAAGATCCTGACAATATGAATGCCACCACCCGCGCCTTGCAGGCCTGGTGTTACGCCATTGCCATGCGTGAAGACCCCGTTGTTGCCGTTGCAGGGCTAGTCGTGGGCCTGGAGTCTCAGGTGCCCTCCATTTACCGCAAGCAGACACCGACCCTGCGTGAAAAATACGGCTTCACCGATGAAGAAGTGGAGTTTTTCGATCTGCATATCGTGTCCGACGAGATCCATGGCGAGCGCGGCTACCAGATCGTTCTTGAGCACGCCAATACCGTAGAGCTGCAACAGCGTTGCCTGCGCATCTGCGAAATTGGCGCCGAGATGCGTCTACTGTATACCACCTCCTTGTACAACGATTACGTCAAAGACGAAATCAGCCTGCAAGAACTTCAGCTGGAAGCAGCCTGAGCCAGACAGCCGAGCGGGCAGATGGGCTGCCCGCCGACCTAGAAACAAGGAAGTACAGCGGTGGACAATCTCAAGGACGTCGTTTTCGACAATTACATTGATGGGCAGTGGCTGCCCAGCCAGAGCGGGCGTACGCAGCCCAATCTGAATCCGGCCGATCGTGATGATGTAGTGGGGGCTTTCCCATTGTCCACGGCTGAGGACGCAAAGGCGGCTGTTGCAGCTGCTCAGGCTGCCTTTGCAGGATGGCGAGCCACGCCTATCTCCGCTCGAGCTCGTGTGCTGAATGCGGCGGCAGCCTGGCTTGATGCCAATGTGGACCGTATCGCTCAGGGCCTGACGCGAGAAGAGGGCAAAACGCTGGCGCAAAGCAAGATGGAAGTCGGGCGCTCGGCCCAGACCTTGCGTTTTTATGCGGTTGAAGGCCAGACCTATACCGGCGAGACCTTCCCCCAGGATGATGCGCAGCAACTGGTGTACACCCAGCGTGAACCATTGGGCGTGGTGTCCGTGATTGCACCCTGGAATTTCCCTATCTCCATCCCGGCACGCAAAATTGCCCCCGCCTTGATCACCGGTAATACCGTCGTGTTCAAGCCTTCATCCGACACACCTTTGACGGGCTATTACCTGTGCGAAGCCTTTGCGCAAGCCGGGATTCCGGCGGGTGTGCTGAATCTGGTGCATGGCAGGGCCAGTGAAGTGGGGCCCACGCTGGTGCAATCTCCTCAGGTACGCGCTATTTCGTTTACTGGTTCGACCCAGGCGGGTGAAGACATTTGTCGTCAGGCACGCATGAGCACCCGGACTCAAATGGAGCTGGGTGGCAAAAATCCCTTGATTGTCATGGAAGACGCTGATCTGGATCTGGCCGTCAAACTGGTGGTTCAAGGCGGATTCTCCTTGAGCGGCCAGGCCTGCACAGGAACCAGCCGCGTGCTGGTGCATCGTCAGGTCAAAGAAGAATTCACGCGGCGCCTGGTAGAGAAAGTCAGCGCTTTGAGCGTGGGTAATGGCTTGAATGGCAACCCCGATCTGGGCCCGATTGCCACCGAAAGCCAGTTGGAAAGCATTCTGGAATATGTGGCCATCGGCAAGCAGGAAGCCACCCATTTACTGGGCGGCGAACGTTTGACTGACGGTGACTACGCACGGGGCCTGTTCATGCGTCCGGCTTTGTTCACAGACGTGACCCAGCAGATGCGTATTGCCCGCGAAGAGATTTTTGGCCCGGTGATTGCCTTGCTGGAAATCGATTCCTACGAGCAGGCGCTGGCCATGGCCAATGACACCGAATACGGCTTGTCGGCCGCCATTGTGACGCGCAGTGCCGACTATGCGCATCGCTTTGCCAACGACATTGAAGCCGGGACAGTCAAGATCAATCGCACCACAACCGGCAACTTGATCAATGCTCCCTTTGGTGGACTGAAACAGTCCAGCACCTCCACCTTCCGCGAGTCGGGCCGGGCGGGCCTGGAGTTCTATACCCAGATCAAGACCGTGTATCGCGGTATCTGAATTTTATTAACCCGAAATACTGAGAAGACATATGAAAAAGATCCTACGTCTCGAACAGCGCGAAGCGCGCTTGATGGTGGACGCGGCGATTGCCAAATCCAAGGAGATTGGCGTGCTGGAGACCGTTTGCGTGGTTGACGAAGGGGGCTACCCCATCGTGATGGAGCGCATGGATGGGGCACGTATTACCGGCGCCCAGATTGCCTGGAACAAGGCGTTTACCGCTGCAGGCCACAAGCGCTCCACCCATTTGTTCACCACGCCGCCTAATGGCCCCGCCTTGCCGGGTAACGAAGCCTTCGGGATTCAGTTGAGCTTTGAAGGTCGCTTTGCTGCTTTTGTAGGCGGCTACCCCATCGTGGTCAACGGCGAAGTCATTGGTGGCATAGGCCTGAGCGGTGGTAACGGCGAGCAGGATACGGCAGCCGGTGTTGCTGGCTTGCAGGCCTTGGCCGAGGCCTTGAAGGCAGAGGGTCTGGACGTGCTGGTTCAGGCGGACATCAAGAAATAGTGGCATCAGGAGGACGGGTCATGGCCCATCGTGTCGATATCAAGGAAACCGGCGAGCAGTTTTGGGTAGAACCGCAAGAGACCATCTTGCAGGCCGCCCAGCGCCAAGGCGTGCGCATTTATAGCGACTGCGAGTTTGGTGGCTGCGGGACCTGCCGCATTCAGGTCACCCGTGGGAAGGTTTGTTATGAGGATGACTGCCTGCCCATGAGCATTGCCGACGAGGAACACGAGCAGGGCCATGCCGCCGCCTGCCAGGCACGGCTCGATGCCGATATTGAGATCAGTCTGGCCGCACATCGAGATGACTTGCCTGAAACCCGGCAAGTCCGGGCGCAGGTTCACAGCGTGGAAAGGGCATGTCAGGGGATCTGGCGTCTGATTTTACAGTTGCCGCAGGACGTGCAAGTGTCGTTCCGTCCAGGTCAGTATCTGAACATCTTGTTCGAGGACGGGCATGCACGCAGTTTTTCCATGGCCAATGCCGATGCCGCACAGGGGCGCATTGAATTGCATGTGCGGGAAGTGGAGGGTGGGCGTTTCACCCAGGTATGTTTGCCGACCCTGAAAGCCGGCGACGAGCTGCTGCTGGAACTGCCCTTGGGCGTGTTCTATTGGCGTGAGCGCGACTGGCGACCCATGGTCATGGTGGCAACCGGAACTGGCATTGCCCCCATCAAGGCGATTCTGGAGTCCTTGCTGGACAAGGATGATTGCCCGCCTGTCAGCCTGTATTGGGGAATGAATCGGCCCGAAGACCTGTATCTGGCCCAGGAGATTGAATCTTGGGCTGAGCGCTTGTGCGAGTTCCGTTTTGTCCCTGTGCTCTCCCATGCTGACGAGAGTTGGCAAGGCGCGCGCGGCTATGTGCAGCAACAGGTGTGCCGGGATGAACCTGACCTGTCAGAGCATGCCATTTACTTGTGTGGCTCGCCCGTGATGATTGAGCAGGCCCGTGGTTTGTTCAAGGAGCATGGCGCCAATGAGCAGTTCATGTATGCCGACGCCTTCAACTTTCAGTCTGATCCCAGCTCGGCAGAGCCTTCTCTTGTCTAGGCTCGGTGTGGGAGTTGGTCCTGACCGGCTTCGGGGTCGCGCTTCTTGCGGCCGCCAAACAGTTCAGTCAGCGAAGGCAGATTGATGAGAGGGATACGACGGCGCAGATGCTTGCGCTGGGCCAAGTGTGGCAGCAACTGCTCGCCGACGGGACGCTGCAGATAGCGAAGTTCGACGGGGGTTTTCATGATGATCTCGTTAATGGGTTTGAATTGAATTAAGTATACCGCAATAGGGGTTTCTACTCAAATTGACGGATATTTGTGTCTAAAAACAAGAAAAACTGTTGCTTGAAGGTTGCGGTTTTTATCTTGGTATACCGTTCTTGGTTTTTTCAGGCGGTCAGGGCTCGCAATCCGGTCGCATTATCGGCAGCCAGCAGGAGGTTTCATGCCAACCATTACTTTTCATAAAAACGGCCAGACGCATGTGGGTGAGGTGCAGGAGAACACCAATCTGGTGGTCCGGGCGGGTATCAAGCAATTTCCCTTTCCGCATTTGACCTACGGTTGTGGCATGGGCAAGTGCGCTAAGTGTGCCTGCCGTGTTCTGGAGGGGGGCGAGCATTTGCCAGCGGCCAACTGGAAAGAGAAAAAACAATTGGGCGAGCGACTGGATCAGGGCTGGCGGCTGGCCTGTCAGCTATGGATTAATCAGGACATCGTTCTGGAGCAAGCTGAAACACAGGAGGTGCAGTGATGTATGTGGTGCTGACCAGCAAGCCAGGGGAATACCGCACGGAACCGGGCGTGGGCGTGGAGATGGTGGCGGCCTATGAATACCATTTTCAGGGTCGTTTCAAGGCGGTGTTTGTCATTGCGCGTATTCAGGAAGGCTCGCGCGTTCGCATTGTGGAAGAGACGCCAAATGGCACGGTCAATGACATCCCTACCCGGCAAATGGAAAAGTTTGCAACAGTCGAACAGGCTTATGAAGAACTGGCCGGATTGACGCACTTTGGCAGCATACAAGCCGAATTGCGTCAGTGTGAGCTTGACGGACACCAGGCAGGGGCACAGACCCCGGCACAGCAGCAATCCTGAGGTAGCAGAATATGGTTCAGATTACATTTGCGTCGAATAATGATTTGGTGGTGTCTGCCGCCGAGAACAGTAACTTGCTGCGGGTTTCCATCCGTGAGCGCGGTGGCATCCCGTTCAAGTGCGGGGGCGGGATCTGCGGCACCTGCAAATGCCGAATTACGGAAGGGCTGAGCAATACGGATGAGGTCAAGGCCAAGGAACACAAGCATTTGTCCGAGCAGGATCTGGCAGAGGGTTTTCGTATGGCGTGCCAGACCTTTGTTCGTGGTGATGTTACGGTGAGCTGGTAAAAGGAGCGGCCATGCTGCATTTGACCGATCAGCAACTACACGAGCTGCTTGATGCGCCTGCCGTACAGGAGGTGCTGGAGCAGGCTTTCATCGAGTTTGGGCAGGGCCAGGCGGCCCAGCAGCGTCGTGTACGCACGCAGGTGGGCGATACCCGTTTGTCGACCTTGGGCGCGGTCATCCCAGGCCAGCAAGTGGCGGGTGCCAAGATTTATACGACCGTGCATGGCGCATTCAATTTTGTCATTGTGCTGTTTGATGCACTGAGCGGACAGGCTTTGGCCACCTTGGATGCTGGCGCCATCACGCAGTGGCGTACTGCAGCCTGCTCGGTACTGGCAGCACAGCGTGGCGCCAATCCCCATTCGCAAACCTTGGGAGTGCTGGGTCTGGGTGCCCAGGGGATGGCGCATGCCCTGCAGTTTTGCCAGACCTTTGATTTGCAACGTGTGCTGGTGTGGAGCCCGAATGTCGATGAGAAGCGCTGCCACCAGCTGGAGCTGGAGTGTGGTGTGCCTGTGCGAGCCGCCCGAGCGGAAGAGATCGCCGCACAGGCGGATATTCTGGTCACGGCCAGCCGCAGTCGCGACCCCCTGTTTGATGGACGCAGCCTGAAGCCAGGCTGCTTTGTCGCCGCCGTTGGCTCCAGTTTGCCAACAGCGCGGGAATTGGATGATGCCTGCCTGCAGCGGGCAGGCAAGATTGTGGTGGAGTGGGGTGAGCAGACTCTTGCGGAGGCGGGGGACCTGATTCTGGCCGCGTCCGATTGCGGCGTTTCGGACAAGTTGTGCGAGTTAAGCGATTGGTTGCAATTAGACCGGGGACAAGGCTACGACGCACAGGGAATTTGCGTGTATAAATCAGTGGGTGTGGCGATTGAAGATATTGCCGTCGCTGGGTTGGCGTATCGCCGCCATCAGCTTGGCAAGACAGCGCAGGAGGCGCTTGCTGCACACTGAAAACGACAATAATTCAAGCATGTTGGGGGTAGGCAATGGGGATGGCAGGCTTTTCTTCTTTAGGCGAATTCAAGCAGGCACTGACCCGGGACTACAACCGCATCAACAGCAGTATTTTTGCATCAGGTGTCGTGACGCTGAAGATTGATGTGCTGGAGGATCGGATCAGCATGTTGGCGGTTCATAAACGCCAGCCTGCCTTGCAGACGTTGAGCCGTGAAAATACACATATTGCTGATCTGGCGGATCTGTATCTGATCAAGGCCTTCAAAAAGGAGATGAAGCAGGTTTTGGTGGATGAGTATGGCCTGGATGTGGTGGCCATATTCAAGGACTACGACGCCGCGGCGCAATTGTCTTCCACCATGGTGTTGTTGCAAAAAGGAGTGTGAATGCAGTGGCATTGGTGAGAACCGTTGCCCTGAATTCCGAACCGATAAAAAGAAGCTGACTGGTAGACAGTCTTGTTGTCCTTCCGTCCGGAGTGGATTGCCGGATGTGCAATTTGCTTTGGAGCCAAGCTCAGGCCCTGACAGGTCCGCTTGGGGAAGTTGCCGACAGGAAGTGCTCGCATACCGCCGGCCTCGGACTCTGGGATTTCCCAGGGCCCGAGGCCGGCTTTTTATTTGGAGACAAAATCATGGCCTATGTAGCCGATTTGCTGGATGCATTGAACGTAATTACGGGGGGACGCATGGTGTCCTGTATGGATGAGGTCAAATGCGGCCACCATCCCTTCGTGATCTGGAAGTCCTCTGGAATTTACGGCAAGGAAGTACTGGAAATTCCAGGGCTGATTCATGGGGACCCTAACAAGGAAGTGCGCAAGGTGGCGGTGTGCATGACCATGTCCGAATTGAGCATTGAGCTGGCGGGCGCAACCGGGGTGGACGCCATTGTTGCGCATCATCCGATTGCCGATGCCGCCAGTTGCGGGGGCGTGACCCTGAAGGATTACCTGGACCTGTATGGGGTGGCTGCCCTGGAATGTCATGAGGCGTTTCATGGTCTGCATCCGGGCATCGCGTATCTGCATGGCCACAAAGTAGCGAAAAGCGATATTGCCTATGGAGGCATTCATGGCAATGTGATGTTCGTGGGCGAACCATTGGATGGGGTGAGCACTTTGGGCGACATGCTGGATCGGCTTGACGGCTTCATGGGGCTGGATCTGGAGGATCAGGTCTTGCAGGCCGAACGCCGCATCAAGGGCAATGAACACATTCTGGAGACCAGCACCTTGACGCGTGGTGCGATTCGGCTAGGGGAGCGCAACAGTCGCGTCGGTCGTATTTTGCACATTTTTCCGCATACGGGATTCAGCCCCGACCATCTGCGTCAGGCGGTGGCCGAGAACCCGGGCGTTGACACGGTGCTGGCCTCTATCAGCCGGGTCTACGACGGTCATGCGCTTATCGAATGTGCTCGTGAATTGGGTCTGAATTTCCTGGTGGGCAATAGCCACGTGCTGGAGATCCTGGAGAATGGCCTGCCCTTGGCCTATGCCTTGAGTGCCTTGCTCGATGGCGTCGAGGTGGTCATGTTCCGTGATCGGGTGACGTCCACGCCTGTGCACCAGGTGGGCGGGGCCCGCCTGCGTGAATACGCCCAGCATTTTTCGACGGCTCATTTGATGGGCAAGAACGTGTTGAGCTTCCAGTAGGTCCAGCTTCCTGAACGGAGAGAGACATGGATAACAAAACAATAGAAATAGACAAAGTAGTGCATGTAGCGCCTGCGGGCCGTCGGCCCATGGAGCGTATCGAGGCGGTGGGCCTGGGCTTGCTGCTGCTCGCCATGCTGACGCTGTTTTTCTTTCCCGCTACCTTGTCGGGCGCGTTTGATACGGTGCTCAACAAGGTCAAGCCCGTGGTGGTGGATGTATTTTTGACCGGGCAGGTTGGGGTGGCTGTCATTATCAGCGTCATCATTGGACGCTTGCTGGAGCGTTTGGGTTTTACCGATGCCATGATGCGAGTGTTCATGCCGGCGATGCGGGCCATTGGAATCAATCCGGCCGTCATTATTCCCAGCGTGTACAACATTTTTGGCGATATCAACGCCGCTGGTCGTATTTCGGGGCCTTTGTTGCGGCAGGCTGGTGCAACCAAGGACGAGCAAAAGATTGCGGTAGCCACGATGGTGCAGTCTCAGCAGTCGTTCTCGACATTCATGCTGGGCATGATGGCTTTGACCTTTGCCGGAGTGAATGTTTTTGCCGTGGTGCTGATTGCGATCTTCGGCCCCTTGTTGCTGTCTCCCTTATTGCTGTCGCGGCTGGTTTACCGCAATGTTCGCTCGGTGGATCTGTTGGCAGCCCCCCGTTTCACACCGAATATCGATTTTGCGCCCATGCTGTTCAAGGCCGCCCGCGAAGGGGTGGAATTGTTGCTACTGGTCCTGATCCCGGCTGTGGCCCTGGTGTTCTGTGTCATTGGTTTGCTTGAACATATCGGCATTTGGGCACCTATCAGTGATGTGCTTGAGCGCGGTTTGCTTGCGCTGAATATTCACCCTGAAACGGGCGTGCTGGCGATGCTGGTCAGCCCCACTTTGGCAATGGGCAAGTTGCAGGCGATGGCTTCCACACTGGATCCATCTCTGGTAGTGGGTTCATTTGTACTGGCGTCGTCCGGTTTGCCCTTATCGGCTGTCTTTGGACAGATTCCGGTGGTCTGGGCTGAATGCTCGGATCTGAATGAAAAAGAAGTCATGCTGGCCGCCGTTCTGGGCATTGTGATGCGCTTGTTGACGGCAGTGGTACTGGCTGTGTTTCTCACGCCTTTGATTGTCTGAGTTCCTGTTTGTAGTTCCCCCACTTTAGGAGCGCTGATGTTGGCGCTCTTTTTTTATTTTGTCTGTTTTCTCCAGGCGTGGTGACTGCCATCGAACTGCCATAAAACTGTAACAGGGCTGAAAGAACACTTGTTTAACCTGAGCCTGTCGTAGTCTTTTTAAGGCAGGGCACTTCGGTGACTCTGGTTCTTTAAGTTGATGCCTTTTTCTGTCCGGCAGCGTGCGCTGCGGCCCATTGCGCTTATTGATGCTTTGCTTTTGTGCCCGGTGTTGTGCCGTGCCGCAAAGCAGGATGCCGGGTGTGGCTTGGCGATGTACTGGCCTGAATGCCTTGTAGGGGACGGAGCATGAACCAGACCCTGGTGACGGTGTTAAGCGGCTATGGTGGCAAAGCGCCAGCCGCCATTCTAGTGCAGGCATGTGGCTTGCGATTGCTGCTGGATGCCGGCGGGCCTCTGTATCCTGGACAGGTGTGCGACTGGTATCAAGGGCTGGAGGTAGACGCCATTCTGGTGACGCACGATCATCAGGATCATATTGGCTCCTTGTCCAAGCTGCCTGAACACATACCTATATATGCCACGGCCTCTACGGCGCGCAGCCTGCCTGCTGGGCGGATCTGGCGTGAGCTGCCAACCCGTGGCACGACCTATATCGGCGATATTGCCGTGCGTACCGGCTTGTCCGGCCATGCTTTGGGTGGTGTCTGGTTGCATCTGGATGTGGGCGGCGGCCTGTTTTATAGCGGGGACTTTTCCTGCGAATCCCTGTTGTTCCCCTTCGATTTGCCACCACCTGCGTATCTGGCTTTGCTGGATGCATCTTACGGTTTGTACGATCAGTCTCATCACGTGGCCTGGAGCATTCTGGAGTCTTTGCTGGAGTCGCATCCTGCCTTGTTGCCCGTGCCGCCGTCAGGTCGGGCGATAGAGATTGCCTTGTGGCGCCAGCAGCAAGGTTTTGAGGACTGGAGCATGGACGCGTCCTGCTACGAAAACCTGACCCGCATGATCAGCCAAAGCAGTGACTTGTTGTTGCCGGGTGTGCAGCAATCCTTGCGTGAGTTGATGCCGCGTGCGGCTACGTTTGATCCGCAAGCGCACCTGCTGCTGGCCGGTGAGCCGGACGGCTGTCAGGGCAAGGCAGGGGAGTTGATTCGCGAGCACCAGGCGCGGGTTGCGGACCCCAATGCCCAGTCTGGCGAGCGCTTGTTGATTCATACCGGCTATGTGGCTCCCCATGCACCACGTGGCACGCATACCTTGTGCTGGAATGTGCATCCGCGTTTGACGGATTTACGCTGGCTGGTGGACATGGTGCAGCCACGCTATTGCATGCCTTTGTTCACGCAAATGCATGATTTGCCGACCTGGCGCAATGTGATGGGACCGGCCCTGAGCCTGGAAGGTCACTGGGAACTACCAGCGACCTCCGTAGGCGTGGTTTAAGCGGTGTAGCGTTCCAGCAAGGCTTCGCGTCGAGCGGGGCTGAGCTTCAAGGCGTTCTGGAGGAAGTTCTCCAGATTGCCATGCGTTTCATCAATCGTCTTGAAGGCGGTTTCCAGAAACTCGGGCTGGACGCCCCAGAGAATATCCAGCACTTCCTCGCTGATGCCACGGTTATCGGGCAGATTGGGGCGGCGGAAGAACTGATTGGTCAGCAGATAGTCGTGCATCACATCATCAGGGTGTACGCCAGTGGCGCGGTGCAGTAGGGCGACGGCAAAGCCGGTGCGATCTTTCCCCGCCGTGCAGTGCATGACGACAGGGGTATCGGTTTCCAGCAACTGGTCAAAGACCCGTCCAAACGTAGCGGCATGACCAGTCACGAATTCCGTGTAGGTCTTGTTCATGGTGCCGTAGGCAGCTTTGACGTCCACTTCGCCTTTGGCAAGCATGTCCAGAAAATCAGGCAATACGGTGGGTTCGACGGTCAGCGCATGACTGGTCAGAAAACTGTACTGGTAGGGAGAGCGTTTGCGCTCATGTGCACCCCGGAAATCCAGTGAGCAGGCAATACCCAGCTCTTGCAGGGTGTCCAGGTCCTGGCTGCTTAAATCCGCCAAATGGTCCGAACGGTAGACGCGACCTTTACGAAAGGAGCCGGAGTCTGTGGCATAGCCGCCAATATCACGGAAGTTGCTGGCCCCTTCTAAAGGGCAGGATAGGGAACTGGGCAGCGGCGATACGGACACGGCGGACTCCTGTTGAAACGGTGAAAGTCCCATGTTAACGGTCTTGAACGGGATCTGCATATGACAATGCGGTGACAGCTGGGGAGTGCGGGAGGACCGAAAGCACAATGAATGCAAGTGCACGGTTCTGTATCCTCAGAAAGCCATGTATATTCTTTGCTGGCAAGGCCCAGGCAGACAGGCTGGTACACCGCGTTCACGTTCTTGAGGCTTCGGTTTGCTGAAAATGTGAACAGACTTCAAGGTGACGCTGGCGTTTGACAGCCTGCACCGACTAGACAAGAACAGGTGCCGTGCCGAGCCAAGGGGGGACAAGTCTGATGACGCATTCACGCATCGCTCGCGTGCTCATGTGCTGCAAAAAGAGCCCCAGGATATTGGCTAAAGTAGGCCCAAGGTATAAGGTCAATGGTTATTTGAATAGACCGGCGATCAGCCCGGGCGGCCCACAACCGTAATTTTTCAAGGAACAAGCATGTTTGAGCATTTGCAGGCCTATGGTGGCGATCCGATTTTCCGTTTGAACGAGGCATTTCACGCCGATCCGCGCGATCGCAAGGTCAACCTGACCATTGGTTTGTATTACGACGACCAAGGCCGTCTGCCTTTGCTGGATGTGGCTCGCCGGGCTGAAGAACAATGGGCGGCCAAGGGCCAGCCCCGTGGCTATCTGCCTATTGAAGGTTTGGCTTCCTACCGCAGCGCCGTGCAAAAACTGGTTTTTGGCGCCGACAGCAAAGTGCTGCAAGAAGGTCGTGTTGCGACCATTCAGACATTGGGCGGTTCGGGGGCCTTGAAAGTGGGTGGCGACTTCCTGCACGAAGCCTACCCCAATAGTGAAATGTGGATCAGCGATCCAGCCTGGGATAATCACCACTCCATCTTCCGTGGATCGGGCATTCCTACCCACACCTACCGTTATTACGATCCAGCCACGCGCGGTCTGGATTTCACCGGCCTGATGGAAGACATTTCCGTCCTGCCCGAGCACAGCATTGTCTTGCTGCACCCCTGCTGTCATAACCCCACCGGGGCTGATCTGAGCGACGAGCAGTGGCTGCAACTGATCCCTGTGCTGCAACAGCGCAAGCTGATCCCTTTCCTGGACATGGCTTACCAGGGTTTTGGCCGTAGCCTGGACGAAGACGCTTTCGCCGTGCGCGCCATGGTCGATGCTGGCCTGACGTTCTTGCTGGCCAACTCCTTCTCCAAAAACTTCTCCTACTACTCCGAGCGCTGCGGTGGCTTGTCGGTGGTGTGCCAGAGCGCGGATGAAGCCGATCGTGTTCTGGGTCAGCTCAAGGTCGTGGTGCGTCGCATCTACTCCAACCCGCCATCGCACGGTGGTCAGGCCATTGCCACCATCTTGTCCGATGAGTCCTTGCTGGCCGAGTGGACGGCAGATGTGGAAACCATGCGTCAGCGTATCGCTGCCATGCGTCAGCGTGTGCACGATCGTCTGAAAGAGCTGGCTCCCCAATACGACAGCAGCTACTTCGTCAAACAGCAAGGCATGTTCTGCTACACCGGCCTGACCAAAGAGCAGATCCAGAAACTGCGTGACGATTTTGGCGTGTACGTGCTGGAGTCGGGCCGCATCAGCGTGCCAGGTCTGAACCAGTCCAACGTGGATTACTTCGCGGAGTCGCTGGCTGCTGTGGTGGCCTAAGACACTGACGTCTTTCCAGCAGGATTAAAGAGCGTGTTTATGGCCCCTTCTGGGGCGGTAAACACACTTTTTTGTTGATGCTGGAAATGCATCCGCAACTGCGTGGATTGCGTGGTAGAAAGCGCTTATGCGTACTTGTCTGATCCAGGCGCTCGACTTGTTTTGCTCACCTGGCTGGGTGCTTGAGCCTGAACTGAAAAGTGGAACGGTGTAGAGCTAAGCCATCGAACAGCCCTGCGCTTATATAGCTGAAGCACTCAATGGTTTAGTGCTTAGCCACGGCCAGGCGAGCAAGGTCTATCGGCAATCCAGCCGTGTTTCGTCGTGCTGCGACATTGCTCAGGCTAATGCTTGCAGCAGCAGTTCCTGATTGATCTGCTCCTGCTGCCGCGCCCGGTTCAACAAATAGCGATGGAAATCCTGGCTATGAGGTGACTCAAATGCACCCGCCCGTCGGGTCAGCACATAGGGCCAGGGCAGAGGCAAGGAATGGGAGAAGGGCAGGATTAGCTGCCCGCTGCGTACTTCCTTTTCTATCATCGAGCATTGCGCCAATACAAAACCCTGACCGGCCACTGCAGACTCCAGCGCCATGTGCGACAGGGAAAAAACCCGGAAGCGGTCCAGGGGCGTATCGCCTATGTCTATATCCAAAGACTCAAACCAGTCGCGCCAGGATGGCGGCGAGGTAAAGCGTGGCTGCCAGTCCGAGGACAGCAAGGGATAGTTCAATAGATCACGAGGATGTCGCAAGGCGGCTTGCCCCTGGAGCAGGGCCGGGCTGCAAGCGGGCACGACACGGTCTGTATAAAGCTCGGTAAAGCTGCGGGGGCGGGCGGCGGCCTGACCGTAGGTAATCCGAAAGTCGATTTGCTCGGCTTCCAGATCCGGCTCGGCATGGCTGCCTTTCAGATGCAGTGTCAGCTCCGGGTCGTACTGCTCCTGCCATTGAAATGCCAGCGGAGCCATCCAGGTTTTAAGCATGGACGGCAAAGCGCTGATCGAAAGCAGGCTGGTGTTGCGCGACCGCTCCATTTCTTGCTGGCCGTCGCGCAATAGCTCAAATGCCTGTGTACAGATTTCATGAAAGCGCACCCCCGCCGCTGTCAGTCGCAAGCGTTTGCCTTCTTTGTAAGTCAGGCTGCAGCCCAGCGAGTCTTCCAGCAAACGTAATTGCTGGCTGATGGCACCGGGAGTAATTTTCAGACGACGGGCGGCTTCTTGCAGGCTTTGGCTATGGCCCAGCGTCTCAAAGACTTGCAATGCACGTAAGGGAGGCAAGGTATCCATGATGATCAGACCCCGTCCAGAAAAGTAATTTAACTTTAGAAATTCTAAACGATATGGATAGTAGGCTGAATTTGATTGCGACTATCATGACAAACAAGAGAACATGAATGGGCTCGTTCAGCCATCATGCACCGCATTTAGAGTTGGGGGTAAATCATGTTTGTACGCAATGCCTGGTATGTAGGCGCATTGGCTACACAGCTCGGTCGCAGCTTGCAGCCTGTGCGTATGCTTAGCGAAAACCTGGTGCTGTATCGCCGCGAAGACGGCCAGCCCGTGGCCTTGGAAGATTCCTGTCCACACCGTCGCCTGCCTTTGTCCAAAGGCCGCTTGATTGGCGACCAGGTGGAATGTGGCTACCACGGCCTGACGTTTGATTGCAGCGGCTCCTGTACCAAGGCACCCGGTGTGGCGCAAATCCCTAGAAGCGCGGTGGTGCGCAGCTACCCCTGTACGGAGCGTTTTGGCCTGGTCTGGGTCTGGATGGGTGATCCTGAGTTGGCTGATCCGTCCAAACTGATCGACATCCCAGAGTGGGAGAATCCCGAATGGGGTGTGAACCGTGGCGACGCCATGGAACTGGACTGCAATTACCTGTACGTCACGGACAATTTGCTGGACCCTTCGCACGTGTCCTGGGTACACCAAAGCTCGTTTGGTAGCCCCGACATCATCGGCCTGCCCTTGACGGTGAAGGTTGAGGACAATGGCGTGACGGTCTCGCGCTGGTCCAAAAATGTGGAAGTTGCGCCGTTTTACAAGCAGTTTGTGAAATTTGAAGGCAATTGCGACCGCAAGCAGCAATACGAAGTGCGTTTCCCGTCGCTGGCCGTGATCAAGGCCATCTTCCTGCCCGCCGGTGCGGCTACCGAGGAGCCCAGCGAGTACCACCAGGACGTTTTCCTGATGGACTCCTATAACTTCCTGACGCCTATCGACGAAGAACACACCCGCTACTTCTGGTTCCAGCTGCGCAATTTCAGCCCGGATGACGAGGCCATCTCCAAGATTTTCAACGAAGACGTGCGCCACGCTTTCCTGGAAGACAAAGTGGTTCTGGAAGAAGTGCATAAAGCCCTGAAAGAGCGTCCTGCCGCTTTGGACTTGCCCTTGGATTCTGGTCCCTTGCGCTTCCGTCGCAAGATCAGCCAGATGATCCAGGCTGAACAAGCTGTCGCCAGCGAGACAACAACGGCTTGAGTGCGATGAATACGACTGCATCACCTGTGCCCACCGAAGCCGCAGCCAACCGACGTTTTCGGGACTATCGGGTACTGGAAAAGCTGCGCGAAAGCGACGTGATTACTTCGTTTGTGCTGGAGCCAGTGGACGGTGTTGTGCCACCTTATCAGCCAGGCCAGTATCTGGTGTTCCGTCTGGAGATTGACGGGCAAACTGTGCTGCGTAATTACAGCGTGTCGGGGGACCCAGACTGCACGGATCGTTTGCGTATCTCCGTCAAACACGAGCAGGCTCCGGCAGGCTTGAACGTGGCCGATGGTGTGGCTTCCACCTGGCTGCATCAACACGTGCAGCCAGGTGATGTGTTGAATGCGGCCGGCCCTATGGGCGAGTTCGTGCTGGACGAGAGCAGCCAGCGGCCTGTGGTGTTGCTAAGCGGTGGCGTGGGCCAGACCCCTTTGCTGGCCATGCTGCATCGTCTACTTAAACGCAGCCAGCGTAAGGTGTATGTGATTCATGCATGCGATAACAGCGCGGTGCATGCCTTTGCCGATGAGATGCGTGAGCTGGTGGCACAACGCGAAGGCGTGCAGCTTTACTTCTGCTATCGCAACCCGACTGAACATGATGAGCAAGCCGGTTTGCACCATGTGGCGGGACTGATTACACGTGAGCAGTTGCAGCGTTGGCTGCCACTGGATGATTACGAGTTTTACCTGTGTGGGCCCAGTGCCTTCATGCAGAGCAATTATGGTGTGCTGCGTAGTTTGGGTGTGGCACGTGAGCGCATTCACTACGAGTTTTTTGGCCCGGCGACGGTGCTGGAAAACACCTTGGCGGATGATGTTGCAGCCAGTGCGGTTCAGGATCAGGTCCAGCCTGCCCCCTCCAGTCGTGTCGATGCGAATGTGTTGGAGCTGGATTCGCCTGTAGAAGCAGTAAGGGGAGCCGCGACAGCAGCGGAAGATGCGGCGCAGACGGTGACATTCCTGCCCGATGGCCGCCAGGCCCAATGGCATGAGGACTGCCCCTCCTTGCTGGATCTGGCGGAAGAAACGGGCTTGAGTCCGGACTTCAATTGCCGGGCGGGTCTGTGCAATACCTGCATGTGCACTCTGGTATCGGGCGAGGTCGACTATTTTGAAGAGCCGCTGGACCCTGTGCCAGAGGGCAAAGTCTTGTTGTGCTGTTCCCGTCCCCGTGGACCGGTGGCCGTGGAATTACCTTAAGAGTTTTTCAATTGCTTGTTGAGGTTTGCCCCGTCCTTTTGGGACGGGGTTTTTTTTCAAAAAAATCATATGCTTCCTTGTTGGAAGTCAGGCGAATTGTCGATGTCTGGAGCAGGGGGTGTGGACATGAGGACTGTTGAAGTGGTGGTCCTACATAGGCTGGTTACCTTGCTATAGCTGGGCTTGCTCGCTTATCCAATCACTAAAGGCACGGACCTCTGCTTTTTGTGTCGCATCGGGCAAGGTCACCAGGGAGTAGGCAAAGCGGGCTGGCCGTTCCTGCGCTGGATTACGGCGCAGGACAATGTATAGGCGCGCAGGCTATACGATGGTTTGACTCAGGCAACAGCGTGGGTGACGTATGACTTGAGTTTGGGGATGGCTGGCGACACACAGAATTGAGTACGTCTGATTGCATTGTCGTCCGCCGTAGCTCGCTCCTGACATTATTCATGAACAGTGACGACGGGTGATCTAAATGAAGGGAAGGCTTATCGAAAGCCTTCCTTTTTTAACCTTAAACCTCGCGTTTGGGCCTTGCCTCCAGCAACATCAATGCAAGCAAAACCACACTGCTCATTCCCAGCCCAAAGACCACCAGTGGCCATGCCGTATCCCCGCCCAGCAAGGTCACAGCTACGGTACCGAACACGCTAACAATCAGGCTTTCTACGCAAAAGTAGATCGCCACGGCGGAACCGGCTACATCATTGAACTGGGCCAAGGCGCCATTGGCGGTGACGGATACCGTCATCACAATGCCCATGGCGGCTAGCCACATGGGCAGGATAAAGCTGCTAAAGGAGGGTTCCAGCAGGAGTTGTCCTGCTGCCAGCAACAGGGCGGCTAGGGCGATCAAACCCATACCGCGTCTCAGGCTCCCGGCCGTTCCCCAGCGAGCCACAAAGGTTTTGGACAGGCGGGTGGTGGCAATCATCACCAGGGCAACACTGGCAAAGGCCAGGCTGAAATTCACTTCTGAATAGCCAGCTTGTCCGATCAAGACTCGGGGCGCGGTCGAGAAGTAAACAAAAAATGTCCCCATCCCGGTGGAGAAGCCCAGGGTATAGACCCAGAAGGCCGGACTCTTGAAGACGGCCAGTGCGCGCTGCTGGGAATGCAGCGGTTTGGGAGGTCGGGTCTCCTGCCATCTGCACAGCGCATGGATCCAGGCTATGAGCCCCATCGCTGCCAAACTCAGGAAGATGGCTTGCCATCCTCCCATGCGGGCAATCAGAGCACCTGCAATAGGCCCCAAGGCGGGTACGAATGCCAGGATGGAGCTGAACAGGCTATAGATCACTACCCCTTCGGGGCGGTCTGCATACACATCGCGCACTGTGGCAAACAGGGCCACAAGGGTGGCCGAAGCCCCCAGTGCCTGCAGCACCCGAAAACCAACAAAAGCCCAGGCGGAACTGGACAAGGCAGCGGCGGTTGAGGCCAACACGAACAGGGCGGCCCCTGTCAGCAAAACAGGTCGTCGGCCTATGCGATCCGAAAGGGGGCCAAAGATCAGTTGCCCCGCACCCAATAGCAGCATGTAAAGGCTAAGGGTCAGCTGGATGATGGCTGGGGTCGTACCTAGAAGTCCCGGCATGGCCGGGACGACGGGCAGGTAAATATCCATCCCCAGGGAGGCGAGGATGTCAAAGGGCGCCATCAGCAGCAGGGCAGCCGGCAGCGTATAAGCCCAGGAAGAGCGTGAGGAAGACATAACAAAATTACCACTCGAAAAAGAAATCGGGCGGCGTCTGTTTGTTATCAATCAGCGGGATTGGAAGTACAGAACGCCGCAACAAGACCAGAGCTTGTTGCGGCTTACTCAGTTGCTGACTTAGTGCTCGTCATGCAGACGGCTCCTCTCATAATCGTTTGTTGGTGTGTCGCGGATTGGATACTTTAAGGTGGCGGCTGGCCTGGCCTGGCTGCGACAACTGCTCATTATAGGGGGAGGTTCTTACAGCCTTGAAGCGTCAGCTTGTGGTGGTTGTTTTTATGCCCGACATCGTTTTGGCAAGACGCGACATCGCTTCTCTGGAGCCGCTGGTCTTGTTCTTCTTCACCCGGATGGCGGCGGCTTTCAGCAAACGCTGGAATGTCGGGCACTGCGTATGGTTGGCGGCAGAGCAGTGCGCGGCGTGGCGCAAACCTTCGCTCATGGCTTTCAGGCGCTTGATGGTGGCATCCAGTTGATCGGCCTTGGATAGCAGCAATTGCCTGTCCACCTGCGCAGAACCATCGGGAGGCAGCATGGCCCGTATTTCTTCCAGCGACAAACCGCCCGCTTGCCCCAAGGCAATCAAGGCCAGTTGATCCAGCACTTGGGGCGTAAAACGACGCCGTTCTCCGGGGGCGCTGACTGCACGGATCAGGCCTTCTTTCTCATAGTAACGCACGGTGGAGGAGGGTAAGCCGGTTTGCTTGGCAACTTCTGAAATATCCATCTTGTACCTGTTGACTTGAAGTTGACTTCAACTTCTATGATTACTCAAAAACAAGGTGCTTATCAACGGAAAGGATTGCCAATGTTGTCGATCAATGAATGGGTGCATGTGATTCTGATCGGAGTCGGAGCCACTATTTTCATGGATATCTGGGGCCTGATTCAAAGGGCGATGGGCGTTGCCACGCTGAACTACGCCATGGTGGGGCGCTGGGCCGGGCATTTGCTGCGTGGCCAGATCGCACACAGCAGTATCGGCAAGGCTGAGCCGATTGCGGGAGAGTCTGCCTGTGGCTGGTTCATTCACTATGCTGTGGGCATTGTTTTCGCCTTTTTGTTGCTTGCGGTTTACGGCACTGAGTGGTTGCAAGATCCCCGCTGGTTGCCCGCTGTCATGGTGGGCATGGCTACGGTCTTGATGCCCTTTTTTGTCATGCAGCCCGCCATGGGAGCCGGAGTGGCGGCCTCGCGTACCCCCACGCCTTGGACCAACCGCTTGCGCAGCGTGCTGACACACGCGGTTTTTGGTTTGGGCATGTACCTTGCGGCCTTGCTGATCAAGCAGGTGGCTTAAGGAGATGTCATTTGTTGGGGCCTCTGTCATGGGTGGCCTACTCTTTTTGTGCGTCAGCCAGTCCCAGGATGCCGCTTCCGAGCTGACCGGGGACTGAGCAGGAGGCACTAGCAGTATGTGTTTGGCTAGGCCTGGAAAACCGCCTCGCTCATGCAATCAATAAAGGCGCGCAGCTTGGGCGACAGGTTGCGGCTGGCAGGCCAGACAATCCACAGTGGCACGGTGTTATGGGTGCATTCATCCAGAATGGTTTGCAGCCGTCCGCTGCTTAAATGCTCGCCCACGGTGAAATCTGGCAGGCAAGCGATGCCTTGCCCTTGCAAGCTCAGATGCACCCGCATTTCCACGCTATTGCAAACCAGTGTGCGGGGCAGCTCGGGTACGTCCTGAGTTTCGGAAATTGGCCATTGTTCCAGCCGCCCGGTATTGGGGAAGCGGTAGTGCAGGCAGGCATGGTGTTGCAGATCTTTGGCGTGCAAGGGGCGACCATGCTCTTGTAGATATTCGGGGGAGGCAGCCAGGACACGACGGAACGTGCACAGACGGCGGCGCATCAGGCCTGAATCACTCAAGGCGCTGGCACGGATGGCAGCATCAAAACCTTCGCCAATCACATCGACCAGACGGTCAGAAAAGTCCAGATCCAGTTCCACGGCCGGATAACGCTGCATGAAGTGGCTGATGGCCTGCTGAAACAGGCCGCTGTAGCGCGGCAAGCTGATTCGCAAGGTGCCACGCGGCATTTCACTGGCTTGGGACATTTCCAGTTCTGCTGCTTCGATTTCACTCAATATGCGTCTGCAGCGCTCCAGAAAAACCTTGCCGTCGGCAGTCAGGGCCAGAGTGCGGGTGCTGCGGTGAAACAGACGCACTTTCAGCCGTTCTTCCAGACGGGCGATGGACTTACCTACTGTGGAGGGCGACAGGCCGGATTCGCGGGCCACGGCCGAAAAGCTCAGGCGTTCCGCCACGCGTACGAACAGGCCGATATTGCTCAGGTTTTCCATCATGGTGCCGACTCTATTTAAGAATTTATTTCCTAAGTATTAATAACTGTAGTGTATTTTTCTTTGATGGGGTGACGCTTAAGCTCCTGAAATCGACCCCGATCATGCGGGTATTTCACGCCGTGTCCATTTCTGTTGGGCACGCACGCTTTAGCAGTCAATGAGAACCATGCTTTCCTCTTCTTCATCGCCGGCCATGCGTCGGCTGCAATTATTGTCAGCCTGTTTAACGGCTTTATTGATCCCCTTGTGCTTCACCGGCCCGGCAGTGGTGCTGTCGGCCATCAGTGCAGAGTTAGGTGGTAGTGCCGCCCAGCTGAGCTGGATCATGAACGCGTACATCCTGAGTTACGGCGGTGCCATGATGGTGTCAGGCAGCCTGACGGACATTTACGGCCAGCGCCGCATCTGGCTGATTGGCATGCTGTGGTTTTGCGCCTTTACCATTGCCATTCCTTTCATGCCCTCCGTTTTCTGGGTTGATATTTTGCGTATGATGCAGGGCCTGGGCGGTGCCGCCGCTTTTGCCGCTGCCATGTCCTCCCTGGCTCCCTTGTTTGAAGGGCGTGCACGGGCGCGGGCGTTCAGCTTGTTAGGCACGTCTTTCGGGCTGGGGCTGTCTTTTGGTCCCTGGTTTTTCGGCTGGATTGTGGAGGCGCTGCAATGGCAAGGCGTGTTCTACGCGACCGGGGCTATTGGCGTGGTCGGTTTGTTGCTGGTTCTGATCAGTACCAAGCCCAGTCAGGGCGGCTCGCAGGGTACATTGGACTGGCCGGGTGCCATCAGCTTTACGCTGGCTTTGGGCCTGTTTACTTATGGCATGTTGCTGATCCCGGAACGGGGCTGGTCCGATAGCTGGGTGCTGTCCACCCTGCTGGCCTCTGTTGTCGCCTTTGTGGGCTTTGTCTGCATAGAGCGCCGCGTTGCGCAGCCCATGATTGATTTGAGTTTCTTTCGTGACCCCGGCTTTGTGGGTGTGCAGGCTTTGGCTGCAGCCCCTGCATTCCTGTTCATCGTGCTGATTGTGTTGTTGCCCGGTCGCTTTATGGGTATTGATGGTTACGGTGCATTGGAGGCCGGGCAGATGATGGTTTGGCTGGCTGCGCCCTTGTTGATCGTGCCTTTTGTGGCGGCCTTGCTGACTCGCTGGCTATCGGCAGGCACCTTGTCCAGCCTGGGTTTGCTTCTGGTGGCCGTGGGTTTGTGGACTCTGGCTGAAGGCTTTGAGGCAGGTGGCGGTCCAGCCCTGCATCTGCCTTTATTGCTGATCGGCGTGGGTATCGGTTTGCCCTGGGGCTTGATGGACGGGATGGCGGTCAGTGTGGTCAGCCCGGATCGGGTCGGAATGGCGACGGGTATCTTCAATACGGTGCGAATCTCTGCGGATGGTGTGGCCATTGCCGTGGTCAGCGTGCTGCTGGCTACCTTGATTCAGCATCACCTGAGTGTGGACAGCACTGCTTTTACACAAGCAGCGGTTCTGGAAGCGGCCAGTCGGGCGGCTTTGGGTGAATTGCAGTTGGCCGCGCAACAGCTGCCTGGTTTGGAAGCGCAATTGACTGCCAGTTATGCCGCTTCATTTTTGACGGTGCTGCATGCACTGGCAGGCCTGGCGGCCTTGATTGCCGGTCTGCTCTTTGTCTTGTTGCGACAGCCCAAGCACGCTTTGCAAACGGCCTAGAAGACACCGCGTGCGCTGCACGCGATGCCCAAGGTGAACGGGCCCCAAACGCCTGGGACAGGTATCCAGGTTTTGGGGGCCGTTCTACACCCAGAGCGGCGGCGTGGGTGTGGGTTACGACGGGTGTTCAGGCCTGTTGTTTGGGCAAGGACAACCATTCTTCAGCAGTAATGCGGCTGATGTGCTCAGTCCGGTAGTCCTGCAGGAACGGGTTGTACCTGTTTTCCTCGGTGTGATGATGGCGAAAGCCACACTTGCTTTGCGCAATCTGCGATTGGGCATTGTTGGCAAAGTAGCCGCACCAAAGTGCTTTCAGCTTCAGCGTTTCAAAAGCGTGTCGCATCACTTCGCGCATGGCCTCGGGGATCAAGCCCTGGCCCCAGTAGGGCACGCCAATCCAATAGGCAATTTCGCCTTCTTCTTCGCCGATCTCGAAGTTGCTGTTCTTGCCGATCAGGACGCCGATGCAACCGACAGCTCGGCCATTAACTTTGTGCTCGACGGCATACACTTCGGGCATATTGAAAACTGTGCGGATAATTTCGGCACTTTCCTCAACGCTGGTATGCACCGGCCAACCTGCAATCGGGCCAACTCGCTCGTCTTTGGCGTATTCGTACAAGTCCTTGGCATCGGTGTCCTGCCAGGGGCGTAAAATAAGTCTTTCTGTTTGAAGTGTCATGTTCTTTACTCACCATTCAGCAGAAAACAGAATAGAAGCTGGCTGGTTTGGCGAACAGAGCAGGACCTTGGTAGTTTCGGTACTTTTAGCAAGTCCTGTCGGTTGCCGGGCCATGAAGGGCAGAGGAACACCATGCATCAGATTCCACAACTATTCAGCGCCAAAGATAGCTGGCTGACAGGCCAGACCACGCTGGCCGAAGGCGTGGGAATGCCTTTGTCTTTCGGTCATGCCTATATGGCCTTGATGATCTGCCTGTCGGGGCGTGCTTTGGTCAGCTTGAATTTCAAGGATCAGGTCGTACGGGCCCATGATGTGCTGGTGCTGGCCGAAGATACGATTACCTTGCTGAGACGGCGCTCACGCGGTTTCAAGGTGTTTTTTCTGCTGATGCCCAAGAACCTGGCGTCAGAAGTGGCTTATCAGCTGCCTAATTCCTTGTTCGTGTTCCTGCACGACAATCCGCTGTGTGTGCCTCCACAGAAAGATCGAGCTTTACTGGCGGCCTGGTTGCTGCAACTGCACGAGATTGTGCAGACCAGCACGCTGTATCAGTACATCATGCTGCGTAATCAGCTGCAGAATTTCTTTCTACATATTGCCGAGCAGATTCCGTCCGAGTATCAGGGCGGCCAGCCGTTCAGCCGCCAGGAAATGATCAGCTGGCGGTTTTGGGAACTGGTTGGCCAGCAATGCCGGCAGCACAGAGAGGTGAAGTTTTATGCCGATGCGCTCAACATCACCCCGTTTTATCTGTCCCAGCTGAGCAAACAGTTTTTTAACGACAGTCCCAAGGCCTTGATCGACAGGCAAGTGGTTCTGGAGATCAAGGCGTTGCTTTCCTACAGCCAGCTGGCGATCGGGCAGATTGCTGATCAGCTGAATTTTGAGGATCCCTCTTATCTGTGCCGGTACTTCAAGCGCCATACAGGCTTGTCGTTGACCCGCTATCGCCAGCATGAGCAGGCTCGTTCCGGTGTGGTTGGCAAGTGATCAGCTCAAGGGTTGGTCGTGCCAGGTCAATGCGACAAGAAAATGGCGATGGTGTATGACTCAGGAGGCCAGAAGCCTGTGCGCCTGATCGATGCGTTTGGGAGTCAAACTCTAGGCAGAGCAGATTTACGGCCTACATCTTGCCGGTGAATTTGTAGCGATCCCCTGGATGCCACAGTCTGGCGTGCGTTGTGAACTGCTCGCTGGAAAAAGTGCGGCGGTCCATCACCAGACAGGGTTGCTGCTCTTTCATGTGCAGGGCCTGCGCGATTCCGGCGGGCGGCACCAGCACTTCAATGCTGTAAAAGCCGGTTGGCAAGGGGGCAACGCGCACCAAGTACTCATTAGGCGTGATCTGGCTCCAGTCCTGCTCCATGTAATCCGGCGCCATTTGCGCGTCCACCAGACGATCTTCGTACTGGATAGGCAAGCCGTTTTCGGCATGAACAATAATGGAATGAAACAGCGCTGCGCCCGGTGCAATGTCATATAGCCGCGCTTGAGCCGGGCTGGCCTGCAGCCGCTCCATGCTCAGCACTTGGCAACTGTGTTGGTGGCCGCGCTCCCGTATGTCTTGCGCGATGCTGCGTATCTCGATCAGGGTGGACTGGAATTTGGGCTGCGCGACGTAGGTGCCCGAGCCTTTGATGCGGACCAGCAGCTCATCATTCGTCAACTCCCGCAGCGCGCGGTTGACCGTCATGCGCGACACGCCAAATTGTTCGCATAAAGCCAGTTCAGTGGGGATCAGATCACCTTCACGCCATTGGCCGGACTGGATTTTCTCCAGCACAAAATTCTTGATTTGCAGGTAGGCGGGCATGCTTGGTTCAGTTGACGAATGACTCGTCTGGGGGACATCCATTTTTATGCTTTCCTGTAGGACGTGTTCACACTCAAAAGAGTCTCGCGCAGGCCAGATCTGAGGTCGTGCACCAGGCCGCGAGTGATGCCTTCCCATGCTCGCATTCACGGGCTTATGCAAGGCTCTTTTTTATATGTATAGACAACTTGGAAAAATGACTATACATTGGCATGAGCTTACAAGAAAACCGTTGTTTTGTCGGCGCCAGAACCTGCCCTTCGGGTGTGGAAACAGCCTGCCAGATAGAACCAGCGCGTATCCAGAGACACCTCAGATGGAGGACATCACCATGCCTGATCATCACACTTTGGCGGCCAGCCACGATCCCCGTTTCGATCCTGAGCGACAGATTCATGCCCCTACGGGTACCCAGCTCAGCTGCAAGAACTGGGTGGCGGAAGCTGCGTACCGCATGATTCAGAACAATCTGGACCCGGCTGTGGCCGAGAACCCCCAGCATCTGGTGGTGTACGGCGGCATCGGGCGTGCAGCCCGGAACTGGGAGTGCTATGACCAGATTCTGGCCAGCTTGCGCCAGTTGGAGGATGACCAGACCTTGCTGATTCAGTCCGGCAAGCCGGTGGGTGTATTCCGTACTCATAGCGATGCGCCGCGTGTGCTGCTGGCCAACTCGAATCTGGTGCCCAAATGGGCTACCTGGGAGAAGTTTCACGAGCTGGATCAGGCCGGTTTGTTCATGTATGGGCAGATGACGGCGGGTAGCTGGATCTACATTGGTAGCCAGGGCATTGTGCAAGGCACGTACGAGACTTTTGCTGAAGCAGGTCGTCAGCATTTTGGTGGTTCGCTGGCCGGGCGCTGGATTCTGACTGCTGGTCTGGGCGGCATGGGCGGCGCACAGCCTTTGGCGGCGACCTTTGCCGGGGCTGTATCGCTGACGATTGAATGCAAGCAAAGCAGTATCGACTTCCGTTTGCAGACCCGTTATCTGGATAAACAGGCGCGGGATCTGGATCATGCGCTGGAGTTGATTGCCCAACACACGGTCGCCAAGGAAGCGGTGTCGATTGGCTTGCTGGGTAATGCTGCCGATGTACTGCCCGAACTGGTGCGACGTGCCCAAGCGGGTGGTTTGAAACCTGATCTGGTGACGGACCAGACCTCTGCCCACGATCTGCTCAATGGCTATTTGCCGTCAGGCTGGACGGTGGAACAGTGGCAGGCGGCGCAGAAAGATCCGGCCCAACACGTCCGCATTCAACAAGCGGCTGCCAAGTCTTGCACAGTTCATGTACAAGCCATGCTGGATTTCCAGAAAATGGGTATTCCGGTTGTGGACTACGGCAATAACATTCGCCAAGTTGCGTTTGATGAAGGCGTGGCCAATGCCTTCGATTTCCCTGGCTTTGTGCCTGCCTACATTCGCCCCTTGTTTTGCGAGGGCAAAGGCCCGTTCCGTTGGGTGGCCTTGTCAGGCGACCCGGAGGACATCTACAAAACCGATCAAAAAATCAAAGAGCTGTTCCCCGACAATCAGCACGTGCATCGCTGGCTGGACATGGCGCAGGAACGCATTGCTTTCCAGGGCTTGCCGGCACGCATTTGCTGGCTGGGACTGGGCGAGCGTCACCGCGCTGGTCTGGCCTTTAACGAAATGGTGCGTAAGGGCGAGCTGAAAGCGCCCATTGTGATTGGCCGCGACCACTTGGATACAGGCTCGGTGGCCAGCCCCAACCGCGAAACTGAAAGCATGCGTGATGGCACGGATGCCGTGTCGGACTGGCCTTTGTTGAATGCCTTGTTGAATACCGCCGGCGGGGCCAGCTGGGTTTCGCTGCACCACGGGGGCGGGGTGGGCATGGGCTACAGCCAGCATGCTGGCATGGTGATTGTGGCTGACGGTAGTGAGCAGGCTGCGGCCCGTCTGGAGCGGGTCTTGATTAACGATTGCGCCAGTGGTGTGATGCGTCATGCGGATGCCGGCTACGAGCTGGCGATTCAAACGGCCAAGAATTTCGGGCTGACATTGCCCATGATCAAGTAAGAAAAACAGGACAGATAAATGAGCAAGAGTATCGAGCTTTCTCCCGGCGCACTGACTTTGGCACAACTGCGCCAAATCTGGCAGGAACCGACTGTTCTGACTCTGCCACCAGAGGCGATCGGGGCCATGGATGCGTCCTCGGCCATTGTGGCCAAGATCATCCGGGAAGGTACTCCGGCTTATGGCATCAATACCGGCTTTGGCAAGCTGGCCCAGCAACGCATTCCCGACCATGATCTGGAGCAACTGCAAAAGAACCTGATTCTGTCGCACTCCGTGGGGGTGGGCGAGCCGGTGTCCGATGCAGTGGCCCGCTTGATCATGGCCATGAAAATTGCCAGCTTGGCGCGCGGCTTTTCGGGCATACGTTCGCATGTGGTTACGACCTTGCTGGATATTCTGAATGCGGGCGTGGTGCCTTTCATCCCGTCCAAGGGTTCGGTGGGGGCATCGGGTGATCTGGCGCCCTTGTCGCACATGACCTTGACGCTGATCGGGGAAGGGCAGGCCAAGTGGCAGGGCGAATGGATGCCAGCCCAGCAGGCTTTGGCCAAGGCGGGTATCACTCCCATTGTGCTGGCTGCCAAGGAAGGGCTGGCGCTGATCAATGGTACGCAAGTATCTACGGCCCTGGCCCTGAACGGCCTGTTCCGCACCCAGACCTTGTTCCGCAATGCGATTCTGGCCGGTGCCTTGAGCGTGGACGCCGCCAAAGGCAGTGACGCGCCTTTTGATGCGCGCATCCATGAGGTCCGTGGACAGCCGGGGCAAATTTATGCGGCTCGCCTGTACCGGGAGCTGCTGGCTGGCAGCCAGATTCGTCAGTCGCATCGCGACAATGACAACAAGGTGCAGGACCCCTACAGCTTGCGCTGTCAGCCCCAGGTCATGGGTGCGATTCAGGATCTGATCACACAGAACGAACGCAGCCTGTTGACGGAAGCCAATGCTGTCACGGATAACCCGCTGGTGTTTCCCGGCAAGAATGGCGAGCCGGATCAGGTGATTTCCGGAGGTAATTTCCACGCCGAGCCGGTGGCGTTTGCTGCCGATGGCTTGGCTCTGGCTATTGCTGAAATTGGTGCCTTGGCAGAGCGTCGAGTCGCTTTGTTGATTGATGCCAGCATCTCTGGTTTGCCACCGTTCCTGGTGCCTTCTGCGGGTTTGAATTCGGGCTTCATGATTGCCCATGTGACCGCAGCGGCCCTGGCTTCGGAAAACAAGTCGCTGGCACATCCTGCCAGTGTGGATAGTCTGCCTACTTCGGCTAATCAGGAAGACCACGTCAGCATGGCAACCTTTGCAGCGCGCCGTCTGGAAGACATGGCACAGAACACGGCCGCGATTGTGGCAATTGAATTGCTGTGCGCGGCACAAGGCATTGATTTTCATGCGCCTTTGCTGACTTCCGAGCGCTTGAAGAAGGTGCAGGATGCGATTCGTCAGGCCGTGCCTTTTTACGATCAGGACCGTTACTTGGCTCCCGATATCGAGGCCCTGAAAGCCTTGGTGCTGGATGAGAGCCTGGCGGCGACGGCGGCTGATCTTTTCTAGTTTTCATGAAGTACTGCTGATTGTTTTTGTCTCCACGAACTTGTCCCTGGCATGGGTCCCCACGCCAGGGATTTTTTTGCTTCACGGCGACCCAGCATTGCATTTCTCTGGACTACGCCCTGCTGACATAAGTCCACGGTGAACACGACGGCTGCTGCGTCCCCTACGTAGGCAGGCACGGTATCTGTTATCGAGCGACGGCCTGTATTGCCAACTGAGGCGTGCCAATCAAGATGGATATAAAGCTCACAAGTCACATGGCTGTGGCGATGTGCATGCGCTATGTTCACAAGGAGGATAAGCCCGCGTGGGATGGGCGAGCGGATGGCGAATTGGCTGCTCCACGACGAGAGATTGATAAGTGTGCCCGATACGGGTATAGTTTGGAGGTCGATATGACGCGCGTTCTCAAGCGCAAAGACTTTGCGCGATGGCAGGCGGCCGAGAAGCTGCCTGATATTGCCTTGTGCAAGGCAGTTCAGGAGATGGAAAGCGGTCTGATCGATGTGGACTTGGGTGGCGCCTTATACAAGAAGCGGGTAGCTCGCCCTGGTGGTGGCAAAAGCGGCGGCTATCGCAGCTTGCTTTCGGCCAGAATAGGTAGCCGTTATGTGTTCCTGCATGGGTTCTCCAAGAGCGACAAGGGGAACATCACGCCGGATGAGAAGAAAGCGCTGCAATTTGTAGGGAAGGTGTTCCTGGGCTTGTCGCCTGAAGCCTTGTTGAATGCATTGCAGGCTGACGTGTTATTGGAGGTGCATTGTGAGCAAGATCATCGAATCGCTACGCGGCGACCTGGAGGCGCTCCAGGAGGCAGGAGCGATCGGCAAGGTGACGATGCGCGAGTTTGACGCAATTTGTCCACCGCCAGTTCGGGAGTTCGATGCGGCCGACATCAAGCGGCTGCGAGAAGGCTTGAAGTTCAGCCAGCCGATATTTGCGCTTTATTTGCATACTACGGCATCGACCATACGCAAGTGGGAGCAAGGTGAAACCCATCCCACTGGCCCGGCACTCAAGCTGCTGAATATCATTGCTGACAAGGGCTTACAGGCCATCATTTGATTTTTTTGTACCTAAGCCTTGTTCAGTAGACTGCTCAATGTTTTTTTATAAGCCGCAAATGCCGCCTCTTCCTGAGGATGATGGCCCTCTGTCACACAGGCCTTACCACTGACGAATACATCACGAATCGGGTTGGCGTGGGCGCGTTCGGAAAAGACCAGAGCCGACAGCCAATGCTGCTTATCCAGCCCCGCCAGACTGGGGTGCTCCAGGTCAATCACCATTAAATCTGCCTGATGACCGGGGCTTAATTGCCCGCTGGCTCGCCCGGACGCCTGTGCGCCACCACGTGCGCAGGTGCCAAACAAGTAGTCCGCGACGAAAGGTTGTTGGGACGAAGTCAGCACATTGCGTTGCTGGCTGATCAATCGTTGACCATATTCCAGCAAGCGCAGTTCGGCGCGCCAGTCTACGCAGATGTGGCTGTCTGAACCTATGCCCATTCGTCCTTGCTCCGCCAGAAAGGCGGCGGCAGGGAACAGGCCATCACCCAGATTCGCCTCGGTGCTTGGACACAAACCTGCTACGGCACCGCTGCGGGCAATTTGCTTGCGCTCCTGCTCGTCAATATGAGTGGCGTGGACCAGGCACCAGCGTTCGTCCACATTGAAGTTGTCATAGAGATAGGCCACCGGACTGCTGCCTTTGATGTCTCGGCAGGCCAGTACTTCGGCCATCTGTTCGGCAATGTGAATGTGAATCGGGTGGCGTGAGGGCAGGCTGTGCAGGCCGTCGATTAAGGTACTGATAGAACCAACGTTGGCAGCGCGCAGGGAGTGGGGCGCAACACCGTAACGCCGGTCAGCATTCAAGGGGTGGCTGTTGTGCAAGGATTCCAGCAGGTACAGCAACTGTGTAGGGCTATTCAGAAAGCGCTGTTGATCCTGACGCGGCGCCTTGCTGCCGAAATCGCTGTACTGGTACAGCACGGGCAGCATGGTAATGGCCAGACCGCTGGCGCTGGCCGCTTCCATGACGCCTTGGGCCAGCAGGCCTATGGGTGCGTAATTCTGGCCGTCGCGCTGGTGATGCAGGTAATGGAACTCGCACACGCTGGTGTAGCCCGCTTTCAACATCTGTATATAGAGCCATTGGGCAATGGCCTGCATGTGCTCGGGCTCCAGACGGGCAGCGAAGCGGTACATCAGGTCGCGCCAGCTCCAGAAGCTGTCCTGGCCTTGCCCCCGGAATTCAGTCAGCCCGGCCATGGCACTTTGAAAAGCATGTGAATGCAGATTGGGCATGCCCGGCAGTACGGCACCTTGCGCTGTGTGGACGAAGCCCGCCGCGTCTATAGCCTGCTGACTGGCTTCGGGCAGAACGTCTGTCAGTGTGCCGTCCTGGTCCCAGCGCAGCAGTACATTCGCTTGCCACTGGCCGTCCAGATAGGCCCAAGGGGCCCAGAGCGCTTCATGTTTTCGGGGGATGCTCATGGCGATTCCTTACGCAGGTCACGGCTGATTGTGCCTTGGTATACGACCAGGGCGCAGCGTGGCAGGCCCAGCCAGTAGGCCAGTTCGGGCAGGGAGTCTATGTCCCAGGCGACAAAGTCGGCGCGGGATCCGATGCTGAGTTCACCACTGATGTCAGGGGCACCCAAGGCCTGAGCAGCATGGCGGGTGACTCCTGCCAGGGCTTCGGGGACAGTCAGCCTGAAAAGCGTGCTGCCCATGTTCAGCATCAGTAATAGGGATGCACAGGGGGACGTGCCGGGGTTGCTGTCAGTGGACAGGGCCATCGGCACGCCGTGTTTGCGCAGCAGTTCAATCGGGGGTAACTGGGTTTCGCGCAGAAAGTAGTAGGCTCCGGGCAGTAGCACGGCCACGGTTCCCGCTTTTTTCATGGCGATGACGCCTGCTTCATCCAGGTATTCCAGATGGTCGGTGGACAGGGCCTGGTAGCGGGTCGCCATTTCCGTGCCGCCCAGATTGGAGAGCTGCTCGGCGTGCATCTTGACGGGCAGGCCCAGTGCTTGGGCCGCTTTCAAAACACGTTCGGACTGCTTCAGGTCGAAGGCAATACGCTCGCAAAAGACGTCAACCGCGTCGATCAGTCCTTCTTGTGCCAGAGTGGGCAGCATTTGATCGCAGACCAAATCCAGATAGGCATCGGTTTGCCCGGCAAATTCAGGGGGCAGGGCATGGGCACCTAAAAAGGTGGTGCGCACCGTGACCGGGCGCAGCTCGCCCAGACGGCGGGCGATACGCAGCATTTTGCGCTCGCTCTCCAGATTCAGACCGTAGCCGGATTTGATTTCAATCGCGGTGACGCCTTCGTCCAGCAAGGCATCCAGTCGGCGCAGGGCTTGGGCCAGCAGTTGGTCCTCGCTCAGGGAGCGCGTCGCTTTGACGGAGGACACAATGCCGCCACCCTGACGGGCGATTTCTTCATAGGAGGCCCCTGCCAGCCGCAAGGCAAATTCCTGGGCGCGGTTGTCGCCGTAGACCAGATGGGTGTGGCAGTCGATCAGCCCGGGGGTGACCCAGCGGTTTCCCAGCTTGTGTTCTTGAGTGGCGTCTTGCCACTGCGCAGGCAGGTCATGACGTGGGCCCATCCAGGCGATACGGTCCGCCTGTACAACCAGGCAGGCATCTTCGATGACGTACTCGGGATCGGCTGTGGGGGCCAAGCGTAAATCGGTCCAAAGTGTGTAGCTCATCATTTCATTCCGTGGGAGCGATATAGGCGTAGACCAGCGGGGCATCAGCAGGGTCGGCCTGCAGTTGCAGGGACAAGGGGGCGGGTGTGCTGCCTGTCAGGGCTTGCCCGGCGCCCAGGGTCCAGCTGTGTGTGTCGGCCCGGAGTTGGTAGCCGCCTTGCGGTGCGTACAGAAAATGCGTACCAGCGGCCAATTTCATGGAGTCGTTTCGTCCTTGCCATGCGTGCAAGCTGCCTTGGGCTCGGCCCCGACGCAGCATCAGGTTCAAGTCCTGTGTCGGACCGAGTGGTAACAAACAGGCCATCTTGTCCTCGCCAGCGAAGGCGTAGGGCTGGAATGGATGCAGCACATGGATATCTTGCTCGTGAATCAGCTGCATGTTGTCGCCCTCGATCAACATGATGTGTCGGTCTATGCCGGGAAAGCGGGAAAAATCGCCGGAGGTCTGGACCTGGGCCAGGCTGATGCGCCAGTCAAAGTGCTCATAGCCGGCATGTTCGGGATGGCAAAGCACCTCGCGCGTGGTGCCGCCACCGTTTTTCCAGGGCTGCGCGGGCAGGCTGCTGATGTTTAGCAAGCGAAGCAAAGTGGCAGGGTGGGGCTGGCTCATGGTGGCATGGCTCCGGACGGATTTTTAATTGTATATACAATAGCTGAGTATAGACAAAGCGCGACGATCGTCTGGAGGGGCAGGCTGTTTTTTCAGGGTAAATCCCGAGCACAAACCCTTGAGCTACTTGCGCTGCAAGCCGCTTGGTGGCAAGGTATACGCTAATAAACCCGAGTCATAATTCATTCAAAGGTGCAGGATGCCTGGTTTTTTCGGCATCCTGCGTTATTTATTGCAAGCTGGAAAGTTTGCATATGAAGTATTTAATCGTTCTTCTTCAGGACTTCCCCGAATCATGGATACCCTCTCGCAGTCTTTTACCTTTTCCCAACGTGCCCAGAAACTGAGTGGCTCCGCAATTCGTGAAATTCTCAAGGTCACTGCGCGTCCCGAGATTATTTCCTTTGCGGGCGGTCTGCCCACTCCAGTCGGCTTTCCTGTCGAGGAAATGCAAAGCGCGTTCAACAAGGTACTGAGCGAGCAGGGCCGTGTGGCACTGCAATACACCACGACGGAAGGCTATCTGCCCCTGCGCCAATGGCTGGCAGAGCAAATGAGCGCCGAAGGCGCCCCTGTGGACGCCGACGAAATCCTGCTGGTGAACGGTTCGCAGCAAGCCCTGGACATGCTGGGCAAGCTGTTCATTGATGAAGGCAGCAAGGTGCTGGTGGAGTCGCCTACTTATCTGGGCGCTTTGCAGGCTCTGTCTGTGTACAACCCTTCTTTCGTGGCTATTCCTACCGATGGCCAGGGCATGATCCCCGAGTACGTGTCGGCTCCTGAAGCCATGGGCGCCCGTTTGCTGTACGCATTGCCCAACTTCCAGAACCCCACCGGCCTGCGCCTGCCTCTGGAGCGTCGTCAGGACCTGGTGGAGCGATGTGCGGCTGCGCATATCCCGATCGTCGAGGACGATCCCTACGGTGAACTGCGTTACGCCGGCGAGCGTCTGCCCAGCCTGCTGTCCTTGGGCCGCAAAGCCGGTGCTACCGTGATACGCCTGGGTACCTTCTCCAAAGTGCTGGCTCCTGGTTTGCGTCTGGGCTACATCGTGGCTCCCGCCAAGATCATCGACAAACTGGTGCAGATCAAGCAGGCCACGGACTTGCACACCTCCACACTGACGCAAATGGCTGTTTACGAAGCCGTACATAACGGTTTCCTGGAAAAGCACCTGCCCAAAGTGCGCGATATTTACCAGAAGCAGTGTGCCATCATGCTGGACGCCATGGACAAGAACTTCCCGACGACGGCCCAATGGACCCGTCCCGAAGGCGGCATGTTCATTTGGGTGACCTTGCCCGAGCACGTGGATGCGACGGCCCTGCTGCAAAAGGCCATTGAGAACCTGGTGGCCTTTGTTCCGGGCGAACCTTTCTACGCCGGCAAGGACGTCAAACGCAACACCCTGCGCCTGAGCTTTGCCACCGTGCCCGAGGAAAAAATTCGCGAAGGCATCGCCATCTTGGGTAAACTCATCAAGGAAGCCTGATCGCCGTTTGGCAGGCAAGGGACGCAGACTGATGGGTCTGCGTCTTTTCATGCGCTGGCCCGGCCAGCGCTGTGGTTTTCAGCGCCGGCCATTGCGTTTTGCTTGCTCCCAGAGCATGAACAGATTCCTGGAATCCACCGCATACCCTCTGCCAGAGGGTATGCCTGTTTTCAGTCTATGGCTTGAGGCCTGGATTTAGGTTTTACCTCTATGACATCTCCATCCGCTTCGGAATCTTCCCCGCGTCCTGATCTGTCCGATATGCGCCCCAACAATGACTGGGTGGCTCGCTATTTGCCAGCATCCTGGGGGCCGTATGCCCGTTTGTGTAGGCTGGATCGGCCTGTGGGCACCTGGCTGACCCTCTTGCCCGCTCTGGCCGCTCTGGTGCAGGCAGCGGACGGTATTCCTACCCTGTGGCGTTTGGTGATCTTTTCTCTGGGCGCCTTGTTGATGCGCGGTATTGGCTGCTGCTTTAACGATATGGCGGACCGTAACTTCGACCATCAGGTTGAACGTACCCGTTTCCGGCCCTTGACCAGCGGCCAGATCACCATGCGTCAGGCGGTGATCTTCGTGCTGGCGCAGATGGCCGTGTGTGCCTTGCTGCTGCTGGCTATCAATGAGTACAGCCGTTGGCTGGCACTGGCCCTGTTCCCGATCGTGATGATTTACCCCCTGTGCAAGCGCTTTACCTACTGGCCGCAAGTGGTTCTGGGTATCTGCTTTAACTGGGGCATGTTGATGGCCTGGTCCGATACGCAGAACATGGTGCCTTTTGGCGCCATCCTGATGTGGGTGGGCGCGATTTTGTGGCAGGTGGGCTACGACTCCATCTATGCCTATATCGACATGGCTGACGATACCAAGCTGGGCCTGCACTCCACGGCTCTGCGTTTCCGCGAGGCAGGCAAAACCTGGATCAGCGGTTTTTACATCGCCGCCATGGCCTGCTGGCTGGTGGGCGGTTTTCTGCTGAACGAGCGGATTTTGTATTACATGGTGATGGCCGTCATCGGCATTCATCTGCTGTGGCAGATGCGGCAGTTTGACGTGCGCTATCCCGAACGAGGCCTGCGCCTTTTCCGTGCCAACATCTGGGTTGGTGTGTTGCTGGTGGTGGCCGCTTTGGCTGGCACGATCAGCCTGGCTTGATCCGTGTTCAAGCAATTTACGTAAAGCTTTAAAGGTTTGAAGAATGGCCTCTCCTCTTGAGTATGTCGCAACGGCGCTATTTGCCATTGCCATCGTCCACACCTTCTCGGTTCCGGTATTTGCCCGCCTGGCCAATAAAGGCGGCAGCCACTCAGGGCTGTGGCACATGTTGTCCGAGGTCGAGGCCGTGTTTGGCGTCTGGGCCTGTGTGCTGGTGGCCTATATGGCCGTTTTTGTGGATTTGCAGTCCGCTATCGAGTATCTGGAAACCCGCAACTTCACCGAACCCATGTTCGTGTTCGCGATCATGGTGGTTGCCGCCAGCCGCCCGATTCTGGAACTGGTGAACAAGACGGTGGCGGTGCTGGCGCGTGCTGTGCCCGTGTCTGACAAGATCTCCACCTACTTCATCACTATGTCGGTAGTGCCTCTGGCCGGTTCCCTGATTACCGAGCCCGCTGCCATGACGTTGGCGGCGCTGCTGTTGCACAAAGCCTATTTCCGTCATCAAGGCCATGCCGGTTTCAAGTATTTGACCGTGGGCGTGCTGTTTGTGAACGTCTCTATTGGTGGCGTGCTGACTGCCTATGCAGCCCCTCCGGTCTTGATGGTGGCCAGTACCTTTGGCTGGGACACCGCCTTTATGGCGACGCATTTTGGTTGGCGTGCTGTGATGGCCGTCCTGATCAATGCCACCCTGGTCACCCTGGTTTGCCGTAAAGCCTTGATGGAAATGGGGCAGGGTATGCCTGAAACAAAACAAGCGCAGCGCCCGGTGCCCATTACCGTCATGGCCATTCACGTGGCTTTCCTGGTGGCGATTGTGCTGGGCGCGCATCACCCCATTGTGTTCATGGCTCTGCTGATGCTGTTTATTGGCTATGCCCACTCCTACAAGCATTACCAGAACCCCTTGCTGGTGCGTGAAGGCCTGATGGTCGGTTTCTTCCTGGCCGGTCTGGTGGTCCTGGGCGGTCTGCAGAAGTGGTGGCTGCAGGATCTGCTGGGCGGCTTGTCGCCCACCGTGCTGTTCTGGGGGGCGACGGCCTTGACGGCAGTAACGGATAACGCGGCACTGACCTATCTGGGCTCTCTGGTGGAAGGCACCTCGGATATCTGGCGCTATATGCTGGTGGCCGGTGCGGTTACGGGCGGTGGTCTGACCGTGATTGCCAACGCGCCCAACCCCGCCGGCTTCTCCATTCTGAAAGGCAGCTTCCCGGATGGTGCGATCTCGCCTCTGCGTTTGCTGCTCAGTGCCATGGTGCCAACCCTGGTCGCAGCCTGCCTGTTTTTGATCTGAACCGGATGGCCGCCAGGGGCGGCCTGTCTGGCCGGGGCGAAGTTCAGTGCGATTGAACGCCAAAAGGGCTAAAATCACGGCAGAAGCGCCCCTGGGAACCCTTTGCGGTTGCTGATTGAGCGGGTCTCCGGCTTGAATTTGCTGGTTTCGACCCTACTTATTTGTATCTCGAAGTTTGTTTCGGCTTTTTGTTAGGGTGAGTCGTGCCTATCTATGCGTATAAATGCAGCTCGTGCCAATACGAAAAAGATGTGCTGCAAAAAATGTCGGACCCCGTTTTGGAGGTTTGTCCAGAATGTAACCAGCCTACCTTTACCAAACAGGTAACGGCGGCCGGATTCCAGCTCAAGGGTACGGGCTGGTATGTAACGGATTTTCGTAACCAGGGTGGCAGCAAGCCCGCGGACAGTGGCGCTACGTCCACACCCGCGCCTGCGACGACACCTTCTTCCTCATCGTCCAGCTAACACCATTTCTTATGCGCCCCTTCAAGCGTTATTTCGTCACTGGCCTGCTCATCTGGGTGCCCTTGGTCATCACCGTCTGGGTGCTGACCTTGCTGATCGAAACGCTGGAGAGCGTAGTGCCGGAGTTTCTGTCTTCGCAGGCCCTGTTCGGCCTGCGGATTCCCGGCTTTAGAATTGTGCTGGTGCTGGCTGTCTTGTTTGGTACGGGTTTGCTGGCGGCCAATTACCTGGGCCGTGCCGTTGTGGATCGTTGGGAATTGCTACTTGGGCGTATTCCTTTGGTGCGTTCCATTTATAATTCCGTCAAACAAGTCAGTGATACGGTGTTGGCACCCGATGGTCAGGCGTTTCGCGAGGCCGTTCTGGTGCAGTATCCCAGGGCCGGTTCCTGGACCATTGCCTTTTTGACCGGCACGCCGGGCGGACAAGTGGCGCAGATTCTGGGAGAGGACTTTGTCAGCGTCTACGTGCCCACCACGCCCAACCCGACTTCCGGTTTTTTCCTGATGATGCCTCGGGCGGATGTACACAAGCTCGACATGACAGTGGATGCGGCGCTTAAATACATCGTATCCATGGGAGTGGTCAGCCCTACCGAGCCGATCGCTTTGCCCCCTGTTTCTGACCAGCCGGAGGGTCCCAAAGGGACACCCCCCTTGGCTGGAACCTGAATTTTCCAATTTGCAGTTTTTACTATTTCGGAGTCATCCTAGATGCGTACGTGTTATACCGGCGAGGTTTCCAAAGAATACCTGGGCCAGACGGTCAATTTGTTTGGCTGGGTACATCGTCGCCGCGACCACGGGGGTGTGATTTTCATTGATCTGCGCGACCGTGAGGGTCTGGCGCAGGTTGTCGTCAACCCTGACAACGTTCAGGCCTTTGAAGTGGCCGAACGTATCCGTAATGAGTACTGCCTGCGCATTACCGGCCGCGTTCAGGCTCGTCCTGAAGGCACGGTCAATCCTGATCTGCGTTCGGGCGAGATTGAAATCGTTTGCGACGAAATCGAAATCCTGAACGCTTCGGTCACGCCTGCTTTCCAGCTGGATGATGACAATCTGTCCGAAACCACGCGTCTGACGCACCGTGTGCTGGATTTGCGCCGTCCGCAGATGCAGAACAACCTGATGCTGCGCTACAAAGTGGCCATGCAATCCCGTCGCTACCTGGACGACCTGGGTTTCATTGATATTGAAACCCCCATGTTGACCAAGAGCACCCCTGAAGGCGCTCGCGACTACCTGGTTCCCTCGCGTGTGAACGCAGGCGAATTCTTTGCATTGCCCCAGTCGCCCCAGCTGTTCAAGCAGATGCTGATGGTGTCGGGCTTTGACCGTTACTACCAGATCACCAAGTGCTTCCGCGACGAAGACTTGCGTGCTGACCGCCAGCCTGAATTTACCCAGATCGACTGCGAAACCTCTTTCCTGAACGAAGAGCAGATTCGCGATATTTTTGAAGGCATGGTCACGCACATTTTCCGCACTGTGCAAAACGTGGAACTGCCCAAGTTCCCCACCATGAGCTGGACTGAGGCCATGCAGCGCTACGGTTCGGACAAGCCTGACCTGCGCGTCAAGCTGGAGTTCGTGGACGTGGCTGACCTGATGCGTGAAGTGGACTTCAAGGTCTTCTCCGCACCGGCCAACGACCCCTCCTGCCGCGTGGTTGCTCTGCGCATTCCTGGTGGTGGCGCCATGCCACGTAGCGAAATCGACGCATACACCAAGTTCGTCGGCATCTACGGTGCCAAGGGGCTGGCTTACATCAAGGTCAACGATGTGACCTCGATCCCTGAAGGTCTGCAGTCGCCTATCGTCAAGAACATCAATGTTGAGGTTCTGAAACAGGTGATGGAGCGCACAGGCGCCCAGAACGGCGACCTGATCTTCTTTGGCGCTGACAAGGCCAAGATCGTGAACGATGCGATTGGTGCCCTGCGTATCAAGATCGGTCACAGCGAATTCGGTAAGGCGAACGGTCTGGTTGAAGAAGGTTGGAAACCCCTGTGGGTGGTGGACTTCCCCATGTTCGAATACGACGAGGGCGAAAACCGCTACTTTGCAGCTCACCACCCCTTCACCAGCCCCAAAGACGGCCACGAAGACCTGCTGGAAACAGATCCCGGCAAGGCCTTTGCCAAGGCTTACGACATGGTGCTGAACGGTTGGGAAGTGGGTGGCGGCTCGGTCCGTATCCACCGTGCTGACGTTCAAAGCAAAGTGTTCAATGCCTTGAAGATCGGCCCTGAAGAAGCACAACTGAAGTTCGGCTTCCTGCTGGATGCGCTGCAATACGGCGCACCTCCACACGGTGGTCTGGCTATGGGTCTGGATCGTCTGGTCACCCTGATGGCCGGTGCCGATTCGATCCGTGACGTGATTGCTTTCCCCAAGACACAGCGTGCTCAGTGTCTGCTCACCCAGGCCCCATCGGCTGTGGACGAGCAGCAGCTGCGCGAGTTGCATATTCGTCTGCGGGCTGTTGAAAACAAGTAAGTCAGAACGGGGGACGGCGTGTCAGTGATTCGGGTAGTTAGCTACAACATTCACAAAGGCCGCTCGGCTTCGGGCAAACGGGAGTCTTTGGCGGATCTGCGCCTGGGACTTTACGGCCTGTCTCCCGACTTGTTGTTCTTGCAGGAAGTGCAGGGGCGTAACCAGCTGCAAGGCAGTCTGGACGCCCAGCACGAATCCCTGGCCGCTGCCTTGCGCATGAATACGGCTTACGGCTGCAACGTGGTTCGCCCTCATACGGACCACGGCAACGCCTTGCTGTCGCGCTTTCCCATTCTGCAGTACGAAAACCAGGACATTTCCGACCATCGTATGGAGCAGCGCGGTTTGCTTCATGCCGTCATTGATGTCGATGGCCGTCCGGTGCATTGCATTGTGGTGCACCTGGGATTGTTCAACAGCGGCCGAGTTCGTCAGGTTCAGGCCTTGCTCGATCGCATCAAGCGCATTGTCCCTGCGGACGAGCCCTTGCTGATTGCAGGCGACTTCAACGACTGGAATAACCGCCTGGCACCCATCTTTGTGCAGCAGCTGAATCTGTACGAGGTATTTTCGTTCTCGCCTCGTGGTCAGGCCGATAACCGTTTCCGACTGCGTCAGCCCATCAAATGGCTGCGTACCATGCGCAAAAGCGGGCTGGTCGTGCCGGATCAAGGCATTCAGCTGGGCGTGAACGGTGCCGCACGCATGACGCCACCGCCTCGTACCTTCCCCGCGGCATTTCCCTGGCTACGTCTGGATCGCGTCTACCAGCGTGGTTTTGCAGTGCGTAATGCCCGTGTACTGGTGGGAGACCCCTGGAAACAGTTGTCCGACCATGCCCCCATCCTGACCGAGCTGGAGCTGCCGTAAAGGGGCGTTCAGTGGTTTCTTAACGCATAGGCCTAGCAAGCATGCCGAGTCTGAAGCGCGATCCACTATGGCACGAAGGTAATCAAATCACCTTGCTGCAAAACGGCCAGGAGTTCTTTCCGGCCATTTGCGAAGCTATCGATCAGGCGAAAAAGCGTCTGCATCTGGAAACCTATATCTTCAACCTGGATGACAGCGGTCACAGCGTTCTGGACGCCTTGCGACGAGCCTGTGAGCGGGGTGTACGCGTACGTGTGGTGATTGATGGCTTTGGCAGTGATGTGCATGCCTTGCAGATTGCCGAACAGTTGAAGGCCATGCGTGCCCGCTACCGGATCTATCGCCCCAAACCCCAAGGGTGGCGCGAACCGCGCTTGTCCTTGCGACGTTTGCGCAGACTGCACCGGAAAATGCTGGTGGTCGATGAGCGCATTGGATTTGTGGGGGGCATCAATATTCTGGACGACTTTGATGAGGTGCCCCTGATCAATGGACAGGGCAGGCCGCGCTTTGATTTTGCTGTACGCTGCGAAGGGCCCATTGTCGACGATATGGTGCGTGCTCAGCAGGCTTTATGGCTGCGCATGGCCTGGCGCAGACGCAAGGATTGGGACAGCTTCACCCAGCGCTTTACCCTGTGGCGTGAATGGCGCAAGCGGCGTCAGGCGCGCAAGAAGGCGGAGCAGGCCGGGCAGGTTTTTGAAGGAGTACGGGCCTGCTTGCTGCTGCGGGACAATGTGCGCCATCGGCAGCAGATTGAGCAGGCGTATCTGTACTTGCTCGGCAAAGCGCAGGAGCAGGTGGTGCTGGCCAATGCCTATTTCTTTCCGGGCCGTACCTTGCGTCGCCGTATCGAACAGACGGCGGAACGAGGCGTGCGGGTGCGTTTGTTGCTGCAAGGCCATGCCGAATACTTCCTGCAATATCGGGCCTGTAGATTCATGTACGGGAAGTTGCTGGATCATGGCATCGAACTGTACGAGTACAAGGCCAGCTATTTACACGCTAAAGTCGCCGTTATCGACGATTACTCCATGGTGGGCTCGTCCAATCTGGACCCGTTCAGTCTGCTGTTGGCGCGCGAGGCTAATGTGCTGATTCAGGATGTGCCTTTCACCCAGGACCTGCAGGCCAAGCTGGAGTACGAGATCGAGCATAATGCAGCGCGCGTCTACCCGGAGCAGTATCAGCGGCTGGGTTTGTTCAGTCGACTGGGCGATTATCTGGCTTATGGCATGTTGCGCCTGGGCGTGTTGCTGACGGGTAAATCGTCCTTGTATTGATGCCTGCCAGGTGATTTGTACGGGTCTTTACCCATACAAGGTGCCGCCAGCCGGGCAGCGCCTTATAAAATACTCTCTATACTTTAAGAGTTTGGTCCCGAAGGACCGAGTTTGCCGTAACCATAATTACTTTTACCCGGAGGGTGGACCACATGAAAACACGTGCAGCTGTTGCCTGGAAAGCGGGCGCTCCGCTAACGATTGAAGAGGTCGATCTGGCAGGTCCCAAAGCGGGCGAAGTGCTGGTCGAAATCAAGGCGACGGGCATTTGCCATACCGATTACTACACCTTGTCCGGTGCTGATCCAGAAGGTTTGTTCCCAGCGATTCTGGGCCATGAAGGTGCAGGCGTGGTGCTGGATGTAGGTGCTGGCGTGACTAGCCTGCGTCCCGGCGATCACGTGATCCCTCTGTACACGCCCGAGTGCCGCCAGTGCAAATCCTGCCTGTCGCGCAAGACCAACCTGTGTACCGCGATCCGTTCGACTCAGGGCAAGGGCCTGATGCCCGATGGCACCTCGCGTTTCTCCATTGGCGGCAAGCCAGTGCACCACTACATGGGCACATCGACTTTCGCTAACCACATCGTGGTGCCGGAAATTGCCTTGGCCAAGATTCGTAACGACGCACCTTTCGACAAGGTGTGCTACATCGGCTGTGGCGTGACTACCGGTTTGGGCGCTGTGCTGTTCACCGCCAAGGTGGAAGCGGGCGCTAACGTGGTGGTGTTCGGTTTGGGCGGTATTGGCCTGAACGTGATCCAGGGCGCCAAGATGGTCGGCGCTGGCAAGATCATCGGAGTGGACATCAACCCCGAGCGCGAAGCCATGGCTCGCCAGTTTGGCATGACCGATTTCGTGAACCCCAATGAGGTTGAAAACGTGGTCGACCACATTATTCAACTGACTGACGGCGGCGCGGATTACTCCTTCGAATGTATCGGCAACACCAAGGTGATGCGTCAGGCACTGGAGTGCTGCCACCGCGGCTGGGGCCAGTCCATCATTATTGGTGTGGCCGAAGCCGGTGCCGAAATCTCCACCCGACCGTTCCAGCTGGTCACAGGTCGCGAATGGAAGGGCTCTGCCTTTGGTGGCGCTCGTGGCCGTACCGACGTCCCGACCATTGTGGACTGGTACATGGATGGCAAGATCAATATCGACGATCTGATCACCCACACCTTGCCGCTGGAGCGCATCAACGAAGGCTTTGACCTGATGAATGCCGGTAAATCCATCCGTTCGGTGGTGATGTACTGATAGACGTCGCTTGAGAAGGGCGCAGGCAGTCGCCTGCACTCTTTATCCCGGTTTCAGAGCTCGTATGCTGCCCTTGGGCGTGCCACGGGCTTTGGGCCGGATCTGCAATTGAGAACACGAGGGGGCTATGACTCAGACACTGGAACTGCTCAACGAACACCGCTGTTTTAATGGTTGGCAGCGCTACTACCAACACGCTTCGCAGACAATTGGCCTGCCCATGCGTTTTTCTGTGTACATGCCGCCGCAACTACAGGCCAGCGCTCAGAAAGGGGCTGCCAGCCTGGCAGAGGCTATCGGGCAAGGCCGTGTGCCTGTGCTGTTTTTTCTGGCCGGCCTGACCTGCACGGAAGAAACCTTCATGATCAAGGCCGGTGCCCAGCGTTACGCTGCCGAGCACGGCATCATGCTGGTCACTCCTGATACCAGCCCGCGTGGTGCTGGCGTGGACGGGGAGGACGATGGCTGGGATCTGGGAACCGGTGCCGGTTTCTATCTGGATGCCACTGAGCCCGGCTGGAGCAAGAATTACCGCATGGAAAGCTATGTGACCCAGGAGCTGTTTGATCTGGTCACGACCATCTTGCCCGGCGACGCCCGCCGTGTCGGTATCTTTGGTCACTCCATGGGCGGGCACGGTGCCTTGACGCTGGCTTTGCGCCACCCTGGCAAGTACCGCTCCGTGTCGGCCTTTGCGCCCATTGCGGCGCCGACCCGCTGCCCTTGGGGCGAAAAGGCCTTTGGTGCCTATTTGGGTCAGGATCGCCAGGCTTGGGAACAACACGACGCCAGTGCCCTGATGGCCAAGACCAGTACGCCGTATCCTGCCGGTATCTTGGTGGACCAGGGCTTGAGCGATGCCTTTCTGGCCGAACAACTGTATCCGGAAGTATTCGAGCAGGCGTGCGAGCAGGCCAAACAGCCTTTGACCCTGCGCCGTCACGACGGCTATGACCACGGCTACTATTTCATCTCGACCTTCATTCAGGACCATCTGAATTTCCACGCCGAGCGACTGTGATCGCTGGATAAACAAGGTCGCACTTTGTTATTTTCAGGTGGGCGTTAAAGCGTTACTCTCAGGCAGCCACGGTTTTTTGCCTGTTTGTGACGTCCTGCCCACCGATTTGCCGCAGTTTTCCCTCAAGTAGTGAACTTTTTCTTGCTGCGACGCTCTTATTCCTGTACTCGAAATTTTTAGCACTCCAGACCATCGAGTGCTAAACTCAATGATTGTTGAAATACGTTTTCTGCGGTTTGAGAGCCTTGTTTAGTGCTCTCGCCGGCTGACTTTTGAAGGATTTTCCATGACACAACAAGCGAACGCTTTGGCCCTGACGTCTGGTAATGAACTCGTCGCCGCCGTGTCTAATCCAGGCGCACTGGGGACGATCGAAGCGTATATTTCTGCTGTTAACCGCCTGCCCATGCTCAGCGCCGAACGCGAAACCGAGCTGGGTCAGCGCCTGCGCGACCAGGATGACCTGGATGCTGCGCGTGAACTGATTTTGTCGCACCTGCGTCTGGTGGTCTCCATTGCCCGCCAGTACCTGGGTTACGGCTTGCCGCATGCCGACCTGATTCAGGAAGGTAACGTGGGCCTGATGAAGGCCGTCAAACGCTTTGACCCCGATCGCGGTGTACGTCTGGTGTCCTTTGCCGTGCACTGGATCAAGGCCGAGATCCACGAATATGTCGTGCGCAACTGGCGCATGGTGAAAGTGGCCACCACCAAGGCCCAACGCAAACTGTTTTTCAATCTGCGCCGCATGCGTCCGGACGGTCAAACGCTGGATACGGCCCAGGTAGACGCGATTGCACGTGAACTCGATGTGCGTCCTCAGGACGTCAGCGAGATGGAAGTGCGTCTGTCCGGTCACGATATGGCCCTGGAAGCCCCGGCCAACGACGACGATGACAATTTCGCGCCTATCTCCTACCTGTCCGATGAAGGACACGAGGAACCCACACGCGTGCTGGAGCGTCGTGCCCAGGATATGCTGGAAGGCAGCGGCCTGGAAGAAGCGATCGACACGCTGGACGAGCGTTCGCAGCGCATTGTGCGCGCCCGCTGGTTGCAGGACGATGGCGGTGCCACCTTGCACGATCTGGCCGCCGAATTCGGCGTGTCGGCAGAGCGTATCCGTCAGATCGAAGTGGCGGCGTTCAAGAAGCTGCGCGTCGCCTTGGCGCCTGCGGCTTGAGTCGTTTTAAAGAGTTACAACTTTTCGGGGGAATCCGAAGAACTTAAGCTGATTTTCGCGGACTAAACAATACATTTGCTGATTTTTGCCACCTATGCAATTCGGCATTTGCGCATCCGCTTCGGCTTCTCCTCTTCCCCTCCCTTTTGAAGCGGATGTTTACGGGACACCAGCTAGGTGTCCCTTTTTTTTGTCCTGATTTTTCAGCTGTTTTGCCTGCCGAGTCAGCCCGACCCGGCAGGCAAAATCGATCAGAAGGTCAACGCGGCACGCAGCCAGACGGTGCGGCCAGGATCATTAAAGCGGCTTGCTGCGCCAAAACCAAAACCACTGTTCCCGGCCAGATTCAGGTGTTCGCCGTAAGTCTTGTCGAACACATTATCCACACCGGCAGTCAGGGACAGATTGCGGTTGATCTTGTAGCCGCCATACAGCGACAAGGTACTGAAACCACCTGTAGGCCCGAAGTCGTAACCCACCACATTCCCTTGTCCCTGCGAATAGCGATTTTGCTTGGCTACAATGCGCCAGACACCGCCGGCAGACCAGGGGCCTTGCACATAATCCGCTGTCAGGCGCAGATCGAGCGGGGGCATTTGCGGCAGGGCTCGGCCATCCGTACTGTTACGGCCCCAGGCGTAGGCCAGGCTGCCGCCCAAAGTCCAGTTGGGCGTCGCTTTCCAGTCCGCACCCAATTCGCCACCCATGATGCGGGCCTTGACGTTTCTGGCCTGGGTTTTCATGCCCATCATGCCACCGGGCAGGTAGTCGAACAGGATGTAATCCTGGATCTGGCCAATATAGGCAGAGGCCCAGGCCGAGACCGTTTCATCCTTGTACTGAGCACCAAAATCCAGCTGTGTGGTCTTTTCAGGCTGAATGCCCAGGAAGGCACTGGCGCTGCCTTGCGGGCCGCTGGCCGGGGAAATCAGCTCCCAGTAGTCCGGCATGCGCTGCACATGACCAATACCGGCGTACAGGCTCAAGGGCAGGGAATCCAGATCATGCTCGATACGCAGGAAGGCACTGGGCAGGGTTTCTCTACGGCGCTCGTTCGCACCGGGGTTGGGCTTGCTCATCATGCCACTACCCAGGCTGGGTCGCAGGTCGCGGGCACTGGCCCAATCCAGACGTGCGCCACCAATCAAACGGCTGGCGTCGTTCAGGTCCCAACGGGCTTCGGTGAACAGACCAATATTGTCGAACTCGGCATCTTTCACCCAATCCTGATCGCGGTAGTCCTGCATGCCCATGCCACTGCGTTTGCGATGGCGGCTGCGCATCAAATCGGCACCTGTGGTCAAGGTCAGGTCCTCGCTCAAGGCCCAGTCCATGCTTAGACGGCCACCCCAGGTCAGGCGGTCCACATTGGAGGCCATAGGCATGGACATGCCTCCTCCCGGTTTGAAGGTGCGCAGCCCGTAGTTGTCCATCACGTGATCGGCGTAGTTGTAGTAGAGCTGGGCCTCTACATTGCGCAGCACGCCTTCGTGCATATCCTTCTTGAAACGCAGACCCAAGGTTTCACGCTTGAATTTTGTGCCATCCATGCCACGACCAGCATAGCGGGCATAGCCGTCGCCTGTGCCTGCACTGAGCTCCAGCAAGGTATCGGCATCCGGCGTCAGGCCAATGGCGACGTCCGTATTCCATTTCTTCCAGCGCGAGGGCACACGTTCGCCATCACCGTCCTTGTAGTCCTGAGCGCGATCTTGATTGGCAGTCAGGCGGGCATAGTAAGAGGCATTGCCAGCCGCAAAGTCCACATTGCCTGCGTGACGGCCAGCCGAACCGCCCAGAATACTGGCGTCCAGCGTGGCGTCGTTCTCGGTAAAGCCGGGCGCTTTGCGCTCGAAGCGTACCGTTCCGGCAGAAGCACCCGGGCCCCAGCGCACGCTTTGAGGGCCCTTGATGATGGTCAGTTCATCAAAGGATTGGGGCGAAATGTAGGAGGTCGGCGCATCCATGCGTGACGGGCAGGCACCGGGCATGGAGCTGCCATTGGTCAGCACATTCAGACGCGAGCCAAACATGCCGCGCAGCACCGGGTCCCCGTTGCTGCCGCCATTACGAATGGCCGCAAAGCCAGGAATGGTTTTCAAGTAGTCCGTGCCGTCGCTGGCAGGCAAGGGCAGGCGGGGCAGTTTGGGGTTGGTGCTGAACTGCAAAGGGGATTCAGGAGCCACTCCGGTCACTACGATAGGGCTGAGTTGTTCAATAACGGTGGATTGGGCCAGGGCAATAGAAGGCACGCAGGCCAGCACACCGGCGCTGATCAGGCCGGGGTTTATTAATTTCTTCATGACTAAATTCCGAAGAGCAGCCGTCGTCCAGCGGCAAACCCGCTTGGGCGATGGCAACAAAGGAGAAAAGGCGTGGCGGCAGAGCCGAACGCGGGGAATCAGGCAGGAAGAAGAGAGGGTGGGGCGCGTTGCCCCACAGGCGGGCCACGAATAAAGGCCTGCGCCAGAGCGGGGCTAAGAGGGGGAAGCAGCAAGGGCCGGAACTGGCCCAGGCTCAAAGGCGTGACGATAGCAATCGGCGCGGGCGTCAATGCGGCTTGCAGCATGACGCAGAACGGACAGGTGGCGCTGGTGGTAGCCTCGTCCGAATGGGACGTGGTGTCCTCTCCTAACAAGGCCGCCCAGTGCTGAATCATTTCAGGGGGAAGGCTTTGTCCTGAAGGTAGACAGAAGGCCAGCGCATACCCCTGATCTGTCTGCTTGGGCATATAGCCCGCAGGGACCATGCCGCGCAGCACCACAGTCAGCAACAACAAGCACAGGCCCAGACGATGGGGCCAGTGAGTCGCAGCGAGGAAGGTGCGCGGGAAATTCATGATGCGAAAGTATAACGAGTTATGTCAGACGTGAACTTGCGCTGGCGCAGATTTTGGCTTGCCGCCGTATCACCGTCCATTTGTGTTTCTGAATGCGGGTCCATAGGCCAAAAAACGTAAATTTTGCGAGAAAAAGATAATTCGGCGGCTGTGTGTCCGGAAAAAGGCGCTATTCTGATTCATGCGGAAAGCGGGGGGATTTTCCGTGCCGATCTGGCCTGCCCATGCCTGAATGCGTATGTACATGCCGATCGACTCAATGCCGATGACAAAGGATGTCGCGATGCAGATTGGGCAGTTTGTTTTTGGGTTGGCAGGCCTGCTGGGGCTGGTTGCCTTTATGCCGCCTTTGGCTGGACGCTTGCGACTGCCGTACTCCGTACTTCTGGCCTTGATCGGCTTTGCGCTGGGCATTTTGCTACACCTGCATGCCTGGGCGCCCAAGATGGTGTCCGACTTCCTGGATACCTTGCAGGCCTTTGACATCTCCTCCGAGACCTTTCTCTACGCTTTCCTGCCCATCCTGCTGTTCGAGACTTCGCTGGCCATGAACTTGCGCCGCCTGCTCGACGATATCGGCGCCATCTTGATGATGGCCATCGTGGCCGTAGTGGTCTGTACCTTTGCCGTTGGCTACGCCTTGAACGCGGCTTCGTCTTATGGTCTGGTGGTCTGTTTGATGTTGGGCGCGATTGTGGCCACGACGGACCCTGTGGCCGTGGTGGGCATTTTCCGTGAAGTGGGCGCACCCAAACGCTTGTCTACCTTGGTGGAAGGCGAGGCTCTGTTTAACGATGCGGCTTCCATTGCCTTGTACTCCGTGCTGTTGGCAGTCCTGACGGGGGGTGGGGAATTAAGTGGCAGCAAGGTGTTGGGCAGCTTCCTGTTCAGTTTTCTGGGCGGTGGTGTCGCGGGTTTCTTGATGGGTCGTCTGGCTAGCGGCCTGTTCGTGCTCTTGCGCGGTTGGCCGGCTGCTGAAGTCACGCTGACCATTGCCTTGGCGTACCTGGCCTTTTTTGTGTCCGAGCACTATCTGGGCGTATCCGGTGTGGTCGCCACGGTCATTTCCGGCCTGGTGGTGGGCTCGACAGGCCGCACTCGCATGTCGCCTGCGACCTTCGAGCTTTTGAGCAGCTCCTGGACTCAGATGGGTTTTCTGGCCAACTCCCTGATCTTCTTGTTTGCCGCCATGCTGATTCCACGCCTGATGGCTGAAATCACCTGGATGCAGATCGGCCTGGTGGCCTTGCTGTTTGTGGTGACCTTGCTGGCACGGGCCGTTATGGTGTTTGCCGTTCTGCCCTTGCTGGGGCGCACCCGCTTTGGCACCCGAGTCAGTCGCCCCTATCGGGTGGTGATTCTGTGGGGCGGCCTGCGTGGCGCTGTTTCCCTGGCACTGGCCCTGGCGGTTACGGAACAGCACGCCATTCCGCATGATGTGCGCCAGTTCATTGGGGTGGCCACCACGGGCTTTGTGTTGCTGACCCTGTTTGTGAACGGGATCAGTTTACGCCCCTTGATTCGTCGTTTAGGCCTGAATCAGCTGACCCCGCTGGAGCGCCACTTGCGCGATCAGGCGGTGAGTCTGGCCTTGGAAGAGCTGCGCGACAAGACCGAAGAACTGGGTCGGCAAGAGCAGATCAAGCCACAGGTCATCGAGCGCCTGTGTACGGTGTTCGATGCCAGTCAGGCCGGTGTGGCATCCGGCCAGATCCAAAGCCTGACCGAAGCACAGAAAGTAAAAATGGGGATGGCGATTCTGTCGGCCCGCGAGGTGGAGCTGTTTTACGAACTGCTGAAATCGCAGATTGTGGATTGGAAGACAGCCGAGTCCTTGTTGAGCCGCGCCGAACGCATGAATGATACGGTGCGTCTGGCTGGCTTGGCCGGTTTCGAGGCCGCCATTGCCAATGATTTGCGCTATTCTCGAGGTTTCCGGTCTGCTTTGCGCTTGCACTATCTGTTTGGCCTGCAAGGCTGGCTGGTGCGGGAACTGGACAAGCGTTTCTCGAACCTGATCGCCAAGCGCTCGGTGGCCCAGCGTCTGATACGCTTTGCCGAAACCGAGCTGGCTCCTTTACTGGGACAACAGGCTACGGGCACGATTGTGCAGGCTCACAAGTTGCGTCTGTCTCAACTGGAAGACGCTTTGCATTCCTTGACGCTGCAATACCCGGTGTTCGCGCAGTGGCTGCAAGAGTCCTATTTGGCGCGCGTCGCCGCTTCGCAAGAACGCGCCCACTACCGCACCATGTTGTCCCACTCTCTGATTACCAGCGAGATGTACGCTGATCTGGTCAAGCAGATCACACAACGCTGGCGTTATCTGGACGAGCGTCCCACGCTGGACATGACCATGAGCGCCATGGAACTGATTGCCCAGGTACCCATGTTCGATGGCATTTCCGAGCAAGCCAAGAAGGAGCTGGCGCGACGTTTACGCCCACGTCTGGCGCTGCCAGACCAGAAAATTCATCTTCGTTATGGTGGCATGCGTGTCATGTTCTTTGTGGCGTCCGGGGCGCTGGAGCTGACTTTGCCTGATGGTAGCCTGGTGGAACTGGGGACAGGGCAAACGATTGGTGAAGTCAATGTCGTGGAACATAGCGACCACGTTGGTGAAGTGCGCTCCCTGGGCTATAGCCGCTTGCTGATGCTGACTGAGCGTGATTTCGATACCTTGCGCGGCAAAGATCCCATCTTCAGTGAAAAGATCGAGGCCGTGGTGCGACAGCGCCAACGCGCGTATCAAGTGTGGCAGGAGTTCGAGTCCGGCCAACGCCAACATGAGGAACTGCCACCGCTGTTTGGTTTGGCTCATGCCTTGAGCGAGGCAGAAAGTTTTGTCGGCCCGCCTTTACCCCCGGACTGGGTACGACAGGCGCAGCCCCCCGAGGGACAGGCATAAAAAAAAGCGAGCCGATCACGGCTCGCTTTTTTATTGGGCGTGATCAGATCAAGCGCACCCAGTGATCCAGCAGCAATGCCCCAAACAAGACCGCCAGATAAATAATGGAAAAGCGGAACAGCTTGCGAGACAGTTCATCGCTGTAGTTGCGGTGCAGTTGGTGGGCGTATTGAATGAAGCGTGCGCCCAGCAAGATCGCCGCAGCCAGGTACAACGGCCCGCTCATGCGGATGATAAAGGGCAGCAGGCTGGAGGCCATCAGGATGTAGCTGTAGAGCAGCACATGCAGCGTCGTAAAGGTCTTGCCGTGGGTGACGGGTAGCATGGGCAGGCCGGAGCGCTGGTAGTCGTGTTGACGGTAGAGCGCCAGGGCCCAGAAGTGCGGCGGCGTCCAGATGAAGATGATCAGCACCAGCAACCAGGCCTCAGCCGGTACGGCGTTGGCAATGGCGGCCCAGCCCAAAGCAGGTGGCATGGCACCGGACAAACCGCCGATGACGATGTTTTGTGGGGTCAGGGGTTTGAGAATCACGGTATAGATCACCGCATAACCAATGAAGGTGGCCAAGGTCAGCCACATGGTCAGCGGGTTCACCCAGTAATACAGCACCAGCATGCCCATGCCGCCCAACAAACCGGACATGGCCAGCACTTGCGGCGGGGTAATGGTGCCGCGTGCCGTACCGCGTCGAGCGGTGCGCAACATGCGGGCATCAATCTGGCTTTCGATCAGGCAGTTGATGGCAAAGGCGGCAGCCGCCAGCATCCATATGCCCAGCGTACCCGCGACCACGGTGCCCGGATCGGGCAGGCCGGGAGCAGCCAGAAACATGCCGATAACGGCACAGAAAACAGCCAGCTGGGTGACTCTGGGTTTAGTCAGTACCAGATACTGGCGCAGGAGCGAGGCGGGAGCCAGGGTAGCGGTGTTTGTCATACTGTATTCCTTGGGGGACAGTCGACTTGCGGGAAAGCCGTACCAACAGGGTGACGCAGCATAAAACGAGACCGGCAGCTCCCCCATTATGCAGGACGGCAATCAAAAGAGGCCATTGGAAAAAGATCGTGGTTAACCCCGTGATGAGCTGGGCCAGCAGCAGCAAAAGCACCAAAGTCGCGGGGCGACGCAAGATGGGATCGGCGCGTAATTTCCACGCAACGGAACCCAGAACCAGAAACACCAGAAAGGCCATATTGCGATGGACCCAATGGATGGCGGTCAGCGCGGCCTGGGAAATCATCTCACCGGAAGGCAGCTCGCCCAACGCGCGAAACAGCGAGAACCCGCCGTGCAGATCCATCTCCGGTATCCATTGACCGTGGCATTGCGGGAAGTCCATGCAGGCCAGCGCCGCGTAGTTGGTGCTGACCCAGCCACCCAGACCAATCTGAATCGTCAGCAGGATAAAGGCCCCGATCAGCCAGGGTCGCCAACGGCGGGTTACAGGTGAGACTGGCGGTCCTGGGTTTTCGCGCACGGCCAGCCAGGTCATCAAGGCCAGTACGCTCATGCCACCCAGCAAGTGAGTGGTGACAATAATGGGCATCAGCTTGTGAGTGACGGTCCAGGCACCAAAGGCCCCTTGCACGCACACAGCCAGTAAGGTGAAAGCCGCCAGCCTGGCCGAATGCCCCAGCGTATGGCGATGCCGCCATGCCATCCAGACAATGGCAATGATCAGCATGCCCAAAGCCGCGCCCACGTAGCGGTGGATCATTTCAATCCAGGCCTTGCCCCAACTGACCGGGCCATAGGGCATGGCTTGATAGGCTTGTTCGATATGTGCGCCCGCGCCCAGCGGCGTGAGCTTGCCATAGCAACCGGGCCAGTCCGGGCAACCCAGGCCCGAATCTGTCAGACGCACAAACGCGCCGAACATGATCAGGTCCAGGGTCAGGAACCAAGTCAGGTAAACCAGCTTGCGGTAGCGTTGGCGGATATCGGCCATAAACTTATCCGATGCGTGAATTGTTCAGCAGTTTGCGTATATCGGTGCGAACCTTGAGCGGGTCGGCATCGCCGGGGAACAGCATCATCAAGTTGCCATTGGGGTCGATGATCCACATGCCATTCTTGACGGCTTGTTCGGGGGCCTTGCCAGCAGCGTCAGGAGTCAGAAATTCGGCCAGCTGGCGCGGATCGGCGCGCAGCATATGCGTACCTTGATAGGCCTCCAGAATTTGCTCGGTTGGCTGGCCCTGGTCAGTCACAAACCAGACGCGTGCCAGGCGTTCCACGTTCTTGCCTTGGCTGGCGTGGGAGTTGCGCAGAATGAACAGCTTGCGCACGCAGCTTTCGGGGCAGGCGCTTTCATCGGCACTGACCAGCACCCAGCGGCCTCGCAGCGATTGCAGATCAAAGGCCTCGCCTTGCAGATTGCGCAGGGGCAGTGCGGCAGGTTCAGGCACGCTGCGTTGAGGCTGAATCAACTGGCCGTAGGCATTGCTCTCGTCTGGCCGCAGTCCCAGTGATGGCATGTAGTAGGCAGCCAGTGCAAACAGTACCGGCGCCAGACTGATCGCCAGCAGCAGATACAGCGGAGTCATGGAACGCGGGCGGGTAGGGGGTTGAGTCGTGTCCACGTCAGGTTTTCCTTGTAGGGGCAGAGTTGAGTCTGGAGCGTCGCAGCCATTTCCACGCTACACCGATCCAGGCACACAGGGCAATCAGGGCAAAACCGAACCATTGCAGTGCGTAGCCACGGTTCTTTTCAAAGTCGATATTCGGGTCGGGCCAATTGGTTTGCAGCTCCGAAGCGGGGGCCGTCTGGGCCAGCACGCGCGGCAGCACAGGCAGATCAATGCGGCTGCGCAGATCTTCCAGGGCCAGGTTCTGCACGACGGGGGGCGTGCCAGACGGGTCGGGCAAGTGTGCAGGCAAGGGGCTGCTACCCAGCTCAAACAGACGCGGTACGCGCTCCATCAACTCGCCGGAAATGGTTTCGGAGCCGGAAGGAGCAGCCGGAACGCTAGGGGTTTGCCCCGGTACGCGAGCCAGCCAACCACGTAGCACGAGCAGGCTGGAGCCCGCCAAATCGCCCTCATCCAGCACAAAAGGGGTGGCAATCCAGTAGCCCGGCTTACCTTTGAAATTGCGATTATCCAGGAGTACAGTTAACTCACTGCGCCAGGAGCCGTGCACCGCGACAGACTGCCACAAGGCACCTTTATCCAGGCTGGCCTGGGAATCAATATGAAGGGGAGCTTGCTGGCGGCCTTGTTCTATTTGTTGCGCCAGGCTTTGACGTTCCTGCGCGCGGCTCAGTTGCCAGCGCCCCAGGCTAATGAACAGCAGCATCAGCAAACCCAGACAAACCAGGGCAAGCAGGGATCGAGTCGAAGAAGAACGAGAATTGTTGCTGGACATCCATTCAACCTGAAGCGGGGGAGACGTAATGCGTGTGCTAGTCCTGATCGTGTTTCTGGGGATTATTGTTTCGCTGGGTTCGGCCCTGGTGTATTTGATGCGGGACCGGGGTAATTCCAATCGCATGGCCTATGCCCTGACCTGGCGAGTGGGCTTGTCCGTGGCCCTGTTTCTGTTTGTGTTGCTGGCCCATCATCTGGGTTGGATTGAAAGCACTGGCGTGCCTTTGGTTTGAAGTAAAAATCCAGGCCCGAAGACACGGGCCTGGAGCATGAATGGCTAGAACCAGTACACGTACAGATACAAGCCCAGCCACACCACGTCCACAAAGTGCCAGTACCAGGCGGCCCCTTCAAAACCAAAGTGGTGCTCGGCGGTAAAGTGCCCGCGCATCAGCCGTATCAGCATCACCGTCAGCATGGTGGCACCGATAATCACGTGAAAACCGTGAAAGCCCGTCAACATGTAGAACAAGGCTCCGTATGCGCCGGAAGTGAACTTCAGGTTCAGTTCGGCATAGGCGTGCATGTATTCGTAAGCCTGGCAGGCCACGAAGGCAAAGCCCAGCGCAACCGTCATGAACAGCCAGAAAATAGCGCTACTACGCTTGCTGGCTCGCAGCGCGTGGTGAGCAATGGTCAGGGTGACGCCCGAGGTCAGCAGCAAGGCCGTGTTGATCGTAGGCAGCCACAGCGGGCCTACGGTCTGGAAAGGAGCAACAGTGCCCGCCGGGCCTTGATTCGGCCAGGTGCCGGTGAAGTCAGGCCAGAGCAGGGCGCGGTGATCCAGGTCGCTGAGCAGCGGCGTGGCAATTTCGCGGGTATACCAAAGTGCCCCGAAAAAGGCCGCAAAAAACATCACTTCGGAAAAGATGAACCAGGACATGCTCCAGCGATAGGAGATATCGACACGGGTGCTGTTCAGACCCGTTTCAGACTCGCGCACGGCGTCGCTGAACCAGAAGAACAGCACCAGCAAGAAGCTGAGAATCCCGACCAGAAACACCCAGAAGCCGCCCGGCCAGTTATTGATCCAGGTCGCCGCACCCAACAGCGTCAGGCACAGGGAAAGGCTGGCGCGTACCGGATGCCCCGACAAGCCGGGGACGTAGTAATACGGCGCCTTGGACGGGTGAGCCGTAGTCTCGACATGCATAGTGTTCTCCTTCGGGTCATGTGCCCTTGGGCGCAGTATCCGGCCAGGGTTCAGCTGGCCTGACCAATGAACCAGCGGGCCACCATAATCAGGCCCACAACGAAAACAACCGTGGCGATCAAGGCGGCAATAATCAGATAGACCGGATTGATCTTGGCAATGTCCTGCTCATGGTCGCGGCCACGACGGACTCCAAAAAATCCCCAGGCAATGGCTTTCAATGTCTGGAAAAAACTGAGCTTGCGCCGTGTGAGGTCCCGAAAATCGTCATTCATATCACTGTCCTAAAAATTGACTGCCTTTTAGAAAGGTCCAGGCCATGACGGCAATGACGAACACGGCCAGGAGCAATCCCAGACGGCGGTTGCGACGGCGTTGTTCGGGGGTCATACGGCGTTCCTCCAGTGTTACTTGACGACAGGGGGTACTTCAAAGGTGTGGTGCGGAGCGGGCGATGGAACAGTCCACTCCAGACCTTCGGCACCTTCCCAGGGTTTGGCGCTGGCCACTTCGCCCTTGCCACGCGCTGCCTGGATCACGATGTAGATCAGCAGCAGTTGCGACAGGCCGAACCAGAAGGCGCCGATGGTGGCAATCTGGTGGAAGTCCGTGAACTGGCCAGCGTAGTCCACATAACGACGTGGCATGCCCGCCAGACCCAGAAAGTGCATGGGGAAGAAGGTCACGTTGAACGAGATCATGGTGGACCAGAAGTGGATCTTGCCCAGACGCTCGTTGTACATGCGGCCGGTCCATTTGGGCAGCCAGTAGTAGGCACCGCCAAACAGGGCAAAGAGCGATCCGGCCACCAGCACATAGTGGAAGTGGGCCACCACGTAATAGGTGTCGTGTACCGCAATATCAATCGGGGCCACGGCCAGGATCAGGCCGGTAAAGCCGCCAATCGTGAACACGAAGATAAAGCCGATGGAAAACAGCATGGGCGTTTCAAAGGACAGCGAGCCGCGCCACATGGTGGCTACCCAGTTGAAGATCTTCACCCCGGTCGGAATGGAGATCAGCATGGTGGCATACATGAAATACAGCTGCCCGGTTACCGGCATCCCCGTGGAGAACATGTGGTGGGCCCACACCAGGAAGGACAGAATCGCGATGGCGGCGGTGGCGTACACCATGGAGGCATAGCCAAACAGGGCTTTGCGCGAGAAGGCAGGTACGATGGCAGAGACAATGCCAAAGGCTGGCAAGATCATGATGTAGACCTCGGGGTGACCGAAGAACCAGAAGATGTGCTGGTACAGAACCGGGTCACCACCACCGGCGGCGTTAAAGAAGTGTGTACCGAAGTGACGGTCCGTCAGCAGCATGGTCACGGCAGCGGCCAGCACGGGCATCACGGCAATCAGCAGATAAGCGGTAATCAGCCAGGTCCAGCAAAACAGCGGCATTTTCATCAGCGTCATGCCAGGCGCGCGCATGTTCAATACCGTCACCACAATATTGATGGCCCCCATGATGGAGGACGCGCCCAGAATGTGGACCGCGAAAATCGTGAAGTCCATGCCTGGTCCCATTTGCAAGGACAGCGGGGCGTACATGGTCCAGCCACCGGCAGGCGCGCCGCCCGGTACAAAGAAGGACGCGGTAAACAGAATCGCGCCTACGGGCAGCAGCCAGAAGCTGAAGTTGTTCATGCGGGCAAAAGCCATGTCCGATGCGCCAATTTGCAGCGGAATCATCCAGTTGGCAAAGCCCACAAAAGCCGGCATGATCGCGCCGAAAATCATGATCAGGCCGTGCATGGTGGTGAACTGGTTGAACAGCTCTGGCCGGAAAAACTGCAGGCCCGGCTGGAACAGTTCGGTACGCAGCAGCAAGGCCAGCACGCCGCCCTCCAGCAACATCACAAAGGAGAAGATCAGGTACATGGTCCCGATGTCCTTGTGATTGGTGGCGAACAGCCAGCGACGCCAGCCGCTAGGGGTGGCATGGGCATGATGGTGATCATCATGTCCGCTCGGGTTCGCTACATGGTCGACGGTGACGCTACTCATGCTTGACTCCTTGCTGCACTCCCCCTGGCCGTAGTCAGGGATAGATTGATAGTGTGATAGGCGGCGCGCGCAAAATTAGCGCTGTTCCTTGACGTCGGCGGGCATCACGACAGGGTCAGGCCCTTTGCCAGCGTTGCCCCAGGCATTGCGTGTGTAGGTAATGACCGCAGCAATCTGTACATCGGTCAGTTGATTGCGGAAGGCGGCCATCGCGGTGCCAGGGTGACCATTCAACACCGTGTCGATCTGGCCTTTCTTGGGGGCGAGCACAAATTTCGTATCGCCATCCAGAGCGGGGAAGGTGCCGGGCACGCCCTTGCCGTTGGCCTGGTGGCAAGCCACGCAGTTCTGCGCAAAGATCTGTTTGCCGCGCTCGGTCAATTCGTCCTTGGTCCACTCTTTATTGGGATCGTCGGCCTGAGCCGTCATCAAGTCGTTCTGCTCCTGGGCCCACTTGTCGTAGTCTTCTTGCGCCATCACTTGCACCACGATGGGCATATAGGCGTGGTCCTTGCCACACAGCTCGGCGCATTGACCGCGGTAGGTGCCGACCTTGTCCGCACGGAACCAGGTATCGCGCAAAAAGCCAGGGATGGCATCTTGCTTGACGCCAAACTCGGGCACCATCCAGGAGTGGATGACGTCCTCGGCCGTCAGCATGACGCGCACTTTCTTGTTAACCGGCACCACCAGTGGCTTGTCCACTTCCATCAGATAGTTCGGGCCAATGGGTTCGCGGCCTTCAATCTGGGCGCGCGGGGTGGACAGGTTGGACAGGTATTTCACACCCGTGGCCGGACCGTCCAGATACTCGTAGCCCCATTTCCACTGATAGCCAGTGACCTTGACGGTCAGGTCGGCGCTGCTGGTGTCCTTCATGGCCACCACGGTTTTGGTGGCAGGCAGTGCCATGCCGATCACGATCAGGAAAGGGATGATGGTCCAGGCCACTTCCACACCCAGGTGTTCGTGAAAGCGGGCGGCAATCGCGCCCTTGGACTTGCGGTGCCGGATGATGGAATAGAACATCACGCCGAACACGCCAATAAAGATGATGGTACAGATGATCAGCATCATCCAATGCAGCCAGGCAATGTCCTGGGCGATGGGGGTAACCCCGTTATGCAAATTGAGCTGATTGACACGGGGACCACCCTCCATGTGGGTGATCTGAGCCAGGCTTGGCCCTGCCGTCGAACAGGCGGTCAGAGCAAATAAACTTCTCCACATCTTCATTGTTGTCCCTCTTTTGGTGTTGCCATGCCAAACCGGGGTTCGGCTGCGTCAACGCTCCGAAAAATCCAACGCTGGAAGAAACTGCTGTGTTGCAGTGGCGGGCTTGTCGCAGCTAAGTGCTGGTCCGCTCGAAGTTTTTAGTAGCTTATCTGTTCACGGAAATTATATAGAACTTGCTTTAGCCTTCAAGGGCAGGGTATGTCCCTAGAAGACAAGGTTGGACTAAACGCTACAAAAGCCGTAATGGGGCAAGGCTTGAATTACAATCGCGGACTATGACTTTGTTCCAGAACCGATCACTTACTCAGGCCCTGCGTCAGCGCATGGCCAGCTTGACCAGTCAGCTGCAACAATTGCCTCCACCGGGCAGCCGTCCTGTCACTGTTGATGGGCGCGTTGCCGGATGGATCACCCCCAAGGCCGCTCGTTGTATCGAGCCTTTGCCAGGGGTCTCGATTGAAGAAGATGTCTTGCGTCTGAGCGATTGCCCCAGCCAGGAATTGAGCTTGGCTCAGGTCCTGGATCAGGTCGCCTTGCGTTTGCAGGAAGGCGGTTGCATTCGGGCCTGGCGTGACGAGTTGCTGGACGTGGTCGGAGAAGGGCAGTGCCTGTCGCGCATTGAACGCGGTGCGGTACGGCCCTTGGGCTTTTTGACGCAAGCCGTGCATTTGAATGGCTGGTCCACAGACGGCCGTATCTGGGCCGCACGTCGTTCACCCACCAAGTCAACAGACCCGAATATGTGGGACACGCTGGTCGGTGGATTGGCGGTCAGTGGTGAATCGCTGCATACCTCTCTCATACGCGAAAGTTATGAAGAAGCGGGGTTGGCCGAGTCCGTGCTGGACAATTGCACCCCCTTGCGTGTGTCCTTGCGCATGCACCGTCGCCTGCCGGAAGGCTACCAAGTGGAAAATGCTCTGGTTAGCGATTGCGTGCTGGCCGACGATGTACGGCCCTGCAATATGGACGGCGAGGTTAGTGAGTTTCGCTTATTGACGCTGGATGAAGCCTGGCAAATGATAGAAGCAGATTTGTTCACCCTGGAAGCGCAAGTGGTGCTGATCGACAGCATCAAGCAGCATCTGGAACAGCTGGCCTGAACCTGGGAATCACCGGGCAGGCACCAACCCGATGGGAGCTACGCATGAACCCGAATCCTTTTGGTATACCTGATTTCAATGCCCTGGGCGGCGGCAACAATCCCTTGCTGCGCAGCATGGACATGATGGCGCAGGCCTGGAAAAACATGGCCAGCGGTGGTGCGGGCGATTTGAGTTCGGGCATGATGCCCAGCTTGTCCCCCGATGATCTGGATCGTCGTATTCGTGACTTGCGTGCCGTGGAAAGCTGGTTGCAGCTGAACCTGTCCATGCTGAGCACGACTATCCAGGGTCTGGAGATTCAGCGCTCCACCTTGGCGGCAATCAAAACCATGGCACAGCAAGGTACGCAGGCTGCGGGCGGGAAAAATCCCTTTGAAGCCTTTATGGCCTTCAATCCCATGGCAGCGGGTGCTGCGGGTGCAGATAATGCAGCCGGTGCCAAGGCGCAGGCCAGCAAGCCGGAGGCGGCCGCGCATACGGCATCCCAGTCAGCAGCGGCTCAGCCCTCGCCACAGTCTCAACAGGCTGCGCCACAGCCTGAAGCGGCTGCCAAGCAGGACAGCCCCAAAGATAAACAGCCCGGTGCTCAGCAGGAAGCCGGTGCAGGCAATCCCGCTGCGCAAGCGTGGTGGAACATGCTGCAACAGCAGTTTGATGCCATGGCGACCGCCACAGCCGCATCAATGCAGCAGGTAGAAAACTATCGCCAGCAGGCGACCAAGGCCAAAGCGGCTGGCTCGGCCAAACCCCCTAAACCAGCAGCTGCCCATGCCCAGACGTCGGCCAAGACCAGTGCTCCGGCAGCAGCCAAGCCGGTAAAAACGGCAGCGAAAGCCGCCACTAAAACTGCGGCCAAGGCGGCCACCAAAACGGCGGCTAAAAAAACCGCCACGCGCAGCACCAAAAGCAGTACCAAAAAGAACTGATCGACCAACCTTGTAGGTAAATTTTTATGCTTAATATCGTGATTCTGGCAGCAGGCATGGGCAAGCGTATGCAGTCTGACCTGCCCAAAGTACTGCATCCTATCGCCGGCAAATCCATGCTGGCCCACGTGCTCGACAGCGCACGTGAACTGGAGCCGGAAAAAGTTGTGGTCGTGGTGGGTCATGGCGCCGAGCGCGTTCAGCAAACCTTCGCACAGGCCGAGCTGGCCTTTGCCTTGCAACAACCTCAGCATGGTACGGGCCATGCAGTGCAACAGGCCGTGCCTGAACTGGTCGGTGGCGATCAGGAAGATGACGCCACGCTGGTTCTGTATGGCGACGTTCCTCTGGTCCAGGCTGACACCTTGCGCCGCTTGCTGCAAGCGCGTGGCCAAGGCGTGGCCGTGCTGACCGAAACACTGGCAGACTCTACCGGCTACGGCCGTATCATTCGCGGTGCAGATGGCACCGTACAGCGCATTGTCGAGCACAAGGATGCCAGCGAAGCCGAGCGTGCCGTGAAGGAAGTGAACACCGGCATTCTGGTAGCCCCGACGGCGCGCCTGAAAGATTGGCTGACCCGCATCACCAACGACAACGCTCAGGGCGAGTACTACCTGACCGACATCATTGCCTTGGCGGTTGCCGATGGCGTGCCCGTGCAAGCTGCTCAGCCAGCTGCTGGTTGGGAAACCCTGGGTGTGAACAGCCGCATTCAACAGGCCGAGCTGGAGCGTCTGTGGCAAGCAGAACAGGCTCGCCGTCTGTTGGAAAAAGGCGTGACCTTGGCCGACCCGGCCCGCTTTGATCTGCGCGGCACACTGGAGTGTGGCCGTGATGTGTTCATTGATGTGGGTTGCGTGTTTGAAGGCAAGGTTGTGTTGCAAGACGGCGTGCGTGTCGGCCCGCATAGCGTGCTGCGTGACGTGACGATTGGTGCCGGTACGCAAATCGAAGCTTTCAGCCATCTGCAACAAGCCCAGGTTGGCGAAGAAGCCCGTATCGGCCCTTACGCCCGTCTGCGCCCTGGTGCTGTTCTGGCCAATCACACCCACGTGGGCAACTTCGTGGAAATCAAGAACACCCAGCTGGGTGAAGGTTCCAAAGCCAATCACCTGGCCTATATCGGTGATGCCGATGTGGGGCTGCGTGTGAACATTGGCGCAGGCACCATCACCTGCAATTACGATGGCGTGAACAAGTTCCGCACCGTGATTGGTGACGATGCCTTCATCGGCTCGGATACGCAGCTGGTGGCTCCGGTGACGGTAGGCCGTGGCGCAACGATTGGCGCGGGTACGACCCTGGTGCGCAATGCACCGGATGATCAGCTGACCTTGTCGCGTTCGGAACAGCGCAGCGTGTCCGGCTGGAAGCGCCCGGTTCGCAAATCTTGATGTGTGTTAGCCCATCTTCGGTATCCCTCCCTTTGCATCGCAAGGGGAGCATTGCTGCTTGCTCTTGTGGCACACAGTGCCCGGATGGGCTGATTCTGGATCGTCGTCATGCGCATTCTGCAGCTTAACTTCGAGCGCGGCTGGCGCGGTGGCGAGCGGCAAACCCTGCTGAGCATCCAGCAGATGCAACAGGCTGGTCATCAGGTCAGTCTATTGGCCCGACGTGATGAAGCGTTGGCCAGGCGTGCTAAAGAGCAGGGCGTGAGTGTGGTGGAATGCGCCTCCGTGGGTGCCGCGCTGCGCTATTTACTGGTGCATGGCCGGGGTTTTGATATCGTCCATTCCCAAACCGCGTCCAGCATGAGCTGGCTGGCCTTGCTGCATTTCTGGTTGCCCAAACGGGTGGTCTTTACGCGCCGAACGGCTTTTCCGATTGACCGCAAACGCGTCGAGCAACGTAGCGGACAGCAGCCAGACAGTGCTTTGACTTCCAAGGAACGACGCACGCGTTGGAAGTGGCGCAAGGCGGATCGTTTGGTAGCGATCAGCCAGGCAGCAGCGGCAGAGCCGCGTCGCCTGGGTTTTTCCGTAGATGTGATTCCTAGTGCCATTGAGTACGTCGAGCAGGATGAAGCCTATGTGAACCACTTGCGGCTGCGGTGGAATCCGCAGGGCTTGCACGTTCTGGGGACGATGGCGGCACTGACGTCCGAGAAAGACCCCCAGACTTTGATACGCGCGATTCATGCCTTGTATCAGCGTCGTCAGGACTTTGTGTTTCTGCATTTCGGTGCGCCTGGCTCCGAGACCTCGGCGGCAGAGGAACTGATTGCGCAGTTGGGGCTGGAAGACTGCTACAAGCTGGCTGGTTTTGAAGCCCGCCCCGAACAGGCTTATCGCTTGATGGACGGCTTTGTCCTGAGCTCCCGTCATGAAGCCCTGGGCTCCAGCGTTCTTGATGCGTTCGTGTACGGCGTGCCCGTTACGGCCACGATGGCGGGCGGTTTGAGTGAGCTGCTGGATAATGGCCGTGGCAAGTTATGCGCGGTAGGGGATGCACAAGCCATTGCACAGGCTCTGGATGACACTTTGAGCAATCCGACAGCAGCGCGGCAACAGGCAGCGCTGGCGCATCGCTGGGTGCAGCAGGAGCATGACCCCGCTGTCATGGCGCAGCGTTACTTGCGTCTGTATCAGCAACTGGTACAGCAACGTGTACGGAACTGAGCCCGGCTTACATCTTTGGTGCAGGTAAAGGCACCCGCGTCTCGAACTTGGCCTGATGAATCGAAAAGAAGCTTCGTATATTGCGGATATTCGCCTGACTGGTGAATAAAGCGTGAGCCAGCTTGTGATACGCCGTCATGTCGCTGACCTGCAAGATCACAATGAAATCCACCCCGGTCGAAACGCGATAGCATTGCGTCACCGCTGCTTCGGGGGCCATCAGGCGCTCGAATTGCTGCAGGTATTCTTCACCCTGACGGTCCAGCGTAATCTCCACAATGGCCGTCAAGCTGGGGCCCAGTTGCTCCGGGTCCAGCAAGGCAACCTGCCTGCGAATTACCCCTTGTTCGCTTAAACGACGTACTCGCCGCAGGCAGGTCGGGGGAGAGGCATGCACGCGCAAAGCCAGCGCTTGATTGCTGATGGAAGCATCATTTTGCAGTTGCTCCAGAATGCGTAAATCCAGCTCGTCCAGTTCAATCATGACAATGTTTATCTATCTATGATGAAATAAAATTCCGTTAAATAAAATGAATTTATCTTTTCTTTCATATTGATTATTAAATGAAATTTTAATTCATTTCGAAGAAAAAATAGACATAAAATTTTTCATGATTCAGATCAGAATAAGCGGATTGAATTGATTAGTTGGCCCACCGAAAGGGGCCATGAACAGGAGTTGGCTATGTGTGGAATTGTTGGCGCGGTAGCGCAACGCGATATTGTCCCCGTGCTGCTGGAAGGTTTGAAGCGTCTGGAATACCGGGGCTACGATTCTTGCGGCGTTGCTGTTCATGCGCAGGGCCAGTTGTTGCGGGCACGCAGTACTCAACGCGTGGCCGAACTGCAAGAGCAGGTCAAGGCAGATCATCTGCAAGGCTTTACCGGCATTGCTCACACTCGCTGGGCAACCCATGGCGCGCCTGCTACTCATAATGCTCACCCGCACTTCTCCGGCAAGGGCAAAGCACGTATTGCGCTGGTGCATAACGGCATCATCGAAAACCACGACGAACTGCGCGCCGAGCTGCAAAGCATTGGCTACGTGTTCGAGAGCCAAACCGACACCGAGGTTATCGCTCACCTGATCGACCACCTGTACAACGGGGATCTGTTCGAGGCCGTGCAGCAGGTCATCCGTCGCTTGACGGGGGCTTACGCCATCGCTGTGTTCTGTCAGGACGAGCCACATCGCGTGGTGGGTGCGCGCCATGGTTCGCCGCTGGTTGTAGGTGTGGGCCAGAATGAAAACTTCCTGGCTTCGGATGCCTTGGCATTGGCCGGCACCACCGATCAAATCATCTACCTGGAAGACGGTGATGTGATTGATCTGCAGATCAATAAAGTGTGGATCATGGACAAGGACGGCCGCGCCGTCGATCGCCCTGTACATACCGTACATCTGCACACCGCAGCCGCTGAATTGGGCCCATACCGCCACTTCATGCAAAAGGAAATCTTCGAGCAGCCCCGCGCTGTAGGCGATACCTTGCAAGACATTGAAAGCGTCACACCCGAGTTGTTTGGTGACCAGGCCTACAAGGTTTTCCAGGACATCGACAATGTGCTGATTCTGGCTTGCGGCACCAGCTACTACGCCGGTCTGACCGCTCGCTACTGGATTGAGTCTCTGGCCAAAATCCCCGTCAATGTGGAAATTGCCAGCGAGTACCGCTACCGCGACAGCGTGCCCAACCCGCGCACTTTGGTGGTGACGATTTCCCAGTCCGGCGAAACGGCTGACACGCTGGCCGCCTTGAAACATGCCCGCAGCCTGGGCATGGAACAGACCCTGACCATCTGCAACGTGGCCACCAGCGCCATGGTGCGCGAATGCAAACTGTCCTACATCACCCGTGCTGGCGTGGAAATTGGTGTGGCTTCCACCAAAGCCTTCACCACTCAACTGACCGCCTTGTTCTTGCTGACTATCGCACTGGCTCAAGTCAAAGGTCACCTGAATCAGGAGCAGGAAGGCGACTACCTGAAAGCCCTGCGCCATCTGCCTACCGCTATCGCTGCCGTGCTGGCTCTGGAGCCACAGATCATGGCATGGGCCGACCGTTTTGCCAGCAAGGAAAACGCCTTGTTCCTGGGCCGTGGCATGCATTACCCCATCGCCATGGAAGGCGCGCTGAAACTGAAAGAAATCAGCTATATCCACGCCGAAGGCTACCCTGCTGGTGAACTGAAACACGGCCCTCTGGCCCTGGTTACCGAAGCCATGCCTGTGGTCACTATCGCCCCACGCGATGAACTGCTGGAAAAGCTGAAATCCAATATCGAAGAAGTCCATGCACGCGGTGGTGAGCTGTACGTGTTTGCTGACGCCGATACCCGCATCGGCAGCAGCGAGCGTGTGCATGTGATCCGTATGCCGGAGCACTACGGCAAGTTGTCTCCCATCTTGCACACCGTGACCTTGCAATTGCTGGCCTATCACACCGCTTGCTCGCGTGGCACGGACGTGGATAAGCCACGGAATCTGGCCAAGAGTGTGACTGTCGAATAAGTTTTTCAGATTACATCGACCGTAAAGAGCCGCTTATGCGGCTCTTTTTGCATTCTTCGCCGTTTGGCAATTTTCGAGTGGTTTTTATAGGGAAATAAATCCTGCGAAAGAGGGTGAGCCTTGCCTGAAAGCCAGTTTATGTGTCGCTGCAAACACACACCGCTAGCGGATTTTGCAGCTCACACTCTATAATTGATAACGATTCTCATTATCTAGCGGTGCGGAGTACCCTCGTGTCATCTTCAGTTCTTCCTTTGTCAGGCGTGTATTCGGCCGAGTCGGTCGAGTCACTGTACTGCGACCACCATAGTTGGTTGCAGCGCTGGCTGCATCACCGTTTGGGTGGCGCGGACCAGGCGGCTGACTTGGCGCAGGACACCTTTGTACGTTTGTTAAGCAGCCGTTCCCGCTGGCAATTTGCCAGTCCTGGTGAGGCCCGCGCTTACTTGCGCAAGACGGCACAAAACCTGTGCATCAATCTGTGGCGACGTCAGGAAATTGAACAGGCCTGGCTGGATATTCTGGCTGCTACACCCGAGAACTTTTACCCTTCGGCAGAACGCCAGGCCATGATTTTGCAGGCGCTGGAAGAGATCAGTGCCATGCTTAGCAGCTTGTCTCCCAAAGCGGCCAAGGCTTTTACCCTGGCCGTTATTTGCGAGATGACTGACGATGAGGTCGGCGCAGAAATGGGCATTTCCGGCCGCATGGTGCGCAAGTACGTGGCACAAGCCATGTTGGGCTGCATCAGCCTGCATGCTTGCCAGACCGTCGCCGAATTGCGTCAGGAACCTCAATACTAAGCCTCATGAAGCACGGCTCCAGTTTTTCTTCTCCCGCTACACCTCCCCACGCCGTTTTGATGCAAGCCGCTGAATGGTATGCCTGCCTGCGCGATGGCAAAGCCAGTGCGGCGCAGCGCTCTGCCTGGCAGAACTGGCTCAAACAGGACGAGATGCACAGCACCGCTTGGCGTTATGTGGAGGAAGTCAGCCGCAGTTTTGAGCCAGTGCGTACCGCGCCGGACTCACGTCGTGTGGTGGAGAAATTGCACACGGCCAACGAGCGTTTGCATCAGCGCCGTCGCGTTCTGGCCAGCGTGGCTGCGCTGGCAGGAACGGGGGTTCTAAGTTGGCTGGGCTGGCGTCAGTCCTGGCTGCCATCCAGTGTTCTGGCCCTGGCCGCCGACCATTCCACACAAACCGGCGAGCAGAGCCAGATTGTGCTGGCAGATGGCTCCCGGCTGTGGCTGAACACAGCCTCTGCGATTGATGTGCAGTTCACCGCGCAGGCTCGCCATATTGTTTTGATCTCCGGCGAGATCTTCATTCAGACGGCCAAGGACGATACGGAAAGACCTTTTACCGTTCAAACCCCGCAGGGCAATATGCGGGCCTTGGGCACGCAATTCAATGTGCGTATGGACAAGGACTGTACGCAGCTGGCGGTCTACGAAGGGGCTGTGCAGGTGTCTACGGCAAAAGGTCAAAACACCGCCACGGTACAGGCGGGCAAGCAGGTGCACTTTAGTGCGCAGCGTATCCGGCAAAGCATGGACGCCGATCAGGCGCGCGAAGCCTGGACCCAAGGCGTGCTGGTGGCTGACAACATTGCCTTGCGTAGCGTGATCAAGGAATTGAGCCGTTACCGCAAAGGCTATCTAGGTGTAGATGAGGCAGTGGCCGATCTGAAGGTCTATGGCAGCTTCCCCATTCATGACACGGACCGCGTGCTGAAAATGCTGGCTTCAGCATTGCCGATTCGCATCGATCAGCCCATGCCCTGGTGGACCAGTGTGCAAGCTCTGGATTGATTGAGCAGGGCATTTCACCAACGATGGTCATAAATAATAAAAATAAAAACCTATCAGATTCAAAGGCTTGCCGGATTTTGGCCAAAAAACCTCAAAAAAGATGCAAAAGCAGGTTCCGGGTTTTGGAGACTTGGTGGTTTTAGACAGTAAGAGGACCTGATTGGCGTGAGGCCAATGAAGCAGGAGGCAGCCCGCCGTGGCTGCTCAGTACTGAACATCAACGCAAGAACATCGTTCAGGTTCATCGTTTTTATTGTGACTGACCCGTGTTTTTGAAGGATGTCTCCTTATGCATCGTCGCCCCGATCCCCTTTCCCTGTCCAAGGATGCAGGATCGCATTGCGCCCCTTTGCGTCCACTGGCCTTGGCCCTGTATGTGTTGATGGCCGGCAGCGCCTTTGTCGTGAGTACCCAGCCTGCCCAGGCGGCCACGCAAAACAGCCCGACGGCAGACAAGACCCAGCGTTATGACATACCAGCCGGCCCCCTGAGCCGCGTGCTGATGCGTTTCTCGCAAGAAAGCGGGGTCTATCTGGTCGGCGCAGGTAGCGTGGCCGAAGGCAAGCAAAGCGCGGGCCTGAAGGGGAATTACAGCGTGGTGCAGGCTTTGGATACTTTGCTGGCAGGCACGGGCATCAAGTATTCGCGTGATGCCAATACCGTCAATTTGTGGCCCGTCACGGAAACCACTCAATTGGCCCCCGTGCGTGTGCAGGGCACCTTGAATCGGGCGACTGAAGACACAGGCTTGTACACGCTGAACGGTACCAGCAGCACCGCGACGCGCTTGAACATGGACACCCAGCACACGCCGCAATCGGTCAGTGTAATGACGCGCCAGCAAATGGACGATTTCGGCCTGACCAGCTTCGATGATGTGATGAACTTTACCACCGGCGTGACGGCCAATACGGCCGCGGTGGGAGGCGGGTTTCAGTTTCAGGCCCGTGGCTTTGACATCAGCAATGTGCAAGTGGATGGCGTGCAAAGCAGCTACCGTGCTGCCGGACGTGGAGCATTCAATCCTATTTCTCTGGATATGGATTTATACGACCGTGTGGAAGTCGTGCGCGGAGCGACAGGTTTGTTGTCGCCTACCGGCGAGCCCTCCGCCTTGATCAACTTGATTCGCAAACGTCCGCAAGCAGAATTTGGCGGCAAGTTAAGCGCCCACTACGGCTCCTGGAACGACAAACGCGTGACGGCGGACGTGACCGGCCCGCTGACTGAAGACGGCCGTTTGCGTATGCGTGTTATTGGTTCGCGCAAGCAGGCGGATTCCTTCATGGATCGTCAGGACCACAAGAACGATTTGCTGTCCGGCATGCTGGAATTTGACCTGACAGACAGAACCTTGCTGACCGCTGGCTACGACTACCAGACCGCCAAGCTGCGAGGCGAAGGCAATATGGGTGTGCCCTTGTTTACCAGCGAGGGCGACCGTATTGACGTTTCGCGCTCCATGTCGCTGGTGCCGGATTGGACCTACTGGGACAAGAAGCATCAAAACGCTTTCTTCTCGGTCGAGCATGAGTTTGAAAACAAGTGGAATGCCAAGCTCAGCTACAGCCATCAACGTGACGATGGCGATGCCCTGATTACTGGCCTGGGGCAGGGCGTGAATCCGGTGGTTCGCCCGGACGGATCCGGCATTGGCATCCGCGCCAACCTGGCCGCCAATGGCTATCGCCATCAGGACAACCTGGAGTTGTCGGCCAATGGTCCTTTCGAGCTGTTTGGCCGCGAGCACCAGCTGATGTTCGGTTTTAACGGCACTCGCAAGCGTGACACCACGTACACCATGCAGGTCAGCGATACCCGCAACTGGTTCATCCCCAATATTTACGACTGGGACGGCTATATGCCCGAGCCCAGCGTCAGCCGCACAGGTGAATGGAACCGGGTCCACACACGCGAATACGGTTTCTTTGCCGGCACGCGCTTGAACATTATTGATCCCTTGAATGTGATCATGGGCATGCGCTTGTCGGACTACAAAACCTACCGTGACAACTACGGCAAGAATGGTCAGCTCACCGGCGTGTCCAACGAGCTGCGCAATCGCAATGAAATTACGCCTTACTTTGGCGTGACCTACGACCTCAACCCAAATCTGACGGCCTACGCCAGCTACACCCGTTTGTTCCAGCCGCAAAGCTATAAGGACATCAACGAGAACTTCCTGGATCCCATTACCGGGGTTAACCGTGAAATTGGTCTGAAAGGCAGCTTGATGGAGGAGGCCTTGCAGTTCTCCCTGGCCGCGTTCGAGACCCGTCAGAACAATCTGGCCGTGCTGGATACGTCGGTGCCGGATGACTTCCTGCTGCCCGATGGCAGCCGCCCCTATGTGTCCTCCGGTGCCGGCAACAGGACCAAGGGTTTTGAAGTGGAGCTGAACGGCGCGCTGACCAACAGCTGGAACGTGTTTGCCTCCTACAGCTACGCCAGCACTAAAAACGCGGAAGGTGAGCGTATCAACACCTACATTCCGAGCCAAACCTTCCGCCTGGGCACCATGTACCAATTCTCCGGCGCATTGCAAGGATTGAGTGTTGGCGCCACCGTGAACTGGTTTGGCAAGCGGGATCTGTGGACGGCGGGCCGTCCTTACACCGCCAGCAACGGCAAGGCTCTGAAAGACACACACAGCAGCTATGCCCTGGTGGGTCTGCATGCGGACTATCGCGTCAATTCGCACTGGAATGCCAAGCTCACGGTGAACAATTTGTTCGACAAGCGTTACTACGACAACTTCGTAATTTTCCGTGCCCGCTATGGTGCGCCGCGCAACGTGCACTTGTCGATCGACTACCAGTGGTAATTCCTTTTTCCTTTATCTCGAGCCTACCCTTATGACGCCAATTACGACTCGCCATCTTGTTCGTGGTCTGTACCTTGCTGTTGCAATGGCCTTGTCCACGGGCTACGTACACGCCAAGACTCCTGCCCCTGTGGGCTACCAAGCCGTTACCCAAGCACAGATCATGCAAAAACCGACTGCCGCCGAAGTTCTGGAAATTGTCTTCAGCCCCGCTCAATCCAGCTTGTACGTGTCCTCGCCCAACTGGAAGGACGAGACCTTGTCGCGCACGCTGGTGCTGGACCCCAAGACCCTGGAAATCAAGCAAGAGATTCCCATGGAAGCCAAGAGCTTTGGGGTTGCTCTGGATGATGCCGCCAACCGCCTGTATCTGACTCAAGGCTTCAACGGCACGATCGCCGTGGTCGATACTGCCAAGAACGAGGTAATGAAGCGCATTCCTGTGCAGGAAAAAATCAATTTCCAGGACGCCATCAATGCTGCTGACTTCGGTCAGGCACGTAAAGATGGCTTGTTGAAGATGATGGAGCGTTTCAAGATTACCGAGGACTTCCAGTACAAGACGCGTGAACTGGTCGTGGACAAGAAAAACCACCGTGTGTTCGCGCCTGGCTTGGGCCTGGGTTTTGACAGTGTGCTGTTCGTTATAAACACCCAGACCCTGGAGCTGGAAAAAGTTCTGCCTGGCTTTGGCTATAACGTCGTGGGCATTACCCTGGACGAGGCCAATAACCGATTGTTTGTCTCCAATATGCAGCGCCAGATCATGGTCGTGAACACCCAGACCTTGAACATCGATCAGGTCTGGGAAATTGAAGCCGACCAGTTGCTGAACCTGGCGTATGACCCGGCGCAGAACCGATTGTTCGGTGTGGACCAGGGGATTGACCGTGATGACGCGCGTAACCTGCATCTGGAGCGTGAATACAAGCGCCGCAGCGCTGGTCATCAAGTGTTTGTGCTGGATGCATCCAACGGTAAACCCCTGGCAACCATGCCTACCGGCGAAGTGCCTATTGGTGTGCGTTTTGACGCCGAGTCCCAGCGTCTGTTTGTCGCTAACCGAGGTGGTGTGCGCGAGAAAGAGGGCAAGGGTTCGGTCAGTATTTTCGATACGGTGAACTACAAGCCGCTGCAAACCATTGAGCTGGCTCCACACCCCAACAGCTTGGAATACATCCCCGCTGAAAAAGCCTTGTACGTGTCGGTGAAGAACGACGGCAACAGCAAGGAAAAAGGGACTAAAGAGCGTATGGTGCGTATCCAGTTCTAAAAGGCCAAAGCAGCCTGATTGATTGACAAGGTGGGACCCAAAGCCCGGGTTTGGCGTGATGCCGAACTCGGGCTTTTTTACGCGTATGGATTGCTTGCGAAATTTATTATTAATCTATAAGATTAGATATCTAATCAAATGATATGTTCTATGTGGAAATGGGGCAAACAGTGCTGCAGTCTTGCGCTGCACGCCATTTCTTTGTTGCTCCACCTGTAAACGCTACATATCCAATTCTTCAGCCCCTATTACGTATCCTCAGTGAAAGGAAAACAGCTCATGTCTCATTATTTGATCGAGCTTTATACGCCTAATGCCAAGTGGAATGCCTTGCCCGTCGAGCAGCGCCAGACCTTCCTGGCAGGTCTTCAGGAGGCGATGGGCGGCCTCTCAACCCTTGGTATTGAAGTGCTGGCCCTGACTGCTACCGAGCGCGATATTGATTGCTCCAGTGCGCACCGTTTCATGGGTGTTTGGCGCTTCCCTGATCAACAAGCTTGCCGGGCCTTGCTGGCCGGCATTAAAGCCAGTGGCTGGTACGAGTACTTCGATCATGTGAATGCGGCGGGAGCAGAAGGGGGTTTTGCTCAACACCTGGCGGAGCTGGCTAAGGATTCTCAGCCTGTTTGAGGGGCAGGCAGTCAGGCGGGGCGGTTAAAAAACGTTCATAGATCAGAGTTTATGTGATATAAACGGTTATCTATGAACGATTATGGTTGTCTGCACCATGCCCAGGAAACTCGCTCCTGCCCCGTTTTACCTGCCAGCCGTCGAGTCACGGGCTCTGGTGTGGGGGCGCTGCATTCGTACTCAACGTGTCGCTCAGAAAATTACAGCTCAAGTCTTCAGCTCAAGAGTCGAGGTCTCGGAAAGTACATTACGCCGAATGGAGCGAGGCGATCCGGCTGTGGCGATGGGGAGCTATTTGACTGCCCTGGCAGCACTCGGTCTGCTCGAATCCATCGTGCCTATGCCTGATGCTCATTGGAGCAGTGGGGATATGAAGGGGCGCGCAAGACTGGACAGAGATGACGATGAGTATTTCTAAGCCTCTATACGTCTATTTGCAGCGGCCTGATACGGGGCAATGGGTGACCGTTGGCCGGTATATCCACGACTCGTCAGTCCAGCTTGGCCAGTTCATGTATGCGCCCAGCTATCGGGATGCAGGTCTGCCATGGTCAATTGATCCGGTTAACTTACCGCTGAGTGGCTCCGTCCCAATTCAGGCGAGTCGCTACGGTGGCCTGCATGATGCGCTACGTGATACTTGTCCCGACGCCTGGGGCCGGTTACTCATTCAAAGGCAACACGGATTAAGCGATAGCTCTCCAAACCATGCTTATCTTCTGAAGGCTGGTAATGCGGAGCGTTGGGGAGCATTGGCGGTCGGCTCTTCGCCTAAACCCTCGATCGCAGAATTGTCCGCACCGCCCATCACAGAAATTGAAAAGCTGAGCGCAGAGCTGCAAGCCATGCAGTTGCGCCGCCCTCCGGTGGACCCGCATTTGCGTCGACGACTGATGGCCACGCCCAGCATGGGAGGGGCAAGACCCAAAGCAACCGTTCGTGATGGAGATCAGTTCTGGCTTGTGAAGCCGATCCTGCCATCTGATACCGAGGATATTCCGCGTCTTGAGCATGCAACTCAAGAGTGGGGCCGGGCAGTGGGCTTGAACTTTGCCCAAACCGCATACACGGGCTTTGGGGAAGATTCCGCACTGAGTGTAATGCGCTCATTGAGGTTTGACCGCCAACATGGCCTTCGGGTCATGACATTGAGTGCGGCATCCTTGTTGCAGACGGAGTACCCCGGTCATTCAGGCTCATCGGCCTGGAGTTATCCCAACTTGGCTCGAACGTTGACGATGATAGGTGCGCCTCAGGAGGATGCCATTGAATTGTTCTGTCGCATGATTTTCAACGCGGTCATTGGCAATGACGATGATCATCCCCGCAACCATGCCATTCATTATCTTCATGATCAGGGCCGGTGGCGTTTGACGCCCGCTTTTGATGTCGTTCCCAATCCAGATTTCACCCCTCAGTATCTGGCGATGGAGTTGAGTCATGGAAGCCACCAGATCAGCCGAGCCAATGCCTTACATGATGCCAAAGCCTTTGGCTTGTCAGGTGATGAAGAGGCGGTAGAGCTGCTTGACGGGCTGCTGGACAGGATAGAAGGGCGGTTTGATCAGGTGCGCCTCCTGCTTGGGCCTCGCCTGGAGTCGCTCATGCAGGAGCGGCTGTCTGAAGGGTTGCAGCGCATGCGCATTATGTAGTGACTCGGACGTGCCCCAAAGCTTGGGTTTGAGGTACTTGCGTAGCCCTGGTTCGGCGTCATGCTGAGCCAGGGTTTTCTATTAAACAAACACCGTGCTCAACACATAGTATGAGGTGCAGCCGCCTAACACGCCAAGGAGCAGCCCGCCGCGACCCCAGTAAGCCAGAAGGGCGGTGACGCTGAGAGCAAACAGAGCAGGTATGGCTGCAATCTGTATTTCCTGCATGAAAATATAAGCAAGGAAATTTAGAAAAACCGCTGAAGGTAAGATTGTTTCCATCCAGTTGGCGAACCTATCTGGGAACTGGAAATTGAAAGCTACGGGTAAGACTCGCACGAGCAGGCTGGTCAAAAAGAGTGCGGCGATGGAACTACTGATACCTTCATTCACGGGCTTTCCATTTATCTAAAAGTAGGGCGTTGATCATTACGCTCGGGGGCCAAAAATAAGTCGCGCCAAGCAAGGAGTAGAAGGCGATAGCCAAGGCCATGCACAGGGCAATCAACACAATCTGCTTGCGGTACATGCCGATGATCCTTGCCTTCAGTTGCAGGACAGACAGATAGACGAGCACCACACTGGCTGGGACACCGAGATGAATATGGGTATTGAGCCAGGTAGGTGGTATGGACTTGGCAATGACGGCTCCCAACACCCCGGAAACTACCCAGAATATGAAGATGGTGAGTCGTATGCAGAGGGCTTCTGCCACCGTGTCGCTATTTCGTTCCGTGCCATACGCCTCGTCACCCAGCATGTGAGATATCAGAATCCGAGAGAAAAAGGGCTTGGGCAGCCGCTTGCCAGTTGTGAGGGCAATAGGAAAGTAGCGGCAGTTAATGGATGCGCAAATAATCAGTATTGTCAGAAAACTGGTGTTGGACTCAGCCAGCGGCAGTACAGCAAACTGCCCGCTACCCGTAAATCCCAGCAAGCCAGCGGCCAGGATTTCAAGAACGCTCCAGTCGGCTCGATACGCCAGCACACCGAACAGCATACTGACCGGAACAATCGCCAGAGCGGATGGGAGCACTCTGATAAGAGCCTGCGGGATGAGCGCATTCGCTTTTTGATCTGTGTCTGGGGCAGTCTTTGTTTTTGAATAGTCTTGCATACGCTCAGGTCATAGACGTGTGTTCGTGATTAAGGCTGAAGCTCGGCTGACCTTAAGGAACTAGTCATTGCATGAGATGAGCCATGTCGTCTGTCTGTAGAGTCCAAAGACATGCTAGCGATCCAGGTGCAAACGGGTCTTGTACGATCGTGCAAGTTTTCTCTAGGAGCGGTGCATTAGCTGGGCCCACCGACCAGGAGGCAAGCCGTACACCTTGGAGAATTGGTGTGTCATATGACTTTGATCGCTGAACCCGCAGGCGGCAGCGACATCAGCCAGGGCGGCTCCAGTGAGGATCATTTTCTTTGCCTTATCAAGGCGTCGCAGGCTTACGTAACGATAAGGGCTTGTCCCGAACAAGGTACGGAAGTCTCTCGATAGGCTCCATCTATCCGTACCGGAAACGTGCTCTAGCTGATCCAGGGTAAGAGCTGAACTGGGCGTATCGAGGATGAACTGCCTGGCCAGTTCAGCGGCTCTGTAATTGAGTTTTTTTCGCTGTCTGCTTTTTTGTGATGCGTTACTAAGTGCCTGGGCTATGTCATAGATTCCATCGTCTTCTTCCAGACTATCCAATTGGAATTCCATGCTGCTGAGCATATTGGAAATGGCAGACACAATCCTTTGATCAGAAGAGGTCCCTCCCGGAATAAATGGTAGAGGGCGGCCTCCTAATACTTGCTGAATGGTTTCTGGCTGGATGTAAAGGATCTTGTAGTGAAATCCAGCTTCGGTTCCTGCCTCGCCGTCGTGCAGCTCATCTGGATGTATCACGATTGCATTACCGGGCAGGCTATGCCGCATTGACTTCTGGTAGTTGAAGTTATGCACACCGTTGAGCGTAATGCCCAGGGCATATGTGTCATGTCTATGGGGAGAGAAGCCGTAACCGGAAAAGAAAGCCTCCATTCTTTCTATTTTTGACGTTGGTTGGGAGATTTTCGTCCAGTCTTTCTTGCTTTGCATTTTCTAAGACTCGATTGGTATGGCCCTTGTTATCTATTAATACGCTGTTTTATCGGGATACATCATAGCAGTCCTGATTCCTGCTTTTCCTGGCTGCTGAGCTCCGGGTGACTCATCCATACGTGTTCATGAAAAGGTGTTTTACCGCTGGCACCTTATTGGTTGCATCGATAGCCAGTGCGAATTAATCGATTTGTCGCCCTTGGTATGCCTCTCTACGATGACTAGCAACAATAAGGAGGCAAACCATGACGGCGTATTTTTCCAACCCGGTTCGGACCTGCTTCGGCCCGGGAAGTTTGAATGAAATTTCTACCTTGGCGGCCAACAAGACAGTCACCTTGGTGACCTTCCCGGAGGCTCGCGGGCTGGGTTTGGTTGAGCGTATTCGGAACTTGCTGGGCGACAGGCTGATTCATGTTGTCGAAGATGTGCAGCCAAATCCCGATGTCAGTTACTTGAAGGATGTTTACGAGTCCTTCTGGCAGCAAGCCGGGCAAACGGACATTGTGCTGACCGTGGGCGGGGGCAGTGCCATTGATACGGCCAAGGCGCTGATTGTGGGGACTCAGACGGGCACCTTCCAGGAACTGCTGGATCTCTTGTCCACCGGCAAGGCTTTTACTCCTGTTCAGGCCAAGTCCTTGATTGCGGTGCCTACAACCGCAGGGACCGGCAGCGAGGTCACTCCGTGGGCCACGATCTGGGATCAGCAAGCACAGAAAAAATACTCTTTGCATCTGGAACAAACCTGGCCTGCCGTTGCCATTATTGATCCGGAGTTGATGCTGACAGTGCCGGAAAAAGTGACGGTCTCAACGGGTTTGGATGCCTTGTCGCACGCCCTGGAGTCGATCTGGAATGTGAATGCCAACCCCATTTCTGACACCTTTGCGGTCTCTGCCATTCAGGACATCCTCACTTATTTGCCATTGCTGCAGAAGGATCTGGGCAATATCCAGCTGCGCTCCAAAATGGCGCTGGCGGCCTTGAAAGCGGGCATGGCGTTTTCCAATACCAAGACCGCCCTGGCGCACTCCATCTCTTACGAAATGACCTTGCGTCACGGCTTGCCGCATGGCATCGCCTGCTCCTTTACCTTGCCCTTTGTACTGGGCCTGGCCTGGGGCTGTGATCCATCCCGGGATCTGGTGTTTGAAAGCCTGTTTGGCCCTGATCGCAAGCAGGCTCAAGCTCACTTGCGGGACTTCTTGCTCAGTGTGGGCGTCAAGACCGAGTTTGAGGACTATGGCGTAGGGCCGGACGAGCAGGCTGCCATGATCACTTATGCCATGCAGGGTGCACGCGGCAAGAATTTTATCGCCGCCTGAGTCATAAAAAAACGAGAGACAAACGAATGAAGGGAGAGAGGAAAGATTCCCCCCCTTCTCATACCGCATGAATAGAGCATTCCTCTGGCCTGGCTTGCCAGCAGCGGGGGAGTGAAAGGAGCTGGTTATGAATCACGCAACAAGTCTGTCGGGGGCCACGGCGGCATCCGGGTCTTCGTTTCGTCGGGCCCAATGGCGCATGCTGCTGGCCGCGATGTTCTGCTATCTGTTTTTCTATACCGGGCGGCAGACTTTCGGGTTTGCGATTCCGGGCTTGAAAGAGGAGTTTGGCTTTAGCAGTGCTGCCCTGGGCTGGGTATCGGCCGCCTTGTTATGGGCTTACGCCATTGGACAAGCCATCAATGGCAATCTGGCGGACAAGTATGGCGGTCGTCGCATCATGTCTGCTGGCGCGATTCTGTCGTGTGGCGCGAACTGGGTAGCCAGCTTTGCCACCGGTTTTTTCAGCCTGATCATTCCCTGGGGCGCCAATGGCTACTTTCAGGCGCTGGGCTGGGCACCGGGTAGTCGCCTGATCTCCAACTGGTGGGGTGTGTCCGAGCGCGGCAAGGCCTATGGCTTATACGTGTTCGCCGCAGGCTGTGCGTCGATTCTGTCGTATGTCACCTCGATCGTGGTGATCGATGTCATGCATCTGGACTGGCGCTGGATTTTCCGGCTGCCCGTATTGCTGATGCTGCTGGGCGGAATCGTGTTTTATCTGGTTGCTCGCGAGCGGCCAGAGGATATGGGTTTTAAGCCTTTGGCCGATACGGGAGTGGCCAATGCCAACGATCAGGCCAAGGCTCTGGAAGGGGAGAAGGAGTCCTCCTGGGAGCGTTACAAGGCTGTTCTGAAAAACAAGCGCCTTCTGATCGCTGCCTTGTCCCTGGGCTTTCAGAATGCGGCCCGATACGGCTTGATTGTCTGGGTGCCGGTCCATTTTCTGGGCGCGGACTGGAAGACGGGCGATAGCCTTATTGATCCCAAGTGGATCACGATCGCTCTGCCAGTGGGCATGGCCGTTGGAGCGCTGAGCAATGGCTGGATTTCAGACCGTCTGTTTGGCTCCAAGCGTTACCTGGCCATCATGCTCTATACGAGCCTGGGTGCCTTGACCAGTCTGTGGATGTGGACCTTGCCGGTTCATAGCACTTTGGGCCTGGTGGCGCTGTTTTTGTGCGGTTTCTTTGTGTATGGACCCGCCTCCAGCTTCTGGGCCTTGTGTCCCGATCTGGTGGGAGCCAAACGTTCGGGCACGGCAACCGGTGTCATGAACTTTTCTTCCTATCTGTTCGCCGGTCTGGCCGAGCCCATGATCGGGAGCGTCCTGGACTCGACGGGGGATACCTCGCTGATCTTTGTGATTGTGTTGATTGCGTGTGCCTGCAGTGCGCTGGTGGCACTATTCATACGTCGTTAATCATCACTCCTGAGGCTTGTCCATGCACCAGTACCACAAATGGTTGAGATCGTTTTACGCCGTCGCCCATACCGGCGGTTTCACCTCGGCCGCACGTTATCTCAGCATTGGGCAGCCTACCGTCAGCGAACAAGTCCGGGCTTTGGAAAAGCGTTTTGATGTCGAGTTGTTTTATCGCTCCGGCAATCAGCTGGAACTGAGCTCGGCCGGACAGCAGCTCTACGAGATTACCAAGCCCTTGTTTGATCTTGAAGAGGAAGCGGTGCAATTGCTGGAGAGTTTCAAGCAGCGTAAATCCGGCCTGTTGCGAGTGGGGGCGGTCTCGCCACCTATCGCGATGGATCTGATTTTCAAGCTAGGGCAGAACAAGCCGGATATTGAATTGAAAACCTACTTTGCCTCGGCCAGCGAGGTGCTGGAAAAGCTGTACGACTTTGATGTGGATGTGGCCTTGCTGGCGCATCCCAAATCAGATCCAAGCTTGTACACCCGGCTTTACCAGCGCTATCCGGTGGTGGCTGTGGTGCCCGAAGAGCATCCCTGGGGCTCGCAGGGTCGGGTATCGGTTCAGCAGCTTCAGGATGAGCCTGTCGTGCTGAGGGAGCAAGGGTCACGCACCCGCCAGATTATTGAGGAGGGTTGCAGGCAGCATCAGATCAGGATCAATTGCGTGATGGAACTGAACAGCCGCGAGGCCATTGTGCATGCCATACGTAAAGGGCTGGGAATTGGTTTTGTCTCAGCGCCGGAGTATGTGGATATTCCCGGTACCCGCCTGATCACGTTCGACCAGCATCCTTTTTATATCGACTACTACCTGTGCTGCCTGGAACTACGAAAAGATCGACCACTTATTAATGATTTGTTCATGGATCTGGAATCCACCCATTAGCTTGTTTACACCGCATTTCGCGTTTGGAGAACGATGATGACGTATCAGCAACCTCAACAAGTACAGGCCGTTATTTTTGACTGGGCAGGCACTGTCGTTGATTTTGGCTCTTTTGCACCCACGCAGATTTTTGTCGAGGCTTTTGCCGAGTTTGGTGTGCAAGTGTCCCTGGAAGAAGCTCGTGGCCCCATGGGGATGGGCAAGTGGGATCACATCCGCACTTTGTGCAATGTGCCCGAGATTGCCGAGCGCTATAAAGCCAAGTTTGGCCGTGTCCCCAGCGACGACGATGTCACGGCGATTTACGAGCGCTTCATGCCTTTGCAGATCGAAAAAATTGCCGAGCACTCGGCCCTGATTCCGGGGGCCCTGGAAGTGATCTCCAACCTGAAAAGTACCGGTGTCAAAGTAGGATCCTGTTCTGGCTACCCCAAAGTGGTCATGGATAAAGTGGTCGAACTGGCAGCGAAAAATGGCTACATGGCAGAATGCGTGGTCGCAACGGATGAGGTGCCCAATGGCCGCCCGTACCCGGCTCAGTCGCTGGCCAACGTGATTGCCTTGGGTGTGTCGGACGTGGCCGCCTGCGTCAAAGTGGACGACACCTGGCCCGGCATTGTGGAGGGGCGCAGTGCGGGAATGTGGACCGTGGCACTAACCTGCTCGGGCAATGCTCTGGGTCTGACCTACGATGAGTTCAAGAAGCTGCCTGCCGACAAGCTGCAAAGCGAACGCGAGCGTATTGGGGCCATGTTCAGCGATTCGCGCCCGCATTATCTGATCGATACCATTGTTGATCTGCCCGAGGTGCTGGCAGACATCAACCGCCGCTTGGCCAATGGGGAAATGCCTCAAAGCAACTGATTTGAGGTATTTGCGAAATCCAGGTTTGGCATCATGCTGGACCTGGGTTTTCTATCTCAAACAAACACAGTACTCAACAAATAGTACGAGCTGCAGCCGCCTAGCACGCCTAAGAACAGGCCGCCGCGATTCCAGTAAGCCAGAAGGGCGGTGATGCTGAGAGCAAGTAGAGCAGGTATGGCTGCAATTTGTATTTCCTGCATGAAAATATAAACAAGGAAATTTAGAAAAACAGCTGACGGTAAGATCGTCTCCATCCATTTGGCAAGCCTATCAGGAAACTGAAAATTAAAAGCCACGGGTAAGACTCGAACTAGCAGGCTGGTTAAAAAGAGTGCGGCGATTGAACTACTGATTCCTTCATTCACGGGCTTTCCATTTATCTAAAAGTAGGGCGCTGATCATTACGCTAGGGAGCCAAAAATATGTTGCTCCAAGCAAGGAATAGAAAGCGATCGCCAAGGCCATGCATAGGGCAATCAACACAATCTGCTTGCGGTAAATGCCGATGATTCTTGTCTTCAGTTGCAGGGCAGACAGATAGACAAGCACCACACTGGCGGGAAAACCAAGATGAATATTGGTGCTCAGCCAGGCAGGTGGAATGGACTTGGCAATGACTGCTCCCAACACCCCTGAAACTACCCAGAATGTGAATATGGTGAGTCGTATGCAGATAGTCTCTGCCACAGTGTCGTTATTTCTTTCCGTGGCATACGCCTCGTCCCCCAGCATGTGCGACACCAGAACCCGAGAGACAAAGGGCTTGGGCAGCCGCTTGCCAGTTGTGAGGGCAATAGGAAAGTAGCGGCAGTTAATAGATGCGCAAATAATCAGTATTGTCAGAAAACTGGCGTTGGACTCAGCCAGCGGCAGTACAGCAAACTGCCCGCTACCCGTAAAACCCAGCAGACCAGCAGCCAGAATTTCAAGAGTGCTCCAGTCGGCTCGATACGCTAAAACGCCGAACAACATGCTCACAGGAACAATAGCCAGAGCGGATGGAAGCACTCTGATAAAAGCTTGCCTGATGCTGTGTGTTTGGAGGCCATCGTTAGTGGTGTTGCGGCTCGCCATGATCTTGCCTTGTTCTAAACATTCTTGAGTAGTCCAGCGAGATGCTAGTTACTGAGGCGGAAAAGGGTCTTGTACGATCGTGCAAGTTGGCTGCTAGGCGCGCAGCATCAGTTTGGACCAGCGGCCGGGGGGTAGCCCATACACTTTGGAGAAGTGGTGCGTCATATGACTTTGGTCAGTGAAGCCACAGGCAGCGGCAACATCGGCTAATGCGTTGCCAGTGATGATCATCTTTTTGGCTTTTTCAAGGCGCCGCAGACTCAGGTAGCGATACGGGCTCGTGCCAAATAAAGCACGAAAATCCCTTGATAGACTCCATCGGTCTGTACCCGAGACTTGCTCCAAGTGCTCCATTGTCACGACTTGGCCGGAGGTATCCAGCATGAATTGTCGAGCCAGCTCAGCAGCTTGATAATTCAATTTTTTCCGCCGCTTATGGGGCTGGGATGCGCCATGAAGTGCTTGGGCAATGTCATAAATACCATCGTCCTCCTCAAGACTATCCAGCTGGAGATCAAGGTTGGAGAGCAGATTGGCAATTGCAGACACCAGTCTTTGGTCTGAGGAAATCCCCCCGGGGATAAACGGTAAGGGTTTGCCGCCCAGTATCTGCTGAATCGTTTCAGGCTGAAGATAAAGAATTTTGTAGTGAAAGCCCGCCTCGGTTCCGGCCTCACCATCGTGAAGTTCATCCGGGTGGATGATCACTGCATTGCCTGGCAGGCTGCGCCGCATTGATTTCTGGTAATTGAAGTGATGGACACCATTGAGGGTGATGCCTAAAGCGTAGGTGTCATGTCGATGGGGCGAAAATCCATAGCCAGAAAAGAACGCCTCCATTCTTTCTATCTTTGAGCTTGTCTGGGAAATTTTCGTCCAGTCTTTTTGGCTGTTCATGGCTTGGTTTGAATTGTGTTTGATTTAGCAGTGACCATGGCTCATCGATGCATAAGATTCCTGATGATAAAAACCATAGTAGTCGTGAATACACTTTTCATGGTTATGGGCTAGTCATAGGAAGATGCCACAAAACCACTGCTTTGCTGCGCCGCATCTCAAGGAAAACCTCCATGTACGGCGGCTAAGCATGGCGGCACACTGAAAGATAGGCCACGCCCGCCCGGGGCTTGGCCTATTTTCGGGATGAGGTCTGATGCAGTCTTCACATGTGGCACACGTCCAAGAGATCACGGCTGTTTGGCAGGGCAGCCTGTCCCGGCGCGATCAGGCTGTGGTCCACAGCTGGAGACGATGCATTGAGCATCACAGACTGGACCCGGCGCAGGCTTGCGAGGCCTATATCGTGCCGGACTCCCAATTGCGCGAGCATCGTCAGCAGTCCGAAGCCCTGATCAATATTGCGCGCTCCGGGCTGGAGCGTCTTTATCAGCAGGTCTCCGGGCTGAATTACGTGCTGCTGCTATCTGATAACAAGGGCGTCACGGTTGATTTCCTGGGCTCGGATGGACAGCGTGATGCCTTGCGGCAGGCCGGTCTGTATATGGGTTCGGAATGGTCTGAAGAGCGTGCAGGAACCTGCGCGGTGGGTACTTGCTTGCACACGGGCGAGGCCCTGACCATTCATCAAAACGATCATTTCGATCATATGCATGCGCCCCTGTCCTGCACGGCGGCGCCTATCTATCATTACGACGGCGAGCTGGCTGCGGTGCTGGATTTATCCTTGCTGCAGTCGCCGCAGGCCAAGGCTAGCCAAGGTTTGGCCCTGCACCTTGCCAATGCGGCTACCCGCCGTATTGAGCTGGCCAATTTGATGGCCTGTCACCGTCAGGAATGGATTTTATGCTTGTCGCAGTCGCCGGAGTTTCTGGATATTGATCCGGAAGCGGCTATTGCGATTGATGGCTCCGGCCGTATCAAGGGCATGACGCATACGGGTGCTCGCATTCTGGCGCGGGCGGCGGGGGTGGATTGGCGTAATCCTGCGGGCTTGTTGGGGCAGAGCTTGATGCGCTTTCTGCATCTGGAAGTGGACCAGTTGCCTACCTTGATGCGTTACCGCCCCACGCAGGAGCGTGTCGTTATGGCACGTGATGGCAGTGTGCTGTTTGCCCATGCCATTGAACCCCGACGTGTGTTGAGCAACCGGTCTGTGGGGATGGATGGGGCAGCCGTGGATGCCGCCTTGCCACAAGCCTTGCGAGGTTTGGCAGGCACAGATGCGGCCATGCAGTCCATGCTATTGAAAGCCGCGCGTTTGGCAACGCGGGAAATGCCGGTGTTGTTGCAGGGCGAAACAGGTTCGGGCAAAGAGTATTTGGCACGTGCGATTCACACGGCCAGCGGTCGTGGCGGGAATTTTGTGGCCGTCAATTGTGCGGCCTTGCCCGAGAGCCTGATTGAAAGCGAATTGTTTGGCTATCTGGCTGGTACGTACACCGGCGGTGCTGCACGTGGTCGCACGGGTTTGATCGAGGCGGCTGATGGAGGCACCCTGTTCCTGGACGAGATCGGCGATATGCCGCTGGCCCTGCAAAGCCGTTTACTGCGGGTGTTGGCCGAATCCGAGGTGATGCCTTTGGGCGCACGCACTGGCAAGCGGGTAGATCTGCGTGTGATTTCAGCCAGCCACCATGATTTAAGTGCCTTGGTAGAGCAAGGCCGCTTCCGTGCGGATTTGCTGTATCGCTTGAATGCGGCAGTGCTGGCCTTGCCCGCTTTGCGTCAGCGTAGTGATCTGGAATGGTTGGTGCAGCAGATATTGCATCGGCGTAATAAAGGCGATGTGCCCGGTTTGTCTCCCGAGGCCTGGCAAGCGCTGCAAGCCTACGAGTGGCCGGGTAATTTACGCGAGCTGGACAATGCGCTGGTGCTGGCATTGGCCTTGGCGGAAGGTTCCTGCATTGAGGTGCAGGATTTGCCGGAGGCCTTGCGAGAGCGGCGTCTGGCCACATCTACAGGCAGCCCAACGGCCGCAGCCGTCTCTGCCGGAGAGTCGTCCTGGCAGCAGGTTTTGCAGGCCTGTGGCGATAACGTGAGTGCAGCGGCCCGGCAGTTGGGTATCAGCCGGTCCACCTTGCATCGTTATATCAAACGGGCAGGCGTAGCTCGCCAAGAGTCGCCCTCTGACACAGGTTGCGACACCTGATGCACCACCTGTGTCACCGCTGGCACAGTTTCACCGCCTTAAAACAGGCAGCGCCCCTTTAAAACAAGCCACTCCCGGTTTGGCACGGTGTTTGCTATGTACTCCATAGCTGGGCAACAAAAGCCCGGCGCAACATTAAAACGATATGGAGACAAATCATGCAAACACAGCAGCAACTGCAGCCGTCTGCGCGACAGTTGGACACGGTTCTTGAACAGCTGACCCATGCGCTTGCCAGCAATGCACCGGACGATGCGGCAGCCCTGTTTGCCGAAGAATGTTTTTGGCGTGATCTGGTCATGTTCACCTGGAATATCCGAACCATGGAAGGGCGCGACCAGATCCGCGACATGCTGACGCAGCAGCAACAAGGCGCCGTGTCAGCCAGGTTCGAGCGCGACAGTGCCGAGCCGGTCAGTGACGACGACCAAGGTCTGGTGGAGGGCTGGTTTCGTGTGGAAACTGACCTGGCGCGTGGCTACGGCCATATTCGGGTCAAGGACGGGAAGATCTGGACCTTCCTGACCACCATGTCGGAATTGAAAGGGCACGAGGAGCCTTTGGGTGTGCGCCGCCCCATGGGGGCCGAGCATGGCATTCGCCGTGGGCGTCAGACCTGGCAGGAACGTCGTCAACAGGAGCAGGCTGAGTTGGGCACGACCGAGCAGCCCTATGTGCTGGTGATCGGCGGCGGGCAGGGTGGTATTGCGCTGGGCGCGCGCCTGCGGCAGTTGAACGTACCCGCGCTCATCATTGATCAACATGCCCGCCCTGGCGATAGCTGGCGCAAACGCTACAAGTCGCTGTGCCTGCACGACCCCGTCTGGTACGACCACCTGCCTTACATGCCTTTCCCCGATAACTGGCCTGTCTTTGCACCCAAGGACAAGATTGGCGACTGGCTGGAAATGTACGTCAAGGTGATGGAGCTGAATTACTGGAGCAGCACCGTATGCAAGAAGGTGCGCTACGACGAGTCCAGCCAGACCTGGGAGGTGGAGATCGAACGTGATGGCAAGCCCATGACGTTACGGCCACAGCAATTGGTCTTTGCTACGGGCATGTCCGGCAAGGCGAATGTGCCCAGCATAAAGGGGCAGGATGTGTTCAAGGGTGAACAGCAGCACTCCTCGCAGCATCCCGGACCGGAAGCATATGCGGGCAAGAAAGTAGTGGTGATCGGGGCCAATAACTCGGCGCACGATATTTGCGCGGCGCTGTGGGAGGCGGGGGCGGATGTCACCATGGTGCAGCGTTCGTCCACGCATATTGTGCGATCCGACTCCTTGATGGAGATCGGCTTGGGAGATCTGTATTCTGAACGGGCACTGGCATCGGGAGTCACCACGCGCAAGGCAGATTTGCTCTTTGCCTCTCTGCCGTACCGCATCATGGCGGACTTCCAGATCCCTGTGTACGACAAGATCCGCGAGCGCGATGCACAGTTCTATCAGAAGCTGGAGGAGGCAGGCTTCATGCTGGATTGGGGTGACGATGGCTCCGGTTTGTTCATGAAGTATCTGCGTCGTGCTTCGGGTTATTACATCGATGTGGGCGCTTGCGAACTGATTATTGATGGCAGCATCAAGCTGAAGTCCCGGACCGACATCAGCCATCTGACAGAGAACGCTGTGGTACTGACAGACGGCACGGAACTGCCTGCGGACCTGGTGGTGTATGCCACGGGCTACGGTTCCATGAATGGCTGGGTGGCCGATCTGGCAGGCCAGGAAATGGCGGATAGGGTAGGCAAGTGCTGGGGTCTGGGTTCGGAAACCACCAAAGATCCAGGGCCCTGGGAGGGCGAGCAGCGCAATATGTGGAAGCCAACGCAACAGCCGAACTTGTGGTTCCACGGCGGCAATTTGCATCAGTCGCGTCATTATTCCCAATACCTGGCCTTGCAGCTTAAAGCGCGTCAGGCTGGCTTGCCGGTGCAGGTTTACGGGATGCAGGAGGTGCATCATCTGCGTTGATCGATAGTGACTTTGTTGCTTGGGTAAGAGTGCGCAGTCTGCACCTTGTTCTGATTTTGGCCAGATTATCAATTCGATGATCTGGCTTTTTTTTCGCTTGTCGGCTGCGGAGGGCGTGTTTGCGCGACAAGCATCGCGGCTAAGGCGGTGGTTTTGTTAGCAGCCCTGCTAAATTTTTTACTTTATGTATCTGCCCTGAGCGGCTCCTATCCAGTGAGCGAGGCTCTGCTTGACTGCTCTGTTCGTGCCCAGAATTTTTCGCCTCAAAGGGGCCTCCGTTTCTTCGTCAGGAACGTATGGAAACCAGCCGTGCTGCGTGTCAGGGCGGATTTTGTCTGGCCTGCATGATGGCCAGGATTGGCCTGAAACAAGCCGCTTTCCATAAGTGAGGTGAATAGGGATGTATGAAGTTTGAAGAAAATACTTATAAAGAAAACGCTTGTAGCATTTTGTAGTTTTCAGCCTGGTCGGGAATGTTACGGTGGAACCATCCATCGCAAACAACGAAATTTTTGTTGATTGATTTGGACTCCTTTTAATAGCAGGGATAAAGGGTTTTTAAATTAAAAATTCCCTTTCTGATATTGGAGAACTTATATGAAAAAATCCGCCATCCTATCCAGTGTGTTGATGACTACTGCTTTGAGTTTTGGTCTGCAAAGCGGTGCAATGGCTAATGAACCAGCCGTTAATCAGGATCACTCGGCAAGCGCAGGCGAAGCCGTCAGCGATACCTGGATCACCACCAAGATCAAGGCTGATCTGGCCAGCACCAAGGATTTGAAGAGCACGGATATCTCTGTTGAAACCAATAATGGCGTCGCAACATTGACCGGTACCGTGCCCAGTGAAATTGAGCACAAGAAAGCCGTTGCTGCAACGGAAAGTGTGAAAGGCGTTGTGAAAGTCGATTCGTCGGGATTGAAAGTAAAACCGGAATAAAAGTTCCGTCATCAATCCTAATTGTGAATTCCCGTTGAAACAGGAGAGCGACTATGAATGAAGATACGATCAAAGGTAAATGGAAACAGTTGTCTGGCAAGATTCAGGCCAAATGGGGAAAACTGACCAATGACGATATTGATGTTGCCGAAGGCAATACCGAATATCTGGTCGGTAAAATTCAGGAGCGCTACGGCATTGCGCGTGAGGAAGCTGAAAAGCAAGTTCGCGACTTTAATGGCGGCGCCTGATCCCCTGGCTTGATTGCCCAGGACTATAAAACGCCCTGCATATGCAGGGCGTTTTTCTTTGTGCCTTGGCAAGGTTGCTGTCAGTCCTCATCCATCTGCTGGTAGCGTTCGACGAGGTAATCCAGCAATGCTCGCACAGCTGGCATCTGCCCCCGGCGGGAGGAAAACACGGCATGAATGATTTCGCGACGTGGAGCCCAGTCCGGAATCAGTTTCACCAAAGAGCCGTCGGCCAATTGATCGCAGACTACCAGGGTAGGCAACTGCACCACACCAACGCCTTTTAGTGCAGCGCAGCGCAAGGCCGTCATATCGGTGGTAATCAGGCGGGGCGTGTGATGCAGCACGGCTTGTGCGCCATCGGGACCATACAAGGTCCAGGTATGGCTTTGTTGTGGCAGACCCAATGCCAGGCTGGGATAGTCCGCCAGATCAGCGGGTGAGCCGGGCATCCCGTGGCGGGCAATCAGCTCCGGGCTGGCTATCAAACATTGGCTACGGTCGGACAGAACACGCATCACCAGATCGCTGTCTTGCAATGGTGGCGGGCGCACGCGGATCGCCATATCCAGCGCTTCCCCGATCAGGTCCACGCGCCGGTTGGTGGCATCCAATTGCACCGTGACATGCGGGTAGCTGACCATGAAGTCGGCCAACATATCACTGACATGGGCGTTCAGTAAGGTGATGGGGCAACTGAGGCGCACCACACCGCGCGGCTCGGCACGTGTCAGTTCGATGGCTGCCTGTGCCGCTTCGGCCTCTACCAGCATGGCCTTGCAGTGCTCGTAATAGGTCTGGCCAATCTCGGTCACGGTAAAGCGGCGGGTGGAGCGCTGGATCAGCCGTACTCCCAGGCGCTCTTCCAGTGCAGCCAGCCTGCGGCTAAGCGTGGATTTGGGTAAACCCAGTGCGCGACCGGCCGGGGCAAAGCCGCCGTGATCCACAATCTGAACGTAGAAGTACAAGTCGTTTAAATCTTGCATGGCAGTTTTATCGTTCCATAAATGGAACATAGATGGCCGATTTAGGGGGCTACTGGCTTCGTTGTCCCGAGTTTATTCTGTCTCTTATGTTGAAACAAGGAGATGGACATGAAGAAAATTCTTGGTATCTATAGCGCTCCCCGTCCTCACTGGGTGGGCGACGGCTTCCCCGTTCGCTCCCTGTTTTCGTACCACACACACGCAAAACAGTTGAGCCCCTTCCTGCTGCTGGACTATGCCGGCCCTGCCGAGTTTGCTCCCAGCAACCACAAGCGCGGTGTTGGCCAGCACCCACATCGGGGTTTTGAAACCGTCACCATCGTCTACAAGGGCGAGGTTTCACACCACGACTCCACGGGTCAGGGCGGCACGATCGGCCCCGGTGATGTGCAGTGGATGACGGCCGGCTCGGGCATCTTGCACGAGGAGTATCACTCCGACGCTTTTGCTCGTTCTGGCGGCACTTTGGAAATGGTACAGCTGTGGGTCAACCTGCCTGCCAAAGACAAGCGTGCTCCCGCTGGCTATCAGGCCATTACCGATCAGCAAATTCCTGTGGTCGCACTGCCTGATGCTGCTGGCATGGTGCGCGTCATTGCCGGTGAAAAGGATGGTGCTGCTGGCCCTGCCAAGACCTTTACCCCCATGAATGTATGGGATATGCGTCTGAATCAGGGTGGTATTGCCGAGCTGGAAAGCCCTGAAGGCTGGACAGCCGCCTTGGTGGTGCTGCAAGGCACCGTACTGGTCAATGGTCAAAGCGTGGCTCGTGAAGGGCAGTTTGTCGTTCTGGATCGTAGCGGCAGTCAGTTCAGTGTCGAGGCCAATAACGATGCTGTCGTCCTGCTGATCAGTGGTGAACCCATTGATGAGCCCATTGTGGGACACGGTCCCTTCGTCATGAATAGCAAGCAAGAGATCTTGCAGGCTATGGATGACTTCAATAATGGCCGCTTTGGTGCCATGGCATCGGGATCGGCATCGTAGTAGTGCAAGGCTGCGGGGGCTGCGTGAGCCGCCCTCGCAGTTTGAACAGAGGGCCGATGGCTGCCCTGATACGTAATTTGCAGCGCGATACCACCAGCGCTGTGGCAGTACCGGGTACTACCCTGTGGTACCCGATCTTTTCAATCCCCTTTGAGGAAAACTGAGATGACTACGCCCTACAAACGTCTTGATAAAGACCAAGCCGCTGTTTTGCTGGTTGACCACCAAACCGGATTGCTGTCCCTGGTTCGTGACATTGATCCAGACAAGTTCAAGAACAATGTGCTGGCTCTGGCCGATCTGGCCAAGTACTTCAACTTGCCCACCATTCTGACCACCAGTTTTGAAGAAGGCCCTAATGGTCCTTTGGTCCCGGAGCTGAAAGAAACCTTCCCGGATGCGCCTTATATCGCTCGCCCTGGTCAGATCAATGCCTGGGATAACGAAGAATTCGTCAAAGCCATCAAGGCAACGGGCAAGAAGCAGCTGATCATTGCCGGTGTGGTGACTGAAGTGTGCGTGGCTTTCCCGGCCCTGTCGGCTTTGGAAGAAGGCTTTGATGTGTTCGTGGTCACCGATGCCTCGGGCACATTCAACGAACTGACACGTCACTCGGCCTGGGATCGCATGTCTTCGGCCGGTGCTCAACTGATGACCTGGTTTGGCGTGGCTTGCGAACTGCACCGCGACTGGCGTAACGACGTGGAAGGTCTGGGTGCCTTGTTCTCCAACCATATCCCCGACTACCGCAACTTGATCAATAGCCACACCAAGTTCACATCCGGTAAGTAAATCGCTTCGGCGCTGCGCTGGTCACTTGAGTGGCCAGCGCTTTTGGCTGTTTGAAACCCAGCCCCCAGATCTGTTTTCAGGAGTTCGACCCATGAGTACACACAGTTCCGAAGTCTCTTCATCCTTTGATTGTCCCGAAGACATCAACGGCGAAAAACATGTTCAACGTGTTGCCGGGCGCGGCGCACAAGTGGGTGGGGGCATTACCGTCAGCCGGATTCTGCCTTCCTCGCAACGGCGTATGGTGGGGGCCTGGTGCTTCCTGGATCATGCAGGGCCCGCCGTGTTCACGTCGGGATCCGGCCTGCGTGTGGGCCCTCATCCACATATTGGCCTGCAAACCTTTACCTGGATGATTCAGGGCGAGGTTCTGCACCGTGACAGCTTGGGCCATGTGCAAGTGGTCAAGCCTGGTCAGGTGAACTTGATGACAGCGGGACGCGGTATCAGCCATACCGAGGAGTCCTTGCCCGGCGAGGACAAGCTGCATGCGGTTCAGCTCTGGATTGCCTTGCCGTCCAAGGACGCCACCTGTGAACCCGCTTTTGACCACCATCCTGACTTGCCTCATTGGCGTGAGGACGAGTGCGACTTTACCCTGCTGGCCGGTACCTATGCACAGCATCAGGCACCCAGCAAAATGTATTCGCCTATGGTGGGGATGGATTTGAGCAGCTCCAAGGCTGGGGAAGTGAGACTGAATTTGAACCCCGAGTTTGAGTATGGCTTTTTAGTCGTGCAAGGTACCTTGGGTATTCAGTCCGAGCAGTTCGAGGCCAATGAACTGGCCTACGTGGGCCGTGGCCTGACGCAGTTGAGCTTGAGTCTGAGTGCCGGTAGCCGAGTCATTGTGCTGGGTGGCGAGCCGTATACCGAGGAACTGGTGTTGTGGTGGAATTTTGTTGGTAAAAACAAGGACGTGATCGGCCAGGCACAACGCGATTGGCGTGCGGCCCATGAGCGCTTTGGTGTGGTGCATGGCTATGACGGTGAGCCCTTGATTGCGCCGGATCTGCCATGGGCAAGCAACTGATTTTCATTGACGGCTGCTGGTTCTGATCGTCTATTGCGATGACGCTGGCCGTGGTTTGCTGGCTGCCTGTCCTGGTTTCCGAGCAGGGCTATGGCGCATGTGTATTTCGCCCTTATCCCGCTGTTCAAGTGGCCCCTTTCGGGGCCATTGTGTCTGTGTACAGTTTGCCCACCGTGACTGGCGGTCTGCTTGTGATCGGAGTACAAAACAGTGTGCTGGTGCAAGCAGGTCCACAGGAAAAGGTCTGTACGGCTGCGGTCAAGCCCTTTTGTTTGCACAACAGCGTTGAACAATTTCTAAAAGGTAGCTGGAATGCGATTGAAAGATAAAGTGGCCATAGTCACCGGTTCGGCAGCTGGAATTGGTTTGGCAACGGCCAGGAAGTTTGCCCAGGAAGGGGCGATTGTGGTGTTGTGCGATCGTAATGCGGATGCCGTCAATCAAGCAGCGCAGTCTTTAAGTGGTAATGGCGTTACCGCCGTAGGCTACACCGTGGATGTGACGGACCGTGCACAGATTGACGCCATGGTGGCGGATGTGAAGCAAAAGTTTGGCCGCATTGATGTGCTGGTGAACAATGCCGGGATCACCAAGGACGCCAAGCTGGTACGCATGACCGAGCAGCAATTTGATGATGTGATTGATGTGAACCTGAAAGCGGTTTTCAACTTCACTCAGGCCGTGGCCGCGGTGATGCTGGAGCAGGAAAGCGGTTCCATTCTGAACGCTTCCAGCGTGGTGGGTTTGTACGGTAATTATGGTCAAACCAATTACGCGGCCAGCAAGTTCGGGGTGATAGGCTTTACCAAAACCTGGGCCAGGGAGTTGGGCCCCAAGGGGATACGCGTCAATGCCGTCTGTCCCGGTTTTATCGAGACAGACATTCTGAAAACCATCCCCGAAAAAGTGCTGCAAGGCTTTCGTGATCATTGCTGGCTGCGTCGCATGGGCAAGCCTGAAGAGATCGCCAATGTGTATGCGTTTTTGGCCTCGGATGAAGCCAGCTTCATCAATGGCACGACGCTGGAAGTGTCGGGCGGTTTGACGGTTTAATACCGTGTTCTGAACGATGGCTTGGAGGACTCCTGCTTGAATCCTGAGCCGCCACAAAAAGGCCTGAATCTGACTTGAAGCAGATTCAGGCTTTTTCTACGGGAACAAGCGGTTTGGCGTTGTCGCTGTGAAAGTTGCAGGGGGCGGTTCAGGCCCCCCATCCGACAGCACCTACCCTCTATATAGAGAGGACTGTTTCATTAATCCAGCTCGGGGTGGCGGTCCACCAGACGCTGGCGTTTTTGCTTCAAGGCTTCCAGTTCTTCCTCGGCCTTGGCAATGGCTTCTTCCACATCTTGCACGCTTTGTTCGATGTGGTCATACGCTTCTTGCAGCAGTTCCTTGGCTTCCTTGCGGTTGGAGGCGGTAGGTGTATCGCCGCGCAAGGGGCGGTTCGCCGTTTCGGGCAGGAACAGGGCGGTAATCAAGCCGATGACGCTGGCAAACATCAAATAGTAGGCAGGCACCAGCAAGTTGTTGGTCTGCTCCACCAGCCAGGCCGCAACTGTAGGCGTCAGGCCCGCCACAATGATGGCGATGTTAAAGGAGGCGGCCAAGGCGCTGTAACGTAGCCGGGTCGGGAACAGGGCGGGCAGGGTAGAGGCCATGACCCCGGTCAGGCAGTTCAGTAAAACGGCCAGAATCAGCAGCCCCAGGAAGATCTGCACATTGCTGTCGCTACCAATAAAGTGAAAGGCGGGAATCGCAAAGATCAGCAGGCCCAGACTACCGGCCATCAGAAAGGGTTTGCGACCTATCTTGTCGCTGACAAAACCCACCACCGGTTGCACGAACAGCATCCCTATCATCACCACCACAATAATGAAGACACCATGTTCTTCGGCGTAGCCCAGGCTGCTGGACAGATAGGTAGGCATATAGGTCAGCAACATGTAATAGGTGATGTTGGTGACCAGCACCATGCCAATACAAATTAGCAGGGCTTTGCGGTACTTGGAGAATATCTCGCCAAAGGAAACCGTGGGGCGCTCTGTCAGGGCGGCACGGTCTTCTTTCTCCATCTTTTCCAGTTGCTCGGTAAAGGCGGGAGTCTCTTCAGCGGCATGGCGCAGGTACAAGCCCAAAATACCCAGTGGACCGGCAATCAGGAAAGGAATGCGCCAGCCCCAATCCTGGAAGGTCTCTTCGGTCAGGGACGTTTGTAGCAGCACGACCAAACCGGCGCCCAGAACAAAGCCCGCGATGGAGCCAAAGTCCAGCCAGCTACCCAGGAACCCGCGCTGCCGGTCGGGCGCGTATTCGGCCACAAAAACTGCCGCGCCAGTGTATTCACCGCCTACGGAAAAGCCTTGGGCCAGCTTGCACAGCAGCAGCAAAATGGGTGCCCAGATGCCGATGGATAGATAAGAGGGAATCAGGCCGATCAGGAAGGTGCTGATGGCCATGATGATAATGGTCAGGGACAGCACTTTCTGACGACCGAACTTGTCCCCCATCAGTCCAAAGAACACACCTCCCAGAGGCCGCACCAAAAAGGGCACCGAGAAGGTACCCAGGGCTGCAATGGTTTGTACTGCGGGAGAGGCATCGGGGAAAAAGACTTTACCCAAGGTGGCGGCCACAAAGCCGTAAACGCCAAAGTCAAACCATTCCATGGCGTTGCCCAAGGCAGCGGCGGTTACGGCTTTTTTAAGTTTGCTGTTGTCTACGACGGTAATGTCGTCAATGTGAAGCGGCTTGGCGTTGCTGGATGCCGCGGAGGACTGCGTCATATGGCTTCTCCTGGAGAGCAGGACAATGACCTGCAGGTTCGCCCTTGTGCTGTCGATCCCAGAGAAGGAGCACTGGCATGACGGCATTGTGATCAGGCGAGGCTTGGAGGCGATTCTACGTCCAGCTTTGCTGTTCGTCTATCGAAGGGAAAGGGTCGAGCAGTCAGGGCCAAGTCGCGAGAAAAACGGGACGCGACTTGCCGTCCTTATTGTTACTGAGCCCAAGCCTGTCTCCCACCACATTTGCACATACTTACAGGGCGCGGCATCCAGGCGGTAAAGGAGCTTTTTTCACGTAGGCTCGCACCTCATCGACCAATGCCGCCGCCGCGGGCGTCAAGTCATGTTCTTGGTGAAACATCAGACACAAGGTACGGACCAGCGTGGGGGCCTGCAGCAAGGAGAAGCTCAGACCGGGCATCAACACCCGTTGTGCCGCCAAGGCGGGCAGCAGGGCAATGGCCAGACCACTTTGCACCAGCGCTGCTTGCGAGGTGGTGCTGGACGCTTCATAAAACGGGGCCGAGGTTTCGATGGGCAGGTCCGGGCGGGACTGCAGCACCGCCATGATGCCGGTTTCGTCTACGACGCCCACCAGCTTGCGCTCATTCAGAGCAGACCAACTGACCGTGTTGTTGGTATCCGGTTTGATCAGCTTGTCGTCGCTGCGATAGAGCACGCCAAACTGGTCTTCCAGCAAGGGTTGACTGTCCAGCCCTTGGACATCCGCCCAGGGGCTGGTCAGACCAAAGTCGATCTCCCCAGCCACGATCTGGCGTTGAATGCGTCCCGAGTTGTCATCCCGTAAATACAGACGGACCGCCGGATGCTGCTGGGAGAAATTGGCGGCTGCCGGTGCTATCAAATCCGTAATGGCCGACGGCGCTGCGGCCACACTGACCCGTCCGCTTTTCAATTCCCCATAACGCATGACATCGCTGATGGCGCCATCAAAATCTGCCAGCAGGCGGGTGATGCGCGGCAGGAACTCCTGACCAATAGGCGTCAGGGATACACGCCGACTGGTGCGGTTGAACAAGGTGGTATTCAGGGCAACTTCCAACTGCTGGATCAGGCCCGTGACCGAGGATTGTGTTTGAAAAAGACGACGCGCGGCATGGGTGAAACTGGCCTCCTGGGCCACGGCGACAAACGCGTTCAAGTGCTTGAGCGTGATGTGCTTGGGAAGTCTGTCCATATCATTTTCTGATTAATCAATTAACTTAAACAATTTTTCATATTAATAATACCTTTGGATAATGCGGTCAACTCCCCTTTTTGTGGGAGGGTTAGTGGAGACGTAGATGCAGACAGACGACCGCAGGCTGGACGTCAAGATCAGCAATGGCTGGATTATTGATGGCTTGGCCACCCCGCGTTGGCGTGGTGATGTGGGTATTCGAGAAGGACGGATTGTCGCCGTGGGCGACTTGAGCGCCTGGCACGCCGATCAATCGGTGGACGCCAGCGGCCATGTGGTGGCTCCTGGATTTATTGATACTCACGGCCATGATGATTTGATGTTCATCGAGCGGCCTGTTCTGGACTGGAAAACCAGCCAGGGCATTACGACGGTTGTGGTCGGCAATTGTGGCGTCAGCGCTTTCCCGGCTCCTTTGCCTGGCAACTCGGCAGCGGCTTTGGCCTTGCTGGGCGATTCTCCCTTGTTTGCAGACATGGCGCAGTACGTGCAAGCCGTGCGCAAGCTCAAGCCCATGATCAACGTGGCGGCTCTGGTCGGTCACGCGAATCTGCGCATGGCCGTGATGCAGGACCCCTTGTCCCAGCCGAATGCCGATGAACAAAAGGCCATGGAAGCCTTGCTGGCCAAGGCCTTGGAAGAAGGCGCCGTGGGCTTTAGTACCGGCCTGGCTTACGAGCCCGGCTGCATGGCCGAGCCGGCCGAACTGGAAGGTCTGGCCCGTGTTGCCGCTTCCAAGGGCTCCTTGCACACCAGCCATATTCGCAATGAAGGCGACACGGTGCAGGAGTCGGTAGAAGAAGTGCTGGCGGTAGGCCGCCAGACGCAGTGCGCCACCCTGGTGTCGCACCACAAGTGCATGATGCCGGCCAACTGGGGCCGCAGCAGCCATACCTTGGCCAATATTGATCGGGCCCGCGCTGATGGCGTGCAGGCCACCCTGGATATTTATCCCTATTCGGGCAGCTCCACGATCCTGATCCCCGCGCGCGCCCACACCATAGACCAGATTCGTATTACCTGGTCCGAGCCTCACCCCGAGTGCAATGGCCTGTATCTGGCCGAGATTGCCGAGCAGTGGGGCTGCGACCGGGAAACTGCCGCACGGCGTTTGCTGCCTGCTGGCGCGATTTATTTTGCGATGGACGAGAAAGAAGTCCAGCGCATTTTCAGCCACCCATGTTGCATGGTGGGCTCGGACGGATTGCCTGCGGATGCGCATCCCCACCCTCGTTTGTGGGGGAGTTTCACGCGCATTTTAGGGCGGTACGTACGCGAAGATGGCCTGATGTCCCTGGAGCAGGCGGTTGCCAAAATGACCGCCATGCCTGCCTCGGTCTTCGGGCTGGAAAACCGCGGCGTGTTGCAAGTCGGCGCCTGGGCGGATCTGGTGGTGTTTAATCCCGAAACGGTGCAAGATTGCGCCACTTGGGAAGAGCCCACCTTACCGTCTCAAGGTGTGCAGACCGTGTTTGTGAATGGCGTACAGGTTCATCCTGTTGCCCCGGAGCAGCGGCCCGGCCAGGTGCTTGATCGCGCCTTTGCCGCTCAGGCACAAAGCCTGGATGCGCCGATTATCCCGCTATAAGCGGCGCGTCGGACAAGAAAACAGTCGCTGTGACCTGGGGCGGTCAACCAGGGCAGGGCGATTGCATCACATGCAGGCCGGTTTTTGAAAACTGGCCAGGAAGGATCGTTAAGGAGACGACATGAGTGTCATTCAGCAACAAATGCCAACGGGCAAGCGCAATGCTGCCATGGTGGTGTTTTTAATTGGCATGGCGATTGCCTTGTACACCCACTTTTACATGCCGGGTGAAAGCTCCCTGTGGGGCTTGACGCCGGTAGTGGTGTTTGCGCTTATCGCCTTGTTGGGTGTGGATATTGTTCTGGCCACGATTGGTGCGATTGTATTGGGCGCCATCATGACCAGTACGACGCCCATTGCCATGGGCAAACTGCTGGCCGAGTCCCTGGGCTCGTTCATCGCCGTGGTGGGTTTGATTATTGTACTGGGCGCCGGGGTGGGTGAAGTGGCTGCCCGTACGGGTGCCGCCGAGCAATTGGTGCGAGCTATTGTGAAGCGTATTGGCTTGTCCAATCCGGTGCGTGTGCGTCTGGGCATCATGGTGGCCTCCACCTTGATCTGTGGCGCTCTGGGTACGCTGGCTGGCGGTAACGCCATTATTGCTGCGGTGGTGATTCCAATTGCCGCGGCCGTGCGTCTGTCCCCTCCCGCTGTGGCTGCCTTGTTCCAAAGTGCCGGTTCCGCCGGTCTGGTGCTGGGCCCATTCACCCCTAACGTGGTTACGGTCACGGGTCTGACCGGTCTGAGCTACACCGATTACCTGCTGGTTGCTGGCTTGCCCATGGCAGCGGCGACCTTGCTGACCGGCTGGTTCATGTCCGGTCGCATTCAGAAGATGACCAAGGACTATTTCCAGTACGAAGAAGCCTCGCAAGGTCAGGCTGCTTTTGACGTGAATGCCAAGGCTTCCCCCAAGGCTGTGCGCGCTGCCTGGGCTTTCTGCATCACCATTGTGGGTCTGGCTGCGGTGGGTATCGCCTCCAAGGCCGGTTTTGCTTACGCCATTATCGTGATGGTGTCTCTGGGTGCGGCAACCGGTCTGGCCGGTGGTATGAACCCACGTGAAATTTTGCAGGCCATGTATGCCGGTGCGGGCAAGCTGATCTGGATTTTCTTCCTGTTCTGGCTGTTCAACCCGGTGCTGGTGCTGGTGGATCAGTTGAACGCCTACCACGCCTTGCTGGACTCGGTACAACCGTATCTGGTGGGTATTAGTGGCGCTGTGCTGTGCATGTTGATTGTGGCCTTTAACGTGGTCGGTCACATACCGGGTGCGGCCGTCGCGCAGATGACCTTTACTGCCAAGATTTTTGGCCCCGTTCTGGCTGCGGCTGGTGTGGGCCCTGCAGCTACCGCTGCCGTTATTCTGGGCAGCTCGCAGATTGACTGGTTTGGTCCTTTCCCCTCTTCGGACATGTTCGGCCAGATGGGCCTGGCGCGATCCACTCAGCTCAAATACATGTTGTATAACGGCTGGGCGGTCATGATCATCAACTTGTTGATGTTCGCCGGTCTGTTCATGATTCTGGTCTGAGTACTGAAGGAGAGTGTGTATGTTTACCTTAGGAAGCGAGTTGCTGGATGCGCCACTGGTTCGTGAGCGCCTGCAGGAACGACTGGAGCCTTTGCTGACCCAGGAGTCCGCCCGTATTTCGATGGCGGTCTACGCTACCGACGGTACCTCCTTGTTCGAGTGGCATGCGCAGCGCGTCATGCCCTCGGCCAGCCTGATCAAAACGCCCATGCTCCTGTGCCTGCTCGAGCAAGTTGCTCAGGGCAAGCTGTCGCTGGATACGGTTTACCCTCTGCCCGAGGGCGACCGTACCCCTGGCACTGGCATCTTGAGCCAGCTGCCCGGCGTGCCCAGCCTGAGCCTGCGCGAGCTGGCCCTGCTGATGATTATCCTGAGCGATAACGTCGCCACCAATGCCCTGATCGACTTGCTGGGCATGGATAACATCAACGCCTGGAGCGCCCAGGCCGGTTTGCAGCATACGGATTTGCAGCGCCACATGATGGACATGAAGGCGCGCGAGGCCGGTAAAGACAACTGGACGACCGTTCAGGATGCCTGCTCGACCTTGCTGTATCTATTGCATTCGCCTGCCCTGCCGGAAAGCCTGCGTCAGCAGGGGCTGGACATGCTGGCGGATCAGCGTGAACGAGGTCACTTTGCGGCAATTTTGCCTTCTATCGCCCAACTGGCTCACAAGACCGGCTCCTTGCCCGGCCTGCGTCACGATGCCGGTATCTTGACGATGGGCGAACGCAGTGTGGTGCTGGCCGTGATGGCCGATGGCTTTACCGATGGCCGCACCAGCACCTCTTTATACGGTGGCCAGGGAGCGGGTGTCTTGTCCCGTCTGGCCTTGGAAACGGCCCGCGCCTTGCAGTATTGAGCCGGTCCGAAAGGATAAAAGTATGTCTACGACACGTGTTGCCCTGGTTCAATTGGATAGCGGCCGCGACCGCCAAACCAATCTGGACCAGCTGGAACATTGGGTGCTGGCCGCTGCCAAAGACGGCGCACAACTGATTGTGACTCCCGAGTACAGCGATGTACGTGGTGATACGGAATGGTTGCAGCAAAATGCCACGCCCATTCCGGGTCTGGTGACCGATCACATGGCCAGCCTGGCGCGCCGCACCGGAGCCTGGATTCATCTGGGTTCCATGCACGAGCGCCGTCCTGATGATCATCGCCTGGGCAACACGAGCGTGACGTTTTCACCAGAGGGTGAAATCGTGGCGCAATACCGCAAAGTGCATTTGTACGATGCGGTGGTGAACGGTCTGGAATACCGCGAGTCCGACGATTTCTGCCACGGCCAGCGTCTGCAAAATGTGCAGGTCGGGGATCTGAATCTGGGTCTGAGCATTTGCTATGACATGCGCTTTGCCGAGCTGTTCCGTACCTTGCGTGCCCGTGGCGCGAATGTGCTGGTAGTGCCTGCCGCCTTTAATGTGCATACCGGCCGTGACCATTGGGAAGTGCTGTTGCGCGCCCGAGCCATTGAAAATCAGTGTTACGTGCTGGCCGCCGCGCAGATCGGCGGTCCCGGTCCTGCCATGCCGTGCTTGGGTCGCAGCATGATTATTGACCCTTGGGGCACCGTATTGGCCTGTATGCCTGATCATCCAGGCTATATTTGCGCCGATCTGGACCCCGCTCGCGTGCAGCGCATGCGTGAATCACTTCCGGCCTGGCAGCACCGCCGGGGTGATCTGTATCCTATTCCTTCTTGATTGTGTGCTGAAACAGACTGGAGTCTGCCATGACTGTACCTGCTGCCTTTGAGTTTTATCCGGGCACTGCCCCCTTGTTGATTTCCATGCCCCACTCGGGCACCTACGTGCCTTCGGACTTGCTGGCGCGTTTTACGGAGTCAGCGCGTCAGGTGCCGGATACGGATTGGCATATTCCACGCTTGTATGAGTGCGCCCAAAAATTAGGTGCGTCCGTGCTGGTGGCGACGTATTCGCGGTTTGTGGTGGATCAGAACCGCCCGCCTGACAATGCCAGCCTGTATCCCGGTCAAAGCGTCACCAGCCTGTGTCCCGTGGACACGTTTGGCGATGAACCCATCTACCAGCCTGGCCAGGAACCGGACGAGCGTGAGGTTGCCCAGCGTCGCGAGACCATCTGGTTGCCGTATCACCAGAAGCTGGAAGAAGAGCTGACGCGTTTGCTGGCCCTGCATGGCCGTGTGGTCCTGTGGGATGCGCATTCGATTCGTTCGGTCGTGCCGCGTTTTTTTGAAGGCCGCCTGCCGGATCTGAATTTCGGGACTGCCAATGGCCAGAGTTGTGATCCTGCCTTGAGCGAGCGTCTGATGAAAACGGCCTCGGCCAACAAAGACTACAGCAGCGTGTTGAATGGCCGTTTCAAAGGTGGTTACATCACCCGCCACTACGGACGTCCCGAGCAGAACATCCATGCTGTGCAGCTGGAAATGGCGCAGTGCTGCTATATGGAAGAGCAGTGGCCCTTTGAGTACAAGGAAGAGGCTGCCCGCAACATTCAACCCCTGATTGAGGCCTTGCTGCGCGACGCGCTGGCCTTTGCGACCGAGTCGTAAATTCATCCTGAGCCCCGGCACAGACAGGCCGGGGCGCTACACTATCGCCTTGGCCACGGTGGCCGTAGAGCGATTCATCCATGTCTGACCTTTCCCCGCCCCTGTTCGAGAAACTGTGCTGTCCTTTGGACGGCTTGCCGCTCTCGTTTGAGGCTCCCAGCTGGCGCTGCCCCTCGGGCCATTGTTTCGATACGGCCAGCCAGGGCTATATCAATCTGCTTCCTGTACAAAACAAGCGTTCACGTGATCCGGGCGACAGCAAGGACATGGTGGCGGCGCGGCGTCGTTATCTGGGGTCCGGGGTGTACGAGCCTATCGCCGCTGGTGTGTGGCGTGCCTTGATGGATGGCCTGGAAGGGGAGGCGCCTTATGCCTGTCTGGATGCGGGCTGTGGCGAAGGCTATTACCCGCGTTATTTGCGTCAGCAGGATCAGGATGGGCAGTTGGCCCTGATTGGTCTGGATATTTCCAAGTGGGCCGTCATGGCAGCGGCGCGCAGTTCCTCGGACATACGTTGGCTGGTGGGTAGCAATGCTCAATTGCCCGTGCCGGATGGTGCTTTGGATGCCTTGCTGTGCATGTTTGGCTTTGCCGTGCCCGAGGAGTTCTTGCGCGCGTTGAAGCCGGGCGGTATCTGGGTGCAGGTGGAAGCGGGGCCAGACCATTTGCTGGAACTGCGCCGCATTATTTATCCGACCTTGAAAGCCGATAAGGACGAGACTTTGCAGTCCCCGGTCGGTTTCAGTCTGGAAGCTGTTGAACGTGTCCGTTGTCAGATCAGCCTTGATTCACAAGAGAAAATTGCCGATCTGCTCTTGATGACGCCGCATTTGTTCCGGGCCAGCGCGCAAGGGTTGGAACAGGCTCGTCAATTGACGAACCTGGATCTTCAGGTGGATGTGCATATCAAGGTCTTGCGTCGTCTTTAAGCTGATCTGCTCTGAGCGTCGCTGGCGGCAGGATCGCAAATTTCTACGCGGTTGCGTCCATTGCGCTTGGCCTTGTAAAGCGCTTCGTCCGCCAGTTTCAACACCGTGCTGTGTTCTCGGGCATGCAAGGGCCAGTGTGCCAGCCCGATGGAAATCGTAATGGGTGAGCCAGTTGGGCTATTGGTTTCGCTGATCAAAATGCGCAGGCGCTCGGCCAGTTGCACGGCCTGGTCTACATCCTGATCGGGCAGGAAAATACAGAACTCTTCACCCCCGACCCGACAGATCAGGTCCGTATCGCGGGTGCAGGCCCGCATGGTGTCGGCCAGAAAGCTCAGCACCAGATCGCCCACATCGTGCCCGTAGGTGTCGTTCACGCGTTTGAAGTGGTCAATATCCACTGTCAGCACGGAAAAGGGGGTGTCCGTTTCTTTCCATTGTTGCAGCACAACAGCCATGCCTCGGCGGTTGTTCAGCCCGGTCAGCGGGTCGGTATTGCGCTCCACATCCATGACGCCCATTTTGCGATTCACACGCTGCAAGCCCAGCAACATGGCCAGCTTGATCTGGCGGGACTCGAAATACCAGGCATGAACTTGTTCGATGCGCGAGCTGGCCTTGGCTGAGTCCAGATGCGGAGCCTGGCGAGCCAGTTGTCGCAAGGGTTTGGCGATCAGCATGGCCAACATCCAGATCAGGATCTGCACCGCCAGGAAAAAGGGGATGGAATTGCGCAGCACCTTGCCCAGCAGGACCGTTAATTCATCCAGCACCACTTTGGTGGGACTTTGCACCACAACGCCCCATTTCACATCGTTGCTGGGCGCAAAACCGGCCAGCATGTCTACACCTTTCACGTTGCGCAGGGATAGAGCGCTACTCTCGCCCTGGCTGACAGCGTCAATGGCCGGGTTGCCGTGTATGACTTCGCCAATCCGGGCGACGTCACGGTGGAAAATCAGCCGTTTGTGCTGGTCGACCACATAAATGTAAGATCCATCACGATAAAAGTGCTCGCCTAGTAAGGCGTTCAGGCTATTGGGCTCGTGCAGGTAGATGGAACCGCCTACCAGGCCCTTGTAATTGCCTTCCGCATTAAAAATCGGGTGGGACAGGAAGATCAGCAAGCGCCCGGTTGCGGACAGATAGGGCTGACTGACCACGGGCTTCCTGGTTTTCAGTGCCAGTTTTGTGCCCTCCCCTCGTAGTGTCGTGCCAAGCAGGTTGAGCTGTTGAGGAGCATTGGCCAGAACCCGGCCCTCGGTATTCAGAATCAAAACCGAGTTAAAGCTATTGTTTTGTTCTTTCAGGCGCCTTACCTCGTCACGTAGCATGGGCTCGTTGCCCTGATTCAGGGAGCGGGAGAGTTCATTGGCGCTATAACGAAGTTGCTGTTGCAAATTGGCGATGAAGGCATCGGTGCTGCTGGCCAGTTTCAGCGCGTAGGCGCGGTTCTTTTCCAGCGCTTGCTCGATCAGCAAGGAACGCTCCGCTGAATAGGCTCCATACAAGGTGTAGCCCATGGTCAGCAGACTGCTGGCAGTAGCCAGCAAGAGAATCAGCCGGCGCAGATCAACAAAAAACATGAGGATGGGCGAACGCTCGAAGTAAAGGGAGGGGCTGGGGAGGCCGAACAGACGGTCGTAAGACGCCTAAAGCATTATACGTAAAGAATGTTTCCGAGTTTGAGGAGGTGTGACCCAAGGCCACAGGAAGGACGTCGCGCAGGGCAGGGGATTACGCCAGAGTGTAAGATGTGAAATGGTCTAGACCAATAGACAGTTACCACATGTGTATCGCTGGCTGGGTAGATTGGATGGTATCGGCCGGCACTTTTCCATGGAGATCCCGATATGAAAAGCGTAGATAGTTTTAAGGCTTTGCACCAGTTGGATGTCGGCGGGCAGTCCTACGACTACTATCGGTTAGATGCGGTTCGTGGAGATGGCCTGGATGTTGCCAGCCTGCCTTATGGCTTGAAGATCCTGCTGGAAAACTTGCTGCGCACCGAAGACGGTGGCGATGTCACGGCCGATGATATTCGCGCCCTGGCCGCCTGGGACCCTGCTGCCGAGCCCGATCGTGAAATCGCCTTTACCCCCGCACGCGTTGTGCTGCAGGACTTTACCGGTGTGCCAGCCGTTGTGGACCTGGCCGCCATGCGTGAAGCCATGCAGGCCTTGGGCGGTGACCCGCAAAAAATCAACCCCCTGGCACCGGTAGAGCTGGTTATTGACCACTCGGTGATCGTGGACGACTTTGGCAAGCCCAGCTCGTTTGAACGCAACGTGGAAATCGAATACGAGCGCAATATGGAGCGCTACCAGTTCCTGCGCTGGGGCCAAAGTGCTTTTGATAACTTCAAGGTCGTGCCACCGGGCACCGGTATTGTTCACCAGGTGAACCTGGAACATTTGGCCCGCGTGGTCTTTACGCGCGATGAACAAGGCCGTCAGCTGGCGTATCCCGATACCTGTGTGGGTACGGACTCGCACACGCCTATGGTGAACGGTCTGGGCGTGGTGGCCTGGGGCGTAGGCGGTATCGAGGCCGAAGCTGCCATGCTGGGCCAGCCCATTTCCATGCTGATCCCTCGCGTTGTGGGTTTCAAGCTGACGGGTCAAATGCCTGAAGGCACCACGGCTACCGACCTGGTGCTGACGATTACCGATATGCTGCGTCAGCATGGGGTGGTCGGCAAGTTTGTGGAGTTCTACGGTCCCGGCGTCAGCGCTGTGCCTTTGGCCAACCGTGCCACTATCGGCAATATGAGCCCTGAATACGGCTCCACCATCTCCATGTTCCCCATCGACGAGGAAACCCTGCGTTATATGGAGCTGACGGGCCGCAGCAAAGAGCAGATCGAACTGGTACGCGCCTACGCCAAGGCTCAGGGCCTGTGGCACGATCCGCAGCACGAGCCTCGCTACTCCGAGCGCCTGGAGCTGGATCTGTCCACCGTCGTGCCTTCGATTGCTGGTCCCAAGCGTCCTCAGGACCGTATTGCCTTGTCTTCCTCCAAACCGGCATTCCGTACCGCTGTGCGCGACTTGCTGGGCGACGATGTAGCGACCTACGATGAGGCCGTGGAAGAAAGTTTCCCCGCGTCGGACGTGCCTTCGCACAAGCCGCCAGCACCCCGTAAAGCTGCTGTGAAATTCACCTTGGCCGACGGTAGCCAGTGTGAGCTGGACCACGGTTCAGTGGTGATTGCCGCCATTACCTCGTGTACCAATACCTCCAACCCCAGCGTCATGATGGCCGCCGGTCTGTTGGCCAAGAAAGCCGTGGAAAAGGGCTTGAGCCGCAAGCCTTGGGTGAAAACCAGTCTGGCCCCCGGATCGCGCGTGGTCACGGACTATTACCAGCGTGCAGGCCTGACTTCCTATCTGGACAAGCTGGGTTTTGATCTGGTTGGCTATGGGTGCACTACATGTATTGGTAACTCTGGCCCCTTGATTCCAGAGGTCAGCCAGGCCATTAACCAGAACGATCTGGCCGTGGTGTCCACGCTGTCCGGTAACCGCAACTTCGAGGGCCGTATTCACCCCGAAGTGAAGATGAACTACCTGATGTCGCCACCGCTGGTGGTCGCCTACGCCTTGGCGGGCACCATGGATATTGACCTGTACCACGAGCCTTTGGGGCAGGGCAGCGATGGCAAGGATGTATTCCTGAAAGACATCTGGCCGTCTGCCGCTGAAGTGCAGGACGTGATCAGCAAGGCGATTGCCTCGGATATGTATCGTGATGGTTATGCCGATGTGTTCGCCGGTGACGAGCGCTGGCGCTCTCTGCCTACCCCCAAAGGGGATCGTTTCGAGTGGCAGGATGATTCCACCTACGTGCGCAAACCGCCTTACTTCATTGATCTGAAGCGCGATCCAAGCCCCGTCTCGGACATTCGAGGTGCGCGCGTGCTGGCCAAGCTGGGCGATTCAGTGACAACCGATCACATCAGTCCCGCCGGTTCGATTGCGCGTACCTCGCCTGCGGCAACGTACTTGATGGATCACGATGTCAAACCGCAGGATTTCAACTCCTACGGTTCGCGTCGCGGTAACCATGAAGTCATGATTCGCGGCACTTTCGCCAACGTGCGTCTGCGCAACCAATTGGCTCCGGGTACAGAAGGCGGCTATACACGCGACTTCACGCAAGATGGCGCACCAGTGGCCACGATTTACGATGCCTCGCGCAATTACTTGAATGCCGCTGTCCCGCTGGTGATTCTGGCCGGCAAGGAATACGGCTCGGGTTCTTCGCGTGACTGGGCGGCCAAAGGTACGGTGCTCTTGGGCGTCCGTGCAGTTATTGCCGAGTCCTACGAACGTATTCACCGCAGCAACCTGCTGGGCATGGGCGTGATGCCTTTGCAGTTCCCGGCTGGTCAGAACGCCGAAACCTTGGGCCTGGCGGGGGATGAAATCTTTGATATTGAAGGCATTACCGCCCTGAATCAGGACAAGATTCCCGAGAAGGTCAAAGTGCGTGCGGGCGATATCGAGTTCGAGGCTCTGGTCCGAATTGATACGCCTAGCGAAGCGCATTACTACCGTCACGGCGGTATCATGCAGTACGTTTTGCGGGGCTTGTTGAAAGCGTAAGCCTGGCAGCAGGTCAAGGCGTGTGCATGCACGCCCAACAGTGCGTCAGTTGTGCCCTGTGCAACTGGCGCACTGGTGTGTTTGAAGGGCCGGCACTGTTGCCGGCTCTTTGTTTGGATAAAGAAAAATGGCAAATACCCAAGAAGCGTCTTGGTCTGAACTCCTGTCTGGCCGTAATGGCTTGCGCTCACTGGCCTTGGCCGGGGGCGTGGCCGTTCATGCGATCAACGTGTACGTGGCGACCACGATTCTGCCCTCGGTGGTGGAGGATATCGGCGGGCTGGAGTACTACGCCTGGAATACCACGCTATTTGTGGTGGCCTCGATTCTGGGCTCGGCCCTGTCGCCACAAGTTCTGGAAAAACTGGGTCTGCGTCACAGCTTCTTGATGTCCTTGCTGTTCTTTGCCATTGGCACGACCCTGTGCGCGGCAGCGCCTTCCATGCCTTTCCTGCTCTTTGCCCGCACGATTCAAGGTTTGGGCGGCGGCTTGCTGCTGGGCCTGAGCTATTCTTCTATCCGGCTGGTATTTGAAGAGCGACTTTGGCCGCGCGTCATGGCCTTGGTGTCCAGTATGTGGGGCGTGGCAACCTTGTCGGGCCCGGCGATTGGTGGGATATTTGCCCAGATGGGGCAGTGGCGTCTGGCTTTCTGGAGTGTCCTTCCTTGTGCTGCTTTGCTGGCTATTCTGGTCTGGACGCAATTGCGCGATGCGCGTGCGCCTGAAACTCGTAAATCCGGTTCCACTTTGGGCAAGGTATTGCTGCTGACCGCTTCTGTGCTGGTCATGTCCGCAGGTAGCCTGTCTACTTCCTGGATGATCAATCTGGGCGGTGTGCTGGGCGGGGCGATTCTGGTTTATTTGATGGCGCGTGCCGACAGCAAGTCGGCCAGTCGCCTGTTTCCGCAGGGTACTTACTCCATCAGCACGGCCTTGGGCAGTCTGTATGCCGGTATTGGTCTGGTCAGCGTGGCCGTGGCAACGGAAATTTTCATTCCGTATTTCCTGCAGATCATCCACCACATGAGCCCGCTGAAAGCAGGCTACCTGACGGCCTTGATGTCAGGCGGCTGGACCCTGGGTTCTATTGCCAGCTCCAGTCGGGGGCTGAAAACCGGGGATCGCATGATTATTGCCGGGCCTGTATTGTCGGGCCTGTCTCTGGTAGCGCTGGGTGTCTTTATCCCGTGGGTAGGCTTGAGTGAAGGCACGGACTATTCCTGGGCCTTGTACCTGTCTTTATTGGGAGTCGGAGTGGGGATTGGTCTGGCCTGGCCGCATTTGCTGACGCGGGTATTTCATTCCGCGCCCAAGGGGCAGGAGAATATTGCCTCGGCCGCCATTACCACCTTGCAGTTGTTCACGATGGCATTGGGTGCGGCCTTGGCAGGAATCATTACGACAGCCTCGGGCTTTGTGGACCCCGGTGGGGTGCAGGGCGCACGCCAGTCGGCGCAGGCTCTGCTGTGGTTGTTTGCCCTGGCGCCCCTTCTTGCAGCCTTCTTGTCCGGGCCTGCGCGTCGGGTGCGCCCCAGGGCTTAGTCCTGGACGGTGCTTTTGGGCAGGCGGAACAGTTCTGGATCCGGGCCAAGACGGCCGTCGGCCTGATCCAGGCTGGCAATGGCGGCCATATCGGCTTCGCTTAGCTCAAAGCTGAAAATGTCCATATTGTCGCGCTGGCGTTCGGGGGAGTTGGACTTGGTAATCACCATATTGCCCAGCTGAATCTGCCAGCGCAGCATGATTTGCGCCACGGAACGGCCATGTTCCTTGGCAATCTTGTTCAACACCGGGTTGTCCCACAGCGTGCCCAATCCCAGCGGGCTCCAGGCTTGCGTCTGGATGGCGTGGTCTTCGTGGTAATGGCGCGATTCAGCCTGCTGAAAGCCGGGGTGCAGCTCGATCTGGTTCAGTACAGGCAACACACCTGTCTTGTCCAGCAAGGTTTGCAGGTGCTGGGGCAGGAAGTTGCACACCCCAATCGACTTCACACGACCTTCATTGCGCAGATTGATCAGCGTCTCCCAAGTCTGGATGTACTGGCGGTTCTTGGGCACGGGCCAGTGAATCAGGTACAGATCCACATAGTCCAGCTGCAGCTTGTCCATGCTTTCTTCAAAGCCTGCACGGGTATTGTCGTGGCCATGCATGTCATTCCACAGCTTGGTGGTCACAAACAGCTCTTCGCGTGGCACCTTGGACTGACGAATCCCTTGGCCCACCTCGGCCTCGTTACCGTAGATGGCGGCGGTATCGATCAGGCGGTAGCCTGCTTCGATGCCACTGCACACCACATCGGCCGTTTGCTCGGCAGGTACCTGCCACACGCCCATGCCCAGTTGTGGCGCACGGTTATCGTCGTGGAAGGTGATTGTTGGGGGGGTAGTCGACATAGGTCTCTCCTCGGTTGAGTGCACGGCAAAACAGCCAGGACATGGCTGATGAAACCACCGCGCATTGGGAACGATCGGGCTCTAGAGTACAGGCGGTGTCAAAGCAAAAGTCCTTAAAAGGACATGAATCCGCATGGGATGGACACGCGAAGCTTGTACGTAGGCAGGAAATTAGCTTATTGTTTTTTGTCCTGCGGCGATTATAGAGGCGTCGACTGGATTTTTTCTTAAGATGTTGCAATCTGCATCATTCATGATCCCATATAAGCTTTAGCTCTATGGGATTCCAGCTGGAGTAAGTATGAGCGTACATACCACGCAGGTCCGCGTTAGCGTACCCGCCTTGATCGCCTGCAAGGGCAAACAAAAAATTGCTTCATTAACAGCCTACATCGCGCCTATCGCACGTATGCTGGACGAGCACCTGGATATGATTCTGGTGGGCGATTCGACCGCTATGGTGGGCTATGCCATGCCCGATACCTTAAGCATTACGGTCGATATGATGGCGGCCCATGCTGCTGCCGTGGTGCGTGCGACTCAACATGCTTGTATTGTCGTGGATATGCCGTTTGGCAGCTATCAGGAATCACCCCAGCAGGCATTTGCCAATGCATCGCGTATGCTCGCCATCAGCGGTGCCCAATCGGTGAAGCTGGAAGGCGGTCAGGCCATGGCTGAAACCACGCGCTTCCTGGTCGAGCGCGGCGTGCCCGTGCTGGCACACGTGGGTTTGATGCCCCAGTACGTCAACACCATGGGCGGTTACAAGGCTCAAGGCATGACAGATGCCGCTGCCCAACGTGTGCTGGAAGACGCTGTGGCTCACGCACAGGCGGGTGCCTGGGG